>NZ_JBXWDD010000007.1:0-240769 GCF_057320665.1 Enterobacter cloacae complex sp. 385G4
ATGAAGTAATAGATGGTGCATCCGGGAGGATTCGAACCTCCGACCGCTCGGTTCGTAGCCGAGTACTCTATCCAGCTGAGCTACGGATGCATCGGGATTTACTACTGTACTGCTCGATATTCATATCACTTCGAAAGCAATATGAAGTAATAGATGGTGCATCCGGGAGGATTCGAACCTCCGACCGCTCGGTTCGTAGCCGAGTACTCTATCCAGCTGAGCTACGGATGCAAAATGGCGGTGAGGCGGGGATTCGAACCCCGGATGCAGCTTTTGACCGCATACTCCCTTAGCAGGGGAGCGCCTTCAGCCTCTCGGCCACCTCACCACACAACGCCTCTTTCGAGTGCTTCGAGTGACTCGTTAAGAGCTTCTCGTCGCTGCGTGGCGCATATATTACTTTCTGGGACTTATAAGTCAAACAATTTTCCAAAAGCTTTTATCGTTTGCACAAATCACACGCAATTCGCATGTAAAAGCCGCAAAGAGGGTGTTTTATAAGCGGATTTTGCAGGCAATGCCACAGAAAACATCTGCCGAAATGGCGGTATTGAGACGAGTTAAGGGTAACGGAGTGGTTAAAAAGAGAGCGATTGAAATTAAACGGTAACTTTGAGCAGGAAAAATAGCGGGAGGGTTGCGTCTCGCCCGACAGCGAGACGCGACAATATCAGTAACTGGACTGCTGGGATTTTTCAGCCTGGATACGCTGGTAGATCTCTTCACGGTGGACAGATACTTCTTTAGGAGCGTTAACACCAATACGTACCTGGTTACCCTTTACCCCTAAAACTGTCACGGTGACCTCATCCCCAATCATGAGGGTCTCACCAACTCGACGAGTCAGAATCAGCATTCTTTGCTCCTTGAAAGATTAAAAGAGTCGGGTCTCTTGTATCCCGGCATTATCCATCATATAACGCCAAAAAGTAAGCGATGACAAACACGTAAAGTGTAAGCAGTCACGGCATCACATTCTGTTAAACGTAAGTTTAGCCGATATACACAAACTCAACCTGACTTTATCGTTATCGATAGCACAGTGAACAAGACGCCATAACGTTGCCGCTATGGCGTCTGCTTGTGCTTTGTAGTTATTACAGTTTCGCGCTTACCCAGCTTTCAACGCTGGCTAATGCCGCAGGAAGTGCCGCCGCATCCGTACCACCGGCTTGCGCCATGTCCGGACGACCGCCACCCTTGCCGCCCACCTGCTGGGCGACCATACCAATCAGTTCCCCTGCTTTAACGCGGTCGGTCACATCCTTAGAGACGCCCGCAATCAGAGAAACCTTACCTTCTGCCACCGTCGCCAGCACGATAACGGTAGAACCAAGCTGGTTCTTGAGATCGTCGACCATAGTACGCAGCATCTTAGGCTCAACGCCCGCCAGATCGCTGACCAGCAGTTTGACGCCCTTAATGTCTACAGCCTTGCTGGAGAGGTTTGCACTCTCCTGCGCCGCAGCCTGCTCTTTCAGCTGCTGCAGCTCTTTTTCCAGCTGACGAGTACGATCCAGCGCAACGCGCACTTTCTCGCCCAGATTCTGGTTATCGCCTTTCAGCAGCTGCGCGATGTCGTGCAGCTGATCGCTCTGCGCATGCAGGCTGGCGATTGCGCCTTCACCGGTCACCGCTTCAATACGACGCACACCTGCAGCCGTACCGGATTCGGAAACAATGCGGAACAGGCCGATGTCACCGGTGCGCGAGGCGTGAGTACCGCCGCACAGTTCGGTAGAGAAGTCGCCCATGCTCAACACGCGAACGCGCTCGTCATATTTCTCGCCAAACAGCGCCATCGCACCTTTTTTCTTCGCGTCCTCAAGATCCATGATGTGGGTCTCAATTGGCAGGTTACGACGGATCTGCGCGTTCACCAGGTCTTCCACCGCGCGAATTTCAGACGGCTTCATCGCTTCAAAATGCGAGAAGTCGAAGCGCAGCACTTTATCGTTTACCAGAGAACCTTTCTGTGCAACGTGGGTACCCAGCACGTCGCGCAGGGCTGCGTGCATCAGGTGGGTTGCAGAGTGGTTCAGACGAATGCGCGCACGGCGTGCTTCATCAACGTTAGCCTGTACGCCCTCGCCCACTTTCAGAGAACCGGATACCAGTTTGCCCTGGTGACCGATCGCCTGACCGTATTTCTGGGTGTCGCTGACGCTGAAGCTAAAACCGTTGCCTTTCAGTTCGCCTTTATCGCCAACCTGGCCGCCGGATTCCGCATAGAACGGCGTTTTGTCCAGAATGACAACGGCTTCCTGACCCGCGCTGATGCTGTCTACGGCTTTACCGTCAACAAACAGGGCAGTCACTTTGCCGGTCAGTTCCAGCACTTCATAACCTTTGAATTCAGACGCGCTATCAACGCGGATCATCGCGTTGTAGTCTGCACCGAAACCGCTGGACTCACGCGCACGACGACGCTGCTCTTCCATCGCAGCTTCAAATCCTGCTTCATCAACTTTGATGTTGCGCTCGCGGCAAACGTCCGCCGTCAGGTCAACCGGGAAGCCGTAGGTGTCGTACAGGCGGAAAGCGGTTTCGCCATCCAGCGTGTCACCCTTAAGCTTCGCCAGTTCTTCGTCCAGCAGCGCCAGACCGCGCTCCAGCGTACGAGCGAACTGCTCTTCTTCGGTTTTCAGAACCTGCTCAACCTGCGCCTGCTGGCGTTTCAGCTCGTCGCCGGCTGACCCCATCACGCCAATCAGTGGCCCAACGAGTTTATAAAAGAAGGTGTCCTTCGCGCCCAGCATGTTGCCGTGACGGATCGCACGGCGAGTGATGCGACGCAGCACGTAGCCACGGTTTTCATTCGACGGAATAACGCCGTCGGCAATCAGGAACGCACAGGAACGAATATGGTCCGCGATAACGCGCAGCGATTTGTTGTTCAGGTCGGTCCGGCCGGTAACGTTCGCAACGGCTTTGATCAGAGTGCTGAACAGGTCAATCTCGTAGTTGGAGTTAACGTGCTGCAGAACCGCGGCGATACGCTCCAGGCCCATACCGGTATCAACGGATGGCTTCGGCAGCGGCTCCATAGTGCCGTCAGCCTGGCGGTTGAACTGCATGAAGACAATGTTCCAGATCTCAATATAGCGATCGCCGTCTTCTTCCGGGCTGCCTGGAGGGCCGCCCCAGATATGGTCGCCGTGATCGTAGAAGATCTCGGTGCACGGACCGCAAGGACCGGTGTCGCCCATCTGCCAGAAGTTATCAGACGCATATGGCGCACCTTTGTTATCACCGATGCGAATAATACGCTCGCGCGGGATACCGACCTCTTTTTCCCAGATTTCGTAGGCTTCGTCATCGGTTTCATAGACGGTAACCCACAGACGCTCTTTCGGCAGGTTGAACCAGTTTTCACCGGTCAGCAGTTCCCACGCATACTGGATGGCATCGTGTTTGAAGTAGTCGCCGAAGCTGAAGTTACCCAGCATTTCGAAGAAGGTGTGGTGACGCGCGGTGTAACCGACGTTTTCCAGGTCGTTGTGTTTACCGCCCGCACGCACGCAACGCTGTGAGGTTGTAGCGCGGGAATAATTACGCTTGTCGAGACCAAGGAACACATCCTTGAACTGGTTCATCCCGGCGTTGGTAAACAGCAGAGTCGGATCGTTGTTCGGTACCAGGGAGCTGCTTGCAACAACCTGGTGTCCCTTACTATGGAAAAAATCGAGAAACGCCTGACGGATCTCAGCGGTGCTCTTGCTCATAATTATCCTGAAATCAAGCTAACGAAATGTCGTAGCCAGCCTGTATCGGTAAACCGTTGGACAGACCAGCTACTGGAAAAAGTGGGAATAAGATAAGTTTTCTTTAGTGGGAAGTAAAATCCCGCATGCGTTCAATCGGCAAAATTACGCCAGATATCCTGAATATCTTCCATCAGAAAGCCGCGGTAGAGCAAAAAGCGCTGGATTTTGACTTTTTCTGAAAATTCACGCGGCAACGGTTCGCCGTACTTACGAATCGCCTGCTCTTTTGCCAGTTCGCACCAGTCGGTGTCGCTTTCGCGCATCGCTTTTTCGATGGACTCCCTGGCCACCCCTTTCTGGCTTAGCTCCTGGCGGATGCGCGCGGGCCCATACCCTTTGCGACCACGGCTGGCGAGAAAACGCGAGGCAAACCGGTCATCGTCCAGGTAATGATGCTCATAGCACCAGGCCACCACGCGGTCGTAGTCTTCCGCAGTGGCATCAATCCCTTCCGGCCCGTTTTTGCTCATGACGGGCGCTGACAGCTTCCGCCGCAGCTCCTGTTCACTGTGGTCGCGCACGGCGAGAATGCGTACCGCACGATCCAGCAAGCGCGCGTAGGCGGGTCGGCGTGATGTCGGTTCACTCATAAAAAACCTGCAGAATCAGAAATGCAAAAAGGGCCGCGTCAGCAGCCCTTCATCTTTACACGAGAGACTTAAAAGTCTTCGTTGGTTTCTTCAGCATCCGCGGCATCCACCACGAAATCAGGTTTGGAGTCCTGGTTGTTCAGCAGAAGCTCACGCACCTTCTTCTCAATCTCTTTCGCCGCAGCCGGGTTCTCTTTCAGCCAGGAGATAGCATTCGCTTTACCCTGACCAATCTTGTCACCGTTGTAGCTGTACCAGGCGCCCGCTTTTTCAATCAGCTTCTCTTTCACGCCCAGGTCAACCAGCTCGCCGAGGAAGTTGATACCTTCGCCGTAGAGGATCTGGAATTCGGCCTGTTTGAACGGTGCTGCGATTTTGTTCTTCACAACCTTCACGCGGGTTTCGCTACCCACCACGTTCTCGCCCTCTTTCACCGCGCCGATACGGCGGATATCCAGACGGACAGAGGCGTAGAATTTCAGGGCGTTACCACCGGTGGTGGTTTCCGGATTACCGAACATCACACCAATTTTCATACGGATCTGGTTGATGAAGATCAGCAGCGTATTGGACTGCTTCAGGTTACCGGCCAGCTTACGCATCGCCTGGCTCATCATACGTGCCGCGAGGCCCATGTGAGAGTCACCGATTTCACCTTCGATTTCCGCTTTTGGCGTCAGCGCCGCAACGGAGTCGACGATGATCACGTCAACCGCACCGGAGCGTGCCAGCGCGTCACAAATTTCCAGCGCCTGCTCGCCGGTGTCCGGCTGGGAACACAGCAGGTTGTCGATATCAACGCCCAGCTTACGGGCATAGACCGGGTCCAGCGCGTGCTCGGCATCGATAAACGCACAGGTTTTACCTTCGCGCTGCGCCGCTGCAACAACCTGCAGGGTCAGCGTCGTTTTACCTGAGGATTCCGGACCGTAGATTTCTACGATACGCCCCATCGGCAAACCGCCCGCGCCCAGTGCGATATCCAGAGAAAGCGAACCGGTGGAGATAGTTTCCACATCCATGGAACGGTCTTCACCCAGGCGCATGATGGAGCCTTTACCGAATTGCTTTTCGATCTGGCCCAGTGCTGCCGCCAACGCTTTCTGTTTGTTTTCGTCGATAGCCATTATTACTCCTGTCATGCCGGGAGAAGCAACTGCGCTTCACCATGGACTTCTGTTCTGTTGGTGCAATTATACTGTATAGTCATACAGTATCAAGTATTTTGTAGAAATTGTTGCCAGAGCGTTTTTAACGCATAAACGGTAGCCTGACGACGCACGCTTTCGCGATCGCCGCTAAAGCACTCCCGGCGGGTTATCCCTTCCCCTTTGGACGTGGCAAACCCGAACCAGACGGTGCCGACAGGCTTCACGTCGCTGCCGCCGTCCGGCCCCGCGATGCCGCTGATGGAAATGGCGTAATCTGCCCGCGCCTCTTTCAGCGCGCCAATGGCCATTTCAATGACAACCGGTTCGCTGACCGCGCCATGCTGTTCCAGCGTGGCTTCGCGCACGCCAATCATCTGCGCCTTAGCTTCGTTACTGTAGGTCACAAAGCCACGTTCAAACCAGGCGGAACTGCCGGCGATATCGGTAATCGCTTTCGCCACCCAGCCGCCGGTGCAGGATTCCGCGGTGGTGATTGTCGCGCCACGCTGCTTCAGGGCAAGGCCAACGATCTCGCTTAGCTGCATCAATTCATGGTCAGTCATTCTAGCTCCAGGCTTGAGAAAAACGTGCAGCACAAGATAGCACTTTCTCGTCAGATATGGGGATGCGCTTCAGGTTTTACGAGGGGGCTTCAGAAAAAAGCCGGTGCGGGCGCACCGGCTGTAGAAATATTATTTCATGCTGTTCGCAAGCGTATCGACATTATGGCGAAACGCCTTAACGTAGGTGTCTGCTGCCCCACCTTTTGCCGACAGGGCTTCCGGGTAAAGTTCGCCGCCCGGCTGTGCGCCCGTCGCCGACGCAATCTGCTTCACCAGACGCGGATCGAGCTGGTTTTCCATAAACCACGTTTTCACGCCGTCGGCTTTAATCTGCTTGATAATCTCCGCCACCTGCGACGCGCTGGCCTCGCTCTCTGAAGAGAGTCCTTGAGGTGCCAGGAAGGTTACGCCGTAAGCGCGGCCAAAATAACCAAACGCGTCATGGCTGGTCAGCACTTTGCGCTTTTCCTGCGGGATCTGGCTAAAGCGCGTTTTGGCCCAGCTGTCCAGTTGGGTCAGTTGCGCAATGTAAGGTTTTCCTGAAGCCTCCAGCGCCGCTTTGTCTTCCGGATCGGCTTTCACCAGCCCGTTCAGAATATTTTGCGCATACAGCGCACCGTTCGCCGCGCTGTTCCAGGCGTGCGGATCGGTCACGGTCTTTCCATCTTCCTCAAGCGTGTGGGTTTTCACCCCGTTTGAGGCAACGACCAGCTGGCCTTTGAACCCGGAGGCTTTCACCAGGCGGTCGAGCCAGCCTTCCAGCCCTAAACCGTTGACCACGACCACGTCAGCCTTGCTCAGCGCCGCGCTGTCCTTAGGCGACGGTTCGAAGGTATGGGGATCGCCGTCCGGCCCCACCAGCGTCGTCACGTTTACACGATCGCCCCCCACCTCCTGTACGATATCCCCCAGTATCGAAAAGCTGGTGACCACATTCAGCGTTTTCGCCATCACGCTATGCGACATCATCCCCAGCGCTAGCGCCATGATTAATCCTGTACTTTTCATCGTTTCCCCTTGCGTTAAAAAAGCGCCCGCAGGCTGCCAGCCAGCCTGCTGCGCGTGCCAAATAAAACGGAAATAAAGAACAGCGCGCTGGCGGTCAGCACAATAGATGGCCCCGCCGGTAAACTTGCCGCCCAGGAGAGGCTTAGCCCCAGCCACGCGCAGAAAATACCGCTGATACCGGCCATCAGGAGTAATCCGGGTAAGGTGCGGACCCAACAGCGCGCCGCCACCGCCGGGAGCATCATCAGCCCGACGGCCATCAGCGTGCCGAGCACCTGAAAACCGGCCACCAGGTTCAGGACCAGCAGCGCCAGAAACAGACCGTGCAATACGCCGGGTAGCCAGCGGGCATTCACCTGCAGCCAGGCGGTGTCAAACGCCTCCGTCACCAGCCCGCGGTAAAAAAGGGCCAGCATGATAAGGGTGAAGATGCACACGCCGGTCACAAACAGCGCGGCGTCGTTGTCCACCGCGAGGATTGAACCAAACAGCAGATGCAGCAGATCGACATTCGAGCCGCGCAGAGATACCAGCGTGACGCCCAGCGCCAGTGACCCCAGGTAAAAACCGGCAAAGCTGGCATCCTCTTTCAGCGGCGTGCGGCGGCTGACCAGCCCGGCCACCAGCGCAACGGCAATCCCGGCGATAAACCCGCCGACGGTCATAGCCAACAGCGACATCCCGCAGAGCAAATACCCCACGGCGACGCCGGGCAAAATGGCGTGAGAAAGCGCATCGCCCATCAGGCTCATCCGGCGCAGCTGAAGAAACACGCCGAGCGCGGTGGTGCTGACGGAGAGCGCCAGGCAAACCACCAGCGCGCGGCGCATAAAACCGAATTCGATAAACGGCTGGAAGAATGTGTGCCAGATCATGCCACCCTCACCCGTTCGGTTTTCCACTGGGGGGCTTCAGTATCCAGCCGCAGCGTTTGCGGGAAGTGGCGCGCCACGCGCTCGCTGTCGTGCAGTACCGCGAGCAGCGTTTGCCCCTGCATATACATCTCCAGCATCAGATCCATCAGCACGTTGCAGGTCGCTTCATCAACGCCGGTAAAGGGCTCGTCGAGCATCACCAGCGGCGCCTGCTGTACTAACACGCGGGCAAAAAGCATGCGCTGAAACTGGCCGCCGGAGAGTTCATCAATGGTGGAGAGCGCCATCGACTCCAGCCCCACGCGCTCAAGTGCACCACTAATGCGCAGACGCGCTTCGCGACGAAAACCGGCGAAAAGCGAAATTCCGGGCCAGCAGCCCATGCTCACCACGTCCTGGACGGTCAGCGGAAATTGCGCTTCCAGCGCGTGACGCTGCGCCAGCCAGCCGATTACCGGTCGTCTACCCTGCCAGTGAAATCTGCCGCTGACGGGCGGAATAAATCCGGCGAGGGTTTTCAGCAGCGTGGATTTGCCGCAGCCGTTGGCGCCGATAATCGCGGTCATGCTGCCGCGTTCAATCACGCCCGAAAGCGGACGCGTGACGGGCTGGCGGTCGTAGCCCGCAACCAGTGCGTTCATCACGATCATGGCAGCGCCACCGCCCAGCGCACGGCCAGCCCGAGAAACAGAATGAGCACCATCGCCAGCAGCAGCCGAACCGGGGATGAGAGAGAAAACAGGGACATGGATATTTCAACTCAAAAATAATGTTATAACATAACAATAATGAAAGGCGATGAAGATGTAAACGGCGGGAATGAAATGGGAGTGTGGCGAAATGTTTCTGCGGGAAAGAGGTGCGCGCGGGTGCCCTCTCCCACAGGGAGAGGGCGGAATAAGGCGAGTTACTGACTAAACGGCGACGCCGCCGGGACGCGAGCCTGCGATACCGCCAGCCCCAGTTGCCACACCGCCATCGCATAGTGGGTGCTATGGTTGTAGCGGGTGATGGTGTAGAAGTTCGGCATGCCGTACCAGTACTGGTAGCCGGTTCCCACGTCCAGACGCAGCAGGCTCACCTGGTCAACGTTGCCCAGCGGCTGGGTTGGCGTTAAGCCTGCCGCCGTCAGCTGCGCAACGCTGTATTTGGTTTTAAAGCCGTTTTCCAGACCAAACGCTTCGCCGTTCGCCTGCACGGCAACCTGGCCGCCCGGCGTCCAGCCGTGCGCTTTAAAGTAGTTCGCCACGCTGCCGATGGCATCCACCGGATCCCACAGGTTAATGTGACCATCCCCGTTAAAGTCGACGGCATACTGTTTATAGGACGACGGCATAAACTGGCCGTAACCCATCGCGCCGGCAAATGACCCTTTCAGATCGAGCGGATCGTCCTGCTCGTTGCGCGCCATCAGCAGGAAGGTTTCCAGCTCGGAAGAGAAATACTCCGCGCGGCGCGGGTAGTTAAAGGAGAGTGTCGCCAGTGCGTCGAGGATGCGGGTTTTGCCCATCACGCGCCCCCAGCGGGTCTCTACGCCGATAATCCCGACGATGATTTCCGGCGGCACGCCGTAAACCTGCCACGCGCGGTTGAGCGCATCTTCATACTGGTTCCAGAACGCCACGCCGTTTTGCACGTTGTCCGGGGTAATAAACTGTTTGCGGTAGCGCAGCCATGCGCCGTTCGGCCCGCTCGGCACCTGGGCGGATGGTGCCTGCCTGTCCATCAGGCGCAGAACGTAGTCCAGACGCTTCGCCTGAGACAAAATTTCATGCAGCTGCTGGCGGTCGAAACCGTGTTTGCTCACCATTTTATCGATGAACTGCTCGGCCGCCGGGTTATTCGCGAAGTCGCCTCCCATCTGCATCATATTGTGCTGCGGCTCCAGCAGGAATCCCCCGGAAGGCGCGCCCGCCGTTTGCTGAACGGCTTCGGTCTTAGGTTTGCTGCTACAGGCAGACAGCAGGATAAGCGCAGGCAACAGCGCTGCATAACGACGCTTGAACATGAGACATCCATTTAACGGGTTCGATAAGAACCCAGTATGGTAAAGCATCCGCAACACCTCAAGGAAGCGGTACGCGCCTCCACAACGCAAATCCGCGCTTTTTTCCACCGAAAATCATTCACCCCACCAATTAACTTTCAAAATAATACATTTTTCTTTCATTGTGAGATCTAACTAACACTTTAAAACCTTTCAAAGTGATTATTATTAGCCGCAGTTATACAAAAACAAAAAAGCCCCACAGGAGAGAAGAATGATAGAGACCATTACCCACGGCGCCGAGTGGTTCATCGGGCTGTTTCAGAAAGGCGGAGAAGTGTTCACCGGCATGGTGACCGGGATCCTGCCCCTGCTGATCAGCCTGCTGGTGATCATGAACGCGCTGATCAACTTTATCGGCCAGCAGCGCATCGAACGCTTTGCCCAGCGCTGCGCCGGTAACCCGCTGTCCCGCTACCTGATATTGCCATTCATCGGCACCTTTGTTTTCTGTAACCCGATGACCTTAAGCCTCGGCCGCTTTATGCCGGAAAAGTACAAGCCGAGCTACTACGCCGCCGCCTCCTACAGCTGCCACTCGATGAACGGCCTGTTCCCGCACATCAACCCCGGAGAGCTGTTTGTCTACCTCGGGATCGCCAGCGGCCTTACCACGCTTGGCCTGCCGCTCGGCCCGCTGGCGGTGAGCTACCTGCTGGTTGGCCTGGTGACCAACTTCTTCCGCGGCTGGGTGACTGACCTCACCACCGCTATTTTCGAGAAAAAAATGGGCATCCAGCTTGAACAGAAGGTCCATCTTTCAGGAGCGACAGCATGAACCGGATCCGCATTGAGAAAGGCACGGGCGGCTGGGGCGGCCCGCTGGAGTTCGACGCCACCGAAGGCAAAAAGATCGTCTACATCACCGCGGGCACGCGCCCGGCGATTGTCGACAAGCTGCGCGAGCTGACCGGCTGGGAAGCGGTTGACGGCTTTAAAGAGGGCGAGCCGCCGGAAGCGGACATCGGCGTGGCGGTGATTGACTGCGGCGGCACGCTGCGCTGCGGCATCTATCCGAAGCGCCGCATTCCGACGGTGAATATTCACTCCACCGGGAAATCCGGCCCGCTGGCGCAGTACATCCTGGAGGACATTTATGTCTCGGGCGTGAAGGAGGACAACATCACTCTGGTGAATGGCACTGCCGCGCCGCAAAAAGCAGCCCCGCGCGAGTACGACACCAGCAAGAAGATCACCGAGCAGAGCGACGGCCTGCTGGCAAAGGTCGGGATGGGGATGGGCTCCGCCGTGGCGGTGCTGTTCCAGTCCGGGCGCGACACTATCGATACGGTGCTGAAAACGATTCTGCCGTTTATGGCGTTCGTCTCGGCGCTGATCGGCATCATCATGGCGTCCGGCCTGGGCGACTGGATTGCCCACGGCCTCGCCCCGCTCGCCAGCCACCCGCTCGGGCTGGTGACGCTGGCGCTGATCTGCTCCTTCCCGCTGCTGTCGCCGTTCCTCGGCCCGGGCGCGGTGATTGCCCAGGTCATCGGCGTGCTGATAGGGGTGCAGATTGGTCTGGGCAACATTCCCCCGCACCTCGCCCTGCCCGCCCTGTTTGCCATTAACGCCCAGGCGGCGTGCGACTTCATCCCCGTGGGTCTGTCGCTGGCCGAAGCGCGCCAGGACACCGTGCGCGTGGGCGTGCCGTCCGTGCTGGTGAGCCGCTTCCTGACGGGCGCGCCGACGGTGCTGATTGCCTGGTTTGTCTCCGGCTTTATCTATCAATAAGAGGTTCCTGCAATGAACGTCATTTACCAGACCACCATTACCCGCATCGGCCAGAGCGCAGCGGACGCGCTGAGCGACCAGATGCTGATCACCTTCCGCGAAGGCGCTCCGGCGGATATCGAAGAGTTTTGCTTTATGCACTGCCACGGCGAACTGAACGGCGAGCTGAAGGCCGGAAGCCAGCTGGAGCTGGGCGAGGCGCGCTATGCCGTCACCGCCGTCGGCGACGTGGCCGAACAAAACCTGCGCGAGCTCGGCCACATCACCCTGCGCTTCGACGGCCAGCCGCAGGCGGAATACCCCGGTACGGTTCACGTGGATGGCCCGGTTCCGCAGTCTGTCACCCCAGGCTGCACGTTAAAATTTGTTGCGTAATTAAGGAGAGTCACATGAGTCAGGTTGCCGTTGTCATTGGTGGGGGACAAACCTTAGGCGAGTTCCTCTGCCGTGGGCTTGCCGCAGAAGGTTACCGCGTGGCGGTAGTGGACATTCAGAGTGAAAAAGCCGCCCGCGTGGCGGACACCATTAACACCGAGTTTGGCGAAGGGATGGCGTACGGGTTTGGTGCGGACGCCACCAGCGAGCAGAGCGTGATGGCGCTGGCCCGCGGCGTGGACGAGATTTTTGGGCGCACCGATCTGCTGGTCTACAGCGCGGGGATTGCGAAAGCGGCGTTTATCAGCGATTTCGAACTGGGGGATTTTGACCGTTCGCTGCAGGTGAATCTGGTGGGCTATTTCCTCTGTGCCCGCGAGTTTTCCCGTCTGATGATCCGCGACGGCATTCAGGGGCGCATCATTCAGATCAACTCAAAATCCGGGAAAGTGGGCAGCAAGCACAACTCCGGGTACAGCGCGGCGAAGTTTGGCGGCGTGGGGCTGACGCAGTCCCTGGCGTTGGATCTGGCCGAATACGGGATTACCGTGCACTCGCTGATGCTGGGCAACCTGCTGAAATCGCCGATGTTCCAGTCCCTGCTGCCGCAGTACGCCACCAAGCTCGGCATCAAGGCTGAGGAAGTGGAGCAGTACTACATCGATAAAGTGCCGCTGAAGCGCGGGTGTGACTATCAGGACGTGCTGAACATGCTGCTGTTTTACGCCAGTCCGAAAGCGTCGTACTGCACCGGGCAGTCGATTAACGTGACCGGTGGGCAGGTGATGTTCTGATCGAGCGGCCTGATGCCCTCACCCTAACCCTCTCCCACCGGGAGAGGGAACAAAACAAGGAGTCGATATGGTAACCGCACTCATCACCGTCGCCGCCCTCGCCTGGCTGTGCCAGATGGCGTTTGGCGGCTGGCAGATCCACCAGTTTAACCGCGCGTTTGATGCGCTGTGTCAGAAGGGCCGCGTCGGCGTCGGGCGTTCCGGCGGACGCTTTAAACCGCGCGTGGTCGTCGCCGTAGCGCTGGACGAGCACGACCGGGTGTGCGATTCCCTCCTGATGCGTGGCATGACGGTATTTGCCCGTCCGGCCAAAATCCAGGCAATCAACGGCCTCTTGTTACAGGAATTGCAGCCTGATGTGATCTTTCCCCATGATCCACTCTGTCAGAATGCACTATCATTAGCGCTCAATCTGAAACATGGATAATTTCGTTGTGAAAGTTATAGACTTGCGAAATTATCATTTCGCAACCTAAGGAACGAAGCGCCTATGAAACCACGTCAGCGGCAGGCGGCCATTCTCGAGCATCTGCAAAAGCAGGGAAAATGCTCGGTAGAGGATCTGGCCCACTACTTTGACACCACCGGCACGACAATACGCAAGGACCTGGTATTGCTCGAAAACTCTGGCGCCGTTATTCGCACCTACGGCGGCGTGGTGCTCAACAAGGACGAAGCGGACCCGCCAATCGATCACAAAACGCTGATCAATACCCACCAGAAAGCGCTGATTGCCGAAGCCGCCGTGAAATTTATCCAGGACGGCGATTCCATCATCCTCGACGCAGGCAGTACCGTCCTGCAGATGATCCCCCTGCTCAGCCGCTTTAACAACATCACGGTGATGACCAACAGCCTGCACATCGTCAACGCGCTGTCGGAGTTCGACAGCGAGCAGACCATCCTGATGCCCGGCGGCACCTTCCGCAAAAAATCGGCGTCCTTTCACGGCCAGCTGGCGGAGAACGCTTTCGACCACTTCAGCTTCGATAAACTGTTTATGGGCACCGACGGCATCGACCTGAACGCAGGCGTCACGACGTTTAACGAGGTGTTCAGCGTCAGTAAAGCGATGTGTAACGCCGCGCGGGAGGTGATTTTAATGGCCGACTCGTCGAAGTTTGGCCGCAAAAGCCCCAATATTGTCTGTAGCCTCGAAAGCGTTGATAAGCTGATTACCGACGCGGGTATCGATCCGGCGTTCAAAAAAGCGCTGGAAGAAAAAGGCATCGACGTGATCGTAACCGGAGAAAGAGATGAGTGATTTTCTGTTAGAAACGGGCCGCCAGACGCTGATGCTGGAGCTGCAGGAAGCCAGCCGCCTGCCGGAACGTCTGGGCGAGGATTTTGTCCGCGCCGCCAACACCATTATCCACTGCGAAGGCAAAGTGATTGTGGCGGGCATCGGTAAATCTGGCCATATCGGCAAGAAGATTGCCGCGACGCTCGCCAGCACCGGTACCCCGGCGTTCTTCGTGCATCCGGCAGAGGCGCTGCATGGCGATCTCGGGATGATCGAAAGCCGCGACGTGATGCTGTTTATCTCCTACTCCGGTTCGGCCAAAGAGCTGGATCTGATTATTCCGCGCCTGCAGGAAAAATCTGTCGCCCTGCTGGCGATGACCGGGAAACCCCGCTCGCCGCTGGCGCTGGCCGCCAAAGCGACGCTGGATATTTCCGTTGAGCGTGAAGCCTGCCCGATGCACCTCGCCCCGACCTCCAGCACCGTTAACACCCTGATGATGGGCGACGCGCTGGCGATGGCGGTAATGCAGGCGCGCGGATTCAATGAGGAAGATTTTGCCCGTTCGCATCCGGCAGGTGCGCTCGGCGCGCGACTGCTCAACAAGGTTCACCATCTGATGCGCACCGACGATGCCATTCCGCAGGTCAAACTCGATACCAGCGTGATGGACGCGATGCTGGAGCTGAGCCGCACCGGTCTGGGGCTGGTGGCGGTATGCGATGACGGCGGAAACGTGAAGGGCGTCTTCACCGACGGCGACCTGCGCCGCTGGCTGGTGGGCGGCGGCAGGCTGGAAACAAACGTGTCTGACGCCATGACCAAAGGCGGGCTGACGCTCAACGCCGACAGCCGCGCCATTGAAGCCAAAGAGGTGCTGATGAAGCGCAAAATCACCGCCGCACCGGTGGTGGACGAGCACGGCAGGCTGTGCGGCGCTATCAACCTGCAGGACTTCTACCAGGCCGGGATTATTTAACCCTTCAGCCCAAGACGCTTCGCCAGCCGGTGCAGGTTGGCGACGTCCATCTCCAGCGCCCGCGCGCACGCCGCCCAGCTGCGGTTATTCTGCTCCAGCGCGCGGGTAATCATCTGACGCTGAAACTCTTCCGTCGCTTCGCGCAGGTTTTCGATTGCGCTCTCAGGCACAGCAGGCTTCACGGTCGGGGCATTTTCCTCATGCAGCGCAAAATGGCGCGCATGAATCACCACTTCATCCCCCGAGCGCGTCGCCCTCGCCAGCACCACCGCGCGGTGAATCGCATGCTCCAGCTCGCGCACGTTGCCCGGCCAGCCGTAGCTGAGCAGATGCGCTCTCGCCCCCGGGCTAAGCACCACGCGGGACAGCCCCATTTTGAGACGGCACTGTTCGCAGAAATAACCCGCCAGCAGCACCGCGTCGTCTCCGCGCTCGCGCAGCGGCGGCACGGACAGCGGGAACACGCTCAGGCGATGGAACAGGTCGGCGCGGAACTGCCCGGCCAGCACCGCTTCGCGCAGATCCCGGTTGGTCGCAGCAAGGACCCGCACGTCCACCCGCAGGCTGCGGTCATCCCCCACGCGCTGGATGTCGCCGTACTGCAATACGCGCAGCAGCTTGGCCTGAAGTGAAAGGGAAAGCTCGCCAATCTCATCAAGAAACAGCGTGCCGTTATCGGCCATTTCAAACTTGCCGCTGCGGTTGCTGATGGCCCCGGTAAACGCCCCTTTGACGTGACCGAACAGCTCGCTCTCCGCCACGCTTTCCGGCAGCGCGGCGCAGTTGAGGTACACCAGCGGATTGACCGCGCGCGGCGACGCTTCGTGAATCGACTTCGCCACCAGCTCCTTACCGGTACCAGTCTCTCCGAAGATCAGCACGTTCAGATCGGACGCGGCGACAATCTCAATCTCTTTTTTGAGCTGCTCCATGCCCGGTGAAAGGCCGATCATCTCGGTGTGCGCCACCGGCTCAAACGCCGTCGGGCTACCGGGAAGAATATTCTGGCTCTCCAGTTGCTCTATCAGCAGCGCATTATTCAGCGCCCCGGCGGCCAGCGCGGCAATCAGCCGTAGCTCTTCGTCGCTGAAGGTGTCGAACTGATCCGGCGACATGCCGTCGAGGGTTAATGCGCCAATCAGATTCTGCCCGGCGAACAGCGGCAGGCCAATACAGGCGTGCACCTTCAGGCTCTCCTGCCCCGGAATCAGGCCGTCGTACGGATCGGGCAGATCGCTGTCTGCCGGGAAACGCACCACGTCGCCCGCGCGGGCGATGGTTTCCAGACGCGGGTGGCCCTCCAGCGTAAAGCGCCGCCCGAGTACGTCCTTCGCCAGGCCGTCGATAGCCAGCGGAATAAACTGCCGCCCTTCGTAACGCAGCAGCGCCGACGCATCGCAATCCAGCACGTGGCGCAGCGTGGAGATCAGGCGCTGAAAGCGGTCCTGATGGCCGATACCGGTCTGCAACTCAATGGCGATCTTCGCCAGCACGTCTACGGAAAAGCTCATTTTGACCTCGCTGTCATTTTGACAATGCATAATGTCATATTGACTCTTTTTAGGATAGTCATAATGACTACTCATCATGGGGCATTAAATCGCAACTTATTGAATATTAATAATTTAAAAAGTTGGCACGCAACTTGATATAAGCAAACCATCTTATTTGAAAACGCTGTATTAAGTTGAGGTTGCTATGTCTATTCTGGTTAAAAATAACATTCATTGGGTGGGTCAACGTGACTGGGAAGTGCGCGATTTCCACGGGACGGAATACAAAACGCTGCGCGGCAGCAGCTACAACAGCTATCTCATCCGCGAAGGTAAAAACGTCCTGATCGATACCGTCGATCACAAATTCAGCCGTGAGTTCGTGCAGAACCTGCGCGGTGAAATCGACCTGAATGACATCGACTACATCATCATCAACCATGCGGAAGAGGACCACGCCGGGGCGCTGACCGAACTGATGTCCCACATTCCGGATACCCCAATCTACTGCACCACCAACGCCATTGATTCAATTAACGGCCACCACCATCATCCGGAGTGGAACTTCCACACCGTAAAAACCGGCGACACGCTGGATATCGGCAACGGCAAGCAGCTGATCTTCGTCGAAACCCCGATGCTGCACTGGCCGGACAGCATGATGACCTACATGACCGGCGACGCGGTGCTGTTCAGCAACGACGCCTTCGGCCAGCACTACTGCGACGAACGCCTGTTCAATGACGAAGTGGATCAGACCGAGCTGTTCGAACAGTGTCAGCGCTACTACGCCAATATCCTCACTCCGTTCAGCCGCCTGGTGACGCCTAAAATTACCGAAATCCTCGGCTTCAACCTGCCGGTGGAGATGATTGCCACCTCCCACGGCGTGGTGTGGCGTGAAAACCCCACCCAGATCGTCGAGCTGTACCTGAAGTGGGCCGCGGATTACCAGGAAGATCGCATCACTATCTTCTACGACACCATGTCCAACAACACCCGCATGATGGCGGACGCGATTGCCCAGGGGATCAATGAAGTTGACCCGAACGTAGCGGTGAAAATCTTCAACGTGGCGCGCAGCGATAAGAACGAGGTATTGACCAATGTCTTCCGCTCCAAGGGCGTGCTGGTGGGAACCTCCACCATGAATAACGTGATGATGCCGAAGATTGCCGGCCTGGTGGAAGAGATGACCGGCCTGCGCTTTCGTAACAAACGCGCCAGCGCCTTTGGTTCACACGGCTGGAGCGGCGGCGCGGTAGACCGTCTTTCCACCCGTTTACAGGATGCGGGTTTTGAGATGTCCATGAGCCTGAAGGCGAAATGGCGTCCTGATATCGACGCGCTGGAAATCTGCCGCCAGCATGGCCGCGACATCGCCCGTCAGTGGGCGCTCGCCCCGCTTCCTGAAGTCACCGCAAAACCTGCGGAACAGCCACAAACCTGTTCTACGGCAGCCAGCGCCGATCTCGGTCCGCGCATGCAGTGCAGCGTCTGCCAGTGGATCTACGATCCTGAGCTGGGCGAACCGCTGCAGGATGTTGCCCCGGGCACGCCGTGGAGCGAGGTGCCGGACAACTTCCTCTGCCCGGAATGCTCCCTCGGCAAAGACGTCTTTGATGAACTGGCAACGGAGGCAAAATGAGCAACAGCATCGTTATCATCGGCTCGGGCTTTGCTGCCCGCCAGCTGGTGAAAAATATCCGCAAACAGGATGCAAACGTGCCGTTGACGCTGATCGCCGCCGACAGCATGGACGAGTACAACAAGCCTGATTTAAGCCACGTCATTAGCCAGAATCAGCGCGCCGATGACCTCACCCGCCAGACGGCGGGGGAGTTCGCGGAGCAGTTCAACCTGCGTCTGTTTCCGTACACCTGGGTCACCGATATCGACGCCGACGCCCACGTGGTAAAAGCGAAAGAGAAAACCTGGCAGTACGACAGGCTGGTGCTGGCGACCGGGGCATCTGCGTTTGTGCCGCCGGTTGAGGGCCGCGAGCTGATGATTACCCTCAACAGTCAGCAGGAGTATCAGGCCAGCGAAACCCGGCTACGCGATGCCGCCAGAGTGATGATCGTCGGCGGCGGGCTGATCGGCACCGAGCTGGCGATGGACTTCTGTCGGGCGGGAAAATCCGTGACCCTGGTTGACCACGCGGCCAGCATTCTGTCGGCGCTGATGCCCGCAGAAGTAAGCAGTCGCTTACAGCATCGTCTGACCGATATGGGCGTGCATCTGATGTTGAAATCGCAGCTACAAAGCCTGAGCAAAACCGAAGGCGGCATTCGTGCCATGCTCGACCGAAGCCGCAGCGTAGAAGTGGATGCGGTGGTTGCCGCGACGGGCCTGCGCCCGGAAACCGCGCTGGCGCATCGCGCAGGGGCTGAAATAAACCGCGGCGTGAAGGTAAATAGCTACCTGCAAACCACGCGGCCGGATATTTATGCCCTGGGCGACTGCGCGGAAATTAACGGCCAGGTGCTGCCCTTCCTGCAGCCGATACAATTAAGCGCCATGTATCTGGCAAAAAACCTGCTCGGCGGCAGCGCGCCGCTGAAATTACCCGCCATGCTGGTAAAGGTCAAAACGCCGGAATTGCCGCTGCATCTTGCAGGAGAAACGCAGCGTCAGGATCTGAACTGGCAAATTACCCTCGAACCGCAGGGAATGGTGGCGCGCGGCACCGATGCTGACGGTCAGATATGCGCCTTTGTCGTCAGCGAAGACCGGATGAAGGAGGCCTTCGCCCTGCTGAAATCGCTGCCTGCTTAACCCTCGTATTGCCGGGTAGCGCTCCGCTTACCCGGCCTACATGCAGACCCGCGCAAGCGTAGCGCCGCCGGGTAAAACAGGGTGGGGAGTTCAGGAACGCACCACCAGCGCGTCGTAGCCGCGCCAGCGATAGTTGGCCATGGAGATGAGCCAGCAGGCAACGAACAGCCCGACAACCACAAACCCGGCGTTGCCCAGGTTGTCATTTACCGCGCCGATCAGATCCCAGATGCCGCCGCTGAGAGCAAATTTATCCATCAGCAGGCCCAGCGCTTCCAGCCCGCCGATAAACAGCGCAACAACCACGGAGGTGCCGGTGATGGTCATGTTGTAGTAGAGCTTGCGCTGCGGTTTATCAAACGCCCAGCCGTAGGCACCGACCATCAGCAGGTTATCGAGCGTATCCACCAGCGCCATGCCGCTGGCGAAGAGCGCCGGGAAGATCATGATTGACCACACGGACATCCCGCTGGAGGCGCTGGCGGCGGAGATCCCCAGCACGCCGATTTCCGTGGCCGTGTCGAAGCCGAGGCCAAACAGGAAACCCACCAGATACATCTGCCAGCTTTTATTGACGAGGCGGAAGGTTTTACCGAACAGCCAGTTCATAACGCCCCCCTGGGCAGGCAGCGTGACGTCACCCTGCACCGTCTGGCCCTTTTTCAGCGCCTGGAAACTGCGCCAGACGCCGCGCAGGATCACCATGTTCACCAGCGCCATCGCCAGCAGGAAGGTGGCGGATACCGCAGTGCCAATCAGGCTGCCGGTTTCGTGGAACCATTCCATGTTTTTCTGAAACGCCGTGGCGGTGGCGGCGATGGCAATGGAGGCCAGCACCACGATGGTGGAGTGCCCCAGCGAGAACCACGCCCCCACCCCGCACGGGCGTTTGCCCTGCTGCATCATCTTACGCGTCACGGTATCAATGGCCGCGATGTGGTCGGCATCCACCGCATGGCGCAGCCCGTAGCACCACGCCAGCAGGCTGGCGGCCATCAGCGCCGTGCTGCCGCTAAAAGAGTGCCATGCCCATCCCCAGGCCAGCAGGTTTGCCATTACCAGAGCCAGCAGCAGAAGCGCGGCGCGAGGTTCGTTGCGTAACAGTCGTAACATTTTAAATCCTTTTTGAACATGACCGGGCAGCGGCAACCACCGCCTGCCCGAAGGAGATCGCTCCGTCACCTGCAGGCAGGCGCGAAGGAAAAAGAAGCGTAAAGTCAGAAAGATAATGACGCAGGCGCGCGCGCAGCAGACGGTTGTGCAACACGCCGCCGCTGAGACAGATTGTCGACAGCGATAAGCGTCGGGCATGGAGCGCGGCGAGTTCTGCCAGCCCTTTTGCCAGCGCGTCGTGAAACGCCCACGCGCGCTCGCAGGGCTCCGCCTGCCAGTTCAGCCACTGCTGCCAGAACAGCGCAAGGTTATTCGCTTCCAGAATCACCGGATGGTCAACGCCCGCGCACTGCGATGCCAGCGCCTCCAGCCTGCACGCTGCCTCGCCTTCGTAGCGCTGCGCGTCGATGCCCAGCGCGCAGGCGACCGCGTCAAACAAACGACCGCAGGACGACGCCTGCGGGGCGTTGATGCCACGCTGGATCGCCGTTGCCAGCAGCGGCCAGCTGTGGCGCTGAACCGCTCGCGTTTCCGGGTAGCGTTGCCAGTCCGGGACAAACGCCAGGCTGTGGGCGAGCAGATTACGCCACGGCTGCTTTGCCGCCAGATCGCCGCCCGGCAGCGCCACGGCAGGCAGGCCGCCGAGCCGTTCGCAGTCGAGATAGTTCACCCGCAGGCACTCTCCGCCCCACAGCGCGCCGTTCTCGCCCATGCCGATCCCGTCCAGCGTCAGAGCGATAGCGTCTCCGCCGCCGAGCGGCCAGCCGTTCTCCGCCAGGCACGCCGCCGCGTGAGCGTGATGATGCAGCACGGTTTCGACGGGCAGCGCCTGCTCCTGCGCCCACCGGCGCGCGCGATACCCCGGATGGGCATCGCACACCAGCTTATCAGGCTGGAAAGCGTAGATGACCTGCATCGTCGAGAGCGCGCTGCGCCACTGCGCCTCTACGCCCTCGTCGCTCAGATCGCCAAAGTGCTGGCTCAGCACCGCCTGGTTGCCGCGCACCAGGCAGAAGGTGTTTTTCATCTCTGCACCGGTGCACAGCATGGCGGGGACATTCTCAAAACCCGCGGGCAACGTGACGGCATCGGGCACAAAACCCCGGGCACGACGCAGGATAGCGCCATCCCGATCCATCACCGAATCATCCATGCGCTGCAGGATGTCGCGGTTGTGCAGCAGGAAGCCGTCCGCGATGCCGCCGAGCTCCTCCAGCGCCTGCGCGTTGGTGACGGCAGGCGGCCTGCCGCAGAGGTTGCCGGAGGTCATCACCAGCGGGCGCCGGCAGTCCATCAGCAAAAGATGCTGGAGCGGGTTCGCGGGCAGCATCACGCCTACGCAGTCGAGCCCTGGGGCAATTTCCTCGGGAAACGCGGGAAGCGAAGCTTTCGGCGTCAGCACGATCGGTGCCGCGGGCGAGCGTAACAGCGTCTGTATCGTCTCCGGCAGATCGTCCGCATCCGGTAGCATCACCGCCAGCGGCTTCGTCGGGCGCTGCTTGCGTGCCCGCAGCGTCGCCACTGCCTGCGGGTTAAGCGCGTCGCAGACCAGATGAAATCCCCCCAGCCCTTTAACCGCCACGATCCCGCCGTTTTTCAGCCTCTTCACCGCCGCGTTTAAGGCCGATTCGCGAGTGGCAATAGTGTCTCCGGCTCGCCATTCCAGCTGCGGCCCGCAGTCCGGGCAGGCCACCGGCTGGGCGTGGAAGCGGCGGTCGGCCGGGTTGCGGTACTCGGTTTCGCACGGCGCGCAGAGCGGGAATGCGGCCATTGCCGTGGCCGGGCGGTCATAGGGCATGGCGCGGATAATGGTAAACCGCGGCCCGCAGTGGGTGCAGTTGATAAACGGGTAGCGATAGCGGCGCTCGCCGGGGTCGCGCATTTCAGCCAGACACGCCGGGCAGGTGGCGGCATCCGGCACGATTTGCGTATCCATCGCCCCGCGATCGCTGTGGCGGATGGTAAAGTCCTCAGGCATGTCCGCCCAGGTGAACGGCTGCGTTTCAACGCGATCGATGCGCGCCAGCGGTGGGCAGTCCTGATGCAGCCTCGCGGTAAAGTCCCCCCCATTACCCGCGAGACGCACCAGGACACCCTCTCCGTCGTTGCAGACATCGCCCACAAGCTTCAGCCGGTGTGCCAGCTGCCAGACGAAGGGCCGAAACCCCACGCCCTGCACTTTGCCGCGCACCCGAAGCAGTACGCCGTTAACGCTCATCGCAGCTTAAAACAGCAGCGATGACGAGGTGTCGAACGCCGCGCGACGGCGTTTTTCTGCGCTCATCTGCTCAAGCTTGTCACGATCCACGCAGACCAGCGCGTGCGTAGGGCAGGCCTCCATACAGGCCGGGCCGGCTTCGCGGTGATAGCAAAGATCGCATTTATTGGCTTCGGCTTTCTCCGCCCGCACGCTCAGCCCCATGCCGCTGTTGCGCACCACCGGGCGGACAACCACCTCCATCGCGCCATACGGACAGGCCACCACGCAGGTTTTGCAGCCAATGCAGCGCTCCTGCATCACGTGCACAAAGCCCTTCTCGCGCTTAATCGCCCCGTTCGGGCAGACGTTCGCGCACGGCGCATCTTCGCACTGGCGACAGATGGCGGCGGTGGAAATATTCACACCTTTAATGACGTGAATGCGCGGCAGGAAGGTATCGGGAGTGAGAGAGGCGCAATCCTGCTCCACCTGGTGGGAAACCACGCACGCCACTTCACAGGTACGGCAACCAATGCACTTGCTGGCATCGGCCATAATAAAACGGTTCATCTGCTTCTCCGGCATAACTGTTATGCGCGAAGCTATTCATAAACCGTGCCAATATTTAACACACTGATTTTTAAGAATAATAAAAACGCAGCGTTTCTGTCATCGTCATTAGTGACGATGACAGATGTCGACGTCAGCGGTGCGGGCCATCGGTAACGGAGTCGCGCAGGACAAGCTCGCCAGAAAAGGTTTGCTGATATTTGAACTCTCCGCCGTCGAGCATGAAAATCAGGCGACTGACGATCTCCTGGATCATCGCCGTCACCGGAATACGCACGCTGGAGAGCGACGGCACGATGTAGGGCGCAATCGCCACGTCGTCAAAGCCGATGACGGACACCGCGTCCGGCGTGGCGACGCCGCTGTCGTGCAGCTGCTTGATGGCGCCGATCGCCATATCGTCGTTGCTCGCCACCAGCGCGGTAAACGGTTCGCCGCGGGAGAGGAGTTGAGTGACCGCCGCCGCGCCGCTGGCCGGGTTCCACTTCCCTTCGGCGATAAGCGCGTCACGCGCTGCAATACCGTGCTGCGCCAGCGCATCCCTGTAACCGGAAAGACGCTCAACCCCGGTGGGGGAATCCAGCGAACCGGTGATAAAGGCAATCTCCCGGTGCCCTTTCGCAATCAGCTGCGACACCGCGTCCTGACACGAGGCTTTATGATCGGACCAGACGCTGTGGCTGCTGTTTTTCCGCAGGCGGCGGTTAAGCACCATAATCGGCTGCTCGCATTTCTCGACGAGCTCGTCCAGCTCTTCCACGCTCAGAAAACGCGGGTAGATAATTACCGCATCGCAGCGCATATCCAGTAGATACTGGATCGCCTCGCGCTCTTCTTCGGCGCTGTGCTTGCCGTCGGCGAGGATCAGCTGCCGCCCTTTTTCTTCCGTCATCCGCGCGGCGTTAAACAGCAGCTCGCTAAAGTAGACGCCGTGATACAGGGTGTTGGTCACTACCAGCCCAAGCGTCTGGGTGCGTTTGGTCGCCAGGTTTCGCGCCAGCAAGTTCGGGCGATAGCCGCTCTCTTCAATGGCCTGAAAAACCCGGTCTTTAGTCTCCTGGCTAACGTAGCCGTTGCCCGACAACACCCGGGAGACCGTCGCTTTCGACACGCCTGCCCGCTTCGCCACTTCCAGCATCGTGGTCATATTGTTCTTCCATCCGAAACTCGTGCGGGCAGTGTACTGCACCGCGAAAAAATTGTCGCAGCGACGACGTCACGCTTTCTACACCCCACTGCGATCTTCATCACGAAAAGAAAAAATGTCCAAAAAGCGGTCTTGTTTCAACAAAAGAAACTCATGATGATTATGTGGAACCGGTTTCCTACATTTCACACAACGATAACAGGAACAGATCCGATGGCCAAAAACTACGCTGCGCTGGCAAACGACGTTATCAGCGCGCTGGGCGGCAAAGAGAACATCGTCGCCGTCACACACTGCATGACGCGCCTGCGTTTCGTTCTGAAAGACGAAAATCTTACCGACGTTGCGCGCCTGAAAAGCATCAGCGGCGTGCTTGGCGTGGTGCGTAACGACAACCAGTGCCAGGTGATTATTGGCAACACGGTTTCACAGGCGTACCGCGAAGTAGTGAGCCTGCTGCCCGTTGACCTGCAGCCCGTGGTACCGGAAGGCCCGCAGAAGCTGACGTTACGCCGCATTGGCGCCGGGATCCTCGACGCGCTGATCGGCACCATGTCGCCGCTGATCCCGGCGATCATCGGCGGTTCGATGGTCAAGCTGCTGGCGATGATCCTCGAAATGACTGGCGTGCTGGAAAAAGGCGCGCCGACGCTCACCATTTTGACGGTTATTGGCGACGGGGCGTTCTTCTTCCTGCCGCTGATGGTGGCGGCCTCGGCGGCGGTGAAGTTTAAAACCAACATGTCGCTGGCGATTGCCATCGCGGGCGTGCTGGTGCACCCGAGCTTTATCGAGCTAATGGCGAAAGCCGCGCAGGGCGAGCACGTTGAGTTCGCCTTTATTCCGGTGACGGCGGTGAAATACACCTATACCGTCATCCCGGCGCTGGTCATGACCTGGTGCCTGTCGTATATCGAACGCTGGGTGGATCGCATCACCCCGGCGGTGACCAAAAACTTCCTCAAGCCGATGCTGATCGTGCTGATTGCCGCCCCGCTCGCCATCGTGCTGATTGGCCCGCTGGGGATCTGGATCGGTAGCGCCATCTCCGCGCTGGTTTACACCATTCACGGCTACCTGGGCTGGCTCTCCGTCGCCATCATGGGCGCGCTGTGGCCGCTGCTGGTGATGACCGGGATGCACCGCGTGTTTACGCCGACCATCATTCAGACCATTGCCGAAACGGGCAAAGAAGGAATGGTGATGCCGTCAGAAATCGGCGCCAACCTGTCGCTCGGCGGCTCGTCGCTGGCGGTGGCATGGAAAACGAAAAACCCGGAACTGCGCCAGACGGCGCTGGCCGCGGCGGCCTCCGCCATCATGGCGGGGATCTCTGAACCGGCCCTGTACGGCGTAGCGGTACGCCTGAAGCGTCCGCTGATTGCGAGCCTGATCAGCGGCTTTATCTGCGGCGCGGTGGCGGGTATGGCAGGCCTTGCCAGCCACTCGATGGCGGCGCCGGGGCTGTTTACCAGCGTGCAGTTCTTCGACCCGGCCAACCCAATGACCATCGTCTGGGTGTTTGGCGTAATGGGGCTGGCCGTGGTGCTGTCATTTGTTCTGACCCTGCTTTTAGGGTTTGAGGATATCCCGGTCGAAGACGAGGCTGAAAAAGCGCGCGCCCTGCAGACCGCACCGGTACAGAACAACGCAGCAAAAGCATAAATTGAAAGCGAGGTAAGAATGTCTGTTTTTCCACAAGGATTTTTATGGGGCGGCGCGCTTGCCGCCAACCAGAGTGAAGGTGCTTACCGTGAAGGCGGCAAAGGACTGACGACGGTCGATATGATCCCCCACGGCGCGAACCGCCTGGCGGTGAAGCTGGGTAAGGAAAAGCGTTTTTCGCTGCGTGACGATGAGTTTTACCCGAGCCATGAAGCGATTGATTTTTACCATCGCTATAAAGAGGACATCGCCCTGATGGCGGAGATGGGCTTTACGGTGTTCCGCACCTCGATTGCCTGGAGCCGCCTCTATCCGAACGGCGACGAGCCGCTGCCAAACAAAGAGGGCATCGCCTTCTACCGCGCGGTGTTCGAGGAGTGCAAAAAGTACAACATTGAGCCGCTGGTAACGCTTTGCCACTTCGATGTGCCGATGCACCTGGTGACGGAGTACGGCTCCTGGCGCAACCGTAAGATGGTCGATTTCTTCGCCCGCTACGCCCGCACCTGCTTCGAGGAATTTAACGGGCTGGTGAAATACTGGCTGACCTTCAACGAAATCAACATCATGCTGCACAGCCCGTTCTCCGGCGCGGGGCTGGTGTTTGAGGAAGGTGAAAACGAGGATCAGGTGAAATACCAGGCCGCGCACCACGAGCTGGTGGCCAGTGCGCTGGCGACAAAAATCGCTCACGAGGTAAACCCGGAAAACCAGGTCGGCTGCATGCTGGCTGGCGGTAACTTCTACCCGTACTCCTGCAAACCGGAAGACGTGTGGATGGCGCTGGAGAAAGACCGCGAGAACCTGTTCTTTATCGACGTGCAGGCGCGCGGCAGCTATCCGGCCTACTCCGCCCGCGTGTTCCGCGAGAAAGGCGTCGTGATTGTGAAAGACCCAGGCGATGACGAACTGCTGAAAAATACCGTCGACTTTGTCTCGTTCAGCTATTACGCCTCGCGCTGCGCGTCGGCGGACATGAACGCGGGCAACACCAGCGCGGCAAACATCGTGAAGTCCCTGCGTAACCCGCATATTCAGGTAAGCGAGTGGGGCTGGGGCATCGATCCGCTCGGCCTGCGTATCACCATGAACATGATGTACGACCGCTACCAGAAGCCGCTGTTCCTGGTGGAAAACGGCCTGGGAGCGAAGGACGTCATTGATGAAAACGGCGAGATCAACGACGACTACCGCATCAGCTACCTGCGCGAGCATATCCGCGCGATGGGCGATGCGATTGAGGACGGCGTGCCGCTGATGGGCTACACCACCTGGGGCTGCATCGACCTGGTGTCGGCCTCAACGGGCGAGATGAGCAAGCGCTACGGGTTTGTGTACGTTGACCGCGACGATGCCGGCAACGGGACGCTGGACCGCAAGCGCAAGAAATCGTTCTGGTGGTATAAAAAGGTGATTGCGAGTAACGGGGCGGATCTGGCGTAGCCAGTTGCCCGGTGGCGCTGCGCTTACCGGGCCTACGGTTTTGTAGGCCGGGTAAGGCGTCGCCGCCACCCGGCACTGCTCAGAGCGGAGAAAACCCTCCATCCCCAACCCACTCCGCCAGCCGCGAATACACATCTTCCACCGCCGCCTTCACCGGCGGCGTCATCGGGTAATAAAACCCGACAATGTCCGGCTGGATCCCTAAAAACAGCACCTCGCCCACGTCGTCTTTAATCTGATCGACCAGGTAGTTCAGCGGCATATTGTGGGTGGTCATCATAAACATCTCGGCGATGTCGTCCGGATCAATCAGGCGGATTTCGCCCGGGTTCAGCCCCATATCGGTGGCATCGACAATCAACAGCCTTTCCGGACGCAGCTCGCGAATGGCGACCACATCGTTTTCCGGCGCGCTGCCGCCGTCAATCACCACCCAGTCGCCCTGCGGTTTTGCGGCGCACATCTCCGCCAGCAGCGGGCCCGCGCCGTCGTCGCCCATCATGCTGTTGCCGACACACAGTAAAACGTCAGTCACGTAATCTCCTCACCATCAGGTAGATGGCGCTCTCCTGATGAATATCGTGCAGCATGCCGAGCAGCGTTTTGCTCCACGCCTGCTGCGCCGGGGTTTGCCTGCCGAGCGCCGCGTCAAAGGCGTTGGCGAGCATTGTGATATGGTTGGCGTCGATGACGATCTCGCCATACTTCGGCACGCCCTCCATCTTGCGCCGCGCGGTGCTGCCCTCCTCCAGCGTGGCGATCCACGCCAGGTATTCCGGCCACGGGCAGGTTAGCGCCGCCTCCAGACAGTCGATCACCCCGAGGTGGTGCCCAATCGCCAGGCTGTAATAGACCACCTGCTGCGCCGCATCCGGCGTGGCATCGTTCTCATCAATAAACTTACGGCTCAGCTGGCTGAACACCACCGTTTCACTCATCGGATACGCGCCTCATCCACAATGCTGTTCAGGTTTGCCACGATCTCATTGAGACGCGGATCGTTTTCCGCTTCCAGCCAGCGCGCCACCTGATGGTCGCCCTGGCTCAGCAGGCGCAGGTAATCGTCGGCAATCTGACGCCCGTAGCGATAGCCCGCCAGCCTGCGCGCCGTGCGGTCCACCTTCACGCGCAGCGGCTGGACCATGTCCGGATGCAGAATGGCCGCGGGCTGGTTGTCGATCTCGCCAGGTGCGCGGGCATGGATCTTCTGCTCCAGCAGGCCGAGCGCCATCGCAAAGCCGTACAGCGTGGCGGCAGGCGTCGGCGGGCAGCCCGGAATATAGACATCCACCGGCACGATTTTGTCGGTGCCGCCCCAGACGCAATAAAGATCGTGGAAGATGCCGCCGCTGTTGCCGCAGGCGCCGTAGGAGATGCAGATTTTCGGATCCGGCGCGGACTGCCAGGCGCGCAGCGCGGGCGATCGCATGGCGCGGGTCACCGCCCCGGTAAACAGCAGAATGTCCGCATGACGCGGGGACGGTACCACTTTGATGCCGAAGCGTTCGGCGTCAAACAGCGGCGACAGGGTGGCGAAGATCTCGATCTCACAGCCGTTGCAGCCGCCGCAGTCCACGCGGTAGACGTAGGCTGAGCGTTTGATTTTTTTCAGTAGCGACGCTTTCATGCTGGCGATGGACTCCTCCACCGTCAGCGGCACCGGAATGCCGTTATCGTCGCGCGGGCCGAGTAAGTTTTCCATCAGCTGGCCTCTCTCATATGGCGGGTAATATCAATGCGGTCGGACGGCAGCAGGCACTTCTGACGCTTACACTCCGGGCAGGTTTCGAAGCTTTCGCGGTGATGCTCCGCGCGGGCGTCGCCGTTGTGCTGCAGCAGCGCGATGGCGTAGTCGATCTCTTTTTGCACGGCGAACGGACGCTTGCAGACGCGACAACTGCACAGCGCAAAGCGCGACTGCTGCAGAAAATCGGCTTTCTTCCACACCGCCAGCTCGTACTCCTGCGACAGGCGAATGGCGACCGTCGGGCAGACCTCCTCGCAGCGGCCGCAGAAGATGCAGCGTCCAAGGTTAAACTGCCAGGCCAGCTCGCCGGTTTTGAGATCCGTTTCCACCGTCAGGGCGTTCGACGGACAGGCATTGACGCAGGCCGCGCAGCCGATGCACTGCTGCGGGTTGTGCTCCGGCTTGCCGCGAAAGTTTTTATCCACCGGGATCGGCTCCAGCGGATAGCTGCTGGTCTGCGCGCCGGTTTTGATCACTTTTTTGATAAAGGTAAACATGGCGTGTCCTTATTTCAGCGGCGAGTTCTTGCGCTCGATGCTGTAGCGCTCAAGCTCTTTGTACGGCACTACCTGGCTTTTCTTCTTGCGCACGTCCACCACCGTCATGCGGTCAGTGCAGGAGTAGCACGGATCGAGGCTGCCGATGATCAGCGGCGCGTCAGAGACCGTGTTACCGCGCAGCATATAGCGCAGGGTAGGCCAGTTGGCGTAGGTCGCCGCGCGACAGCGCCAGCGGTAGAGCTTCTGATTGTCGCCGGTCATGCTCCAGTGGATATCATCCCCTCGCGGCGCTTCGGCAAAGCCGAGGGCAAAGCGGTTTGGAATGTAGGTGAAGCCCTCCACCATCAGCGGACCGCCCGGCAGGTTGTCCAGGCCGAAGTCGATCATGTTCAGGGCGGTGTAGACCTCGTTGATACGCACCTTGAGGCGAGAAATAACGTCGCAGCCCTGTTCGCTGTGCACGGTCATCGGCAGCAGGCCGTAGCCGACGAACGGGTGATCGGCGCGGGTGTCACGGGCGTGGCCGCTGGCGCGCACCATCGGGCCGACATTGCTGAAGTCGCGGGCAATTTCCGGATCAAGACGACCAATCCCGACGGTGCGCTGCTCGATGTTTGGCGTGCTGAGCAGCATGTCCACCAGCTCCTGCACGTCCCGGCGCATCTGCTGCGCCAGCTGGCGGGTCTTGATCATGTCGTCTTTCAGCAGGTCGCGGCGGATCCCGCCGATCAGGTTCAGGCCGTAAGTTTTACGCGCCCCGGTGAGGATCTCCGCCATCTTCATCGACGCTTCGCGCACGCGGAAGAACTGCATAAACCCGGAGTCAAAGCCGACGAAGTGGCAGGCAAGGCCGAGATTCAGCAGGTGCGAATGCAGGCGCTCCACCTCCAGCAGAATAGCGCGGATCATCTGCGCGCGCTCCGGCACCACGATCCCCATACCGTTCTCCACCGAGGTGGTGTAGGCGGTGCTGTGGGCGAAGCCGCAGATGCCGCACACGCGGTCAGAGAGGAACGTGACCTCGTTGTAGCCCATGCGGGTTTCCGCCAGCTTCTCCATGCCGCGGTGGACGTAGAACAGGCGGTAGTCGGCGTCGATGATATTCTCGCCGTCGACGAACAGGCGGAAGTGGCCCGGTTCGTCGGAGGTGACGTGCAGCGGGCCGATCGGCACCACGTTGTTCTTCTTGCTGCCCAGCTCGTTGATGAACTCGTAGGTTTCGCTGTCGGTGGTCGGGGCCGGACGCTGGCGGTAATCCATGCTGTCCTTGCGCAGCGGATAGAGTTCATCCGGCCAGTCGTCCGGCAGCACCAGACGACGCTCGTCGGGCAGGCCGACCGGCACCAGGCCGTACATGTCGCGCACCTCGCGCTCACCCCAGACGGCGGCAGGAACGCGCGGCGTTACGGACGGGTATTCCGGCTTATTCGGGTCGACCTCGACGCGCACGGTGAGCCAGCACTTCTCGCCCTGCTCCATCGACATCACGTAGTACACCGCGTAGTTACCGCACAGCTGGCGCTCGTCGTTACCGAACAGCACCGACAGCCAGCCGCCCTGCTGGTAATAGAGAAACTCCACCACTTCCGGCAGGTAGTTCACCTTCACGGTAATGGTGATCTGATCTTTGGTTTGCCAGGACTCCTCCAGCACCACGCCGGGGAAAGCCTGATGCAACGCGGCGAGATACTGCTGACCTTTCTTTTCTTCAGACATAAACACTCTCTTTAATCACGCCACCAGCAAGGAGACGAACGCTAAAAATGCAAAACCAAAACCGGCCCAGGTGATGCGCGAGGTTGCCGCAAAACGCAGGCGTGCCATGCTGTTTTCAAACAGGGCGATGACCAGCACGCCGACCAGCAGCTTGAGGGCAGCAACCACCACGGCCAGCAGCAGGCCGCCTGCAGAGAAGTGCGTCATCTGCCCCCACGGGAAGAAAACGCCAACAAACATCTGCAACACCACCAATTGCTTAAGGCTGATGCCCCACTTCAGCACCGCGAAGCCGTAGCCGCTGTACTCGGTAAGCGGCCCTTCCTGCAGCTCCTGCTCCGCTTCCGCGAGATCGAACGGCAGCTTGCCCATCTCAATAAACGTGGCGAACGCGCAGGCGCAGAGTGCCAGCACGAGCGGGATGGAGCGGGCCACCGGCCAGTGGTAAACGGTGTCGGTGATAAAACTGATGTGGGTCGAACCTGCAACCTGCGCGGCTACCCACAGCCCCAGCAGCAGGATCGGCTCCACCAGCACGCCGAGCATCGCCTCGCGGCTGGCGCCGATGCCGGTAAACGGGCTGCCGGTGTCCAGGCCCGCAATCGCAAAGAAGAAGCGCGCGATGGCGAAGAGGTAGATGAGCGTAATCAGATCGCCGAGCACCGGCAGCGGCGAGCCTACCGTGACCACTGGCAGCGCGGTGGCGATGGTGAGCATCACGCCGACCATCACGAACGGCGTCAGGCGGAACACCCAGCCCGCGGCATCCGGCGCGACGCTCTGGCGAGAGAGCAGTTTGAAGAGATCGCGGTACTCCTGGAGCACGCCAGGCCCGCGACGGTTGTGCATTCGGGCGCGCGCCACGCGCGTGATGCCCGACAGCAGCGGCGCGACGGCGAACAGCACCAGCGCCTGAAGAATTGCCAGTAAAAGACTCATGTCAGGCTCCTCGTGAAATCACAATCACTACCAGCACCGCCAGCTCGATCAGCGCCAGCCGGCGGAACAGCACGGGCACGGCAGCACTCTGCCAGCCCGGCACCCAGCCCTGCGGGTTAAGCCACTGGCGCAGCTTCAGCACGGCGGCGAAGTTCTCCTTCACCGGCATGGCAAAACCGTGGGCGGTAATGACCATCGACGGCTCGTGTTCGTAGCCGCAGGCCCACGCCGCGCCGCGCGAACGGGAGGCGAGACGGTCGCGCCTGAAGAACAGCATCAGCACGAACGGCAGGAGCGGCCCGGCGATCAGCAGCAGCGCCATCATCGGCTGGGAGACAACGGTATGCGCCGTCGCCAGCGGCAGCGGAACGGCGTGGCCCAGCAGCGGCAGCAGCCACGGCGCGGCAACCCCGCCCGCAATGCAGCACAGCGCCAGCGCGACCACGCTGGTGGCCATCAGTACCGGGGCGCAGCAGGCGTTCTCCGCTTCACGGGTGCGCGGCGCGCCGAGGAAGGTGACGCCATAGACTTTCGCCATGCACATCACCGCCAGCGCCCCGGTAATCGCCAGGCCCACCGCCAGCAGCGGGCCGAGCAGCCGCGCGATAAACGCGTCGCTCTGGCCGAGCGCGAAGAAGGACTGATAGATCACCCACTCCCCGGCAAAGCCGTTCAGCGGCGGCAGCGCGGCCATCGCCATCAGCCCCACCAGCATGGCGAGTGAAATCATCGGCATCTTTTTGCCAATCCCACCGAGCTTTTCGATATCGCGATGGCCGGTGCGGAACCAGACGCTGCCCGCGCCGAGGAACAGAGTGGTTTTAAACAGGCTATGGTTGACGAGGTGATACAGACCGCCGACAAACCCGGCAGCAATCAGCGCCGGCTGGTTGAGCGCCAGCCCGGTGACGCCCGCGCCCATGCCGAGCAGGATGATGCCGATGTTTTCCAGGGTGTGATAGGCCAGCAGACGCTGGATGTTGTGCTCCATCAGGGCGTACAGGCCGCCGACAAATGCGGTGATCATCCCCGCAATCAGCAGCGCTACCCCCCACCACAGCGGCGGCTGACCGCCCGTCAGGGTAATCGTCAGGATACCGAACAAACCGACCTTCATTACCACCGTCGAAAACAGCGCGGCGGCGGGCGCAGAGGCATTCGCGTGCGCCTGCGGGACCCAACCGTGCAGCGGGATAATCCCGGCCAGCAGGCCAAAGCCGACTGTGCCCAGCAGCCAGACGTCGTTCCCCAGCGGCTGGCCGTTAAGCGCGGCAAAATCCAGGGTGCCGAAACGCTGCCACACCAGCCAGCAGGCCAGCGCCAGCAGCAGCGTGCCGAGGCGTCCGAGCGCAAACCATAGCTTGCCGGAGGCGCTGCAGCCGGTCAGGAACACGCCACACAGCGCCATGATCTCTGCCATCACCACCAGCGCGCCGAGGTTGCTGGCGATAACCGTGCAGACCGCGGCGGCCATCAGCAGATTGACCAGCAGGCCGTTGGCTTTGGTCTGCTGATGGCGGTGCCAGTCAATATTGAACAGGCTGATAAACAGCCCGCACAGGCCAAAGGTCACCAGCCAGATGGCGTTCAGCGGCGTAATCGCCACGGTGTGGCGAATCAGCGGCATGAGTGTTTCCACGGATTGTCCGCCGAGCAGGACGACACCGCCCGCCGCCAGCGTCATCAGGCTGCCGACCGCCCCGCCGATACCGGCTATCCAGCCGCTCAGGGTTTTATGGAAAGAGAACACCAGCGCCAGCGCGGCGGCAGCGGCAAAGTACGCCACGGCGCTGTTAATCATAAATATCGCGTTCACTTCGCCCCCTCGTTAAGCGCCTGCAGAAGCGAAAGATCGCCGACGTCGGTATTAATGGTCAGCTCGCGCTTGCGCCTGCTGGTACGGGCGATATCGCGGATGTTAACCAGGATCAGCGCTTTGGTCGGGCAGGTCCGCACGCAGGCCGGACCCTGTTCGTCAAAGCTGCACAGATCGCACTTCACCGCAATAGCGCGGATGCCGGGCACCCAGTCCAGCAGCGTGCTCACGCGTGCCGGAGCCGGTGGCGCAGGCGGCGCTTTCGGGGTATTGGCGTTCGCCGGGATATGCAGCGGGCGGCTGCCGGAGAATTCAATGGCACCGAACGGGCAGGCGATGCCGCACAGCTTGCAGCTCACGCACAGGCTTTCGTTCAGCTGGACCGCGCCATCGACGCGGGTGATGGCATTGACGGGACACACGCCCGCGCACGGGGCATCTTCACAGTGGTGGCAGAGCTGCGGGGCAGACTCTTTCTCATTACGCATGACGCGCAGGCGCGGCATGGACTGCAGCCCGTGCAGGCGGTGCGTTTCCGAACACGCCGCCTCACAGGTCCGACAGCCAATACAGACCGTCGAGTCAGCAATTACAAAACGGTTCACCGGGCAATCCTCTGGTGATGGTCATTTTTGACGACGAAAAACTGTCTCATCGACACTTTTCGACATTCGGTTATCAGGCAAGATTTGCGGGGGCCTTTCCCACGACGAGCTGTTTGAGGTCGACCGGCAAGTCGTGCTCAACCGCGGCGTAGAGACCGTTGTAAACCGGCGCGATTTTCTCCAGATAGTGCTCAAGCACCTGCTGGCGATCGCGGTTGCTGACGTAGCCGTCAACCATGCCGTCGGCCATCAGCTGCGCCTGCGCAATACGTTGTTTTTCACCCTCTTTATTCTCAACGTAGTACTCGATGGTGTGGCTGTTAAAGCTGTCTGCCAGGGTCACAAAGACCGTGAAATGACCGAACAGGACAAAGCGCATATCCCCCTGCGCCGCACAGCTCATTGCATGATGCAGTCGGGCTTTTGACAGGGTGATCCCCTGAACCAGAGAGTTACAGTAGAGGTGCCACTGATCCTGAAGCTGCTGGTGGCGCTGCGCGATGTAATCCGCTTTTTCGCTAATTTCCCAAATAGTCATAGAAGGTATCCGGTTAATGGAGATAGCGGCTGTTAAGCAGATTCCGTGCCAGTTTTTAATGTGTTGATTTGAATGATTTTTATTAAATAAGACACTGTCAACGCCGCCGTGTCGACGTGTCATTTCGACAGCGCTGACATCGTCACGCCGTAACGCAAATCAAGCTGGCACCGTTATTGCATTTACTGGCGCAAATCATTGAGGAGGCGTCATGCACGAAATCACCCTCTGCCAGCGGGCTCTGGAACTTATCGAACAGCAGGCAGTGCAAAACCACGCGAAGCGCGTCACCGGCGTCTGGCTGAAGGTCGGGGCGTTTTCCTGCGTCGAGACCAGCGCCCTGAACTTTTGTTTTGAGCTGGTGTGCCGCGGCACGCTGGCGGAAGGCTGCGCGCTGCATATCGACGAGCAGCAGGCGGAGTGCTGGTGCGAGCAGTGCCAGCAGTACGTCACCCTGCTCTCATCAAAGGTTCAACGCTGCCCGCAGTGTCAGAGCACGGGTCTTCGCATCGTGGCGGATGACGGTATGCAGATCCAACGCCTCGAAATTGAGAAGGAGTAATGTATGTGTAGCACCTGCGGTTGCGCCGAAGGCAACCTGTATATAGAAGGGGATGAACACCGTCCCCACTCCGCGTTTCGCTCCGCGCCTTTTTCCCCTGCCCCGCGTCCTGCGGCGGCCCTGACCGGCATCACCTTTGCGCCGCAGCGTTCCGACGCGGGCGACCTGCATTACGGCCACGGCGAAGCGGGCACCCACGCGCCGGGCATGAGCCAGCGCCAGATGCTGGAGGTGGAGATCGACGTGCTGGACAAAAATAACCAGCTTGCCGCCCGCAACCGCGCCCGCTTTGCCGCGCGTCAACAGCTGGTGCTCAACCTGGTCTCTAGCCCCGGCTCCGGTAAAACCACCCTGCTGACCGAAACCCTCAAACGGCTGAACCAACGCATCTCCTGCGCGGTGATCGAAGGCGATCAGCAAACCGTTAACGACGCGGCGCGCATCCGCGAAACCGGGACGCCCGCCATTCAGGTTAACACCGGCAAGGGCTGCCACCTGGATGCGCAGATGATTGCCGACGCCGCCCCTCGCCTGCCGCTGGCGGATAACGGCATCCTGTTTATCGAAAACGTCGGCAACCTGGTCTGCCCGGCAAGCTTCGACCTCGGCGAACGGCATAAAGTGGCGGTGCTCTCCGTGACCGAAGGGGAGGACAAGCCGCTGAAGTACCCGCACATGTTCGCCGCCGTCTCCCTCATGCTGCTGAACAAAGTCGATCTGCTGCCGTACCTGAACTTCGACGTGGATAAGTGCCTTGCCTGTGCCCGCGAGGTGAACCCGGACATTCACATCCTGCTGGTTTCCGCCACGCGCGGCGACGGCATGGACGCCTGGCTGGATTGGCTGGAGAGCGAACGATGTGCATAGGCGTACCGGGACAAATCCATTCCCTCGACGGCAATCAGGCCAAAGTGGAGGTTTGCGGGATCCTGCGCGACGTCGACCTGACGCTGGTGGGCAGCACCGATGAGACGGGCGCGTCGCGCCTCGGCCAGTGGGTGCTGGTCCACGTGGGGTTTGCGATGAGCGTGATTAACGAAGCGGAAGCCCGCGACACGCTGGACGCGCTGCAAAACATGTTTGACGTGGAGCCGGACGTGGGCGCGCTCCTGTACGGCGAGGAGCGCTAGCCTATGCGTTATGTTGATGAATACCGCGCGCCAGAACAGGTGATGCAGCTTATCGGACATCTGAAAACGCGCGCGGCGCTGCTGGACTACACGAACGAAAGGCCGCTGCGGATCATGGAGGTGTGCGGCGGGCACACGCACGCCATCTTCAAGTTTGGCCTCGACCAGCTGCTGCCGGAGAACATTGAGTTTATTCACGGCCCCGGCTGCCCGGTGTGCGTTTTGCCGATGGGGCGCATCGACAGCTGCATCGAAATTGCCGGCCAGCCCGACGTCATTTTCTGCACCTTTGGCGACGCGATGCGCGTGCCGGGGAAAAACGGCTCGCTGTTGCAGGCGAAGGCGCGCGGCGCGGACGTGCGGATCGTTTACTCGCCGATGGATGCCCTGACGCTGGCAGAGGCTAACCCTGAGCGCAAGGTCGTCTTTTTCGGGCTGGGTTTTGAAACCACCATGCCCGCTACGGCCATCACGCTGCAGCAGGCGAAAGCGCGCAACGTCACTAACTTTTTCTTTTTCTGCCAGCATATTACGCTCATTCCCACGCTGCGCAGCCTGCTCGAAGAGCCAGACAACGGCATCGATGCGTTTCTGGCGCCGGGCCACGTCAGCATGGTGATTGGCACAGACGCCTACGGTTTTATCGCTGATCAGTACAATCGTCCGTTAGTGGTGGCTGGTTTCGAACCGCTTGATCTACTGCAAGGCGTAGCCATGCTGGTTGAGCAGAAAATAGCGTCCCTGAGCGCGGTCGAAAACCAGTACCGCCGCGTGGTGCCCGATGCGGGAAATGAACGGGCGCAGCAGGCGATTGCCGACGTGTTTAGCGTTGAGGGCGACAGCGAGTGGCGCGGGCTGGGGCTGATTGCGGAATCCGGCGTGCGCCTGACGCCTGCCTATCGCGAATTTGATGCCGAAGCGCACTTCCGCCCTCAGCCACAGCAGGTGTGCGACGATCCCCGGGCCCGCTGCGGCGAGGTGCTTACCGGCAAATGCAAACCTCATCACTGCCCGCTATTTGGCAACACCTGTAACCCGCAAACCGCGTTTGGCGCGCTGATGGTCTCCTCTGAAGGGGCTTGCGCCGCGTGGTATCAGTATCGCAACCAGGAGTGTGAAGCATGAACACGGTGGAAATGGCGCACGGAAGCGGTGGACAGGCGATGCAGCAGCTGATTAACCGGCTGTTCATGGAGGCCTTTAATAACCCCTGGCTCGCCGAGCAGGAGGATCAGGCGCGCATCGCGCTCTCAACCCTCACGGCACACGGCGACCGGCTGGCGTTCTCCACCGACAGCTACGTGATTGACCCGCTATTCTTCCCGGGCGGCGATATTGGCAAGCTCGCCGTCTGCGGTACGGCCAACGACGTGGCCGTCAGCGGCGCTATTCCGCGCTACCTCTCGTGCGGATTTATCCTCGAAGAAGGATTACCGATGGAGACGCTTGCGGCAGTGGTCAACAGCATGGCGCACACCGCCCGCGAGGCGGGGATCGCTATCGTCACCGGGGATACCAAAGTGGTCCAGCGCGGCGCGGCGGATAAACTCTTCATCAACACCGCCGGAATGGGGGCGATCCCCGCCGACGTTCACTGGGGCGCGCAACGCCTTAGCGCGGGCGACGTGCTGCTGGTAACCGGAACGCTGGGCTGCCACGGGGCAACCATCCTGAACCTGCGCGAAGGCTTAGGGCTGGACGGCGAGCTTCGCAGCGACTGCGCGGTGCTCACCCCGCTTATCCAGACGCTGCGCGACATCCCGGGCGTCAAAGCCCTGCGCGACGCTACCCGGGGCGGGGTTAATGCCGTTGTCCACGAGTTCGCCGCAAGCAGCGGGTGCGGGATTGAACTGAGCGAGCGCGACCTGCCCGTTAAGCCTGCCGTGCGGGGGCTGTGTGAGCTTTTAGGGCTTGACCCGCTAAACTTTGCCAACGAGGGCAAGCTGGCGATCGGCGTGGAACGTTCGGCGGCGGAAGCCGTACTTGAACAGCTGAGAGCGCATCCCTTAGGGAAAGAGGCGGCCATCATTGGCGACGTGGTTGAGCGCAAAGGGGTGCGCATGACCGGACTTTACGGCGCGAAGCGCACGCTGGATCTGCCGCACGCTGAGCCGTTACCCCGAATTTGCTAGAACCGCGCCATAAGCGGTCAGCAGTGAAGTCTCTTTTTTGCCAGTTTCTATTGGAAAGCAATAATGCCGTATACACCGATGAGCGATCTTGGACAGCAGGGCCTGTTTGACATCACGCGCACACTTTTACAACAGCCCGATCTCGGCGCGCTGAGCGATGCCCTGACGCGGCTGGTCAGGCAATCAGCGCTGGCGGACAGCGCGGCGATTGTGCTCTGGCATAGTGGAACGCACCGCGCGAGCTACTATTCCACGCGTGAGAATGGCAAAACATTTGAATACGAAGACGAAACGTACCTCGCGCACGGCCCGGTGCGCCGCATTCTCTCCCGGCCTGAAGTGCTGCACTGCAATTTTGAAGAGTTTCGGATGGCATGGCCGCGGCTGGCAGAGAGCAATCTCTATCAGCCTTTCGGTCATTACGGCATGCTGCCGCTGGCGGCGGAGGGCCATATTTTTGGCGGCTGCGAGTTTATCCGCAATACCGACCAGCCCTGGAGCGAGGCGGAGTACGAGCGGCTGCACACCTTTGCCCAGATTGTGGCCGTCGTCGCGGAGCAGATCCAAAGCCGCGTCACCAATAACGTGGATTACGACCTGCTGAGCCGCGAACGCGATAACTTCCGCATTCTGGTTGCCATCACCAACGCCGTACTCTCAAGGCTCGACATGGACGAGCTGGTCAGCGAAGTCGCCAAGGAGATCCACCACTATTTCAGGATCGACGCCATCAGCATCGCGCTACGCGGGAACCGCAAAGGCAAGCTGAACATCTACTCCACCCACTATCTTGATGAGGCCAACCCGGCGCACGAGCAGAGCGAGGTGGACGAAGCGGGCACCCTTTCTGAGCGGGTATTTAAAAGCAAAGAGATCCTGCTGCTGAATCTCAGCGAGCAGGACCCGGTGGCGCCGTACGAGCGGATGCTGTTTAACACCTGGGGCAACAAAATTCAGACCCTGTGCCTGCTGCCGCTGATGTCCGGCAGCACCATGCTTGGGGTGCTCAAACTGGCGCAGTGCGATGAAGCCGTGTTTACCACCGCCAACCTGAAGCTGCTGCGCCAGATCGCCGAGCGTATTTCCATCGCGCTGGATAACGCCCTCGCCTATCAGGAGATCCACCGCCTGAAAGAGCGGCTGGTGGACGAAAACCTGGCCCTGACCGAACAGCTCAACAACGTGGACAGCGAGTTTGGCGAAATCATTGGGCGCAGCGATGCCATGTACAGCGTGCTGAAGCAGGTTGAAATGGTGGCGCAGAGTGACAGCACGGTGCTGATCCTCGGTGAAACCGGCACCGGTAAAGAGCTGATAGCCCGCGCCATTCATAACCTGAGCAACCGCAACAGCCGGCGGATGGTGAAGATGAACTGCGCGGCGATGCCCGCGGGTCTGCTGGAAAGTGACCTCTTCGGCCACGAGCGCGGGGCGTTTACCGGGGCCAGCAGCCAGCGGCTGGGCCGTTTCGAACTGGCGGATAAAAGCTCGCTGTTCCTCGACGAAGTGGGCGATATGCCGCTGGAGCTGCAGCCCAAGCTGCTGCGCGTTTTGCAGGAGCAGGAGTTTGAGCGCCTCGGCAGCAACAAGCTGATCCAGACCGACGTGCGGCTGATTGCCGCCACCAACCGCGACCTGAAAAAGATGGTCGCCGACCGCGAGTTTCGCAGCGATCTCTACTATCGCCTGAACGTCTTTCCGATCTGCCTGCCGCCGCTGCGCGAGCGCCCGGAAGATATTCCGCTGCTGGTGAAGGCCTTTACCGCGAAGATTGCCCGCCGGATGGGGAGGAATATCGACAGTATTCCTGCCGAAACGCTACGTACCCTTTCGGCGATGGAGTGGCCGGGGAACGTGCGCGAGCTGGAAAACGTCATTGAGCGCGCGGTACTGCTGACGCGCGGGAACGTTCTTCAGCTCTCTTTGCCTGAAGTCTCCCTTCAGGAAGCCCCCACGCTTTCGGCAGAGGTCGCGCAGGAAGGCGAAGATGAATATCAGCTCATTATGCGCGTACTGAAAGAGACCAACGGCGTGGTAGCCGGACCGAAGGGCGCAGCTCAGCGGCTGGGGCTGAAACGCACTACCCTGCTCTCTCGCATGAAGCGTCTGGGAATCGATAAAGAGAGCCTGCTTTAACCCGACATTCCGGCGCCGCTTATGGCGCCGCTTTTCGTCACCCTGCGCAATTGTCCCTCATTGACACAATATATTTTCCTCTGTATAAAATTCCGCCTTAATAATGCGTTTCATTTGCATCAAAAATAATATTAATGAAGGGTAGCGTTTCATGAAGAAGGTCATCTGCGCGTTAGGCCTGGCGATTGCGTCGGTCAGTTCTGCTCTGGCAACCACATATCCTCTGACGATTGAAAACTGTGGCTATAAAGAGACATTCACTAAAGCGCCTGAACGCGTCGTGGCCCTCGGTCAGAACACCGTGGAAATTTTGCTCCTGCTGGGGCTGGAAGATAAGGTCAAAGCCAGCGCCTTCTGGCCGACCAAGGTGCTGCCGCAGCTGGCTGAGCAGAATGCAAAAATTAAAACCCTGACCGTCGAAATTCCGACTCTTGAATCCATCCTTGCGCAAAACCCCGATTTTGTTCCTGCACAGCTGCCGCTGCTGCTTGGGCCGGAAAGTAAGGTCGCAAAACGTGAAGATCTGGCTACCGTCGGCGTGAACAGCTATTTATCTCCAGGCATGTGCGCCACCAAAAAAGCGGCAGGCGATATGTACGGCAGCCGCCAGACGCTGTGGGATATGACGTACCTTTATAAAGAGATTGAAGATTTCGCGAAGATTTTCAACGTTGAAGCGCGTGGCCAGGCCGTTATCGCTGATTTCAAAAAACGTGAGGCCGACCTGCGTCAGGAATTTGGTAAAAACAAAAAAGATCTCTCGTTTGTTTTCTGGTTCTCAAGCGCCTCGCCTTCGGCAGATGCCTATGTCGGCGGGAAAAATAGCGCCTCCGGTTTTATTGCTAACGTGCTGGGTGGCCATAACGCCATTACCGCTGAGACCGAATGGCCGACCGTCGGCTGGGAAAGTATTATTGCCGCGAACCCTGATGTGATTGTCGTCTCCAGTCTGGACCGCAACCGCTGGGCGCTGGATAACGCGGATGAGAAAATCAAATTCCTGAAAAGCGATCCTGCCGTGAGCCAGCTTGATGCCGTCAAAAAAGGCCATATCGTGGTGATGGACGGTCAGGCGATGAACCCGACGATTCGTACGATTTACGGTGCTGAACAGGTGGGTGAACAGCTCAGAAAACTGGGGCTGAACTGATGACGGCAGCCGTACTTCAGGCCCGCCAGGGCCTGATCCTGACCACTTCCGCTCTGCTTGCCGTTGTCCTGCTGTTTTTAGTGATTGCTCTTGGCGTCAGCGTCGGCGAGCTGTCGATTCCGCTCTCCAACGTCTTTTACGCTATTGGTAATAAGCTGGGGCTGACCGACGTTCCGCTCAACCGCATCTATGAGAGCGTAATTTGGGACTTTCGCCTGAGCCGCGCGCTGGTGGCGGCCTGCTGCGGGGCCGGTTTAGCCATCTGCGGTGCCGTGCTGCAAAGCCTGCTGAAGAACGCGCTGGCGGAACCCTACGTGCTCGGCGTGTCGGCGGGTGCCTCAACCGGGGCGGTGTCGGTCGTCGTCCTGGGCATCGGCACCGGCGCGGTGTCGCTCTCTGCGGGCGCGTTTGCCGGGGCGTTCGCCGCCTTTGCGTTTGTCGCCTTTCTGACGAACGGCGCGCGCGGCGGCAATGAACGCACCATTCTGGCAGGCGTTGCTGCATCTCAGCTTTTCAACGCCATTACCGCCTACACCATCAGCACCTCCGCCAGCGCGCAGCAGGCGCGCGACGTGATGTTCTGGCTGCTGGGCAGCTTTAGCGGCGTGCGTTGGCCGGAATTCCAGCTGGCGCTGGTTGTCGTGCTGGCGGGCCTTGCCGTCTGCCTCTACTATTCCCGGGCGCTGGACGCCTTTACCTTTGGTGATGATGCGGCAGCCTCCTTAGGCATTGCCGTGCCCTGGGTGCGTCTTGCCCTGTTTACCACCACGGCCCTGATCACCGCGACCATCGTCAGCATGGCGGGCTCAATCGGCTTTGTAGGGCTGGTGGTGCCGCACGTCATGCGCTTCCTGTTCGGGCCGCTGCACCGCACGCTGCTGATTGCCAGCGCGCTGGCGGGGGCGATCCTGATGGTGCTGGCCGATATCGCCTCGCGCATGCTGATTGCCCCGCAGAGCCTGCCCGTCGGCGTGGTCACCGCGCTGGTGGGCGTACCTTTCTTTGCCGTGATTATCTACCGCTCAAGGAATAAGTGATGAGTATCTGCGCTGAAAATATTACCTGGAAGGTAGGCAAAAAAGTTATCGTCAATGGTGTCTCGCTGAAGGTTTCACGCGGCGAAACGGTGGGTTTGCTTGGTCCTAACGGCTGCGGCAAATCGTCCCTTTTGCGTATCCTGGCAGGCCTGCGTCGCCCGGATTCGGGCAGCGTGACCCTGGACGGGCAGGACATTTCCCGCATCGTCAAAAAGCAGCTTGCCCGCCGGGTGGCGTTCGTTGAGCAGCACGGGATGACCGACGCCAATATGCGCGTGCGCGACGTGGTCAAACTTGGACGTATTCCGCACCACTCCCCTTTTTCTAACTGGAGCGCGCAGGATGACGACACCGTCACCGCGGCTCTGCAGCGTGTCGATATGCTGGACCGCAGCGAGCAGGGCTGGCTGAGCCTATCCGGCGGCGAGCGTCAGCGGGTGCATATTGCCCGCGCGCTGGCGCAAACGCCAACCGAAATCCTGCTGGATGAACCGACCAACCACCTGGATATCCATCATCAGATGCAGCTGATGCAGTTGATCAGCCAATTACCCGTTACCAGTATCGTCGCCATCCACGATCTCAACCACGCTTCAATGTTCTGCGACTCGCTGATTGTGATGCAGAAAGGGCAAATTGTGGCGACCGGAACGCCGCAGGACATCTTATCCGAGTCGTTGCTCTGGGATGTGTTCCGGGTCAAAACCAAAATTGAGATCTCGCCGTTTCATGGCAAAAAGCACATTCACTTTATCGTTTAGGGACGAGTGATCGACAATGTCCCTTCGCCCCGCCACCACGCTCTGGCCGCCCGTTTTACTGGGTAGCCAGTTTGTTTTTAACATTGGTTTTTACGCCGTCGTTCCCTTCCTGGCGATATTTCTGCGTGACGACATGCTGCTCTCCGGCGGGCTTATCGGGCTGATCCTGGGTCTGCGCACGTTCTCGCAGCAGGGGATGTTTATCGTTGGCGGTGCGCTCTCGGACCGGTTTGGCGCGAAGGTCATCATCCTCAGCGGCTGTATAGTTCGTGTTTCAGGCTATCTGCTGCTGGCCTTCGGGGGATCGCTGTGGCCGATTATTCTGGGCGCGTGTCTGACGGGCGTCGGCGGCGCGTTATTTTCTCCCTCAATTGAGGCTCTTCTGGCGAAAGCGGGTACCCACAGCGAGGCGAAAGGGAAACGAAGCCGGGCGGAGTGGTTCGCGCTCTTTGCCGTCTGCGGGGAGCTCGGCGCGGTACTGGGCCCGGTTGCTGGCGCTCTGCTAACGGGGCTTGGCTTCCGCCAGGTAGCGCTGGCGGGGGCAGGCGTCTTTATCATTGCGCTAGTGGTGCTTTACTTCTGTCTGCCTGCTGCCGGGCAACGTTCACAGAAGATAAAAATAGAGCCCTGGTGGACGACGTTCCGCCAGCCGCGCTTTGTCGCCTTTATCATTGCCTACAGCTCCTGGCTGTTAAGCTATAACCAGCTCTATCTGGCGCTGCCGGTGGAGATCCAGCGCTCCGGCGGTAACGAGAAAGATCTCGGCCCGCTTTTTATGCTGGCCTCCGTTCTGATCATTACCTTACAGCTGCCGCTGGCGCGTTTCGCCCGACGCGTGGGCGCGGTGAACATTCTTCCGGTGGGCTTTTTGCTGCTTTCCGCCGCCTTTGCGAGCGTGGCAATGTTTGCGGCAACAGAACCGCCTGAAGGCTGGCTGCGGCTTCTGCCCTCGGTCTCGTTTGTCACGCTGCTGACGCTGGGGCAGATGCTGCTGGTGCCGTCGGCAAAAGATCTCATTCCGCGGTTCGCCGATGAATCCACGCTGGGCGCGCACTATGGCGCACTCTCCACCGCCGGAGGTATTGCGGTACTGGCTGGAAATTTGTTATTTGGCAGCCTGCTGGATCGCGCGCTGGTGCCTTCAACGCAGGCGATTTATCCGTGGCTGCTGCTGGCGCTCTTTCCACTCTGCAGCGCGCTGGCCCTGAACATGATTTGCCGTCCGCTACGAAGCTGATCGGTTCACTTTTTCGGTCGATACTTCTCCGGCAGTTCCGGCACCGGACGACGGTCATCCATCAGATGGAGGACGGTCAGAATGGGGTGACGCCATAACATACGCGGGCCTGCCCAGCGCATAATCTGCTTCATCTCTTCACGTCTGGCAGGCTGGTAGCAGTGCACCGGGCATTGTTTACAGGCGGGCTTTTCTTCACCAAAAACGCACTTATCCAGGCGCTTATCAGCATACGCGTTGAGCGCCTGATAATGCCCCGCTTCCTGAGAAGCCTGTGGACACTGCTTTGCGTACAACGCGATCATTTTCGCGATGGTCTCTTTTTCACGTGATATGCGTTTACCGGTCATAGCGACTTACCAAATAATAAGATGCATCAATAATACACTTTAAAACTGTGGATTTCAGGTGTTGCATTCCGTTTTCTGAAGCCTGATTCCACTATTAACCCTGCACCTCCTGGAAATCACTGGTATTTTATACAGGCATCAGGAATGACCGTTGTCCGTATAGTCTGGAGACCCTATGAAAGAGATCGCGATCGGCAAACCCTACCGCCATTTAAAAGTGGGATATTTCAGAAAACGTCACGAGGATCGAAAAACGAAGATACCAAAGCGATACAGCGTGCATGCGGCGCTGAGCTTAAAAGGAGACTGGCTTGAAAAGGCGGGCTTTACCACCAACTCCCAGGTCAGGGTGGGCGTTGAGCATGGAAAAATCGTCATAGAGTTAATGTCTGAAGGCGCCTCGTAAAGCCGCCACATTTTTCTGCGCCGTACCTTTTTTTCATGCGACAATAGAACGAACAAACGGCCACTGAGCCGCTCAAAACGGTTTATTTTCAAAGAAATGGACATCATAACTCCATGAGCACAATCGACAATTTCGACGCACATACGCCGATGATGCAGCAGTACCTGAAGCTGAAGGCACAGCATCCGGAAATCCTGCTGTTTTACCGCATGGGCGATTTTTACGAGCTGTTTTATGACGATGCTAAACGTGCGTCGCAGTTGCTCGACATCTCGCTAACCAAACGTGGCGCATCCGCAGGCGAGCCCATTCCGATGGCCGGTATCCCGCACCACGCGGTTGAAAACTATTTGGCCAAGCTGGTGAATCAGGGTGAGTCCGTTGCCATCTGCGAACAAATCGGCGATCCGGCAACCTCGAAAGGCCCGGTTGAGCGCAAAGTCGTACGCATCGTCACGCCAGGCACCATCAGTGATGAAGCCCTGCTTCAGGAGCGCCAGGATAACCTGCTGGCGGCGCTGTGGCAGGACGGCAAAGGGTTTGGCTACGCCACGCTGGACATCAGCTCCGGGCGTTTTCGCCTGAGTGAGCCGGCTGACCGCGAAACGATGGCTGCCGAACTGCAGCGCACCAACCCGGCAGAATTGCTCTACGCCGAAGACTTCGCCGAAATGGCGCTGATTGAAGGCCGTCGCGGATTGCGCCGTCGCCCGCTGTGGGAATTCGAAATTGATACCGCGCGCCAGCAGCTGAACCTTCAGTTCGGTACCCGCGATCTGATTGGCTTTGGCGTGGAAAATGCTCCACGCGGGCTGTGTGCCGCTGGTTGCCTGCTGCAGTACGTGAAAGACACCCAGCGCACCGCCCTGCCGCATATCCGCTCTATCACCATGGAGCGCCAGCAGGACAGCATCATCATGGATGCCGCCACGCGCCGTAACCTGGAGATAACTCAGAATCTGGCGGGTGGCGTCGAAAACACCCTGGCTTCCGTCCTCGACAGTACCGTTACGCCGATGGGCAGTCGCATGCTGAAACGATGGCTGCATATGCCGATTCGCGATACCGATACGCTGGTTTGCCGCCAGCAGACGATTGCTGCGTTGCAGGATCGCTATACCGAGCTGCAGCCGGTCCTGCGTCAGGTGGGCGATCTGGAGCGTATCCTGGCCCGTCTGGCATTGCGCACCGCGCGCCCGCGTGACCTCGCGCGGATGCGTCATGCTTTCCAGCAGCTGCCGGAACTGCGTGCGCAGCTGAGTGACGTTGACAGCGCGCCGGTACAGAAACTCCGCGAAACGATGGGCGAATTCACTGAACTTCGCGAACTGCTGGAGCGCGCCATTATCGATGCACCTCCGGTTCTGGTGCGCGATGGCGGCGTGATTGCTCCAGGCTACAACGAAGAGCTGGACGAATGGCGCGCGCTGGCCGACGGCGCGACGGACTATCTCGATAAGCTGGAAATTCGCGAACGCGAGCGTCTTGGGCTCGACACGCTGAAAGTGGGATATAACGCGGTACACGGTTACTACATTCAGATCAGCCGCGGGCAGAGCCATCTGGCGCCGATTCACTACGTACGTCGTCAGACCTTGAAAAACGCCGAGCGTTACATCATTCCCGAGCTGAAAGAGTACGAGGACAAAGTACTCACCTCGAAAGGTAAAGCCCTGGCGCTGGAAAAACAGCTGTATGACGAGCTGTTCGACATGCTGATGCCGCACCTTGCTGACCTGCAGCTCAGCGCCAGCGCGCTGGCGGAGCTGGACGTGCTGGTGAACCTGGCAGAACGGGCTGAAACGCTAAACTATACCTGCCCGACCTTTACCGACAAGCCCGGCATTCGCATTACGGAAGGCCGTCACCCGGTCGTTGAGCAGGTGCTGAACGAACCGTTCATCGCCAACCCGCTGAGCCTCTCGCCGCAGAGAAGAATGCTGATCATTACCGGCCCGAACATGGGCGGTAAGAGTACCTATATGCGCCAGACGGCGCTGATTGCTTTGCTCGCCTATATCGGCAGCTACGTCCCGGCGCAAAAAGTGGAGATTGGCCCCATCGATCGTATCTTCACCCGCGTTGGGGCAGCGGACGATCTGGCGAGCGGTCGCTCAACCTTCATGGTCGAGATGACCGAAACGGCTAATATTCTGCATAACGCAACGGAGCACAGCCTGGTGCTGATGGACGAAGTGGGACGCGGAACCTCAACCTATGACGGCCTGTCACTGGCCTGGGCCTGTGCTGAAAGCCTCGCGAATAAAATCAAGGCCATGACGCTGTTCGCCACCCACTACTTCGAGCTGACGCAGCTGCCGGAGAAAATGGAAGGCGTGGCTAACGTTCATCTTGATGCGCTGGAGCACGGCGATACCATTGCCTTTATGCACACGGTGCAGGATGGCGCGGCGAGCAAGAGCTATGGCCTGGCCGTTGCGGCGCTGGCAGGTGTACCAAAAGAGGTGATCAAGCGCGCTCGCCAGAAGCTGCGTGAGCTGGAAAGCCTCTCGCCGAATGCGGCGGCGACGCAGATTGATGGCACCCAGATGTCGCTGTTGGCGCCACCGGAAGAAACGTCGCCTGCGGTGGAAGCGCTGGAGAACCTCGACCCGGATTCACTGACGCCGCGTCAGGCGCTGGAGTGGATTTATCGGTTGAAGAGTCTGGTTTAGTTTTCTGCGGTCTGTTTTGTCGGGTGGCGGCTTCGCCTTACCCGACCTACAAAACCCGTAGGCCCGGTAAGCGCAGCGCCACCGGGCCTATTATTACAACAGCGGCGGGATCGTCGGCACCTGCGGTGCTTCATCAATATCCTTCTGCGTCATGCGGAACGCTTCCGGGTAATGCTCGCGGCTGGTACGACGCAGCGGTTCGGTATCGCGCCAGGTATAAAGACAATGCTGGCACTGATAAACGGTCCAAACCCCTTTCACCGGTGACGTCGCCATCACTTCAATATGCTCATCGGCACAACGTGGACAAATCATCTTTTCCTCCTTATTGGCGTGCTGCCAGCATCGCGGTCAGTTTTTCAGCCCAGGCTTTAGTTTCAGGCAGATCCTGTACCGGCTGGCTGTAGTGGCCACGGGTGTCCGGTGCAACAGGCGTGGTGGCATCAATAATCAGTTTGTCGGTAATGCCCGCCGGGCTGGAGCCAGGGTCGAGTTCAAGCACTGACATGTTCGGCAGCTGCACCAGATCCCCTGCCGGATTGACCTTCGATGAGAGCGCCCACATCACCTGCGGGAGGTTGAACGGATCGACATCCTCATCCACCATAATCACCATCTTCACGTAGCCCAGACCGTGCGGCGTGGTCATGGCGCGTAAACCGACCGCGCGGGCAAAACCACCGTAGCGTTTTTTGGTGGAGATAATTGCCAGCAGACCGTGGGTGTACATCGCGTTCACCGCCTGCACTTCCGGGAATTCTGCCTTCAGCTGCTGGTAAAGCGGCACGCAGGTGGCAGGTCCCATCAGATAGTCAATCTCGGTCCACGGCATGCCGAGGTAAAGGGATTCGAAGATCGGTTTGGTGCGGTAAGAAACTTTGTCGATACGGACCACCGTCATATTACGGCCACCGGAATAGTGTCCGGTAAACTCGCCGAACGGCCCTTCGATTTCACGTTTGCGGCCTTCAATCACCCCTTCCAGGATCACTTCAGACCCCCACGGCACGTCGAAGCCGGTCAGCGGCGCGGTGGCAATCGGGTACGGGCTTTCGCGCAGCGCGCCGGCCATTTCATACTCAGACTGATCGTATTTCAGCGGCGTGGCGCCCATCAGGGTGATGATCGGGTCGTTGCCGAGAGTAATCGCGATCGGCAGATCTTGTCCGTGCTCTTCCGCTTTGTGCAGATGGAAGGCGATATCGTGCATCGGTACCGGCTGCAGGCCGAGCTTGCGCTTGCCCTTGACCTCCATGCGGTAGATCCCGACGTTCTGCTTGCCGAAATGATCCGGGTCGAGCGGATCGCGCGAGACAACGCACGCTTTATCGAGATAAAAACCGCCGTCACCGTCGTTCAGGCGAAACAGCGGCAGGATATCGAACAGGTTAATGTCTTCACCGTCGACCGTATTTTGCGCCCAGGCCGGGTTAGCGCGGCGCTCCGGCGTAACGGGGAATTTATCCCAGCGGCGAATAAACTCGTCGATCTGTTTTTTTACCGGGGTATTCGCTGGCAGCCCCATCGATATGGCGTGGTTTTGCCACGAGCCGATGGTGTTCATCACCACGCGGGCATCGGTAAAGCCACGAATATTGTCGAACCACAGCGCGGGCGCGCCGTCGCCAATACGGCCTGTGGCGTTGGCTGCCGCCGCCAGATCCGGCTCCGCATTCACCTCTTCCTCAATTTTCAGCAGTTGCCCTTGCTCATCGAGCGCCTGCAGGAAGCTTCTCAAATCATCAAATGCCATCTTTGTTCTCCTGTGAAAAATGTTTCGCCTCCCGCAACCCGTTCCATCGGCGCGCCTTTTTGTGCTCCAGACCAAACTGGTCGAGCACACGAGTGACGATATGCTGGGTGATGTCATCGGCGGTTTGCGGGTGGTTGTAATACGCAGGCATGGGCGGCACCATCGCCACGCCCATGCGGGAAAGCGCCAGCATGTTCTCCAGATGAATGGTGCTGAGCGGCGTTTCGCGGGGAACGAGCACCAGCTTGCGCCCCTCTTTCAGCACCACATCTGCCGCACGGCCCACCAGCCCTTCGGCGTAGCCCGCGCGGATCCCCGCCAGCGTTTTCATGCTGCAGGGAATGACGATCATGCCGTCGGTGCGAAACGAGCCGGAGGAGATAGTGGCGGCCTGGTCAGCCGGGCTGTGAACAACGTCAGCCAGCGCAGCAACGTCCTGCACGCTGTAAGGCGTTTCCAGCTCAATGGTTGTTTTTGCCCACTTCGACATGACCAGATGGGTCTCTACCTCCGGCATTTCCTTCAGCGCCAGCAACAGCGCCACGCCGAGCGGAGCCCCCGTTGCTCCTGTCATTCCCACGATCAATCTCATTCATCACCTCAATCAATTTGTTCGTGTACGAACATTTATAAATAAACTACTCCCGGATCGCTCTACTGACAAGATCGTTCGTACACGATCACACTAATTGCTAAAAAATCCCGCGTTATCATCCCGGGCTTTAGCGGCTATCATAGGGGGTGATTTTTTCTGTCGGAGTGTTCATGGAACTAAGACAAGAGGCGTTCCACCTGTTACGTCAGCTTTTTCAACAGCATACCGCTAAGTGGCAACATGCCCTGCCGGAACTGACCAAGCCGCAGTATGCGGTTATGCGCTCCATTGCCGAGCACCCGGGCATTGAGCAGGTGGCATTGACCGAAGTGGCGGTCAGCACGAAGGCGACGCTGGCGGAGATGCTCAGCCGAATGGAGGCGCGCGGGCTGGTCAAACGCGAGCACGATCCCGCAGATAAGCGCCGCCGGTTTGTCTTCCTGACGCCGGAAGGCGAAGCCCTGCTTGCAGACTGCCAGCCGGTCGGCAACGAGGTGGATGAGGCGTTTTTAGGGCGTCTTAATAAGGCCGAACGGGAGCAGTTCTCTGCGCTCATCAAAAAGATGATGCACGATTAATTCACGCTGGCGCGCATAAAATCAATAAAGGTGCGCACTTTCGCAGGCACGTGCCGGGCATCCGGATAAACCGCGTGAATGCCCTGCCGCGCGAAGGTATATTCCGGTAAAACCGGGACCAGTTTTCCCGCATCAAGCGCATCGCGCACCAGCCATTCCGGCAGTAACGCCACGCCACTTCCCGCAAGCGCAAAAGCCATAAGCGCCTGCGCGCTGTCGGCAAACAGGCGTGGCGCTTTTTTTATCTCAAGCATTTCAGACGCACCGCTGGCATCTTTCACCTGCCAGCGCAGCGGCGACGCTAAGCGCTCGTGAATAATCCAGTCGGCTTGCGCCAGCTGCGCAAGCGATTCAACTGGATGATTCATCCGCCATTCAGGCGTCGCGACGGGCAGGATGGAAAAATGTGAAATCAATGCGGCGTGGTAGCGCGAGTCGGTAAGCGTTCCCAACCGAATAGCCACGTCAAAGCGCTCTGAGATCAGGTCGGCATGGAGTGAAGACGAAACATGACGCACGCGAAGCTCCGGGTGCAGCTGGCTAAACCTTGCCAGCAACGGTACCACGACCCGCGAACCATACTCAGGCGTGGTGGTGATCCGCAATTCCCCCGTGAGTCCTGCATGATTCGCGCGAACATCATCCTGCAGCCGTTCTGCGTCCTTCAGAAGCGCCACGCTGCGCTGATGAAAAAGCGCTCCCGCCTCGGTTAACGTCAGGCGGCGGGTGGAGCGCAGCAGCAGCGTCACCCCCAGCTCGGCTTCGAGCTGGCGAATATTGAAGCTGACCACGGCTTTTGTCAGACCCAGCGCATCGGCTGCGGCAGTAAAACTGCCGGTATCGGCCACCGCAACAAACATCTGCGTCCGCTGTAGGTTAATCATCATTACGCCTTTTACCGTCAAAATTTTTTTGACAGTATATCGCGCTTTGTCAGGTTTATCCGTGCTTCCGGGGTCGATACGATACGCCACCTCACGGGAGGATCCACCATGACGTATCGCAGCAAAGTCGCCGCTGTCTATCTGCTGGGCTTTTTTCTTGATTTGATCAACATGTTTATTGCCAGCGTCGCTTTTCCGGCGATGGCGCAAGCTCTTAACGCCACGCCTTCAGCGCTTGCCTGGATCAGTAACGGGTACATTGCCGGCCTGACGCTGGCGATCCCGTTCAGCAGCATGCTCACGCGCCGCTTCGGACCAAAGCGGGTCATCCTGATCTCGCTTTTTCTGTTCAGCGCGGCTTCTGCTGCGGCAGGCTTGTCTGCAACGCTGGAAAGTCTGATCGCCTGGCGCGTGCTGCAGGGCGTGGGCGGTGGCTTACTGATCCCTGTCGGACAGGCACTGACCTGGCAACTGTTTCAGCCTCACGAGCGAGCCAGACTCTCCTCGGCGGTCATGCTGGTCGCGCTGCTTGCTCCTGCCTGCTCCCCCGCTATCGGGGGCCTGCTGGTGCAGATGCTAAGCTGGCGGTGGATATTTTTCGCGACGCTTCCGGTGGCCATCGTGACCTTTGTGTTGGCCTGCCTGTGGCTTAAACATGAAATACCCGCGATGAAAGCGGCCAGGCTGCTCAACCTGCGGTTGCTCGGGGACCCGCTTTTGCGTTTTGCCATGCTTGTCTATGTATGCGTTCCTGGCGTATTTATCGGGGTGAACGTTACGGGCATGTTTTATCTTCAGCACGAGGCGAACATGAGTCCAGCCGCAACGGGTATGCTCATGTTGCCGTGGTCCGTGGCATCGTTTATCGCCATCACGGCGACGGGACGCTATTTTAACCGTATCGGCCCACAGCCGCTGATTGTTATCGGCTGCCTGCTGCAGGCGACGGGCATTCTGCTTTTGCTTAACGTCAGCTCGGCTACGCTGCTTCCTGTCGTTGCGTTTACCCTGATGGGCGCGGGGGGCAGCCTGTGCAGCAGTACCGCTCAGAGCAGCGCTTTTCTGACAACGCGCAGGGAAGAGATGCCGGATGCCAGCGCGCTGTGGAATCTCAATCGTCAGTTGAGCTTTTTTGCCGGTGCCCTGCTGCTGGCTGAGGTGCTGAGTCTGGCGCAGAGTTATCTGGCGCCACTCGCCGCCTGGCACGGAATGTTTCTTTTTGCCGCAGGCATGACCCTATTGCCTGTACTGTACGTTTTCCGACTTAACAATACGCAGGTGCTCGCCCAGCTGCGACAGGAGAATTCATGACGCCTTTTGAACACGACATTATCGACCTCCACATTGCGCTTGAAAACTGGTTAGGCAAAGGCGAAGGCGACTCCGACGCCCTGCTCGCCCGTTTCCGGCCAGATTTTCTGATGATCCCACCGGGTGGCGTTCATATCGACTATCACGGCCTTGTGGACTTTCTGCACAGTCAGCGAGGAAGCCGCCCCGGACTGAAGATCGTCATTGACGAATTATCCACGATCGAGCGCTGGGATCGTGGCGCGGTACTGCACTACCGGGAGACGCAAACCCGGCCGGACCTGCCCGTCAACGTGCGCTGGTCAACCGCGGTGCTTAATCAGGAAGGCGACGGGATTACATGGCGTCTGCTGCACGAAACGGCCCAGCCGTAGCACAAAAGAAAAAGGCCCGTCTCACGACGGGCCTTTTTTGACGAAAGGATGCTTATTCGCGGAACAGCGCTTCGATATTCAGACCTTGCCCCTGCAGGATTTCACGCAGGCGGCGCAGACCTTCTACCTGAATCTGACGAACACGTTCACGGGTCAGGCCAATTTCGCGGCCGACGTCTTCCAGTGTCGCAGCTTCATACCCCAGTAAACCGAAACGACGTGCCAGCACTTCACGCTGTTTGGCGTTCAGTTCGAACAGCCATTTGACGATGCTCTGCTTCATGTCATCGTCCTGCGTGGTGTCTTCCGGGCCGTTGTCTTTTTCATCGGCCAGGATGTCCAGCAGCGCTTTTTCGGAGTCGCCACCCAGCGGGGTGTCAACCGAGGTAATGCGCTCGTTGAGACGCAGCATACGGCTTACGTCATCAACCGGTTTGTCGAGTTGTTCGGCAATTTCTTCTGCGCTTGGCTCATGGTCCAGTTTATGGGACAACTCGCGCGCGGTACGCAGATAGACGTTCAACTCTTTGACGATGTGGATCGGCAGTCGGATCGTACGGGTCTGGTTCATAATAGCCCGTTCGATGGTCTGACGAATCCACCAGGTCGCGTAGGTTGAGAAACGGAACCCGCGTTCCGGGTCAAACTTCTCAACTGCGCGGATGAGACCTAAGTTGCCCTCTTCAATCAGATCCAGCAGAGCCAGACCACGATTGCCGTAACGGCGGGCAATTTTCACGACCAGTCGCAGGTTACTTTCGATCATGCGACGACGCGAGGCAACATCACCACGCAAAGCACGACGTGCGAAATAGACTTCTTCTTCGGCCGTTAGCAGTGGGGAGTAACCAATCTCCCCAAGGTAAAGCTGAGTCGCGTCCAGTACACGCTGTGTGGCGCCCTGCGATAACAGCTCTTCTTCAGCCAAATCGTTATCACTGGGTTCCTCTTCTACTAAGGCTTTTTCGTCAAAAGCCTCTGCTCCGTTCTCATCAAATTCCGCGTCTTCATTTAAATCATGAACTTTCAGCGTATTCTGACTCATAAGGTGGCTCCTACCCGTGATCCCTGAACGAGACACCCTGGCTGGCATGCCCCGTCAATTTATCGCTGCGGCAAGTACTGCAGCGGGTTTACGGATTTCCCCTTGTAACGAATTTCAAAATGCAAGCGTGTAGAACTGGTTCCGGTGCTACCCATGGTAGCGATTTTTTGCCCCGCCTTAACTTCTTGTTGTTCCCGGACCAGCATTGTGTCGTTATGGGCGTAGGCACTCAGGTAATCATCGTTATGTTTGATGATAATCAGATTACCGTAACCGCGCAGCGCGTTACCGGCATACACAACGCGTCCGTCTGCGGTCGCGATGATAGCCTGTCCTTTACTGCCTGCGATATCGATCCCTTTGTTCCCACCCTCAGAGGTTGCGAAGTTCTCGATAATCTTGCCGTCGGTTGGCCAGCGCCATGCGGTGATGGACGAACTGGCATTCTGACTGCTTGCAGTCGGTTCAGTAGAGCTAACCACAGGTGCCGTGGTCGGTGCTGTGACAACAGTCGCAGTCCCTTTATTATTCGGCAACATTTTGTTAGCAGTCTGATCACCTGAATCCTCAGAATACGTAATTACAGGTTGTGAAGCAACCACCGTGGTGGATTTTTGTGCAGGCTTAACGCTGTTATTTTGAGCCGTCACATCGGCCGCTGAAACCGTATTGCCAGGCGTCAGTGGCGTACCCGTTGCGTTGCCCACCTGGAGCGTTTGGCCAACTTCCAGAGCATACGGGGCCTGGACGTTATTGCGCTGCGCGAGGTCACGGAAATCGTTCCCGGTGATCCAGGCAATGTAGAACAGCGTATCGCCGCGCTTCACGGTATAGGTGCTGCCGCCGGTATAGCTGCCTTTCGGAATGTTCCCATACTGGCGGTTATAGACTATGCGGCCATTTTGGGTCTGAACAGGCTGTTCAACTGGCTGAATCTGCGTTGGCTGTGTAACAGGATGTTGCACAGGCTGAATTTGTGGTGTTTGCTGCGGCGCAGCAGTACCCATTTTAGGCGGAGGCGTGATCAACATTCCGCTGGACGTGTTACCGGAGCCGCTGTTTCCCCCGACGGAACTGACGGGCGCAGGCGCGTTGTTGGAACTTGTACAGCCTGCCAGCCAGAGCGAAACCAGTGATAATGCCGCAACACGGCTGATGGTGAATTTAGGGCTTCCCGCGCTCATTTATCCCCCAGGAATGTGTTAACTACCAGTGACTTAAAATTTATGATGACACGAATCTTTCGCGCCACACCATACGCTGAATTTGCCTTAATAACCCTGGATAAATCCGAGTCTCAGGCCAACTCCCCCTTTACCAGAGGCACAAAGCGCACGGCTTCCACGGTGTCGATAATATACTCGCCGCCGCGCCGTCGAACGCGCTTTAATAGCTGCTGCTCGTCCCCGACGGGCAGAACAAGAATGCCCCCCTCATCCAGCTGCGACAAGAGCGCAGCGGGAATTTCAGGCGGAGCCGCCGTCACGATGATAGCGTCAAACGGGGCGCGAGCCTGCCAACCCTGCCATCCATCACCGTGTCGTGTCGAAACATTATGTAAATCAAGTTGTTTCAGGCGACGACGCGCCTGCCATTGCAAACCTTTGATCCGCTCTACGGAACAGACATGGTGTACCAGATGCGCCAGGATGGCGGTCTGATACCCCGACCCGGTGCCAATCTCCAGCACGCGTGAGTCGGGCGTGAGCTCCAGCAGCTCCGTCATCCGCGCCACCATATAAGGCTGCGAAATCGTCTGGCCTTGCCCGATGGGCAGCGCTACGTTTTCCCACGCTTTGTGTTCAAACGCCTCGTCTACAAATTTCTCACGCGGGACCTGAGCGAGCGCTTCAAGCACGTGCTCGTCGCGGATCCCCTGTGCGCGAAGTTGTTCCAGAAGAGTTTGTACACGTTTGCTTACCATTGCGCGTTTACTCCTGCGCGATCCAGCCAGCCCGACACCACATCATGCGCGCTATACGCGGTTAAATCTACGTGCAGCGGAGTGACCGAGACATAGCCATCATCCACGGCGGCAAAGTCGGTGTCCGGACCCGCATCGCACTTATCGCCAGGAGGCCCGATCCAGTAAAGCGTGTTGCCGCGAGGATCCTGCTGCGGGATCACCTGATCGGCCGGATGCCGGCTTCCGCAGCGCGTAACGCGAATGCCCTTAATTTCATTGAGAGGAAGATCCGGCACGTTGATGTTGAGAATGCGCCCGGTACGCAGCGGCTCGCGGCCTAGCGCCCGCAGGATCGAGCAGGTCACCGCGGCGGCGGTATCGTAGTGCGTGTGGCCGTTTAACGAGACCGCCAGCGCCGGGAACCCCAGATGGCGCCCTTCCATTGCCGCCGCTACCGTTCCGGAGTAAATCACGTCATCGCCGAGGTTCGGCCCGGCGTTAATGCCGGAGACGACGATATCCGGACGCGGGCGCATCAGCGCGTTCACGCCCAGAAACACGCAGTCCGTCGGCGTGCCCATCTGCACGGCAATATCGCCATTTTCAAAGGTAAAGGTGCGAAGCGACGACTCCAGCGTCAGTGAGTTAGACGCTCCACTGCGGTTACGATCGGGGGCCACGACCTGCACATCCGCAAATTCACGGAGGTGCTTCGCCAGGGTCTGAATGCCCGGCGCGTGGATCCCGTCATCGTTACTCAGCAATATTCGCATAATCACCCGAGGTGTTGATTAGTTCCCTGACAACACTGGTGGCAAAGCTACCTGCCGGCAGCCAGAAGCGTAACTCGACGGTCACGTCATCCCACCAGTTCCAGCTTAACTGCTGCGGATAGAGCAGCATCGCGCGGCGCGCTGCTTCGACTTTTTCCCGCACCAGCAAGGATTGTAATTCCGGCGCATCCGCCACGGCGGACTGCTCAGCGCTCAACGCGTCTCCCTGGGTGCCCCAGTCGCCTGAGCCCGGCAAAGCTGCGGTAATCATCAGCGCTTTGGCATCCACGCGCGACTGCACATCGGCCATTTCTTCGGCCGTTGCCACAAACCAGCTTCCGCGTCCCGCTAATTGTAGCGCATCGCCAACAACAACTTGATTCGCGTCCGGTTTTTTCAGCCTTTCGCTCACAATCTGATTAAACAACGCGCTGCGGGCCGCCGACAACCAAAAACTGCGTTTATTCCTGTCGCGCACCGGCGCATCGCTTTGCGCCCAGCGCAGCGCTCCCTGGAGGTTGCTGCCGCCAATGCCAAAGCGCTGCGCGCCAAAGTAGTTCGGAACACCGCGTTCATTAATGGCGTTGAGACGTTTTTCAACGTCTTCTCGATCGGTCACTTCGCGCAACACCAGCGTAAACGCGTTGCCTTTCAACGCCCCCAGGCGCAGCTTGCGCTTGTGGCGGGCGTACTCCAGCACCTTACAGCCTTCAAGCTCAAATTTGCTTAAATCAGGCATCGCATTGCCGGGCACGCGGGCGCAGAGCCACTGCTCGGTGACGGCGTGTTTATCTTTCTGCCCGGCAAAGCTCACTTCCCGGGCGTGAATTTTGAGGAATTTTGCCAGCGCGTCGGCCACAAAGCGGGTGTTGCAGCCGTTTTTCAGAATACGCACCAGGATATGTTCGCCTTCGCCATCGGGTTCAAAGCCCAGATCCTCAACCACGAGGAAATCTTCCGGGCTGGCTTTCAGCACCCCGTTCCCCTGCGGCTTACCGTGCAGGTATGTCAGGTTATCGAAGTCCGTCATTTTGCCGCCTTCACCAGCAGCGCCACGGCTTCACAGGCAATCCCTTCGCCACGACCTGTAAAGCCCAGCTTCTCCGTGGTGGTGGCTTTGACGTTGACGTCGTCCATATGGCAGCCCAGATCTTCAGCGATAAATACGCGCATCTGCGGAATGTGCGGCAGCATTTTCGGGGCCTGGGCAATAATCGTCACGTCGACGTTGCCGAGGGTGTAACCTTTCGCCTGAATACGGCGCCACGCTTCGCGCAGCAATTCGCGGCTGTCCGCCCCTTTAAAGGCCGGGTCGGTGTCCGGGAACAGCTTGCCGATATCACCCAGCGCGGCAGCGCCGAGTAGCGCGTCGGTCAGCGCATGCAGCGCCACGTCGCCATCAGAATGCGCCAGCAGCCCTTTTTCGTAAGGAATACGTACGCCGCCAATGATAATTGGGCCTTCTCCGCCAAAGGCGTGTACATCAAAACCGTGTCCAATTCGCATTATGCCTTCTCCTGATGGGTCGAACGGGTAAGATAAAATTCCGCGAGCTGTAAATCTTCCGGGCGCGTCACTTTTATATTATCAGCGCGCCCTTCAACAAGCGTGGGGTGAAAACCGCAATACTCCAGCGCGGAGGCTTCGTCCGTGATGGTCGCGCCTTCATTAAGGGCACGCGTTAAGCAGTCGTGGAGCAGTTCGCGGGGGAAAAATTGCGGCGTCAGCGCGTGCCATAAGTCGACGCGCTCAACGGTGTGGGCGATGGCACGCTTGCCCGGCTCGGCACGCTTCATGGTGTCGCGCACCGGCGCGGCCAGAATGCCGCCCACTTTACTGGTTTCGCTCAGCGCCAGCAGGCGTGCCAGGTCGTCCTGATGCAGGCACGGACGTGCCGCGTCATGGACCAGCACCCACTGGGCGCTTCCGGCAGCCTGAATGCCCGCCAGAACGGAATCGGCGCGCTCGGCGCCGCCATCAACTACGGTAATCTGTGGGTGGTTTGCCAGCGGCAGCTGCGCAAAGCGGGCATCGCCGGGACTGATGGCGATGACCACGTGCGTCACCCGCGGGTGCGCCAGCAGCGCCGCCACGGCGTGCTCAAGGATCGTTTTATCGCCAATTGAGAGGTACTGCTTGGGACATTCTGTCTGCATGCGCCGGCCAAAACCTGCGGCCGGCACCACGGCACATACGTCCGAAAAAGTTGCTGCCATGTCGTAATCCTGGGCCTGATTATCGATTGTTTTGTGCTGAGCCCTGATTGCGTTTAGACGCATCCGGAACCAGACGATAAAAGGTTTCGCCCGGCTTAGTCATACTGAGTTCATTGCGTGCGCGCTCCTCAATCGCCTCCTGGCCGCCATTGAGGTCATCAATTTCAGCAAAGAGTTGATCGTTACGCGCCTTAAGTTTGGCATTTGTTGCCTGCTGAGCCGCGACGTCATCGCTCACCCGGCTGTAGTCGTGCAGCCCGTTCTTACCGAACCACAACGAATATTGCAGCCAGACCAGCAAAGCCAGCAACAGCAGCGTTAGTTTACCCATCCTGCCCCCTGAAAAAACGGCATCATCATCCCATAACTTTCCGTTCGACTCTACTGCGGGGTTTTAATTATGTCGCAAGTTAGCCCATCAGCCATAAAAACAGCAGGCCAAAGATGACGACAACGGTGGCAATCGTGATAACCGTACTGTACAGGAGCTTGCCGTTGAAAAGGGAGTGCAGCGCAACCCCGACAACGACCGCAACGGGCATCAGCGCCAGGAAGAAGGGCCAGGTGTAGAGAAAGAAGAAAAGGGTGTTACCACCGTAGATCAAAAACGGGATACCCAGCGCCAGTAACCACGACGCAAAGCCGACTATCGCCCCAGGGAAGGACCAGGTCGTCTCATTGTCGGTGGTTAACGGTTCCGACCCGGTGGTGATAATGTAGTTTTCACTGTTGCGCATAGCTAATCCTGTGACCGTGACTCATCGTTCGGGAAGACAGCTCCCGAACGATACCGCCTCAGGATCTGATAATATCGTCCCGTCTGAGCAGGTCTAATAATTGGCTTACTAAATTTGTTACCAATTGTTGACCTTCAAGGTGAATCTCAGGCGATTCAGGCGCTTCGTAAACCGAGTCAATTCCGGTGAAGTTTCGCAGCTCGCCGGCACGCGCTTTTTTGTACAGCCCTTTCGGATCGCGCGCTTCGCAGATCTCCAGCGGCGTATCGACAAACACTTCGATAAAGCGATCCTGACCCACGCGCTCGCGCACCATCTGGCGCTCGGCGCGGTGCGGCGAGATAAACGCCGTCAGCACCACCAGCCCGGCGTCAGCCATCAGGCTGGCGACTTCACCTACCCGGCGAATGTTCTCTTTGCGGTCGTCGTCGCTGAACCCCAAATCGCTGCACAGGCCGTGACGCACGTTGTCGCCATCCAGCAGGTAGGTACTTACTCCCTGCTGATGCAGCGCCTCTTCCAGCGCGCCCGCCACCGTGGATTTACCGGAGCCAGACAGCCCGGTAAACCACAGCACCACCCCACGGTGGCCATGAAGCTGTTCGCGCTGGGCGACGGTGACCGGATGAGGATGCCAGACGACGTTCTCATCATGGGCGGCCATTACTTGCCTCCCAGCAGATCGCGGGCGCCCCAGTGCGGGAAGTGCTTACGCACCAGCGCGTTCAGCTCCAGCTCGAAGGCGCTGAACTCAGAGGTCACGCTCGCCTGCGCGTTAGGCTCGCGCACCATGCCCGCGCCGACGGTAACGTTGGTCAGGCGGTCAATAAAGATCAGCCCGCCCGTCACCGGGTTCTGCTGATACGGATCCAGCACCAGCGGCTCGTCGAAGGTCAGATCCACCAGGCCAATACCATTCAGCGGCAGTTCGCTCACATCACGGTGGGTCAGGTTGTTGATGTCCACCTGGAACTGAATGCCGTCCACGCGGGCGCGGGTTTTCTTGCCCGCAATTTTGATGTCGTAGCTCTGGCCTGCGGTCAGCGGCTGTTCGGCCATCCACACCACGTCCACGGACGCGCCCTGCACCGCCGCCAGCGTCTCCTGCGCGTCGACCAGCAGGTCACCGCGGCTGATATCAATTTCGTCTTTCAGCACCAGCGTGACCGCTTCCCCTGCCCCGGCTTCCTGCAGGTCGCCGTCGAACGTCACGATGCGAGCGATTGCTGACTCCACGCCGGATGGCAGCACCTTCACGCGCTGCCCCACCTTCACGGAACCGGAAGCAATAGTGCCGGAGAAGCCGCGGAAATCGAGGTTTGGACGGTTCACGTACTGCACCGGGAAGCGCATTGGCTGAGTGTCGACCACGCGCTGAATTTCAACGGTTTCGAGCACTTCCAGCAGCGTCGGGCCGCTGTACCACGGCATGTTCGCGCTCTGGGAGGCGACGTTATCCCCTTCCAGCGCCGAGAGCGGCACAAAGCGAATATCCAGGTTGCCCGGCAGCTGTTCGGCAAAGGTCAGGTAGCTCTGGCGGATCTCCTCGAATTTTTCTTCGCTGAAGTTCACCAGATCCATCTTGTTGACCGCCACCACCAGGTGTTTGATCCCCAGCAGCGTCGAGATAAAGCTGTGACGACGGGTCTGATCCAGCACGCCTTTACGCGCGTCCATCAGCAGGATCGCCAGGTCGCAGGTAGACGCCCCGGTCGCCATGTTACGGGTGTACTGCTCGTGCCCCGGGGTGTCTGCAATAATAAATTTGCGCTTCTCGGTAGAGAAGTAACGGTAGGCCACATCGATGGTAATGCCCTGCTCGCGCTCCGCCTGCAGGCCGTCCACCAGCAGGGCCAGGTCGAGTTTTTCGCCCTGGGTGCCGTGACGCTTGCTGTCGTTATGCAGGGAAGAGAGCTGATCTTCATAAATCTGGCGCGTGTCGTGCAGCAGGCGGCCAATCAGGGTACTTTTCCCGTCATCCACGCTGCCGCAGGTCAGAAAGCGCAGCAGGCTTTTGTGTTGTTGGGCGTGCAGATACGCTTCCACGCCGCCTTCGTTGGCAATTTGTTGAGCAATAGTGGTGTTCATGGCGGCTCCTTAGAAATAACCCTGACGTTTCTTCAGCTCCATGGAGCCTGCCTGGTCGCGGTCAATCACGCGCCCCTGTCGCTCGCTGGTGGTGGACACCAGCATCTCTTCGATGATCTCCGGCAGCGTCTGCGCGTTCGATTCCACCGCGCCGGTCAGCGGCCAGCAGCCGAGGGTACGGAAACGGACCATCTGTTTTTTGATCACTTCACCCGGCTGCAGGTCGATACGATCGTCGTCGATCATCATCAGCATGCCGTCGCGCTCCAGCACCGGGCGCTCGGCGGCCAGGTACAGCGGAACGATTTCGATGTTTTCCAGGTAGATGTACTGCCAGATATCCAGCTCGGTCCAGTTGGAGAGCGGGAAAACGCGAATGCTTTCGCCTTTGTTGATCTGACCGTTGTAGTTGTGCCACAGCTCAGGGCGCTGGTTTTTTGGGTCCCAGCGATGGAAGCGGTCGCGGAAGGAGTAGATTCGCTCTTTGGCGCGGGATTTTTCTTCGTCACGCCGCGCGCCGCCGAAGGCCGCGTCAAAACCGTACTTGTTCAGCGCCTGCTTCAGCCCTTCGGTTTTCATGATGTCGGTATGCTTGGCGCTGCCGTGGACGAACGGGTTAATGCCCATCGCCACCCCTTCCGGATTTTTGTGCACCAGCAGCTCGCAGCCGTAGGCTTTGGCGGTACGGTCGCGGAATTCGTACATTTCGCGGAATTTCCAGCCGGTATCCACGTGCAGCAGCGGGAACGGCAGCGTGCCCGGATAAAACGCTTTACGCGCCAGGTGCAGCATGACGCTGGAATCTTTACCGATGGAGTACATCATCACCGGGTTAGAGAACTCGGCGGCCACTTCGCGGATAATATGGATACTTTCCGCTTCGAGCTGCCGCAGGTGAGTAAGTCGTTTTTGGTCCATAACCGTTCCTTAAGCCAAATTTACAACAGAAGAACCAAAGCCTTCTGTATCGGTTGTGTGTTGGAACCAGGCGAGGGTGCTGTGCAGCTGCACCACCTCTCCCACCACGATCAGGGCAGGCATCGGGGCGTCTTTCGCCAGGGTTGCAAGGTCTTGTAATGTGCCGATAGCAACATGCTGATCGACGCGCGTACCGCGAGAAATGACGGCAACGGGCGTCGTCGCCTCGCGACCGTGCTGAATAAGCTGTTCGCTGATGTCCGCAGCCTTCATCGTGCCCATGTATATCGCCAGCGTTTGTCGGCTCTGGGCGAGGTGCGACCAGTCGAACGGCGTGCTGTCGGCCTTGTAGTGCCCGGTCACAAAGGTGACGCTCTGGGCATAATCGCGATGGGTGAGCGGGATCCCGGCGTAGGCCGTCACCGCAGAGGCCGCCGTGATGCCGGGCACCACCTGGAACGGTACGCCCGCTTCGGCTGCCGCCTGCAGTTCTTCACCGCCGCGACCGAAAATGAACGGGTCGCCCCCTTTCAGGCGCACCACGGTTTTGCCCGCTTTCGCGGCGTCAATCAGCATTTGGTTGGTATCGTGCTGCGGCACGGAGTGTTCCCCCGCCCGTTTGCCGACGCAGATTTGCTCCGCATCGCGACGGATCAGCTCGCGCACGCCGTCGGTGACCAGGTGGTCGTAGAACACTACGTCCGCATCCTGCAGAACCTGCAGGCCGCGCAGCGTCAGCAAACCGGCATCCCCCGGCCCGGCTCCCACCAGAATAATTTCCCCGCCCGTACTGCCGGGGTTATCCAGTTCGTCTTCGAGAATTTTCTGCGCCGCCGTCTCATTGCCCGCCTGCATCAGGCTGGCAAAGCGGCCGCGAAATACGCGCTCCCAGAAGCGACGGCGTTCCGTCACGCTGGTCAGGCGGTTTTTTAAATGGTTGCGCCAGTAGCTGGCTTTCTCCGCCATGCGCCCGAGGCTGGTCGGCAGCAGCGCTTCGATCTTTTCCCGCAGCACGCGCGCCAGCACCGGCGCGGTGCCGCCGGAGGAGATCGCCACCAGCAGCGGCGAGCGGTCAACGATCGACGGGAAGATAAACGAGCATAAAGGCTGGTCGTCCACCACGTTCACCAGACGGTAACGGGCCTGGGCCGCGTCGGAGACCCGCCGGTTAAGTTCCCGATTTTCAGTCGCCGCAATCACCAGCACCACGCTGTCGATCTGTGACTCGTCGAAATCCGCCTCTTCAACAACCCGCACCTGTGCCCCTGCGCGCTGCAAAAACGCGATTTTGCGATCGGCAATTTCTCCCGTGCCGACAACCAGTACCGGTCGGTCTTTTAAGGCGGCAAAAAGGGGCAGATAGTCCACAGGCAACAACTCACTAACAACGAGGAATAGAGGGACTATAGGGGGCGGCTTAGATCGAATGAAATTACGAATTGGAATGAGTAGTTACTCAATGGAATAACGCCGTGAAAAAGCAAATACCAAAAAATGCTTAACACGCGAAATTTCGGGCATTTAAGAGCAATTCAAATTGTGTATGGACGATCACAGTTTCATACTATGCACGTTATTATTTTGCTCTGTTTTTAAGGACTCACTATGTTTTCCGCAACGCGCCACCGTATTGCTGCCCTGGCGCTCGGCGTTTGCTTTATCCTTCCGGCTCAGGCAAAAAATCAACCTTATGGTGAAATCGCGACTCAGCAGGCGCGACATATTGCGACGGTTTTCCCTGGCCGCATGACCGGTTCACCCGCGGAGATGCTCTCCGCCGACTATATTCGCCAGCAGTTTGCACAGATGGGCTACCAGAGTGACATACGCTCGTTTCACAGCCGCTACATCTATACCTCACGCAATAAAACGCAAAACTGGCATAACGTGACCGGCAGCACGGTGATTGCGGCGCATGAGGGGAAAGCGGCTGAGCAGATTATTATCATGGCGCACCTGGATACCTATGCGCCAATGAGCGACGCCGATATTGATAATAACCTCGGGGGACTGACGCTGCAGGGCATGGACGATAACGCAGCGGGTCTCGGTGTGATGCTTGAACTGGCTGAACGCCTTAAAAATATTCCGACGAAATACGGTATTCGCTTTGTGGCGACCAGCGGCGAAGAAGAAGGAAAACTCGGCGCTGAGAATCTCCTTAAACGGATGAGCGCTGAGGAGAAGAAAAATACGCTGCTGGTGATTAACCTCGATAACCTGATCGTGGGCGATAAGCTCTATTTTAATAGTGGACAGAGCACGCCGAGCAGCGTGCGTAAACTCACCCGCGACCGTGCGCTGGCGCTTGCCCGTACGCATGGCGTCTATGCCGCAACAAACCCAGGCGGTAACCCGGATTATCCAAAAGGCACTGGCTGTTGTAACGACGGGGAAGTGTTTGATAAAGCAGGCATTCCGGTGCTGTACGTCGAGGCGACGAACTGGGCGCTGGGCAAAAAGGATGGCTATCAGCAGCGCGCTAAATCGAAAGCGTTCCCGGACGGGACCAGCTGGCATGACGTGCGGCTGGATAATCAGCAGCACATTGATAAAACGCTGCCGCAGCGGATTGAGCACCGCAGCCGGGACGTGGTGAAAGTGATGCTGCCGCTGGTGAAGGAGCTGGCGAAAGCGGGCAAAGCCTGATGTTTTTAAGTATAGCGGGGCCTGATGCCCTCACCCCAACCCTCTCCCACAGGGAGAGGGAGGATAAAGGATCACCCTTCGTGCAGCCCGCACTCGCGCTTCAGCCCGAAGAATCGCGTCTCTTCTTCCGCCATTCCCGGCTCCCATTTGCGCGTGGTGTGGGTGTCGCCCACGGACAGGTAGCCCTGGTCCCATAGCGGATGGTACTTGAGCCCGTGTTTTTGCAGATACTGATACACCGTGCGGTTATCCCAGTCGATAATCGGCAGCACTTTGAACACGCCGCGCTGTACTGCCAGTACCGGTAAGGTTGCGCGGCTCCCGGACTGCTCGCGGCGCAGGCCGGCAAACCACGTTTGGGCATTCAGCTCTTTCAGCGCCCGGTTCATCGGCTCAACTTTGTTGATCTCATTGTATTTTTCAATGCCCTCAACGCCCTGCTCCCACAGCTTGCCGTAGCGCGCCTCCTGCCAGGCCGCGCTTTCCGTTGCGCGGTAGACTTTAAGGTTCAGCCTGAGCTTGTCCGTCAGCTCGTCGATAAACTGGTAGGTTTCCGGGAACAGGTAGCCGGTATCGGTGAGGATCACCGGTATGTCCGGACGGATCTGATTCACCAGATGCAGGCTCACAGCCGCCTGAATACCAAAGCTCGACGAGAGCACATACTCTCCCGGCAGGTTTTCCAGCGCCCACGCCACGCGCCCTTCGGCGTCCAGCTTTTCAAGGTGAGCGTTAGTTTCTGCCAGGGCCAGAATGCGTTCGACTTTTGGCAGGTCATTAAGGGCGTTTAGATCGAGTACGGACATAATTACCTCTCGTGGTTACTCCCAGAAATCCCTGGCGGGATCGAGCACCGGGCGAATGATGCCTGCACGAACCGTAAAGTCGCCGAAGCCTTCACCCGCTTCGCGCTCTTTCGCCCAGCGCCCGACAAGCTCGTCGATGGAATCAAGAATTTCCGGCTCGGTGATGTTCTCGCGGAACATGCGTGGAATACGCGTGCCGATACGGTTACCGCCCAGGTGCAGGTTATAACGGCCCGGCGCTTTCCCCACCAGCCCCAGCTCGGCCAGCATCGCACGACCGCAGCCGTTCGGGCAGCCCGTCACGCGCATAACAATATGCTCGTCCGGAATACCGTGTTTTTCCAGAATCGCTTCCACTTTGTCAGTAAATGACGGCAGGAAACGCTCGGCTTCGGCCATCGCCAGCGGACAGGTCGGGAACGACACGCAGGCCATCGAGTTTTCACGCTGTGGCTTCACCGCATTCATCAACCCGTGCTCGCGCGCCAGCTCCTCAATTTTCGCCTTTTCGCTTTCCGGCACGCTGGCGACGATCAGGTTCTGGTTAGCGGTGATACGGAACTCGCCTTTGTGGATCTTCGCGATTTCCAGCAGACCGGTTTTCAGCGGGCGGCCCGGATAATCCAGAATACGGCCATTTTCAATGAACAGCGTCAGGTGCCAGTTATTGTCGATACCTTTCACCCAGCCGATGCGATCGCCGCGACCGGTGAATTCGTAAGGGCGGATCGGCTCAAATTTGATCCCCGCACGACGCTCCACTTCCTCTTTGAACGTTTCAACGCCCACGCGCTCCAGAGTGTACTTGGTTTTCGCGTTTTTACGGTCGGTACGGTTGCCCCAGTCGCGCTGGGTGGTCACTACCGCTTCCGCCACGGCCAGCGTGTGCTCCAGCGGCAGGAAGCCGAACTCGCTCGCGGTACGGGCGTAGGTTTTCTTGTTACCGTGCTCAATAGACAGGCCGCCGCCCACCAGCAGGTTAAAGCCCACCAGCTTGCCGTTTTCGGCAATCGCCACGAAGTTCATGTCGTTGGCGTGCAGATCGATGTCGTTCTGCGGCGGGATCACCACCGTGGTTTTGAACTTACGCGGCAGGTAGGTCTGACCGAGGATCGGTTCTTCGTCGGTGGTCGCGACTTTTTCCTGATCGAGCCAGATCTCCGCATAGGCGCGGGTACGCGGCAGCAGGTGCTCGGAAATTTTCTTCGCCCACTCATACGCTTCGGCGTGCAGCTCGGACTCGTACGGGTTCGAGGTGCAGAGCACGTTACGGTTCATGTCGTTGGCGGTCGCCAGCGCGTCCAGACCCACGGAGTGGAGCATCTGGTGCACCGGCTTCACGTTCTTCTTCAGAATCCCGTGGAACTGGAAGGTCTGACGGTTGGTCAGGCGGATGCTGCCATAAATCGTGTTTTCACCCGCAAATTTGTCGATCGCCTGCCACTGTTTGGTGGTGATCACTCCACCCGGCAGGCGGCAGCGCAGCAGCATCGCGTGGCGCGGCTCCAGCTTCTGTTCTGCGCGCTCGGCGCGGATATCGCGGTCGTCCTGCTGATACATGCCGTGGAAACGGATCAGCAGGAAGTTGTCGCCTTTGAAACCGCCGGTCAGGCCGTCATTCAGATCTTCAGCAATGGTGCCGCGCAGATAGTTGCTTTCCAGCTTCATGCGCTCGGCGTCTGTCAGTTTACCTTCGACCACCAGTGGCCCTGGATGTTTTTCGCTCATTAGTAGACATCTCGCTGATAACGGCGCTCAACGCGCAGCTCACTTAAAAATTCATCCGCCGCTTCGGCATCCATACCGCCGAATTCGGCAATCACTTCCAGCAGTGCCTGCTCAACGTCTTTCGCCATGCGATTGGCGTCGCCGCAGACATAAATGTGGGCACCGTCATTGATCCAGCGCCACAGCTCTGCGCCCTGTTCGCGCAGTTTGTCTTGTACGTATACTTTTTCTTTCTGATCGCGGGACCAGGCCAGATCGATGCGGGTCAGTACGCCCTCTTTGACGTAGCGCTGCCACTCAACCTGGTAGAGGAAATCTTCGGTAAAGTGCGGGTTGCCGAAGAACAGCCAGTTTTTACCCGGCGCGTCGTCCGCGGCACGCTGCTGCATAAAGGCGCGGAACGGCGCGATGCCGGTGCCCGGGCCAATCATGATCACCGGAGTTTCCGGGTTCGCCGGCAGGCGGAAGTTGTCGTTGTGCTCGATAAAGACGCGCACCTCGCCCTCTTCTTCCACGCGGTCCGCCAGGAAGCTTGATGCCCCACCCGCGCGGGCGCGGCCTTCGATGTCGTAGCGCACCACGCCGACGGTAACGTGAACTTCGCTTTCCACTTCCGCCTGGGAAGAGGCGATAGAGTACAGGCGTGGGGTCAGCGGACGCAGCAGACCGATCAGCGCATCGGCATCCAGCTGTGCCGGAGAGAAACGCACCATATCGACAATCGGCGTCGTCGCGGCGTAATGCTGCAGCTTCGCTTTGTCGCCCACCAGCGGCAGCAGGGATTCGCTGCGCGTTAGGGTGGCATAATTCTCGACGATATTCGGGGTGTTCACCGTCAGCTCGAAATGCCACTGCAGCGCCTCTGAAAGTGGCTGGGTTTTGCCGTCAACGGTGACGGGCTCGTCACCCTTCAGCCACAGCAGTTCCACCAGCTCTTTCACCAGCGCCGGATCGTTCTGATACCAGACGCCCAGCGCATCGCCAGGCTGATAGCGCAGGCCGGAGTCGCCAAGATCGATTTCAATATGGCGCACGTCTTTTTCCGAGTCGCGGCCCGTAATTTTCTGGTTCACCGACAGGCTCGCCGTCAGCGGCGACTCTTTGGTGTACGGGCTGGTGTGGATCTCATTGACGGTGCCCGCAGCGGTCACCGCGGCCTGTGCTGGCGTCTCTTTCGGGACGCGGGCTTTCAACACCTCAACGATGCGCGCACGCCATTCAGCGGCGGCAGTCTGGTATTCCACATCCGCGTCCACGCGGTCCAGCAGGCGCTCCGCGCCCAGCTCCGCCAGCTTGCTGTCGAAATCTTTACCGGACTGGCAGAAGAATTCATAGGAGGTATCGCCCAGGCCAAATACGGCAAACGCCGTGCCATTCAGCTTAGGGGCTTTTTTTGAGAACAGGAACTTGTGCAGCGCCACCGCTTCTTCAGCGGGTTCACCTTCCCCCTGGGTCGAGGCGACCATCACCAGCAGTTTTTCTGACGCGATTTGTTTGAATTTATAATCCCCGGCGTTGACCAGGTTCACGTTCAGTTTGGCGGCCAGCAGATCATCACGCAGCGCTTCGGCCACGCGGCGGGCGTTGCCCGTCTGCGAGGCGCTAATCAGCGTAATAGCAGGAATTTCCACGGCCGTTGCCGGTGCGCCAGCCACCGCGCCAGGCTGCTGGTTGAGCATTCCCCAGAAATAACCGGAGACCCAGGCAAGCTGAGTGGGAGAAAAATCAGAGGTGGCAGCCTGAAGGCGCGCCAGTTGCTCCGGGTTAAGGGGAAGCAAATTTGAAGGTGGGGCCTGTGTTGTCATGCGTCGTTATGTTCCAGTAGCCAAGCGGACTTTAAGCGAATAAATCCAAACTGAAGATAAGGTTAACGGCGTGGATAATAACAATTAAAGAAGGGATGGAAATAATAAATAACCAAATGGACTAACCTGTTTTAGTTATCGTTCTTAGCGGTAAAAACGATTGAATAACCATTTGAAATAAAACAATAAAAACCAACAATCACCCTGAATACCCGGCGTTCAACGTTCAGAGCCGTTTTAGTTAATGCTAAAAATTGTGCTTTCCGGTACTATGCGGCGGTTTTTTCCGCATTACTGAGAGCGATCATGTCCACCACACTGTTTAAAGATTTCACCTTCGAAGCCGCCCACCACCTTCCGCACGTTCCTGCAGGACATAAATGCGGCCGCCTGCACGGGCATTCGTTTATGGTGCGTCTTGAGATCACCGGTGAAGTTGATCCGCATACCGGTTGGATCATGGACTTTGCCGAGCTGAAGGCCGCGTTTAAGCCGACCTACGATCGTCTGGATCACTACTATCTCAACGATATTCCGGGTCTGGAAAACCCGACCAGCGAAGTGCTGGCAAAATGGATCTGGGATCAGATGAAGCCGCTGGTACCGCTGCTGAGCGCGGTGATGATCAAAGAAACCTGCACGGCAGGCTGCGTGTATCGCGGAGAGTAAAAAAAGCCCGGCAAAACCGGGCTTTTTTCTAGGCAATATTCAGATACTTATGCGTCTGCATCGACAGGCGCCAGTTGCGCGCAATGCAGGTTTCAATGCACAGGCGCGTCGCATCCTCTTTCTGGCTGATCGGCTGCAGGGCGATTACCCGCTGCTTCTCATCCGTCAGCGTCGCCAGCAGTTCATCCAGCGCTTCGATATCACGCACGCGTCCTACCGGATGCTTAATTTCATCCGCGCGCTCCAGCGCCTGAGACAGCACGTCATACCCGCCACGCATATTCACTTTTGGCGATACCGTCACCCAGGTGGTGTGTGAACAGCGCACTTCATGGGTGCCGCTGGTCTCAATCTGGCAGCTGTAGCCGTTCTTTTCGAGCAGCTCGGTCAGCGGCGTCAGATCGTGAATGCAGGGTTCGCCGCCGGTGATGACGACGTGGCGAGCCGTCCAGCCCTGGCGACCAATAATGGCCAGCAGGTCTTCTGCACTGCCAGCGCCCCACTTATCGCTCTCTTTGGTTTTCGCCAGAATGCTAAACAGCGACACTTCCCGATCTGCGAGCTTATCCCACGTATGTTTGGTATCACACCAGGCACAGCCAACCGGGCATCCCTGTAAACGAATAAAGATAGCGGGAACGCCGGTAAAGTAACCCTCGCCTTGCAGGGTCTGGAACATCTCGTTAATCGGGTACTGCATAGTCATCTCAGTAAAGGGGATAAACGATAAGTATCGCAGATCCCCGTCGGATGGTCATGCTCCATCGGTGCTTTGCGCGCTAATCGCCGCCATAAAGCGCGCGGTAATTTGCTGTGGGCGGGTGATCGCCCCGCCGACAACGACCGTATGCGCGCCCAGAGCCAGACACCGGGCCGCGCGCTCGGGCGTATCCACGTTGCCTTCGGCAACCACGGGGACCGTCACGGCCGCCAGAACCGCTTTCAGGAACGCACAGTCATTCTCCGGAAGCGTATGGCCTATCGTTTCCGCCGTATAGCCGTACAGCGTGGTACCGACGCAGTCAAAGCCAAGCGTCTGCGCCGTCACGGCTTCGTCTACGGTGGAAATATCTGCCATCAGCAGTACCGAGGGGTAACGTGAGCGGATGGCCGTGACCAGTGTTTCCAGGGATTCACCGCCAGGACGTTCCCGCGCCGTCGCATCAAGGGCAATGATTTCCGGAGAGACGGCCATGAGCTCATCCACCTCTTTCATCGTAGCGGTGATAAATACTTCGCTCCCTGGATAGTCCCGTTTGATGATGCCGATAACCGGTAAAGACACCTGCTGTTTAATGGCCTCGATATCCACCACGCTGTTGGCGCGAATGGCGAAGGCTCCGCCCTGTGCCGCCGCCAGCGCCATTCGCGACATGATAAACGGGCTGTGCAGCGGTTCGTTTTCCAGCGCCTGACAGGAGACGACCAGTTTTCCCTTCAGGTTATCCAGTACATTTTTCATTACGATAAGATCTCTTCCACTTCGTTTTTGATAATCGTGACGTGCGGGCCATAAATGACCTGTACACCGTTACCGCGCACGATAACGCCGCGCGCGCCGGTGGCTTTCAGCGCCGCGTCATTCACTTTGCTGCCGTCTTTGACCGTCACGCGAAGCCGCGTGGCGCAGCAGTCCACCTCTTCCAGATTGTCTTTTCCGCCCAACCCGGCGATCACCGCCGCAGCGCGCTCGCTTTGCGGCAGGCTGACGTCATCAACCATCGCCTCCTTTTCACGGCCCGGCGTGGCGAAATCAAAGCGGTTAATCAGGTAGCGGAAGGTGAAGTAATAGAGGAAGAACCACGGCACGCCGACCAGCGGAACGAACATCCAGTTGGTTTTGGCCTCCCCCTGCAATATGCCGAACAGCACGAAGTCAATAAAACCGCCGGAGAAGGTCTGCCCGATTGTGATGTGCAGCATGTGCGCGAGCATAAACGCCAGCCCGTCAAACAGCGCGTGAATGACGTAGAGCACCGGGGCAATGAACAGGAAGGAGAACTCGATGGGCTCGGTAATTCCCGTCAGGAATGAAGTTAACGCCGCGGAGAGCAGCAGCCCGGCAACGCGCTTTTTGTTCTCCGGTTTCGCCGTGTGGTACATCGCCAGACACGCGCCGAGCAGGCCAAACATCATCGTGATAAAGCGCCCGGACATGAAGCGTGACGTGCCTTCATAGAAATGCTGCGTGTTCGGGTCGGCGAGCTGAGCGAAGAAGATCCGCTGCGTGCCCTCAACCAGGTGGCCGTTGACGATCTCGCTGCCGCCGAGCGCGGTGGTCCAGAACGGCAGATAGAAGATGTGGTGCAGACCAAACGGGCCAAGCATGCGCAAAATAAAGCCGTACAGCAGCGTGCCAAGATAACCGGTGGCATCCACCAGCCCGCCCAGACCAAAAATAAGCTTCTGGAAATGCGGCCAGACCACGGTCATGATCGCGCCAACGAGTATTGCCGCCAGCGAGCTGATAATCGGGACAAAGCGCGAGCCGCCAAAAAAGCCCAGGAACTGCGGAAGCGCTATCTTGTTAAACCGATGATGCAGCGCGCAGGTCACGAGACCAATCACCACGCCGCCAAACACCCCGGTTTCCAGCGTCTGAATACCCAGCGTCATGCCCTGCCCTACAGCGCCCGGGTTCTCGTGCGCCAGTTTGCCGGTGAGGATCAGCAGCGCGTTGATGGTGGCGTTCATCACCAGAAACGCGAGTAGCGCTGCCAGCCCCGCCGTGCCCTTATCGTTTTTTGCCAGCCCGACGGCCACCCCAACCGCAAACAGCACCGAGAGGTTCGCAAACACAATCGAACCCGCACTGCTCATGATGGTGAAAATGGCCTGCAGCCAGCTCACATCTAAAAACGGATAGGCCGCCAGCGTATTGGGGTTCGATAACGCCCCGCCGATACCGAGCAGCAGACCCGCCGCGGGCAAAACGGCGATAGGCAACATAAAGGATTTGCCAAAGCGCTGCGCTTTTTCAAACCATCCACCCGACGAAGCGCCACTGAATATTTGCATCATTTTTTCATCCCCCCATTAAAAGATGAAAATTTTTACCATATAAATATTTTATAGTGAAAATTATCATCACAAACCAGGAGGCCGATCATACTTTTTTAAAATGACTGGCATCTTTCCCCCGCTTTCCGCCACACTAGTCGCAGTGAAACACATTAAGGACGTGGCATGTCGGACCATGAAAACCTGCTGCTGAAGCTCCGCCAGGAGGCTTCCGGGTACAGCCCAACGCAACAAAAACTCGGTGAGTTTGTCCTCAGCGACCCTGCCCGGGTGCTCTACCTGACCATCACCGAACTGGCGCGAGAGAGCCACACCAGCGAGGCCAGCGTGACGCGTCTTTGCCGGACGCTGGGATGTAAGGGGTATAACGAATTCAAAATGGCGCTGGCGCTGGACATTCAGCAGGGCCAGCCCGCACGTCAGGCGGGGGATGAGATTGACAGCGTGGTGGATGAATCGGTGCAGGCTCTGCAGGATACCGCGAGACTCCTCGACCGCGCGCTGCTTGAAAAAGCCGCACTGGCGCTGCATCAGGCGCAGTCCGTGCAGATTTATGGCGTCGCGGCCAGCGCGATCCTCGGGGAGTATCTGCATTACAAGTTATTAAGGCTGGGTAAATCCGCACAGCTGTTTAGCGATATGCACCGCGCAGCCATGAATGCGACCACGCTTTCGGCAGAGACGCTGGTGGTGGCGATCTCCAGCTCCGGTTCAACGCGAGATTTACTTCACGTGGTGAAACTTGCCCGCAAGCGCGGGGTGAAGGTTCTGGCGCTCAGCAACACTCCCCGCAGCCCGCTGGCGTCTCTTAGCGATATGCTGCTGGTGGCCGCCAAGCCAGAAGGCCCTCTTAGCGCGGGCGCGCTCAATGCCAAAGTTGGGGTGATGCTGCTGGTCGAATTACTTACGACATCCATGATTGCGCTGGATGGTCATTACGCTGACGTCAGCCAGCAAACGGCCAGCGCCACGCTTCCTCTTCTGCTCTGAAAACCCTTCGCAGGCTAAATAAAATAGCCTGCATTTTATTTTGCTCAATTTAACTTAAGCAGAGTTCAATTCATTTATATGATAAATGCTTGGTGTAACAAATTATTTTGTTTATTACAGTTTGAATTATTTCCCTCGCGCCACCCCAGAGACAAAAACAGATTAAAATCATTAAGTTAAAATAAAAACATGAATAAATTGAATTTTTCCGCTTTCTGCAATGTCCAATATTTTCACCTGATTTCCTTTCCTTAAAATAAGCTTAAGACGCTGTCGGTCCCGACGTTTTATTATTTAAACGCCGTTTACTTTTGCGCGCCTACAATCCGCCCCATCAATCATAATGAGACGGTAATAATGAAGATGTTATTAATTACAGGCGTGACCGGGTTTCTGGGCGGTGCAGTACTTGAAAAAATCCTGACCAGCGATCAATCCGTAAAACTCCTTTTGCTTGCCCGTGCCGGCGATCCGCAAAGCGGGCTGGCGCGCGTGCAGGAGAACATGCGTAAGTTCAACATTTCTGAGGAGAAACTGGCCTCCCTGAGCGTGGATAATATCCTCATCGGCGACCTCAGCCAGCCGGAAGCCTTTCTGAACGATCCCCGTCTGGACCAAGTTACGCATGTCGTTAACTGCGCGGCAGTTGCGTCTTTTGGCAATAACCCGCTGATCTGGAAGGTGAACGTAGAGGGTACGCTAGCGCTGGCGCGCCGCATGGAGCAGGTCGCAGGGCTGCAGCGTTTCCTGCATGTAGGCACCGCAATGTCATGCACGCCGGAGCAGGATTCGCTGGTCGCCGAAAGTGCGGAATTCAGAGAAAACGCTGAGCACCTGGTGGAATATACGTATTCGAAGTCAACCATCGAACAGCTGATGCGCCAGGAATGTCCTAACCTGCCGCTGCTCATCGCCCGTCCGTCCATCGTCGTCGGCCATACCCGCCACGGCTGCACGCCGTCGAGCAGTATCTTTTGGGTCTTCAGCATGGGCCTGATGCTGCAGAAGTTTATGTGCTCGATGGAAGACCGGATCGACGTTGTCCCGGTAGATTATTGCGCCGACGCAATGTTAATGCTGCTGAGCAGCAACGCGCGTCCGGGGGAAGTGGTACACATTTCAGCCGGGGAAGAGAACAGCGTTCGCTTTGCGGATATCGATCGGGCAATGGCGCAGGCGCTGGAGAAAGCGCCCGTTGGCGATAAGTACGCGCAGGTCAGCTACGAAACGCTGGTCAAAATGCGCCGTGAACTGAAAACCATTTTTGGTCCGTGCAACGAACGTCTGATGCTGAGAGCGATGCGCTTATACGGTGCCTTTGCCACGCTGAACGTGCGCTTCAGCAACGATAAGCTGCTCAGCATGGGGATGCCGAAGCCACCTCGTTTTACGGATTATATCGCCCGCTGCGTGCAAACCACCCGGGGACTGACCATTCCCGAGCAGATGGCGGTCGATTTTAAATAACCAAAAAAAATGCCAGTCATTCGACTGGCATTTTCATGTTAAGGCTTAAGCAATTATGCCTGGCCTTTGATCTCTTTACGACCGTTGTAAGGTGCTTTTTCACCCAGCGCTTCTTCGATACGAATCAGCTGGTTGTATTTAGCAACACGGTCAGAACGGCTCATAGAACCGGTTTTGATCTGGCCAGCAGCGGTACCAACAGCCAGGTCAGCAATGGTCGCGTCTTCAGTTTCGCCAGAACGGTGAGAGATAACAGCGGTGTAGCCAGCGTCTTTCGCCATTTTGATCGCAGCCAGCGTTTCGGTCAGAGAACCGATCTGGTTGAATTTGATCAGGATGGAGTTAACGATGCCTTTCTCGATGCCTTCTTTCAGGATCTTAGTGTTGGTTACGAACAGATCGTCACCAACCAGCTGGATTTTGTCGCCCAGTACTTTGGTCTGGTATGCGAAACCATCCCAGTCAGACTCGTCCAGACCGTCTTCGATAGAAACGATTGGGTACTGTTTGGTCAGGTCTTCCAGGAAGTGAGTGAACTCTTCGGAGGTGAACGCTTTGTTGCCTTCGCCAGCCAGAACGTATTTACCGTCTTTGTAGAATTCAGATGCTGCACAGTCCATCGCCAGGGTGATGTCTTTGCCCAGCTCGTAGCCTGCTGCTTTAACCGCTTCAGCGATAACAGCCAGTGCTTCTGCGTTAGAACCCAGGTTTGGCGCGTAGCCACCTTCGTCACCAACAGCAGTGTTCATACCTTTAGCTTTCAGAACTTTAGCCAGGTTGTGGAACACTTCAGAACCCATACGAACCGCTTCTTTCAGGGTTTTCGCGCCAACTGGCTGAATCATGAATTCCTGAATATCAACGTTGTTGTCTGCGTGCTCACCACCGTTGATGATGTTCATCATTGGTACAGGCATAGAGTATTTGCCTGGGGTGCCGTTCAGTTCAGCGATGTGCTCGAACAGTGGCATACCTTTAGCAGCGGCTGCTGCTTTGGCGTTCGCCAGGGAAACGGCGAGGATTGCGTTCGCACCGAAGTTAGATTTGTTTTCAGTACCGTCCAGATCGATCATGATCTTGTCGATGCCAGCCTGATCTTTGGCATCTTTGCCAACGATAGCCTGAGCAATAGGACCGTTAACAGCGCCAACCGCTTTCAGTACGCCTTTGCCCATGAAACGGGATTTGTCGCCATCACGCAGTTCCAGCGCTTCACGGGAACCCGTAGAAGCACCTGATGGAGCAGCTGCCATACCGACGAAACCACCTTCCAGATGAACTTCGGCTTCAACGGTCGGGTTACCACGGGAGTCGATGATTTCACGACCGATGACTTTAACGATTTTGGACATTAGATTTTCCTCAGTACAAGTTAAACTAAAACTCCAGACAAACAACGCGTACCGTTGGTACGCGTTGCCGTTCTAACTTTTTTACTTCGCCTGACGCTTCTGGTACTCGCTGGCGGCTTTCACGAAGCCTGCAAACAGCGGATGTCCATCACGCGGCGTTGAAGTAAATTCCGGGTGGAACTGGCAGGCAACAAACCACGGATGGTTTGGCACCTCGATGATCTCGACTAACTGATCGTCCCCGGAGCGACCCGCAACACGCAGGCCCGCGGCTTCAATTTGTTTCAACAACATATTGTTGACTTCATAGCGGTGACGATGGCGCTCGGTGATGACCGGCTCGCCGTACAGCTTGCGAACCACGCTATCGTCGGACAGCTGGCAGGCCTGTGCGCCAAGACGCATAGTGCCACCCAGATCGCTCTTCTCGGTACGGACTTCGACGTTACCGTCTTCGTCGCGCCATTCCGTAATCAGCGCCACGACAGGGTACTTACAGTCTGGCACAAATTCCGTAGAGTTCGCGTTTTCCATTCCCGCTACGTTGCGCGCAAATTCGATCAGCGCAACCTGCATACCCAGGCAGATGCCGAGGTATGGAATATTGTTTTCACGCGCATAGCGTGCAGTGGCGATCTTGCCTTCAACACCACGGTAGCCGAAGCCGCCAGGGATGAGGATAGCATCCAGATCTTTCAGAATTTCAACGCCACGTGTTTCAACATCCTGCGAATCAATCAGCTTGATGTTCACGGAGACGCGGTTCTTCAGACCACCGTGCTTCAGCGCTTCGATAACTGACTTATAGGCGTCCGGCAGTTCGATGTACTTGCCGACCATACCGATAGTCACTTCGCCTGCCGGGTTCGCTTCTTCATAAATAACCTGTTCCCATTCAGACAGGTTAGCTTCCGGACAGTTCAAGCTGAATCGTTTACAAATATAATCGTCCAGACCCTGTGATTTCAACAGGCCCGGGATTTTATAAATGGAATCGACATCTTTCATTGAAATAACGGCTTTTTCAGGCACGTTACAGAACAATGCAATTTTCGCACGTTCGTTCGCTGGAATGGCACGATCGGAACGGCAAACCAGGATGTCAGGCTGAATACCGATAGAGAGCAGTTCTTTAACGGAGTGCTGAGTCGGTTTGGTTTTCACTTCACCTGCCGCCGCCATGTAAGGCACCAGCGTCAGGTGCATGAACAGCGCGTGTTCACGACCAATGTCTACCGCCAGCTGACGAATCGCTTCGAGGAACGGCAGGGATTCGATATCACCCACGGTACCGCCGATTTCAACCAGCACAACGTCATGCCCTTCGCCACCGGCAAGGACACGCTCTTTGATGGCGTTAGTGATGTGTGGGATAACCTGCACGGTCGCGCCCAGGTAGTCACCGCGGCGCTCTTTACGCAGAACGTCAGAGTAGATGCGGCCAGTCGTAAAGTTGTTACGACGGGTCATTTTGGTACGAATGAAACGCTCGTAGTGGCCAAGATCCAGATCGGTTTCAGCGCCGTCTTCAGTAACGAACACTTCCCCGTGTTGGGTTGGGCTCATGGTGCCAGGATCGACGTTGATATACGGATCCAGTTTCATCATGGTCACATTGAGGCCACGGGCTTCAAGAATGGCTGCGAGGGAGGCTGCGGCAATGCCTTTACCCAGAGAGGATACGACCCCGCCGGTCACAAAAATATAGTTCGTTGTCATGCTGAACCTGAGAAGTTAGGGTGAAACGATGGAATAACCAGGACGGGAAAGTAGTATACCCGAACACGGCGAGCGCCACAAACTTTCATTCTCCGTCTCCATTCCAGGCCATGACAAACATAAGGAGTGAGAAAATAGCCCCTTTTGGGTAAATGTTTTTGACGCAAATCAAGCGCTTGTCATTTAAAAAATCACACAAATTGCGCTTGATCGCAAAATTCCGTTAGAGATCAGATTCCTGGCGTTTTACTTCCTGCCAGACTTCTTCCATCGCGTCGAGGTCAATTCCGGTCATTTCCAGGCCCCGCGAGGCCACAATCCGCTCGACTTCGCGAAAGCGTCGTTCGAATTTCAGGTTGGCTTTTTGCAGCGCGGTTTCCGCTTTTACCCCTAAATGGCGAGAAAGGTTGACGGTGGCGAACAGCAGGTCGCCCATCTCTTCCTCCAGCTTTGCTTCATCGACCACCGCCTGCTGCGCTTCGTGCATCACTTCGTCGATCTCTTCATGCACTTTATCCAGCACGGGTCCCAGGGAATCCCAGTCAAATCCTACCGCCGAGCAGCGCTTTTGAATTTTGTGGGCGCGCATCAGCGCGGGCAGGCTCAGCGGGATGTCGTCCAGCGCAGAGTGCTGGGACTTTTCTGCGCGCTCGGCGCTTTTAATCTGCTCCCAGCGGGCCAGCACCTCTGCGCTGTTTCCTGCAGTGGCATCGCCAAAGATATGCGGATGGCGGCGCTCCAGCTTGTCGCTGATAGCGGCACAGATATCGTCAAAGTTAAAGCGCCCTTCCTCCTGCGCCATCTGGGCGTAGAACACTACCTGGAACAGCAGGTCGCCGAGTTCACCGCGCAGGTCATCGAAATCCTCGCGTGAAATGGCGTCCAGCACCTCATAGGTCTCTTCGAGGGTATAAGGTGCGATGGTCGCGAAAGTCTGCTCCTTGTCCCACGGGCAGCCGTTTTCCGGGTCGCGCAGGCGTTTCATGATGCCGAGCAGGCGGTCGATTTGAGTCATAGTTCTGTCCTGATGAAAAAATGCCGGGTGGCGGCGTTGCCTTACCCGGCCTACGGAAGAGGATGTTTAGCCGCCGTGCAGACGACGCGCGTCAATCACATCCGGCACCTGGTTCAGTTTGCCCAGCACGCGGCCGAGCACCTGCAGGTTGTAGATTTCGATGGTCATATCGATGGTGGCAAGCTGCTCGCGGGTATCGCTGCGGCTGGCAACGCCCAGCACGTTGACCTTCTCGTTGGCGAGAATGGTGGTGATGTCGCGCAGCAGCCCGCTGCGATCGTTGGCGGTGACGCGCACCACCAGCGAGTAACCGGCGGAGTAGCTCTCACCCCAGACCGCTTCCACGATACGCTCCGGCGCGTGGGACTGCAGCTCCGCAAGCTGGTCGCAGTCGGAGCGGTGGATCGAGATCCCGCGCCCCTGGGTGATAAAGCCGACGATATCGTCCCCCGGAATCGGCTGGCAGCAGCGGGCAATGTGGTGCATCAGGTTGCCCACGCCCTCGACCACCACGCGGCCGTTGTCTTTGCTGCGCTGCTGCGGGGCATAGGTTTTCTGCTGCAGCTGCTTCAGCGCCGCCGCGTCCTGCTCTTCCGCGCTAGGCTTGTTGAACTGCGCCTGCAGGAAGTTGACCATCTGATTCAGACGGATATCACCGCCGCCAATCGCCGCCAGCAGCTCGTCCAGCTCGTTGAAGTTGTAGCGCGGCAGCAGGAATTTCTCTGCTTCTTTCAGGCTGATCCCGATATGCTCCAGCTCGTCGTCAAGGATCTGGCGACCGGCAAGAATGTTTTTGTCACGATCCTGCTTGCGGAACCAGGCGTGAATTTTGGAGCGCCCGCGGCTGGTGGTGACGTAACCGAGGTTCGGGTTAAGCCAGTCGCGGCTCGGGTTTGGCTGCTTCTGGGTAATGATTTCAATCTGGTCGCCCATCTGCAGCTGATAGGTAAACGGCACGATACGTCCGCCGATCTTCGCCCCGATGCAGCGGTGCCCCACGTCGCTGTGAATGTGGTAGGCAAAATCGAGCGGCGTGGAGCCAGCCGGCAGGTCGACAACGTCCCCTTTCGGGGTAAAGACGTAGACGCGGTCATCAAAGACCTGGCTGCGCACCTCGTCGAGCATTTCGCCGGAGTCGGCCATCTCCTCCTGCCACGCAATCAGCTTGCGCAGCCAGGCGATGCGGTCTTCGTGGCCGGAGCGTGCCCCGCCAGAAGTGCCCTCTTTGTACTTCCAGTGCGCGGCAACGCCCAGCTCGGCGTCTTCATGCATCTGTTTGGTGCGGATTTGAATCTCGACCGTTTTGCCGCCGGGGCCAAGCACCACGGTATGAATGGACTGGTAGCCGTTCGGTTTTGGGTTCGCGACATAGTCGTCAAATTCATCCGGCAGGTGGCGGAAGTGAGTATGTACTATCCCCAGCGCGGCGTAGCAGTCCTGCAGACGCTCCGCCACGATACGCACGGCGCGCACGTCAAACAGCTCGTCAAAGGCGAGGTGTTTCTTCTGCATTTTGCGCCAGATGCTGTAGATGTGCTTAGGCCGACCGTAAACTTCGGCACGGACGTTCTCTTCTTTCATGGCCTGACGCAGGCCGCTGACAAACTCGTCGATGTAGTGCTCACGATCGATACGGCGCTCATGCAGGAGTTTGGCAATGCGCTTGTATTCTGCCGGATGCAGATAGCGGAAGCAGTAATCTTCCAGCTCCCATTTCAGCTGACCAATACCTAAGCGGTTCGCCAGCGGCGCATAGATGTTCGTACACTCTTTGGCGGCCAGCACGCGCTCGTCTTCCGGCGCATCTTTCACTTCACGCAGGTGGGCAATACGCTCGGCCAGCTTGATGACCACGCAGCGAAAATCATCCACCATGGCCAGCAGCATCCGGCGGACGTTATCAACCTGCTCAGAGGAGACGGAATCGGTATGCGCGGCTTTTAGCTGGCGAATGGCCGCCATATCGCGCACGCCGTGGATCAGCGCAACGACGGATTTGCCGACGCTGTCGCGCAGCACATCTTCGCTGACCACATCCGCATCCGCGAGGGGGAACAGCAGCGCGGCCTGCAGCGTTTCGATGTCCATGTTCAGCATGGACAAGATTTCAACCATCTCCACGCCGCGCCATAAGAGCAGATCGGCATCCGGGTGTCCCTGCGTGGTGCGCAGACAGTAGGCCCAGGTTTCGGTTAAGCGTTCACACGACTGCTGGCTGGAAATTCCCAGACTTGCGATCCATTTTTGTGGGTCAAACTCCCCAGCTTTATTGAGATGTGCACTTCTTACCGCAACCATTGTCCTCTCCTTTAGGGACCAGGGCCTGTCGAAGTCGACAAGCCAAACAAATTAGATGTGCTCGAACAACGCCATCGATTCCAGATGTCCAGTGTGCGGGAACATGTCCAGCATTGCCAGACGCCGAATCTGGTAACCCGCGCTGATTAACGCCTCACTGTCACGGGCAAGCGTTGCCGGGTTACAGGAAACATAGACCACGCGCCTGGGCGCGAGTTTAATAATATGCGCCATGACGCCTGGGGCACCTGCACGCGCCGGGTCGAGCAGGATTTTGTCGAAACCCTGCTTTGCCCACGGCTGTTGAGTGACATCTTCCTCGAGATTTTGATGAAAGAATGTCACATTTTGCAAGCCGTTCTGCTCTGCGTTTTCCTGGCCTTTGACCACCAGCGCCTCAACGCCTTCCACCCCGACCACGCTTGCCGCTCTACGCGCCAGCGGCAGGGTAAAGTTACCCATGCCGCAGAACAGATCGAGCACACGGTCAGTGGGCTGTACGTCAAGCCATTCCAGGGTCTTCGCCACCATCTGCTGGTTTATGCCGTCGTTGACCTGGATAAAATCACGCGGACTGAACGTTAAGCGTAGCCCGTCTGACGCATACCAGGGAGCTTCGCCCGATACCTGTTCAAGTATCTCGCTTTGAGGCGCGAGGAAAAGCGCAAGCTCATGAGAATGCGAAAAGCGTTCCAGTTTTTCGCGATCTTTTTTCGACAGCGGCACGGTGTGGCGCAGCACCATCAGCGGGCCGTTGTTCGCCAGCACCAGTTCAACGTGGCCCAATGAACGCACCCCGTCCAGCGATGCAAGACAGCGGTGCACGTCCGGAAGTAACGCCTCAAGATGGGGCACCAAAATGGGGCACCGCTTCACGTCAACAATATCGCTGGAGGCGGCTTTGCGAAAACCCATCTCCAGCCGCTCCGTTTTGGGCTGATAGCTCAGGCTCAGGCGCGCGCGGCGGCGATAGCCCCAGGGCTCATCGGCGATAATCTCGTCAACTTCGTGTTTAAGGAGGCGCGCCAGCGCGCGGCTTTTACTTTTTTGCTGTAATTCTGTGCTCGCATGCTGTTGCTGGCAGCCTCCGCACACGCCAAAATGTGGACAGCGGGGCTCCACGCGCTCCGGGCTCGCGTTGAGGCGACGCTTCACCTGTCCACGCGAGTACTGACGCTTGTCTTCCGTCAGCGTAATTTCTGCTCGTTCTCCTGGCAGCAAACCTGTTATAAACAGAGTCTTACCGTTGTGACGAGCCACTCCCTGACCAAACGGATCAAGGTCCGTGGCTTCAACAGTAATGATTTGACGCGTCGTCACGCGTCGCTTTGCAGAGTAGAATTGCGCCATCGCCGAGATTTTTCTCACATAAACATAATTATCTTAATTGTCCCATAACGGAACGCCATGACCAACTACAGCCTGCGCGCGCGCATGATGATTTTGATCCTCGCCCCCACCGTTCTCATCGGTTTGCTGCTGAGTATCTTCTTTGTGGTGCACCGCTATAACGATTTGCAGCGACAGCTGGAGGACGCGGGCGCCAGCATTATCGAACCGCTCGCCGTCTCAAGCGAGTATGGGATGAACCTGCAAAACCGTGAATCCATTGGGCAGTTAATCAGCGTGCTCCACCGCCGCCACTCGGATATCGTCCGCGCCATTTCCGTCTACGACGAACATAACCGCCTGTTTGTCACCTCAAACTTTCATCTCGATCCGACCACGCTGAAGATCCCTGACGGTACGCCCTTCCCGCGCCATCTCACCGTGTTGCGGCGCGGCGACATCATGATCCTGCGCACGCCGATCGTGTCGGAAAGCTATTCACCCGATGAGTCTGCGCAATCCGATGCCAAATCCAGCAATAACATGCTGGGATATGTAGCGCTTGAGCTCGATCTCAAGTCGGTACGGCTGCAGCAGTACAAAGAAATTTTTATCTCCGGCGTGATGATGCTGTTCTGCATTGGTATTGCGCTGATCTTCGGCTGGCGTCTGATGCGTGACGTCACGGGCCCCATCCGCAACATGGTTAATACCGTTGACCGCATCCGCCGGGGACAGCTCGACAGCCGCGTGGAAGGGTTTATGTTGGGCGAGCTGGATATGCTGAAAAACGGCATTAACTCGATGGCGATGTCGCTGGCGGCCTATCACGAAGAGATGCAGCATAACGTTGACCAGGCCACCTCTGACCTGCGCGAAACGCTGGAGCAGATGGAGATCCAGAACGTTGAGCTGGATCTGGCGAAAAAGCGAGCTCAGGAAGCGGCGCGTATTAAGTCTGAGTTTCTGGCCAATATGTCGCACGAGCTGCGTACGCCGCTCAATGGCGTGATCGGCTTTACCCGCCTGACTCTGAAAAGCGAGCTGAATCCTACTCAGCGGGATCACCTGCACACCATTGAACGTTCGGCCAATAACCTGCTGGCGATCATTAACGACGTGCTGGACTTCTCCAAGCTGGAGGCGGGCAAACTGATTCTGGAAAGTATTCCCTTCCCGCTGCGCAGTACGCTCGATGAAGTGGTGACGCTGCTCGCGCACTCGTCGCACGACAAGGGCCTTGAGCTAACGCTCAATATTAAAAACGACGTGCCGGACAACGTTATTGGCGATCCGCTGCGCCTGCAGCAGGTCATTACCAATCTTGTCGGGAATGCGATTAAATTCACCGAAAGCGGCAACATCGACATCCTGGTAGAAAAACGCGCCATCAGTAATAACAAGGTGCAGATTGAGGTTCAAATCCGCGATACCGGTATCGGCATTCCGGAGCGGGATCAGTCGCGTCTGTTCCAGGCCTTCCGCCAGGCAGACGCCAGCATTTCCCGCCGCCATGGCGGTACCGGACTGGGGCTGGTGATCACGCAGAGGCTGGTAAACGAGATGGGCGGCGATATCTCTTTCCACAGCCAGCCAAACCGCGGCTCAACCTTCTGGTTCCATATTAACCTCGACCTCAATCCGAACGTGCTGACCGACGGCCCGGTGACGGACTGTCTGAAAGGTAAGCGCCTGGCCTACGTCGAGCCTAACGCGGCAGCGGCGCAGTGCGCGCTGGATATTTTAAGCACCACGCCGCTGGAGGTGGTTTACAGTCCAACCTTCTCAGCCCTGGCCGTTGATCATTACGACATTTTGCTGATGGGGATCCCGGTGACCTTCACCGGCGAGCTGACCATGCAGCAGGAGCGGCTGGCGAAAGCCGCGTCGATGACCGACTATCTGCTGCTGGCGCTGCCCTGCCACGCCCAGCTTAATGCGGAAGAGTTGAAAAACGACGGTGCGGCCGCGTGCCTGCTTAAACCACTCACCGCGACCCGCCTGCTGCCCGCCCTCACGGAGTATTGCCGTCTTAGCCAGCACGCACTGCCGTTGATTAACGACGAGCAAAAACTGCCCATGAGCGTGATGGCGGTGGATGATAATCCGGCCAACCTGAAGCTCATTGGGGCATTGCTGGAAGACCAGGTTCAGCATGTTGAGCTGTGCACCAGCGGCGCGCAGGCGGTTGAACAGGCTAAGCAGATGCAGTTCGACTTAATTCTGATGGATATTCAGATGCCGGGCATGGATGGCATTCGTGCCTGCGAGCTGATCCACCAGCTCCCGCATCAGCAGCAAACGCCAGTTATTGCTGTCACCGCGCACGCGATGGCGGGCCAGAAGGAGAAGCTGCTGAGCGCCGGGATGAATGACTATCTGGCAAAGCCCATCGATGAAGAGAAACTTCATAGCCTGCTGTTGCGCTACAAGCCGGGTCATATTGGCGGAACATATACGGTTTTCAGCGAGCCGGTTGAGGTAAGCGTTAATCAAAATGCGACCTTTGACTGGCAGCTGGCGCTGCGCCAGGCGGCAGGGAAACCCGATTTAGCACGAGAGATGCTGCAAATGCTGGTCGCGTTTCTGCCGGAGATCCGTAATAAGGTTGAAGAACAGCTGGTGGGCGAGAACCCGGAAGAGCTGCTGGAAGCGATCCACAAGCTGCACGGCAGCTGCGGCTACAGCGGCGTTCCGCGGCTGAAAAACCTCTGCCAGCTGCTGGAGCAGCAGCTGCGCGCGGGTACGCCGGAATCGGAGCTTGAACCGGAGTTCCTGGAACTGCTGGATGAAATGGATAACGTGACGCGGGAAGCGATGAAGGTGTTGGGTAGCTGAGGTAAAAGCCCGGTGGCGGCTTCGCCTTACCGGGCCTACGATTGCGGGTGCGGCCTGATGCCCTCACCCCGCCCCTCTCCCACGGGGAGAGGGAGAACTACATCCCCTGCCCCACTTTCAGCACCGCCGCGATATTCCTTGCGGCCATCTGTACATTCTCGCTGGCATTTTCCAGCGCGTCCTCCAGCGAGCAGATGGTGTAGATCACGCTAAACACCGCGTCTAAGCCGTGATCGTGTACAACGCCAACATCCGCCGTCAGGCTACCTGCAATACCGATAACGGGCTTATTAAAGCGTTTCGCCACTTTCGCCACTCCTACCGGCACTTTGCCATGGATCGTCTGGCTGTCGATGCGGCCTTCCCCGGTGATCACCAGATCCGCATCGGCCACCTGGTCGGCCAAGTGTAGCGCATCGGTCACAATCTCAATGCCCTGGCGCAACTGCGCGCCACAAAAAGCGTACAGCGCCGCGCCCATGCCACCCGCTGCACCGCCGCCAGCAAGGTTGAGCACATCAATGTCCAGATCCCGGGCAATGACTCTCGCATAGTGCGCAAGCGCGTTGTCCAGGGTGACGATCATCTCGGGTGTAGCGCCCTTTTGCGGGCCAAATACCGCTGACGCGCCATCCTTACCGGTGAGCGGATTCGTCACATCGCAGGCGACTTCTATCCGGCACTCCGCCAGACGCTGGTCGAGGCCGCTCAGGTCGATCCGCGCAAGCTTATCCAGCTCGCCCCCGCCCTGCCCCAGCGGCTGTTCATTGTCGTCCAGCAGCTTAGCCCCCAGCGCCTGCACCATCCCGGCGCCGCCGTCATTGGTGGCGCTGCCACCGATACCGATGATGATATGCTTAACGCCCGCATCCAGCGCGTGGCGGATAAGTTCCCCCGTGCCCCAGGAGGTCGTTTTCAGAGGGTCACGCAGTGAAGGGGCTACCAGTTCCAGACCGCTTGCCGCCGCCATTTCAATAAAGGCGCTCTGCTCGTCACCGGATATTCCATAAAATCCGTCCACGCGCTCGCCCAGCGGACCGGTCACCGGAACGTGCACAATGCGTCCCCGGGTTGCCGCGATCATCGCCTCAACCGTGCCTTCACCGCCATCAGCGACCGGCAGTTTGACGTACTCCGCCTCAGGGAAAATCTCGCGAAAACCGCGCTCGATCGCTGTCGCAACCTCAAGCGCACTCAAACTTTCCTTATACGAGTCCGGTGCGATAACAATTTTCATAAGCCATCCTTACGCATAGTCGTTACGTTAAGCATACACCACGTAGGAAACCGCTCATGGGAGCGGTCCCAGTGCGTTTATCGTACCATGCACGGACGTTTATTGTCGAATGTCCAGTCAGGGATCAGGTACTGCATCGCCATCGCGTCGTCGCGCGCGCCCAGACCGTGTTTCTGATTCAGCTCGTGTGCTTTCATTACCTGATCCATATCCAGCTCAACGCCCAACCCCGGCGTGGACGGCACCTGCACCATGCCATCTTTGATCTCAAACGGCTCTTTGGTGAGGCGCTGATTACCCTCCTGCCAGATCCAGTGCGTGTCGATAGCGGTAATGGTGCCCGGCGCGGCGGCGGCAACGTGGGTAAACATCGCCAGCGACACGTCAAAATGGTTGTTGGAGTGCGAACCCCAGGTCAGGCCAAACTCGTGGCACATCTGCGCCACGCGAACCGAGCCCTGCATTGTCCAGAAGTGCGGGTCCGCCAGCGGGATATCCACCGATTGCAGAGAGAGCGTGTGACCCATCTGACGCCAGTCGGTGGCGATCATATTGGTCGCGGTCGGTAGCCCCGTAGCGCGACGGAATTCCGCCATGACTTCGCGGCCCGAGAAGCCTTGCTCAGCCCCGCATGGATCTTCGGCGTAGGCCAGTACGCCCTTGAGCTGCTTACCAATTTTGATCGCTTCATCAAGCGACCACGCGCCGTTCGGATCCAGCGTCACGCGCGCCTGCGGGAAACGTTTTGCCAGCGCGGTAATGGCTTCCGCCTCCTCTTCCCCCGCCAGCACGCCGCCTTTCAGTTTGAAATCATTGAAGCCATATTTTTCATACGCGGCTTCTGCCAGCCGCACCACCGCATCCGGGGTCATCGCTTCTTCGTGACGAACGCGGTACCAGTCGCATTGGTCATCCGGCTGGCTCTGATACGGCAGCGGCGTCAGCTTGCGGTCGCCGACAAAGAACAGATAGCCGAGCATCTCCACTTCACTGCGCTGCTGGCCCTCGCCCAGCAGCGACGCGACGTTAACGCCCAGGTGCTGGCCCAGCAGATCCAGCATCGCGGCTTCAATGCCGGTCACCACGTGGATAGTGGTGCGCAAATCGAAGGTTTGCAGGCCGCGGCCGCCGGCATCGCGATCGGCAAAGGTATTGCGCACGGTGTTGAGGACATTTTTGTACTCACCCAGCGTTTTGCCCACCACCAGCGGAATGGCATCCTCCAGCGTTTTGCGGATCTTCTCCCCGCCTGGAATTTCACCCACGCCGGTATGGCCGGCATTGTCTTTGATAATGACAATATTGCGCGTGAAGAACGGCGCATGCGCCCCGCTCAGGTTCATCAGCATGCTGTCATGACCTGCGACCGGAATGATTTGCATGGAGGTGACGACAGGGGTCGTAAAAGTACTCATCGTGTAATCCTTTTATCAGTGACGTCCAAAAACAGGGCGCTTACGGTCAAATGTCCAGCCGGGGATAAGGTACTGCATCGGGCCCGCGTCGTTACGTGCGCCGCCCGGTAGCTTTTTATACGCCTCATGGGCTTGATGAACCTGATCCCAGTCAAGCTCCACGCCCAGCCCCGGCGCATCGGGTACGGCAATTTTACCGTTTTTGATCTCCAGCGGATTTTTCGTCAGGCGAGCTTCGCCTTCCTGCCAAATCCAGTGGGTGTCGATGGCGGTCGGGTTACCCGGCGCCGCCGCGCCAACGTGGGTAAACATTGCCAGCGAGATATCGAAATGGTTGTTGGAGTGGCAGCCCCAGGTCAGGCCCCAGTCATCGCACAGCTGCGCCACGCGAACCGCGCCGGAGAGCGTCCAGAAGTGCGGGTCTGCCAGCGGAATGTCGACGGCGTTCAGCATCACCGCGTGGCCCATTTCGCGCCAGTTGGTGGCGATCATATTGGTCGCAACCGGCAGCCCGGTTGCGCGGCGGAATTCGGCCATCACCTCGCGGCCTGAGAAGCCCTGCTCGGCGCCGCACGGGTCTTCCGCGTAGGTCAGCACGTCACCGAGACCTTTACACAGGCTAATCGCCTCATCCAGCAGCCAGGCGCCGTTCGGGTCGACGGTGATGCGCGCCTCCGGGAAACGTTTTTTCAGCGCCCGGGCCGTTTCAATCTCCTGCTCGCCGGGCAGCACGCCGCCTTTCAGCTTGAAATCCTTAAAGCCGTAGCGATCCTGAGCAGCTTCAGCCTGCCGGACCACCGCCTCGCTGGAGAGCGCTTCCTGATGGCGCAGCTGATACCAGTCGTGGTCACCCGGTGAACGAGCCAGATAAGGGAGATCGGTTTTATTGCGATCGCCAACGTAGAACAGATAGCCCAGCACGGTGACCGCATCGCGCTGTTTGCCCGGCCCCAGCAGTTCGCAGACCGGAACGTTAAGGGCTTTACCGAGTAAATCCAGCAGTGCCGCTTCCAGGGCGGCGACCGCATTGACGCGCAGTTCAAACGTCCACGCGCCCTTGCCGAAGGTATCAAAGTCCGCCGACTGATTGCCCTTATGCACCCGCTGAACCACCTTGTTCAGACGAGCCACTTCCTGGCCTACGACCTGTGGAATAGCCTCTACCAGGGTCTGGTAGATCACTTCCCCGCCGGGGGCTTCACCTACCCCGGTGTTGCCTGCACTATCGATCAGCACCACGATATTGCGGGTAAACCATGCGTTATGCGCGCCGCCAATATTGAGCAGCATGCTGTCCTGACCGGCCACCGGGATAACTTTCATTTCCGTGACGACAGGGCTTGATTGTGTTGTCATCATCCGCGCTCCACGACAGGTTTAAGTTCAACGCGTTTAATATCGCCCACCAGCACCAGGTAACTCAGCACCGCCACCAGGGCATGCACACCAACGTAGATCAGCGCGCCGTTGAAAGACCCCGTGGTGCCGACGATGTAGCCGATAGCGATAGGTGTAACAATCCCGGAAACGTTGCCGAACATATTGAACAGACCGCCGCTCAGGCCGCTGATCTCTTTCGGTGCCGTATCCGCCATCACCGCCCAGCCCAGCGCGCCAATCCCTTTGCCGAAGAAGGCCATCGCCATAAAGCCGATAATCATCCACTCGGCACTGACGTAGTTACAGAACACCATGGTCATGGAGAGCAGCATGCCGAGCACAATCGGCGTTTTACGCGCGATGTTCAGCGAACCCGTGCGGCGCATCAGCCAGTCGGAAATGACCCCGCCAAGCACGCCGCCGATGAAGCCGCAGATTGCCGGGACCGAGGCAACAAACCCCGCTTTGAGGATCGACATGCCGCGCGCCTGCACCAGATAAACCGGGAACCAGGTGATAAAGAAGTAAGTTAAGGCGTTGATACAGTACTGACCGAGATAGATACCGATCATCATGCGCGAGCCGACGAGCTGCTTGATCTGCGCCCATTTCTGGCTGAAGGGGACTTTTGCTTTGTCAGATTTCTGATCCATATTGATCAGCGCCCCGCCCTCAGCAATGTATTCCAGCTCCTTCTTGTTCACGCCAGGGTGCTGATTCGGTTCGTGGATCACTTTCAGCCAGATAAAGCTGATGACGATCCCAAGCCCGCCCATAAAGAAGAAGACGTGCGACCAGCCCACCTCATGCGTCAGCCAGCCCATAATGGGCGCAAAGATCACCGTCGCGAAATACTGGGCAGAGTTAAAAATTGCCACCGCTGTTCCCCTCTCCTGCGCAGGAAACCAGGCCGCGACAATGCGGCTGTTGCCCGGGAAGGAAGGGGCTTCCGCCAGGCCTACCAGAAAGCGCAGCGTAAAGAGCGCCACGATAATGCCAAAGCCGCTGAAGATATCGACGAAACCCTGCAAAAGGGTAAAAGCAGACCAGATAAAGATGGACCAGAAATAGACGCGTTTAGAGCCAAAACGGTCCAGCAGCCAGCCGCCAGGAATTTGGCCGATGACGTAGGCCCACGAGAATGCAGAGAAAACGTAACCCATGCCCACCGGATCAAGGCCGATGTCTTTTGCCATCTCCGAGCCGGCAATCGACAGCGTGGCGCGGTCACCATAGTTAAAGGACGTGACGATAAACAGCATCACCACTATCCAGTAGCGGGCGTTAGTGCGCTTTTCAGCGCTGCTCGCTGCGTGGCTTAATGTACTCATTGTTGCACTCCTGAAACATAGCTTTCGCCTGTTCATTCTGTACAGCACCGGTAGGGTAATCAGAATGAGATAAGTTTTGTCGTTTTAGTACGGCGTGAAGCCGTTTTATTGTGACCGGAAAAGTATATGAAGGAGTGACAGGTTCGCTCACCGTGCAGAAACACAACATTGAGGAGTGTGGGGAACGTGGTTTAAGGCATAAGCCCAAAGCAGTGGAAGATACTTCACGGAATTGAGGATTTGATGCGGCTTTGTTGCCGGGTGGCGGCTACGCCTTACCCGGCCTACGAAACTATTTAAGAAGCGTTGCCCAGTGTTCAACCCACGGGTTCGACTCGCTTTCGGGTTCAGGATGCTCACCGGCATCAATCAGCAGCATCTCGCCGACGCGCTGGGCGCTCTGTTCCTGAAGAAGCGCATCGAACTGCTTGCCGCCGCCGCAGAAGTTGGCGTAAGAGCTATCGCCAAGGGCAATAATGCCGTAGTGAACGTCCGGCTGGTAGCCAAGCCGATCTTTAATGCCCTGGAAAAGCGGCACGATGCTGTCCGGGAGATCGCCCTGACCGGTGGTGGAGGTCACTACCAGAATGTATTTATCTTTATACTTTTCCCAGTCCGCCAGCTCCGGGTCTTCATAGACCGTGGCTTTATGGCCCTGGCTTGTCAAAATCGCCTCAGCCTCTTCCGCTACCAGCAGCGAGTTGCCGTACATTGTGCCGACAAAAATGCCTACTTCAGCCATGCTTTGCTCCCGTAATTATTGCGCTTACCGTTCATCCTGAACGTTGCCCGATGCAAACTCAACCCTTTCATTTTCGGGGAGTTGTCCCCGCCAGCCAAACTGTGACAGCGCCTGCATCCAGACGTCGTCCAGCCCGGCACGAATAATCAGTGTTTCACCGGTAAACGGGTGAGTCAGGCTAAGCTCGCTGGCGTGCAGCATCAGTCTGTTACAGCCAAAATGCTCTGCCGCGCTGCGGTTCTGGCGCAGATCGCCGTGCTTGCTGTCGCCAATAATCGGGTGGCGCAGGTGCGCAAGATGGCGGCGAAGCTGGTGCTTGCGTCCGGTTTTGGGCAAAAGCTCAACCAGGCTGTAGCGCGTGGTGGGGAATTTGCTGGTTGCTACCGGCATTTCCGTTGTCGCCATGCCGCGATAATCCGTCACCGCGGGCTGCGGGCCTTTGTCATCGCGGGCAAATTTATCGGCGATTTTGTCCAGCTCCTCCACCAGCGGATAGTCCAGCGTGGCGGATTCGGTCAGCCAGCCACGCACGATCGCGTGGTAGCGCTTCTGGATCTGGTGCTGTTCGAACTGCTGAGCCAGCAGGCGGCCCGCCTCGCTGGAAAGCCCCATCAGCAGCACGCCGGAAGTCGGTCTGTCGAGGCGGTGCGCGGTAAACACATGCTGACCAATCTGGTCGCGCACGGTTTGCATCACCACCACTTTCTCATCGCGATCCAGCCAGCTGCGGTGCACCAGCCAGCCAGACGGTTTATTCACCGCCACCAGCCACTCGTCCTGATAGAGGATTTCCAGCGTCATGCCTCTTCACCGGCAAACAGGGCGTCCAGTTTTTCCAGTTCAACCAGCATCACATCGCGAGCAGGGTGCGTCGCTTCGAGCGCCATTTCATAGTAGGGAGAAACGGCGAACGCCTGCGGCAAAGGGTGGCCGCCTTCCAGCAGCGCGTGCATGCGCGGGATTAATACCCACTGAAGCCACTCGAACGGTGCCAGCGTATCCAGGCAGAATGGCTGGGTACTGGCAAACGCTTCCGGATTCGGCGCGGTCTCCTGCCACAGCTGATGCTGGCGCAAAAGGGCTTCGATGGCGTGCAACTGAGCACGAACGCTATCGTGTTGCGTCATAGTAACCTCAACTGAAAAAGTGAACGGCGCGCAGCATAGCATTGCGGAAGACAGAAATAAAAAAGGGAGCACTGTAAAAACAGTGCTCCCGGTTCGTTTCGCAGCATTCCAGCTACAATTCGTGCTCCCTGCTCTTCCGTGACAACTTTTCCTGATGCCCGAAGGCCTGATCATCCTTATACCTTTTGCATCCTGCACACATCTTCCTGACGTGTTTGTTTCATCCTGAAACGTCCTGGCCTTCCTGACCCACCGACCATCCTGTTCGGTTCTCGTTCTCCTTCCTGGAGGTGTCCCTTACGCGTCCTGCGTTATCCTTTTGCTTCATCCTGAAGCCTTCCTGCAGCGCCATCCTGACGTGTCCTGAGTAAGAAACGCCATCATCCTGATGTTCGTTTCTCGTGTCGGCGTCCTGTCGACGGAGATAGAATCCGCTATTCCGCTTCGTCTTACAACCCACCCTTGCAGCACTGTAAGCCGTAAGAAATCCCTAAAAAAGATGCGATGAACAACTAATTCTTTGAAAAACAGAGTGATATTAATCTGAATTAAATAAGGCAATACTGAATGATCCAGCGATCTCTCACAAACCTTGTAAGAGATCTCTCACACGCGTCGTAGCATCATGGATTACAGAAGTGGCTCAAGCCGGGTAAGGAAATCCGCAAGAGAGGGGGCGAGAGTTTCGCGATTGCGGGTACCGATGGTCTCTTTAATCACTTCCCCGGACAGGTTGCAGACGGATATCACATCCAGTTCGCTGTCCAGCGTGGCAATAAAGAGCGTCGGAGAAAGCTTAAGGCGTTTTTGCGTGACCAGATGACCAATCAGGTTTTCCTGAACACGCTGCAGATCGTCTTCGCTCCAGGTCTGCAACAGCGTCAGCGTCAAATCACCCAAGCGCGCGGGCATATCCCCTGCAAACTGCGTGGCATAAAACGCGTGAACCGCTGGTTGTACCACAAGGTCTATAGCCCGTTCAACCGCATTTACATTTTGCTCAGCGGTATTGGGCTTCGGCTGCCAGATAACATAGTCATCCTGCGAAGAGATAATGCACGGCGACGGCACGCCATATAAATCAGCGCTTTGCGGCCATGTTCCGTGCTTTTCATGCCACGCGTCGCAATAGCGGGTTGTGAAGGTAGTAAGGGCATTTGCAGTTTCGATGTCCACCGATTTCTCTCTTCTTGTAAGACAGGATAAACTCTGCCCATAAGTGTACCTGTAAAGTGGCTATGAAACATGTCTTACGAAAATCATCAGGCGTTAACCGGCCTAACGCTGGGTAAATCGACCGATTACCGCGATACCTACGATGCAAGCCTGCTGCAGGGCGTGCCGCGCAGCCTGAACCGCGATCCTCTTGGACTGCATGCGGACGCGTTGCCGTTTGTCGGCGGCGATATCTGGACGCTGTACGAACTCTCCTGGCTTAACGCGCGCGGTCTGCCGCAGGTGGCCGTGGGCCACGTTGAGCTGGACTATGCCAGCGTGAACCTGGTGGAATCCAAAAGCTTTAAGCTCTATCTTAACAGCTTCAACCAGACCCGATTCAACAGCTGGGACGAGGTTCAGCAAACGCTGGAGCGGGATTTAGCCGCCTGCGCGCAGGGGAACGTGTCCGTCTCGTTATACCGCCTGCATGAGCTGGAAGGACAGCCCATTGCCCACTTCCACGGGACCTGCATCGACGAGCAGGACATCGAGGTGGAGAATTATGAATTCAGCGCCGATTACCTCGAAAACGCGGCGGGCGGAAAAGTGGTTGAAGAGACGCTGGTCAGCCATTTGCTGAAGTCCAACTGCCTGATTACCCACCAGCCGGACTGGGGTTCGGTGCAGATCCAGTACCGCGGCCCGAAAATTGACCGGGAAAAACTGCTGCGCTATCTGGTGTCGTTCCGCCATCACAACGAATTTCACGAGCAGTGCGTGGAGCGTATTTTTAACGATATTCAGCGTTTCTGCCAGCCGGAGAAACTGAGCGTTTACGCGCGCTATACCCGCCGTGGCGGGCTGGACATTAACCCGTGGCGCACCAACACCGATTTTGTGCCAGCAACGGGCCGGCTGGTGCGTCAATAATATAAATATTTTCACAATATGCGTGCGGTATTCCGCCGAAGTGTTGTGAAACGTCACGTGCCAGGGCTATTGTAATCAAAGGGAATGACGATAATCGTCCCATAAGGAGCTCACTTGATTACACATATTAGCCCGCTTGGCTCAATGGATATGTTGTCGCAGCTGGAAGTGGACATGCTTAAACGCACGGCCAGCAGCGATCTTTATCAACTGTTTCGTAACTGTTCACTTGCCGTACTGAACTCCGGAAGCCTGACAGATAACAGTAAAGAACTGCTGTCCCGCTTCGAAAGCTTTGATATTAACGTGCTGCGCCGCGAGCGTGGCGTGAAACTGGAAGTGATCAACCCGCCGGAAGAGGCCTTTGTCGACGGGCGTATCATTCGTTCCCTTCAGGCCAACCTGTTTGCCGTCCTGCGCGACATCCTGTTTGTTAACGGGCAGATTCACAACGCGGGCCGCTTCCAGCATCTCGACCTGGAAAGCTCCGTTCATATCACCAACCTGGTGTTCTCTATTCTGCGCAACGCCCGCGCCCTGCACGTTGGCGAAGCACCAAACATGGTCGTCTGCTGGGGCGGCCACTCGATTAACGAAACCGAATATCTCTATGCCCGTCGGGTCGGAACGCAGCTTGGCCTGCGCGAGCTGAATATCTGTACCGGCTGTGGTCCGGGTGCAATGGAAGCACCAATGAAAGGTGCAGCCGTGGGTCATGCGCAGCAGCGTTACAAAGAGGGGCGGTTTATCGGCATGACCGAGCCGTCAATCATCGCCGCTGAGCCGCCTAACCCGCTGGTCAATGAGCTGATTATCATGCCGGATATCGAGAAGCGTCTTGAGGCGTTTGTTCGTATCGCTCACGGGATTATCATCTTCCCGGGCGGCGTGGGAACGGCGGAAGAGCTGCTCTATCTGCTGGGGATTCTGATGAACCCGGCCAACAAAGATCAGGTTCTGCCACTGATCCTGACCGGCCCGAAAGAGAGCGCCGACTACTTCCGCGTGCTGGACGAGTTTATCGTGCATACGCTGGGAGAAGCCGCGCGTCGTCACTATCGCATCATCATTGATGATGCGGCGGAAGTGGCGCGCCAGATGAAAAAAGCGATGCCGCTGGTGAAAGAGAATCGTCGTGATACCGGTGATGCGTACAGCTTTAACTGGTCAATCCGTATTGCGCCTGACCTGCAGATCCCGTTCGAGCCGACCCATGAAAATATGGCGAACCTGAAACTCTACCCGGACCAGCCGGTGGAAGTGCTGGCCGCCGACCTGCGTCGCGCCTTCTCCGGGATTGTGGCGGGCAACGTGAAGGAGATGGGCATCCGCGCGATTGAGCAGTATGGTCCGTACAAGATCCACGGCGACCCGGAGATGATGCGCCGTATGGACGACATGCTTCAGGGCTTTGTGGCTCAACACCGCATGAAGTTGCCGGGTTCAGCCTACATTCCGTGCTACGAAATCTGCACGTAACGCTCAGTTTCTTCTTCTCAAAGCCGGGGCACCCTGTAGCGGGTCCCGGCTTTTTTATTAGCGAATCAATTCATAGGCCTCACTTATAACTTTAACAAACTTACGGCGAACGCAATCGATTACCTCCATTTAACAACCGTAATTTATCAGCCTTAAACTAAATTACCCGCAAGAAAATCCTAAAAAGCCATATCTTTACAGCGGAAGACACCTATATTGCGGGCCGCTCTTTTAGCCCACATGTCGTTGGTGGTAGCCTTCGCGCCCGTAAATTCTATTTGATGTTTTTTTAACAGATAAATGGTCTAAAGATGCCCACATCATAAGTGGATTATTGCATTTGGGATCGCGATCACTGATAGATTCATAACGAGAATGTATCTTTCCGCCCGCCAATAGTTACGGGCGAAAATTATTAAAAAACCGTCACTGAACGAATTTCATATTACCGTCAGGCACTTTTTCATCGGATTTGACTAAAAACCTGACAATTTGCTTCCTCCAGGAGATACAGATGGAAACCACTCAAACCAGCACCGTTGCTTCGATTGAATCCCGAAGTGGTTGGCGCAAAACGGATACCATGTGGATGCTGGGCCTTTACGGCACGGCAATCGGCGCTGGTGTACTGTTCCTTCCTATCAACGCAGGCGTCGGCGGTCTGATTCCGCTGATCATCATGGCCATCATCGCCTTCCCGATGACCTACTTCGCACACCGCGGTCTGACCCGCTTCGTGCTGTCCGGTAAAAACCCGGGCGAAGACATCACCGAAGTGGTTGAAGAACATTTCGGCGTTGGCGCAGGTAAACTGATTACCCTGCTCTACTTCTTCGCGATTTACCCAATCCTGCTCGTCTACAGCGTGGCGATCACCAACACCGTTGAAAGCTTCATGACGCACCAGCTGCACATGACGCCGCCACCGCGTGCCATTCTGTCTCTGATCCTGATCGTCGGCATGATGACCATCGTGCGCTTCGGCGAGCAGATGATTGTTAAGGCCATGAGCGTGCTGGTCTTCCCGTTTGTGGCTGCGCTGATGCTGCTGGCCTGCTACCTGATTCCACAGTGGAACGGTGCAGCGCTGGAAACCCTGTCCCTGAGCAGCGCGTCTGCGACCGGTAACGGCCTGCTGATGACCCTGTGGCTGGCGATCCCGGTAATGGTCTTCTCCTTCAACCACTCCCCAATCATCTCCTCTTTCGCCGTGGCGAAACGCGAAGAGTACGGTAATGGTGCAGAGAAGAAGTGCTCCAGCATCCTGGCCCGCGCTCACGTGATGATGGTGCTGACCGTGATGTTCTTCGTCTTCAGCTGCGTACTGAGCCTCTCCCCGGCGGATCTGGCGGCAGCGAAAGAACAGAACATCTCTATTCTGTCTTACCTGGCGAACCACTTTAACGCACCGCTGATTGCGTGGATGGCACCGATCATCGCGATGATCGCCATCACCAAATCCTTCCTGGGCCACTACCTGGGCGCGCGTGAAGGCTTCAACGGTATGGTGATTAAATCTCTGCGCGGTAAAGGCAAGAGCATTGAAATCAACAAGCTGAACAAAATCACTGCACTGTTCATGCTGCTCACCACCTGGGCGGTAGCGACCCTGAACCCAAGCATCCTGGGCATGATTGAAACCCTGGGTGGCCCGGTTATCGCGATGATTCTGTTCCTGATGCCGATGTACGCAATTCAGAAAGTGCCTGCCATGCGCAAGTACAGCGGCCAGGTCAGCAACGTGTTTGTGGTTATCATGGGCCTTATCGCTATCTCTGCGATCTTCTACTCCCTGTACACCATGTTCTGATGAACGCCCGCGCCGCCTTCGGGCGGCGCACTCCTCCCCCTCTGACTGAAAGCAATGGACGCATCATGATTAGCGTATTCGATATTTTCAAAATCGGTATTGGTCCTTCCAGCTCTCACACCGTCGGACCAATGAAAGCCGGTAAGCAGTTCACGGATGACTTGATTGCACGCGGCATTCTGCACGACATCACCCGCGTGGTTGTCGATGTGTACGGCTCGCTTTCCCTGACCGGGAAAGGCCACCATACCGATATCGCCATTATCATGGGCCTGGCGGGAAATCTGCCGGATACCGTTGATATTGACGCGATCCCTGGCTTCATCCAGGACGTGAACACCCACGGTCGTTTGCTGCTGGCAAACGGTGAGCATGAGGTTGAATTCCCGGTTGACCACTGCATGAATTTCCATGCGGACAACCTGTCGCTGCACGAAAACGGCATGCGCATTACCGCGCTGGCCGGCGACAAAGCGGTTTACAGCCAGACGTATTACTCCATCGGCGGCGGCTTTATCGTCGACGAAGACCACTTTGGTCAAACCACCACCTCTTCTGTTGAGGTGCCGTATCCGTACAAAACCGCGGCAGATCTCCAGCGCCACTGCCAGGAGACGGGGCTTTCCCTCTCCGGCCTGATGATGAAAAACGAGCTGGCCCTTCACAGCAAAGAGGAGCTGGAACAGCACTTCGCTAGCGTCTGGGAAGTGATGCGCGGCGGCATTGAGCGCGGGATCACCACCGAAGGCGTTCTGCCGGGCAAGCTTCGCGTACCGCGTCGTGCGGCGGCGCTGCGTCGTATGCTGGTGAGCACCGACAAAACGACAACGGACCCGATGGCCGTCGTCGACTGGATCAACATGTTCGCCCTGGCGGTGAACGAAGAGAACGCCGCAGGGGGCCGCGTCGTCACGGCACCAACCAACGGTGCCTGCGGTATCGTTCCGGCCGTGCTGGCGTACTACGACAAGTTTATCCGTGAAGTGAACGCTAACTCCCTGGCGCGCTACCTGCTGGTCGCCAGCGCGATTGGTTCTCTGTACAAGATGAACGCCTCCATTTCCGGTGCGGAAGTAGGCTGTCAGGGCGAAGTCGGCGTGGCATGTTCCATGGCGGCGGCGGGCCTGGCGGAACTGTTGGGCGCAAGCCCGGCGCAGGTCTGCATCGCTGCGGAAATCGGCATGGAACATAACCTGGGGCTAACCTGCGATCCGGTTGCCGGACAGGTACAGGTGCCGTGCATCGAGCGTAACGCCATCGCCTCCGTCAAGGCGGTGAACGCGGCGCGTATGGCGCTGCGCCGCACCAGTGAGCCGCGCGTCTGTCTCGATAAAGTTATCGAAACCATGTACGAAACCGGTAAAGATATGAACGCCAAATACCGCGAAACCTCTCGCGGCGGCCTGGCGATGAAGATCGTAACCTGCGATTAAGCCTCTCAGGAAGCCTCGTTTTGCGAGGCTTCTTCCTGTTTTCCCTCACGCTATTCGTTTCATCCTGCCGACAGTGATACCCTTTACCCATTAGATTTAAGGGAGAATATCTGTGGCTGTTCATTTGCTTATCGTCGACGCGCTCAATCTGATTCGCCGAATCCATGCGGTACAAGGCACGCCCTGCAAGGACACCTGCCTGCACGCGCTGGAGCAGCTTATTCGCCACAGCGAGCCGACGCACGTCGTGGCCGTGTTTGATGACGAAGCGCGCAACAGCGGCTGGCGACATCAGCGCCTGCCCGACTACAAAGCCGGACGCGCACCGATGCCGGACGATCTGCATGCCGAAATGCCCGCCCTGCGTGCCGCCTTTGAGCAGCGTGGCGTCCCCTGCTGGGGTGCACAGGGCAATGAAGCCGACGATCTCGCGGCCACCCTGGCCGTAAAAGTGGCAAGTGCCGGGCATCAGGCCACTATCGTTTCAACTGACAAAGGCTACTGCCAGCTGCTCTCCCCAACTATCCGCATTCGCGACTATTTTCAAAAACGCTGGCTGGACGCGCCGTTTATTGCCAGCGAGTTCGGCGTCTTGCCTGAGCAACTGCCGGATTATTGGGGTCTGGCAGGCATCAGCAGCTCTAAGGTTCCAGGTGTCGCCGGTATTGGACCAAAGAGCGCCGCCCAGTTGCTGACCGATTTTCAGAGTCTGGAAGGGATTTACGCCCGTCTGGATGAGGTGCCAGAAAAGTGGCGCAAGAAGCTGGAGGCGCATAAAGAGATGGCGTTTATCTGCCGCGAGGTGGCGACGCTACAGACAGATTTACAGCTGGACGGGAATTTACAGCAGTTGCGGTTAGAACGTTAAAACGTCAACACCGTTTTGTAGGCCCGGTAAGCGCAGCGCCACCGGGCAAAACAAAGCACGCACTATCGCTCGTCGCGACGTCCGCCTACAGCCGCCCACCAGCGACGGATGTGTACCGTCACCTCTTCGCGGTCGTGGTACAACTGACGCGCCTGGATCTCCACGTTAATACCGTGCTCATCCAGCTGTGCCTGAATATAGGCCAGGTTCTGGGATACCTCCTCGTAGCGCTTTTTCATCGGCAGCTTGAGGTTGAAAATGGTCTCACGGCACCAGCCGTTCACCAGCCAGGAGGCCATCAGCGCGGCCACTTTCGCCGGCTTCTCCACCATGTCGCACACCATCCACGAGATGTTGTTGCGGGTTGGGTGATAGCGGAAACCGTCTTCTCGCAGCCAGGTGACCTGTCCGGTGTCCATCAGGCTTTGCGCCATTGGGCCGTTATCCACAGACGACACCCACATGTTGCGTTTCACCAGCTGATAGGTCCAGCCACCCGGGCACGCGCCAAGGTCGACGGCATACATGCCGTTAGCCAGACGCTCGTCCCACTCATCTGCCGGGATAAAGACGTGAAACGCCTCTTCCAGCTTCAGGGTTGAACGGCTCGGCGCATCTGCCGGGAACTTCAGGCGCGGGATGCCCATAAAGAATGGCGAATTGTTATTGGTGTACGAATAGCCCGCATAGCAGCAGCCCGGAGCGATAAAGAAGATATGCACCACCGGACGCTTCGGCGTTTCGTAGTTTGTCAGTATGCCCGCGTCACGCAGCGCTGCGCGCAGCGGCACGGTGAACTTACGGCAAAACTTCATCAGCTCTTTGCTTTCGTTGGTATCGGCAACCTCAACGCGCAGGTCGCCGCCCTTCTCCACCACGCCCTGCAGCATGCCCACAATCGGCGTGATGCGATCTTCCGGCGGAAGATCTTTCAGCAACTCACCCGCGACGAACATCTGGCGGGCGAAAATCAGCGAGCTGAACGGCAGCTCGCGCGCCAGCTTGTCGGCGTCTTCAGGCTGATAACACTCGAATACCACATAGCCCGCATTTTCTTTTACGCGAGCAAAGCCGAAGACTTCGCGCTTCGCCGCTTTATCGGTAATTTCCGCGGCGCACTCTTTCTCAAACCCCGGGCGACAATATAAAACAACCTTATTCATGAACAACGCCCTTGCGTTTCAGACGGATAGCTCCGATAAACATTAATACCCAACCCGCCAGGAAGCTCACGCCGCCGACAGGTGTAACAAACGCCCACAGGCGCAAATGCGAGAGGGCCAGACAGTAAAGGCTGCCGCTAAACAGCACGGTACCCAGCGCCATAAATACGCTACTCCAGTAAAACCAGATGCTTATCCGGCGCTGCATCGCTACCGCCAGCCCAAAAATAGCCAGCGTATGAAACGCCTGGTATTCAAGGCCGGTCTGGATCCAGCCCATCTCGACGGCGCCCAAAGACTTGCTCAATACGTGCGCGCCAAAGGCGCCCAGTGCAACAAAAATAAAGCCACTCACCGCGGCAAAAATCAGCATGAATCGGCTGGTCATGTTTAAGTCCTGAATTAATGCGTGCCCGGCACACAAACGTTATTGTTCATACCTGAAGCGGAATTTTTCTTGCTCGCTTGCCGCTTTCGCCAGTATCCACTGCCGGAAGGCGGCTATTTTACCCAGTTCTGCCTGACTGTCATGACAAACCAGATAAAATGCATTCTTGCTGACCAGTACATCATTAAAAGGGCAAACCAGACGGCCTGCCTCAATTTCGGACTGCGCCATCACGTTGTTCGCCAATGCCACGCCCTGTCCGTGAATGGCAGCCTGTAGCACCATCGCACTATGGCTAAAAATGGGGCCCTGCTGCACGTTTATATGACTAAGACCTAATTGACGGGTATAAGTTTGCCAGTCGCGGCGAGAGGCATCATGTAAAAGCGTATGCTGCGCCAGGTCAGCGGGTGTTTTCAGCGCCTTGTCGCCTGTTAAAAGCAGAGGCGAACAGACCGGCAGCAGATATTCTGCGTATAATTTCTCGACACGCAAGCCCGGCCAGTTGCCGCGACCATAAAAAATGGCGACATCCACATCATCGGCCAGCTTGTCTTCCTGACGATCCACCGCCTGGATTCGAACGTCGATCCCCGGATAAGCTGAGTTAAAGCTTGAGAGTCTAGGCACCAGCCACTGAATGGCAAAACTGGGCAATAAACTAACAGTCAGGGCACCTTTTGCACTGCGTGCCTGCAGCTTACGCGTGGCTTCCGTGAGCTGGGAAAAAATCTCTTTAATATCCTGAAAATAGCTCTGCCCCTCTTCGGTCAGCAGCAAGGAACGATTGCGTCGGCGGAACAGCTTAAGGCCCAGGAAATCCTCCAGGGACTTGATTTGGTGACTTACTGCGGCCTGTGTCACAAAAAGCTCATCTGCCGCACGGGTGAAGCTCAGGTGACGTGCTGCTGCATCAAAAACGCGTAATGCATTAAGGGGTGGCAATCGCTTTGACATGGTTATCTGGCTTAGATGTTAACGGAATTTAACAAACAGGAAACAACGTTTAACCTATTAGTTTTTTTTATCTGAGCCATTATAATTTGTCCGTTGAGGAACTACCAGCAAATACCTATAGTGGCGGCACTTCCTGAGCCGGAACGAAGAGCTTTTTTCGGAATGCGTGTTCTGAAGGGCTTTTGGCTTACGGTTGTGATGTTGTGTTGTTGTGTTTGCAATTGGTCTGCGATTCAGACCACGGTAGCAACGCTACCAATTTTTCACTTCCTGTACATTTACCCTGTCTGTCCATAGTGATTAATGTAGCACCGCCAATTTGCGGTGCTTTTTTTTCGCCTGCGATCGGTTAATGCTCGATCTCTTTCATCTCTTTCACGTCCGTGCGGTTGATCTGCTGCTTGTTCCCGTTAGCATCTTTGTACGAAATCATCCCGGTATCGTTATCGGTAGTCGGTTTCCCTTCCGAAACGATAGAACGACCATCGTTTGTGTGCATCACGTAGTTGTTACCAGAACAGGCGCTCAGGGCAAAAGTAAACGCACAGGCAGAAATGATTGCAGCTGTCTTATTCATGATTATTCTCCTTTAGCAATTAATGCTATTCAAACCTCGATTTATAACAGGCTAAAACATCCGCCTAACACTATTTAGCATAACCTGCTTTTTCGAGGTCGCCAGGATAAGCAGACAAATCTGATAGATATCAACCTCCTTGCCCTGCCGCAGAAATTGCGCGACGATCTCTCTATCGACACGAGGAATTCCATGAACGCTTTCAGTCCTGCGCAGTTTCGCGCACAGTTTCCGGCGCTGGCCGATGCCGGTATTTATCTTGATAGCGCCGCCACGGCCCTGAAGCCCCAGGCGGTGATCGAGGCCACGCAGCAGTTCTACAGCCTGAGCGCCGGCAACGTACATCGCAGCCAGTTTGCCGAAGCGCAGCGCCTGACCGCGCGCTATGAAGCCGCACGCGATCAGGTTGCACGCTTGATCAATGCCGAAAGCGGGAAAAATATCGTCTGGACGCGCGGCACGACCGAAGCCATCAATATGGTGGCCCAGAGTTATGCCCGCCCGCTGCTGCAGCCAGGGGACGAGATCATTGTCAGCGAAGCAGAGCACCACGCTAACCTGGTGCCGTGGCTGATGGTGGCTGAGCAAACGGGCGCGCGCGTTATTAAGCTCCCGTTGAGTGCAGACTTTCTGCCTGACGTGGCCCGTCTCCCTGAGCTGATTACCCCCCGCAGCCGTATTCTGGCGCTGGGGCAGATGTCCAACGTCACCGGCGGCTGTCCGGATCTGGCTCGCGCCATTGAGATTGCCCATGCCAGCGGCGTGGTGGTGATGGTCGACGGTGCTCAGGGCGTGGTTCATTTCCCCGCTGATGTGCAGGCGCTGGATATCGACTTCTACGCCTTCTCCGGACACAAACTCTACGGGCCAACCGGGATTGGCGCGCTGTACGGTAAGCCAGAACTGCTGGCAAAAATGACGCCGTGGCTCGGCGGCGGCAAAATGATTACCGAAGTGACCTTCGACGGTTTTAAAACGCAGGAGGTGCCTTACCGTCTGGAAGCGGGCACGCCGAACGTGGCCGGGGTCATCGGCCTCAGCGCCGCACTTGAATGGCTGGCGGAAACGGACGCGGTTCAGGCGGAAAGCTGGAGCCGAGGACTGGCGACGCTGGCTGAGGAAGAACTGAAAAAACGCCCGGGTTTCCGCTCGTTCCGCGTTCAGGATTCCAGCCTGCTCGCCTTTGATTTTGCTGGCGTGCATCATAGCGATATGGTGACGCTGCTGGCCGGGTACGGCATTGCCCTGCGCGCAGGACAGCACTGCGCCCAGCCGCTGCTGGCGGCGCTCGGCGTCAGCGGTACGCTGCGCGCCTCGTTTGCGCCCTATAATACCCAAAGCGATGTCGACGCGCTGGTTAGCGCCGTTGACCGCGCCCTTGAAATACTGGTGGATTAATGACTAGCGCTGCTTTAGCCGGACATCCGTTTGGCACGGTCATCACTGAAGAGACCTTAAAACAGACCTTCGCCCCGCTCCAGCAGTGGGAAGATAAATATCGTCAGCTGATCCTGCTGGGTAAACAGCTCCCAGCTCTTTCCGACGATCTTAAAGCGCAGGCGAAAGAAATTGTGGGCTGTGAAAACCGCGTCTGGCTGGGCGTGAGCGTCTCCGGCGAGAAGCTGCATTTCTTCGGCGACAGCGAAGGGCGCATCGTCCGGGGCCTGCTGGCGGTCCTGTTAACCGCCATTGAAGGGAAAAGCGCGGCGGAATTGTTAACGCACTCGCCGCTGGCGCTGTTCGACGAACTGGGGCTGCGCGCGCAGCTTAGCGCCTCGCGCGGTCAGGGCCTGATCGCGCTCAGCGACGCGGTGCTGGACGCCGCACGTCAGGCTCAGGCCTGACGTTCCGCCTTCGCCATCATCTTCTTCAGGGCGTGAGAGACCGCCACAAAGCCAAAAGAGGCGGTTACCATGGTGGCCGCCCCAAAGCCTGACGCGCAGTCCATGCGTTTTGGCCCTTCCGCTGTGCTTTTCATCGCACAAACTGAACCATCCGCCTGCGGGTAGACCAGCGCTTCGGTGGAGAACACGCAGTCGACGCCCAGCTTGCCCTTGCTGTTCTTCACCACATTGAAGTCGCTCTTCAGGCGTTCACGCAGCTTGGCAGCCAGCGGATCCTGAATTGTTTTCGCCAGATCGGCAACCTGGATCTGCGTGGGATCGATTTGCCCGCCCGCGCCACCAGTCGTGACCAGCGGCACCTTGTAACGACGGCAGTATGCGATCAGCGCCGCTTTAGGCCGCACGCTGTCGATGGCGTCAATCACATAGCTGTAGCCTTTGCTCATGTACTCCGCGACGTTATCTGCCGTCACAAAGTCGTCGATCACCGTCACCCGACACTCCGGATTAATGAGGCGAATGCGCTCCGCCATCACCTCGGACTTCGCCAGGCCGACGTTATCACGCAGGGCGTGGATCTGACGGTTAGTGTTGGTCACACAAACGTCATCCATATCAATCAGCGTGATTGCGCCAATCCCGGTTCTCGCCAGCGCTTCCGCCGCCCAGGAGCCGACACCGCCAATGCCCACGACGCAGACGTGCGCATCCGCAAACAGCTGCAGGGCTTTTTCACCATAGAGACGTGCCGTGCCGCCAAAACGCTGGCGCCAGGCATCGCTGATTACCACAGACATAAAACCTCAGATGTAAAAAGGGTGAGGTTTTCCTCACCCTGAACAGTAATCCGTATTGCGCTCAGAATACCACAATCAGCCGCTGAATACGTTTCCGGTGCCCGGCGCGGCCTTCAGCACCCATACGCGTCCGTAGTGGTTATACCAGCCTGCACGGTGACCAGCATCCGGGCCAATGCCCTGATAGATATCAAAGTGCTGGCCCTTAATCGCTCCGCCCACATCCAGGGCTACCATCAGACGCAGCTCATATTTGCCGTTGAACTTGCCGTTGTTGTCGAGCAGAGGGACTTCCGCCAGCAGCGTGGTACCCGCAGGAATGATAGAACGATCCGATGCCACCGACGCGCGGCCAATCAGCGGCACGGCGCTGGCCCCTTTCACCGGGGCGAAGTTTTGCGGCTTGAAGAAGACGAACGATGGGTTCTGCTCCAGCAGCTCGCGCACCTCGGCTTCACTGTGCTTTTCGCCCCACTCGCGGATCGCCTGCATCGACATATCTTCTTTTTTCACTTCGCCGCGGTCAATCAGCACCTTACCGATGCTGCGGTAGGCATGGCCGTTTTTCCCGGCATAGCTGAAGAAGTTAAGCGGTGAACCGTCGCCAAAATCAATGTAGCCGCTGCCCTGCACGTCCATGATGAAATTATCCATCAGGGAGTTGCTGTAGGCCAGGACGTAGTTTTCGCTCAGCGCACCGGCGTAGATTTCGGCGCGGGACGGCAGACGGCCGCGTTTTGGCGGCATACGGTAGATAGGGTACTGGAACTCGCCCTGGCGCGTGTGTCGCGCCTGAACCACGGGCGTGTAATAGCCGGTGAACTGGACGTTGCCGTAGTTATCCGCCCCTTCCATTTGCCAGGCATCAATACCAAACTGGCGCATGTTGCGCGTATCGCCGCCCGCCTTCAGCCAGTCCTGTACCGCGCTATAAACATTGTTCTGTGAGCTATACAGACGCGGCGACGCATTGCGGATCTGGTAGACCTGCTCGGAGAAATCACCGGCGTTGATCGGCGCGCCAACGGCGTCAGGCTGATTAACTAAAGAGAAAGGCTGGGATAACTTCCCGTCTTTATACTGCTGACCGCGATCGGTCGGTTTGGAAGAACAGGCCGCAAGAATCGCTACCATTGCGCCCGCCATCAGATACTTCGCCCAACGTCCTTTCATTATATCTCGTCTTTAAGTTGCCCATTTCCGCGTGATGAAGATAACAAACCGACAAAGCGAATGAAATGCGATCGCATGCCCTTTGGCAAATTCAGAGCAAAAAATAGTCTAAATGTCGCAATGCCGTTCACTTTACATACAAAGTTAATGATTTATGTGAAAAAGGGGTTGCATCACAAACCTATCCGAGTATAGTGCGCTTCCACGGACGCGGGGTGGAGCAGCCTGGTAGCTCGTCGGGCTCATAACCCGAAGGTCGTCGGTTCAAATCCGGCCCCCGCAACCAATTAAAATTTGATGAAGTATAAGCAGTACGGTGACGCGGGGTGGAGCAGCCTGGTAGCTCGTCGGGCTCATAACCCGAAGGTCGTCGGTTCAAATCCGGCCCCCGCAACCAATCAAATTTTAGAAAAGATAAGAAGTACGGTGCCGCGGGGTGGAGCAGCCTGGTAGCTCGTCGGGCTCATAACCCGAAGGTCGTCGGTTCAAATCCGGCCCCCGCAACCAACACTTCTAAAAACAATAAACACCCTTAAGGGTGTTTTTTTGTATCTGTCGTTTGTGAATTTGCCGGGCATTTCACCCGGCTAAAAACCTACCCGCGCCGCGCCAGCGTCGCCCCGTCTGAGAAATACGCCCGTATCCCCGCCAGAATCGACTCCGCCACCTCCTGCTGGAACTTTGCCGTCTTGAGCTTACGCTCTTCTTCAACGTTACTGATAAACGCGGTTTCTACCAGAATGGACGGGATATCCGGTGCCTTCAGCACCGCAAACCCGGCCTGCTCAACGCTGTTTTTGTGCAGCTTATTGATGTTCCCCAGCTTGCCCAGCACCGCTTTACCAAACTTCAGGCTGTCGTTAATGGTCAGGGACTGCACCATGTCGAACATGGTGTGGTCGACGTAGCGGTCGCCGCTTTTGCTCACGCCACCGATCAGGTCCGAGGCGTTCTGGGTGTCCGCAAGGTATCGCGCCGCGGTACTGGTCGCACCCTTGGTTGAGAGCGCAAACACCGACGAGCCGCTCGGCTGGCGGCTGGTAAAGGCATCCGCATGGATCGAGACGAACAGATCGGCACGCTGCTTCTGCGCTTTCGCCACCCTCACCTTCAGCGGGATAAAGACATCCTCATTGCGCGTCATGTAGGCGCGCATATTGCCCTCTTTATCAATTAACGCCTTCAGACGACGGGCAATTTGCAGCACCACGTCTTTTTCACGCGTATGGTATTTCCCCACCGCACCGGAGTCTTCGCCGCCGTGGCCGGGATCGAGCATGATCACAATCGGACGATCGCGCCCTGCTTTCCCGGGCTGCGGGCCGCTTTGCGCAGGCGGCACCTGACGCTGAAGATCGCCTTTGTTGTAATCCTCCAGCAGGGCGAGAAGCGGATCCTGAATATCCGTCGCATTCGCCGGGTAAAGATCCATCACCAGACGCTCTTTAAACGTCGCGACGGGCGCCAGGGCGAACAGCTGCGGCTTAACGTTCTGCTTAAGCTCAAACACCATGCGCACGGTTTGCGGATCAAACTGACCGACGCGCGCCGATTTAATAAACGGATCGTCACCGCGGATCTGCGCCGCCATGCCTTTCAGCACGGAGTTGAGGTTCACCCCTTCGAGATCCACCACCACGCGTTCAGGGTTGCTGAGGGCAAATTGCTTATATTTCAGCACGCGATTGGATTCAACCGTCACGCGCGTATAGGTCGACGACGGCCAGACGCGCACCGCCACCACCTGACTCGTGGCGGCAAGACCGACCTGGCTGACGCTAAGCAACCACATTGCCCCGGCCCCTTTTAACAAACGGCGGCGGCTTATTGCTGAATTGGATCCCGACATGCTTCTCCCGAGCAAGAAAACAAACTGATATACAAAAGTGCAGATTGACCGAAAACTTTAACGAATGACGCATAAACTGTCATCTATAAAAGGGTAAACAATCATACGTTAACGCACGGATTACTTATTAATTTCTGTAGGTCGCAGAAAATTTGCACTTGCACACGCGCCCACAATCGAATAAAAATACATAAATTACGAATAAACATTCATTAAGGGTTGTGCCATGGTGAAGGAACGTAGAACCGAACTGGTCCAGGGATTCCGCCATTCTGTTCCCTATATCAACGCCCACCGGGGAAAAACGTTTGTCATCATGCTGGGCGGCGAAGCCATTGAGCATGAAAATTTTTCCAGCATCGTCAATGACATTGGCCTGCTGCACAGCCTCGGGATCCGCCTGGTGGTGGTCTATGGCGCGCGCCCACAGATCGACGCCAACCTGGCCGCTCACCACCACGAGCCGATTTACCACAAACATACCCGCGTCACGGATGCCAAAACCCTGGAGCTGGTGAAGCAGGCGGCGGGTCTGCTGCAGTTGGATATCACCGCTCGCCTGTCGATGAGCCTGAACAACACGCCGCTACAGGGCGCGCATATCAACGTCGTGAGCGGCAACTTTATCATTGCCCAGCCGCTCGGCGTGGACGATGGCGTAGATTACTGCCACAGCGGCCGCATTCGTCGTATTGATGAAGAGGCCATTCACCGTCAGCTCGACAGCGGTGCCATTGTCCTGATGGGGCCGGTGGCGGTTTCCGTAACCGGTGAAAGCTTTAACCTGACGTCCGAAGAGATTGCCACCCAGTTGGCGATCAAGCTGAAGGCGGAAAAAATGATTGGGTTTTGCTCCTCCCAGGGCGTCGTAAACGATGAAGGGGTGATTGTGCCGGAACTCTTCCCGAATGAAGCGCAGGCCCGCGTTGAAGCGCTGGAAGCCGAAGGGGATTACCACTCCGGCACCGTCCGCTTCCTGCGTGGCGCCGTGAAGGCCTGCCGCAGCGGCGTGCGCCGTAGTCACCTGATCAGCTATCAGGAAGACGGAGCTCTGCTGCAGGAGCTGTTCTCCCGCGACGGTATTGGCACCCAGATTGTGATGGAAAGTGCGGAGCAGATTCGCCGCGCGACCATCAACGATATCGGCGGCATTCTGGAGCTGATCCGTCCGCTGGAACAGCAGGGTATTCTGGTTCGTCGCTCCCGCGAGCAGCTGGAGATGGAGATCGACAAATTCACCATTATCCAGCGCGATAACCTGACCATTGCCTGCGCCGCCCTCTATCCGTTCCCGGAAGAGAAAATCGGAGAAATGGCCTGCGTGGCGGTGCACCCGGATTACCGCAGCTCTTCACGCGGCGAAATGCTGCTTGAGCGCGTGGCGGCACAGGCGCGTCAGATGGGGCTGAGCAAGCTGTTCGTCCTGACGACGCGCAGCATTCACTGGTTCCAGGAGCGCGGGTTCACGCCGGTGGATATTGATTCTCTGCCGGAAACGAAGAAAGAGATGTACAACTATCAGCGCCGTTCGAAAGTGCTGATGGCCGACCTGGGGTAATCCTTTCTTTGCCGGCGTCGTTCAGAGGGAGTCAAATATCGCGCTCAGCCCGCTTCGGCGCTCCGTGCGGGTGGCAATCGCCTGTACCAGCACCCGTTCATCGGTATACAGCGACAGGCGCTGACGCGCGCGCGTAATGGCGGTATAGATCAGCTCGCGGGTAACGACGGGGGAAAGCTGTGTGGGCAGGATAAGTGCCGCATGGTTAAACTCAGAACCCTGGGATTTATGCACCGTCATCGCCCAGGCAGTTTCATGCTCGGGCAAACGGCTCGGCTGGAAGGACTTCACGCTACCGTCCGGCATCTGGAACCAGACGCGGAGCCCCTGCCCGCGATCGAGCGCAATCCCGATATCCCCGTTAAACAACCCCAGCGCGCTGTCGTTGCGGGAGATCATCACCGGCCGGCCTTCATACCAGCGCGAGTGCGGAGTACGGTTGATTTTACGCTTTTGCGCCAGCAGCTGTTCCAGCCTGTCGTTCAGGCCGCTGACGCCAAAGGGCCCTTCCCTCAACGCGCAGAGCAGCTGGTATTCGCCAAACGCGGCAATGACCTGCTCCGGCGTGCTTTGCTGCTGTACGCCCGTCAGAAAATGTTGGTACCCCAGCAGGGCGTCATCCAGCATCGCCTGATACTCTTCCCCGGTTTGCAGCGATTTTTTCTCAATATCGGTAAAGGTACCGTCAAATACCGCACAGGTAGCGTGCCGGTCGCCCCGGTTCACCGCCGCCGCAAGCTGACCAATGCCGGAGTCGCTGCCAAAACGGTAGCTTTTTTGCAGTAAACACAGGCTGTCGCGCAGCGCCCCCGCAAGTAAATGGTTCTCAGCCGCGAGCGAACATCCGGTCAGGCGCGCCAGCTCCTCAGCGCGTTCAGCGGTATACCCCAGGCTGGCATAGGTGCAGATATCGCCCAGCACGGCCCCGGCCTCAACGGAGGCAAGCTGATCGCGGTCGCCGAGGAAAATGACGCGCGCGTGCGGCGGCAACGCATCAATCAAACGCGACATCATCGTCAGGTCAATCATCGATGCTTCATCCACCACCAGCACGTCCAGATGCAGCGGGTTACCGGCATGGTAGCGCAGACGCTGGCTACCCGGCTGCGCGCCGAGCAAGCGGTGCAGCGTGCTGGCTTCGTTAGGGAAAAGCGCAAGCCGCTCCCCGGTGAGCGGCAGTTTTTGCAGCGCGCCGCCTAACGACTCCGTCAGACGTGCAGCCGCTTTACCGGTGGGTGCCGCCAGGCGGATACGACACTTTTGCTCACCCGATAACTGAATCAGCGCGGCAAGCAGCTTAGCCACGGTGGTCGTTTTACCGGTGCCCGGCCCGCCCGAAATCACCGAAATCCGCCGCGTTAACGCCACTGCTGCCGCCACTTTCTGCCAGTCTGTCTCGTCGTCAGAGGTAAACAGCGTATCCAGCGTTTGCCGGAGCAGTGCTTCATCGCACGGAAGCGGAGTATTGGTCTCGCTGAAGAAGCGCGCCACCGTCAGTTCGTTACGCCACAGCCGGTTCAGATACAAACGTTCACCCGTCAAAATCATTGGCGTACCGGTATCGGCGCTGCTGACGGCGGGCGAGCGGAGTAATATTTCTTGCCAGTCCACTGCCTCACCCAGAAGCGCGAAACACGCCTGTAAAGCCGGCGGCATTTTCTCATCCACCACCAGACGTGAAAGCGGCAGACAGACATGCCCTTCTCCCGCATCTTTACTCAGGATCGCCGCGGCAAGCATGACGGCAGGCTCTTCGCCCGCCACCATCATGGCAAATTGTACGTCCAGGTGGCGAAGTGCACGTTGTTCAATTGCGTCCAGCAGTAGCGCCTGCATCGTCATGCTACTTCCTCCGTGCTTGCAGCAAACAGGTTATCCATCTTTTCAATCAACTCCACAGCCGGACGGGTGCTGAAGATACCCGAACGCGGGTCGTTAGCATCCACGCCGCGCAGAAACAGGTAAATGACGCCGCCAAAATGATCTTCATAGCGATAATCGGCCATGCGATGGCGCAGGTAACGGTGCAGCGCCAGGGTGTAAAGCTGATACTGCAGATCGTAGCGATGCATTTGCATCGCTGAGGCCATCGCCTGCTGGGTATAGGCTTCGCTGTTTGCCCCCAGCCAGTTCGATTTGTAATCCAGCAGGTAGTAGCGCCCTTCGTGGCGGAAAACCAGGTCGATAAAGCCTTTCAGCATCCCCTGCACCTGGCGAAAATTCAGCGGCGGACACCCGGCGGATAACGGATCGTACTCGCGGATCAGCGCATCAAGCGCCTCGGCCCTGAGCGGGCTGGCGATGGGGAGGTAAAACTCCATCTCCACCTGCTTATCTTTGGCGGTCAGCTGGCTCAGCGAGATCCCCTGCGCCGTGAGCGGCGCGTGCAGAACAGCGCGGATCCATTCAGTGAGAACCGGCTGCCACTGTGCGTCGTAGCCGCCGCTCTGTAACATCTTCAGCACCCACTCTTCTGATACCGGCTGGGTAAAATCCAGCTCTTCAAACAGGCTGTGCAAAAACGTGCCCGGCGAGGCGCCGCGCGGAAACTGATGCGGCGTGAGCGCCGGCTCGACGGGCACGCTCCCGGCCCCAGCGGCATCCACGTCCAGTTTTGGCATCAGATCCTGCGCAATACTCTGTCCGTGCTGCTGTAAACCGGAGTAACTGGTGACGCGCCAGTCGTCAGCGATTGTGCGAGCCACCTCGCGGGCATGCAGCGCTGACTCTCCCTGCTCCGGCGTCTGCCAGCGGCTGCTGTCGGGCTGGGAGGGAATATGCAGGGCAACATGCTCTGAGCAAAGTGATTCGATGCACTGGCGCAGCCCTGCGGCATCTTTAGGCTCGCCGCGCTGAATAAGCCGCCCCAGCGCGCTCAGATGAAAATCACTCTCGCCGCTCTTTTCGCCACGGCGACGGAACAGCGGCGCGACGCCCAGGGAACAGTGCCAGACCGAACGGGTCAGCGCCACGTATAGCAGGCGCAGGTCTTCCGCGAGACGCTCCGCTTCGGCCAGCTCGACGCTGGACTCCGCGTTGCTGAGGTCGAGTACCGCTTCGAACGACTCGCGATCGTGGTAAAAAGCCTGGTCCTGCACGCGATAATTGGCGATAAACGGCAGCCAGACCAGCGGATACTCCAGGCCTTTCGACTTGTGAATGGTGACGATCTGCACCAGATGTTTATCGCTCTCGAGGCGCATCTGCTGGCTGGAAGAATTGCTGTTAGGGTCGGCAATCTGCTGGGCCAGCCAGCGCACCAGAGCATGCTCGCTCTCCAGTTGCGTACCCGCTTCCTGGAGCAGCTCGCTGATGTGCAAAATATCGGTCAGACGGCGCTCGCCGCCCGCTGTCGCCAGCATGTTTTCCGCAATGTGACGATGTGCCATGAGCTCGCGCACCATCGCCATCACGCCGCGCTTCTGCCATTTTTCACGGTAGCGCACAAACTCTTCTACCACAGCATCCCACGCGGATTCGTCAGTATTAAGCGCATCAATGTCACGCGCGTTCAGCCCGAGCATCGCGCTCGCTAAGGCGCTGCGGAGCGTGCTTTCACGCTCCGGGGCCAGCACAGCCTGCAGCAGCCATAGCATCTCGAGGGCTTCCAGCGTTTCAAAAACGCTGTCGCGGTTGGAGAGGTAGACGGACGGTATATTCAGTAGCGTCAGGGCGTCGCGGATAAGCGCGGCCTCCTGACGGCTGCGCACCAGCACCGTGATATCAGATGCCTTTACCGGGGCTGGTTTATCCTCCTTCCACAGCAGCGCATCGCCGCGCGCGCCTGCGCTGAGCCAGTCCCTAATTTGCGCCGCACAGTGCTGGGCCATAGCATTTTGATAGTCCGCGACGCCCCAGCCTTCCCCATCAAGTAGCCAGAAGTTCATGGCTGGCTGCGTTTCGCCATTAACCTCGAAGCGCAACGCGGTATTTTTAGGGGCGAACTTGACCGGCTGGAAAGGGATCTCCCGGAACATAAACGCCGTATCCATGCGGCTGAAGAGCGCATTGACGCTTTCCACCATGCCGGGAGAAGAGCGCCAGTTGGTGTCGAGCGTGTAGTGCGCGTCAACCTCGCTACGGGCTTTCATGTAGGTAAAAATATCCGCACCGCGGAAGGCGTAAATGGCCTGCTTAGGATCGCCGATTAACAACAGCGCGGTGCCGGGCTGCTGGCGCCAGATACGGCGGAAAATGCGGTACTGCTGTGGGTCGGTGTCCTGAAATTCGTCAATCATCGCGACCGGGAAGCGGGTGCGAATCGCGGCGGCAAGCGCTTCGCCATTTTCACTGCACAGCGCCGCATCAAGTCGGCTCAGCATATCGTCGAACCCCAGTTCGCCCCGGCGACGCTTTTCACGCGCGACGGCGTCGCGGATCTCCGTCATGGCGCGAGTGATCATCAGATCGTTGAGCGTCAGGGGCTCCGCCAGCAGGGTTTCAATCGCCAGAAACAGGGGATGTTCAGGTACGATACCGTCGGCTTTGGTCCGCTCAACCAGGAAACGCCGGGAGAATTTCTCCAGCGCATCCGGGAGCTGGTAACCGCGCGTCTCTTCCTGCGCCCACGCGCTGATCTTCTCGATCCATTTGCCCTGGTTGCCGCGATTGAACTTACGTCGATCGATCCCGGAATTCTCGATGACCGCGTCAATCTCACCGACTGACTCAATCCATTTTTGTTTGATGTCGTCAATTTTAGCGATGATTTTTTCATGGCGTGAGGCCAGGGTTTCATCCGCCGGGGGCGGAGATTTGATGACCGGCGCTTCCCCCTGAAGATAACGATCGATGGCGCGCAGCAGCGCTTCGGGCCCCTTCCACAACGCATGTACCGCTTCCGCAATATCCCGCTGTAACGGATAACAGTGGCGACGCCAGAAATCCGCGCAGGCCTGATAGCGAAGCACGGATTCATCTTCAATAAGCTGCTGCTCAAACAGCATGCCGGATTCAAACGCATTCAGGCTCAGCATGCGCTGGCAAAAACCGTGAATGGTGAAGACGGACGCTTCGTCCATCTGCCTTTCTGCGAGGAGCAGCCACTGGGCTGCCTGTTGCTTATCGGCGATCTCTTCCAGAAGGCTCGCGTAGAGAGGGTTATCCGTGCTCTGGCGCAGACAGGCGATACGCAGTTCGTGGATATTGCTCCGAATACGGCCGCGCAGCTCAGCGGTGGCGGCCTCGGTAAAGGTAACGACCAGCAGCTCTTCAACGCTCAAAGGACGAGGAAAAGCGGCATTACCGCCAAGCCCTAACAGCAGGCGCAGATAGAGCGCGGCGATGGTGAAGGTTTTTCCCGTTCCCGCTGAGGCTTCAATCAATCGTTCACCCTGCAGAGGTAAACGTAAGGGATCAAGGGACTCAGCGGTATCGGTCATTCTTTCTTACTCCAGGGCATAGATTGCTGCAACGCGCTGACGCTCTTCCAGACTTTCCAGCCTTTCGGGTTCACGTAGTCCGTTTTCCCGTTCTGGCTACCGGAAACCTGAGACAGGATAGTGATGCCCTGCGGCTTAATCACGGCCTGATGGAAGAAATCGGCAGCCTTCTGCGGCGTCAGCTGTTTTATCTCGGCCACTACTTTATCACGCGAATCAAATTTCAGATTACCGCGATCGAAATCTTTGCTCAGCTGTGACGCCTCTTCGCCCAGCGTCTGCGGCGGCTGCATCACCTGCGCGATGACGGCCTGCTGGATCTGAGCAAACTCTTCCGGCTTCATGGCCCGCAGTTTTGCTTCCACCTGCGGGAAGAACGCCTGATAGCGGTGCCAGAGATAGGCTGGCTGTTTGTCGCTGCTTTGCAGCAGGAAGCCCAGCCCCCATTGACGCCCCACGTTCATTGAGAAAGCAAATACCGCATAGCCAAGCTGCTCTTCTGTGCGCAGCTGGTTATAGAACCACGGCTGAATAATCTGACCCAGAACGGCGCTCTGCGCAGAGCTTGCGAATTCATCATAGCCCGTTGGCACAAACACCGCGGCCAGCGCGGAATCGGTGCTGCTCCCCGCTTTTTCAAAGATCACATTCTGTTTTTTCTCAACCAGCACGTCCTGGTTACGGCACCACTCGTCCCCTTTCGAACCGAGCTGCGTGCGAACATTTTCTGCCAGCGTTTTGGCCTGATCTTCGCTCATGTTGCCGACGATAAGAAACTCCGGGCGCGTGTTGGTTTTTAGCGAGTCACGGTAAGCCAGCACCTCTTTTAATGAGATTGATGGCAGCAAGGCACGGCGTTCTTCACGCTGGAAATAAGGTATTTGCGACAGCATTTGCGCCGGCATAAGCGCCTGATCGTAAGCTTTGCCCTTTTCTGCAGAATCCATCATCTGCGCATACCAGGATTTAGCCTGCTCAAGCTGCTCTTCCGTTGGCGTGTAGCTGAAGTAACCCTCGAGCAGTGCCTTGAAAAGCTGAGGCAGACGCTGAGTATAGCCATTTGCATTAAGCATCAAACCGTTGTTGGCATTGGTGGAGAAGCTGATCCCGCCCACGGCCGCCTGGTTGCTGAGCTGATCGAGCGCGATACCGGCCAGATAGTCATTGAGCGCGAACATCACCTGATTTTTGGCGCTGTTCATCGCTTTCGGGTTACGCAGGACCACGCTGACATCGGCCTTTGGCTCGCTCGCAAAATAACGGCTTGGGGTATACACCACGCGCAGCGTCGGTTCATCAATAATGAGCTCCGGGTGCGGATAATGCTTAGTCGTTTTGATCAGCGAGAAATCATCCGGGATATAGGGGTTCAGCTCCGGCAGCTTCAACGCAATCTCACCGGCCTTCTTCTGCCAATCGGCGAAGGTCTGGTCGCTGATTTTGTCTACCTGATAAGGGGCATCAACAAAGTATGCCGTCTTGTTATGCGGTTCGTTCGGGCTGATGTACCAGATGCGGGCATTTTGCGGCGTCATCATCGCCAGGCGCGCTTTAACCGCCTCGGCATCATAACGATCGGCAATATTGACCGCGTCGAGCGTGTGCGCCACCGGCACGCGGATCATGGTATCCGCCAGCCACTCCACGTAATCCATATCGCGGGTAATGGACGGGTAACGGAAATCGAGATCCAGCACGTGCGCGAGTTCATCAAAATAGCGCTTATCGACGCCTTTCTCGCGCAGTAAAGAGAGGTAGCTAAAGATAGCCGCCACCACTTCATCACGGTTGGCCTGACCTTTGTCGGTCAGGGTGGCGGAGATCGCCAGCACGCCGCTGTTGCCGTTTACCACGGGATCGGAATCGGCGCGGATCCCTTCCACCAGCCCCTGTTTTTGCAGCCAGTCAGATAAGGTTCCCGGGCTACGGTTACCAATCAGGTAGGTCACCAGCTCGTCGGTTTTACTGCGAAACTGGGCTGTGTTGTTATCAATGCGGAACTCAACGCGCAGCACTTTGCGGGGCATGGCAGGGACGTAGTGGATGACGATCCCTTTTTGCGCGTCCGTGACAACCGGTACGTCTATCTTCGGCAGGTCAATATTTTTATTCGGCACCCGGCCAAACGTTTGTGCCGCCAGTCCGGCAAGCTCCGGCAACGATTTGTTGCTGTAAATAACCGCCTTCATCAGGTTGGCGGAGTAGTATTTGTCACGAAACGCATGCAGGGCGTCAATGACCGGGCTTCCCGGTTTATCGCTCAGCGTCTCCAGGTTACCGCCCGAGAAACGTGAGCCCGGATGCGCCGGGTTGATGGTCTCGGCGCTGACCTGCGCCATACGCATACCGTCCCGGGTACGGGCCATAGTCAGCTCCGCATTGACGGCATTGCGCTCGCGGTCGGCGTATTTTTTATCCAGCAGCGGCGCGGCGATAGCATCGGCAAGACGATCAACCGCCCCTGCCAGCGCGTCATTTTCGACTTCGAGATAAAAGGCCGTGCGGTACGGTGCCGTGCTGGCGTTGTGGCTGCCGCCGTGCATTTTCAGGAATTCAGAAAGGCTATCCGGCTGCGGATATTTTTTAGAGCCCATCAGCGTCATGTGTTCGAGATAATGCGCCAGCCCCGGATGCGCCTCAGGATCTTCGAGCGATCCAACCGGCACCACTAACGCCGAGAGGGATTTCACCGCCTGCGGATCGGAAACCAGCAGCACGGTCATACCGTTATCGAGGCGGATAGCCTGATACTGACGGGTATCTTTTTCGCTCTTACGGATAGTTTCCTGAACGGGTTGCCAACCGGAGTCTGCCTGAGTGACGGGAGCCCAAAGGGCGACAAACAAAACAAACGCTTTGAACAAGGTGCTGCCTGGCATTACGACCTCTTTATCACGGCTATCCCGTCATACTTCAAGTTGCATGTGCGTCGGCTGCATGCGTTCACCCCAGTCACTTATTCATGTAAGCTCCCCGAGATTCACGCCCTTGCCGCCTTCCTGCAACTCGAATTATTTAGGGCAAACATCATTAACAAACTGCGTGCTGGACACGCCAACATCTCTTTATTTAGGTACATCAGTCCGTGATAAGAAGTGCATCATAAATGAACACCCCATACTGCGCAATTTTTATACAGCGCTCAGGACTGATTAAACTTAAACAACGGTAACAGGTAGCGCTGTGCCTCTTCCGTAATAGCCTCGAAGTATTCTGGCTCAAGCGTTCGCCATAGACGTTGATACCAGACATCCTCACCTTCACCGCGTACCATCATGTTTCCTTCATAGGCCTGCATAAATTTACTGCGCGCTTTCTGCAGCGAAGCCTCATCCGTTAACATCGCATCATTCTGCGCGTCATAACAGGCTTTTATCCACGCACCGCCACTTTCGGGCAGTAACAGGAGGGGTTTGTTCATTCCCTGAAGATAGCCCTCAATATACAAGGACAGATAGCGTAACGCCTGTTCTGCCTCCATAGGTGGGAAGCGCCATTCGCCCTCTTTGCGCACGAAGATCCGGCTTTCACCTTTATTCCCACCCGCACTGTAGACAAGATGTTCCAGCCAGAGTTGCAATCCTTGTGAAACGCTGAGCAGAGAAGGCCGCCAGCGCAGTAGCCCATCCGGTTGAACCTGGGTTAGCCAGCCCGTGAGCTGTATGCCCTTGCAACTGAGATCGATTTCGATGCTTTGTCCGGGCTGGCGGTGCTCCCTGACGCGCTCCGCCAGAGCGGTCATCTCCTGGCACTGCGCCTCCCAGACGATTTCCCCAAACGCACCGTAAGGTAGTTGCCCTGCGGCACGGTAGCGCCGGTAAAGTTTGTCTGCATCTTCCTCTTCAACCAGCGCATTAAGCAGCTGGAGGTTTAGCTGATAGCGCTCCAGCCCTTCCAGAGTAAAGGGTTCTGCATCAGGAATTTCGCTCTCTTCAGAGCGGAAGTTGACCCGTAATCGCTGCTGGAAGAAGGCGCGCACCGGATGCGCCCAAAACCGCTGAAGCTGTTCGAAAGTCAGAGTGTTAATGGGCAGCGGATCAAGCGGCTGAATAAAATCCGTATGGGCTCTCCCCTCTTTTTTCGCTGCTGGCAGCCATTCGCGGGCATAGCTCTGCTGTTCGCTGACAACATAGTTTACCGGGTCAAACGGCATGCGGCTGTGGATACAGGTAATGTGCGCCTTCACCCGCTGCTCGCTTTCATCGCAGTTAAGCGCCTCATCCCCAGCCAGATAGTGGCTCTGGCCGATATAGTCCACCAGTTCCTGCACCAGAACGGAGGGGAAGCGCTCGCTGTTGTCCTGAATGGAACGACCGATATAGCTGATATAGAGCTTACTTTGAGCGGAGATAAGCGCTTCAAGGAAGAGATAGCGGTCATCATCACGACGGCTACGGTCACCCCGCTTTGGATCTGCGTTCATCAAATCGAACCCCAGCGGTGCCAGGGCCCGAGGATAAATACCGTCGTTCATGCCGAGCAGGCAGACCACCTTAAAGGGAATTGAGCGCATTGGCATCAGGGTACAGATATTGATGGGGCCTGCCAGGAAACGCTGGCTGATTCGCTCCTGGTCAAGGCGCTGCGTCAACTCATCTCTCAGCAGCGACAAAGGAATCGCTTCGCGATAGTGGGAATTCACGCCCTCGTCAACGATAGCCTGCCACTGCGTTTCAATGAGCGCCATCGCCGCTTCGGTGTCGTTGTCTGGCAGGAAGAAATCATTAAGTAACGCCCTGCACACCGGGAGCCACTCTTCAAGAGGACGCGGCTGCATTAGCTCACGGCGCCAGCGGTTAAGCTGCATCAGTAGAGAAGCTAAATGCCCTACCAGGTCAGCAATCAAACCGCTGGACTCATCGTAAGGCAGCACTTCGTTCCACTCGCCCTGGCTGCTCTCCATGGCGTAGCCCAGCAGCATACGCGTCAGGCCAAACCGCCAGGTATGCTGGCCGGTTGGGGGAAGCTCGAACTCCTGAACGTTATCGTCATCGATGCCCCAGCGAACGCCTGATTCGTTTACCCACTGGCGAAGGTAGCGCAGCCCTTCTTCATTGATGTTGAAGCGGGCTGCCAGCACGGGAACATCCAGTAACGCCAGAACATCTTCGGAGATAAACCGGCTATCCGGCAGTGAAAGCAGGGTGATAAATGCCTGCAATGCCGGGTGCGACTGACGGGCACGACGGTCAGAGATGGCGTAAGGCAGGTATCGCTCACCCGTCGCACTGCCGAAGACGGCCTGAATAAAGGGACTGTAGCTGTCGATGTCCGCCACCATCACCACGATATCGCGTGGCGTCAGTTCAGGGTCGTCCTGCAGCATCGCCAGCAGCCGATCGTGAAGCACTTCGACCTCACGCTGCGGGCTATGACAAACATGGATCGTGATACTGCGATCCTCAGCGTCCAGCTTCCGCTTGCTGTCGCTGCGCTCAAACTCTTTCGCCGTCACGCCCATGACGGCGCGGTTCTCCAGATCCAGAATATCTAACTGAATATTATGCAGCAGACTATCCGGGGCGATCTCGACAAAGGCGTCAACGTCACCTTCGCCTGATGACGTAATATCGGAGAGCATGTGAATGTAATCACGCCCCAGCTTCCCCCATGAGGCAAGCAGTGGATTGGGCAGGTTCTGGATGCCGTCTTCATCAAAAAGCTGCCCGGCAGTCGAGCCGTCTTTAAACAGCGGGACGGATCGTTCTTCAAAAAGGCGCTTTCGCTGGCGAGTCACCAGCCGCGCAAGCCAACGTTCGTCTAGGATATCCCCCCAATACTGTCGGCAAGGGTTGGTGAACAAAATATGAATATCGATATGTTTACCCAGCGCATTCAACGCTTTCAGATAAACAGGCGGTAATGCGGATATCCCACAGATAAAAACGCGTGACGGCAGTCGGGCTGGACGCGCCGACGCATTCTCGAGTATTGAGATAAACCGATCGTACAGGTTGGCACGGTGCCACTTAGGCTGCCCAAGTTTCTCCGTATGCTCGACCAGCGCTTTCCAAAGCGGTGCCTGCCATATTTGCGCCTCCGGTAACCCTTCAACCAGTTCGCCCGCTTCCCAGCGAATTAACCAGTCAGAACGGTAAACAAGGTATTGGTCGTAGAGATCGGCGGTGCGCGACGCCAGCTGGAACAGCTTGCGCTTATCGGTATCGTCATTGAGGTAGTGACGCAGCATGGCGAATTCATCGTGCTGGAGCATTTCCGGCAGCAGCGCCATCAGCTTCCAGCTCATGCCCTGCTTGTTGAAGGCGCTCTGCTCGGGGATGTCCGGTAACACGCGAACAAACATCTCCCAGATAAAGCTCGCGGGCAGCGGGAAATCAATATTCGCGGCAATGCCAAACTTACGGGAAAGCGACATTTGCAGCCACTGTGCCATACCGGTGCTCTGCACCAGCACCATTTCAGGCTCAAAAGGATCGTCGAGCCGCTCGCGCTCAACAATAAATTCCATCAGTGCTTCCAGCACATCCAGACGATTTGAGTGGTAGACCCTTAACATAGACGCTCCCGACTACTGGCTAACCGGGCAATGCAGACGCGTTATTTCACCGCGTCGCCCCAGAGGAGAAATAAGTGTAACCGTGATGCTGACACATCCTGCGTGCGTTGTCTGCACCCGACTGGCCTGCCAGCCTGCGGGCAGAACATTTGTTGAGAGCTGAGCCTGATTCCAGGCGTGGTGCCAGAGCTGACGATACTGGTTAAACTGCGTAAACCGCGCCGCCAGCGCCCGATGATAACCGGCCAGTGCCGTGACGATGATGACCAGCAGCATCATCGCCAGCAGAACCTCAACCATGCTAAATCCTTTTTCTTTGCTTACTGCAGCTGGCATAGCGAACGCTCCTTTAGCGGGCAAAAATCACTCCAGCCGTGAGGCGAAAAGCGAATATTACCGTCAATAATCTCTCCTGAACGCCAGAGCAGCAGATCGTTGACTCCGGCAATCAGTAAAACAGTGGTCTCACTCAGCCGCCGCAAACACACTTGCCAGGCGAGTGCCTTTTTGCACTGGACTTCAGGATCGGGTGACCAGCTCTGAACGCGTCCCCACTCAAGCGCTGACTGTACAGAAGCCTGCTGCTGCAGCGAACGGCTCTCACCGCCAACGAGCGCGCTGAATGTTGTCAGTTGCTGGTTAAGGCCGGTGAGGATCAGCGTACCAAGCACCAGTAAAAGTAGAACCAGCGCCAGCGAAGACATACCGCGTTGACGGTTCACAGGTTGTACCCCGTGACCGTATACAAAGCCTGATAAGGCTCTCCATGATCGCCGTTGCGCAGGGCGAACAGTTCGATATTCAGCTCCGGCGCAAACCCGGCGTGTGTTACTTTCCTCACCACAAAATGCGCGATGGCGAGCTTGTCCGGGTCCGTGAGCTTTTCCCATCCCTGACCTTCACATGAGGTTGCCCCACGAAGCGTTTCCAGCGCGCCCGATTCCAGACGAAAACCGGTGCTGTCGTTTTCTGATGCACTGCGATCCCAACGACCGTTACTGTTGGCATCCCACCGAACAATGACGCAGCTGCCCTGCCTTGCGATCGCCAGCCCTTGCCCCTGGCAGTTCCCAGCACAGTAACCCGCACGCTGAAGCTGTTTGCCGAGAGCAAACAGGCGCTGCCAGACCTCTTCTTCCAGCTCTCTCTGGCCGGATTGCAGTAATACCGCCTGATGCAATCCGGGTAGAAAGCGCGATGCGCCAATCAACAACAGGCTACTGATGGCCGTAGCAATCAGAACTTCTGTCAGCGAGAAACCGCGTTGTCTCATCGACATGAACCTCCTTGTGAGACCTTACACATTCTGATGCGCCCTCCGTCTGAGATCAGGATAAGCCATTCTCCGGCACGGCTTTGCACGCGTATCCGCCCTGCCCATGCCGTATCCCTTGACCCATAGAAGCCTAATGACGGTGTGACCTCGCTCACCGCGACCTCTGGCCAGAGTGGAATCAGAACAAAGGGGCTGCCCTTCACACAGCCTTGCACGGCAGCGCTCACCAGACACTGCTGTTCCCCAACCCGCAGCTGGGTTATGTGATGATCGCGGTTGTACCTGTTGGCATCATTTCGCAGAAACACCAGATAGTCGCGCACCTGGCTGGCGGTTTGCCACAGCCGCTGCTGCCGCTGCCAGCTGTCCCAGCCGTACAGACCTGAGGCGCTGAGTATGACAACCAGCGAGACTGCCACCAGCGTTTCGATAAGCGTAAAGCCGTTCTCTTTTTTCATGCGGGAAGTGTGGCGATTCGCCGTGGGCGTGGCGAGCGGTGAATAATGGTTTTCCGAGGCGTTATCCGAAGTATCAGGAGAGTTGCAGCGCGTTGCACGTTTTCTGGATAACGCCTCGGAAAACGAAATAAAGACGAAAAAAAACCGGCGCTAAACAGCACCGGTTATGTCACGCTTTACCGCATCAGATAGCGACAGGCGCTTTGATGCCAGGGTGCGGGTCGTAGCCCTCAATCTCAAAATCATCAAAGCGGTAATCGAAGATCGATTCCGGTTTGCGTTTGATAATCAGCTTCGGCAACGCGCGCGGTTCACGAGTGAGCTGAAGATGCGTCTGTTCCATATGATTGCTGTAAAGATGGGTGTCCCCACCTGTCCAGACGAAATCACCCACTTCCAGGTCGCACTGCTGCGCCATCATGTGGACTAACAGCGCATAGCTGGCAATGTTAAACGGCAGGCCGAGGAACACGTCACAGGAGCGCTGGTAGAGCTGGCAGGAGAGCTTGCCGTCTGCGACATAGAACTGGAAGAACGCGTGGCACGGAGCCAGCGCCATTTTATCCAGCTCGCCCACGTTCCAGGCGGAAACGATGATTCGGCGCGAGTCCGGATCGTTTTTCAGCTGGTTCATCACGGTGGTGATCTGGTCAATATGGCGGCCATCAGGCGTTGGCCATGAGCGCCACTGCTTGCCGTAAACCGGGCCCAGGTTGCCGTTTTCATCTGCCCATTCGTCCCAGATGGAGACGTTATTTTCGTGCAGATACGCAACGTTGGTGTCGCCTTGCAGGAACCAGAGCAGTTCATGAATGATCGAGCGCAGGTGGCAGCGCTTCGTCGTCACCAGTGGGAAGCCTTCTTGCAAATTGAAGCGCATCTGGTGGCCAAAAATGGAGAGCGTACCGGTACCGGTACGGTCGTTTTTCGGCGTGCCCTCATCGAGCACTTTTTTCATCAATTCAAGATACTGTTTCATGGTTCCTCAGGAAAGTTGTTGCTGTGGACGACGACGATACGCCCAAATCATCATAATGGCACCCGCGACAATCATCGGAATGGAGAGGATCTGCCCCATGCTGATGTACTGTACCCATTCGCCGGTAAACTGCGCATCCGGCTGGCGGAAGAATTCAACGATGATCCGGAACGCGCCATAGCCAATCAGGAACAGTCCGGAAACAGCTCCCATCGGGCGCGGCTTGCGAATAAACAGGTTGAGGATGATAAACAGCACCACGCCTTCCAGCGCCAGTTCATACAGCTGGGACATATGACGCGGCAGCACGCCGTAGGTATCGAAAATGGACTGCCACTCCGGGTGCGACGGCAGCAGCGCGATATCCTCCGCGCGGGAGCCCGGGAAGAGCATCGTGTACGGTACGCTTGGGTCAACGCGGCCCCATAGCTCACCGTTAATAAAGTTGCCCAGACGACCCGCCCCCAGACCAAACGGGATCAGCGGTGCGATAAAATCTGACACCTGGAAGAAGTTGCGTTTGGTGCGTTTGGCAAAAATCACCATCACCAGGATCACCCCAATCAGGCCGCCGTGGAAGGACATGCCGCCGTCCCAGACGCGGAACAGGTAGAGGGGATCGTTCAGGAACACCGGGAAGTTATAGAACAGTACATACCCAATACGGCCACCGAGGAACACGCCGAGGAAGCCCGCGTACAGCAGGTTTTCAACTTCGTTTTTGGTCCAGCCGCTGCCAGGACGGCTGGCGCGACGGCCCGCGAGCCACATGGCAAAAATAAAGCCCACCAGGTACATCAGACCGTACCAGTGAAGCGAAACAGGTCCTACTGAGAAAATGACCGGATCAAACTCCGGAAAATGCAGATAACCACTGTTCATCTGTCACCACAAGATGTTGTTATTCCGCTGAAAGTGGACAGCGGTAGACATGCGATTCTGCCTTAAGCAGAGGCTCCAAAGTTGCGAATCATAGCATAAGGCGGGCGCGGAGGATGCGCCAGAGATGTAAAAGATGTGTATAGGATTTTGTGCGCACTGGCGCCCTCTCCACAAGGAGAGGACGAAAGACGATTAGCGACCACCGCGGATCAGGCCGCCCATACCGCGCCGTTCCATAAATGCCGCCACCTGGTGACGAACCTCTGCGGCCAGCTGCGCCTCAAGGCTGCGCTCAGCCAGCTCGCGGGCATCATTGATGTCGATATGCCGCAACAAATACTTCACGCGCGCTACTGCGCGGCCGTTCATTGACAGATGACGATACCCCAGACCAATCAGGATCGCGACACACATCGAGTCTCCGGCCATTTCACCGCACAGGCGGAGATCAATACCGTACTGTTCAGCCTCACGGGCAATCATCGCCAGCGCGCGAATGATCGCCGGGTGCAGGCTATCGTAGATACTGGCGACGCGGGTGTTGTTCCGGTCGACGGCCAGAATATATTGCGTCAGGTCGTTGGTACCGACAGAGATAAAATCAACGCGATTTGCCAGCTGCGGCAGCATAAAGACCATAGATGGCACTTCGAGCATGACGCCGATCCGTGGTTTCGGGATCGCATAGCCAATCATCTCTTCCACTTCACGACCAGCACGTTCGATCAGGCGCCGCGCTTCGTCGATTTCATCTATGCTGGTGACCATCGGCAGCAGAATACTGAGATTGCCCGTCGCGGCGTTGGCGCGCAGCATCGCGCGCACCTGGATCAGGAAGATCTCCGGCTGATCGAGCGTAATGCGGATCCCGCGCCAGCCCAGACACGGGTTCTCTTCGCTGATGGGCATATACGGCAGCTGTTTATCCGCCCCGACATCCAGGGTTCGCAGGGTGACAGGCTTGTCGTTGAACATCTGCAACATCCCCTGATACTGCGCCACCTGCTCCTCTTCGGAGGGGAAACCGCTCTGCAGCATGAAGGGGATTTCAGTGCGGTATAAACCGATCCCGTCGATGCGGCTGCCAAGCTTCTCTTCGTGCTCGGGGCTTAAGCCGGCGTTGAGCATGACTTTGATCCGCTCTCCGCTTTTCAGCTGCGCGGGCAGGTTAACGTCATCTTCCGCCAGCTTGCTTAATTCATTCTCTTCGCTGATGAGACGCTGATATTCCTGGAGCAGAACCGGCTCAGGATCGACCAGCAGTTCACCGCGGTAACCATCAACCACCAGCGTGCGGCGGTGCAGCACCGAGGGCTGAATATCCGCCCCCATAACGGTAGGGATACCGAGCGCGCGCACCATAATGGCGGCATGGGAGTTCGCTGCACCATCACGTACGACAACCCCGGCGAGTCTGTCCTGCGGCAGCTCGGCCAGTGTTGTTGCCGAAAGTTCATCGGCCACCAGCACAAACCGTTTTGGCCAGGCATTCGGCCCCTGAATGGTATCATCGAGGTGGAACAACAGGCGCTGTCCCAGCGCGCGGAGATCTCCCGCCCGCTCTTTCAGATAACCGTCGGTCAGAGCAGCGAACTGCTCGGCAAATTTTTCGATGACCTTTTTAACCGCCCACTCCGCGACTGCGCCTTTATCAACCTCAGCAAAAAGCTCACGGCGCAGACGCGCGTCGGAAAGCAGGTGCGAGTAGAGGTCGAAGATGGCCGCCGTCTCTTTTTGCGCACCAGCGGCAAAGCGCTTGCTGTAGCGACGAAACTCATTGGCCGCCTCTTCCAGCGCGGCGGTAAGACGCTCGCGCTCCAGCGCTTCATCAAGCGTAGAGGCTTCGTAGACCTGCTCCATCAATGGCAGCGTGGCGTCCATCCAGCCTTCCGCAATCGCCACCCCTGGCGATGCCGGAAGGGCGCGAATGCGCGTATGGCGATACTGACCAAAGAGCGCAGCAAGCTGAGACTGAGAGAGGATCGCCGCCATCTGTGTCGCCAGCGTGACGAGGAAGGACTCTTCGCTTTCATCATACTGACGCAGCTCGCGCTGCTGGACGACCAGCACACCGAGTAGCTGACGACGCTGAATAATCGGCACCCCCAGAAACGCGCGGAAGCGTTCTTCTTTTACGGAAGGGATGTATTTAAAGCTGGGGTGTTTTTGCGCGTCGGCAAGGTTGATAGGTTCAGCCAGCCGCCCAACCAGCCCGACGATACCTTCATCAAAGGCGAGCGTTACGGTGCGCCCCCGCGGCTTTTTCAAACCGCGGGTCGCCATCAGGTAATAGCAGCGCCGATCGTGGTCGGCCAGATACACCGAACAGACCTCGGTCTCCATCGCAAGACAGATGTCAGTGACCAAAATATTCAGCGCCTCGTTGAGGCGCGGAGCGCTGGCCACCTTCTCGACTATTTCTCGCAAGCGGGTGAGCATGATTTGCGTAGCTTAACCTCTTTTACGTCGCCAGGCAGGTGCGCTCTGCGGCTTAGGCGGGATCTCCTGAAGCTGCATCACCACACTTGCAAACTCTTTCATCACCCTACGGTAAACATCGCGCTTAAATGACACGACCTGACGAACAGGATACCAATAGCTCACCCAGCGCCAGCCATCGAACTCCGGCGTACTGCTGGTTTGCATATTGATGTCCGAATCGTTGCCCACCAACTGCAGAAGAAACCACTTCTGTTTCTGGCCGATACAAACCGGCTTTGTGTCCCAACGCACCAAACGTTTCGGTAACTTGTAACGCAACCAGTTGCGGGTCGAGGCAAGGATGCGAACATCTTTTCGGCTTAAACCGACCTCTTCAAAAAGCTCCCGGTACATCGCTTGTTCTGGGGACTCTCCCGGATTGATCCCGCCTTGCGGGAACTGCCAGGAGTGCTGACCATATCGACGGGCCCACATGACCTGGCCCTGACGATTACAAATTACTATTCCTACGTTCGGGCGGTAGCCATCGTCATCAATCACCGGACTACCCCAAACTAAACCTTATATATGAATGATTGTTTCACACTACAGTGAGGCGGTAAACCACTCTCTTACAGGCCTGCAACCTAATAACATTTGAATAACTCACAAATAAGCGCAGAGTTATAAACAGATGTGCGGTCTCGAGGGCAATTTTATTCACCTTTTCTGTGGATATAGTTGTGAAGAAGTGTCTGATTACCGATGAACAACCTGAAATGGCCTCTGCCCTCCCATTTCTCGCCTTCAACATAAAGTCATATTTTTCATTATTTTATATTCATATCGACAAACAAAATGCAGAATAGCGTGACGATCGTCACAGCAGGGATCGTCGTGCTGATGAAAGATCGAACAGCGTCGGTTTTATCCACAGATTGTGCCAATAAGTTAGGCACAATTTGTCTGAAATTTGGATTTTCGTCGCACGTCAAGGCTGTAAATTGAAACAGTAGTCAGGGTTATGCCCAGTTATCCCATTTTTCTGTGGATAACATGGTGTAAGATCCTGTTTATTGTCAGTGACCAGATTTGAACAACCCGTTTTGCGTCCCTGATGAAACCGTGAAAAATTCATAAAAAAACCTATAAATCATGCACATGGAATATTGGTACAGAAAAAGTTAAACTCTATCCACAGGGGACTGTTTCTTCGTTTATTTTTTAATCAAAAGGTTATCGTCATGCATCCGCTTTCACCCTTGCTCTCACCGCCTTCGAGCGAAAGCCAGTTGCTACAGCAGGCTCAGCGCCTTGCAGGCTTCTCGCTGGGCGAACTGGCGGCGATGGCAGGGCTACAGATCCCGAAGGATCTGAAACGAGATAAGGGCTGGATCGGCATGCTTCTGGAGCTGTGGCTGGGTGCAAGCGCCGGGAGCAAGCCAGAGCAAGATTTCGCGGCCCTTGGCGTAGAGTTAAAAACTATTCCTATCGACCGCCAGGGTCGGCCTCTGGAGACTACCTTTGTCTGCGTTGCGCCCTTAACCGGCAATACCGGCGTAACGTGGGAAACCAGCCACGTGCGCCATAAGCTGAATCGCGTGCTTTGGGTTCCGGTTGAAGGTGAACGGCAGATCCCGTTAGCTGAACGCCGCGTTGGCGCGCCGCTGCTCTGGAGCCCGGATGAAGAAGAGGAGCATCAGCTGCGCCTGGACTGGGAAGAACTGATGGACATGATTGTGCTCGGTCAGGTCGAGCGAATTACCGCCCGGCACGGAGAAGTGTTACAGCTGCGCCCAAAAGCGGCAAACAGCAAAGCGCTTACCGAGGCGATCGGCGCGATGGGCGAACCCATACTGACGCTGCCGCGCGGCTTTTATCTCAAAAAAAATTTCACCGGCGCGCTGCTTGCTCGTCATTTCTTACTTAAAACATAGTTTTTTACTTATTTTGCGAGCTCACAAACATAATCGCCTGGTTTTTAAGATTTTACCGCTTCACCCTGTTGCTATAACGGGTTAATACTACACTATGATTTGATACGAGCCAGATGAGGACGATAACGATGAAAAAATGGGCGGTGTTAATTTCAGCAGTCGGGTTGGCGTTTGCCGTTTCGGGCTGCAGCAGCGATTACGTCATGGCGACGAAAGACGGCCGGATGATCCTGACTGACGGTAAACCTGAAGTCGACGATGATACCGGTCTGGTCAGCTACCACGACCAGGCAGGCAATAAAATGCAGATCAATCGCGACGAAGTCTCGCAAATTATTGAGCGATAACAGTCGGAGGTCAGTAGCCTACTGGCCTTTTTGATTTTTTTCTTCCCCTTTTGCTTCCCCTCTGCCATGTTTATATTCCTTTGTCGGGAGGTTCCTGACGCGGTCTACATGTCTATTGAAGGAAGCCGGCTATGCATTATCACCGTATCCCCCACAGCGCTCTGGAGATAAGTCAACTGGGGTTGGGCACGATGACATTTGGTGAACAAAACAGCGAAGCCGATGCCCATGCACAACTCGATTATGCCGTCAGCCAGGGGATTAACCTGATTGATGTCGCAGAGATGTACCCTGTGCCTCCACGCCCTGAAACGCAGGGACTTACCGAAACCTACGTCGGTAACTGGCTGGCAAAACGCGGTAACCGTGAAAAGCTGGTTATCGCCTCGAAAGTGAGTGGCCCCGCGCGAAACAACGATGCCGGGATCCGCCCAAACCAGATCCTCGATCGCAAAAATATCCGTGCCGCGCTGGACGCGAGCCTGAAGCGCCTGCAAACCGACTATCTCGACCTTTACCAGGTCCACTGGCCGCAGCGTCCAACCAACTGTTTTGGCAAGCTCGGCTACAGCTGGAACGAGAGCGCCCCCGCCGTTACGCTGCTGGAAACGCTGGAGGCGCTGACCGAATGCCAGCGCGCGGGAAAAATCCGCTACATTGGCGTGTCCAACGAAACGGCCTTTGGCGTAATGCGCTATCTGCACCTGGCGGATAAACACGATCTGCCGCGCATCGTCACCATCCAGAACCCGTACAGCCTGCTTAACCGCAGCTACGAGGTGGGGCTGGCCGAAGTGACGCAATATGAGGAAGTGGAACTGCTCGCCTATTCATGCCTCGGTTTCGGCACCCTGACGGGGAAATACCTGAACGGTGCGAAACCGGCCGGGGCACGTAATACCCTCTTTAGCCGCTTTACCCGCTACAGCGGCGAGCAGACGCAAAAAGCCGTTGCTGCCTATGTGGATATCGCGAAGCGCCACGGCCTGGATCCGGCGCAGATGGCGCTGGCCTTCGTGCGCCGTCAGCCGTTTGTTGCCAGTACCCTGCTTGGCGCGACGACCATGGAACAGCTGAAAACTAACATTGAGAGTTTCCATCTGAACCTGAGTGAAGAGGTGTTAGCGGAGATTGAAGCGGTGCATCAGGTTTATACCTATCCTGCGCCGTAGCTGATGCTTTTGCCGGGTAAGGCGAAGCCGCCACCCGGCTACTTATTAACGGCGACGCTGCCAGATCCACAATCCCGCAATCGCCGCCGCGAACAGCCCACCAAATCCAACGCCAATCGCCACCACCGGGACACCCACTTTTACCGCCAGCGAGTAGAGCCCCAGCATTAACAGCATGGCCAGGTTTTCACCGAGATTTTGAACCGCAATGGCATTCCCCGCCCCGACGGTCTGCTTGCCACGCTCCTGGAGTAACGCATTCAGCGGTACCACAAAGAAGCCCCCCAGAATACCAATCAGGATCAACAGAGCATAAGCGGGCAATAACGCATGTTGTAGCGAGAAGATAAGCACCACGAGGCCAATCAGGATCCCCGCTGGCATGCAGCGTGCAACCGTTTCAAGCGTCACCAGCTTCGCCGCCGCGCCCGCCCCAGCCACAATCCCGATCGCCACCATCGCATTAAGATAGGTCGGCGTCGCATTGTCCGTAATCCCCAGCGCCACCGGTACCCACAGAACCAGCAGGAAGCGCAGCGTGACGCCCGCCCCCCAGAACATACTGGTTCCCATCAGGGAGAAACGCGTTTCCCCGTTACGCCAGAGCACGCGGCACGCGTTAAAGAAACTGCCGGTCATTGGTTTAAAGCGCCAGGACTGGCCCGGGCGAGCCACCGGCAGCTTCGGAATAAACAGGTTAGCCACGACCGCCCCACCATACACCACTGCACACACGCCCAGGGCCGCCAGAACATGCCAGTCGGCCAGCACGCCACCCGCGACGGAGCCGAGGAGGATAGCGGCAATCGTTGACGACTCCATCAGGCCGTTGGCTTTCACCAGCTTATCGCCCGTAGTCAGTTCTCCGAGAATGCCATACTTCGCCGGGGAGTAGGCGGCAGCACCGATGCCCACCAGCGTATAGCCAACAAACGGATTAAAACCAAAACATATACTGGCAGCGCCCAGCAGCTTGAGACCGTTGGCAAACATCATCACCCGGCCTTTCGGGAAGCTGTCCGCCACCTGCCCCACAAACGGGGCAAAGATAATGTAAGCGCCCACAAACACCATCTGCAGGATCGGCTGACTCCAGTCAGGGTAAAACTCGGCTTTCAGCAGCGCCAGCGTGGCAAACAGCAGCGCGTTATCACCGAATGCAGAGAGAAACTGCGCGGCGATGACGGCCATCATGCCTTTCGACCTGAGGGAGGTGTTAGTGTGTACTGACTCACGCATTTTGCTGTTCCGCCTCTTCAACCATACCTTTCAGGGTCACGAAATCGGGCTTGCCGCTACCCAGCACCGGAAGCTGCTTCAGGTAGCGAATATCGCGCGGCACCGCCAGCTCTGGAATGCCATGCTCACGCGCATAGCTCAGTAACCTGTCGCGCTTAAGCTCAGCATCAGTGGTAAACAGCACCAGCGCCTCGCCTTTGCTGGCATCGCTCTTCACGACCGTGGCGTGCATCTTCTCGGCGGACACGGCCGTCGCCAGTTGTTCAACCATTTCCAGAGAGACCATCTCACCGGCGATTTTGGCGAAGCGTTTTGCGCGCCCCTGAATCTTTACAAAGCCTTGCTCATCGAAACGAACGATGTCACCGGTGTCGTACCAGCCGGTTTCAATCTCGCCGTTGACGTTTTCCGCCGTTGGCGCTTCCAGCACGCCTGGGTTTTCCACGCGCAGGTAACCGTTCATCACGTTCGGCCCTTTCAGCTGCAGGCGGCCACCGTCCTCAATGCCCGGCACCGCCAGCAAGCGCGCGTCCATCCCCGGCAGAATTCGGCCCACCGTTCCCGGTTTCGCCGCCATCGGTACGTTGATCGAGACAACGGGCGCGCACTCGGTAACGCCATAACCTTCAAGAATGCGCAGGCCAAACTTGTCCTGCCAGATCTGACGCGTGCTCTCCTGCAGCTTTTCCGCACCGGCCACCACGTACCGAACGCGGAAGAAATCATACGGATTGGCGAAACGGGCATAGTTACCCAGGAAGGTTGAGGTCCCGAACAGGACGGTGCAGTTACGGTCATACACCAGCTCCGGCACAATGCGGTAGTGCAGCGGGCTAGGATAGAGGAACACCTCGGCACCGGTCAGCAGCGGCGTGAACAGCCCCACAGTCAGGCCAAAGGAGTGGAACAGCGGCAGCGCCGACATAAAACGGTCATTCGCGGTAAAGTCGGCAATGCTTTTGATCTGCTCAACGTTCGCCAGAATACTCTTGTGGCTGTGGACGACGCCTTTCGGGTTGCCCTCCGAACCCGACGTGAAAAGGATAATCGCGTCATCTTCCGGCTGCTGTTTGACCTGAGCCAGATGCGGCACCAGCAGATGCGCAAAAATCCACAGCTTGTCGCCGGTGGTCACGTCCGCTTTTAGATCTTCCAGGAAGACCCAGCGTACCTGGGTCAGCTGTTCCGGCAGATGCCACAGCTTGCCTTTGTCCAGGAACTGTCGGGAGGTAAAGATGGTATTGATTTGGGCGGCGGTAATGGCGCTGGTCAGCCCTTTCACGCCCGCCGTGTAGTTCATCATCGACGGTATACGGCCACGGGAAACCGCACCAAAAATCACCGCCGCGCTGATGCCCGCGTTTGGCAGCATCAGGCCGATCTTTTCGCCCTTTTTGCTGTACTTCTCAAGAATGCGGCCCACGAACAGCGTCTTGGTCAGCAGTTTACGATAGGTATCCGGGGTAAAGTTGATGTCTTCAATGCAGTTTTTCTTCGCGCCGTAGCGGTACTGCGCCGAAAGCAGGGATTCATACAGCGTTTCGCGCGCACGAACGGCCATGCGCGCTTCCATCATAATCTGGTGCAGCATTTCCCCGGCGATTTTACGGCGATCGCGGGCACGCGGCGCTTCCGGCATCGGTAACGACGTTGGCGGCAGAATATGCAGGGTGATTTTGGGGAACAGACGCTGCTTCACCAGCCCCTTAAGGCGGCTGAAATGGGTCAACTCCGCGCCTTCAATGCGCAGCGGCACCACGGTCGCGTTTGATTTCGCCGCGACAAACCCCGCGCCGTCGTAGATTTTCATCAGCGAACCGGTCACTGAAATGCGCCCTTCCGGGAAAATGACCACCGGACGCCCCTGCTCTACCAGACGTACCAGGTGTTTAATCATCATCGGCTTTGTCGGGTCAAGCGGTACGAAATCGATCAGTGGGGTGAGCCAGCGCATATACCACTGCTGGCTGATGGAGGTATAGACCGCAAACACCGGACGCACGGGCAGAAACAGCGCAAGCAGGATGCCGTCTATAAAGGAAACATGATTGGGTGTGATAAGAACGCGCTCGCCACGAAGCGCCTGGGCATCGCCAGTGACGCGGATGCGAAAAAGAATACGGAACAGTGTACGGAAAAACCCAAATAGCATCTCAACTCCCTTTGCCAGACAGTGTGGTGGGTTGACAGTAAATGGTGGCAGATTACACGAGAAGTGATACGGGAGCGACAGCAAAAATGGAGGCGAAAAAAAACCTGCGCATCCGCGCAGGTTGGTGCAAGAGATGAGTACGAAACCGTACTAAGAATTCTCACCAATCAATACCTCTGGGATCTTGATTGTGGCTGTTGACCCTGCACTTCGCCAGCAGGAAAACGCAAGGGAATGAGCCGAAATGCAACCAGGTGTGAATATTCTCTTTTGCTGTTACAGGTTGAACTATCAGGCAAAAAAAAACCTGCGTAAGAACGCAGGCTGGTGTAAGTCGTGTTAATCAACCGGAGTTGATTCCACCTATCAATACCTCTGGGATCTCGACTCTACCAACCTCTTTAACGTCATCGCCACCGGACAATCGCAACAGCCTGAGGCAAAGTGTAACTAAAGGTTCAGAATGACATTCTTCTGACATGACCAGGCGTGTAACGATTACACTACCAGGGTTGGTCTGCGTCACGTTTGTGGCTCCCGGAAACCGGCTTCCCTTGAATGAACGTCACTTTTCCGCAACACTATTCAGTGTGTAAACGCTTACCCCAAATAAGAAGGTTATAAATGGCGACAATAAAGGATGTGGCTCGTCTGGCAGGTGTGTCGGTAGCCACCGTCTCCCGCGTGATTAATGATTCACCCAAAGCCAGTGACGCATCACGCCAGGCGGTACAAAGCGCCATGGAAACCCTGAACTACCATCCGAATGCCAACGCCCGCGCGCTCGCCCAGCAGTCAACAGAGACTATTGGGCTGGTGGTGGGAGACGTTTCCGACCCCTTTTTCGGTGCCATGGTAAAAGCGGTTGAACAGGTCTCTTATCAGACGGGTAATTTTTTGCTGATCGGCAATGGCTATCATAATGAACAAAAAGAACGCCAGGCCATCGAGCAATTGATCCGCCACCGCTGCGCTGCACTGGTGGTACACGCCAAAATGATCCCGGATGCCGAGCTAATTCACCTGATGAAGCAGATGCCCGGCATGGTGATTATCAACCGTATTATCCCCGGCTTTGAAAAACGCTGTGTAGCCCTCGACGACCGCTACGGCGCCTGGCTTGCGACCCGTCATCTGATTCAACAGGGTCATACCCGGATTGGCTATCTCTGCTCCAATCACCCCATTTCTGATGCGGAAGACCGCCTGCAGGGCTACTACGACGCCCTGCGCGAAAACGGTCTGCCGTGCAATGACCGTCTGGTGGCCTACGGTGAACCAGATGAGAGCGGCGGCGAACAGGCCATGACGGAGCTGCTGGGTCGCGGACGGAATTTCACCGCGGTCGCCAGCTATAACGATTCGATGGCCGCCGGGGCAATGGGCGTCATGAATGACAACGGGATCGAGGTGCCGGCTGAAATCTCGCTGATTGGCTTCGACGATGTTTTGGTCTCCCGGTACGTGCGCCCGCGCCTGACCACCGTACGCTACCCCATCATCACGATGGCCACCCAGGCCGCAGAGCTGGCGCTGGCGCTGGCCGAACAACGCCAGCCGCCGGAGATTACCCATCTCTTCAGTCCAACGTTAGTGCGCCGTCACTCCGTTGCTGCCCCCGCTGACGCACAGAGCGAATAGCGATACAGGTGTACCGTTTTATCCGGATACTCCAGCCCATCGCCAATATACTGCCAGCCGTAACGTTCATAGAAGTCGCGGCAGGCAGACCAGAGATGAAGTTCCTCGTACCCGGCCCGTGCGGCGAAGCGAATAACATGCTGCTGTAACTTTCCTGCCAGCCCCTTGCCTCGCGCCGCGTCATCAACGTAGAGCGCCGCCAGCCACGGACAGAGATCCTGACGGGTAATCAAATCACAGCGCCAGAGTCCCACCGTCCCGAGAAGCCGTTCATCCTCTACGGCGATAAAGGTCAGCGGCAGGGCACCCGGCGTCTGGCTGTGCTCGACGATGCTATGGAAAAAATCCCGCGCAAGCCCCTCGCCAAAGGCCTGCCAGAGCCAGTCGGTGACCTGCTCCGCATAGCGCGGTGCCTCGTAAAGCGGGAGAATGACGGTCTTTTTCACGTTTCACCTGCGTTTTTAATGATTATGCTGGCCTGACGTCTCCAGCCCGGTTTGGCGATTATTTTACCAGAGTCAGACTATTTAGTTTTACTTCCGGCAGGCCAGGCGAATCGTGACCAAAAAGCGTGATCGTGGCAGAAGTTTTGCGCTTCCCGCATCGCTTATACGCTGTCAGGTCTGTGTTAAACTGCAAACCATTACGTGGAAGCAGGAATGTAGAATGGCAACAATGCTGGATGTCTCACTGCGCGCGGGCGTGTCGAAGGCTACCGTCTCGCGCGTGCTGAACGGCACAGGTCAGGTTAAAGAGAGCACGCGTCAGCAGGTCTTTGCTGCGATGGAAGAGCTGGGCTACCGCCCAAACTTTCTCGCGCGTTCGCTGGCTAACCAGACCAGCAACAGCATTGGTCTGGTCGTCTCTACCTTCGACGGCTTTTACTTTGGTCGTCTTTTGCAGCAGGCGTCGCGGCAGACCGAAACCCACGGGAAACAGCTGATCGTCACCGACGGTCACGACGCGCCAGAGCAGGAAGAGCAGGCGGTGCAAATGCTGGCCGACCGCCAGTGCGATGCCATCGTGCTTTACACGCGCTATATGAGCGAAAAAGCGATCATCAAGCTGATTAATACCGTGCAAACGCCGCTGGTGGTCATCAACCGTGAAGTCAGCCAGGCACCGGAGCGCTGCGTGTTCTTCGAACAACAGGATGCCGCGTTTAAGGCGGTGGATTACCTGATCAATCAGGGCCACCGGGAGATCGCCTGCATTACCGTTCCGATCCACACCCCCACGGGTAAAGCGCGGCTGATGGGCTACCGTAAGGCGCTGGAAAAGCACGGCATTCGTCTGGACGAGCGTCGAATAAAGTACGGTGATGCGGGAATGACGCGGGGCTATGAGCTGTGTAAGGAGCTGATTGCTGAAGGGGTGTCGTTCAGCGCGCTGTTTGCCTGTAACGATGATATGGCGCTGGGCGCGTCCAAAGCGCTGCATCAGGCAGGGCTTAAGATCCCGCAGGATATCTCCCTGTTCGGCTTTGACGATGCCCCAAGCGCAAAGTGGCTGGAGCCTGCGCTGTCGTCGGTTTATCTGCCGATAGATAACATGATCGTCACGGCTATCGATCAGGCGATCCGGCTGGCGAAGAACCAGCCGGTCGATGCGATCCCGCCGTTTACCGGCACGCTGGTATTACGCGATTCGGTCACAACGGGGCCGTACTTTAATCAAACGAGTTCCAGCGCCAGCAGTTCCTGAATGGTCTGGCGACGACGGATCAGCCGCGCCTTGCCGTTATCAAACAGCACTTCCGGCAGCAGCGGACGGCTGTTGTAGTTCGAGGACATAGACGCCCCGTACGCCCCGGTGTCGTGCAGCACCAGGTAATCGCCCGGCTTCACCTCGGGCAGCGCGCGGGTTTCAACTTTGCCACCTTCCTGCTGGGTAAACACATCACCGGATTCACACAGCGGGCCTGCGACCACCGTCTCGCGGCGCGGCGCGTGCGTTAAATCGCGGCCATCGGCAGCCAGGGCGGTAATGTGATGGTAGCTGCCGTACATGGACGGACGCATCAGGTCGTTAAAGCCCGCATCAATCAGCACGAAGTGGCGGGAGCCCATCTCTTTGACGCTGCGTACCTGAGCCACCAGCACGCCGGCTTCGGCTACCAGGAAACGACCCGGCTCAATTTCCAGCTTCACGGCATGGCCCAGATGTGCGGCAATTTGATCGCGCGCGGCGCTCCACAGGCCGTAATAGTGATCGGTGTCGATCGCCTCTTCCCCTTCACGATAAGGAATGGAAAGACCTCCACCGGCGGAGATCGCCTCCAGATCCTGACCGAAGTCAACAACCTGGCGCACCATCGCCCCGCACACCTGCTCCAGGTGCCCGTAATCGACGCCGGAGCCAATGTGCATATGAATGCCTACCAGCTTCAGGCTGTAGCGCTGCAGTACCTCAAGCGCGGCAGGCATATCGGCGTACCAGATGCCGTGCTTGCTGTTTTCGCCCCCGGTGTTGGTTTTTTGGCTATGGCCATGTCCAAAGCCCGGGTTGACGCGCAACCAGACGCGATGGCCGGGTGAAACCTGCCCAAGCTGCTCCAGCATATCCACAGAACCGGCGTTCACCGGCACCTGCAGTTCATGCAAGCGCGCAAGCGTGGCGTCGTCGATCACATCCGCGGTAAAGACGATCGCGTCAGGATCGGTTTTCGGATCAAAGCCTGCCGCCAGCGCACGCTCGATTTCACCCAGCGACACGGAGTCAACCTTCACGCCCTGCTCGCGCATCAGGCGCAGAATATGAATATTGGAGCAGGCCTTCTGGGCAAAACGCACCACGTCAAACTGATGCAGGGCGGCGATCTTCTCGCGAACGATCTGCGCGTCGTAGACCCATACCGGGCAGCCAAACTCGGCGGGCAGGCGCAGCAGGTTTTCAGCGTTCAAATCGGTATCCGTCTGGTTGAGCGGGCGTGGCATGGTCTTCTCCGGTTCAATTCATTTTTTATGATTACGCCACAGCGGAAGCAGAATAAAAAATATCGTTTTATCGCGAGTCTATGCAAAAATGATATGGACAGTTCCTTGCTTTCAGGTGCCCTATGCCCGCCGTCAATTTACGCCACATCGAGATTTTTCACGCCGTGATGACCGCCGGCAATCTCACCGAAGCCGCGCAGATGCTGCATACCTCGCAGCCGACGGTCAGCCGCGAGCTGGCGCGCTTCGAGAAAGTGCTGGGGCTTAAGCTGTTCGAACGCGCCCGGGGCAGGCTTCACCCGACGGTGCAGGGGTTGCGCCTGTTTGAGGAAGTGCAGCGCTCATGGTACGGGCTGGACAGAATCGTCAGCGCGGCGGAAAGCCTGCGCGAGTTTCGTCAGGGCGAGCTGTCGATTGTCTGCCTGCCCGTCTTCTCTCAGTCCTTTTTACCGACGCTGCTCCAGCCTTTTCTGGCCCGCTATCCTGAGGTCAATCTCACCATCGTCCCGCAGGAGTCGCCTCTGCTTGAAGAGTGGCTGTCGGCACAGCGGCACGATCTCGGGTTAACCGAAACCCTCTCGACACCCGCAGGAACGGCGCGCACGGAACTGCTCGCGCTGGATGAAGTGTGCGTTCTGCCCGCCGGGCATCGGCTTGCCCACAAAGCAGTGCTGACGCCCGCGGATTTTCATGGTGAAAACTACATTAGCCTGTCGCAAACGGACAGCTACCGGCAGCTGCTGGATACGCTTTTTTCTGAGCATCAGGTGAAGCGGCGGATGGTCGTTGAAACCCACAGCGCGGCGTCAATATGCGCGATGGTGCGCGCGGGCGTCGGCGTTGCGGTCGTCAATCCGCTTACGGCGCTGGACTATGCAGGAAGCGGGATCGTCATCCGCCGTTTTAGCGTTTCCGTCCCGTTCACCGTAAGCCTTATCCGCCCGCTGCACCGTCCGGCTTCCGCGCTGGTGGACGCATTCACCGAACACTTAGTTGAGCATGCGCGTCAGGTGGCGCTTCGCTTACCTGACCTGCAAAACCCGTTATGACAGCATAAATTCCACGGCATCTGCCGCGTGAATGGCCGCGGTATCAAACACCGGGATGGGGCTTCGTTCGGCCGGCACCAGCAAACCGATCTCCGTGCAGCCGAAAATCACCCCTTCAGCCCCCTGCTGCGCCAGTTTATCTATTACGCTGACGTAATATGCGCGGGAGGTTTCGCTGAAGGTTCCGAGGCAGAGCTCGTCGAAGATAATCTGATTGATGCGCGCCCGGTCCCCCTCATCCGGGATCAGGCTTTCAATCCCAAACTCGCTGTGCAAGCGCCCGCGATAGAAATCCTGCTCCATGGTGTAACGTGTGCCCAGCAAGGCCACGCGCGACATTCCCGAAGCGCGAATGGCGCGTCCGGTGGCGTCCGCGATGTGCAGGAACGGCAGCGAACAGCGCGCTTCAATGTGCGAGGCCACTTTGTGCATCGTGTTGGTACACAGCAGAATGCCCTGCGCCCCCGCACGCTCCAGCCCCAGCGCGGCATCAGCCAGGATTTCTCCGGCTTTATCCCATTCGCCGCTCGACTGGCAGGCTTCGATTTCATGAAAATCAACGCTGTGCAGCAGCAGGCTCGCGGAGTGCAGGCCGCCCAGACGCTGCTTTACGCCTTCGTTAATCAGGCGGTAATAAGGGATTGTCGATTCCCAGCTCATCCCACCTATCAGGCCAATCGTTTTCATCATCGCTCCTTATATGTTTAAGCCAGTGAAGCAAACTTGTGATCCTGTTTCCAGTTCTTTATTACGTCGTTTTCTTTTTAAGCTGGCCAATGTAAATTAAATAAAACACTGTTTTATTATGAAGGGCAAAGCCATGTTTATGTTCCACAAAGAGACCGCGTCTGAAGATCTGGGGAACGGCGTTACGCGTCGCGTGCTGGCACACGGCGGCAGGATGATGGCGGTTGAAGTACAGTTTGAGCAGGGCGCGATTGGCCCACTGCATAACCACCCGCACGAACAGTTAACCTATGTTCTCTCTGGTGAATTTGAGTTTACCATTGGTGAAGAGAAGCATGTCGTGACGGCGGGAGATACCCTCTACAAACAACCACATGTGATGCACGGCTGCGTCTGCCTCAGGGCCGGCACGCTGCTGGACACCTTTACGCCTGTTCGCGAGGATTTCCTGAAATAAAAAAGGCGCTGTTGCAGCGCCTTCATGTGTGCAGAATTTATTCCGTTACCGGCTCTGGCAATGGGTTTCGGCTGAGCATGGCCTCACGGAGTAATACGCTGCCGCAGGCAAACAGAGCGCCAAGGATCGCCGCCAGAATGACAATCATGCCTTTGCCCGGGCCGTCTTTTTTCACCGGCATCGATGGCGAAAGCTGATACCTGAATGGCTCAAGCTTAACGTCTGCGAAGGAGAGTTTTTTCAGCTGCGCCAGGTAATATTCCCGGTTCTGGAAGTCCGCGTTCAGCTCCGTCACATCCTTAAGATTTTTTTCAATCCTTAGCTTTTCCGCGATACCGTCAGCCCCGAGCGCGACGGAGTAATCCGGATCGTCTTTTATCCCTTGTCCGTTGCTATAAACAGGCTTCTTAATGCCCGCCGCATTCGCCACTTCCAGCGAATAGTTCAGCCGCTGCAGGTTGGTGTTATGCACATTGGTCAGACGAACGCGGTCGAGCGTCAGCTGCTGCTCTACCTCGTTCGTTTTGAGGGCGATCTGGTTGCGGATATTCTGCACCGTTTCTTTCTCAACAATTGCCGAGATATAGTTGATATACCCCTCCAGAACGGATTGGGCATCGGCTGCGGTCGGCGCGGTGAAGCTCAATGTCCAGGAGACGAAAGGCGCTTTATCCGCATCTTTTCCCTGAACATCATTCACCGCTTTCATTTTGTCTGCAATATTGACAACCGCACGGTGCAGTTCAAGCGGGTCCACTTGCGCATTCTTGAGCTGCGCCATCACGTAAGGGGAAGAGGTCATATACTCTTCAAGCAATGACTGCGACTGGAATTTTTTAATAAACAGGTCAAAGACTTCCTGACGGGTAACCGGCACCTTCACATCAAGAACCTGCAGCGCAACCATCATCTGGCTCAGCGGATTCCACTGTGTCTGTTCCGCCGGAGTGATCACCGCTTTACTGGTCCATTTTTGCGGCAGTAGAAGCGCAATTGCCAGACCTGCCAGCGCGAAAACAAAGATAATGGTGGCAATACGTTTTTTCGCGGTAATCAGAATATCTAACAGGCCCAGAAGATCGATCTCTTTTGAACTGACTGCTGGAGGAGCATATGAGGGAAAATCGAGGTCCGTATTTTTTTTGAAATCCATTGCTGACATAGCCGTTCTTATGTTTCGGGTGCAGTAAATTCCTGCCGGGTGAGTTCAGTTGCCCAATAATACAAGAAACTAAGAATAATCTGAACACGAGAATGGACTATCTGAGGAACGGCTATCAAAGTTGGTAGTTATTCAGCATCACGGTTACAAAACGCCGGGTGGCGCTGCGCTTACCCGGCATTACCTCTTACACGCCGATATTTCGCAGTTTCTCCCCGCTCATCAGCTTGCGTTCAATATGTTCCAGCGTCACGCCTTTGGTTTCTGGAATTAGCCAGAATGTCACGCCAATAAACGCCACGTTCAGCACCGTATAGAGCCAGAAGGTTCCCGCCGCGCCAATCGCATCCAGCAGCGTCAGGAAAGTCGCGCCGATGATCATGTTCGACACCCAGTTGGTGGTGGTGGAGCAGGTGATACCAAAATCGCGACATTTCAGCGGCTGAATTTCAGAGCACAGGATCCACACCACCGGCGCGGCGCTCATCGCGTAGCCAGCGATACACATCATGGTCATGCCCACGGAGAGCCAGGAGAGGCCGCTGGACGCCGTGCCGTTATCAAACTGCATCAGGCAGTAGCCGAGGATCAGCGTACCGAGCGCCATCACGCTAAAGCCAATCTTCAGCGCCGGTTTACGTCCGGCCTTATCGACGGTGAACACCGCGATAAAGGTGGCGAACATAAAGGTCAGCCCCACCACCAGCGTGGCGATCATCTGCTGTTCGGTGGTGGTAAAACCGGCCATTTTGAAGATGCGCGGGGCGTAATACATGATGATGTTCATCCCCGTGAACTGCTGCATCGCCTGCAGCAACATGCCGAGGAACACCGCGCGGCGCACGTTGCGGTTAGCCTTAAACAGCGACCAGCCGCCCTGCTTCAGCTTCAGGCTTTCGCGGATCTCGTTCAGCTCTTCACGCGCTTTCTCAGACGTGTCGCGCAGCATGCGCAGCACCTCTTCCGCTTCCACGTGACGCCCTTTTTGCGCCAGCCAGCGCGGGCTGTTGGGCAGGAAGATCACTAAAACAATCAGCACTACCGCAGGCAGCGCCAGCACGCCGAGCATCGCCCGCCAGTTACCGCTGTAGCTGAAGTACGTATCGGACAGGAACGCCAGCACGATGCCCAGCGTCACCATCAGCTGGTACATGCTAATCATCTTGCCGCGCACGTTCTCGCTCGCCATTTCGGAGAGATACAGCGGCGCGGTGTAGGAGGCAATCCCCACCGCCACGCCCAGCAGCACGCGGGAGAGCAGCAGCACTTCAACATTAGTGGCAAACGCCGAACCTATGGACCCGGCAACAAACAGGACCGCCCCGACCATCAGGCTGTATTTACGCCCAAGGCGGAACGAAAGCCAGCCGTTAAACAGTGCGCCGATGGCCGCGCCGAGCATCATGCTGCTCACCACCCACTCCTGCAGGCGGTTACTCAGCGTAAAGTGATCGGTAATAAACGGCAGCGCTCCGGCGATAACGCCGATATCAAGGCCGAACAACAAACCGGCCACGGCTGCCGCAATGGAGACAAACTGGTTCATGCGGCGGGTATCGCGCAGCGCGGCGGGCATCAGGGTAGAGTCATTTATAGATGTCATATTTTTCCTGCCTCAACAGCAAAATTCGTTAAGTGAAATTACGAGATAGCGGGGAAAAGTGTCAGGCCGGAATTCGTGAAGATATGGATTATTACGCTATGGCATAGCGTTCTGTGATGGACATTACAATTTCAACTAATGCTGGATAATCACCTGATTTTACTAACATCTTAATTTTTCAGTAATAAAAGTGTGATGGCAGTCATCTATGATTTTTAAGTATGGATTTTTCGTGTTTATCAATATGGACTTTGACAAATTTTAAGCAAAAAAAACCTCCGCCGAAGAGCAGAGGTATTTGTCATAAGTTAGGTTATCGCGCCAGCCAGCCGCCATCAACCGCGACGGTATAACCATTGATATAGTCCGATGCCGGGGAAGCCAGGAACACTACCGGCCCCATCAGATCGCTCGGTAGCCCCCAGCGGCCCGCCGGAATACGCTCCAGGATCGCCGCACTGCGTTCTTCGTCAGCACGAAGCTGCTGGGTGTTGTTGGTGGCCATGTAGCCCGGCGCAATCGCGTTGACGTTGATGTTGTGCTGCGCCCATTCGTTCGCCAGCAGGCGGGTCACGCCCATCACCGCGCTTTTCGACGCGGTGTAAGACGGCACGCGGATGCCGCCCTGGAAGGAGAGCATCGAGGCGATGTTAATGATCTTGCCGCCCTTGCCCTGCGCGATGAAATGCTTCGCCGCCGCCTGGGACATAAAGAACACGCTCTTGATGTTCAGGTTCATGACATCGTCCCAGTCGGTCTCGCTGAAGTTAATCGCGTCTTCACGGCGGATCAGCCCCGCGTTGTTGACCAGAATGTCGATATGGCCAAATTCCGCCACCGCGCGATCCAGCAGCTCCGGAATAGCGTCGATTTTACGCAGGTCGGCGGTCAGGCTGAGAAAACGGCGGCCCAGCGCGGTTACGCGTTCGATGGTTTCCGTGGGCTCAACGATGTTAATCCCGACGATATCACAGCCCGCTTCCGCCAGGCCTAACGCCATCCCCTGGCCCAGTCCGGTGTCACACCCGGAAACCACGGCCACTTTACCCTGCAGAGAAAATGCATCCAGAATCATGTTTGTTCCTTACTCTTTCAGCGCCTGTCATCAACAGGCAGATGTATGCTTAATTGCCCGCGACTAGCGCAGATCCTTAACCGCGACGTGGTCCATGTCATCGAAGACCTGGTTTTCTCCAACCATCCCCCAGATGAAGGTATAGGCTTTCGTCCCCACGCCGGAGTGAATAGACCAGCTGGGTGAAATCACCGCCTGCTCGTTATGCATGACGATATGGCGGGTTTCCTGAGGCTGTCCCATCATGTGGAACACGCAGGCGTCTTCATCCATGTTGAAGTAGAAGTAGACTTCCATGCGGCGTTCGTGGGTATGGCACGGCATGGTGTTCCACAGGTTACCCGGGGCCAGTTCGGTCAGACCCATGCTGAGCTGGCAGGTTTCCAGCACATCCGGCACGAAGTATTTATTGATGGTGCGGCGGTTGCTGGTGAGGTTGTCGCCCAGCGTCACGGGCGCAACGTCAGCGGGCGTTACTTTTTTGGTTGGATAAGCGGTGTGCGCCGGGGCGCAGTTGTAGTAAAACTTCGCGGGTTTACCGCCGTCGATGCTGGCAAAGACCACCTCTTTCGCCCCTTTCCCGACGTACAGCCCGTCGCGGTGGCCAATCTCGTAGCACTGGCCGTCCACGGTAATCGTGCCCGGCCCGCCAATATTAATCACGCCCAGTTCACGACGCTCCAGGAAGTAGCTTACGCCCAGCTGCTTGCCTACTTCACCGCCCACGGAGACGGTTTTCGCCACCGGCATAATGCCGCCCACGATAATGCGGTCGATGTGGCTATAGACCATGGTGTACTTATCGGCTTCGAACACCTGCTCAACTAAAAACTCGCTGCGCAGTCCCTGAGTATCCAGCGTTTTGGCGTGCGCGCTGTGGATGCTTTGTCTGACGTCCACGGTAACCTCCAGATGTGGTCATGCCCGAAGGCAGAAATTAAACGAAACGACGTTTCGTTTTATGATGAGCACATACTAGCGGCATAAAATAGGGTTTTCAATTGCAATTAAAACAACGTTTCATTTTTTATTTTTGTTTATAACAGAAATGACGCGCGGATCACGATTACTTCCCATGAAGAGAAGAGCACGATAAAAAAAACCTCCGAAGGAGGTTTTTTAAGTGAGGAGAAATTAGCGTTCGATGGCGAGCGCCACACCCTGTCCGCCGCCTATACAGAGGGTAGCGATCCCTTTGCGCGCGTTTCGCTTTTTCATTTCGTGGACCAGCGAAACCAGGATTCGGCAGCCGGACGCGCCGATGGGATGACCCAGCGCAATTGCACCGCCGTTCACGTTGACCCGCAGCGGATCCCATTCCAGCATTTTGCCGACCGAGATCGCCTGCGCGGCAAAGGCTTCGTTCACTTCGATCAGATCGACATCCGAAAGCTGCCACCCTGCGCGCTCCAGGCAGCGACGGGTAGCGTAGACCGGCGCAATCCCCATCAACGCAGGATCCACGCCCACGCTGGCAAACGCCTTAATGCGGGCCAGCACGGGGAGATCGAGCTCAAGGGCTTTGCTTTCGCTCATCATCATCACGGCGGCGGCACCGTCGTTAATGGACGAGGCATTGCCCGCGGTGACCGAGCCCTGTGTTTCAAACGCGGGATTCAGTCTCGCCAGGCCTTCCGCGCTGGCATCCGTGCGCGGCTGTTCATCGGTATCGACGACGATCGCCTCGCCGTTCTGACGCTGCGTGCTGACCGGGACAATCTCGTCGCGAAAGCGACCGGAATCAATCGCGGCACGCGCTTTTTGCTGCGAACTGAGCGCATAGGCGTCCTGCAATTCGCGGCTAATGCCGTACTCGCGCGCCAGGTTTTCTGCCGTCACGCCCATATGATAGTCGTTGAACGCATCCCACAGCCCGTCATGCACGAGGCTGTCGAGCAGCTGGCTGTTACCCAGCTGCGCGCCGGTTCGGCTATCGGTGAGAACGTGCGGCGCGCGGCTCATGTTCTCTTGTCCGCCAGCTATAACCACATCCGCTTCACCGCACTGAATGGCCTGGGTGGCGAGATGCAGCGCTTTTAACCCTGAACCACAGACGTCGTTGATGGTAATGGCGGAGACGGTATTGGGCAGCCCACCCTTCAGCGCCGCCTGACGCGCAGGGTTTTGCCCGGCACCGGCCGTGAGAACCTGCCCCAGGATCACCTCATCAACTTCATGGGCTGCGATCCCGCTACGTTCCACCAGCGCTTTAACGACCACGCTGCCCAGGTCAACCGCCGAGTGACGCGCAAGCGCTCCCTGAAAACAGCCGATAGCCGTACGCAACGCACCCACTATTACGACATCTTTCATCACGACCTCTGTGTTAAATGACATGACGATAGTAGAGGATTGTTACTGGCAATTATCTTAATTGTTTAAAAATAGTGAGTTTAATCACAAGGATTAGCGTGCATCCTGCAGATACTGCCGCAGCCAGCTTCCGGCCACGCCGGGAGGGGATCGTTTATTCCACAGCAGATCGATGCCGATCGCCCGTGGCCAGCCGGGAACATTGAGCTGTACCAGCGACTTCGCGGCGGCGAATTCGTCCACCAGCGCGCACGGCAGCACGCACCAGCCGAACCCCTGGACGGCCATACTCAGCAGTAACAGGTAGTTCGGCGCTGACCAGACGGGCCCGCGCGCGATCTCAGCCTCGCGCTCAAGGTAGGTGCTGAGCCTCAGCTCCCGCCAGCCGTGCAGCTCGTCGCTCTGCACCTCGTGTTGTCCGGCGAGCGGATGCGTGGTCGCGGCATATATCGCCATTCGGGTCTGCACCGGCAGCCGGGTAGCGCCAATATCCGTAGGATAACCGTCTCGCGCTTCCGTCAGCCCCACCTGCGCGCGCTCCTTTTGCAGCAGATCGATCACGTCCTCTTCCTCGCCAATCAGGCATTCGAACTCCGTGTGGGGAAAGCGAGCGTCAAACTGCTTCATCAGATCTTCAAGCACGTCGGGGTTGAGGGTATCGGAGAGGACAAACGTCAGACGCGCCTCCGTTTGTGCCGTTAACGACACCGCCAGCTCATCCAGCCGCGTGCTGGCGGCGAGAATGGCCTGCACATAGCCCAGCACCTGTTCTCCCTGGACCGTTAACACCGGCTGGCGCGCCGAGCGGTCAAACAGTTCGAAACCCAGATCGGCTTCAAGGTTGGCAATGGAGGTGCTGATCGTCGACTGGCTTTTACGCAGCCTGCGCGCGGCAGCAGAGAAAGAGCCTGCCGCAACGCTCTCAACAAACGCGGTAAGAGCTTCAGGTGAATAGCGCATAGACTATCTACTTTATCGATGGATACTATCTTTAATATATCAGCTTTAGCGATAAAAATAGGCTGCATCAACGCCCATACCGGTGAATAAATGAGGTCTACACTATGCAACATCAGGATGCACTCCAACGTAAGCTGCCGGAGCGGATCTTTCATGCTGTCTGTTTCGAAGGGATTGCCACAGCAATTCTCGCCCCCACGGCGGCATGGCTGATGCAGCGATCGGTGGTGGAGATGGGTGGGTTAACCATTATCCTGGCTACCACCGCCATGCTCTGGAACATTATCTATAACTTCGGCTTCGACCGTTTCTGGCCTGTCCAGCGCGTAAAACGTACGGCAAAAGTGCGCGCGCTGCACGCCCTGGGGTTCGAATGCGGGTTTATTGTAATCGGCGTGTCGATTGTCGCCGCCGTGCTGGGCGTGACCCTGCTTGAGGCATTCACGTTAGAAATTGGTTTCTTCCTGTTCTTCCTGCCATACACCATGTTCTATAACTGGGCATACGATAACCTGCGTGAGAAATTCCTTAAGCGTCGCCAGCAACGACGCGCTCTGGCAGGCTAAACCCTCGCTGGCCGGACGCCTGTTCCGGCCAAACTCCGTCGAAGCAACTGCGCTCTTCAGGCATAACTATGGTAAATTGCACGCCATTCTGATGGTTTGTTAGTTGAAACGTTGCTCTAATGTCGAAAATTTGGTCAAAAGATGAGACTCTCTGGAGTTTCGCTCTCTATGGCACGGCCGTGGGCGCAGGAACGCTGTTCTTGCCCATTCAGCTGGGCTCCGCAGGCGCTATTGTCCTGTTTATCACCGCCCTCGTGGCCTATCCGTTAACCTACTGGCCGCACCGGGCGCTGGCGCAATTTATTCTCTCGTCAAACACAAAAGGTAATGAAGGGATCACCGGCGCCGTCTCCCACTACTATGGTAAGAAGATTGGCAATCTGATCACCACGCTCTATTTCATCGCCTTTTTTGTGGTGGTGCAGATTTATGCGGTGGCCATTACCAACTCGTTAACCGAGCAGTTGGCAAAACACCTGACGGTGGACACCACCGTTCGCGTGCTGATCAGCCTGGGGGTGGTGCTGGTATTGAATCTGATTTTCCTGATGGGACGGCATATCACGATAAAAGTGATGGGCTTCCTGGTGTTTCCGCTGATTGCCTATTTCCTGTTTGTCTCGATCTATCTCACCGGAAGCTGGCAGCCCTCGTTGCTTACCAGCCAGATGGCTTTCGATCGCCAAACGCTGCATCAGGTATGGATTTCAATTCCGGTGATGGTGTTTGCCTTTAGCCATACCCCGATTATCTCAACGTTTGCCGTTGACCGTCGCGAGAAGTTTGCCGACGGTGCCATGGATAAATGCAAGAAGATCATGAAGGTGGCGTACCTGATTATCTGCCTGAGCGTGCTGTTCTTTGTCTTCAGCTGCCTGCTCTCTATCCCACCGTCCTATATTATGGCCGCCAAAGAGCAGGGGGTGACGATTCTGTCAGCGCTGTCGATGATGCCGTCTTCCCCAGCCTGGCTCGGCATTTCCGGGATTATCGTGGCGATCATAGCGATGTCGAAATCGTTCCTCGGCACCTATTTTGGGGTGATTGAAGGGGCGACGGAGATCGTGAAGTCGTCGCTAAATCAGGTGGGGATTAAAAAGAGCCGCGCCTTTAACCGCGCGATTTCCATTATGGGAGTGTCGTTAATCACCTTTGCGGTCTGCTGCATTAACCCGAACGCCATCTCGATGATTTACGCCATCAGCGGCCCGCTTATCGCCATGATCCTGTTTATCATGCCGACGCTGTCGACGTATCTGATCCCTTCCCTGAAACCGTACCGCTCAATTGGCAGCCTGCTGACGCTGATCGTCGGCGTGCTGTGCGTGTCGGTGATGTTTGTTGGCTAGACGTACTCGTGCCCGGCGTGCTGCCGGGCGCGTTATTTACGCCCGAATATCGTCATATTCCCGCGTCTTATCAAACTCATGCTTCGCAAACGGGCACAGCGGAATAATTTTGCGGTTCTCACCGCGCATCTTCTCCACCACTTTCGCCACCAGCTGTTTACCGACGCCCTGCCCTTTCAGGCTCTCATCCACATCAGTGTGCTCGATAATGCTCAGGTGCTCGCCGGTCGGCACGAAGACAATCTCTGCGACCTGATTGCCGTCTGCATCATTCACGTAAAACTTGTTATGGCCTTCCAGAATATCCATGGTTCCTCGCTTATTTTTGGCGATACTTCAGCGCACCGCTCGGGCAGGTATCAATCACGCGTACAACCGTTTCAACGTCCACTTCATCGGGAATGATCCACGGCTTACGTTTCAAATTAAACAGCTTTGCGCTCCCACGCACGCAGTTACCTGAGTGTTTGCAGATCCCGGTATTAAAGTAAACGTCAATTTTCTCGCCGGTATAGGCCCGGTACCCCTCATCCAGTAGTTCTTTATCCATGACATTGCCTCTGTAATTATTATCGTGCTGAATGAAGCATAGCCTTACGGGATCCTGATGGCTATAACGCCGAAAACGAAAAGCCAGGTCACAACTCTTTTCTCGCCAGATTGCGTCCGCTATTGGCACATGTCAGGCTCCTCAAATCTCTCACTTTCATAGGGCTAGCACAGGTTGAATGAAACGCAGACTCTCTTTTCAGGTAAAGCTGTTTTTAGCGCTGGTGTGCTTCTCCTGCCTGCTGTTAGTTCTGCTGGGAACGATCCTGTTTCATTTTATTGACCGACAGCTACACCACGATTTGGGCCAGCGCGCCCGGGTGCAGGCCAGTGAAATCGCCCTGATACCGGGTCTGGCGGAAATGGTGGCAGCCAGAGATATCCCCGGTATCGCCCGCTTAATACAGCCGCTGCGTGCCGAAAGCGATGCCAGCTATATTGTGATTGGCGATACCCGGGAACAGCACCTTTATCATTCGGAATCACCGGAGCGCATTAATTTACCGATGATTGGAGGGGATAATGCGGAGGTGTTAAAAGGCAAAACCATTATTTCCGTGCGTCAGGGCGGGATTGGGGTGTCGCTGCGCAGCAAAGCGCCAATCTATAATGCGCAGCATCAGGTCATTGGCATCATCTCGGTCGGCTATCTGACCTCGTATATCGCCAATATTAACGCCCGCATTCTCTGGCAGGCTGGACTGTACGGTATTGCCCTTCTGCTGTTGCTGTTTATTTTCTCCTGGCTGTTTACCCGCAATCTTAAAAAGCAGATGTTCCGCCTTGAGCCGAAAGATATCGCCCAGCTGGTTTTGCAGCAACGTGCGCTATTAGAAGCGATGTACGAGGGGGTATTTGCCATCAATGAAGAGAAGCAGCTGATTTTAATTAACCGGGCAGCCAGGGAGATGCTGGATATTCATCAAAGTGAGAAAGAACTTATCGGCAAACCGCTGGAAGACGTTCTGCAGACGTCGCCGGGCTTTTTATCCCAGCGCTACGCCTCGGTAAGCGCTGGTCGCCACGATCAGATCGCAGTGCTTAACCAGCGAGAGGTGATCGTTAACCGCGTGGCGATTGAGGTCGAACCCGGCGTTGAAAGCGGCTGGGTGTACAGCTTTCGCGACAAAAACGACATTAACACCCTCAGCAGCCAACTGAGCCAGATCAAGCGCTATGCGGACAACCTGCGCATTATGCGCCACGAGCAGCTGAACTGGACCGCCACGCTGGTGGGGCTGCTGCAGATGAAACACTATGACGAGGCGATCCGTTACATCCAGGTGCAGTCAGAAGGCGCGCAGCGCGTGCTGGATTTTGTCTCCGCCCATTTTGTCTCTCCGGCCCTGTGCGGGCTGCTGTTAGGAAAATACGTCAGCGCGCGCGAAAAAGGCGTTGAACTGCAATTTGACCCGGCCTGCCAGCTCACCCGCATGCCCGGCACGCTCAACGAAACGGAGCTGATGTCCATTATTGGTAACCTGCTGGATAACGCGGTGGACGCGACCCTTAAGGCACCGGTCCCCGCGCCGGTGGAACTCTACATTTCTGACCGCAACCAGGAGTTGTTGATAGAGGTGGCAGACAGAGGCTGCGGTGTGGATGAGGCGGTGAAGCCACACATTTTCCGCCAGGGATTCAGCAGCAAACCGGAAAGTGAAAACGACATTGTGGGTACCGAGCACGGTATTGGCCTGTTTCTGGTGGCAGGCTATATCAGGAAAGCAGGCGGCAGCATAGAGATCGCCGACAACACGCCGCAGGGCACCATTTTTTCTGTGTTTATTCCCAATGGACAACAGCATGACCCAACCACTTGACGTTGTGATCGTTGAAGATGAACCGCACCTGGCGGAACTGCATCGCGAGTATATCGAGCAGAATTTTCACTTGCGCGTGGTGGGCATCGCCGCGTCGATTGAGCAGGCATGCTGCCTGATTCGTCAGCATCAGCCGCGGCTTATCCTGCTGGACAACTATCTCCCGGACGGTAAAGGCGTGGAGCTCATCGATAACCCGCTGCTGAAAAGCTATGAATGCTCGGTGATCTTCATCACCGCCGCCAGCGATATGCAGACCTGCAGCCATGCCATGCGCAGCGGCGCGTTTGACTACCTGATCAAGCCCGTCTTTTTCCAGCGCCTGCACGCCTCGCTGGAGCGGTTTATGCGCTTCGTCCACACCGTGCAGCAGGTGAAGGTGGTCGACCAGCACGCGCTGGATCGTCTGTTTAATCTGCCTGCCGCGGAAGCCTCCATTACGCCGTCGACGAAGGGCATTGAACCCCAAACGCTGGAAAGGATTAAACGCCTGTTCGCCGAACATCCCGACAGCGCGATGTCGGTTGAAGAGGTGGTGGAAAACGTGGGGATCAGCAAAACCACGGGGCGTCGCTACCTGGAATACTGCGTGGAGAGCGGGTTAATCATCGTCGAAATGCTGTATGGCAATATTGGTCATCCACGGCGGCTATACCGCAAAGCCGACGATAAACCGTAATCCGAAACCGTTCGCAGGCAAACATTCGCGGATTTTATGGTGTTAATTGCTGAAACGATGGTGACAGTCACACTTCGGAATCATTGCCCGCGCCTCCCTATTGTCGGAGGCGCGCTTTACGCTATGTTGACAATTAGTTCCTCAAATGTAACTAAAAGGTTAACTATAATGTCGAACACGTTCCGAATTTCTCTGCTTACCGCTACCGTACTGTTCTCTGCTTCTGCACTTTCTGCCCTGCCGCAGGGCTATCCTGCTGAGTATCAAAAAGTTGTCGATGCCGCCACCAAAGAGGGCAAGGTGGTGATTTACTCCACCACCGACACCAAAGCCGCCGGGCCGCTGATTGCGGGCTTCGAAAAAACCTACCCGGGCATCAAAGTTGAATACAACGACATGAACAGCACCGAGCTGTACAACCGTTTTATCAGCGAACAGGCCTCCGGTGGCGGTAGCGGCGACGTGGTCTGGAGCTCCTCAATGGACACCGGGCTGAAACTCGCCACCGACTACGCCATGGAGTACAAATCGCCGGAGCAAAGTCAGCTGCCGAAATGGGCAGTCTGGAAAGATAAGGCATACGGCACCACCTATGAGCCAGTGGTCTTTATCTACAACAAGCGCCTGATCCCGGCTGGCGACGTGCCGGATTCTCACGCCGCGCTGGCGAAGCTGATTGCCAGCCAGACGGACAAATTCAAGAGCAAAGTCACCACCTACGACATCGAAAAATCGGGTCTTGGCTTTATGCTTTCCGTGCAGGATCACAAGGCCGATCCAAACTACTTTAAAACCCTGGCCGACGTCGCCAAAGGCGGCTTAGCGGTGCAGTCATCAACGGGCACCATGATGGAGAGGGTTTCCTCCGGTGAAAACCTGATCGGCTTTAACATCCTCGGATCCTATGCTGAAGCCCGTGCGAAGAACGATCCTTCTCTCGGCATTTCGTACCCGAAAGATTACACGCTGGTGCTCTCGCGCGTGTCGTTCATCAGCCAGCAGGCGCAAAACAGCAATGCGGCAAAACTGTGGCTGGACTATGTGCTGTCTGAAAAAGGGCAAAGCATTCTGGCCAGTCAGGCGGATATTCCGTCCATCCGTAACGATATCGAAGGCAAAAATGATATTGACGGCCTGACCAAAATCCTCGGTAACGCGCTGAAGCCGATCCCGGTTGATGAAACGCTGCTGGAGAACCTGCAGCCGAAAAAACGCCTGGAGTACATCAAAGAGTGGCGTGCAGCAGCCGCCAAATAAGCGTTCGGGCGCGGCGCACGCCGTCGCGCCCCTTGCGACTGAGTTCGTTTTATTGGGCTGCAACACCAGGGATACCCCATGAATACATTACGCAGAAAGTGGCAAAGCCTGCCGCGCGGCATCGTCGTGCTGATAACCGCTCTGGTTATCTACACGCCGCTGTCGTTTATCGTGATACAGAGCTTCCTGTCCGCTCCGTTCTTTTCTCCGGCAAAAGAGTGGAGCCTTGAATCATTTGGCTTTATCTTCACCGACTCTGATTTCTATAAGGCCCTGAGAAGCGGCTTTATTCTCGCCTTCGGGCTGGTCATCATCGCCATTCCGCTGGGTGGCGTACTGGCGTTTCTGATGGTTCGCACCGACCTGCCCGGCCGCCGCCTGATTGAACCGCTGATCCTGGTCCCCATTTTCGTATCGCCGATGGTGCTCGGCTTTGGCTATGTGGTGGCCGCCGGTCCCGTGGGCTTTCTGTCCCTGTGGGCGCAGGCGCTGATCGGCTTTGTGCCGTGGAACATCTACGATATGTCGAGCATCGTGGTCATTGCTGGCCTGACGCACGTGCCGCATGCCTATCTCTATATTTCATCCGCGCTGCGCAGCGTCGGCTCTGATGTGGAAGAAGCCGCGCGCATTGCGGGTGCCTCTCCGCTGCAGGTGATGACCTCCGTCAGCCTGCCGATGGTGCGCCCGTCGATCCTGTACGCCATCGTGCTGCTGTTCTTCCTCGGGCTGGAAGTATTTGGCCTGATGCTGGTGCTCGGCGATCCGGAAGGCAATATGGTGCTGGCAACCTACCTGTACCAGTTGACGAACAAGCTCGGCACGCCTTCCTATCACCTGATGGCGGCGGTTGCCGTGGTGCTGATCTGCATCACCATCCCGCTGGTGATGCTCCAGCGCCGTCTGATGCGCACCGCCAACCGCTTCGTCACTATGAAAGGGAAAGCCTCACAGGCTCGCGCGTTACCGCTGGGCAAATGGCGCTGGGTTGCCGGGGCGGTGGTTGCCTTCTGGCTCACCGTCACCATCGGCGTGCCGCTGCTCGGCGTGGTGCTGCGCGCGTTTATCTCCAACTGGGGCGTCGGCGTTTCGCTGTGGGATGAGCTTTCGCTGAGCACTTTCCGCACCATCTGGGCACAGCCCAACCTGCTGCGCGCCATCGTCAACTCCATGGCAATTGGGGTGATTGGCGGCGCGCTGGCCGTGGCGTGCTACCTGTTCGTCGGGATTGCGATGCACCGTAAGCCGGATAACACCACGCGCTTCCTGGACTACAGCGTGCTGGTGCCGCGCGCCGTGCCTGGCCTGCTTGCCGGTCTGGCGTTCCTGTGGGTGTTCCTGTTCCTGCCGATGTGGCTGGACAACTCGCTGAAATCCGGCTGGCTTTCCGGGTTCGCCTGGACCGACTGGATGCGCGAGAACGTCATCGTCTGGCTGCGTTCGCTGCGCAGCACCATTTTCAGCGTCTGGCTGGCCTATACCGTGGTGTGGATGGCTTACGGGCTGAGGCTTATCTCTTCCACGCTGCTGCAGGTGGGGCCAGAGCTTGAAGAAGCCGCGCGCAGCACCGGGGCGACGCGCGGGCAGATCACCCGCCATGTGACCATTCCCCTCTCCCGCAACGGTCTTATTGGTTCGTGGCTGCTGATGTTTCTGATCTTTGAGCGCGAATACTCAACGGGTGTGTATCTGCTTTCCCCCGGCACGGAGACCATCGGTTCAATGCTGGTTTCCCTCTGGGCCGCGGGTGCCATTGATATCGTGGCGGCGCTCTCTTTCATTAACATCCTGCTGGTCGTGGTAGGTCTGGGCATTGCCCTTCGTTTCGGAGTGAAAATACATGATTGAATTAGCGGTTGACGATCTGCACTTAACCTACGGCGACAATCCTGTTTTAAAAGGTGTCTCCATGAACCTGAAGCGCGGCGAAGTGGTCTCCCTGTTAGGCCCCTCCGGCAGCGGTAAAACCACCCTGCTGCGTGCCGTCGCGGGTCTGGAAAAACCGACGCAGGGGTCGATTGTCATTGGCAACAATAAAGTTTACGACGGCACGCCGCGCAGTGAGATCCCGGCAGAAGAGCGTAACCTGGGGCTGGTGTTCCAGTCCTATGCCCTGTGGCCGCACAAAACCGTGTTTGAGAACGTGGCCTATCCGCTCAAGCTGCGTAAAGTTCCGGCCAAAGAGATCCAGCAGCGCGTACAGGACGTACTGGACCAGCTGGGTCTGGGCCATCTTGGCAAACGTCACCCGCACCAGCTCTCCGGCGGGCAACAGCAGCGCGTGGCGATTGGCCGGGCGCTGGTGTACAACCCACCGGTGATTTTGCTGGACGAGCCGCTTTCCAACCTCGACGCCAAGCTGCGCGAAGAGGCCCGCGTGTTCCTGCGCGAGCTGATTATCAAGCTCGGGTTATCCGCGCTGATGGTGACGCACGACCAGAACGAAGCGATGTCCATATCCGACCGCATCCTGCTGCTTAACAACGGCAAAATTGAGCAACAGGGCACGCCGCAGGAGATGTACGGCTCGCCGAAAACGCTGTTTACCGCCGAGTTTATGGGCAGCAACAACCGCCTGCACGGCAAGGTCACCGAAGTGCGCGACGGCAGAGCGCGTATCGAAGGGAAAGGCTGGGTGCTGTGGGGCCAGGCGGGCGAAGGGGTACAGAGCGGTAATGACGCTACGGCGGTGATCCGGGTCGAGCGCGTGGCGGTGGTTGAGGGGCCAGGGGAAAATCAGCTTGAGCTGCCGCTGCTCACCAGCATGTATCTTGGCGACCGCTGGGAGTACCTGTTCCGCACGCCGGGAGATGATTTTGTCATTCGCGCGTATGGGCATGAGGTTCGGGATCCGCAGCACTGCCATCTTTCGCTGCCGGAGAGGCATGTTTGGGTGTTCCCGAAAGGGTGAGTGTGAAAAGAAAAGGCTGCGGGATGCGGCCTTTTTTGCTTTGACAGAGTGAGAGCATGCAACCTACGCCCTCAAATATTTAATTAATTATACCTTTCCGATGTCAACAACTTCTGCGCTTGCCCGGCTTACTGAGATTGCGGAATGCCCTGGGCTGCCGCAGATGGCGGCAGTGGCACGGCCGATCCCGCGCAGGAGTTCCGTGACGGCCATTACGTAATGGCGCCGCAGGCAACCCCTGCGGTTGGACTCCAGGGAAGCGGCCCCTAGCATGTCGGCGAGAATGCTAAGGAACGAGGCCATGGTCTGTCAACTACGGGCGGAGTTGAGGGAAAGCAGGTAGGCCCGGGCAGGATTAACCGGGCCTTTACCTCCGTGCAGCATCGGCATGAAATTCTCATTGGGCAGAATGACAACTGGCGACAGGTTAAGCTCCGGAGCATCAGATATCAGGGGCATTCAGGGCCCCGTCCGGGGCGGAAGTCCTCCGGCGCGCTGCGTGAAATACCGAGGTAAATGATACCGAAAAGCGTACCGCAGAGTGTCTACTTTTCAAAGGTACATTTTAATAAGTAGAATCGTAAAATAAAAAATACATAACTGAAATGGGTCAAATCTGATGTGGTTTTAAATTACGCAGTGAAAGAACGAAGCATTTATAAAGTAACTGAATCGTTATGCTGAAGGTATAGCTCTGCGTGTTTTCTAACAAGAACCGCTGGGTTCACCGACCTCTTGATTTGCAGCAGGGGCAAATTCTTTCTTTTCGGGGCCGCTTTAACGGATATCGTCATACTCAGGCTCGTCCTGAGCTAATCGGGACCTTTTATCGTGACCTCCGGCCCGTATATCCAGCCAAGCATGGGCTGCTTCGATACTGCAGCCCCCCCTCGAAACGTATCTCCTTGATATGCCGATCCTGAAGTGTTTGATTTGCTCGCTCTACTAAGATCCGGCACGGTGTCGGGTATTAAATACTATCCATCAGATGAGCAGTTTCAATCGATTTCATTGATAAATTTAGGGAAAAGATGTTTCATAGATGCACAAGTTAACTATGGAGAGTTCCAATGTCTTGGATATGTCCACACTGTGATACGGCTGCAATTGTCAATGATAAAGACATTGCAAAACATTCATTTCAGTTGAAATCAGGTGAACATCATTTCGAGTATACCACTATGGGTTTAACGTGCCCTAATCCCGAGTGTTCAAAAGCTACTATTTGGATGAGCAGGGAAAGATTAGCTTCTTTCGCTGGACAATTTTTACCTGCATCAGGCACAAAAATGACATGGTCTGTAATTCCATCAACTAATAAGGAACGGGCAAAGCCCTATCCGGATTATATTCCACCATCAGTGTTGGAGGATTACAAAGAAGCTTGTGCTATAAAGGATCTTTCACCAAAAGCTTCTGCAACTCTTTCAAGACGTTGTTTACAGGGCATAATACGTGACTTCTGGAGAATAGAGGCAGATACCCTCAATAAAGAGATCTTAGCTATCCAAGATAAGGTTGACCCAGTCGTCTGGGATGCAATAGACAGTGTCAGGAAAGTGGGTAACATCGGCGCTCATATGGAGAAAAACATAGACGTCATCGTTGATGTGAGTTCTGATGAAGCAGATTTGCTTATCGAAATGATTGAGATGTTAATTGAAGATTGGTATATCGCTCGGCATCGAAAACAAGAGAAGTTGAAGCGGATACAGGAGGTAGCTGCGGAAAAAGCAGCAGCGAGAAAGATCAAACCTAATGAAAAAGCCGATCATAGCTAGAGCTTATTGTTCTTTACAACAGCTGCATTAGTAGTTGATGCAACGGTTAAATCAATGGCACATGCAGGCTGCATGTGCATTGAGAACGGCTTAGTTGTAATAACTACATGACTAACTGCAAGCATCGACGGTGTGAGTGATTAAAAAAATGTAAGAAAACGATAATCAACCAGCATCTAATGCCCTTCCTGGTTTCATTAGCATCTCGTACTGTTCTGCAACCAATGAAAGCAACAGGTTTTCATTATCGCTGACTAAAAAAGCGAATTCATATCTCTCACAAGCGTCAATAAATCAAAAGATTAGAGCACGTTGGACCTTCTTGCCGGATCATAAAATAAGGCATTGTAAGTGCTTTATTAGTAAAATGAGTAAAATTTCAATTATTCAGAAATGGGATGAAACCTATGGCTAGCGAAAGACTTTTGATTCCGCAGGATGCTGATTACTTCCACGCCCTCGGTTTGGCAGCAGTCGCTTTTGCTCGTCTGGAATGGGATGCTGTTTGGTGCTGCGAAAGGCTTCAAAAAGGTTATATATCAACAATAGAACCCAAGAAAAAGACTGCGGGGTTCATTGCTAGAGATCTTGAGGCTTTATTCGGCCGAATTTCAGATCAATCATTTCGCCTAAAAGTAGAGCCTTTTGCTCAGGAGTTTATTGCTATCGTTCAGGATCGTAACGCACTTTTTCATGGCAAACCAGGAACGACAAAAGAATCTGAACAGAGGCTTTTCCGCTCAGGTACGCCTTGGTCAATTCAGGATGTTAATGACTTTGCTGACCGGTGCACGCGAGCCGGCACGCCCCTAAATGCGCTGCTTTACAACGAACTGAAAGAGGGCTGTGTTGTTCCTCTGGTCTAGTGCTCATTTTAATCAACTTCACATGACCGTGAGGAGGTTATTCGTAAACTGTAGGAGTGCCTGGCGTTCGTCAAAGAGAACGTTGAAACACATCATGAATTTGTATCTAGAAACGGGTTTCTTGCTGGCCTGGTTCGTCGCGAGCTATAAAAATGAGTCTAAGTCGAATCAAACTTACAAGTTAGAATAGTCACTACCAATAGACTGCATAATGCAGTCTATTGTCGTTTATGACCAAATGTTTGGCATAAAAAAAGCCGCCCCGAAGGAGCGGCTAAAAACTGTCTTAGACCGTTTTTGGGGTTACTTGGTCTGAGTAATAACGTTGACCTGGAAGGTATTACCGGAGATGTTAATCCCTGGGCCTTCTGAGGCAACGAACGACTGCAGAACAATGAGCAACACCACCGTTAAGATGGAATCTTTCATTTCTTCGCTCCTTGTGGGAGCTATGTGGCGCTGCTTAATTTGAGTTTCCCGCAATGCCAACGACAAGTAGTGTCAACTTACGAGTCTTCATAGCAGAGTTTATCGGGATCTCCGGCAAGCTCAACCAGGGGTTCCTAATCCCCGACCATTGACCGTGTATTTAGAGATCGGTTGGCGGCTCCCGCCGCCGGTAATTGTGTGTGGAAAAAGTCATCACTTGATCCAACCACATGATCAGATAGTTTATAAGCTCATTAGCTACATAACGTATCTATCAATTTACCAAGACCAATGGTCAAAACGTTTCTCATCAATACGTCTGCTCAGACAAAAAGATGACGGATTAAGAGTATAAAAAAATAATATCCTTAACAATAGATAGCGCAGATTAATCTGCTTCCACGCATAGTTTTATTGATAATTGGTGATTCTTCGTACACAATGAGGCTGTCAACTTACGAGTCTTTATGGCTTGCCCGTGCTGATCCTAACAGCCGGGGGAAGAAACCGCCTCCCCAAGGCGGTTTCTTTTCGTCTGCTCCCTCTCAGCACTATCTCTTCTTAACAATTAGATGCTTTGCTCATCACAGAACAATAATGGTGTCCTAATGAAAAAAGACGTTCAGCGCAGAGTTTAAACGCGAATCCGCTCCACTCTGTTGGGACAACTGCCCGATGGAATGTCTCTTCAGAAGTCTGAATAATGAGTCATTAAACTCTGTGTCTGATGTTCGGTCAGAGCAAGCTGATGAGAAGATCTTGACAGCGCATGCGTTTTTTAACAACTGATTGAATGATATTGATCCGACAGAGTTCTTTATCTGACATGGTCACAAGCATCCAGATATCTACATGGCCTGAGGATTGGATACTTTATGCCAGAAAATGTGACATCACTAAATGGGTTAAAAGTGACAACAGAATATTGCAGTCACAAAATTGGTGCGCATAACAAAGAATATCTTAAATAGCTGTACAATTAGTGAATAGATGCCCTTCAAAACATCAAGTTATCTCCCTTGCGTCAGCCCAAAGCAGCATTGTGTAACTGCACTGCTTGTTGCAGTGAGGCGTGTCGCTGAAGGCATCAAGTAGCGATATTTGGCGAAGAAAAGCGCTTTTCACCGAGGGCCTGGGCTGACGGTCTAGCAGATCACCAACAGAGCTGGGGATATTTTGAACAGGAGAATGTAAACTGGAAGGATAAAGCAACGGGCCCCCCACGGGGGCGGGTTGTGAAAATATTTTCTGTTGTCTTCGACCTTATTGCACGTAAAATGACCAGACACATTTTGGGAAGGAGTCTTTAATGGATATTGCGCTGCTCAACAGGGGCTGGAACAGAACATGGTCAGATACCATGGTGAATCTTGAAGCCCGGAAACTCGTCGAAACAGCAAATCGGCTGTCAGCATTCTATTTGCAGGATGGTCTTACACGAATCAAGTTTGTCGAAGAGATAAAACAGGTTGTAGATAAAGAATTTGAAACAGCACGACGAGCTAAAACCGATGAAGAATGCATTGCATGCATCAAAAATCTACGTGCCGAAACAGATAATCTACAAGAACAAGAACACCTGTTAAGAACCAGAGCCGCACAGCTTTACGCGAAAGTCGAATTTGTTAAGGAAAATAATAAAATCGTCGGTTATGTTATATCCGCTGTAAATGTGGTGCTATCAGGCGTGGTTCTCTTTGGTGGCTTTATGATGTTATCCACTATGGGGCCGATTGGTATGCTGGCTGGGGCAGTCCTGATTGCCGATGGAATGAACGGATTAACGAAAGAAGTGCTCAACTTTAATCAGCCAGCAGGACATAAACCCTCGCAAGGTATCATTGCTGACTCCGCGATGCATACCGCCCAGTTTATGGGATTTAATCCTAACACGGGCCTGGCTCTCTATAATGGTGTTACTCTTGGTGCCAGTGTGTACAGCATTGTGGGATTCGCTCGAAAAACTGGAGCCTGGAGATTATTCCGCTGGCTTCCACACGATTACTATCGCAAAGTCAGCACAATGAGCACTCCTAAACTAACAATGAAGATTGTCGGTTATGGTGTTAAAGCAAAAGTGATTTTCGATCTACTAACAACAGAAAATGGAACCAGTTAATCCTTGATAGTTTTTCGGTAACGCCAGGATTTATAGGAAATTACCGGCGGCTGCGCGAAGGACATAATGGCAACCCCAAAGATCATCGCCAGCCCCCATGCAAATGCTCTATCAGGTGAGCTGAAGACGATAAGTAGCAGTAGGATTAAGGCACACACAGCCACCACTCCCGCCAAGGTAACAAATCGCCTGGCAAGGTCATTTATGGCCTCTCCAAGCGTTCCTCCATATTTTTCAATATTGCTTTTTATCTTCTGCAATTCGGGCTGCGTAAACCCTGAACGTAACAAAGCTTCATCAGTCACTTTCATATCGTCTCGTCCCTTATCTTCCAGAAGTGCTTTCCCAATCGCTGATTGTGCTAGCAATCATACTGATGAACTTTACAGCAATCCACATGATGTTTGTGCAATGTATCAGATTTCAGACAATAGCAGCCAAAAGGCCGCACATCGGGCTTAAATGCGTATGATCAATCTGTTCGGGAGTTATGCCAGGTATGCGGCTTTTTGTTCGTTGTTGTGCTGTCGCGGTAAGAACCAGGAACCACCGCCAGCGTGATGATATGCTCTCTTGTACCACAGACCAATCACGCGACAGGTGCGGGCGTAGAGCAATGGGTAGTTTAAGTTGTACCTGCTAAAGCAGGGCTACGTAACTAACTGATAAGCTATAACTTATTGATTTATCAGGAGGTTGGAGCGGGCGAAGGGAATCGAACCCTCGTATAGAGCTTGGGAAGCTCTCGTTCTACCATTGAACTACGCCCGCTTTGAGGTGCGTAAGGCATTATAGACCTTACGCACCTTCATACAAGCCTCTTCACAACTAACCGGCGATTAAATAATCACTTAGCACTTCGGTTTGCTGCCGGGCGCAGGAAGATAGCGTTGCGGATCGATGGCCGTCGCCTTATAGCGGATCTGGAAGTGCAGCTTCACCGAATCGGTACCTGTACTGCCCATGGTGGCTATCTTCTGCCCCGCCTTCACGTTCTGCCCGTTGTTGACCAGCATCGTGTCGTTATGCGCGTAGGCGGTGATGTAATCTTCGCCATGCTTAATCATGATGAGGTTACCGTAGCCGCGCAGCTGGTTACCGACGTAAACCACCTTCCCTGCCCCGGAGGCATAAACCGGCGTACCGCGCGCAGCGGCGATATCAATACCCTTGTTGCCACCTTCAGAGAGTGAGTAAGGGGCGACCACTTTACCGCTGGCAGGCCAAATCCAGCAGCGCTGTCCAACCGGCGGCCATGACGATTGCGGTACCTGATAGGACGGCGTCACTTTGGCGGTTTTGCCTTTCGATGAGGATTTTTTGCCCGAGGACGAACTGCCGTTCACCTTGAGCTTTTGCCCCACTTCGATGGTGTACGGCGGAGAGATGTTATTCAGGCGCGCCAGATCCTTCACGCTGGTCCCCGTTGCGCGCGAAATCCGGTACAGCGTATCCCCGCGCTTAACGGTATAGACCGAACCGGAATAGCTACCCATATCCGACGATTTGCTTCCTGAACAGCCTGCCAGGAATAGCGTCAGCGTCAGGCAAAAGATGGCGATGATGGGATTTCTCGTCAGGCTTCCTGCAAACAAAACAGATCCTCGGTCAGCGTGAATGGCGCACTATGATACCAGCCCGGAGAGATATGGGTCAGCCCTTTTCCGCTCCTGGAAACAAACCGTTCGTATAAGATTGCCGTATAATGCTCCCTGTTGATGGTGCAGAACCATCCGCATCGTTGGCACTGGAGCATGAATGAGTATTCAAGAACACGTTATTTTGGTTAATGACCAGGGAATGGTGATTGGCACTCAGGAAAAATACGCCGCGCATACTGCCCAAACCCCGCTGCATCTGGCGTTCTCATCCTGGCTGTTTAACGCCGAAGGCGAGTGTCTGGTAACCCGACGCGCACTAAGTAAAAAAGCCTGGCCGGGCGTCTGGACGAACTCCGTCTGCGGTCACCCTCAATCTGGTGAACGGACGGAAGAGGCAATTATCCGTCGCTGCCGCGATGAGATTGGCGCAGAAATTACCGCGATTACGCCTGTCGCCTCAGAATTCCGCTACCGCGAAACGGATCCTTCCGGGATCGTGGAAAACGAGATTTGCCCGGTCTTCGCTGCCCGCGTCACCAGCGAACTGCGAATTAACCATGATGAAGTGATGGCATTTGAATGGGTGACGCTGGAATCGTTATTCCGCGCGCTGGACGCCGCCCCATGGAGCTTTAGCCCGTGGATGGTGCAGGAAGCAACGGTCGCGCGAGACGCGCTGAGAGCGTTCGCGGCGCAATAAAAAAGCCCCTTTCGGGGCTTTTTTAGCAACGTAACGCCTTATTTCACCGGGCGCATTGCCGGGAACAGGATCACGTCACGAATAGTGTGGCTGTTGGTGAACAGCATCACCATACGGTCGATACCAATACCCAGACCTGCGGTTGGCGGCAGGCCGTGCTCCAGCGCGGTCACATAGTCTTCGTCGAAGAACATCGCTTCGTCATCGCCTGCTGCTTTCGCGTCAACCTGATCCTGGAAACGCTGCGCCTGGTCTTCCGCATCGTTCAGCTCGCTAAAGCCGTTGCCGATTTCACGGCCGCCGATGAAGAATTCGAAACGGTCGGTGATTTCCGGGTTCTCGTCATTACGACGCGCCAGCGGAGAGACTTCCGCCGGGTATTCGGTAATGAAGGTCGGCTGAATCAGGTGCGCTTCTGCCACTTCTTCGAAGATCTCGGTCACGATACGGCCCAGACCCCAGCTCTTCTCAACCTTGATGCCGATGCTTTCAGCGATGGCCTTCGCAGAGTCGAAGTTATCCAGATCCGCCATGTTGGTTTCCGGACGGTATTTCTTGATCGCTTCGCGCATGGTCAGTTTTTCGAACGGCTTGCCGAAGTCGAAGACTTCTTCACCGTAAGGGACCTGCGTGGTGCCCAGAATATCCTGCGCCAGGGTACGGAACAGGGATTCGGTCAGCTCGATCAGATCTTTGTAGTCCGCGTACGCCATATAGAGTTCCATCATGGTGAACTCAGGGTTATGGCGAACGGAGATACCTTCGTTACGGAAGTTACGGTTGATTTCGAACACGCGGTCGAAACCACCGACTACCAGACGCTTCAGGTACAGTTCCGGCGCGATACGCAGGTACATGTCCAGGTCCAGGGCGTTGTGATGGGTGATGAACGGACGCGCAGACGCGCCGCCAGGGATCACCTGCATCATCGGGGTTTCCACTTCCATAAAGTCGCGGTTAACCATGAACTGGCGAATACCGGCCATGATCTGGGAGCGAATTTTGAAGGTCTTGCGGGATTCATCGTTAGAGATGAGATCCAGGTAACGCTGACGATAGCGCGCTTCCTGATCCTGCAGGCCGTGGAACTTGTCCGGCAGCGGGCGCAGGGCTTTGGTCAGCAGGCGCAGCTCGGTGCAGTGGATAGACAGTTCACCGGTTTTGGTTTTAAACAGTTTACCTTTCGCACCCAGGATATCGCCCAGGTCCCACTTTTTGAACTGCTCGTTGTAGATGCCTTCCGGCAGGTCGTCACGGGAAACGTACAGCTGAATACGGCCGCCGACGTCCTGCAAGGTCACGAAGGAGGCTTTACCCATGATACGGCGGGTCATCATACGGCCTGCAACGGCCACTTCGATGTTCAGCGCTTCCAGCTCTTCGTTCTCTTTACCGTCGAAGTCAGCGTGCAGTTGGTCTGAGGTGTGGTCACGACGAAAATCGTTCGGGAACGGCACGCCCTGCTCGCGCAGCGCTGCCAGCTTCTCGCGGCGGGTTTTCAGTTCGTTGTTAAGATCGACTACCGCGTCAGCGCCCTGTGCTTGTTGTTCAGACATGTTGGTTCCTCATAACCCTGCTTTCAAACTTGCTTCGATAAATTGGTCCAGGCTGCCGTCCAGCACCGCCTGCGTGTTGCGGGTTTCAACCCCGGTACGCAGGTCTTTGATGCGGGAGTCATCAAGGACGTAAGAACGGATCTGGCTGCCCCAACCGATGTCGGACTTGTTGTCTTCCATCGCCTGTTTCTCAGCATTTTTCTTCTGCATCTCCAGCTCATAAAGCTTCGCTTTCATCTGCTTCATGGCCTGGTCTTTGTTCTTATGCTGGGAACGGTCGTTCTGGCACTGTGTTACCAGCCCGGTTGGAATGTGGGTAATACGCACCGCAGATTCTGTACGGTTAACGTGCTGACCACCCGCACCGGACGCGCGGTAAACGTCAATACGCAGGTCCGCCGGGTTAATTTCGATATCGATATCTTCGTCAACTTCCGGGTAAACAAACGCGGAGCTGAAGGAGGTATGACGACGACCACCGGAGTCAAACGGGCTCTTACGCACCAGGCGGTGAACGCCGGTTTCGGTACGCAGCCAGCCGTAGGCGTAGTCGCCAATGATCTTGATAGTGACGGATTTAATACCGGCCACTTCACCTTCAGACTCTTCGATAATTTCGGTTTTGAAGCCGCGCGCTTCCGCCCAACGCAGATACATACGCGTCAGCATGCTGGCCCAGTCCTGCGCTTCGGTACCGCCAGAACCTGCCTGAATATCGAGATAGCAGTCAGCGCTGTCGTATTCGCCGGAGAACATGCGACGGAATTCCAGCTGTGCCAGCTTCTCTTCCAGCCCGTCGAGTTCTGCCACGGCTTCGTTAAAGGTTTCTTCGTCGTCGGCTTCGACGGCCAGCTCCAGCAAACCGGAAACATCTTCCAGCCCCTGAGCCATTTGATCCAACGTATCTACGATAGCTTCGAGAGAGGAACGCTCTTTACCCAGCGCCTGTGCGCGTTCAGGTTCGTTCCAGACGTCCGGCTGTTCCAGCTCGGCGTTTACTTCTTCAAGACGCTCTTTCTTGGCATCGTAGTCAAAGATACCCCCTAAGAACGTCAGAGCGCTCCGTGAGGTCCTGAATACGGTTTTTTACCGGATTAATTTCAAACATGGTCTGTTTTCTTTTATGGACTTGTCAAAATGCGGTGATAAGAGCGGGATTGTACCGAATCCACGCCCTTTTTTATAGAGATTACTGCCGCTAAATTGGCCAGATATTGTCGATGATGATCTGAAGGGTGCGGTTACCGCGAAACTCGTTGATATCCAGTTTGTACGCCAGCTCGACCTCGCGCACGCCGTTGTCCGGCCAGATGGAGGTGTCAACGTTGAAGGCGATGCCGTCCAGCAGCGGTCCGCCGCCCACCGGCTCAACCATCACTTTCAGGTGGCGTTCGCCGACGATACGCTGCTGCAGCAGGCGGAATCGCCCGTCGAACAGCGGTTCCGGGAACATTTGCCCCCATGGACCGGCATCGCGCAGCATCTGCGCGACCTCCATCGTCATTTCGGAGACGGACAGCTCACCGTCAGAGACCACTTCGCCCTGCAGCAGCGCCGGGTCAATCCACTCGGTGACCAGCTCGCCAAACAGGCGCTGGAACTCGTCGAACTTTGCCTCTTCCAGCGACAAGCCTGCCGCCATCGCGTGGCCGCCGAACTTTATCATCAGACCCGGGTAAAGCGTATCCAGACGCTCCAGCGCATCGCGCATGTGCAGCCCCTGAATCGAACGGCCAGAGCCTTTCAGCGTGCCGTCACCCGCAGGCGCAAACGCGATCACCGGACGGTGGAAGCGCTCTTTAATGCGCGACGCCAGGATGCCGACCACGCCCTGATGCCACTCGGGATGGTACATCGCCAGGCCGCCCGGCAGCGTATCGCCGCTGCGCTCCAGCTTTTCACACAGGGTCAGCGCTTCGGCCTGCATCCCCTGCTCGATCTCTTTACGGGTCTGGTTCAGGGCGTCCAGTTCGTTCGCCAGCACGCGCGCCTCGCCGATGTTGTCGCACAGCAGCAGCGCGACGCCAACGGACATATCGTCCAGCCTTCCGGCAGCGTTCAGACGCGGCCCGAGGGCAAAGCCCAGGTCGCTTGCCGCCAGCTTGAGCGGATCGCGGTTGGCAATCTCCAGCAGCGCCTTAATTCCGGGACGGCACTTGCCCGCGCGAATACGGCTTAAGCCCTGCCAGGTCAAAATGCGGTTATTGGCATCAAGAGGTACCACGTCCGCCACGGTGCCCAGCGCCACCAGGTCGAGGTATTCGGCCAGGTTTGGAACGGCAATGCCGCGGGATTCGAACCAGCCCTTATCGCGTAAGAGAGTACGCAACGCCAGCATCAGATAAAACGCCACGCCCACGCCGGCGAGGGATTTCGACGGGAAATCGCAGTCGCGCAGGTTGGGGTTAATAATCGCTTCTGCTGCGGGGAGCGTATCGCCGGGCAGGTGATGATCGGTGACCAGCACCGGGATCCCCAAAGCGTGAGCATGATCGACGCCCGCATGGGAGGAGATCCCGTTGTCGACGGTCATGATCATCTGCGCACCGCGGGCATGGGCCTGATCGACCACCTCCGGGCTGAGGCCATAGCCGTCTTCAAAGCGGTTCGGCACCAGATAGGTGACATTATCGCAGCCCAGCGCGCGCAGGCTGAGCACGCTCAGGGCGGTGCTGGTTGCGCCGTCGGCGTCGAAATCCCCTACCACCACAATGCGCGTTCCCTCACGCAGCGCGTTGTAGAGCATTTCGGTAGCTTTCTCGATACCGTTCAGCTGCTGCCAGGGCAGCATCCCTTTCACGCTGCGCTCAAGATCCTCTGCGCGGCGCACGCCGCGGCTGGCGTAGAGGCGCTTTAGCAGCGGCGGGAGATCGTCCGGTAAATCAACGTGTTCAACCGCCTCGCGGCGGCGCAATTTGATGGGGGCTTTCACGCGAATTATTTACCACCAAACTGTTTCTGGTGCGCGTCGAGAAACTCTTTCATCTCTTTCGGTTCCTGATAGCCCGGAACAACATAGCCGTTACTCAGGACAATCGCTGGCGTACCGCTCACGCCAAACTGCACGCCCAGCGCGTAGTGATTAGCAATGTCGATGTCGCAGGAGGCAGGCTTAACGTCTTTACCGTTCATCGCGTCATCAAACGCTTTGTTGCGGTCTTTGGCACACCAGATCGCTTTCATGTCCTGCTCTGGCTTGCTCTGTACGCCTGCGCGCGGGAAGGCCAGGTAACGCACGGTAATGCCCAGCGCGTTATAGTCTTTCATCTGTTCATGCAGCTTGTGGCAGTAGCCACAGGTGATGTCGGTGAAGACGGTAATCACATGTTTTTCCTGCGCCGCTTTATAGACGATCATCTCTTTTTCGAGCGCGTTCAGGTTTTTCATCAGCAGCTGGTTGGTGACGTTCACCGGCTGCGCGCCGCTCACGTCGTACAGCGGTCCCTGAATAAAGTGTTTGCCGTCTTCGGTGACGTACAGCACGCCGCTGTTGGTCAGTACGGTTTTCATACCGGCAACCGGCGCAGGCTGGATGTCGCTGCTGGTGACGCCAAGCTTAGCCAGAGACTGTTTGATGGCGGCGTCATCCGCATGGGCGAAGCCGGTAAATGAGGCTGCCAGCAGGGTGAACAGCACGAAAGACTTTTTCATAATTGATCCTGTTACAATTTGTCGGCACTCACGCACGAGGGTGGTGCTGTTGGTGTAGCTGCCGCAGGCGTTCCGTCGCGACATGGGTGTAAATTTGCGTCGTTGAAAGATCGCTGTGTCCCAGCAGCATCTGCACCACGCGTAAATCTGCGCCGTGGTTTAACAGATGCGTCGCGAAGGCGTGACGCAATACGTGCGGCGAAAGCTTTTCACTGTCGATACCCGCCAGTGTGGCGTAATGCTTGATGCGATGCCAGAACGTTTGTCGCGTCATCTGCTGCGCGCGCTGGCTCGGAAACAGGACGTCGATAGACGCACCATTGAGCAGCCAGGGGCGGCCATGCTCAAGATACGTCTCCAGCCAGTAAACCGCCTCTTCTCCCAGCGGAACCAGCCTTTCCTTGTTTCCTTTACCGATGACGCGCACCACGCCCTGACGCAGGCTGATGTCGCTCATTGTCAGGCCAACCAGTTCCGAAACGCGCAAGCCGGTAGCATACAATAGCTCAAGCATGGCTTTATCGCGTAACTCCAGCGGCAGGTCAACAGCCGGTGACTGTAATAATCTCTCAACTTGTGCTTCGCTGAGATCTTTCGGCAGCCGCTGCGGGAGTTTCGGGGACGCCAGCAGCGCGCTGGGATCGTCTTCGCGAATCTTCTCCCGATAAAGATGCTGGAAAAGCCGACGCATGGCGCTGAGCAAGCGTGCAGAGCTGGTGGCTTTGTACCCCCCTTCTACGCGTTCAGCGAGCAGCGCCTGCAGGTCGTCGCTTTGCGCGCTCGCAAGCGATAGCTCCCGACGCGCCAGCCACTCCACCAGCATGGTGAGATCGCGCCGGTAGGCACTGAGGGTATTCTCGGCCAGATTTTTCTCAAGCCACAGCGCGTCGAGAAACTGTTCAACGAGTGCGAGATCCTTTTCCACATCAGCCCCTTTGATTTTGCAGTAAGGCCATTATGCCTGATTGCGACCGGTTTCTGGTACACTACGCGCAAAGTCATAGCAAGAATTGAGATAGTTACGCGATGAATATTGGTCTGTTCTATGGTTCCAGCACCTGCTACACCGAAATGGCGGCGGAGAAAATTCGCGACATCATTGGCCCGGAACTGGTGACGTTGCATAACCTGAAAGATGACTCGGTCGCCTTGATGGAGCAGTACGATGTGCTGATTCTGGGCATCCCAACCTGGGACTTTGGTGAGATACAGGAAGACTGGGAAGCCATCTGGGATCAGCTCGATTCTGTCAATTTCGACGGTAAAATTATTGCGATGTACGGCATGGGTGACCAGTTAGGCTACGGCGAATGGTTCCTGGACGCACTCGGCATGCTGCACGATAAGCTGGCACCAAAAGGGGCGGCGTTTATCGGCTACTGGCCAACCGAAGGGTATGAATTCACCAGTAAAAAGCCGATTATTGCTGACGGCGAGCTGTTTGTCGGGCTCGCGCTGGATGAAACCAATCAGTACGATCTCAGCGACGAGCGCCTGCAGGCCTGGTGCGAGCAGATCCTCGGCGAAATGGCAGAAAAATTCAGCTAACGCGCGTTACTCCTGCGTCGGCTGTTGCAGCAACATCCGGCGCAGATCCCGCCATTCTGATGCGTCCATACTGTCCGCCGCCAGCCACAGGTGCTGGCAACGTCCGCCCCCCACTTTGCGTAACCGTAGCATCATCCCGGCGTTAAGCATCCAGGGCACACCGAGAATATCCCACTCTTTTCCCTGCCAGCGTAGGCGGGAATCCATCAGCAGCTTGATCTCGCCCTGACGCGCGTTAATGCGACGCTGGCTGCGTACGCTGTCAAAAACAACAAACGAAAGTAATAGCAGCCACAGCGGCGTATAGCTGAGCGGCCACGGCATGAGTAAAACGATGGCCGCAACCAGCCCGTGGAGCAATAAAGACATCCACTGCGAGCGCCACGAGACGCGAAGATCAGATTGCCACAGGACCACGTTCCCGATTCCGTGTTTGAATTAATTGCACCATCCGTTGCAACTCGGTGTCGGCGGGTTTGCCGTGGTTCATCAGCCAGTTGAATAAATCCGGATCGTCAGACTCAAGCAGGCGAACAAACAGACGCTTATCATCATCGCTTAAGCTGTCGTACTCATATTCGAAGAAAGGCATGATGGAAATATCAAGTTCACGCATTCCGCGTCGGCATGCCCAGTGAATACGGGCCTTGTTGTTAATATCCATGTTCAGTTTCCTGCATTACGTTTGGCACAGTCGGTACCCCGTTTTCTGTTCTTAATTTCTCTACGGGGACACCAGCTAGTGTAACGTGTTTTTGACCGTTTCATTACTGGAATATTGCGTTTGACGAGCAGGCTTCCAGAATAATCCCTACATAGACAGCGGATTACACTATTTTGCGTAGCGCTACGCATAACCCGTTTATGGCACAAATGGTCTGCTGAAAGCGCTTGCAATGCCTGCAGGCTCTTTTACCATTAGGCATTATCAAAGCGTTAAGCAATTCAGGATACCGTTATGGCCTTTACACCATTTTCTCCTCGCCAGCCCGCCGCCTCTGCGCGTCTGCCGCTGACGCTTATTTCTCTTGATGACTGGGCGCTGGCAACCCTCTCCGGCGCCGACGCCGAAAAATACTTGCAGGGTCAGGTGACTGCGGATGTTGCGCAGTTGACTGAACACCAGCATCTGCTGGCCGCGCACTGCGATCCTAAGGGCAAAATGTGGAGCAACCTGCGTCTCTTCCGCCGTCAGGACGGTTTTGCCTTTATTGAGCGCCGCAGCCTGCGCGATGCGCAGCTCAAAGAACTGAAAAAATACGCGGTCTTTTCCAAAGTCACCATCGCCCCGGACGATGAACATGTTCTGCTGGGCGTGGCGGGCTTCCAGGCGCGTGCGGCGCTGAAAAACCTGTTTGCTGAGCTGCCGGATGCAGAAAAACAGGTGGTCAGCGAGGGCGCAACTTCCATCCTGTGGTTTGAACACCCGGCAGAGCGCTTCCTGTTAGTCACGGATGCCGCAACAGCCGAACGCGTGACCGAGGCGCTGCGCGGCGAAGCGCAGCTCAACAACAGCCAGCAGTGGCTGGCGCTGAACATCGAAGCGGGTCTGCCTGTAATTGACGCAGCCAACAGCGCGCAGTTTATTCCTCAGGCAACTAACCTGCAGGCGCTGGGGGGCATCAGCTTTAAAAAAGGCTGCTACACCGGTCAGGAAATGGTCGCGCGTGCAAAATTCCGTGGGGCAAACAAACGCGCGTTGTGGACACTGGCAGGCCATGCCAGCCGCGTACCGGAAGCAGGAGAAGACTTAGAACTGAAGATGGGCGACAACTGGCGCCGCACCGGTACCGTGTTAGCCGCAGTCCAGCTGGACGATGGCCGTCTTTTGGTACAGGCTGTAATGAACAACGACATGGAAGCGGACAGCGTGTTCCGCGTGCGCGACGACGCGAATACGTTGAGTATTGAGCCGTTACCGTATTCACTGGAAGAGTGATGCTCTATCGCCCGGTGGCGCTGCGCTTACCGGGCCTACGGGTGCAAATCCAGGTCGGGTAAGGCGAAGCCGCCACCCGACAACAAACTAAACCTGCCCCACGTACAAATAAATCGCCAAAAAGTGGCACACGCTGCCGCCCAGCACAAAGCCGTGCCAGATGGCATGGTTGTATGGGATGCGCTTGCAGACGTAGAAAATAACGCCCAGCGAGTACACTACGCCCCCCACTGCCAGCAACGTTACCCCGCCTACCGCCAGCTTAATCGCCAGCTGATACACCACAATCAGCGACAGCCAGCCCATCGTCAGATAGGTGACCAGCGACAACACTTTAAACCGGTGCGCAATGGTCAGCTTAAACAGGATCCCCAGCAGCGCCAGGCTCCAGATAACAATCATCAGGCCGCGCGACAGCGGTGAGTTTAGCCCCACCAGCAGGAAAGGCGTATAGGTACCCGCAATCAGCAGATAGATAGCGCAGTGGTCAAATTTCTTAAGCCATATTTTGGCCCGCTGATGCGGAATCGCGTGATAGAGCGTCGAGGCCAGGAACAGCAGGATCATACTTCCGCCATACAGGCTATAGCTGGTAATGGCCATCGCGCTGGCATTGGTATCCACCGCCTGTACCAGCAATAACACTAAACCGACAATCCCAAACACCAGGCCAATGCCGTGGCTGATGCTGTTGGCTACTTCCTCAGCCAGCGAATATCCCTGTGCGATTAATGGTCTGCTCGCCATACTAAACTCCGGGAAAACTAAAGATGATTATTCATCGCATGACTATGCTAACTGAGAATGATTCCAGTGAACACCTGTTAGCTAAAATAATTTTAAAGTAAATTTTTATAATAAAAATCAAAAACATAAACGAAAAACTCACCTGACATTTGTTCACATAAAAATTTAAGCGTTACTAATCAATGGCATAAAATTGGCTCCTGCCGTCTGGCTGCATGATATGATGGATAAATGAGGTCTGAATGAGAGTTTTGCCACTGTGAGTATGTTCACCCACTCCGCCATTGCCAGTCTCAATAACCTGGAAATGATGGTCTACAACTATGTCATCAAAAACCGGGACAAAGTGATGTACATGACCATCCGCGAGCTGGCGGATGCGGCCGGCGTCTCAACCACCACTATCCTGCGCTTTTGCCGCAAGCTCAACTGCGAAGGGTATTCTGAATTTCGCGTGCGCTTTAAGCTCTATCTTGAGCAGAACGAGCCCCAGCAGGCGAATTTCGGCGCCAGCGAAATTATCAGCTTCTTTAAAAGCGTGAATAATGAAGAGTTCGACGCGCTATTAAATGACGCGGTAAATATCATTTTGTCTTCCGAGCGAATTATATTTGTCGGGGCGGGCACGTCAGGCTCTTTGGCCAAATATGGCGCACGCTTCTTTTCAAATATTGGTAAATTCAGTAATCATATTGATGACCCTTATTTCCCGGTTACCAATGATATGGCGAAAAATGCGCTGGCGATTGTGCTCTCCGTCTCGGGCGAAACCGAGGAGATCCTGCGCTTCGCCAGCCAGTTCAGCCTGCATCACTGCAAGGTGCTCTCTATCACCAGCCACGAGCACTCGCGCCTGGCAAAACTGGCGGACTTTAATCTCTCCTGGCACGTTCCCCAGACGCGAATTGGCGGCGTCTACGATATCACCACGCAAATTCCCGTCATTTATATTCTGGAATCTCTCGGACGCAAGCTGGCGAAAAAACTGACGGAATAAAACACCCTGTTTTTTCGATGTGACAAATCACAATTTTCGCAAATTGTTATATCGTGACATTCAATTTCGCTTTGCTAGACTCAATGCCAATAAGCCATTTATTGAGAATAGCAGCGATGAAAAAAATAACCTTACCGAAAGATTTTTTATGGGGCGGCGCGGTTGCCGCTCATCAGGTTGAAGGCGGCTGGAACAAAGGCGGCAAAGGGCCAAGCATTTGCGACGTGCTGACCGGCGGTGCACACGGCGTGCCGCGCGAAATCACGCAGGAGGTGGTGCCGGGTAAATACTACCCCAACCACGAAGCCATCGACTTCCACGGCCACTATAAAGAAGACATCAAGCTATTTGCCGAGATGGGCTTCAAGTGTTTCCGTACCTCTATCGCCTGGACGCGCATCTTCCCGAAAGGTGACGAAACGCAGCCAAACGAAGAAGGGCTGAAGTTTTACGACGACATGTTCGATGAGCTGCTGAAGTACAACATCGAACCGGTGATCACCCTCTCCCACTTCGAAATGCCGCTGCACCTGGTGCAGGAGTATGGTAGCTGGACCAACCGCAAAGTGGTCGATTTCTTTGTGCGCTTCGCGGAAGTGGTGTTTGAGCGCTACAAGCACAAGGTCAAATACTGGATGACCTTCAACGAAATCAACAACCAGCGCAACTGGCGCGCCCCGCTGTTCGGCTACTGCTGCTCGGGCGTGGTCTACACCGAACATGACAACCCGGAAGAGACCATGTACCAGGTGCTGCACCACCAGTTTGTGGCCAGCGCCCTGGCGGTGAAAGCCGCGCGCCGCATCAACCCGGAGATGAAAGTCGGCTGCATGCTGGCGATGGTGGCGCTCTATCCGTTCTCCTGCAAGCCGGAAGACGTGATGTTCGCCCAGGAATCCATGCGCGAGCGCTATGTCTTTACCGACGTCCAGCTGCGTGGTTACTACCCGTCCTACGTGCTGAACGAGTGGGAGCGCCGCGGCTTTTCCATCAAAATGGAGGCGGGCGACGAGCAGATCCTGCGTGAAGGTACCTGCGACTACTTAGGCTTCAGCTACTACATGACCAATGCGGTGAAGGCGGAAGGCGGCACAGGTGACGCCATTTCCGGCTTCGAAGGCAGCGTACCGAACCCGCACGTGAAGGCGTCCGACTGGGGCTGGCAGATTGACCCGGTGGGCCTGCGCTATTCCCTGTGCGAACTGTACGAGCGTTATCAGAAACCGCTGTTTATCGTTGAGAACGGGTTCGGTGCCTACGACAAGGTGGAAGAAGACGGCAGCATCAACGATGACTATCGCATCGACTACCTGCGTGCCCACGTGGAAGAGATGATCAAAGCCGTCACGCACGATGGCGTGGATCTGATGGGCTATACGCCGTGGGGCTGCATCGACTGCGTGTCGTTCACCACCGGTCAGTACAGCAAGCGCTACGGCTTTATCTACGTCAACAAGCACGACGATGGCACGGGCGACATGTCGCGCTCCCGTAAGAAGAGCTTCGAGTGGTATAAAGGCGTGATTGCCAGCAACGGCGAGAAACTTTAACGCCGGGCGCAGTTCCCTCTCCCCTTTGGGGAGAGGGTTAGGATGAGGGGTTTACTTCCCGCCAGCCAGCTCGATAAAACTGCCCGTCACGTAAGACGCCTTCTCGCTCAGCAGCCAGACAATCGCCTGCGCCACCTCTTCCGGCTGGCCGCCGCGCTGCATCGGCAGTAACGATTTCACGCGATCCACTCGCCCCGGCTCTCCGCCGGAAGCATGGATATCGGTATAAATCAGCCCAGGCCGCACGCAGTTCACGCGAATGCCCTGCGCCGCCACCTCCAGCGATAGCCCGGTTGTCAGCGAATCTACCGCGCCTTTAGAAGCAGCGTAATCGACATATTCACCCGGCGCGCCCAGACGAGACGCAGCGGAAGAGACATTCACAATCGCCCCGCCCTTGCCGCAATGCTTGGTGGACATGCGTTTCACCGCTTCACGACAGCAGAGAAAGTAGCCCGTGACGTTGGTCGCCAGCACGCGGTTAATGCGCTCTGCGGACAGATTCTCAATGGTGGATTGCTCAAACAGAATGCCTGCATTATTGACCAGCGCGCGAAGCGGCTCACCTTCACGATCGATGCTGTCAAACATCGCCAGCACCTGAGCTTCATCGCTGATGTCCGCACGCACGGCAAACGCTTTACCGCCGGCCTCAACGATCTGATTGATAACGTCCGTCGCGGCTTTAATGTTGTGGTGATAGTTCACCGCCACGGTGTAGCCTTCACGTGCCAGCTGCAGCGCGGTGGCTTTCCCAATGCCCCGGCTCGCGCCGGTGACCAGTGCAATTGCCATTCACAACCTCCAGATAAAAAAAAGCCGGGTGGCGCTTACGCTTACCCGGCCTACAGTATGGCAAATAATTACTGGTATTCGCTCATCGGCACGCAGGAGCAGAACAGATTACGGTCGCCGTAAACGTCATCAAGACGCTTCACGGTCGGCCAGTATTTGTTTGCCACGCCTGCCGGGAAGACGGCCAGTTCGCGGGAGTAACCGTGGTTCCACTCTGCCACCATCTCGTGCTGGGTATGCGGGGCGTTGACCAGCGGGTTATCTTCCAGCGTCCATTCGCCGTCCTGCACGCGGTCGATCTCCATTCGGATGGCCAGCATCGCGTCGATAAAGCGGTCCAGCTCGGCTTTGCTTTCAGACTCGGTCGGCTCCACCATCAGCGTCCCCGCAACCGGGAACGACATGGTTGGCGCGTGGAAGCCGTAGTCGATCAGACGCTTGGCGATATCCAGCTCGCTGATGCCGGTCTGCTCTTTCAGCGGACGAATATCCAGAATGCACTCGTGCGCCACGCGACCGTCGCGGCCGGTATAGAGCACCGGGAAGGCAGACTTCAGGCGAGTCGCAATGTAGTTGGCGTTCAGAATAGCCACCTGGCTCGCCTGCTTCAGCCCTTCCGCGCCCATCATGCGGATGTACATCCAGCTGATTGGCAGAATTGATGCGCTGCCGAACGGGGCCGCAGAGACCGCGCCCTGACGGGTCAGCATGCCTTCAATCTGCACCACGCTGTGCCCCGGCACAAACGGCGCCAGGTGCGCTTTCACGCCGATTGGTCCCATGCCCGGGCCGCCACCGCCGTGCGGAATGCAGAAGGTTTTATGCAGGTTCAGGTGCGACACGTCCGCGCCGATAAAGCCCGGAGAGGTAATGCCCACCTGAGCGTTCATGTTCGCGCCGTCGAGGTATACCTGACCGCCAAACTGGTGCACCACTTCGCACACTTCACGGATGGTCTCTTCGTACACGCCGTGGGTGGACGGGTAGGTCACCATGATGCAGGAGAGCTTGTCGCCCGCCTGCTCGGCTTTCGCACGCAGGTCGGCCAAATCGATGTTGCCGTTCTTATCGCACGCGACCACCACCACTTCCATGCCCGCCATCTGGGCTGAGGCCGGGTTGGTGCCGTGGGCGGAGCTTGGGATCAGGCAGATATCGCGGTGACCTTCGTTACGGCTTTCGTGATAGTGACGGATCGCCAGCAAGCCCGCGTATTCACCCTGCGCGCCGGAGTTCGGCTGCATGCAGAGCGCGTCGTAACCGGTCAGCTTCACCAGCCAGTCTGAAAGCTGGTTGATCATCATGTGATAGCCTTCCGCCTGTTCTGGCGGGCAGAACGGGTGCAGTTCGGAGAATTCAGGCCAGGTAATCGGGATCATCTCTGCCGCGGCGTTCAGCTTCATGGTGCAGGAGCCCAGCGGGATCATCGCCTGGTTCAGCGCCAGATCCTTGCGCTCCAGAGAGTGCATATAGCGCATCATCTCGGTTTCGCTGTGATAGCGATTGAACACCGGGTGAGTCAGGATCGCGTCATTGCGCAGCATGCTTTCCTGAATGGAGCGGCTGTCGAGCGCGACCTCTTTGTCGAGCGTATCAACGTCCAGACCGTGTGCGTCGCCCAGCAACACGCTGAACAGGCTCAGGATATCGTCGCGAGTGGTGCTTTCATCCAGCGTAATGCCGACCGCGTTGTGGATGTCGCTGCGCAGGTTGATTTCTGCTGCATTCGCGCGCGCCAGCACGGCGGCTTTGTCTGCCACTTCCACGCACAGGGTGTCGAAGTAGTGCGCGTGGCGCAGCTTGAGGCCCTTCTGCTGCAGGCCGCAGGCCAGAATATCGGCCAGGCGGTGAATGCGGCTGGCAATGCGCTTCAGGCCAGCCGGACCGTGGAATACCGCATACAGGCTGGCGATGTTTGCCAGCAGTACCTGGGAAGTACAGATGTTGGAGTTCGCTTTCTCGCGGCGGATATGCTGCTCGCGGGTCTGCATCGCCATGCGCAACGCGGTATTACCGGCAGCATCTTTTGACACGCCAATGATACGGCCTGGCATGGAGCGTTTGAATTCATCTTTCGCGCCGAAGAACGCCGCGTGCGGGCCGCCGTAGCCCATCGGCACGCCGAAGCGCTGCGCGGAGCCGAATACAATATCCGCGCCCTGTTTGCCCGGCGCCGTCAGCAGCACCAGCGCCATAAAATCGGCGGCAACGCTGACAACCACTTTGCGGGATTTCAGCTCGGCAATCAGCGCGCCGTAGTCGTGAACTTCGCCGGTGGTACCCACCTGCTGCAGCAGCACGCCGAAGACGTCCTGGTGATCCAGCACTTTGTCGGCGTCGTCGACGATCACCTCAAAGCCGAAGGTTTCTGCACGGGTGCGCACCACGTCCAGCGTCTGCGGATGCACGTCCGCCGCCACGAAGAAGCGGTTAGCATTTTTCAGCTTGCTCACGCGTTTTGCCATCGCCATCGCTTCGGCAGCGGCGGTCGCTTCATCCAGCAGAGAGGCGGAAGCGATATCCATACCGGTCAGATCCAGCGTCACCTGCTGGAAGTTCAGCAGCGCTTCCAGACGCCCCTGGGAGACTTCTGGCTGATAAGGGGTGTAAGCGGTGTACCAGCCCGGGTTTTCCAGCATGTTGCGCAGGATAACCGGCGGTAACTGCACGTTGGTGTAGCCCATGCCAATGTAAGACTTATAGCGCTTGTTGAGGCCTGCAATAGCCTTCAGCTCCGCCAGCGCGGCGAACTCCGTGGTGGCTTCCCCTACCTGAGGCGGCGTGGCAAGCTGGATGTCTTTTGGCACAATCTGGCCGATCAGTGCGTCTAATGAATCCGCGCCAACCGTCTTCAGCATCTCCTGCTGTTGCTGAGCATCCGGCCCAATGTGACGTTCAATGAAGGCGCCACGGTTTTCAAGCTGGCTTAAAGTCTGTGTCATGAGCGATGGTTCCTGATACGTGCAGTGAATCGTAGTTATCTGTAACGCTGTTGCCCGGTGGCGCTACCGCTTACCGGGCCCTGTAAGCCGGATAAGCGCAGCGCCATCCGGCACAACGTTATTCGTCTTCCAGTAGTGCTTCGTACGCGGTTGCATCCAGCAGCGCGGCAACTTGCGATTCGTCGCTGGCTTTGATCTTGAAGATCCAGCCGCCTTCATACGGCTCGCTGTTGACCAGCTCTGGCGAGTCGCTCAGCGCGTCGTTGACCGCAACAATCTCACCGCTTACCGGTGCGTAGATGTCAGACGCCGCTTTTACGGACTCCGCCACGGCGCAGTCGTCGCCCGCGCTAACGGTCGTGCCCACGTCAGGCAGGTCGACAAACACCATGTCGCCCAGCAGCTCCTGCGCGTGCTCGGTGATCCCGACGGTGTAAGTGCCGTCCGCCTCTTTGCGCAGCCACTCGTGTTCTTTGCTGTATTTCAGTTCTGCTGGCACATTGCTCATTGAAGTTCTCCTGATAAAAATGATTAGGCGACCGGCTTACCGGCGCGAACAAAAATCGGTTTGGTCACGTGGACCGGCATTTCGCGGTTGCGGATTTGCACCACCGCCGTTTCGCCAATGCCCGCTGGCACGCGTGCCAGTGCAATACTGTAGCCCAGCGTCGGGGAGAAGGTACCGCTGGTGATCACGCCTTCGCGATGATTGCCGTCAGCATCGGTAAAGCGCACCGGCAGCTCGCCGCGCAGCACGCCTTTTTCCTTCATCACCAGTCCCACCAGCTGTTCGGTGCCCTTCTCGCGCTGCATCTCCAGCGCTTCACGGCCAATAAAGTCACGGTCAGCCGGTTCCCACGCGATGGTCCAGCCCATGTTGGCCACCAGCGGAGAGACGCCTTCATCCATTTCCTGACCGTAGAGGTTCATGCCCGCTTCCAGACGCAGCGTATCGCGCGCGCCCAGACCCGCAGGCTTCACGCCCGCCTCTACCAGCGCACGCCAGAAATCGGCGGCCTTCTCGTTCGGCATCGCAATTTCGTAGCCCGCTTCACCGGTGTAGCCGGTGGTGGCGATAAACAGATCCCCCGCCTGCACGCCGAAGAACGGCTTCATGCCTTCGGTGGCGGTGCGCTGCTCGTCGTTAAAGAGAGAGGCGGCTTTTGCCTGCGCGTTTGGTCCCTGCACGGCGATCAGCGACAGATCGTCACGGACGGTGATGTCGACGGCGTAGGGTTCGGCGTGTTGGGTGATCCAGGAGAGGTCTTTTTCGCGGGTGGCGGAGTTTACAACGAGGCGGAAGAAATCTTCGGTGAAGTAGTAGACGATAAGGTCGTCAATCACGCCGCCCGAGGCATTTAGCATGCCGGTATAGAGCGCTTTACCCGGCGTCTTCAGTTTGGCGACGTCGTTTGCCAGCAGATAACGCAAAAACTCCCGGGTGCGGCTACCGCGCAGATCGACAATCGTCATGTGGGACACGTCGAACATACCGGCATCGGTGCGCACCGCGTGGTGCTCATCTATCTGCGAGCCGTAGTGCAGCGGCATCATCCAGCCATGGAAGTCCACCATGCGGGCGCCGCATAACACGTGCTGTTCGTACAAAGGAGTTTGTTGAGCCATCTTGTCCTCGTTGAAAAATTCACCGTGAAACTCGGTATCGGCCTCGTTCCCGAATGCCGACGCAAACGTTCTCTTTTACCTGAACTTACCACCGAAACCGGCGGTTAACCATAAGGTAAAACGGGTCATCACATTAGCTTATGACCAAAAAACGCTGAAAAGCCTACAGAGTTATTCACTGGAAAAATGCGATTAACCCCGCACAAAATTAACAATGATCTAACAGGATTTAGCACATGGTGATATTTCATGCGGAAAAACGGGCCGAATTTCCGTCACGTATAAATCACGACATGAGAATAACTAATGCGAAAAATGGCGTGGAATTAGAATATTTCAAACGAGGGGATTTCCCCGACGCAGAGGCCGGGAAAATAAAGTGTGACGGGGATCGAGGTTAGCGTAACCAGTCGGGAAGATCGTTAAGACCCATTGCCTGACGAAGAAGTTGAGGTTTGACGCCGGGAAGGGTGTCGGCCAGCTTGAGGCCGATATCGCGCAGCAGTTTTTTCGCCGGATTTGCCCCGGCAAACAGCTCGCGGAAGCCCTGCATTCCTGCCAGCATCATCGCCGCACTGTGCTTGCGGCTGCGCTCGTAGCGACGCAGATACAGATGCTGGCCGATATCTTTACCTTCACGGTGCAGGCGACGCAGTTCTTCCACCAGTTCCGCCGCGTCCATAAAGCCGAGGTTAACACCCTGCCCGGCCAGCGGATGAATGGTATGGGCCGCATCCCCCACCAGTGCCAGGCGGTGCGCCGCAAACTGACGCGCGTAGCGGCCGGTTAACGGGAATACCTGACGCTCGCTTTCAAGCGTGCACAGGCCAAGGCGGTTATCAAACGCCACGCACAGCGCCTGGTTAAAGGCCTCCGGCGTCGCATCCTGCATCTGCTGCGCTTTCTCCGGCACCAGGGACCAGACTATCGAGCACAGGTGCGGATCGGCAAGCGGCAGGAACGCCAGTATGCCGTCGTTGTGGAAAATCTGCCGCGCAACGCCGCCGTGCGGCTCTTCGGTGCGGATCGTTGCCACCATCGCATGATGGCGGTAATCCCAGTACGTTAGCGGGATATCAGCCTTGTTGCGCAGCCAGGAGTTAGCGCCGTCGGCACCGACCACCAGACGCGCGGTCAGCATGTCGCCGCTTTGCAGGGTGATAAACGCCTCGTTTTCGCCCCATGCCACCTGCTGGATCTGCGCAGGCGCAACCAGCGTCACGTCGCTGCACTGCTCTGCTTTCTGCCACAGCGCGTGGTGGATCACCGCGTTTTCAACGATATGCCCCAGATGGCTATAGCCCATGCTTTCATCATCAAAGGCAATATGGCCAAAGCTGTCTTTGTCCCACACTTCCATGCCGTGATAGCAGCTGGCGCGCTGGGCGACGATATCTGACCAGACGCCGAGACGCGTCAAAAGCTTTTCGCTGGCCGCGTTAATCGCCGACACGCGGAGTTCCGGCGGAGCATCTGATGCGACAGGCTGGGGCTGCTTTTGCTCCAGCACGGCCACGCGCAGGCCGCTGCCCTGTAATCCACAGGCCAGCGCCAGCCCAACCATTCCGCCGCCAACGATGGCAACATCAACATTTTGCACAGTGATAACTCCTTAACGCGCGACCCAACCCAGGGTCCGCTGCGCCAGCACGTCACGTGCCGGAATGAACAGTTCCATCGCCATCAGCCCGAGGTTGCGGCCAACAACCAGCGGCGCCCAGCGATTGGCAAAGAGATGGACTAAACCATCGGTGACGCCAATTGTCGCCTCTTTATCGGCCTGACGTCGCGTCTGGTAATGGCTTAGCACCGGGTATGCGCCACAGTCTTTTTGTTCGCTCCACGCCTGCGAAAGCGTTTCGGCCAGGCTCATCACATCCCGCAGGCCAAGGTTAAAGCCCTGTCCGGCGATGGGGTGGAGGGTTTGCGCCGCGTTGCCGACCAGCGCCACGCGGTGAGAAACAGACTGTGATGCCGTGGTTAACGACAGCGGATAGACCGCACGTTTCCCGGCATGGGTAATACGCCCCAGCCGCCAGCCAAAGGCTTTCTGCAGCTCGGTACAAAAACGTTCGTCGGACCAGGATTTAACCTCTTCGGCCTTTTCCTGCGGGTGGCACCAGACCAGCGAGCAGCGCCCGCCCGTCATCGGCAGCATCGCCAGCGGGCCGTGCTGGGTGAAGCGCTCAAACGCCCGGCCGTTGTGTTCTGCTGCGGTCGAGACGTTCGCGATGACCGCGACCTGCCCGTAAGGCTGCTGCCGCCACTCTACGCCGCACTGGGTGCCGAGCGCCGAGCGCGACCCGTCAGCCGCCACCAGAAGCTGTCCGTCAAGCACGGTGCCATTGTCCAGCGTTACGCTGACCGCGTCTTCACTGCGGGTGAAGCTGGCAACGCGTGCCGGGCAGTGCAGCGTGACGCCCGGCGCGTCCTGCAACAGGCGGAACAGGCGCAGGCCAATATCGTGCAGTTCAACGACCTGACCCAGCGCGTCAATACGGTAATCATGGGCATCCAGCGTCACAAACCCGGCATGACCGCGATCGCTCACGTGCACGGTATTAATGGCGGTAGCGCAGTCGGCGATGGCCTGCCAGATGCCAATGCGGGATAGCTGCTGGCAGGTGCCCTGCGCCAGAGCAATGGCGCGGGAATCAAACCCAGGGTGATTCTTCGCCTGCGGCGCGACGGCTTCAACCAGATGCACCGGAAGCTGCCCCTTCGTCAAATGCGAGATGGCTAACGCCAGCGTGGCGCCAGTCATGCCGCCGCCAACGATAATCACGCTCATACGCGCGCCGCTGCCATCAGCGCCTCGATATCGTCCGCTTTTTTCACCACGCTCGCGGTCAGGTTTTCGTTGCCGGTTTCGGTGATGACGATGTCGTCTTCAATACGAATGCCAATTCCGCGGTATTCCTCTGGCACGTCGGCATCCGGCGCGATGTACAGGCCCGGCTCGACGGTCAGCACCATGCCCGGTTCAAGCACGCGCGAACGTTCAGGGCCGTACGCGCCCACGTCGTGCACGTCCAGCCCCAGCCAGTGGCTCAGGCCGTGCATAAAGTACGGGCGGTGAGCATTCTCGGTAATCAGGGTGTCGACATCCCCTTTGAGGATCCCAAGCTTAACCAGCCCGGTAATCATGATACGCACCACCTCACCGGTCACTTCCTGAATGGAGGTGCCCGGGCGATACAGCGTCAGCGCCGTCTCGAGTGATTCGAGAACGATGTCATAAATCGCCCGCTGCGCTGGCGAAAACTTGCCGTTCACCGGGAAGGTACGCGTGATGTCGCCCGCGTAGCCCTGATATTCGCAACCAGCGTCAATCAGCACCAGATCGCCGTCGCGCAGCGCGCTTTCGTTTTCGGTGTAGTGCAGAATGCAGCCGTTTTCCCCGCCGCCAACGATGGTGTTGTAGGAGGGATAACGCGCGCCGTGGCGGTTAAATTCGTGGTGAATTTCGCCTTCCAGCTGGTATTCAAACATTCCGGGACGACATTTCTCCATCGCGCGGGTGTGCGCCAGGGCGCTGATTTCGCCCGCACGGCGCAGCACGTTCAGCTCTTCTTCAGATTTGAACAGACGCATCTCGTGCACCACCGGACGCCAGTCCGTGAGGGTGGCGGGCGCGGACAGGTTCTGCCGCGAGCCTTTACGCAGTTTTTCCAGCGCGTTGAAAACAATCTCATCGGCGTAGGCGTATTCGCCCTGCGCGTGGTAGAGCACGTCGAGGCCATTAAGCAGCTGATAGAGCTGCTGGTTGATTTCGCTAAACGCCAGCGCGCGGTCAACGCCCAGCTTTTCCGGGGCGGCCTCTTGCCCTAAGCGGCGGCCAAACCAAATCTCAGCGGTTAAGTCTCGTACGCGGTTGAAAATCACGCTGTGGTTGTGGGTGTCATTGCTCTTAATCAGCACCAGCACCGCTTCCGGCTCGTTGAAGCCGGTGAAGTACCAGAAATCGCTGCTCTGGCGATAGGGGTATTCGCTGTCGGCGCTGCGCGTCACTTCCGGCGCGGCAAAAATCAGCGCCGCGCTTCCCGGCTGCATGTTTGCCAGCAGCGCCTGACGACGGCGCAAATACTCTTGTTGCGAGATAACCATGACACCCTCCTGTGCGTTATTTTTCTTAATGTAAGGTTGGCTTGCGAACTTCCGGCGCGGTCGGCTGCGAGCGCGTAAAGTTGTCGTGGCACAGCAGCGCCGCCACGCGCACGTACTCGATGATCTCTTCGAGGGACATTTCCAGCTCTTCCTGATCTTCCTCTTCATCGTAGCCAAGCTGGGCGATGTTGCGCAGATCGTCAATCGCTTCACCCGCTTCGCCAGTGACTTTATCAAGCTTAGGCTGGGTGACGCCCAGGCCAAGCAGATAGTGGTTTACCCACCCCGCGAGCGCATCGGCGCGATCGAAGACGCTGACATCGTCGCCTTCAGGCAGATAAAGCTGAAAAAGGAAGCCATCGTCTTCCAGCGAATCGCTGGTTGCCGCGTGCATTTTTCGCAGCGCTTCCGCCAGTTCATGGCCAAACGCCAGCCCTTCGTTGGTGAGGTCGTGGATCAGCGGCTGCCATGAGCTGTCGCTGTTTCCGCCGCACAGTATGCCGCTGATCAGACCGTGCATTTCGGCAGGGGTAAGACCGACTCCCTGCTGGTTCAGTAACTGGTTTAAATCCTTGTAACCAGGCATTTCGTTCTGTATAGACATACGCATTCGTCATCAAAGGGAGGATATTCATGATATGCTACCACTTTGGACCCTGGTGATACCAGAAAAGGGCTTGTATCTTCACATCAGGGTAGCTATAGTGTCGCCCCTTCGCAGCCCCCGGGGCAGTAAGCGAAGGCAGCGCAGTCAATCAGCAGGAAGGTGGCATGTCTGCACAACCCGTCGATCTCCAGATTTTTGGCCGTTCACTGCGAGTGAATTGTCCGCCTGAACAAAGGGATGCTTTGAATCAGGCTGCGGACGATTTGAATCAGCGGTTGCAAGATCTAAAAGAACGCACTAGAGTCACAAATACTGAGCAGCTGGTTTTCATCGCCGCGTTGAACATCAGCTATGAACTGACTCAGGAAAAAGCGAAGACCCGCGATTACGCGGCTAGCATGGAGCAGCGCATTAAAATGCTCCAGCAGACCATTGAACAGGCGTTGCTTGATCAAGGTCGCAATCCCGAAAGACCGGGACCAAAGTTTGAATAACACTTCGCAGTTGACTATGGTAGAGTAACTGTGAAGACAAAATTTCTCTGAGATGTTTGCAAGCGGGCCAGTCCCCTGAGCCGATATTTCATACCACAAGAATGTGGCGCTCCATGGTTGGTGAGCATGCTCGGTTCGTCCGAGAAGCCTTAAAACTATGACGACACATTCACCTTGAACCAAGGGTTCAAGGGTTACAGCCTGCGGCGGCATCTCGGAGATTCCCTCTCTCTTCTTCTACCGACTACCATGACTCAATTCCCTGAAGTTTCTGCTTCACGCCAGGACATCCGTCAGCTCATTCGCCAGCGTCGTCGCGCCTTAAGCGTCGAACAACAGGCACACTTTGCGCAGCAGGCCGCCGCCCGCATGATGGCCTATCCGCCCGTGGTGATGGCAAATACCGTCGCGCTCTTTCTCTCGTTTGACGGCGAACTGGACACCCAGCCGCTTATCGACCAGCTCTGGCGCGCCGGGAAAAAAGTTTACCTGCCGGTACTGCATCCGTTCAGCCGGGGCAATCTGCTGTTTCTGCACTACCATCCGCACAGCGAGCTGGTGGTGAATCGTCTGAAAATCACCGAGCCGAAACTCGACGTGCGCGACGTACTCCCGCTGTCCGAGCTGGACGTGCTGATTACGCCGCTGGTGGCGTTTGATGAGCAGGGACAGCGCTTAGGCATGGGCGGGGGGTTCTATGACCGAACGCTGCAAAACTGGCAGCAGTACAGGCTGCAGCCGGTAGGCTACGCGCATGATTGTCAGTGCGTGGAGGCGTTGCCGGTGGAGAAATGGGATGTGCCGCTGCCGGCGGTGGTAACGCCAGGTAAAACGTGGCTTTGGTAGCATAAAGCCGGGTGGCGCTTACGCTTACCCGGCCTACAAAAGCTCAACGTAGGTCGGGTAAGGCGTAGCCGCCACCCGACACCACAGACCGCACCATCAGTACAGCAGGCGCGCGCGAATCGTCCCCGGAATGGCCTTCATGCTCTGCAGCGCTTTCTCAGCAACATCTTCATCGGCTTCAATATCGATAACCACATAACCCATCTGCGAGTTGGTTTGCAGATACTGGGCGGCAATGTTAACGCTCTGCTCGGCAAAAATCTGGTTGATGGCGGTCAGCACGCCAGGACGGTTTTCGTGGATGTGCAGCAGACGACGACCGCCGTGCAGCGGCAGAGACACTTCCGGGAAGTTCACCGCAGAAAGCGTTGAACCGTTGTCGGAATATTTGCTCAGCTTACCCGCCACTTCCAGACCGATATTCTCCTGCGCTTCCTGAGTAGAACCGCCGATGTGCGGCGTCAGGATCACGTTGTCGAATTCGCACAGCGGAGAGTTAAACGGATCGCTGTTGGTGGCCGGTTCCGTCGGGAACACGTCGATGGCCGCCCCCGCCAGATGCTTACGCTTCAGCGCATCGCACAGCGCAGGGATATCGACCACCGTACCACGCGCGGCGTTGATCAGCAGAGATCCCGGCTTCATCAGCGCCAGCTCTTCCGCGCCCATCATATTTTTGGTGGAGGCGTTTTCCGGCACGTGCAGGCTGACCACGTCGCTCATGTTCAGCAGGTCAGAAAGATGCTGTACCTGCGTCGCGTTACCCAGCGGCAGCTTGCTTTCGATATCGTAGAAGTAGACGTGCATCCCCAGCGATTCCGCCAGGATCCCCAGTTGGGTACCGATGTGGCCGTAGCCGATGATACCCAGTTTTTTACCACGGGCTTCGTATGAGCCCGCGGCCAGTTTGTTCCACACGCCGCGGTGCGCTTTGGCGTTAGCTTCCGGGATACCGCGCAGCAGCAGCAGCAGCTCGCCAATCACCAGCTCCGCCACGGAACGGGTGTTAGAGAACGGGGCGTTAAAGACCGGGATACCGCGTTTTGCGGCAGCGTTCAGGTCGACCTGGTTGGTGCCGATGCAGAAACAGCCAATAGCAACCAGCTTTTCTGCCGCGGCAATCACGTCTTCAGTCAGGTGGGTACGGGATCGCAGGCCAATGAAGTGGGCATCACGGATGGCGGCTTTCAGCTCTTCCGTGTCCAGCGCGCCTTTGTGAAATTCGATGTTGGTGTAACCCGCCGCACGAAGGCTATCAAGCGCTTTCTGATGCACGCCCTCGACCAGCAGGAATTTAATCTTGTCTTTCTCCAGTGATACCTTTGCCATTTCCCCGACCCTGTTTTTATCTGAACTGATGTTGTGCTGGATTGAAATCCGCTGTAGCCAACATATCAAAAAAAACTATTGCAGCAATATGAACGTTTGCGTCGGCACTCTGAAGAAAAGTCATACAGGGCAAAATGACAGAGTAAAATGCTGAGGAAATTTACAAACGTGGCAGGATCGGCAAAAGAGGCGGAAAAGCGTGACACAAGTCACCAAATTTAGCTTTTCAAAAATTTTTTAGCGGGGGGAGCACTCCCCCCGTCAGATCATTTTACGATGGTTTTCACACCGTCAGCCGTACCGATCAGCGCCACATCCGCGCCGCGGTTGGCAAATAATCCTACGGTGACGACGCCTGGAATGCCGTTGATGGCGTTTTCCAGCGCAATCGCGTCGAGAATCTCCAGACCGTGAACATCGAGGATGACGTTACCGTTGTCGGTGACCACGCCCTGACGGTATTCCGGACGGCCGCCCAGCTTCACCAGCTGACGGGCAACCGCACTGCGCGCCATCGGGATCACTTCAACCGGCAGCGGGAAATTACCCAGAATGTCGACCTGCTTGGAGGCATCCGCGATGCAGATGAACTTGTCCGCCACGGAGGCGATGATCTTTTCACGGGTCAGCGCCGCGCCGCCGCCTTTGATCATCTGCATATGGCCGTTGATTTCATCCGCGCCATCAACGTAAATGCCCAGACGATCCACTTCGTTGAGATCGAAAACGGTAATGCCGAGGCTTTTCAGCTTTTCCGTGGACGCATCGGAGCTGGAAACCGCGCCCTCGATCTGCCCCTTCATCGTGCCCAGTGCATCGATAAAGTGCGCCGCCGTTGACCCCGTACCAACACCGACAATGGTCCCTGGCTGTACGTACTGGAGAGCGGCCCATCCTACTGCTTTTTTCAGTTCATCCTGCGTCATGATCGTTTTGCCTGTGGTGTGAAAACTCAGGGCGCATTATAGAACACGTCGAATGGAATTCGTCTGCCAGGAAGGGAAAATTGTGTCATAGTGCAGATTAAGCAAAATTTAGGAGCCAGCCAGAGCAATGAAACGTCCGGACTACAGAACACTACAGGCACTTGATGCAGTTATTCGTGAACGCGGCTTTGAGCGCGCAGCGCAAAAGCTGTGCATCACCCAGTCCGCCGTATCACAGCGTATCAAACAGCTTGAAAACATGTTCGGGCAGCCGCTGCTGGTGCGTACCGTGCCGCCGCGCCCAACGGAGCAAGGGCAAAAGCTTCTCGCCCTGCTGCGTCAGGTTGAACTGCTGGAAGACGAGTGGCTGGGTGACGAACAAACGGGTTCCACGCCGCTGCTGCTCTCGCTGGCGGTGAACGCCGACAGTCTGGCGACCTGGCTGCTGCCGGCCCTTGCGCCGGTGCTGGCCGACTCCCCTATCCGCCTGAATCTTCAGGTCGAAGATGAAACCCGCACCCAGGAGCGCCTGCGTCGCGGCGAAGTGGTTGGGGCGGTCAGTATCCAGCCTCAGGCCCTGCCAAGCTGTCTTGTCGATCAGCTGGGCGCGCTCGATTACCTGTTTGTCGGTTCAAAAGCTTTTGCGGAGCGCTACTTCCCGAATGGCGTCACCCGCGCCGCGCTGCTGAAAGCCCCTGCCGTGGCGTTCGACCATCTGGACGATATGCACCAGGCGTTTTTGCAGCAAAACTTCGATCTGCCGCCGGGCAGCGTGCCGTGTCATATCGTTAACTCGTCCGAAGCCTTTGTGCAGCTGGCGCGTCAGGGCACCACCTGCTGCATGATCCCGCATTTACAGATTGAGAAAGAGTTGAAAAGCGGCGAGCTGATTGACCTGACGCCGGGGCTGTATCAGCGCCGGATGCTGTACTGGCACCGTTTTGCGCCAGAAAGCCGCATGATGCGCAACGTCACCGACGCGCTGCTGGCGTTTGGGCATAAGGTGTTGAGGCAGGATTAAATTGAAAAGCCGGGTGGCTGCTACGCCTTACCCGGCCTATTGATTATTGTGCAGGTTTCGGCTGTGCTGCAACGGGTTCCAGCTGGAACACCACATCAACCTGATCGTCGAACTGAATCGTTGGCTGCTCGTAGGTTTCCTGAGCAGAAACCGGCGCGGCGTCCGCCTTCATCATCCGAACCATCGGGCTTGGCTGGTAGTTAGAGACGTGGTAACGCACGCTGTATACCGGGCCAAGCTTGCTCTTGAAGCCAGACGCCAGCTGTTCCGCCTGATGAATGGCATCATCAATCGCCGCTTTACGCGCTTCGTCTTTGTATTTCTCCGGTTGCGCAACGCCCAGTGAGACGGAACGGATTTCGTTCAGTCCGGCCTTCAACGCGCCGTCCAGCAGAGAGTTCAGCTTGTCCAGCTGACGCACGGTCACTTCCACAGTGCGCACGGCGCGATAGCCTTTCAGGATACTTTTGCCGTTCTGGTAGTCGTAATCGGGCTGGGTACGCAGGTTCGCAGAGCTGATGTCTTTTTTAGCAACACCGTTCTGTTCCAGGAAAGAGAGATATTGCGCAACACGATCGTCTGCCTGTTTTTTGGCGGAAGCGGCATCTTTCGCCGCCACATTCACTTCAATTGCCAGGGTTGCAACATCCGGTACCGCGTCCACGCTTGCGGTGCCTGACGTGACGATGTGCGGGCCATCCGGCAGTTCACTTGCCTGCGCCGACACTGCACCGAAACTTACTAATGCCGCGAGGGCCATCACTTTAAACTTCACTGTCATTCCTCCATGTTGCGAAGAGTGCCCTAACAACAGGGCTCATGCCAGCAAGCTTAGCGGGTCTTGCTCAGTTGTCCATAAGACAAGGATTAGTTGAACAATTCCTGGACGTGGTGAATGCCCTCTTTTGCCAGCTGAAAAGCAATGAACCACATCACCAGGCCCACCAGGGTATTAATAATGCGCTGGGCTTTGGCAGTCCGCAGACGAGGCGCCAGCCATGCCGCCAGAATGGCGAGACCGAAGAACCAGAGGAAAGAGGCGCTAACCGTGCCGAGCGCAAACCAGCGTTTCGGCTCAACGTCCAGCTGTCCGCCCAGGCTGCCCAGCACTATGAAGGTGTCGAGGTAGACGTGCGGATTTAGCCAGGTGACCGCCAGCATGGTGACGATAATCTTCCAGCGGCCCTGCTTCATGACTTCCGCGCTCGCCAGTTCGAGGTTGCTGCTCATCGCCGTTTTCAGGGCACCGAATCCGTACCACAGCAGAAACGCCACGCCACCCCAGGTCACCAGCGCCAGCAGCCAGGGGGACTGCATCAGCAGCGCGCTGCCGCCAAAAATGCCGGCGCAAATCAGCAGCAGATCGCTCACCGCGCACAGCAGGGCAATCATCAGATGATACTGGCGGCGAATGCCCTGATTCATTACGAAGGCGTTTTGCGGGCCGAGGGGTAAAATCATGGCCGCACCTAAGGCAAGCCCTTGAAAATAATAAGATAGCATGACGATTTTCTCGCAGTGTTGTTCTGGAGGCTGACTATACTGCGCGAATCACATTAGAGGAAATGGATAATATTAATTGGGTATTAGCGGAGCTTATGAAAGTAAAGCCCGGTGGCGCGAGCGCTTACCGGGCCTACGGGTGACGTTATTCTGCTTCTTTGACTTTTTTGACGTTTACGTCCATCTGCGGGTAAGGGAAGCTGATGCCGTTGGCGTCGAAATCGCGCTTGATGCGCTCCAGCACATCCCAGTAAACGTTTTGCAGATCGCTGCTTTTGCTCCAGATACGCACCACGAAGTTAATAGAGGAAGCACCCAGTTCGTTCAGGCGAACCGTCTGCTCGCGGTCCTTCAGAATGCGGTCGTCAGAGGCGATGATATTCGCGATCAGCGACTTCACCTGATCGATATCGGAATCATACGCCACGCTGATGATGAGCTCGTTACGACGCACCGGCTCGCGGGAGAAGTTAATGATATTGCCCGCAATGATTTTCCCGTTCGGTACCACCACAATACGACCATCGACGGTACGCAGGGTGGTAGAGAAAATCTGTACCTGCAACACGGTACCGGCGATGCCGCCAAGGTCAACATATTCACCGGAACGGAACGGACGGAAAGTCACCAGCAGTACGCCCGCCGCCAGGTTTGAAAGCGAGCCCTGCAGTGCCAGACCAATGGCCAGACCGGCGGCACCGAGAACGGCAATCACGGAGGCGGTTTGCACCCCAACACGGCCCAGCGCGGCAATCAGCGTGAAGGCGATAATGCCGTAGCGCACCAGTGCGGAGAGGAAGTCAGCCACCGTGGCGTCAATGTGTCGTGCGACCATCACACGGTTGACGGCGTTCGACACGATACGCGCCACGATCATCCCGACGATGATGATGGCAATCGCCGCGACAATGTTCACGGCATAGCTCAGCAGCAGGGCCTGGTTGCGCACCAGCCAGTTACCGGCGTTATTGATGCTGTCTACAACATCGAGTTGTTCCATTTATTCTTCCTTTTGTTAAACCAAAACACAAAATCCATCCCCCATGGAGACAGGCAGGTCAGTAAAGGGTAAACAAAAAGCACCGGCTTTGCCAAACAGATCACAAAAACAGGTCTGACAGGGTATTGAAAAAGCATAAAAAAAGGCCCGCATTTGCGGGCCTTCTGATGCTGTCAGCAGCTCAAATTACAGAACGTCGATTGCGTTCAGTTCTTTGAAAGCCTGCTCCAGACGGGTCACCATGGACGTCTGAGCAGCGCGCAGCCATACGCGTGGATCGTAGTATTTCTTGTTCGGCTGGTCTTCGCCTTTCGGGTTGCCCAGCTGGCCCTGCAGGTAAGCTTCGTTCGCTTTGTAGTACTGCAGGATACCGTCCCAGGTTGCCCACTGGGTGTCGGTATCGATGTTCATTTTCACTACGCCGTAGCTTACGGAGTCTTTGATTTCCTGAGCAGAAGAACCGGAACCGCCGTGGAAGACGAAGTTCAGGCTGTTGTGCGGCAGGTTGTGTTTCTTAGACACGTATTCCTGAGAATCACGCAGGATGGTCGGGGTCAGAACCACGTTACCTGGCTTATAAACGCCGTGCACGTTACCGAAGGACGCTGCAATGGTGAAGCGCGGGCTGATTTTGCTCAGCTCGGTGTAAGCGTAATCAACGTCTTCTGGCTGGGTGTACAGGGCAGAAGCGTCCATGTGGCTGTTGTCCACGCCGTCTTCTTCACCACCGGTGCAGCCCAGTTCGATTTCCAGGGTCATGCCCATTTTGGCCATGCGTGCCAGGTACTTAGAGCAGATCTCGATGTTTTCTTCCAGAGACTCTTCGGACAGGTCGATCATGTGAGAAGAGAACAGTGGCTTACCGGTTGCCGCGAAGTGTTTTTCACCCGCGTCCAGCAGACCGTCGATCCACGGCAGCAGTTTCTTCGCGCAGTGGTCAGTGTGCAGGATAACTGGAACACCGTAGTGTTCAGCCATCTGGTGTACGTGGTGCGCACCAGAGATAGCGCCCAGGATGGCAGCACCCTGAGGAATGTCAGTTTTCACGCCTTTACCAGCGATGAACGCAGCGCCGCCGTTAGAGAACTGAACGATAACCGGTGCTTTAACTTTAGCAGCAGTTTCCAGTACGGCGTTGATGGAGTCGGTACCCACGCAGTTAACTGCTGGCAGAGCGAAGTTGTTTTCTTTAGCTACCTGGAACACTTTCTGTACGTCATCACCAGTGATAACGCCAGGTTTTACGAAATCAAAAATTTTAGACATGTTGCTTAGTCCTGTATCTTCGGCCGTTAGAAAAGGTGCGAGCTCTTAAAAGCGCGCTGAAAATTGGGCAGGTTTCCCTGCCCTTGAATGGCTTACTTCTTAGCGCGCTCTTCGAGCATTGCTACTGCTGGCAGTACTTTGCCTTCCACGAATTCGAGGAATGCGCCGCCACCAGTGGAGATGTAGGAGATCTTGTCAGCGATATCGAACAGGTCGATTGCTGCCAGGGTGTCACCACCGCCTGCGATAGAGAACGCTTCGCTGTCTGCGATTGCGTTAGCCACGATTTCAGTCCCTTTGCGGAAGTTCGGGAATTCGAACACGCCAACAGGACCGTTCCACAGGATAGTTTTTGCGTTTTTCAGGATTTCAGCCAGTTTCTGTGCAGAAACGTCGCCCAGGTCCAGAATCTGCTCTTCGTCTTTGATGTCGTTTACAGATTTCAGGGTCGCGGTTGCGGTTTCGGAGAACTCGGTCGCCACGCGAACGTCAGTTGGAACCGGGATATCACAGGTACCCAGCAGGCGTTTGGCTTCGTCAACCAGGTCTGCTTCGTAGAGGGATTTACCCACGTTGTGGCCCTGAGCGGCAACGAAGGTGTTCGCGATACCACCGCCCACGATCAGCTGGTCAGCGATTTTAGACAGGGAATCCAGAACGGTCAGTTTGGTAGACACTTTAGAACCACCAACGATAGCGACCATTGGGCGAGCAGGTTCTTTCAGTGCTTTACCCAGTGCTTCCAGTTCGTCAGCCAGCAGAGGACCCGCACACGCGACGTCTGCGAATTTACCGATACCGTGGGTAGATGCCTGCGCACGGTGCGCAGTACCGAATGCATCCATCACGAATACGTCGCACAGTGCAGCGTATTTTTTGGACAGGGTTTCGTCGTCTTTCTTTTCGCCTTTGTTGAAGCGAACGTTTTCCAGAACAACCAGCTCACCTTCGGCAACGTCTACGCCGTCCAGGTAATCTTTCACCAGGCGAACCGGGTTGGACAGTTTGTCTTTCAGGTAATTAACAACCGGCAGCAGAGAGAACTCTTCGTTGTACTCGCCTTCAGTTGGACGGCCCAGGTGGGAGGTGACCATCACTTTAGCGCCCTGCTTCAGAGCCAGTTCAATGGTTGGCAGAGATGCACGGATACGCGCGTCGCTGGTCACTTTGCCATCTTTAACCGGTACGTTCAGATCGGCACGGATGAAAACGCGTTTACCTGCCAGATCCAGATCGGTCATCTTAATTACAGACATGGTGAATCCTCTCGTTGATTCTTAAAGTTTTGCAAGCGCAAGGTGCGCTCTACCTGAAACCTTTTGCGGCCATGGCTAACGTGGTGTCGAGCATTCGGTTAGCAAAGCCCCATTCGTTATCACACCAGACCAGCGTCTTGATAAGGTGCGCACCACTGACTCGCGTCTGCGTGCCATCCACGATGGCGCTGTGCGGGTCGTGGTTAAAATCTACTGAGACCAACGGTAATTCCGTATAGTCAACTATACCATGAAATGCTCCCTGTGCCGCTTTTTGCAGCAACAGGTTGACTTCACAGGCTTTTACCGGTTTTTTCACCGTCACGCTGAGGTCGATTGCGGTGACGTTTATCGTCGGAACACGCACGGCAATCGCTTCGAAACGGTCATTAAACTGCGGGAAAATTCGGGTGATCCCTGCAGCCAGTTTCGTGTCCACCGGGATGATTGACTGGCTCGCCGCGCGAGTGCGTCGTAAATCCGGGTGATAGGCGTCGATAACCTGCTGATCGTGCATGGCGGAATGAATCGTAGTTACGGTGCCGGATTCAATGCCATACGCATCGTCTAACAGTTTGATGACCGGAATAATGCAGTTGGTGGTGCAGGAGGCGTTGGAAACAATGCGGTGTTCGGCTTGCAGCTCTTGCTGGTTGACGCCAAACACGACGGTCGCGTCGAGGTCGTTACTTCCGGGATGAGAAAACAGGACTTTTTTCGCGCCTGCTGTCAGATGCGCTTCGCCGTGTTCGCGGTTGCCATACACACCGGTACAGTCAAGCACGACATCCACACCCAGTTCACGCCAGGGTAGCCCGGAAATGCTGTTCTCATGCAGCACACGAATAGCGTCATCACCCACAAAAAGCTGATCTCTTTCCTGGCGCACATCCCAGGCGAAGCGTCCGTGGCTGGTGTCATACTTCAATAAATGCGCCATGCCCGCAGCATCCGCCAGTTCATTGATTGCCACCACGGTGATTTCCGCCCGACGTCCGGATTCATACAAAGCACGAACCACATTACGCCCGATGCGACCGAAGCCATTAATCGCTACGCGTACGGTCATAGATCTCCTGCAAAGCAATCCCTGAGTTTGAGGTGGCTGAAAGAGTAATCCAGCGACGCCCGAAGGGGAATCTTTGCTATCACAAACTGCGATTGATTGGTCAATTGTCGAACATTTAATCGACTGAAACGCTTCAGCAAGAATAAGCGAATCGGGGAATAAAAGGAATGTCTGTCCAGATGAATAAGCGAGCTATATGACTTGCGTCACATTTTCGTTGGAATAATGACGCAAAAAAAGCCGGGTAAGCGCTAGCGCTTACCCGGCCTACTTTCGAGCCATTTATAGGCCCGGTCAGCGTAAGCGCCACCGGGCAAAACGGCGATTACAGCAATTCTTTCGCCTTAGCGACCACGTTCTCAACGGTGAAGCCGAACTCTTCGAACAGCTGTTCTGCCGGAGCAGACTCACCGAAGGTGGTCATACCGACGATAGCGCCGTTCAGACCCACGTATTTGAACCAGTAGTCAGCAATACCCGCTTCCACCGCCACGCGAGCGGAAACCGCTTTAGGCAGTACGGATTCACGGTAAGCCGCATCCTGCTTGTCGAACGCATCGGTAGACGGCATGGAGACCACGCGCGCCTTCACGCCTTCGGCAGTCAGTTTTTCCCATGCAGCTACAGCCAGTTCAACTTCAGAACCGGTCGCGATGAAGATCAGCTCAGGCTGGCCCGCGCAATCTTTCAGCACGTAGCCACCGCGGGCGATGTTCGCCAGTTGCTCAGGGGTACGCTCCTGCTGCGCCAGGTTCTGACGGGAGAGGATCAGAGCGGTCGGGCCGTCCTGACGCTCAACGCCGTATTTCCACGCCACCGCAGATTCAACCTGGTCACATGGACGCCAGGTGCTCATGTTCGGGGTTAAACGCACGGAAGCTACCTGCTCTACCGGCTGGTGAGTTGGACCATCTTCGCCCAGACCGATGGAGTCATGGGTGTAGACCATCACCTGACGCTGTTTCATCAGCGCAGCCATACGCACGGCGTTACGTGCATATTCCACGAACATCAGGAAGGTAGAGGTGTATGGCAGGAAACCACCGTGCAGAGCGATACCGTTCGCGATAGCGGTCATACCGAACTCACGTACACCGTAATGGATGTAGTTACCGGCAGTGTCTTCGTTGATTGGCTTAGAACCAGACCACAGGGTCAGGTTAGAAGGCGCCAGGTCAGCGGAGCCGCCCAGGAATTCTGGAAGCAGCGGACCGAACGCTTCAATCGCATTCTGAGATGCTTTACGGCTGGCGATTTTAGACGGGTTCGCCTGCAGCTTCGCGATGAATTCGTTGGCTTTCGCGTCGAAGTCAGACGGCATATCGCCTTTCATACGACGGGTGAATTCAGCCGCTTCCTGTGGGAACGCCTTCGCATAGGCAGCGAATTTCTCGTTCCAGGCCGCTTCTTTCGCCTGGCCCACTTCTTTAGCATCCCACTGAGCATAGATCTCAGACGGGATTTCGAAGGCAGGGTGTTTCCAGCCCAGTGCTTCACGGGTCAGTGCGATTTCCGCGTCGCCCAGCGGTGCGCCGTGGGAGTCATGGGTGCCCGCTTTGTTCGGAGAACCGAAGCCGATGATGGTTTTGCACATCAGCAGGGACGGTTTGTCGGTGACTGCGCGAGCTTCTTCTACTGCACGTTTAATCGAGTCAGCATCGTGGCCATCAACACCACGCACAACGTGCCAGCCGTAGGCTTCGAAACGTGCGGCGGTGTCGTCGGTGAACCAGCCTTCAACGTGACCGTCGATGGAGATACCGTTGTCGTCGTAGAACGCCACCAGTTTGCCCAGCTTCAGGGTACCAGCCAGGGAGCACACTTCGTGAGAAATGCCTTCCATCATGCAGCCGTCGCCCAGGAAAGCGTAGGTGAAGTGGTCAACGATATCATGGCCAGGACGGTTGAACTGCGCCGCCAGGGTCTTCTCGGCAATCGCCATACCCACAGCGTTAGCAATACCCTGCCCCAGCGGACCGGTGGTGGTTTCTACGCCAGCGGTGTAGCCCACTTCCGGGTGACCTGGAGTTTTGGAGTGCAGCTGACGGAAGTTTTTCAGCTCTTCGATTGGCAGATCGTAGCCGGTGAGGTGCAGCAGGCTGTAGATCAGCATAGAGCCGTGGCCGTTAGACAGCACGAAACGGTCGCGGTCAGCCCATGCCGGGTTCTGCGGGTTGTGGTTAAGGAAATCACGCCACAGGACTTCGGCGATATCAGCCATACCCATAGGGGCACCCGGGTGGCCGGATTTGGCTTTCTGTACTGCGTCCATGCTCAGCGCACGAATAGCATTAGCAAGCTCTTTACGTGAGGACATTTTAACTCCAGATCGGACTGTTAAAGGCCATGCCCTTGACGACAGCGCGTTTTGGGCTACGCCGGAAAAAAGTGCCAACAATGTAACCCAAGCCGCAGGGCATGTACATGGACCATTCTTTTGCAGCTTAAGAAATCTCTGGATCATGCTCGCATGTTGCGCAATCTGCTCGCCCGCGCCTGTAGATATTCCTTATACTTATCCCGCCCCGGCTTCGTTGCGGGTGCACTTTTCGGATTTTATTCAGTTTAACGAGTACGGAAGCAACCTCATGAAAATGCGTGCAATAGTGCTGGCCCTGGGTACAACGCTCGTGCTGAGCGGCTGTCAGAATATGGACTCTAACGGTCTGATGACCTCAGGTGCAGAAGCCTTTCAGGCCTACTCCCTGAGCGACGCGCAGGTTAAAGCGCTGAGCGATCAGGCCTGTAAAGATATGGACGGAAAAGCCACGCTTGCGCCGGCTGACAGTACCTACACACAGCGTCTGAATAAGATTGCTTCCGCGCTCGGCGATAACATCAACGGCCAACCGGTGAACTACAAGGTTTACATGGCGAAAGACGTCAACGCCTTCGCGATGGCTAACGGCTGTATCCGCGTCTACAGCGGGCTGATGGATATGATGACCGACAACGAAGTGGAAGCGGTTATCGGCCATGAAATGGGGCACGTTGCGCTCGGCCACGTGAAGAAAGGGATGCAGGTTGCCTTAGGCACCAACGCCATTCGCGCGGCGGCGGCCTCTGCGGGCGGCATCGTTGGCAGCCTGTCCCAGTCGCAGCTTGGAGACGTAGGTGAAAAACTGGTTAACTCCCAGTTCTCGCAGCGTCAGGAGTCCGAAGCGGACGACTACTCCTACGATCTGTTGCGCAAACGCGGTATTAATCCATCCGGTTTAGCCACCAGCTTCGAAAAGCTGGCAAAACTGGAAGCGGGTCGCCAGAGCTCCATGTTTGACGATCACCCGGCCTCAGAAGCGCGCGCACAGCATATTCGCGACCGAATGGCCGCTGACGGAATTAAATAATTTTGGAAGGAGGCAATTTTGCCTCCTTTTTATTTCGCATGAATTGCTAACTAAATCGCACTTATCGGTAACACCTCTGAAAGCCCCGTCAAATCTACCCTTTCCGGCTGAAACGTCTGGTCACATATTTATTGCAATCGTTAATCTTTCCGGTAATTATCAAACACGCAGTAATTCAATTTAATATATTAAGACAGAGACGTTCCCTCCGTGAAAAAAGAATTATCGTTAATTGCTTTAAGTTTATTCGCCGCATTACCCGCCGCTGCAAGCCAGCAATCTGACAGCAAGGGTTTTATCGACGACAGTCATTTAGACCTGTTTTTACGCAATGCGTATATCAGCCGTGACTACCATCAGGGCCAGCAGGATAAAGCCGAATGGGGTCAGGGAATCATCGCCACCTTTGAATCCGGCTATACCGAAGGGCTGGTTGGCTTTGGCGTGGACGGCATCGCGCAGTACGGCGTGCGCCTGGACGGCGGTCGCGGCAAGAGCGGCGCGGGCGGTATCGACTTCTTTAAACAGGAAGACGATGGCCGGGCCAAATCCGATTTAGCGAAATTTGGCGCTACCGCCAAAATGCGGATCTCGAATACCGTGCTGAGCTACGGTAACCAGCGTCCTGAACTGCCTATCGTTAATGCCGACAGCTCCCGCCTGCTGTTTGAAAGCTACACCGGTGCCATGCTGACCTCGAAAGAGATCGACGGGCTGGAAGTGAACGCCGGTTATTTCACCGACGAGCAGCGTAAAAGCGACGACCGCCACGACAGCGGCCTGAAAAGCCTGACTTTCGGTGGCGCAAGCTACCAGTTCAACGACCAGTTCAGCGGCGCGCTATACGCCTCTCATAACGAAGAGGTGATGAACAAACAGTACCTGGGGCTGAATTTCAAACAGCCGTTCAGCACCGGGCAGCAGCTGGTGCTCGACTTTAACGGCTATAACTCGCGTCTGGATCAGGGCTACGCTGACAGCCTCGACACTGGCCGCAGCAACACCATCTGGAGCCTGGCGGCGAGCTACATCTGGGATATTCACACGTTCAAAGTGGCGTATCAGCAGAGCAGCGGCAGCACCGGCTATAACTACGGCGGATATCGCGACAAGGGCGGCGTGGGCGACGGCGGCAACACCATCTGGCTCGCGAACTCCTACTGGTCTGACTTTAACGGTGAAGACGAGCGCTCATGGCAGGCATCCTACGGTCTGGACTTCGCGGGTCTCGGCCTGCCGGGCCTGAGCTGGACCACCGCCTACGTGCGCGGCGACAATATCAAGACCTCTGAAACCAGCAACGGCAAAGAGCACGAGTGGTTTAACCAGATCCAGTACCAGGTGCAGGATGGCCCGGCAAAAGATCTGAAGCTGAAACTGCGCTACTCCGTGCTGCGCGTCTCCAGCAACGCCAGCGACTATAACGTGGGCGGGGACGAGATCCGCGCTTACGTGGAATACCCGTTTAACGTGTTCTGATAAAACAAGCCGGGTGGCGGCTTCGCCTTACCCGGACTACTGTTTTCCCTCTCCCCGTGGGAGAGGGAAAACAGCTAGTAAAGCGTTTTCTGCGGCGGCCCTGCAAACTTCAGCGCGCCAATCTGACCCATCCGCACTTCCACTACCGACGGTCCCGGCATCGCCAGCGCCTCCGTCATCACGGCTTCAAAATCCTCTGCCCGCTCAACGCTCCACGCCTGCAGGCCAATTGCCTGTGCCAGCAGGGTAAAGTCCGGCGTATGCAGTTCGTTATAATACTGTCGCCCGCCGAAGTACTTATCCTGAATGCCGCGCATCACGCCGTAGCCCCCGTCGTTCATGATCAGCAGCGTCACGTTAGCTTTCTCCTGCGCCAGCGTCGCCAGCTCGCCTAAATTCAGGCTCAGGCCACCGTCGCCCACCAGCCCCACCACCTTACGCTGTGGGTTGGCAATCGCGGTACCAATCGCCATTGGCAGCCCCATGCCAATCGCCCCGGCAAGAGAGTGAATGTTCATCAGCGGACCGTTAGCGCGGAACAGACGACTGCCCCACAGGCTGCCGGAAACGGTGATATCGCGCACCAGCAGGCCGTCCTGCGGCAGGGCTTTTTCTATGGCGTCGTTGAGCTTCGCATAGGCGCCGCACTGCTCGCGCAGGCCCTGTTCAGCCTGCAATACCGCCTGCTGCACCTGCGCGTCCCACTGGGCGTTGCCCCACTCGCGGCCCTGCGCTTTATCGGCCAGGGCACCAAGCAGCGCTGAACAGTCGGCTACCAGCGTGTTATCCATCAGGTAGTTACGGCTCGCCGCCGCCGGGTCGATATCTATCTGCACGCGTGGAGACGGCAACTCCAGCGTCCAGGAGCGGGTTTCGTTGCTGCGCAGGCGAGAACCGGCCACCAGCGTAAAATCACACTGCGCAATCAGCGCCTCTACCGACGGCGAATTGTGGAACGCCCGCAGGCTGGCGCGATGGCCGTCCGGCAGCACGCCGCGCGCGTGGGTGCTGGAGATCACCGTCACGCCCGCATCCGCCAGTTTTTTCACCGCGTCAGCGCTTCCCAGCGTCCCGCCGCCCAGCCACAGCAGCGGCTGTTTAGCCTGCCTGAGCTGCGCCCATAAAGCATCCACCATCGCGGGATCCACGGCTGCAACCGAAGCTGGTTTCACCGGTGCGGTCACCAGAGACAGAGGAATTTTAGCCCCCTGAATATCAATCGGAATTTCCACAGAGACCGGCCCGCACGGCGGCGTCTGCGCCTCCTGAATGGCTTTATGCAGAATCGCTATCGCCTGGCTGGCATTGCTGATGCGGTACGCCCGTTTTGAACTGGCCTTCAGGAAGGTCAGCTGGTCGCGGGTCTCGTGGATAAACCCGGTGTCGGCGTCCAGCCAGGCCTTTTCAACCTGTCCGGTTAAATGCAGCAGCGGCGTGCAGGCGTTCATCGCCTCCACCAGCGCGCCTACCGCGTTCCCCGCCCCCGCGCCGGTGCTGGTCAGCGCCACGCCGAGGCCGGAAAACCGCCCGTGGGCGTCGGCCATGGTGACGGAACCCGCCTCGCCGCGCGCGGGCACGAAGCGGATTTTGCCCCGCTGCCCTACCGCGTCCGCGATCGGCAGGTTGTGAATGGAGATGACGCCGTAGATGGCCTCAACCTGATACTGCTCCAGCGTTCTGGCGATGGCGTCGCCGACGGTTATCATTTCGCTCATTGCTCACCCTTTCTCAGTCGCACCAGTGGTTGACGCTGTTACCCGTCGCCAGATAAATGCTCTTTTGCTGCATCCAGGCTTTCAGCCCCTGAATGCCCTTTTCGCGGCCCAGACCGCTCTCTTTAAAGCCCCCGAACGGGGTCGAAATCGCAAAAACTTTGTAGGTGTTGATCCACACCGTACCGGCCTCCAGCTGCTCGCTCAGGCGCAGCGCCCGCCCGGTGTCGCGGGTCCAGATCCCTGCCGCCAGGCCGTAAACCGAGTCGTTCGCCTCGCGGATCAACGCCGCTTCATCGCGAAACGGCATCGCCACCAGCACCGGGCCGAAGATCTCCTCCTGGCAGGCGCGGGCGCCGTTCGTCAGCCCTTCGATAATGGTCGGCTGGAAGAAGCTGCCGTTTGCGAGGTCAGGATCTGCCGGGATCTCCCCGCCGCACAGCACCCGGCCCCCTTCGCGCTTCGCCAGCTCGACGTATTCCTGCACGCTCTGGCGATGTTTCTCATTGATCAGCGGCCCAACGTGAACGCCGTCGGTGAAGGGGTGCCCTACGCGCAGCCCGCGAGTTAATTCCAGCAGCCGCGCCATCAGCGGCGCGTACAGGCTTTCGTGGATAAACAGCCGGGACCCGGCGATGCACGCCTGCCCTGCTGAGCTGAAAATGCCGTAGCAGATCCCGCGCGCGGCCTGCTCAACGTCGGCATCCTCCAGCACGATGGTCGGGGATTTACCGCCCAGCTCCAGCGACGCCGGGATCAGCTTTTCCGCGGCCACGTGCGCCAGATGGCGGCCCGTGGCGGTGCCGCCGGTAAAGGAAATTTTTCGCACGCGGGGATGGCGCGCCAGCGCGTCGCCAATCACCGAGCCTTTGCCCGGCAGCACGCTCAGCAGCCCGGCGGGCAGCCCGGCCTGTTCAAAAATGCGCGCCAGCTCAAGCGCCATCAGCGGCGTGGCTTCGGCAGGCTTGAGGATCACCGCGTTCCCGGCGGCGATGGCCGGGGCGACCTTCTGCATCTCGCTGGCAATGGGCGAGTTCCACGGCGTGATGGCCGCCACCACGCCGAGCGGCTCATAGCGGCTTAGCGTCAGCAGATCCGGCTGGCGCGGCGTGGGCAGCTCCCCTTCCAGCAGCTCGCAGGCGGCGGCGAAGTAGCGGGCCGTTCCCGCCGCGCTCATCACCAGCCCGCGCGCCTCCGCCAGCGGCTTGCCGTTATCCCGGCTCTGCATCTGCGCCAGCTCGTCAGCGCGGGACTCAATCAGATCCGCCACCTTGTGCAGGATCTTCGCCCGCACGTGCGGCAGGCTGTTGCGCCAGGCGGGATCGCGCCACGCGCGCTCGCCGGCCTCGATCGCATCGTGCAGATCGTCAAGGTTTGCCGCGTTCAGCGTCGCATTGAGCGACCCGTCAGCCGGGAAGTGGCTCTGCATCGGGTTGCCACCGCCGCGTCGCCACTGGCCGCCGATATAAATATTCAGATCGTCCATCGTCACTCCTCAGCTCAGGGCCAGCTCGCGGCAGGCGCGCACCGCGCTGAGTGCCGCCAGGGTGGAGGTTTTAGGGTTAGACGCCAGCGGCAGCCCGCTCAGCTCCAGATGGAATTCGCCAAACAGCCCTTCTACGTGCAGCGTGTGGGTGTTACGTTTCGTTGCCGGGTCAACCATCAGCTGCACGCGGGTTTCATCCATCCCGACGCCGCCGAGCGCCACGGTCGCCGCCACGTTGGCGTTCGCCGGGAACAGGCGCGCCGCCTCGCGGGCGCTGCCTTCAAAAAAGACCTTCGCCTCTGAGACCGCGTTAAGATCGATAAGCTGCTCGGCGTAGCTGCCGCGCCAGCTGGCCGGGCTTTTACGCGACTGATAGGTGACGCGCTCAAGCCCGCCCTCCTTCGCCGCCGCCAGCCCGTCGATGCCGGCGACCGCCCCGGAAAGCAGCGTCAGTTTTCCGCCCGCCGCGAGCAGGCGCTGCTCCAGCGCGCTGTCCGCCAGCGCGCCGGTGGAAATAACCGCCAGATGCCAGCCGCGACGCAGAATCGCTTCGCCGTACTGCGCAACCGCCTGCTGGCTGGCGCACTCCAGCACCAGATCTGGCGTTTGTGCGCACGCCATCGGCGAGGTCAGCGCCTCGACCGCATCGCCAAACTGGTCGCGAATGGCGGCATGGTGAGACGCGCGCGCCACGATCCAGCCGATAGCCACGCCGGCGGGCAGACGCTCAATCACCGCCTGCGCCATGGCGCCATAACCAATCAACATTACCTTTTTCATGATGCGTCCTTACAGATGACGGCAAAAGCCGCCGGAAACGTCCAGCGCCGCGCCGGTGGTAAACGAGGCCAGCGGCGAGGCGAGGAACAGCAGCGCCTGCGCGGGCTCCTGCGGCTTGCCGAGGCGCGCCATCGGAATGCCGCGCTTGCGCGCGATTTCCGCCGTCCACTCCGGCCAGCTCTGGCTTTTATCCGCCCGGCTTTCAAAGCGGCGCTGCCACTGGCCGGACTCGACCATACCGAGCAGTATGGAATTGACGCGAATCCCTTTGCCTACCAGCTCTTTCGAGAGCGTCAGCGTCATGTTCAGCAACGCGGCGCGGGCTGCCGACGTGGCGATCATGTGCTCTTCCGGCTGAAGCGCCAGCAGGGAGTTCACGCAGGTGATGGAGGCGATATCGGACCTTTCCAGCAGCGGCTGAAACGCCTGCACCGGATTAATGACGCCAAACAGTTTAAGTTCGGCTTCGTGCAGCCACGCCTCGCGCGGGGTGTCATGGAAGTGCGCCACGTAGCCCTGACCGGCGTTGTTGATCAGCATATCCGCCGCGCCAAAGCGCGCCTGCACCGCATCCGCGAAGGCCTGCACCTCGTCGGCGCTCAGCACGTCGCAGCGGTATGAGAAAATCTCCCCGTCGGGATAGTCGTTTTGCAGCGTCGCATGGGCGCTGGCGAGCCGGTCCGGGTCGCGGCCACAGAAGGCGACTTTCGCCCCTTCGCCCAGCAGCAGGCGCAGCGTTTCAAAGCCAATGCCGGACGAACCGCCGGTAACGACCGCTACGCGGCCGTCAATGTGTGCATTCATCGCGCACCTCTTCGTTAATGCGTAAAAGCTGTTGATTAAAAAACGCGTCGTTATCGAGATAGCTCGCGTGTCCGGCCTGCGGAATCGCGGTAAACGGCATGCCGTAGCGCAGCGCCAGCCCCTGTACCAGCTCGGGCTGCGTGATCGCGTCCTGCTCGCCGCACCAGACTTCAAATTGACCGGCGTAACGCTTAAGCCAGCCGTGAATGTCGTCATGCGCCAGCATCCACGCGGCAGCGAGGTAGCCTTCGGGGCGCAGCCTGCGCATGCCCGCCGCGACGGTGGCGATATCGTCCGGGCGCGCGCCGGGGCGCAGCAGCTTCGCGGCGCGGGTCTGCGCGAGAATGTCGCCACCGAGCGCCATCTGCTGCTCGCGATTACGCCAGACCTGCTCTCGCTGCGCCGGCGCGGCATTACCGTAGCCCTGCGCGGCGTCCGCCAGCACCAGATGAATAACGCGTTCAGGGAACTTCGCCGCAAACGCGCTGGCCACCAGCGCCCCCAGGGAATGGCCCACCAGTACCGCCTGCCAGACGCCTGCGCGGTCGAGCATCGCCGCCAGCGCGTCGGCGTAATCTCCGGCGTTCGCCCGCTCAACCGCCAGCATCGGGCTTTCGCCGTAACCGGGCATGTCCCACGCCAGCACGCGAAAACCGTTCAGCGTCATCTGCTTATGCCAGGACGCAGCGCCAGAGCTGATCCCGTGCAGCAGCATCAGCGGGATGCCGCTTCCCTGTTCACGAAAACCCGTCATGTCGCCCCCTTAGTTCCGCTTCACTTTTGAGAGCGGATGATCGGAGGGATAGGTCGGGATTTCCGGCTTATTGGTTCCCAGCATGACGCACATCAGCGCCTCTTCTTCCCCGTGGTTAAACAGGCCGCGATAGATGCCCGGCGGGACGGAGATCAGGTCTCGCTCTCGCAGCACGGTTTCGGTGTAGTTATCGCCGTCCTGGATCATCAGCGTGATCTGCCCTTTGAGCATGAAGAACACCTCCTCCACGTCGTCGTGCAGGTGCAGCGGCCCTTCGCACTTCGACGGCAGCACCATGGTGGAGAAGGTAAAATGGTCCGCCTGCACGGTATTGGTGTCGTTCGCCACGCCGGTTGCCCCGGTGCCGATGTAGCGCATCTGCGCCCGGCGGTATTTCGGGTCAAAATCGGCCTGGAACTTCAGCGCGTTCCAGTCGTATTTACGGCCTTCGAAGCGCGCGATGCGCGACTCGACCCACTCTTCCATCGTCAGGTGGTCAGGTTTGATGCCTGTTTTGTTGGTTACGGTTGAATCAGTCATGACACTCTCCTCAGTAACGTCTCAGCAGCGGCAGTAACAGGACGCAGCCCACCGCCGCCATCACCGCCAGAAAAATCAGCCCGGAATCCATGCTGTGGGTGAAGGCAATAAGCGCGCCCATCACCGCCGGCGACAGCGCGCCCGCAAAGTTTCCCAGCCCGTTGAAGATGCCGCCCGCCGTGGCGCTCACCCGGGGATGGGTGGCCTTCGCCAGCAGGGCGAAAATGTTGGGGGCGCCGGTGCCCCACATAAAGGTGCTGAAGCTCATCGCCGCGATGATGGCAAGCGGGGTATCAAGGTGCATCACCGCCGCCAGCCCGACGGCTGCCCCTGCCATCGAGATAAAGCAGGCCGCCGCGCGCTTATCGACCCGGTCAGAGAGCCACGCGCCAATCACCTCTCCCGCCAGCATGGCGATGAACGGCATCGACGACAGCCAGCCCGCGTGCTCCAGGTGGATGCCTTTGCCCTTAATTAAGTAGCCAGGCAGCCAGCCGTTGATGCCCCACAGGTAGGTCAGGAACGCGATGTTAAAGATGCAGATGATCCAGAAGTGCGGACTGACAAACAGCTCGCGCCGCGCCGCGCGCCGCTCGTCCCGGGACGCCTGCGAGGTGCCGGGTTTTGCTTCCAGACGGATCCCGCGCAGGCCGATGCGCACAAAGATAAGCACCGGCACGGTCAGCATTGCCATGACAAAGAAGGTGCTCTGCCAGCCGAAGGTGTTCAGGAGCCAGAGGGAGAGCGGGAAGCCAATCGCCGCGCCGACCGGCGTGCCCAGCAGCCACAGCATGGTGGCGCGTGCCTGTAAATGCTGCGGGAAGTTGTGACGCACGATGGCGAAAGCCAGCGGGAACAGCGGCCCTTCCGCCACGCCCAGCAGGATGCGCAGAATAATCATCAGCGTGTAGTTATGGGTAAAACCCATCGCCACCATCAGCACGCACCAGATCGCCATCATCCCGGTGAGCAGGCGCAGCGGCGCAATTTTGTCGCCTAAACCGCTCAAAAATACCGACGAAAAGCCGTAGCTCAGCAGAAAGGCGCTCATCAGAATGCCGAGGCGCGTGGTGTCAAAATCGATGCCCATCGCCTGCTGGAAATGGGTGTCGGAAAAGAGCGCCGCGATGCTGATTTTGTCGAAAAAGGCCAGCAGCACGCAGGCCAGCAGCGACAGCGGGATGGCCCAGCGCACCGCTTTTTCAGGCGTGCGGGCTCCCTCACCGCTCGCCTCGACGGGCGCGGTGTTGGTCTCTAATGTGGTCATGTCTCCCCCTACGGGTGCGGGTTAGCTATCGCAATGACATCAGTGAAAAAGCCGGGTCGGCGAGCGGTACGTCCGACAGGTCCCGCCCCGCCGCCATCCAGCGCTTCGCCAGCTTGACGGTGCGCGCATCGTTGAACGCCACCAGCTGCGTTAGCCGACCGTTGTCGTCCAGCGAGAAGTACAGCGCCTCTTCACGCACTATCGTTCGGCTGCCCGGCTGCGGAATGCCGAGGATCTGGATGTTGTGCTGATATTGATCCGACCACAGCCACGGCGCGTCGTCGTAGCCTGGCGCATCGGGGTTAAGCATGGCTTTCGCCGTCGCCACCGCCTGATTCTGGGCGAAGGCCCAGGACTGAATGCACAGGCCGTAGTGATGGTGCTGCGCCACATCTCCGGCGGCGAAGATGAACGGATCCGACGTCCGCCCCTGGGCATCCACCACGATCCCCCGCTCGGTGCAAAGTCCCGCATCGCGCGCCAGTTCCAGATTGAGATCGACACCGATCCCCACCACCACCGCGTCAAAGGTTTCGCGCTGGCCGTCGCAGTGCATGACCGGCAGGCCGTTATCGTCCTCCAGCTCCAGCGCGCCGCAGCCGGTACGGATCTCCACCCCCTGCTCGCGATGGATAGCCTCTAAGCGCTGCGACACTTCGCCGCTCACCGAGCGCATGCACAGCGCGGGCTGCTGCTCGAACAGCGTGACCGCCACGCCGCTTTTGCGCGCGGAAGCGGCAATCTCAAGGCCGATCCAGCCGCCGCCGACAATCGCCAGTTTTTTACTTTCCGCCAGACGCGCCTTCAGGCGCTGCGCGTCCTGCCAGTGGCGCAGAGTGTAGACCTGCGGATGCGCCGCCCACGCTGGTGAAGGCAGGCGCGCCCTCCCGCCGGTGGCCATTAGAAGAATGTTGTAACTAAGACATTCGCCGTTGCTTAAACGCACGGTTTTCGCTTCACGATCGACTGACTCAGCACGCAGCGGGCGGTACCATGTCAGGTTCAGCGCCTGCTGTGCTTCTTCGCTAAACAGCCGCGGGAGCGCCGCATCCGGCTCCAGCAGAGACGCTTTCGACAGCGGCGGACGTTCGTAGAAATCCCACTCCTCTTCCGCCACCACGCAGATCTCGCCGTCGAAGCCCTCGTCGCGCAGGGTTTTCGCCGCCCAGCCGCCCGCCTGACCGCCGCCGATAATGACAATGCGCGACGTCATACCGCCTCCGGCTTTTTCTGCTGGCGGCGGGTGTCGTGGTCAATCCCGCCTTCTACCGCCCATTCGGTAAAGGAGACCAGGGAGTGCTCCAGCTCGCGCGGCTGCCAGTTTTCGGTCAGATAGTCGTCGTTGGTGTAATATTCAAACGCGCCGCCGGTCGGGCTATTGACGTACCAGAAATAGGCCGACGACACCGGATGGCGGCCCGGCCCGATAAAGGTGCTCCATTCATTTTTATTCATCGCGATACCGCCGCCGATCACCTCGTGGATGTCGCGCACGGTGAAGGCCACGTGGTTGAGGCCGCGCTTGCGGTTCGGCAGTTGCAGCAGGAACAGGTTGTGATGTCCGCCGCGCGCCCCGCAGCGCAGGAACACGGCGCGATTGATGTAGCGGTCCGAAACCTGGAAGCCGAGCACCTCGCGGTAGAATTTCTCCACCGCCGCCAGCTCCTCCACGAAGAACACCACGTGCCCGACGTTGATCGGCTGGGCACGCTCATAAACCGGGCTCGGCGTGTCGATACGGCGGGCATCGCCCCACTGGTTGATCGGCTCAACGTTCAGCTCCACGTCGGTCTGCTGGCTGACCTGGACGCGCAGGGTCATGCCGTTCGGATCGAGGCATTCCAGCGCGTCGCCCACTTCGCGAAAACCGGGCTGCTGCGCCAGCTTCGGGCGCAGCGCGTCGAGATCGGACTGTGCGGCAACCGCCCAGGTCATGCGGCGCAGGGTGTTGCCCGCTTCAAACGCCGGCGGCAGGTCGGGACTGTCGATGGGGTTCAGCTCCACGCGCGCGCCGCTCAGGGTGGTAAAACGCTGGCCGCTGGCATCGCCCGTCAGGCCAAAATCACGCATAAATTTGGCGCAGTGCGTCAGGTCTTCCACGCCAAATTCCAGCTTTTCAATTCCGGTTACACTCATCGTTCGTTGCCTCATCTGGCCCAAATTGGGCGTAAAACATGCCCGACGCAGTCAAGCGCCTGACGTTAACTCACTGATTTAGCTGGCCTGTGACAAATAGCCTAAGAAGCCAGAAATTTTATCCGCCGCGAGGCGAACCTCGTTTTGCAGCCGCTCACGGTCGGTCTGCGGGATCTCTTCCGACGGCACCAGAATGCTGACCACCGCCGCCACGCGTCCGCTTCGGTCATACACCGGGTAGACGATGGAGGAGATGCCGTGGCGGAAGAAGGATTCGCCGATGACAAACCCGCGGGCTTTGTCCTGCTGCACCATCTGCCACAGGGCTTCGCGGTCGTGAAGCTGCCCCGGCGTGTTGCCCGGCAGGCGCTCGTGCGGGAACAACTGTTCAAAATCGGCGCGGGAAATATCGGTCAGCAACATGCGGCCCAGCGAGGTGCAGTGCACCGGCAGGCGGGTGCCAATGCTGACCTGATTGATGCGCGACCCGGCGGCGCTGACGCGGGCGATGTAGATAATGTCGCGCCCGTCGCGGATCGCCAGATGGCTGCTGCACTGGCTCACGTCGCGCAGTTGCTCGATCACCGGCTGGCCGACCTGCGCCACGTCCAGCGAGGCGATGTACTCAAAGCCGAGACGCAGCACGTTCATGCCCAGCGAAAAGGTATTGGTGCGCGCGTTGCGCTCCAGAAAGCCCATGTACTCCAGCGTCTGCACCACGCGATAGGCGGTCGCCTTCGGCATATCCACCAGCCGGTGCAGCTCGGCAAAGGTCAGATCGCGATGCTGCTCGCCAAAGGCCAACAGCAGCTGTAAACCGCGCTCCAGCCCCGGCACCAGATACTTCACTTCCTGATCGTTTGCCATAATCGCCACACCTTAGTTAAAGACAAAACCGCCGTTGACCGGAATCAGCTGCCCGGTGATAAACCGCGACAGATCGCTTAACAGCCAGACTACGCTGCCGGTGACGTCTTCCGGCTGCTGCGCGCCGGTTAACGCGCGGCCATTCTCGTAAAGCTGATGGCGCTCGGCCGGAACATATTCGGTCGCCTCGACGCGGGTTAACCCCGGCGCGATGGCATTAATGCGTATACGCTTTTCGCCCAGTTCACGCGCCATTGAGCGGGTCATGGCGATCACGGCGCCCTTGCTGGCGACGTAGGCCATCAGGCGCGGCGCGCCCCACAGCGCGGTGTCGGACGCAACGTTCACGATACCCGCGCCCTCGCGCAGCAGCGGCACCGCAGCGCGCGTCACCAGCCAGGTGCCTTTGACGTTAACGCTCATCACCCGATCCCAGAGATCCGGATCGTAATCGAGCATATTTTTGCCGCCGACGCCCGTCGCCATCGCCGCGTTGTTCACCAGGCCATCAATCTGACCCTGCTCGCCAATCGAGCTGAACACCTGCTCAATGGACTGTGGATCGGCCAGATCGATAACGTGCGGTTCGATCGCATAGCCCCGCTCGCTCAGGGCGTGGGCGCTTTCGGCCAGCTCACCCTTGAGGATGTCGCACATCACCACCGCTGCGCCCTGCTCCGCGCAGGCTTTGGCAAAGTGAAAGCCCAGCCCGCGCGCGGCGCCGGTTATGACGATGCGTTTGCCGCTCAGCAGCCCGTTCATCAGGCGGCTCCCTGCTGTTCTTCGCGCATCGCCAGTTGCTCTTTGGCGGCCTTTTGCATCATGCGGCGCAGGCGCGAGAGGCCGACGTCGTGCTGATACAGGTATTCATGGTCGCGGGCGTTTGGCGCCAGGCTTTCCAGCACTACGCGGTCCTGCTCCAGCACTTCCCAGTGCAGTTTTTCCAGACGGTTGCGGTACATGAAGCGCCACATGTCGCGCTGCCAGCCCTGCACCCGGCGAATGCGCCAGAAGAAGACGCGGCAGTTGTCGTTATCTTCCGGCACCACCATGCCGACGATAAAGAAGTGGCCGCCCGGCCCGAAGCGCTTCTTGTACGGAATGGAGAGGCGCATCCAGCAGGTGCCGCTGTTGCCCAGCTCCACCCAGTCAAAGTTGACGCCGCTCTGCCCTTTCTTCTCAAAAATAAAGCCGGTTTTGGTCGGCTGGAGCACCATGTCAGCCTTGCGGTCCCCTTCCGCCATTGAGTGCGACGAGGAGTGCAGATAGGTGCCGTGCATCGGGTCCATCACGTTTTCCAGCGCGTACTGGTAATTGCATTTCCACGCGGCGGTACAGAGGAAATTGCTGAAGCTGTCCGTATCGGCGAGCTCGTCCGGGAAGGTCAGCTCGTCCGGCTGCTGGTCCGCGGTGACGCCAAACCACAGGAAGATTGCGCCGTGCGCCTCCTGCACGTTGTAGCTGCGCACGCACTGCTGGCCGACCAGCGGACATTTGTCCACGGCGGGCACGTCTTTCACCTCGCCGTTGCCCGCGACCTCCACGCCGTGATACCAGCAGGCAATGCGGTCGCCCAGGTTCCAGCCCATCGACAGGCGTGCGCCGCGGTGCGGACAGCGGTCCTCCAGCGCCTGCACCTGGCCGTCTTTGTTGCGCCAGACCACAATCTGTTCGCCCAGGCGGGTAATGCCCACCGGTGCAGACTGCACCTCCCAGCTAGCCAGCACCGGATACCAGAGGCCGCGCAGACCTTTATCGAGATAGTGTTGTACGGTCGTCGTCATCGCGTTGCCCTCAGTAGCCGTTAACCTGTAAGAATGCCTGGAAGCTGGCCTCGCTCCACGGCTCGCCCTGCTGATCGTGCATGCGCACCGCGTTCAGCCCGTTCACCAGCTCAGGTAAGGTTTCAACCCCCTGCTCGAAGAGATCTTCCAGCGTGGCGATGAGGTTCACTTCCCAGCTTTCCGGCTCGCGGCTGCGGGTCTGCCAGATAAGGTTCTGGTAATCACCCGGCTTATGGATCGCACCGTTACCGCCCTCAGCCGGGGGGGCAAACTGACGGCTTTCCGGCAGCGCCGGGTTGTAGTTCAGGGTGTCGCTCATGCCACGGTCTCCTCGACGAAGGTAATCTGAATCTGGTTTTCAAAAACCCGAACCGGGTAGCGGTTGAGGTTGCGCCCGCCGGGGCCGTGCAGGCACTGGCCGGTTTTGACGTCGAATACCGCCTCGTGCAGCGGGCATTCCACCTTGCCGTCCTCCACGAAGCCCTGGCTCAGCAGGGCATAGGCGTGGGGGCATACGTCTTCCAGCGCGTAATATTCACCGTCAATCAAATACACGCCGATCTCTTTACCGTCGACGTTGCCGCTAAAAGGGAAATCTTCCTGTACTTGTTCTGCGTCACATACGCCTATCCAGCTCATCACGATCCTCCAGGCTTTTGTTTCATATATGAAACTCTGTTTCTTATTTAATACGGTCAATATAAAAGCGATGAATGTTTCGTCAAGCCGCAATGTGACGAATTTGTTAATCAAACGGTAATTAATTAACTAAGTGTGCAAAGGATCACGAAAAAATGCAGCGATATGAAATTTTCATTATTTCGGTGTGAAAGAATACGATTTATCGATGGCCTTAAATTTTAATAAACAGTGATTGACTTCTTTTCTTTTTGTTCCTTAAAAATAAAAGAAGTGAAAAACAGGGTGTTTCACCTGTGAAACTTAATTTTATTTTTTCTTTAATAAACAATGAGTTTCACAGGTGAACCATTTTACCCACGTGATAATCACGCGCATAAAAATAGAAATAAGCAAAAACATAAGGCAGGCGTTATGACGGCAAGATGGCAAGGCACAGTGGCATTGTTATTACTGATTATTATTTCCTACGTTGACCGGGTGAATATTTCTGTCATGATTTTAAACCCGGAATTTGCTCAGCATTTTCAGCTAAATGAAAACAGAATGTTACAGGGAATGCTTATGACCTGTTTTCTGCTGGGTTATGGATTTTCAGCTTTATTATTAACTCCGGTTATTGAAAGCAAACTCCATTATCGACAGGGATTATTGAGCAGCATAGCGATGTGGGCAGCGGTATGCGCCATTTCACCGCTGCTCGGATCGCTGATGGGCATGCTCGTCGCGCGCACGATCCTGGGGATCGCTGAGGGGCCGCTCTTTTCGCTGAAAACGCGCTTCATCAGCGATCACTTTAGCGCGCAAGAGATCGGCAAACCCAACGCCGTGACCGCGCTGGGCGTCTCGCTCGGGCTGGCCGTGGGCTTTCCGCTGGTAACGTGGCTGATGGCGCATCTCGGCTGGGCCGGATCGTTTTATGCCCTGGCGGCACTGAATCTGGTGCTGGGCGGCGGCCTTGTCTGGCGCTTCCTGCCCGCGCCGCGGAGTACGGTGAAGATGAAAAAACCGGGCTTTACAGAGACGTTTTCGCTGGCCTGGCAAACGCCGCTGCTCGGGTGGATCCTGCTGGTGGAGATTGCCACCCTGAGCTATCTCTGGGGGAGCAGCGCCTGGCTGCCCGCGTGGCTGCGCGACGAGCATCATTTCTCGCTGCACGCCACGGGCATACTTGCGGCCATTCCCTTCCTGCTGAGTCTGGGCTCGAAGTTCCTCGGTGGGGTGCTGCTCGACAAAATGCGTCCGGAACAGGCGCCAATGCTGTTTGTGGTGGGCGGCGCGCTGACGGCGCTGTCCGTGATCGCGCTGATGCTCAGCCATCAGCCTGCCTGGCTGGCGCTGTTTATGCTCTCGGCGAATATCTTCTGGGGGCTACAGGGGGCGGCTATTCCGGCGGTGATCCAGCATCACGCCGCGCGGGAAGCGGTGGGCAGCGCTTACGGCATTATCAACGGGATCGGCAATATCTGCGCGGCGTTTATTCCGCTGCTGATGGGGATGGTAATGAGGTCGGTGGGGTCGGTTAGCTCAGGCTTTTCGGTGCTGGTCGTCTCGCAGGCAATCACCCTGCTTGCCGGGGGAATGTTGCTGCTGCGCATGCGTCGCGCAGCAGCAATCAGCGCGTAAGGCTTATTCGCCTTTTTTCGCGGCCTGGATGTAGAGCATTTCCAGCGCCAGGGTCGCCGCGGCAAGCGCGGTGATCTCGGACTGGTCATAGGCTGGCGCCACTTCTACCACATCCATCCCAACGATGTTCAGATCCTTCAGGCCACGCACCAGCTTGATGGCGCGGTCTGACGTCAGGCCGCCAATAACCGGCGTACCGGTACCCGGTGCAAACGCCGGATCCAGGCAGTCGATATCGAAGGTCAGGTATACAGGCATATCGCCGACGATCTGCTTAACCTGAGCCAGAATATCGTCCACGCCGCGATCGTTCACCTGGCCGGCGTCCAGCACGGTGAAACCGTTGTCTTTGTCGAACTCGGTACGGATGCCGATCTGCACGGAGTGGTTCGGATCGATCAGGCCTTCTTTCGGCGCGGTGTAGAACATGGTGCCGTGGTCGAACTCGCAGCCGTTCGCGTAGGTATCGGTATGCGCATCGAAGTGCACCAGCGCCATTTTACCGAAGTGCTTCGCGTGGGCGCGCAGCAGCGGCAGAGTGACAAAGTGGTCACCGCCGAAGGAGAGCATGCGCTTACCGGCCGCCAGCAGTTTCTCTGCGTGCGCCTGCAATTTTTCGCTCATTTCGCGCGCGTCGCCGAAGGCGTACACCAGGTCACCGCAGTCCACCACGTTCAGGCGCTCGCGCATGTCGAAGTTCCACGGGAAGCGGTTGTGCTCCCAGGCCAGGTTGGTGGAAACCTGACGGATTGCCGCCGGGCCGTGACGTCCACCCGCGCGACCGGAGGTTGCCATGTCGAACGGCACGCCGGTGATCACCCAGTCCGCATCGCTGTCGTACGGCTGGAAGTTCATTGGAAGGCGTAAAAAACCAAACGCGTTAGATACCAGAGAGTTATCGTACTGATGACCTAAAGTGCTCATGTCCTGACCTCTTTTAACGTCGATACATTAAAAACAGATGAAAAAAAATCCCCTCCGCGTCGTTAAACCCGACGAGGAAGGGATTGATTCGTAAATCGCATATTGGGGCGAATTATCGCCGTTAATTCATACGGGTTCAAGTGAGTATAGGGTATTGTGCGGTCTGATGCCCTCACCCCAACCCTCTCCCACCGGGAGAGGGAGGTTTTACTACTCGTCTTCCAGGTAGGTGTACCCGTACAGACCCGCTTCAAACTCTTCCAGGAACTGCTGCTGCAGCGCGTCGTCCAGACCGGTGTTTTTCACCTGGTCGCGGAACTGGGTGAGCAGTTTTTTCGGATCCAGCTGCACATATTCCAGCATATCCGCCACGGTGTCCCCTTCGTCGGACAGCTCAACCTCGACGCTGCCGTCAGGGAAGACAAACACGTCAACCGCTTCGGTATCACCGAACAGGTTGTGCATGTTGCCGAGGATCTCCTGATACGCACCCACCATAAAGAAGCCCAGCATGGGCGGGTTCTCCGGATCGTACTCCGGCATTGGCATCGTCGTTGCGATACCGTCACCGTCAACGTAATGGTCAATCGCGCCGTCAGAGTCACAGGTGATGTCCAGCAGCACCGCGCGACGTTCCGGGGCGTGGTTCAGCCCTTCCAGCGGCAGAACCGGGAACAACTGGTCGATACCCCAGGCATCCGGCATCGACTGGAACAGGGAGAAGTTGACGTACATTTTGTCCGCCATACGCTCCTGCAACTCGTCGATAATCGGACGATGCGCGCGGTTGCTCGGGTCGAGCTGTTTCTGCACTTCATGGCACATGTTCAGATAGAGCTGCTCCGCCCACGCGCGCTCCTGCAGGCTGAAGGTGCCTGACGAGTAGCCGACGTGAATATCGTGCAAGTCCATCTGGCTGTCGTGCAGCCATTCGCGCAGGGAGCGACGCGTGCCCGGCTCGTGCATTTCCTGCCAGGTTTCCCACATGCTTTGCAGGGAACGTGGGGCATCGTCTGCCGGAGGCGTCGCTTCGGTGATTTCGCTACGCTCGACGCCGATGATGTTAGACACCAGCACCGTATGGTGCGCGGTAACCGCGCGGCCAGATTCGGTGATCACTGTCGGGTGCGGCAGGCCGTGCTCTTCGCAGGCATCGCCAATCGCCCAGATGATGTTGTTGGCGTATTCGTTCAGGCCGTAGTTCACCGAGCAGTCGGACTGGGAGCGGGTCCCTTCGTAGTCCACGCCCAGGCCGCCGCCCACGTCGAAGCACTGAATATTCACGCCAAGCTTGTGCAGCTCAACGTAGAAACGCGCGGACTCACGCACGCCGGTGGCGATGTCGCGGATATTGGCCATCTGCGAGCCGAGGTGGAAGTGCAGCAGCTGAATGCTGTCCAGACGACCGCGCTCGCGCAGGATCTCCACCAGCTGCAGCACCTGGTTCGCCGCGAGGCCGAACTTGGATTTTTCACCGCCGGAGGACTGCCATTTACCGGACCCCTGCGACGCCAGACGCGCACGCACGCCAAGGCGTGGAATAACGTTCAGACGCTCGGCCTCTTCCAGCACGATGGCAATTTCGGTCATTTTCTCGATAACCAGATAGACCTTGTGGCCCATCTTCTCGCCAATCAGCGCCAGACGAATGTATTCGCGGTCTTTATAGCCGTTACAGACGATCACCGACCGGGTCATGCCCGCGTGCGCCAGAACCGCCATCAGCTCCGCTTTGGAGCCTGCTTCCAGTCCCAGCGGTTCGCCGGAGTGGATCAGGGATTCGATTACGCGGCGGTGCTGGTTCACCTTGATCGGGTAAACCAGGAAGTAGTCGCCGTTATAGCCGTAGGATTCACGCGCGCGCTTGAACGCGGCGTTAATGGAACGCAGGCGATGTTGCAGGATCTGCGGGAAGCAGAACAGTGCAGGCAAACGCTGGCCCTGCGCTTCACGGGCTTTCACCAGCTTAGCGAGATCCACGCGCGCTTCAGGGACGTCCGGATCCGGGCAGACGCTGATGTGGCCCAGTTCGTTGACGTCGTAGTAGTTATTGCCCCACCAGGCAATATTGTAAGTGCGCAGCATCTTGCTGGCTTCCTGGGAGCTCATCGCAACCTCCTGCATAGAACGTAGTACACCCTGTTCGCCCGCTGACGAAGGCGAAAAAGAAGACATGTCGTCAGACATAGCGAACCTCAACTCTTTGTATTAAGTGTAAAACAGTTGACTACTATCGCAGCGTTATACGGCGATAACAACCCATAAACGGCTCCGTTTCCCAGCAGAGTATGCTGAAATCCAGACCGTGCGACCGGTTTCTTATTCATATCATTGTAAAACACGTATCCGAACTCTGTATGACAAGGTTCGGCGAAACCACGAGAAAACTCTTGTATCAACAAGAGCGCCCTTGTTCAGTTTTCACAGAGCGTAACCGGCCCTTGAATCCTGAGAAGCGCCGAGATGGGTATAACATCGGCAGGTTTGCAGACTAGAAATGCGGGTTGCGGGAATCAATGGCGCGCCAGAACGGCAGCGCTGAATTAGCGGAAAACGATGGTTCATTATCTCGTATCACCTCCACGGCCGCCTCTGATGAAACGGACCCCAAGCCAAAGCTAAAAGTTCACTGCTCAACCCGGCTGGAAGTGGCGACACGATGTATTCATCGAGCGCTGATTTTATATGAGCCGCGCGCCGCGTTTTATACCGAGAAGGGGGCTAAAAAGCAAAACAAAAATACGCGTGTTGCCAGCAGCGTCAGGAAAAATTTCCAGCAGCCATTTCAACGCAGTGAGAGATGAATCAAAAAAAACTGGAAATCGGGCGAAGAAGTGACCTAAAATAGCCATCCAGATGTTAATCCATCTATACTGATTAACACTCATACTGCCAGTGTCAAAAACCTGCAGGCCTTGGTAGAATTATCTCCTTTGGCTATTCCACACAGCAGCTTGAGCTAACCAAATTCCTCTTAGGTGAAATAAAACATGGCAAAACACCTGTTTACGTCCGAGTCCGTATCAGAAGGACATCCTGATAAAATTGCTGACCAAATCTCCGATGCGGTGCTGGATGCGATCCTGGCGCAGGATCCTAAAGCGCGCGTAGCGTGTGAAACCTATGTCAAAACCGGCATGGTTCTGGTTGGCGGTGAGATCACCACCAGCGCATGGGTTGATATCGAAGAGATCACCCGTAACACGGTGCGTGAGATCGGCTATGTGCATTCTGATATGGGCTTTGATGCCAATTCCTGCGCGGTACTGAGCGCGATTGGCAAACAGTCTCCGGACATCAACCAGGGCGTTGACCGTGCCGATCCGCTGGAACAGGGCGCGGGCGACCAGGGCCTGATGTTCGGTTATGCAACCAACGAAACCGACGTGCTGATGCCAGCACCTGTGACCTACGCACACCGTCTGGTGCAGCGTCAGGCTGAAGTGCGTAAAAACGGCACCCTGCCGTGGCTGCGCCCGGATGCGAAAAGCCAGGTCACCTTCCAGTACGACGACGGCAAAATCGTCGGTATTGACGCGGTGGTGCTGTCTACCCAGCATGCCGAAGAGATCGATCAGAAATCCCTGCAGGAAGCAGTGATGGAAGAGATCATCAAGCCGGTTCTGCCAACCGAATGGCTGAGCTCAGCAACCAAATTCTTCATCAACCCAACCGGACGCTTTGTTATCGGCGGCCCAATGGGCGACTGCGGCCTGACCGGTCGTAAAATCATCGTTGATACCTACGGCGGCATGGCGCGTCACGGTGGCGGCGCGTTCTCCGGTAAAGATCCGTCTAAAGTTGACCGTTCTGCCGCGTACGCTGCGCGCTATGTAGCGAAAAACATCGTTGCTGCCGGCCTGGCCGACCGCTGTGAGATTCAGGTTTCCTACGCAATCGGCGTGGCTGAGCCAACCTCCATCATGGTGGAAACCTTCGGTACGGAGAAAGTGCCTTCAGAACAGCTGACCCTGCTGGTGCGCGAGTTCTTCGACCTGCGTCCATACGGCCTGATTCAGATGCTGGATCTGCTGCACCCAATCTACCAGGAAACCGCTGCATACGGTCACTTTGGTCGTGAACATTTCCCATGGGAAAAAACCGACAAAGCCGCTCTGCTGCGTGAAGCTGCTGGTCTGAAGTAATCGACAGCCGAGAGTATTAAACAGGCCAGCCTTTGTGCTGGCTTTTTTTATGTCGGGGGGCGGCTAAAGCCGCACAACTGAAAGCGATTACACCGCACTGGATATATCCCTCTTTCAGAATATTCTCTTTGCATGATCGCCTTTCTTCTGCTGTTACATTTCCTTTCAGTTAAGTCTGAAATTCAAACAAACGCGATGCGCATCACCTAGTTTACCTCTATATTTTCAAAGCTTTAATAATTTTTACGGTTGCACGTTAGTGTAACCGATTACACCATTGTGATTAATCTCACATATTTTTACGGGTCGCTCACCTACCCTTATCATCAATAAAACTGATAACCCAACTGGAGGGCATAATGCCTGACAATAAAAAACAGGGGCGTACGTCCAACAAGGCGATGACTTTCTTCGTCTGCTTCCTCGCCGCCCTGGCAGGATTACTCTTTGGCCTGGATATCGGCGTCATTGCCGGCGCTCTTCCCTTCATCGCAGACGAATTCCAGATTAACGCGCATACCCAGGAATGGGTGGTTAGCTCCATGATGTTCGGTGCGGCCGTTGGGGCCGTCGGCAGCGGCTGGCTCTCCTTCAAGCTCGGACGCAAAAAGAGCCTGATGATCGGTGCGATCCTCTTCGTCGCCGGTTCGCTCTTCTCCGCTGCCGCCCCTAACGTTGAAGTGCTTATTCTTTCCCGCGTGCTGCTGGGCCTTGCGGTGGGCGTGGCGTCTTACACCGCCCCGCTCTACCTCTCCGAAATTGCGCCGGAGAAAATCCGCGGCAGCATGATTTCCATGTACCAGCTGATGATCACCATCGGTATTCTCGGCGCTTACCTGTCCGATACCGCGTTCAGCTACAGCGGCGCATGGCGCTGGATGCTCGGCGTGATCATCATCCCGGCCATTCTCCTGCTGATTGGCGTCTTCTTCCTGCCGGACAGCCCGCGCTGGTTTGCCGCCAAACGTCGCTTCGTTGATGCCGAACGCGTGCTGCTTCGTCTGCGCGATACCAGCGCGGAAGCGAAAAACGAGCTGGAAGAGATCCGCGAAAGCCTGAAGGTCAAACAGTCCGGCTGGGCGCTGTTTAAAGAGAACAGCAACTTCCGTCGGGCGGTGTTCCTCGGCGTGCTGCTGCAGGTGATGCAGCAGTTCACAGGGATGAACGTCATCATGTACTACGCGCCAAAAATCTTTGAACTGGCGGGCTACACCAACACCACCGAGCAGATGTGGGGCACCGTTATCGTGGGCCTGACCAACGTGCTGGCGACCTTTATCGCCATCGGCCTGGTGGACCGCTGGGGACGTAAGCCAACCCTGACCCTGGGCTTCCTGGTGATGGCGACGGGTATGGGCGTTCTCGGTACGATGATGCATGTAGGCATCCACTCCCCAACCGCCCAGTACTTCGCGGTGGGCATGCTGCTGATGTTTATCGTCGGGTTTGCGATGAGCGCCGGTCCGCTGATTTGGGTACTGTGCTCTGAAATCCAGCCGCTGAAAGGGCGTGATTTTGGTATCACCTGCTCTACCGCAACCAACTGGATTGCCAACATGATCGTCGGCGCAACGTTCCTGACCATGCTCAACACCCTGGGCAATGCCAACACCTTCTGGGTCTACGCCGGTCTGAATATCTTCTTTATTGTGCTGACCATCTGGCTGGTTCCAGAAACCAAACATGTTTCTCTGGAACACATTGAACGTAACCTGATGAAAGGTCGTCCGCTGCGCGAAATCGGCGCCCACGACTAATCCTCTTGCGGGAGGCGCCTCTTGCGCCTCCCCGCTTCCCGCTTTATGCTCTGCCCCTATGAAAGCTCCCCGTCTCCCCATCGCCATTCAGCAAGCCGTTATGCGCAGCCTGCGGGAAAAACTTGCCCAGGCGAATCTGAAACTCGGCCGCAATTACCCTGAACCGAAGCTGGTCTATCAGCAGCGCGGCACCGCAGCCGGCACCGCCTGGCTGGAATCGTACGAGATCCGCCTGAACCCGGTGCTGATGATGGAAAACCAGCAGGCGTTTATTGAAGAAGTGGTGCCGCACGAGCTGGCGCACCTTCTGGTATGGAAGCATTTTGGCCGCGTCGCGCCGCACGGCAAAGAGTGGAAGTGGATGATGGAGGCGGTGCTCGGCGTTCCGGCGCGCCGTACCCATCAGTTCGAGCTGGAATCGGTACGCCGCAATACCTTCCCCTATCGCTGCCAGTGTCAGCAGCACCAGCTTACCGTCCGCCGCCATAACCGCGTGGTGCGCGGTGAGGCGACCTACCGCTGCGTCAAATGCGGCGAACCGCTGATTGCGGAGTAATCACCTGAACTTTCAGGAACTTTCCTGATCTGACTGATTGCATACAGGAACAACATTCGTTACGTTGCGGGCTCGTTTTGACACGGAGTGTAAGATGTCCCGTAATGTTTCTCTCGCGGTCGCTTTTCTGGCGACGGCGCTTTCCGGTCAGGCCCTGGCCGACGGTATCAACAGTTTTTCCCAGGCCAAGGCAGCAGGCGTGAAGGTGAACGCCGATGTGCCGGGCGATTTCTACTGCGGCTGCAAAATTAAATGGCAGGGCAAAAAAGGGGTCGTTGACCTCGAATCCTGCGGCTATAAGGTGCGTAAAAACGAAAACCGCGCCAGCCGCATCGAGTGGGAGCATGTCGTTCCGGCCTGGCAGTTTGGTCACCAGCGCCAGTGCTGGCAGGACGGCGGACGTAAAAATTGCGCCAAAGATCCGGTTTATCGCCAGATGGAAAGCGACATGCATAACCTGCAGCATGCGGTAGGTGAAGTGAACGGCGACCGCGGCAATTTCATGTACAGCCAGTGGAACGGTGGCGAAGGCCAGTACGGCCAGTGCGGTATGAAGGTAGATTTCAAAGAGAAAGTCGCCGAGCCCCCTGCCCGCGCGCGCGGCAGCATCGCCCGTACCTACTTCTACATGCGTGACCGTTATGACCTCAACCTTTCACGCCAGCAGACGCAGCTGTTCAATGCCTGGGATAAGCAGTATCCGGTGACGGAATGGGAATGCCAGCGCGACGAACGTATCGCCAGAGTCCAGGGGAATCATAACCCTTACGTCCAGCGGGCTTGCCAGGCGCAAAAGAGCTAACCTACACTACGGCAATTCGCTTATACCGCATGACATATGGAATTTTTGACTATGCGCATTCCCCGCATTTACCACCCTGAACTGATTACCGCAGGCCACGAAATCGCCCTGTCTGACGACGCCGCTAACCACGTTGGCCGCGTGCTGCGCATGGGGGCTGGCCAGGCAATACAGCTGTTCGACGGCTCTAATCAGGTTTTCGACGCGGAAATCACGCGGGCGGATAAAAAAAGCGTGCATGTGAATGTCTTGCGCGGCGAAGTGGACGACCGTGAATCGCCGCTGCACATCCACCTTGGGCAGGTGATGTCGCGCGGAGAAAAGATGGAATTCACCATTCAAAAATCCATTGAGCTGGGTGTAAGCCTCATTACGCCACTTTTATCCGAGCGCTGTGGCGTTAAACTGGATGCGGAACGTCTGAACAAAAAGATCCAGCAGTGGCAGAAAATCGCCATTGCGGCCTGCGAACAGAGCGGCCGCAACCGTATTCCGGAGATCCGCCCGGCGATGGATCTGGAGGACTGGTGTGCAGAAGAGGATAGCGGGCTGAAGCTCAATCTTCATCCGCGCGCCAGCGCCAGCATCAATACGCTGCCGCTGCCCGTTGAGCGCGTACGCCTGCTGATTGGCCCCGAAGGCGGCCTGTCGGCGGACGAAATTGCGATGACGGCGCGCTACCAGTTTACTGATATTCTGTTGGGACCTCGCGTTCTGCGCACTGAGACAACGGCACTCACGGCCATAACCGCGCTACAGGTACGGTTTGGCGATCTGGGTTGAAGTATTAACGGAGAAGAACATGATAAAGCTCGGCATCGTGATGGATCCCATCGCAAACATTAACATCAAGAAAGATTCCAGCTTCGCCATGCTGCTGGAAGCGCAGCGTCGTGGCTATGAGCTCCACTATATGGAGATGAACGATCTTTATCTGATCAACGGTGAAGCCCGCGCACGCACCCGCATCGTTAACGTCGAGCAGAACTACGACAAATGGTACGAATTCGGCACCGAGCAGGACATTGCCCTGGCCGACCTCAACGTCATCCTGATGCGTAAAGATCCGCCGTTTGACACCGAATACATCTATAGCACCTACATCCTTGAGCGTGCCGAAGAGAAAGGGACGCTGATCGTCAACAAGCCGCAGAGCCTGCGCGACTGCAACGAGAAGCTTTACACCGCCTGGTTCTCTGACCTGACGCCGGAAACGCTGGTCACCCGCAGCAAAGCGCAGCTGAAAGAATTCTGGCAGAAGCACGGCGACATCATCATGAAGCCGCTGGACGGCATGGGCGGCGCGTCTATTTTCCGCGTGAAGGAAGGCGACCCGAACATTGGCGTGATTGCCGAAACGCTGACCGAGCTGGGCACGCGTTACTGCATGGCGCAAAACTATATTCCAGCGATCAAAGATGGCGATAAGCGCGTGCTGGTCGTGGACGGTGAGCCGGTGCCTTACTGCCTGGCGCGTATCCCACAGGGTGGCGAAACCCGCGGTAACCTGGCGGCAGGTGGCCGCGGCGAGCCGCGTCCGCTAACCGAAAGCGACTGGGAAATTGCCCGCCGCGTTGGCCCAACGCTGAAAGCCAAAGGCCTGATCTTCGTTGGCCTGGATATCATCGGCGATCGCCTGACCGAAGTTAACGTCACCAGCCCAACCTGCATTCGCGAAATCGAAGCGGAGTTCCCGATCTCGATCACCGGAATGCTGATGGACGCTATCGAAAAACGTTTACAGAAATAAACTGTGACAGCGCCTGGGTTTATCCCCATACTGGGCGCTGTCGCTTTTTAAACCAGGAAACAGTACCTCTGACAATGAATTTACAGCATCACTTTCTTATTGCCATGCCTGCTCTCCAGGATCCGATTTTTCGCCGCACCGTGGTTTATATTTGTGAATACAATGAAGACGGCGCGATGGGTATTATCATCAACAAACCGCTGGAAAACCTGCAGGTTGAAGGGATTCTGGACAAGCTGAAAATCTCGGCTGAAGCGCGCCTGCCGGAAATCCGGCTTGATAAACCGGTGATGCTGGGTGGACCTCTTGCCGAAGATCGCGGCTTTATCCTGCATACCCCGCCGGTATTCTCTTCCAGCATTCGCATCTCCGATAACACCGTGATCACTACCTCGCGCGACGTGCTTGAAACGCTGGGCACCGCTGAGCAGCCTTCCGAAGTGCTGGTGGCGCTGGGCTATTCGTCGTGGGAGAAAGGCCAGCTTGAGCAAGAGATCCTCGATAACGCCTGGCTTACCGCACCTGCGGACATGAATATTCTGTTTAAAACCCCTATTGCCGATCGCTGGCGTGACGCGGCAAAACTGATTGGCATTGATATTCTGACCATTCCTGGCGTAGCGGGGCACGCGTAATGAGCGGCACCCTTCTCGCCTTCGACTTCGGCACCAAAAGCATCGGCGTCGCCGTGGGTCAACGGATCACCGGCACCGCCCGCCCGCTCACGGCGCTGAAAGCTAACGACGGCACGCCGGACTGGAACCTTATTGAGCGCCTGCTCAAAGAGTGGCAGCCGGACGACGTGATTGTCGGCCTGCCGCTGAACATGGACGGCACCGAGCAACCGCTTACCGCCCGCGCGCGTAAATTCGCCAATAAAATCCATGGCCGCTTTGGCGTCTCCGTGAAGCTTCACGACGAGCGTCTCAGCACCGTCGAAGCGCGTGCAGGCCTGTTTGAACACGGTGGCTTCCGGGCGCTCAACAAAGGCAGCGTAGACTCCGCTTCAGCCGTTATCATCCTCGAAAGCTACTTCGAACAGGGCTTTTAACGCAGGGGCCTACAGCTGCCCCTGTGCCCGTCTCTCCGCCAGGCTCTGGTCAAAGTTCTGCATTCCCGCCTGCTGGCCGGTTTGAATGATGCCGGGCAGCTGCCACGTCTTCCCCTCACGAATCAGATTCGCCGCCGCCGCGGTGTTTACCAGCAGCTCGTACAGCGCGACGCGCCCGCCCTGAAGATCGGGAAGCAGCTTTTGCGCCAGCACTGCCCGCAGGCTGCCGGCCAGCTGGTTACGCACCGGATCTTTCTCCTGCGCCGGGAACGTATCGACCAGCCGTTCAATCGCCTGTGCTGCCCCGCGCGTGTGCAGCGTCGCCAGCACCAGATGCCCGGTCTCCGCCGCCGTCAGCGCCAGGCGGATCGTTTCGCTGTCGCGCAGCTCCCCCAGCAAAATAATGTCCGGGTCCTCGCGTAACGCACTGCGCAGCGCCTCTGCAAATGACGGGCTGTGCTGGCCTATCTCCCGCTGCTGAATCAGGCAACGTTCACTCTGGTACATGAACTCCACCGGATCTTCAAGCGTGAGGATATGGCCGTCAGTATGGCGGTTGAGGAAGTCGACCATTGCGGCCAGCGTGGTGGATTTACCGCTGCCGGTCGCTCCCGTTACCAGAATCAACCCGTTGTCGCTGGACAACAGTTCGGGAATAGCGCGCGGCACCCCAAGCGAAGGGAGCTGCGGACAGGAACGCGGCAACAGCCGCAGGGTAACGGAGATGCCCTTCATCTGCTTAAACGCACTGCCGCGCAGACGCTGGTCTCCTGCGACCGTCACGGCAAAATCGACCTGCCCGTTTGCCCACCATGCGCCCTGCTGTTCGTCGTTGAGCCACGCCTTTAGCAACGCCCCGACGTCCGGCGGCGGAAACGGGGCCGGCTCAAGGCGGCCCAATCTGCGCCAGCGCGGTGGTGAATCACTGCATAGGTGTAGATCGGAGACGTTATGCTTTACACTAAGGGCCACAATTTCTTCCACATCCATAGACTACTCCTCGGAAAATGAACGACATTGCGCATAACCTGGCACAGGTCCGGGACAAAATCTCAGCCGCTGCAACGCGTTGCGGCCGTGCTTCAGAAGAAATTACGCTACTTGCAGTCAGCAAAACCAAGCCTGCGAGCGCCATCGCAGAAGCGATTGCTGCAGGTCACCGGGCGTTTGGCGAAAACTACGTGCAGGAAGGTGTGGATAAAATTCGCTACTTCCAGGAGCAGGAGACGTCCGATCTGCAATGGCACTTTATTGGTCCCCTGCAGTCGAACAAAAGCCGTCTGGTGGCAGAGCACTTTGACTGGTGCCATACCATCGACCGTCTGCGTATTGCTTCCCGTCTGAGCGACCAGCGCCCGGCGGAGATGCCTGCGCTTAACGTGCTGATTCAAATCAACATCAGTGATGAAAACAGCAAGTCCGGCATTGCGCTGAACGAGCTGGATGCGCTGGCCGCAGAGGTGGCCGCCCTGCCGCGCTTAACCCTGCGCGGACTGATGGCCATTCCGGCACCTGAGTCAAGTTATGAAAGGCAGTTTGCCGTGGCACAGCAAATGGCTGTAGCATTTGAGGCGCTTAAAGCGCGCTATGAAACGGTAGACACGCTTTCACTGGGCATGTCGGATGATATGGAAGCCGCCATCGCGGCAGGCAGCACTATGGTGCGCATCGGCACAGCCATTTTCGGTGCGCGCGACTACACCAAATAATAAGGAAACCTGAGGAACGCCATGAAGACGTTGACTTTCCTGCTCTCAACGGTCATTGAGCTGTACACGATGGCGCTTTTGCTGCGCGTCTGGATGCAGTGGGCCCGCTGTGACTTTTACAATCCGTTCTCCCAGTTTGTCGTGAAAATCACGCAACCTGTTGTCGGACCGCTGCGCCGTATTATCCCGGCCATGGGCCCCATCGACAGCGCTTCGCTGCTGGTGGCGTTTATTCTGAGCGTGCTCAAAGCCATCGTGCTGTTTATGGTCATCACCTTCCAGCCGATTATCTGGATTGCCGCCGTTCTGATTCTGATCAAAACCGTCGGTTTGTTGATCTTCTGGGTACTGCTGGTGATGGCGATCATGAGCTGGGTAAGCCAGGGACGTAGCCCGGTAGAGTACGCCTTGATTCAGTTGGCCGAGCCGCTGCTGCGTCCGATCCGTAACCTGCTTCCGTCCATGGGCGGCATCGACTTCTCCCCGATGATCCTGGTGCTGCTGCTCTATGTGATCAACATGGGGATCGCCGAACTGCTCCAGTCTACGGGCGATATGCTGCTGCCGGGGCTGTGGATGGCGCTATGAGTGCAGTAAGCACCTGCGCCGACGGGCTGGTTTTACGGCTGTATATTCAGCCGAAAGCCAGCCGCGACAGTATTGTTGGGCTGCATGGCGACGAGCTAAAGGTCGCCATCACCGCCCCACCGGTCGATGGCCAGGCGAACGCGCATCTGACCAAATATCTGGCAAAACAGTTTCGCGTCGCCAAAAGCCAGGTCATCATTGAAAAAGGTGAACTTGGGCGGCATAAACAGGTAAAAATCCTTAATCCGCAATCTATCCCGACGGAAGTCGCGGCTCTGACAGAACAGGACTAAACCATGCAGAAAGTTGTTCTCGCGACCGGTAACGCCGGTAAAGTGCGCGAGCTGGCCTCGCTATTAAATGATTTTGGGCTGGACGTGGTGGCTCAGACCGAGCTGGGCGTGGAGTCCGCCGAAGAGACGGGCCTGACGTTTATCGAAAACGCCATTCTGAAAGCGCGCCATGCGGCGCAGGTAACCGGCCTGCCCGCGATTGCCGACGACTCCGGTCTGGCCGTGGATTTCCTCGGCGGCGCGCCGGGAATTTACTCCGCCCGCTATTCCGGGGTGGACGCCACCGACCAGCAGAATCTGGAAAAGCTGCTCGTGGCCCTGAAGGACGTTCCCGACGAACAGCGTACCGCGCAGTTCCACTGCGTGCTGGTCTACATGCGTCATGCGGAAGACCCGACGCCGATTGTCTGTCACGGCAGCTGGCCGGGCGTGATTACCCGTGAAGCGGCTGGCAACGGCGGCTTTGGCTACGACCCGATTTTCTTTGTCCCGACCGAGGGCAAAACCGCTGCGGAACTGACCCGCGAAGAGAAAAGCGCGATTTCCCACCGTGGACGCGCGCTGAAACTGTTACTGGAAGCACTGCGTAATGGCTAATTTGCCGCCTCTGAGTCTTTATATTCATATCCCGTGGTGCGTGCAGAAATGCCCGTACTGCGATTTCAATTCGCACGCGCTGAAGGGCGAAGTGCCGCACGATGACTACGTCGCGCATCTGCTGGCCGACCTGGACGCCGATGTGCCGTACGCACAGGGACGTGAAGTTAAGACCATTTTCATTGGTGGCGGTACGCCGAGCCTGCTGTCAGGCCCGGCAATGCAGACGCTGCTGGACGGCGTGCGTGCGCGCCTGAACCTGGCGGCGGATGCAGAAATTACGATGGAAGCCAACCCCGGCACCGTTGAGGCCGACCGTTTTGTCGAGTATCAGCGCGCGGGCGTGAACCGTATCTCCATCGGCGTGCAGAGCTTTAGCGAGCCGAAGCTGAAGCGTCTGGGTCGCATTCACGGCCCGGAAGAGGCGAAGCGCGCGGCGAACCTGGCAACGGGGCTTGGGCTGCGCAGCTTTAACCTCGATTTGATGCATGGCCTGCCGGATCAGTCGCTGGAAGAGGCGCTGGACGATCTGCGCCAGGCCATTGCGCTGAATCCACCGCACCTGTCGTGGTATCAGCTCACCATTGAGCCGAACACGCTGTTTGGCTCGCGCCCGCCGGTGCTGCCGGATGACGACGCGCTGTGGGATATCTTCGAGCAGGGCCACAAGCTTTTGACCGCTGCCGGGTATCAGCAGTATGAAACGTCCGCCTACGCGAAGCCGGGCTTCCAGTGTCAGCACAACCTGAACTACTGGCGTTTTGGTGATTATCTGGGGATTGGCTGCGGCGCCCACGGCAAGGTGACCTTCCCGGATGGTCGCATTCTGCGTACCGCCAAAACCCGCCACCCGCGCGGGTATATGGAAGGCCGCTACCTGGAGCGTCAGCACGACGTTGAGGCGGCGGATAAGCCGTTTGAGTTCTTTATGAACCGTTTCCGCCTGCTGGAAGCCGCGCCGCGCGCGGAGTTTTCGCTGTACACTGGCCTGGCGGAATCGGTGATTCGTCCGCAGATTGACGAAGCGCTGGCAAAGGGGTATCTCACCGAGAGTGAGGAATGCTGGCAGATCACCGAGCACGGCAAGCTGTTCTTAAACTCCCTTCTTGAGCTGTTCCTCGCCGAAGATTCCTGAAGGCTGATTCAGGATTTCGCATCCCGTTCTGCCGGCTAAGGGAAAGGCTGGCAGAGTATGGGGATGGAAAAATCAAAACAACTCCGTAAACAAATGACGCCCGAAGAGTTACGCCTCTGGTATTTACTCAGGGGACGCCGCTTCTTTGGCTATAAGTTTCGCCGCCAGATGCCGATTGGTGCATATATCGTGGATTTTGCCTGTTTTAAGGCAAAGCTGATTATCGAGCTGGACGGTGGCCAACATCAGAATAACGAAACCTATGATTCACGTCGTACTGAATTTTTGAATGCGAACGGCTGGGAAATACTACGGTTCTGGAATAACGAATTCAGGACAAACGAGGAGGAGGTGTTAATGGCTATCAGGCAACGACTGCGCTGCCTGATGCCCTCACCCTGACCCTCTCCCACAGGGAGAGGGAACAATTACACCCTCTCCCCTGGGGAGAGGGACCCAGCGCGCAGAGAACTTACTTCAGCGTCCCCACCAGCGCCTTCCGGCTGTCTTCCAGCGACACCACGCGTTTACACACGTCTTTGCCGAACTGCTGGAAATCATCTTCCTGGTTCTTCCACTCGTTCTGAATGGAAGTCTGCAAGCCGCCAAGGCTGCCCAGCACGCCCTGCAGCGGGTTACCGCCGCCTTTCAGCACGGCTTTGGCGCCCATCTCGTTAATGCTGTCCTGCAGGATGCCGCCCATCGCCTGGTTCACCAGCTGCTGGCCGTCAGCGCGGACCTGATCGATCGCCTTATAGTGGAACGTCAGGCCATCAGAGCGCGTCTCGATAATGCGGTTCATCTGCTCTTTGAGCTGCTTGTCGAGCTTCGTAAGGCGGGAGCGCATATTACTGCTCTCCCCCACCTCTTTAGTGATGATTTTGTCCAGCGCGACGCGGCTCTTTTCGACGCGCGTCAGGGCACCTTCATTAATCCATGGCAGCGCGGTACGCAAATCGGCCTGATAATCTTTCGCCTGCTCACGCTGTGCGGCAGTCAGGTTGTACTGTTTGCCGTTAAAGGTGACGTTTCCTTCCGGCGTAATCACCAGATTGCCGTTCTCGCCTTTGACCTGCACGGTTTGCGGGCTTAACACCACGTCATCACGCGGGGTGACGCTACATTGATAATCCGCATGGGCGGTGAATCCGGTTGCCATCAAAGCAACAGCCAGCAACGTTTTGCGCATCTTAAACACTCCCTCAGACAAAATGGGCCAGCTAATGCTGGCCCGCTTACTGCTTTATTAGTCCCACCAAACGTCGAAAAGTTCGCTCACGCGGACATCTTCCAGCTTGTGCTCTTCAAGCCATTTGCGAACCAGGGCCTGATGTTCTTCGGTGCATTTGCCCACTTCCTGGGTGCAGATCAGACCTTCCCACGCCAGGTAGCCGCTACCGTCGAAGGCCAGCTTGTTTGGCTCGATTACCTCGTTGATGAACGCATCAACGTCCTGGTCGATCTGCTCAACGCTGGTGCCTTCCGGGAAACGCCAGGCAACGGAGAAGCCCACTTCCTGGAATTCTTCGATGTGCATCTTTTTACGCAGACGACGGCTACGATTCTTTGCCATTATTTCACCCTCTCGAACATTAAGTCCCATACGCCGTGACCAAGACGATGGCCACGCTGTTCAAATTTTGTCACCGGACGCGATTCCGGACGCGGTACGTAGTCGTTGCTCTCGGACTGATTTTTGTACCCGTCCAGAGACGACATCACTTCCAGCATGTGTTCCGCATAAGGTTCCCAGTCGGTCGCCATGTGGAAAACGCCGCCCAGCTTGAGCTTGCTTTTCACCAGCTCGGCAAACGGTGCCTGAACGATACGGCGTTTATTATGACGCGCTTTGTGCCATGGGTCAGGGAAAAAGAGCTGAACCATGTTCAAAGAATTGTCAGGAATCATTTTGTGCAGCACTTCCACCGCGTCGTGACACATCACGCGCAGGTTCTCAACGCCCTCTTCGTGGGCCGTTGCCAGGCACGCGCCGACGCCCGGCGAGTGTACTTCAATGCCGAGGAAGTTCTGCTCCGGGCGCGCTTTCGCCATAGTGACCAGCGAGGTGCCCATACCAAACCCGATCTCCAGCGTGACGGGCGCGTCGCGGCCAAACAGCTCGGTAAAGTCGAGCGGCTGCTCGCTGAACTCAACGCCCATCACCGGCCAGTAGTTGTCCAGCGCGTGTTGCTGCCCTTTGGTCAGGCGGCCCTGACGGCGGACAAAGCTGCGAATACGGCGCAGCGGGCGACCGTTTTCATCAAATTCCGGTGAAATGACGTCGTTTTTCATAAAAGAGTTGTCTGCTTGTGAGAATGTTCGGGAAACGGGCATTATCCAAAGTTAAGGCTTCTATGCAAGCATGGGAAAGATCCGGTTTACAGCAGATGGACGCTGTGCTGCAATCTGCGTCCCTGATTATGCGAATCGATGACCATGCAAGCCTCTCAATTTTCAGCCCAGGTGCTGGACTGGTACGACAAATACGGGCGTAAAACCCTGCCCTGGCAAATTGAAAAAACGCCCTACAAAGTATGGCTCTCCGAGGTGATGTTGCAACAAACGCAGGTCGCCACCGTGATCCCTTACTTCGAGCGTTTTATGGCACGCTTCCCGACGGTCACCGACCTGGCAAACGCGCCGTTGGACGAAGTGCTGCACCTGTGGACCGGGCTGGGCTATTACGCCCGCGCGCGCAACCTGCACAAGGCCGCGCAGCAGGTCGCCACCCGCCACAACGGTAAATTCCCTGAAACCTTTGACGAGGTGGCGGATTTACCCGGCGTAGGACGTTCAACCGCAGGCGCGATCCTCTCCCTTTCATTAGGCAAGCATTTCCCGATCCTCGACGGCAACGTGAAGCGCGTGCTCGCACGCTGCTACGCCGTTGACGGCTGGCCGGGTAAGAAAGACGTTGAAAAACGCCTGTGGGAGATCGCTGAAGCGGTCACCCCGGCGAAGGGCGTAGAGCGTTTTAACCAGGCGATGATGGATCTTGGCGCGATGGTCTGCACGCGCTCAAAACCAAAGTGCGAACTCTGCCCGGTGAACAACCTCTGCGTGGCGTATGCCAACCAGTCATGGGCGCAGTATCCGGGTAAGAAACCTAAACAGACGCTGCCGGAGCGCACCGGCTATATGCTGCTGATGCAGCACGGTGACGAGGTCTTCCTCGCCCAGCGTCCGCCGAGCGGTCTGTGGGGTGGTCTATACTGCTTCCCACAGTTTGAAGATGAAGACTTGCTGCGTGAATGGCTTGAACAGCGCGGCATTGCGGCAGATACCCTGACGCAGCTGACCGCGTTTCGCCACACCTTCAGCCATTTCCATCTGGATATAGTACCGATGTGGCTTCCCGTGTCCTCATTCACCTCCTGCATGGATGAAGGCACCGCTCTCTGGTATAACTTAGCGCAACCGCCATCAGTCGGGCTGGCGGCTCCCGTGGAGCGCCTGTTACAGCAATTACGTGCCGGTGCAATGGTTTAGCATCGGCAACACAAAGAGGAATACGTATGGCCAGAACCATTTTTTGTACTTTCCTGCAGCGCGACGCTGAAGGCCAGGATTTCCAGCTCTACCCGGGCGACCTGGGCAAGCGCATCTATAACGAGATCTCCAAAGAAGCCTGGGGACAGTGGCAGAAAAAACAGACCATGCTGATCAACGAGAAAAAGCTCAGCATGATGAACCCGGAGCACCGCAAGCTGCTGGAGCAGGAGATGGTGAACTTCCTGTTCGAGGGCAAAGACGTCCACATCGAAGGCTATACGCCGCCGGAAAAATAACAGCGTGCGGGTGAAACCCCGCCGTTAAAGCAAACACAACACGCACTCCCGGAATGATGAAAAAACTTTTAGCGCTAGCCCTTGTTGCGCCGTTGCTGGTCTCGTGCTCGTCCAAAAAAGGCGATGATTACAATGAAGCCTGGGTCAAGGACACCAACGGTTTTGACATTTTGATGGGGCAGTTTGCCCATAACATCGAGAACATATGGGGATTTAACGAAGTTCTTATTGCCGGACCGAAGGACTACGTTAAGTACACCGACGCCTATCTGACCCGTAGCCACATCAACTTTGATGAGGGTACGATCACCATTGAGACCATCGCAGGCACCGACCCTGCGGCACGGCTGCGTCAGGCGATCGTCAAAACCCTGCTGATGGGTGACGATCCGGGATCTATCGATCTCTACTCCGATGCGGACGACATCACCATTTCGAAAGAGCCGTTCCTGTACGGTCAGGTTGTCGACCAGACCGGACAGCCGATCCGCTGGGAAGGTCGCGCCACGAAATTTGCCGACTACCTGCTGCAGACGCGCCTGAAGAGCCGCTCTAACGGCCTGAAGATTATCTACAGCGTTACCATTAACCTTGTCCCGAACCACCTCGACAAGCGTGCGCATAAGTATCTGGGCATGGTGCGTCAGGCGTCGCGTAAGTATGGCGTGGACGAGTCGCTGATCCTGGCGATTATGCAGACCGAATCCTCGTTCAACCCGTACGCGGTCAGCCGTTCCGACGCGCTGGGGCTGATGCAGGTTGTCCAGCACAGCGCCGGTAAAGACGTTTTCCGCTCGCAGGGGAAATCCGGCACGCCGAGCCGCAGCTATCTGTTCGATCCGCAAAGCAACATTGATACCGGCACGGCCTATCTGGCGATGCTGAACAATGTCTATCTCGGCGGAATTGATAACCCGACGTCGCGTCGCTACGCGGTGATCACCGCCTATAACGGCGGCGCGGGCAGCGTGCTGCGCGTCTTCTCGAATGACAAAGTGCAGGCTGCGAACATCATCAACAGCATGACGCCGGGGGATGTTTACTCCACCCTCACCACCCGCCACCCGTCTGCGGAATCCCGCCGGTACCTGTATAAGGTGAATACGGCGCAGAAAAACTATCGTCGTCGATAATCAACACACCTTCTCCAGCAAGGAGAAGGCGTTCTGCTTACCCTCTCCCTGTGGGTGTACGGTCCGGGGACATAGTGAACACTTGTTCGGGGACATGGTAGACACTTACAACTGAGGTATAAGAACCCGTTTATGGAGTCGCTTATGCCCTGGGATGCGAGAGATACCATGTCATTACGTACCGAGTTTGTTTTGTTCGCCTCGCAGGACGGGGCGAACATC
>NZ_JBXWDD010000008.1:0-205544 GCF_057320665.1 Enterobacter cloacae complex sp. 385G4
TGCGCAGGACGTTGCGTTTGTAATTCTGGATAGTGACGTGGTCGCCGTGCGCCGAGTCATGCAGCACGCCGGCAATGTACGGCCGGTCCGGGTTACCGTCCTCAAAGCCAATTGCCACCTCGGTGCCCGCCAGCAGCGGCAGGTGCAGGCCGTAAGTGTCCCCGGCATACGGGCGTGACTGGCGCACCCACAGGCTTTCGAATCCCGTCTCCCAGCTGTCACGATCAAACAGCATGTTGACGCGGTAGCGCCCGTCCTTATCGATATGGCCGTATGTGTCATTTTCAGTGGTACTGGTGACGCGGGCCGGCAGCGTACCGGCCATCACCGGACGTTCTCCCGGCTCGGGGCGGAAGCTGAAATCCGGGCTGTCCGGAATACCGTCAAAACGAAGGCTGAAGTCTTCATCCCGCCGCGCGTGGGTCTGCATCGCCGTGATGACCACGCCCTGCGCAAACACCTCCGCCACTTCATACCCGCCGGTGACTTTGAGCAGCATCCCCGGAGAGAGCGCCGGACTGCTGGTGATGGCCCGGGTCCGCGTCTGGCCGTTCAGGTAGCGCTCGTGCCGGATGCGGGCATAAAACGCCCCGGACTCGGGTGCCGGATTACGCTCATACGCGCTACCCGGCGTCAGATAATTGTCGGCATAGTGATACGCTTCTCCGTACGTGGTCGCGTCCCCCCGGGTGACGTCAACCAGCGTATTCATATCCTCTGTGGCCTGACGGTAGTTGTAGTCCCGGGTGCTGACCTGCTTCTGCACCACGTTGTGATGGCTCTCCATCCCCCACACCGAATCCACGCCATGCGAGTGCTGGCCTGACGGCGGCACCGACGGCAGGGTCAGGCCTTTCTCGTACCCCTGCTGGCTGTCGTAAAACTCCACCACGTCGATGTTCAGGCGCGTGTCGGTGGTGAAGCGGAACCAGATACCGACCTCACCCAGCAGGCGGGTGATGAAGTGCAGGTCATTCTCGCCGTACTGCATCACCTGCTCACGGCGCGGATACTCTTTAGTGAGCGAGAACAGAAAATCCTGGCCGCGCATACCGTGACGTTCGCGCAAGATTTTTTCCACGATTTGCGGGACCGACATGTCCTGGTAAATGGCGTTCTGGTGCGAGCGGTCAAGCAGCGCCAGTCGCGGCCGGAGCGTCAGGGCATAACGGGTTTCGTCTTTTGATGTGCCGAGGCGTTCAAAGCCGGTCACCACCCCCTGAAGGGTGCGCACGGCCTGCTGCACTCTGATGCCGTAACCCTGGTCTACCGGGGCCTGCAGCGTCAGGGAAGCCCCTTTCATCAGCATCATCTCTTTACTGATGGCGTGGTTACCGCTGGTGAATTCAATACGGTAGCGGAACGGTGTGCTCAGGGCTTCATCGCCTTCAAACGCCAGCACGTCGAGCGCGGACTCACAGCCTTTCACCGCCAGCAGGTGGTGGTTATGGCTGAACCTTAACGGAGGATTATTACTCATGCGTCCACTCCTTCCTGAACGTCAAATTCCAGGCCAATGCCCTCTTCTTCGCTCCAGCTCAGGTGTAACGACCGTGGTTTTTGTCTGTCGGCCATACGGGTCAGCAACTGCTGGCTCAGCACCGGCAGAATTTGTTGATTCAGCAGGCTGTCGATATTGCGCGCCCCGGTATCCGGCAGCAGGCAGGCGGCGGTCAGGGCGTCATACAGGCTCTCATTAATCTGCGTGGTCAGGCCGTAGTGGCGATGCAAGCGCTTGCTAACCTGTAACAGCTTCATTTCCACGATGGTACGCATGGCCGCTTCCGCCAGCGGACGGTAAATCACGGTCTGGAAGCGGGCCAGCAACGCGGGCTGGAAGTGGTCACGCAGGATCGGACGCAGCAGTTCGTGCAGATCGCCTTCGGTGGATTCAGGTTGTTCGTCCAGCAGCTGCATCAGGTGGTCGCTGCCGAGGTTGGAGGTCATCAGAATAACGGTGTTGCGGAAGTCGATTTCACGACCTTCACCGTCGCGCATAAAGCCACGGTCGAACACCTGGTAGAACAGGTTCATCACGTCGCGGTGCGCTTTTTCGACTTCATCGAGCAGCACCACGCTGTACGGTCGCTTACGCACGGCTTCGGTGAGAATACCGCCCTGACCGTAGCCAACGTAGCCCGGAGGGGAGCCCTTCAGCTGGGAAACAGTATGAGGCTCCTGGTACTCGGACAAGTTGATGGTAATCAGTGATTTTTCACCGCCGTACATCACGTCCGCCAGAGCCAGGGCGGTTTCGGTTTTCCCCACCCCACTCGGGCCCACCAGCAGAAATACGCCCTGCGGGCCATTCTCGGAGGTGAGACCCGTTTTTGCCGCACGCAGACGCTGGGCGATGGCCGCGAGCGCCACATCCTGCCCGACCACACGTTTGCCAATTTCATCTTCCAGGGTAAGCAGTTCGGTCTGCTCATCTTTCATCAGCGATGACAGCGGAACGCCTGTCCAGTCAGCAATCACATTGGCAACGGTGCGCACATCCACATCTAGCGAGAGCAGCGGGTTGCTGTGCTGCATGCCGTGCAGTTCCTGCTGCAGCGCGTGCGTCTCGCTCTGACGGGAGATGTCCTGGCGGCTTTCCAGCAGTTGTTCGGTGAGTTTCAGTTCCTGCCCGTATTGAGTTTCAAGCTCGTCGAGAGCAACGATAAGATCGTTCTCTTCCTGCTCAATGACGGTCAGGCGTTCACCATGGCTCTGATTGCCGACAGCAATATCCTCCAGCAGTGCCTGCTTCTCCATTTCAAGAGAGGTGATCTGCGAGCGAATGCAGGTCAGCTGCTCCGGCACGGTGTCGAGGCTCATGCGGACGCGCGCTGCGGCGGTGTCGAGCAGGTCAACCGCCTTGTCCGGCAGCTGGCGGCCCGTCAGATAGCGGCGAGAAAGCGTAACTGCCGCACGCACCGCATCATCGGTAATATGCACATTATGGTGCTCAGCGTAGCGGGATTTCAGGCCGCGCAGCATCAGGCAGGCAGTGTCGTCATCCGGCTCGTCCACTTTGACCATCTGGAAGCGGCGCTCCAGTGCGGCATCGCGTTCAAAGTACTGCTTGTACTCACTCCAGGTGGTGGCCGCAATGGTACGCAGTTCACCACGCGCCAGCGCTGGTTTTAGCAGGTTCGCTGCATCGGCGCCGCCCGCATGGTTGCCCGCGCCGATGATGGTATGCGCTTCATCAATAAACAGCAGGACCGGGGACGGTGATTGCTGCACCGCATCGATGATGTTTTTCAGCCGCTGTTCGAACTCCCCTTTCACGCCAGCACCGGCCTGCAGCAGGCCCAGGTCGAGGGTACGCAGAGTGACCGTTTTCAGGGATTCAGGCACATTACCCTCGGCAATACGCAATGCCAGACCTTCAACCAGTGCGGTTTTCCCCACGCCCGGCTCGCCGACCAGAATCGGGTTGTTTTTGCGGCGACGAGAAAGGATGTCCACCATCTGCCGGATTTCTGTGTCACGGCCAAACACAGGATCGATCTTCCCTTCCTTCGCTTTGGCGGTGACATCGAGGGTGAATTTGTCCAGCGCGTTCTGCAGTGCAGGACTCAGTTCCCCCTCTTCCATTTCCTCACCAGCCGGACGCCCGACAAACTCCACTTCACCGCCGTGGTTCTGTGCCAGCTCAGCTTCGCGCTGCATTTCCGGACGCTCATCCGATTGCGCATCCAGCAACGGTCTCAGGCGCTCCAGCTGGCTCTGGCCAAGCGTTAACAACGGCCAGAGGCCGTCACAACGAGCCAGTTTTGGTTTTTCCACCAGCGCCATCAGCAGATGGACGCTGCGAATGTGCTCTTCACCATTGAGTGAGGCCAGTAGCCAGGCTTGCTGCATCAGAGTCTGGATGTCTTCTGAGAGCTGGGGCCGATGGCGCACGGAGCGAGGTTGTTTATCCAGCCAGCCGAGCAGATCCTGCCAGATGCCATCCATATCCCACTCGTAGCGGCGTGCCAGCACAGTGAGATCCCCCTCGCCTTGCTCCAGCAGCTTCAGCAGCCAGTGCTCCGGCAGAATTTCGGCATGGGCACGGGTCTGGCAGAGCGATGCCGCCCCTTCCATCGCGCGGGCGCAGTAAGGGTTCAGACGACGTAACAGGATGGCTGGATTTTCCATGAGATTCTCTCTTTGTCGGTTCCTGGACACGCTACCGCCCCTCGCTGTTCACCAAAGCGCATAAGGTCAGGCAGGCAGGTTGTGTTTTCTTTGCTGAGCGCCCGCGTCTCAGGCGCTCAGCAAAAAACTGCGGGCAGGAAAAACCTGCCCGCATCAGGATTACGCGGTGGCGCGTTCGTTCCAGGAATCGGAATGAATGATGTTGCCGTCTTTGTAGGTCCAGGTGATTTTTTCGTAACGCAGCTCGATCTGCTCAAGGTGGTTATGCTTCTCGAAAGAAGGATCCTTGATGTCGTGCATTACCGGGTTCACTTTCACCACCTTGACGTTTTCAAGTTTGGTGTTGAAGTACTCCACTTCCTGGCCCGCATCGTTGATTTTGTACCACTTGAACTCAGCGGATTTCAGGGTCTGACCCGTGGTCACCGCCTTGTACAGGTACGGGCTGGAGGAGTCGATTTCCTTCGTGAACAGGAACGGCGTGTGGATACGGGTCCCGGTCAGCTTGCCGGTGTTGTTATCGGTCGGGATGTACAGGTTGTGCTGCTGTGCCACCACTTCGATGCTGCCTTCACGATCCTGAACGTCCACAGACCCTTTAATGTCCGCGCCGCCGTCGTCCTTCAGCCAAAGATAAACAGGAATTGCCATGTTAATTACTCCGTTTTATTTTCTGAGACGCCATCATCCTGCGATGACGCCGGGTGTTTGCCGGGTATCTGACAGGCATTGGCCTGCGGTACCAGACTGATTTCGACACGACGGTTGAGCGCCCGCCCTTCCGGAGTGTCGTTGGTTGCGGCAGGACGGCTTTCGCCATAGCCCTGTACCGCAAAACAGCTTTCCGGCACGTCGCCGGTGTCACGCATCCAGTTGCGTACCGCTTCGGCACGTTTCAGGGACAGCGTCTGGTTCAATTGTGGATTGCCGGTGTTATCGGTATGCCCTGACACAACAATCAGCCAGCCCGGTTTTGCTTTGATACCGACCAGGGAATTGACCAGCAGCTTCGTCGAACCGGGTTTAAGGTCGTATCTGCCGGTATCGAACAGCGACATGCTGTCGAGGCGCACAATTTTCGGTACTGGTTTGGGCTGCGGCTGAGGTTTGGGGGGCGGAGGAACATACGAACGGATAGCCTCCAGCACCGGCATCCTGAGTCGCTCCCCCTGATAAAGCCCCAGGCCTAATCGGGCCGGTACGCCGTTACGCGCCTGGTCATCCAGCAATGCCGCATCCTTGTGCAGGACGGCAACGGCGTCGGCTTTCGGACCGTAGTCATCCATAGAAATGCGATCGTAACGGACAATATCGAAGCTCACGCGATGCACTAGCTGGCGATTATTCCAGCCACTACACAGCAGCGCGGTAATAGCAGCCAGGGTGAAAATGCCAAGGACGCAGCGCCAGGTCCGGGCACGGGGAGTGAGTTCTCCCCCTTCCGGTAGCTGTGGCAGGATGAAATCCGGAAGTGGGGAGATCACCGTACTGTCCGTTCCCACCGGGTGCCAGCCAGACACCTGCTGCATGGCGGTATGACGCGACAACCACGCCGTCCAGGCCGATGACGCAAGGCTTCCGGCAAGAATCGGCCCCATTCCCCACATCATTGCTGCAGGTGCAATGGCCGGAACATCAGGATTATCATCGATGAATACCGCCTGGACATGCTGATAGAACCAACTCATCAGGCTATTCATCAGCACCTGCTGCTGCATCACAGGCGCACCGCCGGTGGTGACCCATGCGGCAATTGAACAAGGCGCATTCGACTCACGCCAGACAGTCCACCCTTCACCCGGAATAGCGGCCTGCCAGAGCATGTCATCCGTCATCGCACTGCCTATCTGACCATTCAGAATCAATGGCACAGAATGTCCCGTTTCTTTACGCAACTGACTAATTTGCCAGCGCAAAGCCAACAGACGACTTGTCAGGGCTTCGCTGTCGACGTGTTTCTGCGGACAGACACTGACCATCACCGACAGCTGACGCCCCCAGTCCGGGCGCTGCAACAGTACCTGACGGGCAACCTGCTCCAGATCCTGATGATCCTCAACGCGGATCCAGCATCCCTGCGTGACGGTCAGTACCGGTGACTGTTGCGGCCAGGTCAGAGGCATATCACCACAAACCAGCACCACAGGTTGACGGTAAGTGGTTTCAGGAAGGTCATCCAGACGCAGGCTGGCGTCATGCTCCGCACGAGGTCTGGCGATATACCAGAACGCGACGATAACCCCGATCATCGCCAGCAGAACGAGCACTGAAGCCAGCCGGGATAACGGCAAAAAAGCCAGGCATACCACAGCACTCAGCAGGGCGGCCCACAGCGCAAGCCCGCGCTGTTGTACAGGACTCATTTTATGACTCCCGGCAACAGGGTCAGCAGCATCTGATCGAGCCATTGATCCAGTCCCCACCAGAGCGCGGCAAGAACAATCACGCTCAGGCCGATACGAGCGGGCCATGACGCCAGCCAGCCTCCCGTCCCCCGTCCGGTGCGACTCTCTGCCAGAACAGGGTGAGTCTGCGGATAGCTGAACGGCGTAACACGTTCATTGAGGGCGCTGACCAGCTTCTGACGCTCAGGATCGCTTAGCGAGCGGTAACTACCCAGAAAACCGAGCATCATTACCCGCTGAAAGCAGGTCAGTACGGCATTGTCTGGTGCAGGTTCACGCAGCACATCGCGCATCCTGTCACACAAGGTGTCACCGGCATCCATCGTGCCGAGGAAGTGTCCCTGCAAAGGAATGTCATACCACTGCACACAGGCATCATCCTCTACACCGCGGCCTTTTACCGCTTCATCAAGCAATGCACATTGTGCAGTGAGGATATGCCTACAGCTGGCTTCATCGAGCTCACTCGCTTTTAGTTCACGCTGAACGCGCTCTACATCAGCGATACAGCGTTCCCATAAGACCCGACCTTCACCTTCCTGAAACAGCGGGCCATGGCGAAGGCTGATGACCTGAAGCCAGGTATCCTGCAGCAGTGCGTCAATATCAACAGGCACGGCAATGCCGCGTTTACGCTCACTCATGTTCTCAGTACCGCAAAGAGTTCAAGTTCAGGCTCACCAAGCATGCCCGGGACGTAAAACATGCATGTCCCGCTCTGGAGCATTTCGGCCGCCAAAGGATGCGAGAGGTCGAGACTGAAATACTGATTTTCCAGGCGCAGCGGAATGGCGGCTGGCACATGACGCAGCGGCATCAGCGGTACACCCACGCGGGATGAGTTGACGATCCCACGCACATGGTCAGGACTGCCCACCTTACACTGGCGCGGGAACTGTTCCTGCAACTGCGCCACCGGTATCGGCGACCGTACAGAAAGATAGTAATCCGCTCCTTCGCGCAGACGCGGGTCATGCAGGCGAGCCTGCCAGAAGTGCAGTCGTGGGTCATAGTCGAGCGTCAGAGCCACCACGCGGGACGGCAAACTGGCTTCAAGCAGATCGCTAAGTAAATCAAACAACGGCGGAAATACCGCGTTAAGTTGCTCATGATGCCAGACCGGAATGGCGTTCACCTGGTGCTCCAGAGAAAATGTCAGCAAGCTCCCCGCCAGGCGAGAAAGCTCCGGATACAGACGTTCCGGCGGGCTTTGCAGATTACGCTGGAACTGACCCAGTACGGGCTCAGCGCTATTCAGCGCGTTGAGCAGCCAGAACAGAGAGACATCAGCCACGGCAAAGTCAGCCATACGCTCATTGCTTTCGCGCCGCATTGCCATCAGACGACAGAGTCGAGCCCGTAGCTGGGTCATGAGCTGTTCCAGTTGGGTTACCAACCAGGGGCTGCCCTGAATGGTCAACAGAGGGGGGAGAAACGTCTCATCTAATTGCCATAACCCCTGCGAATCTTGCTGCAGGCGGGCGACCGGACAAGTCAGATAATCACTGTTGTTCTGATGGTCAAAACGCAGCGTCAGTTCCGGTTGCATCACCGCAATCTGACGGGTGTCTTCCCCAAATGCATTGCGCACATCCCGCCAGCGCTGGCGATAACGCACCGGGCGCTCGGCCACTTCATCGGGTTTAAGGCAGTTACCGCCATTCGCCCGCAGTAGCGGAAGCGCCAGCATCACCGTCACCTCCTGCGATTCACTTTCAAGCGACAACACAGGCGGCAGAGAATCTGCATTGTCTGTATCAATCAGCGTTCCGTCCTGAAAACGGACATGCAGATGACGGGCCTGGAGACATCCAAGCTTGAGAGATTCCGGTTCGAAAGTGGCGTCAATGACCCCCCAGGGTGAGATGAGTCCCAGCCGGGCAATACATTCGGCAGACCAGGCCGCATACGCGACCTGTTGCTGAAAATGCTGGGGAGAGACCATAATGCCCCTACCCCATAACGGTTGTTCCGTTTTCATCGGCTTCCTGCCTGTTTTTACGCTTTCGCTTTCGGCATCTGTGAAACAAGCGACAAATTGACGTCCATCCCTTCCACCTGGAAGTGCGGGATAGCGTACAATTTCACGCGGAAGAAGCCCGGGTTGTCCTCAATATCTTCCACCACTACTTTCGCGTCACGCAGTGGGTGAGACGCCTGAAGTTCATCGCCCGGATCGGTCATTTCGGTCACCAGACTGCGGACCCAGGTGTTCAGCTCCAGCTCCAGAAGTCGGCGATCCTTAGTGGTGCCAATGTTTTCGCGCTGAATCAGCTTCAGGTAGTGGGCGATACGCGACAGCAGGAAGATGTACGGAAGACGCGCATTGATGCGGCTGTTCGCCGTTGCATCTGCGGTGTCATAGAGCGCCGGTTTCTGCGTGGAGTTAGCCGAGAAGAAGCAGGCGTAGTCGCGGTTTTTGTAATAGGACAAAGGAATGAAGCCCAGATTCGCAAATTCGAATTCACGTGTTTCAGGAATCATCACTTCGCTCGGGATTTTTACCTGATTGCCGGTACCGAGATCGTACAGATGGATAGGCAGGTCCTGAACCGCACCACCAGCCTGTGGCCCACGGATCTGTACACACCAGCCATTATTGATAAAGCTGCGCACCATGTTGGACGCAAAAGCAAACGATGCGTTGGTCCACAGGTATTTGTCGTGATCCGGACCTTTGACTTCTTCGACATAATTGAAGCTACGAACCGGAACGGTATCCGGGCCATACGGCAAACGTCCCAGTACGCGGGGCATCACCAGACCGATGTAGCGCGCGTCGTCCGTATCGCGGAACGATTTCCACTTGATGTACTCGGCGCGGTCAAAATAGTTACCAATATCTTTAATCGCAGCAACGTCTTCCATTGAATCCTTGAGGAAGAATTTCGGGCCTGCCGAGCCGATAAATGGCATATGTGCCGCAGCAGAGACTTTAGAGATATTGCGCAGCAGAGCGACATCCTGCGCTGAAGCGTCGAACTCGTAAGCGGAAATCAGCGCCGCAATCGGCTCGCCGCCCGGGGTATCATATTCGTCGATGTAGGTGTGTTTATAAAGACCACTCTGGATCACCTCCGGACAGTCTTCAAAGTCCTGGCGCAGGTCTTCTTTAGACATACTCAGAAGCTCAATTTTCACGTTCTGGCGAAAATCGGTTTTATCCACCAGCGACTTCACCCCACGCCACAGGCTCTCAACCGCCTGAAATTCATCATGGTGCATTACAGCGTCCAGCTGGCGGCTGATCTGAAAATCGAGCTCAGCGATGTGGTGATCAATCAGGCTTTTATCCAGTTTTTCGACTTTCGAGCCTGCTTTGGTCAGACACTCCAGAAAGACCTGCATACCTGCAGTCAGACGTTCATCGGCGGTGGCATCCGACATCGCCTGCGCATCTTGCCAGATATCCAGCGCGCTCAGCTCAGAGACCGGGCTCAGATTGATTTTCTCAAACAGGGAAGCGTAAACCCCACCCGCTGCTGGGCGCTCCAGCACCACGCTTTCACCGCCAGTAATATTATTTTGTACAGACATGAGCATTCCTTGATTAATCCGTTAAAACAGCCTGATGGTTAGGATTTTTTTGACGCCAGTGCGGATAATTCATTTCGCAACTCAGCGCTAAGCGACTGGTCAAGAACGATTTTTTCCAGCTCTTTTCGGAAAGTCTGGTTGTCCAAAAGGTTGGCTTTCAAATCACGGAGCAAGTTGCGCATCGCCAGCATCGCCTTCAGTTGCGGTATCTGAGCAGCCACCTGCTCTGGCGTGAAATCTTTCATGCTCTGAAAAGTCAGCTGAATGTTGTCCTCACCGCCATCATCAGCCAGCGTATTTTTAACGGTCAGATTAACTTTTGGGGAATATTCGGAAAGAACGCTATCAAAATTGTTCTTCGTGATATTAACCTTTTCGCGCTCAAATATTGGCGCTGTGTCCTGCCCATTACTAAAATCACCCGCAACAAGCAATTTCAATGGTAATTCCATTTTCTTGCTTGCTCCGCCAGTATGCAGGTCAAGCTTTAGGTTAATACGTGCCTTAGGCACTTCATTCTGAAAACTGTCAGCCATCTCATCATCCCTCTTTGGTTTTGCTATGCCAACTTCACGGTATCGCGTTGATGCGCAATCATAGAATAATGATCGACACAAAATCAAATACGCAGATCATTAACCCGCAATGAGAAATTTCTTAAGAATTTTCTGCTAAACTATTATTGTGTAATGCCCTGCCAAGGCAGAAAAAGAAACTACTCTTTTCGCGCAAACCAAATATTTATATCGTTAAAAGGATCGCAACCAGTGAGATACTAATAAAAACAACTTATTTTGATTTGCATCACGACACTTTGTCAAAAAAGCATGAATTAACTGAAAGAAGCTATTGAGGAACGCAAAAAAAGAAGAAACGAAAAATTATGAAAAGTGAATATTTTATTGATAGCATGAATAATATATAAGATTTTTCCTTGTGAAAATTCTTATTTATTATATGTAGTAAAAAATTCATTTTCGGATACTTAACGAGTCGTCAATCATTAATACCGTGCTTGTTCGTGAATTGACTTTATCCTTGCACAGAGGCTTCTGCTCGCCGCCCAAGAAGGAGGGATGCTCTCAATGCGGCTGTTTATAAAATCTGTAAAATCAAACACCTCCTGGATCGTCGCTTTTTTAATCAAAAACGAGTAATAGCACATATCGTATAACGGTGTTACATTATACCGCCCACCCAACGTCAGCTATGGCCAGGTAACGCCGTAAAGATCGGTAAAGCCTGCAACCATGACCTTGTACTACGGTCTAATAGGCACGTGGTATCGCACTAAGCGTTACTTTCACCGGCTCTACATAGGTTTCTCTATTTTGTCTCAATCCAAATTTCAACGCGCGTTTTTACACCCGCGTTACTGGTTTACATGGTTTGGTCTTGGCGTTCTCTGGCTGCTGGTACAACTCCCCTACCCTGTGCTGCGTATGCTGGGGTCGAAACTGGGCAGCGCATCCCGCTATTTCCTGAAGCGTCGCGAATCTATCGCGCGTAAAAACATCGAGCTTTGCTTTCCTCAGTACAATGCTGAAGAGCGCGAAAAACTGATCTCTGAAAACTTTAAATCCATCGGCATGGCGCTGCTTGAAACCGGCATGGCCTGGTTCTGGCCGGATGAACGCGTCCGTAAATGGTTTGATGTAGAAGGACTGGACAACCTTAAACGCGCTCAGCTGCAAAAACGCGGCGTGATGGTTGTTGGCGTGCACTTTATGTCGCTGGAGCTTGGCGGGCGCGTGATGGGCCTTTGTCAGCCAATGATGGCAACCTACAGACCGCACAACAGTGCACTGATGGAGTGGGTTCAGACGCGAGGCCGCATGCGCTCCAATAAAGCGATGATCAGCCGTAACAACCTGCGCGGTATGGTTGGCGCCCTGAAGAAAGGTGAGGCCGTCTGGTTCGCTCCTGACCAGGATTACGGACGCAAAGGCAGCAGCTTTGCCCCCTTCTTTGCCGTGAAGGATGTAGCGACGACCAACGGGACTTTCGTCATTTCGCGTTTGTCAGGTGCCTCCATGCTGACCGTGACGATGGTGAGAAAAGCGGATAAGTCAGGCTACCGTCTGCACATCTCTCCGGAAATGGCTAACTATCCGGAAAACGAGTGTGAAGCGGCTGCGTTTATCAATAAGGTCATCGAAACTGAAATCATGCGCGCACCGGAGCAATATCTCTGGATGCATCGTCGTTTCAAAACGCGTCCTCTTGGCGAAGCCTCCCTCTATATTTAAGCCCTGCATGAAGGTTAGTTTCGCTAAGAAACTAGCCTTTTCAATCACCTGTCATCTCACTGCAAAACCGTCTTTGATGGCGTCGCCCAAAGTGAATTTATTGCGCTGTGAAATCAAACTGTCGCCGTTCCACGACACTCGTAAGTGGCGGAAATTATTTAAAAAAATCCCTCTTGTCACCCCTCATTTTTAAGCGTACATTAGCGCCGTCTGGCACCAGGAAAGCACAGAATTCTGAGCGGGAGTCATCGGCGTAACGGGAAAATTCTCATTTCTGTTTAGCCGGGATTTCAGTTCTCTATAATCAGTTGGACTCTGTTTTTAAATGCGTACCACAAGATACGCGGAGCGATGAAACGTGAAATATTTCTTTATGGGCATTTCGGTGATCGTTTTAGTCTGGGCCGGAACCTTTGCCCTGATGATCTAGTGAGAACATGCAGTCAAAAAACAGGAGCCATTTGGCTCCTGTTTTTTTGTCATGAGGACACGGGGTTTTCAGCAACGCTCTTTGCTGAGAGCAGGCCATCGGCCCGGAACATACTCTTGATGCCCCTCACCGCCTGACGAATACGGTCGCTGTTTTCGATTAAAGCAAAGCGCACGTGGGTGTCGCCATAATCACCAAAGCCGATGCCCGGGGACACACACACCTTCGCGTCCTGCAGCAGCTTTTTAGCAAACTCCAGCGATCCCATCGCTGCGTACGGTTCCGGAATTTTCGCCCAGACATACATGGACGCTTTCGGCATCTCCACCATCCAGCCAGCCTCATGTAACCCTTTAACGAGTACGTCGCGGCGACGTTTATACTGAGCAGCAATGTCGTGAACGCACTGCTGATCGCCCTCCAGAGCGGCAATAGCGGCAACCTGCAGCGGCGTGAAGGTACCGTAATCGTGGTAACTCTTGATACGCGCCAGTGCACTTACCAGCGTTTTGTTACCCACCATAAAGCCAATACGCCAGCCCGCCATGTTGTAGCTTTTCGACAGGGTAAAGAACTCCACCGCCACGTCACGCGCGCCCGGAACCTGCATTATCGACGGGGCTTTCCAGCCGTCATAGACGATATCGGCGTAGGCTAAATCATGAACCACCAGCACGTCATAACGCTTGGCCAGAGCGACAACTTTCTCGAAGAAATCCAGCTCCACGCACTGGGCCGTTGGGTTCGACGGGAAACCGAGGATCATCATCTTGGGTTTCGGGTAGCTTTCGCGAATGGCACGTTCCAGTTCGTTAAAGAAATCGACACCTTCCACCAGCGGAACAGAGCGAACCTGCGCCCCGGCAATCACCGCGCCGTAGATATGGATTGGGTAACTTGGATTGGGTACCAGCACCGTATCACCGTGATCCAGCGTGGCCAGCATCAGATGTGCCAGCCCTTCTTTCGAGCCGATGGTGACAATCGCCTCACTTTCAGGATCGATATCAACCTGATAACGATCCTGATACCAGCGCGAGATCGCGCGACGTAACCTGGGAATACCGCGCGAGGTTGAGTAGCCGTGCGTATCCGGGCGCTGGGCAACCGTGCAGAGCTTTTCAACGATATGCGGTGGCGTTGGGCCGTCAGGGTTACCCATGCTGAAATCGATAATATCTTCGCCGCGCCGACGCGCAGCCATCTTCAGTTCAGCAGTGATATTGAAAACATAAGGGGGGAGACGATCGATACGCGTAAAACGGCGTTCAGGACTGAATTCAGCCATAGATTCCTCAGATTAACGTTAGCGCCCGGACCGTCCGAGCGACGCTGCCACCGATGTGGCGTGCTTAGAAAATAACCTGAAAAAAATCACCCTGTCGAGAGGGAAATGAAAAAAAAGCGCCCCCGTGAAAACCGGAACACAGCAATGCCTGAAAATGGAAACAGGGTTCTGATATTGGCTTTCCGTTAGCCGTTATTTAACACAATGATATCAAAACAGTTACCTGGTGATTTGGGGCTGAGAAAAAATCGGGTAGCATCAATCCTCACCTGACAATCCCCTTTGTAAACTATGGTTTTTCCTCATTTGATAAACCCGACGGATAGCTGGTCAATACGCCCCAGGTTTTTTATCATGGTTCTTTCCCGTTTGCCCAGGTCTGCTCCGTGCACGAGATATTCACTATGCTGCTGGCGGTTTTTGACCGTGCGGCATTAATGCTGATTTGCCTGTTCTTCCTGATTCGCATTCGCCTGTTTCGCGAGCTTTTGCATAAATCCGCACACTCGCCGAAAGAGCTGCTGGCGGTTACCGCCATCTTTTCCCTGTTCGCACTGTTCAGCACCTGGTCCGGGGTGCCGGTAGAGGGTTCGCTGGTTAACGTGCGCATTATCGCCGTCATGTCCGGCGGAATTTTGTTTGGCCCGTGGGTGGGTGTCATCACCGGCGTGATTGCCGGGACCCATCGCTACTTGATTGATATCGGTGGCGTAACGGCAGTGCCATGCTTTATCACCAGCATTATCGCCGGGGTGCTTTCCGGCTGGATCGGCCGCAAGATCCCCAAAAAACAGCGCTGGCGCGCCGGGATTGCTGCGGGCATGGTGTGCGAAACGCTGACCATGATCCTTGTCGTCGTCTGGGCCCCCACCACCGCGCTGGGGCTGGATATCGTCTCGAAAATCGGTATTCCTATGATCCTGGGCAGCGTCTGCATCGGTTTTATCGTGCTGCTGGTACAGAGCGTTGAAGGGGAAAAAGAGGCCAGCGCCGCCCGTCAGGCCAAGCTGGCGCTGGATATTGCCAACAAAACGCTGCCGCTCTTTCGCCACGTTAACGCGGAGTCGCTGCGCCAGGTCTGCGAGATTATCCGCCACGACATTCACGCTGACGCCGTCGCCATCACCAATATCGACCACGTGCTGGCCTACGTAGGCGTTGGAGAACACAACTATCGCGACAGTGATGACACCATTAGTCCGACCACCAGACAGGCGATTAACTACGGAAAAATCATCATTAAAAACAATGATGAAGCTCACCGAACGCCGGAAATTCACTCGATGCTGGTGATCCCGCTATGGGAAAAAGGCGTTGTGACGGGCACGCTGAAAATTTATTACTGCCACGCGCATCAGATCACCTCCACGCTGCAGGAGATGGCCATTGGCCTGTCGCAGATTATCTCTACTCAGCTTGAGGTCTCCCGGGCAGAACAGCTGCGTGAGATGGCAAATAAGGCAGAGCTGCGCGCGCTGCAGAGCAAAATTAATCCCCATTTCCTGTTTAACGCGCTCAACGCTATCTCCTCTTCCATTCGTTTGAATCCGGACACCGCGCGCCAGCTGATTTTTAACCTGTCGCGCTATCTGCGCTACAACATCGAACTGAAAGATGACGAGCAGATAGACATTAAAAAAGAGCTTTATCAGATCAAAGACTATATCGCGATTGAACAGGCGCGCTTTGGCGACAAGCTCACGGTGATTTACGATATTGATGAAGAGGTCAACTGCATGATCCCGAGCCTGCTGATCCAGCCGCTGGTTGAAAACGCGATTGTTCACGGTATTCAGCCCTGTAAAGGCAAAGGGGTGGTCACCATCAGCATCACCGAAAGCGGCAATCGGGTGCGAATTGCGGTACGCGATACCGGCTACGGGATTGACCCAAAAGTCATTGAGCGCGTGGAGTCTAACGAGATGCCCGGGAATAAAATCGGGCTGCTGAACGTGCACCACAGAGTCAAGCTTCTCTACGGCGACGGGCTGCATATTCATCGTCTTGAACCAGGCACTGAAATCGCTTTTTACGTCCCGAATGAGCGCTCCCCTGTTCATGCGGCGACATCTTTATTACCTCAGGGTGAGTAATATGAAAGTCATCATCGTTGAAGATGAATTCCTGGCTCAACAGGAACTAACCTGGCTTATCAAAACCCACAGCCAGATGGAGATTGTGGGTACGTTTGATGATGGTCTGGACGTGCTGAAGTTTCTGCAGCATAACCGGGTTGACGCGATTTTTCTGGATATCAATATTCCCTCGCTGGACGGCGTGCTGCTGGCGCAAAATATCAATCAGTTTGCCCATAAGCCGTTTATTGTGTTCGTTACCGCATGGAAAGAGCATGCCGTAGAAGCCTTCGAGCTGGAGGCATTTGACTATATTCTGAAGCCTTACCAGGAGTCGCGAATTGTCAGCATGCTGCAAAAGCTGGAGGCCGCATGGCAGCAACAGAGCGCTCCGGCTACCGCCAGCCCGACGATACGGGAAAACGACACCATTAATCTGGTCAAAGATGAGCGCATCATCGTGACCCCGGTCAACGATATCTACTATGCCGAAGCGCACGAAAAGATGACGTTTGTCTATACGCGGCGGGAATCGTATGTCATGGCGATGAACATTACTGAATTCTGCAGCAAACTTCCGGCAGCCCACTTTTTCCGCTGCCACCGTTCGTTTTGCGTCAATTTAAATAAGATCCGCGAGATCGAACCGTGGTTTAACAACACCTATATTTTGCGCCTGAAGGATTTGGATTTTCAGGTGCCGGTGAGCCGCAGCAAAGTGAAAGAGTTCCGCCAGCTGATGCACCTGTAATGAAAGAGCCCTCTCCCGCGGGAGAGGGTAATGATACATCAGAGGATTTGACCGAGAACCTGACGCAGATGGGCACCCGAACCCAGCAGGCCTGGGTTATCATGCACGATGAGATAAACGGGAATGTCCTGTACGTAGCTTCTGAAACGCCCTTTATCTTCAAACCCACCGCGGAAACCGGAGGCTTTAAAGAAGTCGAGGAAGCGCGGCACGATCCCGCCCGCAATATAGACCCCGCCAAAGGTGCCCAGCGTCAGCGCCAGGTTGCCGCCGAACCGTCCCATAATGACGCAGAACAGCGAAAGAGCGCGACGGCAGTCGATGCAGCTGTCCGCCAGCGCGCGTTCAGTGACGTCTTTCGGCTGCAGGTTTTCCGGCAGACGACCGTCCGATTTCACAATCGCACGATACAGGTTCACCAGCCCCGGTCCTGACAGGACGCGCTCGGCGGAAACGTGGCCGATCTCCGCGCGCAACTCTTCGAGGATAATGCCCTCTTCTTCGCTGTTTGGCGCAAAGTCCACATGGCCGCCTTCACCTGGCAGGCTCACCCAGCGCTGAGCAACATGCACCAGGTGCGACACGCCCAGGCCGGTACCGGCCCCGTAAACCGCAATCGGCTTGCCCTCGACCGGTTCAGCGCCGCCAAACTGAATCAGGTGTTCCGGCTTCAGCATCGGGATCGCCATGGACACCGCGGTGAAGTCATTGATGATTTCCAGATGCGCAAAACCGAGATTCTTTTTCATCTCTGCGATGGAGAATGCCCAGGTATGGTTGGTCATTGCGACCCAGTCGCCGGTTATCGGACAGGCAATGGCGATGCAGCCATCGTCGACGCTTACCTGATGCTCGTCCAGATAGACGCGAACAACGGCCTCAAGACTTGGATAATCCAGCCCGGAATAGGTTTTCGCCCGGGAAATTTCACCGCTACTTACATCGCATAATGCGAGGCGCGCGTTCGTGCCGCCCACATCACCTACCAAAGCATACTTTGTCATTCTTCTACTGCTCCGCTAAAGTCAGAATAAATCTTTGGGACACTGTAAATTCAAGGCGTGATAACAACAACGACCGGAAGGTGAATGCCCATGGATTATCGATCTTCGTCACAGAATAACTTTACCGTTTTAGCACCTTTTGCACTATTGCCATAAGGCTTAATGTGCAAAGTAACGTCATTGCATTTTGTACAAGGAAATCATCATGCTCCACCCGCGAGCCAGAACCATGCTGTTGCTGGCAATTCCGGCGCTGATCATTGGCGTGGCCTCAAGCCTGGTCCTTATCGTCGTGATGAAAATCGCGTCGGTGCTGCAAACTCTCTTATGGACAGCGCTTCCGGCAAAACTGGGGGTCACCGCGGATTCTTCGGCGTGGATCATCCTGATGCTGACGTTAACCGGTATTGCGGTGGGTCTGGCGATCCGTTTCAGTCCCGGCCACGCCGGACCGGACCCGGCGCTGGAACCTCTGATTGGCGCTCCGGTTCCCCCCTCTGCACTGCCGGGGCTGATCGTCGCATTGATCGTGGGCCTGGCGGGCGGCGTCAGCCTGGGTCCCGAGCATCCGATTATGGCGGTGAATATTGGCCTGGCGGTGTTCCTCGGCGCACGCATTCTGCCTCGCGTCGGCGCGCTGGACTGGACCATCCTCGCCTCCGCAGGCACCATCGGGGCGCTTTTTGGCACGCCTGTCGCTGCTGCCCTGATCTTTTCTCAGACGTTGGCCAGTGATAACGACGTCCCGCTCTGGGATAAGCTGTTCGCTCCACTGATGGCCGCGGCTGCCGGCGCGCTGACGACAAGCCTGTTTTTCCATCCCCATTTTTCCCTCTCTCTGCCGCACTACGGAGAGATGCGGATTGCAGATATATTCAGCGGCGCCATCGTCGTCGCGATCGCCATCGCGCTGGGCATGGTGGCGGTATGGTGTCTTCCGCGCCTGCACCGGCTGGTGCATAAACTCAAACATCCGGTATTGATTCTGGGAACAGGGGGGCTAATCCTCGGTGTTTTAGGGGCAATTGGCGGAACGGTGACCCTGTTCAAAGGTCTGGACGAGATGCAGCAGCTGGCCTTCAGCCAGGTGTTTAGCGTGTCCGATTACCTGTTGTTTGCCGTCATCAAGCTGGCGGCGCTTGTCGTTGCTGCAGCGTGCGGTTTCCGCGGCGGGCGTATCTTCCCGGCGGTGTTTGTCGGCGTGGCGCTGGGGCTGATGCTGCACGAGCATGTCGACGCGGTTCCGGCGGCGATTACCGTATCCTGCTCTATTCTGGGGCTGGTACTGGTGGTGACGCGCGATGCATGGCTGAGCCTGTTTATGGCGGCGGTGGTGGTGCCGGATTCGACGCTGTTCCCGCTGCTCTGCATCGTGATGTTGCCCGCCTGGCTCCTGCTGGCGGGCAAACCGATGATGATGGCCTGGCGAAACGACAAATAATCAGGCGCTATTGCGCGCTTCCAGCGCTTTGGTAATCGCTCCCAGCAGCGGCGGGATATCCGCTTTTGGCAGCATCACCTCAATTAGAGAGAGCCGCTCGTGGTGCGCCACTTTTTCCAGCACGTCCGCCAGCTGCTCCGCTTCACTGACTTGCCAGCACTGGGCCTGAGGATCGAGGCTCAGGGCCTGCGGGATTTGCGTCCAGTTCCATAGCGCAATGTCATTGTAACGCTGTTCCGGCCCGTGAATTGCCCTTTCAACCGTGTATCCTTCGTTGTTGAGCACCAGAATGATGGGATGTTGTTTATCACGCAACATTGACCCGAGCTCCTGAATGGTCAGCTGTGCCGCGCCATCCCCCGTCAGCACAATCACCCGCCGGTTCGGGCATGCCGTTTGCGCACCGAACGCTGCGGCCAGGGTGTAGCCGATCGAGCCCCACAGCGGCTGGACGATAAAATTAACGTCGGCAGGCAAACGCAGGTCAATCGCGCCGAAGGCCGAGGTGCCCTGATCGGCCAGGATGATGTCTCCCGGGCGAATAAACGTTTGCAGCGTTTGCCAGAAATTCTCCTGAGTAAGTGAGCCGTCCGGCTGAGGGAAATTCATCGCGCTGTGCGATGCCGGAACAGGCTTATCGTGAATATGCTGTTTGCACAGCTCCAGCAGTGCTTCAATGGCCTGGGCCATCGGGATGCCGGTAAACCAGATATCGCCGACGCGGGCGGCATGAGGCTGGACTTCTATCGTCTGTGCCAGTGTTAACTGATGGGTAAACCCGGCCGTCAGAGTATCGGTAAAACGCGTGCCGATGCACAGCACCGTATCCGCCCCCTCTATCGCCTCTTTTACCGGACCGGCACTGGCCGAACCGCTGTAGGTACCGTAAAAACCGGCGTTACGTTCGTCGAAAATGCCTTTGCCCATCAGCATCGTGGCATGCGCCATCGGCACATCCTTCACCCACTTCTGCAGCGCGTGCTTCAGCCCATGGCGCAGGACAAGAAAATCCGCTAACAGCGCGGTACGCTTACTCGCTGCCAGTTGACGCTCCGCAGCATCCCGGAACGCTTTCAGGCAGGCGCTATCGGCATGGGCATGCCGGAGCGTGAGAGCGTTTACAGGCGGCGTAGCGGCTTTTTTTGCCACATCGGCAGGTAACATCAAATAGCCGGGACGACGTTCCCGGAGCATCGTCGTCAGTACCCGGTCGATTTCATAACAGGCGTTTTGTTCGGTCAGGATCGCCTGTGCAACGGTGATCGGCTCGCTCATATGGTAAAAATGACGGAACTCACCATCGCCCAGCGTATGGTGCAGCAGTTCCCCCCTTTGCTGAGACGCCATCCCCGGCGCGCCAACAATATGCAGCACCGGAACATGCTCGGCATAGCTGCCCGCAATGCCGTTCATGGCACTTAATTCTCCGACGCCAAACGTCGTCAGCAGCGCGGCGAAGCCCTTACAGCGGGCATATCCGTCAGCGGCATAAGAGGCGTTTAACTCGTTGGCACAGCCCACCCAGCAGATATCCGGGCTGTCTATTACGTGGTCGAGAAACTGCAGGTTATAGTCGCCCGGCACGCCAAACAGATGATCGGCTCCACAATCTGTAAGACGGTCCAGCAGGTAATCGGCGACGCAGTACGGGGTACGCATAAACAGGTATCCTTCTGATGTTGACCTCACTTTGAGTATTAAATAAGCGTGATGGCTGTCCAGAATTGGCGATAAGAAGGCTATGGAAAGAATGCTTTACAAAAAATGCTGGGCTATGCTGCTTTTTTTCACGTTAATGTAAACGTATACACTGATTTTTCTCTTCAGCACGAGAGGTCATACGAATGGGTTATCAGCCGGACAAAAATCGTTATCAGACAATGGAGTATCGCCGCTGTGGGCGAAGCGGAATCAGGTTGCCCGCGGTCTCGCTGGGGCTGTGGCATAATTTTGGTGACGCTACGCTTATCGAAAATAGCCGTCAACTTTTACAGCGCGCGTTCGATCTGGGTATTACACATTTCGACCTTGCCAATAACTATGGTCCCCCGCCGGGGTCTGCCGAGCGTAATTTCGGCCGTATTTTGCAGGAGGATTTCCTGCCCTGGCGCGACGAGCTGATCGTCTCCACGAAAGCGGGATATACCATGTGGGACGGCCCTTACGGCGACTGGGGATCGCGTAAATATCTGCTGGCAAGCCTCGATCAAAGCCTGAAGCGCATGGGGCTGGAATATGTCGATATCTTCTATCATCACCGTCCTGACCCGGAAACGCCGCTGCAGGAAACCATGAAAGCGCTTGACCATCTGGTGCGCCAGGGCAAAGCCCTGTATGTCGGGTTATCCAACTATCCTGCCGAGCTGGCGCGAAAAGCGATTGATATCCTGAATGACCTGGGCACGCCCTGCCTGATCCTCCAGCCGAAATACTCAATGTTCGAACGTGCGCCGGAAGAGGGTTTGCTGGATGTTCTGCAGGAAAAAGGGGTCGGCTGTATTCCCTTCTCGCCGCTGGCAGGGGGACAGTTGACCAACCGGTATCTTAACGGTATTCCCGCCGATTCCCGTGCGGCAAGCGGCAGTCAATTCCTTAACCCGGAACAGATCACCGAAGAGAAGCTTGAGAAGGTGCGCCAGCTAAACGCCCTGGCAGAAAGCCGCGGCCAGAAACTCTCGCAGATGGCGCTTGCCTGGGTGTTACGCCATGAGGAGGTCACGTCGGTACTGATCGGTGCCAGCAAAACGGCTCAGATTGATGATGCCGTGGGTATGCTGGAAAACCGCCAGTTTACCGCAGAAGAACTTTCCCTAATCGACCAGATCCTGAGCAGTTCAAAATAAAACCACTTTTAGCAAAAAGTGCTCTCCCTCGGGAATTCGGAGTTGAGGCGATGAAACGAGCCTTTACCAACTCGTAATATTGCGTTAACAGGCCCCACGAAGGCCCCGATCGTGAAGGAGAAAGAGTATGTTCAGGTCACTGATTCTTGCAGCGGTATTACTGGCTTCGGCCCCGCTCGTCGCCACTGCGGGCGAAATCACCCTGTTGCCATCAGTAAAATTACAAATTGGCGATCGTGACGACTACGGCAGATACTGGGACGGTGGCTACTGGCGCGACCGTGATTACTGGCACCGTCACTATGAGTGGCGCGGCGATCGCTGGTGGAAACATGACAACGGCAGACACCGCGGCTGGTATAAAGACAACGCCTATGAGCGCGGTTACCGTGAAGGCTGGCGGGATCGTGACGACCGTCGCGGCTGGGGTCGCGGCAAAGGTCATGGTCACGGCCATCATCATTAATCCAAAAGGAGCCCCTGCGGCTCCTTTTTTGTTAAAGACCCAGCGCGGTTCCCACCAACAACCACAAGTTCAGCGCCACGACGACCACCACGATGGCCCACCCGGCCCGTTTCACCAGCGTCGTATTAACCAGTTCGCCCATCAGAGTTTTATTGCTGGTGAAAATCAGCAGCGGCACCAGCGCCAGCGCAATACCAAAGCTCAGCAACACCTGGCTCATCACCAGAATTCGCGTTGGATCGAGCCCCATCATAATCACGATAAACGACGGAAGCATGGTGATAAAACGACGCACCCACAATGGAATATGGAAGCGAACAAATCCCTGCATCACCACCTGTCCTGCCAGCGTCCCCACCACCGTGGAGGAGAGACCGGCGGCAACCAGGCTCAGACCAAATATCGTGGCAGCAGCATGGCTCAGTAACGGCTCGAGCGTGAGGTAAGCCTGGTCGAGATCGGCGACACCAGTATGACCGTTAAAGTGGAAAGCGGCGGCTGCGGTGGCCATCATCGCCAGATTCACAAAACCCGCGATGGTCATGGCGATTGCCACATCCCATTTGGTTGCCGAGTAGCGTTCTTTACGCGTCCCGCCGTGCAGATGCTGGGTCAACGAGGAGTGCAAATAAATGACATGGGGCATAATGGTCGCCCCAAGGACCCCGGCGGCCAGGAAAACCGCTTCCGAGGTTGGCAGGCTTGGGATCACCATGCCTTTCGCGAGCTGCGCCAGATTCGGCTGTGAGAAAATCAGCTCGACGATGTACGCCGCAGCAACAAACAGCAGCAGGCCACCAATGACCTTCTCCAGCGGTTTTTGACCCCGACGTTGCAGCATCAGGATCAGGAATGTGGCAATCCCGGTCAGCACCGCTCCCTGTAACAGCGACACGCCCAGAATCAGCTTAAAGCCAATCGCTGCCCCGATAAATTCAGCGAGATCGGTTGCCATGGCGATAATTTCCGCCTGAACCCAGTAGAGCCACACCGCCGGACGGGGATAATGGTCGCGAATTTGCTCCGCCAGGTTTTTACCCGTGGCAATCCCCAGTTTTGCAGAGAGCATCTGAATCAGCATCGCCATCAGGTTTGCCCAGACGACCACCCACAGCAGCTTATAGCCGAAACTGGCCCCGGCCTGAATATTGGTCGCAAAATTACCCGGATCGATATAGCCGATGGCAGCAATAAAAGCAGGTCCCATTAATGCGAACCGCAACTTGCGCGCGGCTCTACCACTGCTACCCTCTACGCGACTGTTTGTCATTATCTGCCTCTGGAAATATAGCCTTTGCTATGTTTAATGCTATCAAAATGAGAATGATTATCAAGATCATTTAGAGTGTTTAAAATGATTTCTCTGATAGCTAAGAACAATAGATGGGCAGGTGGTGCGACATCACAGAATGTGAAAATGCGCGGTCATTTGTGAAGCGTAGCACACAAACTTAACTTTTCACTCATTTACCTAACATAACAAAAATGTATTGTGGATCACTAATTTTGAGACTCGTCACAGGATGTAACTATAGTGTGTCCCTGATCTCGTTTTCTTTTCGCTTGTTACATAGAATGTGCACGAAAATTAAACCTGCCTCATATTTGGAGCAAATATGGACCGCGTCCTTCATTTTGTCCTGGCACTTGTTGTCGTTACTGCACTCGCATTGCTGGTCAGCACAGACCGCAAAAAAATTCGTATTCGTTATGTTGTCCAGCTGCTGGTCATTGAAGTTTTACTTGCGTGGTTCTTCCTGAACTCCAACGTAGGCCTCGGCTTCGTGAAAGGCTTCTCCGAAATGTTCGAAAAACTGCTCGGATTCGCCAACGAAGGGACAAACTTTGTCTTCGGTAAAATGAACGACGAAGGTCTGGCATTCTTCTTCCTGAAGGTACTGTGCCCAATCGTCTTCATCTCCGCGCTGATCGGTATTCTGCAGCACATCCGCGTTCTGCCGTTCGTTATTCGTGGCATTGGTTTCCTGTTATCCAAAGTAAACGGCATGGGCAAGCTGGAATCTTTCAACGCCGTAAGTTCCCTGATCCTCGGTCAGTCTGAGAACTTCATCGCGTATAAAGATATCCTCGGCAAAATGTCCCGTAACCGCATGTACACCATGGCGGCAACCGCGATGTCTACCGTTTCCATGTCTATCGTGGGCGCGTACATGACCATGCTGGAGCCTAAATATGTGGTTGCAGCGCTGGTTCTGAATATGTTCAGCACCTTTATCGTTCTGTCGCTGATCAACCCGTATCGCGTTGACGCCAGCGAAGAGAACATCCAGATGTCTAACCTGCACGAAGGTCAGAGCTTCTTCGAAATGCTGGGTGAGTACATCCTGGCCGGTTTCAAAGTGGCGATTATCGTTGCCGCGATGCTGATCGGCTTTATCGCCCTGATCTCCGCACTGAACGCCCTGTTCGCCGCAGTGCTGGGCATCTCCTTCCAGGGCATCCTGGGCTACATCTTCTACCCTGTCGCATGGGTGATGGGTGTTCCAGCTCACGAAGCGCTGCAGGTGGGCAGTATCATGGCGACCAAACTGGTTTCTAACGAATTCGTTGCGATGATGGATCTGCAGAAAATCGCCAGCACGCTCTCTCCACGTGCGGAAGGCATTCTGTCTGTATTCCTGGTCTCCTTCGCGAACTTCTCGTCCATCGGTATTATCGCCGGTGCGATTAAAGGCCTGAACGAAGAACAGGGTAACGTGGTTTCTCGCTTTGGCCTGAAACTGGTTTACGGCTCCACCCTGGTGAGCGTCCTGTCTGCTTCTATCGCTGCGCTGGTTCTGTAACGTTTACCGTAAAAAAAAACCGGGAGTCTTACTCCCGGTTTTTTTATGCCCGCAATTCTTCCAGCGGTTTGGGTTTGCCTATCAGGTAGCCCTGGAGATAGTCCACGCCGAAGCGTAGCAGCATCTCCCGCTGCGCTGGCGTCTCAACATATTCGGCCACCACGCACAGTGATTTCGTCTTCGCCAGATTACATATCGACTGGACGATCATTGCGTCCATATCATCAGTACAAATATCTTTCACGAAACAGCCGTCAATTTTAATGATGTCTGCCTGCAGGCGTCTCAGACGCTCGTAGTTGGCGTAGCCGGTACCAAAATCATCGATGGCAATCCTGAAACCGTAATCCCGCAGCTGCTGAATGTTGTGGATGCTGCAGCCGGAATTGGAGAAGGCCTGCTCTTCGGTGATCTCAATCACGACAGCCTGAGGCGCAACGCCGTACCGTTCAAAGAGCGCACAAATCTCAGTCGCCACCTCATTTTGCATCAGCGTAAGCGGCATCAGATTGACAGAGAAACGGGCGCCAGCCTGCGTCGCTGGGTGATCGCGCAGCCACAGCAGTAATTTTTCCATGACGCACATATCAAACCGGTGGCTGAGGTTGAACTGGGCAATCAGGGGAATAAAGCGGTCAGGGGTGATGATCTCGCCCTCGCTCTCCATACGCGCCAGAATTTCGTAGTACCCGCTACCGTCCGCCTTCTGGATCGGCTGCGCATACAAATGGAACTGCCCCGCCTCCAGGGCGTGCTTAATCCGCGCCAGCATCAGGACACGCTCCGTTGTTTGTCCTGATGCAGCTTCCAGGCTATTCGTCAGCGCAAGAACGTTGTGCGCTCCGCAGGATTGCTCGGCCAGCCAGCTCAGTTGCCCCAGCGTGTGGTGCAGTTTCTCACCGTTTTCGACCATTCCCCAGGACGCGCCAAATTCGATATCCAGCCCGGTATTGTTCCAGAAAATCTTACGGCTGTTCAGCCTATCAACCATATGCTGGAGGCGCTCGGCCGTTCCCTGCCCAAGCAATACCAGCACCAGCTCGCTTCCCGGCAGCTGGAAAAGCGTCTCATCTTTTTGCAACAGCGGCTGGAGAGAGGACGTGATCATTCGTTTGCAGTGCACCCGCATGAGAATGCCGTAATGGCGGCTCAAAAACTCCAGATTATCCATTCTCAGGCAACACACTTTGGCATCCGGGTGGTCGAGGAGAAAATCTTCCAGCGCACGAATGTTGGGTAATCCTGTCAGCGGATCGGTGAGCGCTCTGTCCTGCCAGCCCTGCTTCAACCATTCGCTTCGCTGATAGATACGCGACATATAAAGCAGGCAGATAGCAAATGAGATCAGTACCGACAGGATAAAGGAGAGCGAATGGCCCGACTCCACTCCGTTTAGAAAGTTGTAGTTGTAGGTCAACAGCAGAAGCGCAGAGGTGGCCCACAGCAGAGAGATAAGCGCGTAGCTCAGACGGCTAATCGCTAACGTAAAGAGAATGAAAATTATCGGCATCAAATAGCCCGCAATAACAGGCGACTCAAAAGGCGCACATAAAATTGCGATGATGGCGATTAACAGCATCAGCCAGACGAATATATATAATGATTTCTTGTGTAAAAACACGGGCTTCACACTTCGCCGCCAGAACTTGATGGCATAACGAGGATTAATAATCATTCTTAACGGATAATAGAACATCATGGTAAAAATCATCGCCGCGCATATCAGGCTTTGAATATCAACAACGTTATAAATTACCGTTCCTTCGCCGAAGAAAGTTGAGATTGTGACCGGAAAATCAAAGAAATAGCCAGCGAGATACATCGACATTTTAATGCCTATCGGCACCATAAAGCCGAGCCAAAATATGCGTAACCCAATGTGCCTGTTGGGCATACAGTAGCGCCATCGCCGGCCCAGCAGAAGGCGCAGAACACCGCAGGCAGCGAATACGGAGAAAGTCTGACAGAACAGTAATACTGAATATTGTAGTGGTGCTAAATTAACGTTAAATATATTAGCAACCATAAAACTTATCAGAATAGGCAGAATACCGCGGCGCCCCAATAACAGCATAATCGCCAGCATAACGCTTAACGGGAGCCACGCTAAATAAACGTCGTGTTCATTAACAATTGCACGCGGGGAGAGATAACGGGAAACGGGAACCGCAATCAGACAGATCGCCAGAGCAATTATAAATATCTTTACATTATTATACGATTTTCTATTCATTAAGCTGTGGGAGATTATTATCCATTCATATCATTGACCGCATGGATAATAGGTTTATTAATTACGCGAATCAAGTTGAAGTCTATTTATAGACTGATTTATTGATTTCGGTTGAGGTGGGATATGGAAAAAAACCATTTTGGCAACAAAATACGTTGAGGGGTGTTACAAAAACATAAAAAAAACCCTCGTCTTTTGACGAGGGTTTAAAATTTTGGTGGAGCTAAGCGGGATCGAACCGCTGACCTCTTGCATGCCATGCAAGCGCTCTCCCAGCTGAGCTATAGCCCCACATGTGACTTTACTAACCACACTCTGTTGGGTTCAGAGTTTGGTGGAGCTAAGCGGGATCGAACCGCTGACCTCCTGCATGCCATGCAGGCGCTCTCCCAGCTGAGCTATAGCCCCATCGTAAAGCTGTCATGTTGACGGGCGGCATAATATGAATTCCGCCGCGGAGTGTCAACGGCAAAATCAATAGCCGCGGTTCAATCGCCGAAAAATCATGCAAATGAATCACTTTGCGAGCCTGCTCGCAGTCATGAGTTAAGCCTGTCACGTTTTCACGTAAAACGGTGCTATAAAATGAGCCGTTAATTAACCCCACGAATATTCAGGAAATTGAATGATCAAGGAACGAATGACGCCGGAAGAGTTAGCCCTGCTCACTGGCTATAGCCGACAGACCATCAATAAATGGGTACGCAAAGAGGGTTGGATAACGTCGCCCAAGCCCGGTGTCCAGGGGGGAAAAGCGCGCCTGGTGCATGTGAACGAAAAGGTGCGTGACTTTATCCGCAGCGCACGCCGGGCAACGGAAACATCCGCTGTGCCTGACGGCATCAGCACTGACGGTTCACTTCATACCCTACTCCTGACGCTGGCCAATGAAATGACGCCGGAAGAGCAGAAGCAGATGACATCGCTACTATTGCGGGAAGGGATTACCGGTTTGTTGCAACGTTTAGGGATTCGCGACCAGAATTAATATGAAAAGACTACGTAGCAAAATGACCACGGAAGAGCTGGCGGAGAATTTGGGTGTTGCCAGACAAACGGTAAATCGCTGGATACGGCAGCAGGGGTGGAAAACCGAAGGACTCAATGGCGTAAAAGGCGGTCGGGCGCGGCTCATTCACGTTGATGCACGCGTGAAGGAGCATATTATGAGCCTCCCGGCTATCCGTAACCGCCAGGCGGTTTATCATCTGGCTGAGGTGGCCTCATCCTACAATGAACAGCCTTCACGTCTGCGTCCGGGCATTATCGAAACGCTGGAGAGTATGACTGAGCTTGAACAGCAGCGTCTGGATACCTTACTGAAGCGCGAAGGAATACGCGGTTTTCTTGCTCGTCTGGGTATTGCCGAATAAAAGGCAAAAAAAACGGCAGGATACCCTGCCGTTTTTCTTATAGATGGCTTAATTACTGCTGATTTTCACGTTCTGCAATAAAATCCAGCGCCTTGTTGATGCGCGCCACGCTGCGTGACTTGCCGATGGCATGGACAGTCACGTCCAGCGCCGGAGACTGACCCGCGCCGGTCACCGCAACGCGCAGCGGCATACCGACTTTGCCCATGCCCACTTCCAGTTCGTCTGCAGTCGCCTGAATGGCGTGATGCACATTCTCAGCGGTCCACTCGGTGAGCGCAGCAAGCTTGTCACGCACCACTTCCAGCGGCTGACGCGCAACCGGGCGGAGGTGCTTCTTCGCGGCGTCGGCGTCGAACTCATCAAACTCTTCATAGAAATAGCGGCAGCTTTCGGCAATTTCTTTCAGCGTTTTGCAGCGCTCGCCGAGCAGTTTTACCAGGTCCGCCAGCTCAGGGCCAGTGCGGGTATCAATGTTTGCCTGCTCAATGTGCCACTGCAGGTAAGTCGCCACATATTCCGGCGGCATGGTATTGATGTAGTGATGGTTGAGCCACAGCAGCTTGTCGGTGTTGAATGCGCTGGCAGATTTGCTCACAGAGCTCAGAGAGAACAGTTCGATCATCTCTTCGCGGCTGAAGATCTCCTGGTCGCCGTGAGCCCAGCCCAGACGCACCAGATAGTTCAGCAGCGCTTCCGGCAGATAGCCGTCGTCGCGATACTGCATGACGCTGACCGCACCGTGACGTTTAGACAGCTTTTTACCGTCGTCGCCGTTGATCATGGAGACGTGCGCATAGACCGGAACAGGTGCATTCAGCGCTTTCAGGATGTTGATCTGGCGTGGGGTATTGTTGATATGGTCTTCACCACGGATAACGTGGGTAATTTCCATATCCCAGTCATCAACCACGACGCAGAAGTTATAGGTTGGGGAACCGTCGGTACGGCGTATGATCAGATCGTCCAGCTCCTGGTTGCTGAATTCGATCGGGCCACGGATCTGGTCGTCGAAAATCACCGAGCCATCCTGCGGGTTAGCAAAACGCACCACGCATGGCTCATCAGCGGCATGCTCGCTGTGGTCGTGGCGGCATCGGCCGTCATAGCGCGGTTTTTCACCGTTCGCCATCTGCTCTTCACGCAGCGCATCCAGACGCTCTTTGGAGCAGTAGCACTTATACGCCGTGCCCGCGACCAGCATCTCATCAATAACAGCGTTATAGCGGTCAAAACGTTTGGTCTGGAAATACGGGCCTTCGTCCCACTGCAGGTTCAGCCAGTTCATACCATCCATAATGGCTTCAATTGCTTCCGGCGTGGAGCGCTCAAGATCGGTATCTTCTATACGCAGCACGAACTCACCTTGGTTGTGGCGTGCAAAAAGCCAGGAATAGAGAGCAGTACGAGCACCACCGACGTGCAGATAGCCTGTCGGGCTCGGCGCGAAGCGAGTTTTGATTTTCATGAAATGGCCTTACGTTATAAAGATGCCGGCAATCGGCAAATCCCGGGGAAAAAACGATGGGCAATATTCTATCACTGTGGGGGGATTCCTCAATGTCGATCCCTTTATCGTGGCGGAGTTTGCTGTTTTTGTTTAGAAATCATGCGCCACCGCCCGTTTTGCGATCGTTTTGTTTAATTTTACGACGAACGAATAAAAACTTTAGAAAATGCGTTGACTCATTTTCAACTCTCCCTATAATGCGACTCCACACAGCGGGGGTGATTAGCTCAGTTGGTAGAGCATCTCCTTTACACGGAGGGGGTCGGCGGTTCGAGCCCGTCATCACCCACCATCTACTTCGGTAGACTCGCAGTGTAGATAAGAATTGAGATTGGGCGATTAGCTCAGTTGGTAGAGCATCTCCTTTACACGGAGGGGGTCGGCGGTTCGAGCCCGTCATCGCCCACCATTCTCACCTTATCACAGCAGTTCCGAAATGGGCGATTAGCTCAGTTGGTAGAGCATCTCCTTTACACGGAGGGGGTCGGCGGTTCGAGCCCGTCATCGCCCACCATTTCGGGTCGTTAGCTCAGTTGGTAGAGCAGTTGACTTTTAATCAATTGGTCGCAGGTTCGAATCCTGCACGACCCACCAATGTAAAAAAGCGCCCTAAAGGCGCTTTTTTGCTATCTGCGATCTGGATGATTCGAACCTGCAGCAGGTTCGAGCCGAACGCAGTGAGGCACCGGAGCCGTTTACGGCGACGGCCCGAAGGGCGAGCGAAGCGAGTCATCCTGCACGACCCACCAATGTAAAAAAGCGCCCTAAAGGCGCTTTTTTGCTATCTGCGATATAAAAATATGAACCTGCCGCATTTTCCTCAAGCTAATCCCGTCGGTGCCGATACCTCTGTTTTATAACGCGAGGAAAAAGTATGACGACCATTCAGGCTTCAACCCAACAGATTCAAACCAGCGGCGCGAGTGGCACTTCGAGCAGTAACGATATCTCTGCGCAAATCACCCGCATTCTCGACAAGATCAAAAAGCTGACCCAGCAGTTAAAAGAGCTGGCAAACAGCCCCGGCAGTGCAGATGAGAAGAAGAAGCAGCAGGAACTGATTCAGACCCAGATCAAAGTGCTGCAGGCACAGCTCGCCGCACTGCAGCGCCAGCAGGCCGAAGAAGCTCAGAAGAAGCAGGATCAAAAACTGGGCAAAGTAGAAGGCGTGAATAGCCCGTCAGACACTAATCAGATTGATATCTACATCTAATCGTCTGATGCGTTAAACAGTGGATCGCGTATGCGGGCCTCGGTTAATCGTTGTGCCTGGATACGCACCACTTCCCAGATGGCCTGCGCCGCACCCGAGAGCGAACGATTTTTTCGCCGCACCAGCATCAGCTTTCGTTCGACAACGGGCGTCAGCCGCTTCACCGCCAGCTGGCTTCCCTGCGGCAGGGGAAGCGCCAGAGCGGGCAACACGCTGATGCCAATTCCGGCTTCCACCATCGGAAACAGCGTGGCCGGATGACCAATCTCCTGCACGATCGTTGCCTTAACGCCCTGATTCACCAGCGCGGAATCAATCAGCGGGCGGCTGCCTGAGGCATAATCCTGTAAAACCAGGTTCGCCCCCTGCAGGGACTGCCAGCTGACCTCTAGCAACGCTGCCAGCGGGTCGTCGTCACGGCAGAGCAGCAAAAAAGGCTCAGAAAGAACGCTTTCGCATTCCAGATCGCTCACCTGGCCAGGATCGATCACAATACCAAAATCCACATCCCCCTGGCGGATGCTCTCCAGCACCCACTGCTGCGGTCTGTCATGCAGGACAAAATCAATATCAGGATAGCGATGGTTTCCCTCGGCAATACATTGCGGGATAAGGTGCGCGGATATCGTCTGGCTGGCCGCAACCCGCACGGTGCCCGACAGCTGCTGCCCCAGCCTCCCCACGTCTCTGAGCGTGCTGTTCAGCTCATCAAGCAGCCGTTCAAGACGCAGGGCCAGCTGCTGCCCCGCTTCGGTCAGGACCACTTCACGCGTGGTGCGGTCAAGCAATCTAACGCCGGTCTGGTTTTCCAGCTCCTTCACGCTGTGGCTGACCGCCGACTGGCTCAGGCCGATCATTTCACCTGCCCGGCTAAAGCTGCGGGCATGGGCGACGGTGACGAAAATGCGAAGCTGGCGTAGGGAATAATTCATCTGTTTAATTCATGAATGGATGCAATAAATCAATTTTATTTCTCAAATGGAAAAAAGCACAATAGCGACATCTGTTTTCAGGAGTCATTATGAAACTATTTCGTATTCTTGATCCGTTTACGCTCACCCTGGTGGCCACCGTTTTACTGGCCTCGTTCTTCCCTGCTCGCGGCGGTTTCGTCCCTTTTTTTGAGGGACTGACGACAGCCGCCATCGCACTGCTGTTCTTTATGCACGGCGCAAAGCTCTCCCGCGAAGCGATTATCGCTGGCGGTAGCCACTGGCGACTGCACCTCTGGGTGATGTGCAGCACGTTTATTCTGTTCCCGAGCCTCGGGGTGCTGTTTGCCTGGTGGGCACCGGTTAACGTCGATCCGGCGCTCTACACCGGTTTCCTGTACCTCTGTATTCTCCCGGCCACCGTGCAGTCTGCCATTGCCTTTACTTCTCTTGCCGGAGGGAACGTGGCAGCCGCGGTCTGCTCCGCATCGGCATCCAGCCTGTTAGGGATTTTCGTCTCCCCGCTGCTGGTGGGCCTGCTGATGAACATGCACGGCGCGGAAGGTAACCTTGAGCAGGTCGGTAAAATCTGCCTGCAGCTGCTGCTGCCGTTTGTCCTGGGCCATCTCTCGCGTCCGTGGACCGGGGCGTTCGTGGCGAAGCATAAGAAATGGATCTCCAAAACCGACCAGTCGTCGATCCTGCTGGTGGTCTATTCCGCCTTCAGCGAAGCGGTCGTGAACGGGATCTGGCATAAGGTGGGCGCAGGCTCGCTGCTGTTTATCGTGGTGGTCAGCCTCGTTCTGCTGGCAATTGTCATTGCGGTGAACGTTTTTGTGGCGCGCAAATGCGGCTTCAGCAAAGCCGATGAGATCACCATCGTCTTCTGCGGCTCCAAAAAGAGCCTGGCGAACGGCATCCCGATGGCGAACATTCTGTTCCCCACCTCGGTGATCGGGATGATGGTGCTGCCGCTGATGATTTTCCATCAGATCCAGCTGATGGTCTGCGCGGTGCTGGCGCGTCGCTACAAGCGCCAGACGGAAAAGCTGGCGCAGGAAGAGACCCGCGCCGCGAAGGCTTAAGGACGCTTCAGGGGCTGCACCAGCTGGGTCAGCCCCTCGGTTTTGATCAGTAACGTGATAGCCATCAGCTCGCCCAGGCGCCCGGCGGGGAATTCGTCCTTGCGGGCGAACCACAGCAGGTACTCCTCCGGCAAATCGATCAGCCTGCGGCCCTTATATTTACCGAACGGCATTTCCGTATTGGCGATCTCAACGAGCTGCTCTTTCTCCACGTTACTCTCCTAACAGGCGCATCATTTCCGCTTCGTCGATAACCTCAATGCCGAGCTCCTGGGCTTTCGCCAGCTTCGAACCCGCAGCTTCGCCGGCAATCACCAGGTCGGTTTTCTTCGACACGCTGCCCGCCACTTTGGCCCCCAGCGCCACCAGACGCGCTTTTGCATCGTCGCGTGAAAGCTGGCTAAGGCTACCGGTTAGCACCACGGTTTTACCGGCAAATGGACTATCAATTTCTTCGGCGTTGACCACCACCGGCGCGGGCCATTTAATGCCCTCTTCCAGCAGCTTGCCGATGACCTCGCGGTTGCTCTCTTCGGCAAAGAAGTTAAAGACGTGCGTGGCGACGACGATGCCGACGTCCGGCACTTTCTGCAGCTCGTCGATGCTTGCCTTTTCCAGCGCCTCCAGCGTACCAAAGTACGTGGCTAAACCTGCCGCCGTCGCTTCGCCGACTTCACGAATGCCCAGCGCGTACAGGAAGCGGGCGAAGGTCGTCTCTTTCGCTGCTTCCAGCGCGTTAACCACGTTCTGGGCTGACTTCGGCCCCATGCGATCCAGACCGGTCAGTTTGCCCGCCGTGAGCCTGAACAGATCCGCTGGCGTATGGACATACTCTTTCTCAACCAGCTGATCGATAATCTTGTCGCCCATGCCGTCAACGTCCATTGCGCGACGGGAAACAAAGTGCTTAAGCGACTCTTTACGCTGCGCGCCGCAGATCAGGCCGCCCGTACAGCGGGCCACCGCTTCGCCTTCCACACGCTCTACGTCAGAGCCGCATACCGGGCAGTGGGTCGGGAAAACGACCTCGCGCGTATCATCAGGACGTTCTGACTCAACAACGTTCACCACCTGTGGGATAACATCGCCCGCGCGGCGAATCACCACTTTGTCACCGATGCGCAGGCCGAGGCGTTCGATTTCATCGGCGTTGTGCAGCGTAGCGTTACTCACCAGCACGCCTGCGACCTGCACCGGCTCCAGTCGAGCGACCGGAGTAATAGCGCCCGTACGGCCCACCTGAAATTCCACGTCGCGAACGAAGGTCATCTGCTCCTGGGCAGGGAATTTAAACGCCACCGCCCAGCGCGGTGCACGCGCCACAAAGCCCAGCTGCTCCTGCAGCGCCAGCGAATTGACCTTGATGACAACGCCATCGATATCAAAGCCGAGCGTCGGACGGTCCTCTTCCACTTTGTGGTAGAACGCCAGCACCGCTTCCGGCGAGTCGCAGAGCTGAACGCGGTTGCTCACCGGCAGGCCCCAGGCTTTAAACTGCAGCAGACGCCCGAGGTGCGTATCCGGTAACTCACCACCTTCCAGAATACCGACGCCGTAGCAGAAGAAAGTAAGCGGTCGCTTCGCGGTGATGCGCGGGTCAAGCTGGCGCAGAGAGCCTGCCGCCGCGTTACGCGGGTTAGCAAACACTTTCCCGCCGGTGCGACGCGCCTCTTCGTTAATTTTCTCGAATCCCGCCTGCGGCAGGAACACCTCGCCGCGCACTTCCAGACGCGCGGGAATGTTGTCTCCCTGCAGCTTCAGCGGGATCGCGCGGATGGTTCGCACGTTAGTGGTGATGTCTTCACCCGTCGTACCGTCGCCACGCGTGGCGGCGCGCACCAGCACGCCGTTTTCATAGAGAAGGCTGACCGCCAGGCCGTCGAGCTTCAACTCGCAGCACCATGTGAGGGAATCGCTGCTTTTCAGACGGTCCTGCACGCGCTTGTTAAACGCGAGGAAGCTCTCTTCATCAAAGACGTTGTCCAGCGACAGCATCGGCACTTCGTGACGCACCTGGCTGAAAGCCCCCAGCGGCTCGGCGCCGACGCGCTGGGTCGGAGAATCTGGCGTAATCAGTTCCGGGTGCTGCGCCTCCAGCTCGCGCAGCTCGCGCATCAGCCGGTCATACTCCGCATCAGGCACTTCCGGTGCGTCCATAACATGATAGAGATATTCATGATGGCGAAGCGTGGTTCGCAGTTCAGTGAGTTGTTGTTCGATTGAGTCCATATCGCACCATCAATGAGAAAAAACCCCCGACAGGCGGGGGTTGAGGAGGAGTTGAAGTAAACGCGACAATTACGCGTTGGCTTCCTTCACTTCGCGGATGCGGTCCTGATACTCGCGCAGCTTCTGCGGGGTCATCATTCGACGCTGATCGTCGAGCACCACACCACCCACTTCATCAGCGATGTGCTGAGCGGACTGCAGCATCAGCTTGAAGTTTTGCAGCTCGTCGCCGTAGGACGGCACCTGCATAAAGATAGTGACACCCGGCGTCACGAAATCACCGGTCATTTCCGGGTCAAAGGTGCCTGGGTTGACCATATTGGCCAGGCTAAACAGCGCCGGACCACTACCGTCAGGGCTCAGGTGGCGATGGAAAATATTCATATCGCCAAACTTGAAGCCTGCCTGTTGAATACTGTTGAGCAACACGTCACCGTTGAGATGGCTGCCGTGATGCGCGGCCACGTTCATGATGATCACCGCTTCTTTACGCTGCGGCTTTTCAACAACCGGTTCAGGCTCGGCGACCGGCTCTGGCTCAACGTGCGGAGCCGGAGCGGGCTGCGGCGCAGGCTGTACATGAACAGGCTGCTGCGGCTGCTGCGCAGGTTGCTGTTGCACGGGCTGCTGCACAGGTTGCTGTTGAACCGGCTGTGGCGCAGCGGGCTGCTGTTGGACAGGCGGTTGCGGCGGCTGACGTACAGGTTCTTCCACTGGCTGCGGCGCTGGCTGGCGCGGCTGGGCAGAGGCATACGGCGGTTGATACTGGTGCTGCGGAGCGCGGGGGGCTTCATGCTCCCCATGAGCCGCGCCGGGCGCAGTATTGACCCGATGAACACGAACTTCACCCACGCCGTCGTCGTCGCTACTGGTGATGTCATCTTCAGTGTCATCATCATCACGACTGGACTTCATGCGCTTCAGTGGGCGATCGCGAAACATCGAGGAACGCTCTTTACGGCTGGTCCAGAAACCATGTACCAGTAAAGCGATTATGGCGATCGCGCCAACAATGATTAATATCAGACGCAAATCCTGCATCATTATATTCTCTGTTGTTCTAACACCTTGCCACCACGGCAAACATTTACTCACTAAGAGTATTTGCCGTTTACGTCAAGTGCAAGTGTGTGCAGAGCATTCGCAGCATAAAGATGAAGTAAATCGTGCTTTTTGCTGGTTTTTCGAACATTTCCGAACTGGTCATTGGTCCGCAAGTGGATAATATAGGCGGGCAATTCCACTGGTTGTGAAAAAAGGAGTACAGCCTGGTTATGGTTTCAACATCGTCTTCTCCCCCGCGCAGCGGCGTCTGGTATTTTTCTCAGGGCTGGAAGCTGGTTTCACTGCCAGGTATCCGTCGCTTCGTCATTCTGCCGCTGCTGATCAACATTATTCTGATGGGCGGCGCGTTCTGGTGGCTGTTCACAAAGCTCGAAAGCTGGATCCCGTCGCTGATGAGCTACGTGCCGGACTGGCTGCAGTGGCTTAACTACCTGCTCTGGCCGGTGGCGGTCATCTCCGTGCTGCTGGTATTCGGCTATTTATTCTCAACGATCGCGAACTGGATAGCCGCGCCGTTTAACGGCCTGCTGGCGGAACAGCTGGAGGCGCGGCTTACCGGCGCGACGCCACCGGACACGGGCGTGCTGGGGATCGTGAAAGATATCCCGCGCATTATGAAGCGCGAGTGGCAGAAGTTTGCCTGGTACCTCCCCCGCGCGGTTGTACTCCTTGCCCTCTACTTTGTCCCCGGCATTGGCCAGACGGTTGCGCCGGTGCTGTGGTTTCTGTTCAGCGCCTGGATGCTGGCCATCCAGTACTGCGACTATCCGTTCGATAACCACAAGGTGCCGTTCAAAGCGATGCGCACCGCGCTGCGCACCCGGAAGGTCGCCAATATGCAGTTCGGCGCGCTGACCAGCCTGTTCACCATGATTCCCTTCCTTAACTTGTTCATCATGCCGGTTGCGGTTTGCGGCGCGACGGCGATGTGGGTGGACTGTTATCGTGCTAAGCACGCGTTATGGAAATAATGCAAAAATGTGTAAAGCAGGGGTGGCTTATGCCGCCCCTTATTCCATACTGATCCCCATTATTTCCTTGCAGTATATAGATATGCGAATTCCTTACTTCCCCCTACCTGCTTAGCAGGTATGCTGGGTCGGTATCCCAATTTCATACAGTTAAGGACAGGCCATGAGTAAGATTTATGAAGACAACTCGCTGACTATCGGTCATACGCCCCTGGTTCGACTGAACCGTATCGGTAATGGACGCATTCTGGCGAAGGTCGAATCACGCAACCCGAGCTTCAGCGTAAAATGCCGCATCGGTGCAAACATGATTTGGGATGCTGAAAAACGCGGCGTGCTGAAGCCAGGCGTTGAGCTGGTGGAACCGACCAGCGGTAACACCGGTATCGCTCTGGCCTATGTTGCTGCCGCACGCGGCTACAAGCTGACCCTGACCATGCCGGAAACCATGAGCATCGAACGTCGCAAACTGCTCAAAGCGCTGGGGGCGAACCTGGTCCTGACCGAAGGCGCGAAGGGCATGAAAGGTGCCATTCAGAAAGCGGAAGAGATCGTGGCCAGCGATCCGGCGAAATATCTTCTGCTGCAGCAGTTCAGCAACCCGGCTAACCCTGAAATTCACGAGAAGACCACCGGCCCGGAAATCTGGGAAGATACTGACGGCCAGGTTGACGTATTTATCTCCGGCGTCGGCACCGGCGGCACGCTGACCGGCGTGTCTCGCTATATTAAAGGCACAAAAGGTAAAAAAGAGCTGATTACCGTTGCCGTTGAACCTACCGACTCCCCGGTTATCGCTCAGGCGCTGGCGGGCGAAGAGCTCAAGCCTGGCCCGCATAAAATTCAGGGCATCGGCGCGGGCTTCATTCCGGGTAACCTGGATCTGAAGCTGATCGATAAAGTCGTTGCCATCACGAACGAAGAAGCCATCTCTACCGCGCGTCGTCTGATGGATGAAGAAGGCATTCTGGCGGGTATCTCTTCCGGTGCGGCCGTTGCGGCAGCGCTCAAACTTCAGGAAGATGAAGCCTTTACCAATAAGAATATTGTGGTTATCCTTCCTTCCTCGGGTGAGCGTTACCTGAGCACCGCACTGTTTGCCGATCTGTTCACGGAAAAAGAGCTGCAACAGTAGTGCCAGTATGTTAATAACGCGTAAAAAAGCACCTTTTCGGGTGCTTTTTTGTGACCTGCTTCAGACTTTTGCCCCTCCTGGCATTGCTTCACCCCGATGTGTCTGGTATTTAAACCAGCAATTATTTTGAAGCGTGAAATTAATCAGTGAACGAAATACCCTTGCTGAATCGATTTTATGATTTGGTTCAAGTCTTCCTTTCGCTGCATAATGTTTAATGACGATTGAAACGTCAGCGCTAACAATACAGGCTAAAGTTAAGCCGCCAGGCTAGACTTTAGTTCCACAACACTAAACCTATAAGTTGGGGAAATACAATGTTCCAGCAAGAAGTTACCATTACCGCTCCGAACGGTCTGCACACCCGCCCTGCTGCTCAGTTTGTTAAAGAAGCGAAAGGCTTCACTTCTGAAATCACTGTAACTTCCAACGGCAAAAGCGCTAGCGCAAAAAGCCTGTTCAAACTGCAGACTCTGGGCCTGACTCAGGGCACCGTTGTTACCATCTCTGCTGAAGGTGAAGACGAGCAGAAAGCAGTTGAGCATCTGGTTAAACTGATGGCTGAGCTCGAGTAAGTTTCCGGGTTCTTTTAAATATCAGTCACAAGTAAGGTAGGGTTATGATTTCAGGCATTTTAGCATCCCCGGGTATCGCTTTCGGCAAAGCACTGCTGCTGAAAGAAGACGAGATCGTCATCGACCGGAAAAAAATTTCTGCCGACAAGGTTGATCAGGAAGTTGAACGTTTTCTGAGCGGTCGTGCCAAGGCATCTGCGCAACTGGAAGCGATCAAAACTAAAGCTGGCGAAACTTTCGGTGAAGAAAAAGAAGCCATCTTCGAAGGGCATATCATGCTGCTCGAAGATGAGGAGCTGGAGCAGGAAATCATAGCCCTGATTAAAGATAAAGGCATGACGGCCGACGCGGCTGCGCATGAAGTTATCGAAGGTCAGGCAACTGCCCTGGAAGAGCTGGATGATGAATACCTGAAAGAGCGTGCGGCTGACGTACGTGACATCGGTAAGCGCCTGCTGCGCAACATCCTGGGCCTGGCCATTATCGACCTGAGCGCGATTCAGGATGAAGTGATCCTGGTTGCCGCTGACCTCACCCCGTCTGAAACCGCACAGCTGAACCTGAAAAAGGTCCTTGGTTTCATCACCGACGCGGGTGGCCGTACCTCCCACACCTCAATCATGGCGCGTTCTCTGGAACTGCCTGCCATCGTGGGCACCGGTAGCGTCACCTCTCAGGTGAAAAACGGCGACTATCTGATTCTGGATGCCGTAAACAATCTGGTTTACGTCAACCCAACTAACGAGGAGATCGAAAAACTGCGCGCGGTTCAGGAGCAGGTTGCGACTGAAAAAGCGGAACTCGCTAAGCTGAAAGACCTGCCAGCCATCACCCTGGACGGCCATCAGGTAGAAGTGTGCGCAAACATCGGTACCGTACGCGACGTTGATGGCGCTGAGCGCAACGGTGCGGAAGGTGTTGGTCTCTATCGTACAGAATTCCTGTTCATGGACCGCGACGCGCTGCCTACGGAAGAAGAGCAGTTTGCTGCGTATAAAGCCGTTGCAGAAGCGTGTGGCTCACAGGCGGTTATCGTCCGTACCATGGACATCGGTGGCGACAAAGAGCTGCCGTACATGAACTTCCCGAAAGAAGAGAACCCGTTCCTGGGCTGGCGTGCCGTGCGTATCGCGATGGATCGTAAAGAGATCCTGCGTGACCAGGTTCGCGCTATCCTGCGTGCCTCCGCTTTCGGTAAGCTGCGCATCATGTTCCCGATGATCATCTCTGTTGAAGAAGTGCGTGCACTGAAGAAAGAGATCGAAATCTACAAACAGGAACTGCGCGACGAAGGTAAAGCATTTGACGAGTCAATTGAGATCGGCGTGATGGTGGAAACACCAGCAGCGGCGACCATTGCGCGTCATTTAGCCAAAGAAGTTGATTTCTTTAGTATCGGTACCAATGATTTAACGCAGTACACCCTGGCAGTTGACCGTGGTAATGATATGATTTCACATCTCTACCAGCCAATGTCACCGTCCGTACTGAACTTGATCAAGCAAGTTATTGATGCTTCTCATGCAGAAGGTAAATGGACTGGCATGTGTGGTGAGCTTGCAGGCGACGAACGTGCTACACTTCTGTTGCTGGGTATGGGTCTGGACGAATTCTCTATGAGCGCCATTTCCATCCCGCGCATTAAGAAGATTATCCGTAACACGAACTTCGAAGATGCGAAGGTGTTAGCAGAGCAGGCTCTTGCTCAACCGACAACGGACGAGTTAATGACGCTGGTTAACAAGTTCATTGAAGAAAAAACAATCTGCTAATCCACGAGATGCGGCCCAAATTACTGCTTAGGAGAAGATCATGGGTTTGTTCGATAAACTGAAATCTCTGGTTTCTGATGATAAGAAAGACTCCGGAACTATTGAGATTGTTGCTCCGCTCTCCGGCGAGATCGTCAACATCGAAGACGTGCCGGATGTAGTGTTTGCTGAGAAAATCGTTGGTGATGGCATTGCTATCAAACCAACTGGCAACAAAATGGTTGCTCCAGTTGACGGCACCATCGGTAAAATTTTTGAAACCAACCATGCGTTCTCTATCGAATCTGATAGCGGTATCGAACTGTTCGTTCACTTCGGTATCGACACCGTTGAACTGAAAGGCGAAGGCTTCAAGCGTATCGCGGAAGAAGGCCAGCGTGTTAAAGTTGGCGACCCGGTGATTGAATTCGATCTGCCACTGCTGGAAGAAAAAGCCAAGTCTACCCTGACGCCGGTTGTTATCTCCAACATGGACGAAATCAAAGAACTGATCAAACTGTCTGGCAGCGTCACCGTGGGCGAAACCCCGGTTATCCGCATCAAGAAGTAATTCTTGCCGCACAGAAAAATGGCGCCTTCGGGCGCCATTTTTGTTTATGCAGGGAGGATAAGCTCGTCGTAGCCTTTCGACTGGGTATAAAGCATCACGTCAGTCACCCGATCCCCGGCCATGCGAATGGCATCAGCAACGGTTTTCCCCTCAACAATTCCGCTCACCAGTTCTGAACAGAACAGATCCCCCGTCCCTTTCAGATCGGTTTCTACGCGCGGATGCGCGCTGACGGTCACGCCCTCACGCGTCACCAGCACCACGTGGATGTTTTGCGGGTCATCGGCGACCGGCGCGCTGGTGATCGCCACCCATTTCAGAGTGTCAGAAAGCAACCCCTGCGCGGCGGCAATAGCGCTTTCCGGCGTTCGGCACGACTTACCGCTCAATACTTCCAGCTCATAAACGTTTGGCGTAATCCCCTGCGCCAGCGGCAGCAGGTGTTCCCGGTAGGCTTCCGGGATATCCGGCTTCACGTACATTCCGCTGTCTATATCGCCGATAACCGGGTCGACCAGCACCAGCAGGTCAGGATGCTGCGCTTTGACCGCTTTCAGCCACTGCGCCAGCAGCGCGATCTGGCTGGCGCTGCCCATATAGCCGGTAGTGACCGCTTTAAGCTCGCGCAGGATCTCGCGCTCTTCCAGCGCCTTCAGGTAGCCGCTGAACCACTCGTCGGGGATCACCCCGCCGTAGAAGGTATCGTAGTGCGGCGTGTTGCTAAACAGCACCGTCGGCACGGCGGTGACGTTCAGCCTGTGGGTACGAATATTCGGCACCGCAATGCTGTTACCCACGCTGCCGTACACCACCTGCGACTGCACCGCGACAATGTCGGTTTGCTGCGCCCGGGTGTTATCCCGGAATAGAATCATCTCCATGACGCTTAAATCCCCGCCCCCTGCGAATAACTCTCTTCACCAAAGACGCCGGTAGACAAATAGCGATCGCCGCGGTCGCAAATTATCGCCACCACGACCGCACCGGGATTTGCCTGCGCCACGCGCAACGCCCCCGCTACCGCGCCCCCCGAGCTGACCCCGCAGAAGATGCCTTCACGCACGGCCAGTTCACGCATGGTATTCTCCGCCTCGCGCTGATGAATATCCAGCACCCGATCCACCAGCTGCGCATTAAAGATGCCTGGCATATACTCCGCAGGCCAGCGGCGAATGCCCGGAATACTGCTCCCCTCTTCCGGCTGCAGGCCAACGATGGTGACCGGTTTCTCCTGCTCGCGCAAAAAACGCGACACGCCGGTAATGGTGCCGGTGGTGCCCATGCTGGAGACAAAATGGGTGATGCGCCCGCCGGTTTGCTGCCAGATTTCCGGCCCGGTGGTGGTGTAGTGCGCGTACGGGTTGTCCGGGTTATTGAACTGATCGAGCAGTTTACCTTCGCCGCGCTGGGCCATTGCTAACGCTAAGTCTCGCGCCCCTTCCATCCCCTGCTCTTTAGTTACCAGAATCAGCTCGGCCCCATAGGCGCGCATCGCGGCGCGGCGCTCCTGGCTCATATTGTCCGGCATCAGCAGCTTCATGCGGTAGCCTTTCAGCGCCGCAATCATTGCCAGCGCGATACCGGTGTTGCCGCTGGTGGCTTCAATCAGCACATCGCCTGGCTTAATTTCACCGCGTTTCTCGGCCTGGACAACCATCGACAGCGCCGCACGATCTTTCACCGACCCTGCCGGGTTGTTGCCTTCGAGTTTGACCCAGATTTCGCTGCCGTTGGCACATCCCATGCGCTGAAGCTTGACCAGAGGGGTGTTGCCGATGGTGTGTTCGAGTGTATTCACGATTTTTACTCAATAAAAAGCCCGGTAAGCATCACGCCACCGGGCGAAAAACATACTCAATAACCTATCAGGCTGACTCCGCCAGAGCAATATCCTCGCGCGTCTCAATCCGCTCCTTACCGTGATAGATGCGCGCATGCTGCAGCCCGACAAACAGGCGCTCTCCCCGGTGCGGCGGGACGTCGTCGCGCATGACCACGGTCAGCGGCTCGGTATACCAGCCCAGCGGCTGTACCACCAATTGGGTGTAGTGTCCTTTAGGGCTAGCTTCCAGGACCTGCACCGGCAGCGGGGAATCCAGGCTGGTGCGGCGGCTGACGTCCACTTCCCACGGGCGCAGGAACAGATCGACCGGCCCCTGATGCGCGGAGGTGTAGCCCAGCGGCCAGCGGTGCGCGCCGACGTGGAACTGACCGCCGCGAATGGTGCCCTGCAGTCGGTTCACCTCGCCCATAAACTCCAGCACGAAGCGGGTCGCCGGCTCGCGCCAGAGCTGTTCCGGCTCGTCAACCTGCTCGATGTTGCCCTGGCTCATGACCACCACGCGGTCCGCGACTTCCATCGCCTCTTCCTGATCGTGGGTCACGAAGACGCTGGTGAATTTCAGCTCTTCATGCAGCTGGCGCAGCCAGCGACGCAGCTCTTTGCGCACCTGCGCATCCAGCGCGCCGAAGGGTTCATCCAGCAGCAGTATTTGCGGCTCAACGGCCAGCGCGCGCGCCAGCGCCACGCGCTGCTTCTGCCCGCCGGAAAGCTGCGCCGGGAAACGGTCCGCCAGATGCGCCAGTTGCACCATCTCCAGCAGTTTGGTTACTTTCGCCTTAATGGTTGCTGCATCCGGGCGTTCACGACGTGGCAGCACCGTCAGGCCAAAGGCGATATTGTCGAAAACGGTCATGTGGCGGAACAGCGCATAATGCTGGAAGACAAAGCCGACTTTACGATCGCGGGCGTGCAGGCGGCTCACGTCGGTGCCGTGGAAGCGGATGTGCCCGCTGGTCTGGTGCTCAAGCCCGGCGATGATCCGCAGCAGCGTCGTTTTGCCCGAGCCAGACGGCCCCAGCAGCGCCACCATTTGTCCGGAAGGGATATCCAGTGAGATATCATTCAGCACCTGGGTGCGACCAAAAGACTTCTTAATATTGGCAATCTCAATGCTCATGATTTCCCTCCTGATGCTGACGTTTTTCCTGATTCTCTAAACGCCACTGCACCACACTCTTCAAAAACAGGGTCAAAATCGCCATCAGCGTCAGCAACGCTGCGGCAGTAAAGGAACCGACGGTGTTGTAGTCCTGTTCCAGTAATTCAATCTGTAACGGCAGCGACAGGGTTTCGCCGCGGATCGAGCCGGACACCACCGACACCGCACCAAATTCACCAATCGCGCGGGCGTTGGTCAGCACCACGCCATAGAGCAGTGCCCAGCGGATGTTCGGCAGCGTGACGCGACGGAACATCTGCCAGCCGGAGGCGCCAAGCAGAACGGCCGCTTCGTCTTCATTGCTGCCCTGGCTTAACATCACCGGCACCAGCTCACGTACCACGAACGGACAGGTCACGAAGATGGTCACCAGCACCATGCCCGGCCAGGCGAACATGATCTGCAGGTTATGTTCATCCAGCCAGCCGCCCAGCGGGCCGTTGGAGCCGTAAAAGAGCAGGTAAACCAGACCGGCCACAACAGGCGACACGGCAAACGGAATATCCAGCAGGGTCAGCAGCAGCTGACGTCCCGGGAAGTTAAAGCGCGTCACCAGCCAGGCCAGCAGCGTACCGAAGACCAGGTTCACCGGCACGGTGATTAACGCAATCAGCACCGTCAGCCAGATGGCGTGCAGCATGTCCGGGTTCGCCAGGTTCTCCAGCGCGGGTATCAGCCCCTTGCTGAACGCCTGGACGAAGATATAAATCGTCGGCACGACGAGAATGAGGGCGGAAACCAGCACGCCCACGCCAATCAGAAACCATTTACCCCAGTTGATGCGGGGCGCATCGTATCGCTTCAATTGCGTAACTTCCGCCATCAGTGACCTACCACACGTCGACCAAAGCGACTTTGCAGAGTGTTAATCGAATACAGCAGCAGCAGCGAGGCCGCCAGAATCACCGAGGCAATCGCGCTCGCCGCCGGATAATCAAACTCCTGCAGGCGGATGAAAATCATCAGCGAGGTGACTTCCGTTTTCCAGGCGATGTTCCCGGCGATAAAAATCACCGCGCCGAACTCACCCAGACTGCGGGTAAACGACAGCGCGACGCCCGCCATCAGCGCCGGAGAGAGCTCCGGCAGAACCACTTTACGGAAGCTCTGCCAGCGCGTGGCGCCCAGCGTTTCCGCCGCTTCTTCGTATTCCGGACCCAGCTCTTCCAGTACCGGCTGCACGGTACGCACCACAAACGGGATGCTGGTAAAGGCCATCGCCACCGCGATCCCGAGCCAGGTATAGGTCACCTTGATGTCAAATTTCGCCAGCCACTCGCCGTACAGCCCGTTCACGGAGAAGAGCGACGCGAGGGTTAAGCCCGCAACCGCCGTCGGCAGCGCAAACGGCAGATCCATCAGGGCATCAAGCAGCGTACGGCCCGGGAAGCGATAGCGGGTTAAGATCCACGCCATCAGCAGGCCAAACACGCCGTTAAAAATGGAGGCAACAAACGCCGACAGCAGCGTCACCTTATAGGCCGCCACCACCTGCGGGTTGGTGACCACGTCCCAGTACTGCGCCCAGCTCATCTCAGAGAGCTGCATCACCAGCGCGCTGAGCGGCAACAGCAGGATCAGGCAGACGAACAGCAGGCTGGTCCCGAGGCTTAAGGTAAAGCCCGGCAGCACGCGTTTTGTCGAGACTGCAAACATTACTTACGCCCCGCCGCCAGCAGTTTGTCTAACTCACCGCCGCTGGCAAAGTGCGTTTTCATCACCTCAGGCCAGGAGCCGAAATGATCTTCCACGCGGAACAGCGCGGTCTGCGGGAATTTATCTTTCAGCTTGTTCATCACGTCCGGATTGTTCACGCGGTAGTAGTAGTCGGTAATGATGGTCTGCGCCTGCGGGCTGTACAGGTAATTGAGATAGGCTTTTGCCGCTTTCTCGGTGCCGTTCGCCTGCACGTTTTTATCCACCCACGCCACCGGGAACTCAGCCAGGATGTTGGTTTTCGGAATAACCACCTCGAAGCCCTGCGCTTCGTACTGCTTGCGAATGTTGTTCACTTCGGATTCGAAGCTGAGCAGCACGTCGCCCAGACCACGCTCGGCGAAGGTCGTGGTCGCGCCGCGGCCGCCGGTATCAAACACTTCGACGTTTTTCAGGAACTGGGTCATGAACTGCTCGGTCTTGGCTTTATCCTTACCGTCAGCCTTGTCTGCCGCGCCCCACGCGGCTAAATAGGTGTAGCGCGCGTTACCTGAAGTTTTTGGGTTAGGGAAAATCAGCTTCACGTCGGAACGCACCAGGTCGCTCCAGTCGTGGATGTTCTTCGGGTTGCCCTTACGCACCAGGAAGCCCATAGTGGAGTAGAACGGCGAGCTATTGTTTGGCAAGCGGCTCTGCCAGTCAGCCGGGATCAGCTTGCCCTTGTCGTGCAGGATCTGCACGTCAGTCACCTGGTTGTAGGTCACGACATCTGCTTTCAGCCCCTGCAAAATCGCCAGCGCCTGCTTGGATGAACCGGCGTGGGACTGCTTGATGGTCAGCTTATCGCCATTGTTTTCTTTCGCCCACTGCTGCTCGAACGGTGGGTTAAGGGCGGCAAACAGCTCGCGGGAGACATCATACGAGCTGTTCAGCAGCTCGGTCGCCTGCGCCTGGGCCACCAGCAGTAAACCTGCCAGCGCCAGAGTTCCTTTTTTCAGTACAGTAACGGCCATTGCGCACCCTTATAAATGTGATGACTATCTTATAGTCATAATATTTATAACGGGGATGAAAGGAGTAACGGTTTTATATACCGTTTGGTGATTTACAAGCAGAAAAGGGAATAAGGGTGCGGGGAAAATTGCCGGGTGGCGCTAACGCTTACCCGGCCTACGTATGGGGAGCGTTTTACAGCGCCAGCAGGCGCTCAACGGACGGCGCAAAATAGTAGCCGCCGGTTACCGGGCGGGTGAAGCGCAGCATGGCGTCGCGCTTGCCGTCAGTGTCACCGAACATGCTCAGCAGCTGTTGCTCAATATTGTGCAGCCGCGCACAGTAGGCGCAGAAGTAAAGGCCGTGCGTGCCGCTTGCCGTGCCGTACGGCAGGCTCTGACGAACAATTTTGAGCCCCTTGCCGTCTTCCTTAAGGTCAACGCGGGACAGGTGCGAGGTCACCGGGCGCGCATCGCCGTCGATCTCTTCGTTGGCTTCTTTGGTGCGGCCAATCATCATCTCCTGGTCGTGCACGCTCATGCGGTTAAGCTGCTTGAGGTTGTGCTCCCAGCGCTGCACGAACACGTAGCTGCCGCCCGCGTCTACGCCGTCTTTGATGACCGCCACGTCGCGACGAACCTCTTCACCCGCCGGGTTTTCGGTGCCGTCAACGAAGCCGCTCAGATCGCGCTCTTCCACCCAGCGGAAGCCGTGAACCTCTTCCTGCACGTCGATGCTGTCGCCAAACGCTTCAACCGCCGCCTGAGCAACGGAGAAGTTCACGTCGTGGCGCAGAGAGAGGATGTGGATCAGCACGTCGTATTGGGTGGCTGGCGCCAGGCCTTTGCCGTAAGGGATAAAGTCCTTCAGCTCTTCCGCGCCTTCGCCGCCGCTCAGCTGACGCCAGACGTTATTGCCGAAAGCGACAACGGCACCCAGATGGGCGTCCGGGAATTTGGCCTGGAAGGTGGCCAGTTTATCAACGAAAACTTTGCTGGCCGCGCGCAGGGCATCCACGTCCCCTTTAACATTGGCTTCAATCCAAATCGCCGCGCGGCAATGTTCTGGCAAAATGCCACTCTGAACCTGAGACATCGCTCCTCCTGAAATAAAGATGCCACGTCAGCGTGGCATTGATGGCGGCTATTATACCCGGATTTCAGCGAGGCGGTTTGTTCAGGCGCAAATTACTGCTTCCAGAGTATTTTGCTCACTTTCCAGCTCTTCAGCGTGTCGTCAGAGGGCATCAATCCTTCCGGACCGCTCCAGGTTCCGGTGAAGACATAGCTGATGTGCTGGCTGCCTTCCGCCTTACATTCCACCGCCACGCCATCGTCTGAAGGGGCGCTGCTGCAGTTGCCAAAGGCCTGTTTATAAAGATCGCTAAACGGAGTGCCCACCTTTACGCCGCTGGCGGTCGGAATATCTTCGTCCAGCACGGCAATGCGGTTCACCGTCCCTTTATCACCGTTAATCACCAGCGCCAGCTTGTCGCCCTTCAACGCTTCAAAGTAACGCACAATATTGCCATTCTCGGTTTTCATCCCGCTACGCAGGCGATAGTCACTGCTCAGGGCATCCTGAATGGCGTCCTGATCGAGCGCCGTTAACGCGGTAATTTTTCCTACGCCCTGCTCGGTCACTTCGGTGGAAGAGCCAAACCAGTTCCACGGATACGCGGCGGACCAGTTAATGGAGGAGAGCGTCGAACAGCCGGTTAATGCCAGCGGGAGAGCGCATAAAAGTAAACGCAGCGATTTCATTGAAACGTCCTTTCTAATTAAATCAACGCTTGTTGGAGTGCGGCATCGGCAAAAAGTGCCGCGCTAATCTTACTCTTGCGTAAAACAGGCGCGTAAGCGGGGATTCGTTAGCAGCCACATCAGCGCCACAATATCCGCCACCACCAGCGCGATGCCGATACCGGAAAGCGGTTCACCCAGCCACCAGAGCACGGGTTGCCAGAACAGCAGCGCAATCTGGGCGAGGATCAGCAGCCAGCGAAGCGCGCGCCACAGACGCGGGATTACATGCCGTCGACCGCTGCACAAAAAAGCCACCACCGCCGGTACGCCCGGCAGTAAGCCGAGCCAGAAGGCATCGTGGTCGGGATAAAAGAGATTCAGCAGCGTATCGCCCTGCCCGCGCGACGCACCGGCCATCACAAACAGTACCCAGGTACGGGCCTGGAGGAGCAAAACGCACCAGAACAAAAACGGCAGCCTGACGCGGCCCTGCGCGTCATAGTCAGCCGGGTGGATCTCAGTACTCTTCATCTTCGATCAGGCGCTTACCCAGCGTCAGCACGTCGGCGTGCTCGTAGCCCAGACGCTCATACATGCCCAGCACCACGTCGTTATCTTCCCGCACCATGATCTGGATTTTCGGGCAGCCGCGGGCGATGAGTTTCTTTTCCAGACGATTGAGCAGCGCGTTGGCGATGCCGCGCGCCCGGTATTCCGGGTGAACGCCCAGATAATAGGCCGAGCCGCGATGGCCGTCATACCCGCCCATTACCGTCCCAACCACCTCGCCGTTCACTTCCGCGACCAGAAACAGGCTAACGTCGTGATTCACCTTACGTTCGATATCCATTTCCGGATCGTTCCACGGACGCAGCAGATCGCAGCGCTCCCAAAGGGTGATCACCTCTTCGAAATCTTCCTGGCGAAAAACGCGTATCTCCATGGTATTAACCGCCTTTTCGGGTTTAAAAACAGTGATTATGGCGTGAACGGGGCGTTTAGCCAATAACCGGGGAAAATCTCGCCAAAATTTGGCATAATGTCACTTTGTCACGTATTGAAATGAAAAGTAAAACAATTCTCAATAAGGACTGTCGTAACGGGAAACACGATACGATATAACACCAGGACCCCATTTTTCAGTATTCAGGCCGCATGAGCACATTCAAACCATTAAAAGCACTCACATCGCGTCGTCAGGTTCTCAAAGCGGGGCTGGCGGCCTTAACGTTAACGGGCATCGCTAAGCAGGCTCAGGCAAAAGACGAGAGCACGCTCAAAACCAGTAACGGACACAGCAAACCGAAAACCAAAAAGCCGGGCGCAAAGCGTCTGGTGATGCTCGATCCGGGTCACGGCGGTATTGATACCGGCGCCATCGGCAGAAACGGGTCGAAAGAGAAACACGTCGTGCTGGCAATTGCAAAAAATGTGCGCGCAATTTTACGCAGCAACGGCATTGACGCCCGCCTGACGCGCACGGGCGACACGTTTATTCCGCTGTATGACCGCGTCGAGATCGCCCATAAGCACGGCGCGGATCTGTTTATGTCGATCCACGCGGATGGCTTCACAAACCCTTCCGCCGCGGGCGCGTCGGTGTTTGCCCTCTCCAACCGCGGCGCCAGTAGCGCCATGGCGAAATACCTTTCCGATCGCGAAAACCGGGCGGATGAAGTAGCCGGGAAGAAAGCCACGGATAAAGATCATCTGTTGCAGCAGGTGCTGTTCGATCTCGTGCAAACGGACACCATCAAAAACAGCCTGACGCTCGGCTCGCATATCCTCAAGCGGATTAAGCCGGTGCACCGTCTGCACAGTAAAAGCACCGAACAGGCGGCGTTTGTGGTGCTGAAGTCACCGTCCATCCCGTCCGTGCTGGTGGAAACGTCCTTTATTACCAATCCGGAAGAAGAGCGCCTGCTCGGCACCACGGCGTTTCGCCAGAAGATCGCCAACGCCATCGCCTCCGGCATTATCAGTTACTTCAACTGGTTCGATAACCAGAAAGCGCACTCCAGGAAACGCTGATGAAACCCAATGCACAGTTGGTCAAAACGTTCCTGCTGCAGCTGCAGGATGAGATTTGCCAGAAACTGGCCGCCGCAGACGGCGGTGAATTCCAGGAAGATAGCTGGCAGCGCGAAGCGGGCGGCGGCGGGCGCAGCCGCGTGCTGCGTAACGGCGGCATCTTCGAACAGGCGGGCGTGAATTTTTCCCACGTTCACGGCGACGCCATGCCCGCGTCCGCTACCGCGCACCGCCCTGAGCTGGCGGGCCGCAGCTTCGAAGCGATGGGCGTCTCGCTGGTGATCCACCCGCATAACCCGTTTGTTCCGACCAGCCACGCCAACGTGCGCTTTTTCATCGCGGAGAAGCCGGGAGCCGATCCGGTCTGGTGGTTTGGCGGCGGTTTCGACATGACGCCCTACTACGGCTTCGAAGAGGATGCCGTGCACTGGCACACCACCGCGCGGGACCTTTGCCTGCCGTTTGGCGAAGACGTTTACCCGAAATATAAAAAGTGGTGCGACGACTACTTTTACCTGAAGCACCGCGACGAGCAGCGCGGCATCGGCGGGCTGTTCTTTGACGATCTCAACACGCCGGATTTTGATACGGCATTTAGCTTTATGCGCGCGGTGGGCGAAGGGTTCACCGACGCGTACCTGCCGATTGTCGAACGCCGTAAAAACACCGATTACGGCGTGCGCGAGCGTGAGTTCCAGCTTTATCGTCGCGGGCGGTACGTGGAGTTCAACCTGGTGTGGGATCGCGGGACGCTGTTCGGCCTGCAGACCGGCGGACGCACGGAGTCGATTCTGATGTCGATGCCGCCGCTGGTGCGCTGGGAGTACAGCTACGAACCAAAAGAAGGCAGCCCGGAGGCTGCCTTGAGTGAGTTCCTTAAAGTACGCGACTGGATTTAACTGCCGGATGGTGCTGCGCTTATCCGGCCTACTCAATCCCCAGGTCGGGTAAGCACACGCGCCCTTACAGCGGCTGCGTCTGCGCCTCAACCACCGCCAGCGCCACCATATTCACGATACGGCGCACGGAGGCAATCGGCGTTAACACGTGCACCGGTTTTGCCACGCCCATCAGCACCGGTCCTACGGTCACCCCTTCAGAGCTGGAGACGCGCAGCAGGTTGTAGCTGATACGCGCCGCTTCCACGTTCGGCATAATCAGGATGTTCGCCGATCCCTTCAGCGGGCTGTCCGGCATACGTTCGTTGCGGATGCTCTCCACCAGCGCGGCATCACCGTGCATTTCCCCGTCAATCATCAGCTCCGGCGCACGCTCGCGCACCAGTTCCAGAGTCTGGCGCATTTTGCACGCCGCCGCGGATTTAGACGAACCAAAGTTTGAGTGCGACAGCAGCGCCACCTTCGGCTCAATACCAAAGCGACGCACGGTCTCGGCGGCCATCACGGTGATCTCCGCCAGCTCGTCCGGGGTTGGATCGTCGTTCACGTAGGTATCTGCAATAAAGGTGTTGCCGCTCGGCAGCAGCAGCGCGTTCATCGCCCCGGCGGTATGGACGCCGTCGCGATAGCCGAAGATCTCCTGCACCACGCTAAAGTGCTCGTGGTAATCGCCGATGGTGCCGCAGATCAGCGCATCCGCCTCGCCGCGATGGACCATGATCGCGCCGATGACCGTAGTATTGCTGATCACCGCCCGCTGCGCCTGCTCCTGGGTGATCCCGCGACGCTTCATGATCGCGTAATATTCGTTCCAGTACTCCTTGAAGCGCGGATCGGATTCGTTGTTAACGATCTCGAAGTCCACGCCCGGCTTGATCTGCAGGCCCAGCTTCTGAATGCGCATCTCGATCACGCTCGGACGACCAATCAGGATCGGCTTCGCCAGCCCTAAGGTGATCAGTTCCTGCGTGGCGTGCAGCACGCGCGCCTCTTCCCCTTCCGCCAGCACCACACGCTTCGCGTCTGCGCGAGCCTGAGAGAAGATCGGCTTCATAAACAGGTTGGTTTTGTAGACAAACTCGGTGAGCTTATCGACGTACGCGTCGAAATCCTGAATCGGACGCGTCGCCACGCCGGAGTCCATCGCCGCTTTGGCAACGGCTGGCGCAATTTTTACAATCAGGCGTGGATCGAACGGTTTTGGAATGATGTAGTCCGGGCCAAAGCTCAGATCCTGATCCCCGTACGCGGAGGCGACCACTTCGCTCTGCTCAGCGTGCGCCAGCTCAGCGATGGCGTGAACGGCGGCAAGCTTCATCTCTTCGTTGATCGCCGTCGCGCCAACGTCCAGCGCCCCGCGGAAGATGAACGGGAAGCAGAGCACGTTGTTCACCTGGTTCGGGTAGTCCGAACGGCCGGTACAGATAATGGCGTCTTCGCGCACCGCTTTCGCCAGCGGCGGGAGGATTTCCGGTTCCGGGTTCGCCAGCGCCAGGATCATCGGCGCGCGCGCCATTTTCTGCACCATTTCCTGGGTCAGCACTTTCGGGCCTGAACAGCCGAGGAAGATATCCGCGCCGTCAATCACGTCCTCAAGCGTGCGCTTGCCGTCATCTTCCACGGCATACGCCGCTTTGGTTTCCGCCATGTTCGGCTCGCGGTCTTTGTAGATAACGCCCTTAGAGTCGCAGACCACGATATTGTGTTTCTGCATCCCTAGCGCCACCAGCAGGTTCATACAGGCGATGGCCGCCGCGCCCGCGCCGGAGACCACCATGCGCACGTCGGAGAGATTTTTCTCCACCACGCGCAGGCCGTTGAGAATGGCAGCGGTGCTGATAATCGCCGTGCCGTGCTGGTCGTCATGGAACACGGGAATGTTCATACGCTCGCGCAACTTCTGCTCGATATAGAAACATTCCGGCGCTTTGATGTCTTCCAGGTTGATCCCGCCGAAGGTCGGCTCCAGCGCGGCCACCACGTTGATGAACTTATCGGGATCGAGTTCGTCCACTTCGATATCGAACACGTCGATACCGGCAAATTTCTTAAACAGTACGCCCTTCCCTTCCATCACCGGTTTACCGGCCAGGGCACCAATGTTGCCCAGGCCCAGCACCGCCGTACCGTTAGAGATAACGGCGACAAGGTTACCGCGCGCGGTGTATTTGTAGGCCGCCAGCGGATCTTTTTCGATCTCCAGACACGGCGCAGCCACGCCCGGCGAGTAGGCCAGCGCCAGATCGCGCTGGGTCGCCAGCGGCTTGGTTGGGGAGACCTGAATTTTACCGGGGACAGGGAACTCGTGAAAATCGAGGGCACTCTGTTTTAACTGATCGTCCATCTTGTTATTCCTTTTACGTATCGGTCAGATAGTATCGCCGCTGAGCAGCGCATAAACTTTGAAGGCTGCCAAACTCTCACCATCACACATTAAAAATTGTTATCAATTTATAACAGCCATGTTACCCGTCTCAAAAGCAATGCCTGCCCCGTCTGCTATGCTTTTTTGTTAAGTCCATCATGATTTTCTCAGAAGTGTGAACTAACGCACTCATCTAACTCTTTTATTTCCAAGGAGTAATTATTTATGAACCAGCTAGACGGCATCAAACAGTTCACCACCGTGGTTGCAGACAGCGGCGATATCGAGTCGATTCGCCACTATCAGCCAGAGGACGCGACCACCAACCCTTCGCTGCTTCTGAAAGCGGCGGGGCTTGCCCATTTTAGCCATCTGATTGACGACGCGATTGCCTACGGTAAACAGCGCGGGAAAACGCAGGAGCAGCAGGTTGCTGAAGCCAGCGACAAGCTGGCGGTTAATTTTGGTGCGGAAATTCTGAAAAGCATTCCGGGGCGCGTGTCGACCGAAGTGGATGCCCGCCTCTCATTCGATCAGGAAAAGAGTATTAACAAAGCGCGCCGCCTGGTGGAACTCTACCAGGAACAGGGGATCGATAAGTCACGCATTCTGATCAAGCTCGCGTCCACATGGGAAGGCATCCGCGCGGCAGAGGTGCTGGAAAAAGAGGGGATCCACTGCAACCTGACGCTGCTGTTCTCCTTTGCCCAGGCGCGCGCCTGTGCCGAAGCGGGCGTATTCCTGATCTCGCCGTTTGTCGGGCGCATCTACGACTGGTATCAGGCGAAACAGCCGATGGACCCGTACGTGGTGGAAGAGGATCCGGGCGTGAAGTCGGTGCGTAATATCTACGATTATTACAAGCAACACCGCTACGAAACCATCGTGATGGGCGCCAGCTTCCGCCGCACCGAGCAGATCCTCGCGCTCGCAGGGTGCGACCGTCTGACCATCTCCCCTGACCTGCTGAAAAAGCTGCAGGAGAGCGACGAAACGGTGATCCGCAAGCTGGTGCCGACCTCTACCGTCCTGCCAAAACCGAAAGCCATGACCGAAGCGGAGTTCCGCTGGGAGCATAATCAGGACCCTATGGCCGTGGAAAAACTGGCGGACGGCATCCGCCAGTTCGCCGTCGACCAGCGAAAACTCGAAGATCTTCTCGCCGCCAAACTTTAACCTTGCCACGGAGTGAACTATGTCCCGTAAAGAGCTCGCCAACGCCATTCGCGCCCTCAGCATGGATGCCGTACAAAAAGCCAATTCCGGCCACCCTGGCGCCCCGATGGGGATGGCCGATATTGCCGAAGTGCTGTGGAACGACTTCCTGAAGCACAACCCCACTGACCCAACCTGGTACGACCGCGACCGTTTTATTCTCTCCAACGGCCACGCCTCGATGCTGCTCTACAGCCTGCTGCACCTTTCCGGCTATGACCTGCCGCTTGAGGAGTTAAAAAACTTCCGCCAGCTGCACTCCAAAACGCCGGGCCACCCGGAGATCGGCTATACACCTGGCGTGGAAACGACCACCGGCCCGCTGGGCCAGGGGCTGGCGAATGCCGTCGGCCTGGCAATTGCCGAGCGTACGCTGGCCGCGCAGTTCAACCAGCCCGACCACGAGATTGTCGATCACTACACCTACGTCTTTATGGGCGACGGCTGCCTGATGGAAGGGATCTCCCACGAGGTCTGCTCGCTGGCGGGCACGCTGGGGCTCGGCAAGCTGATTGGCTTCTATGACCACAACGGCATCTCCATCGACGGGGAAACCGAGGGCTGGTTTACCGACGACACGGCAAAACGCTTTGAGGCCTATCACTGGCACGTGGTGCACGAGATTGACGGCCACGATCCGGAAGCGGTGAAAAAAGCGATTCAGGAAGCGCAGAGCGTGAAGGACAAACCGTCCCTGATTATCTGCCGTACCACCATTGGCTTCGGCTCGCCGAACAAAGCGGGCAAAGAAGAGGCGCACGGCGCGGCGCTGGGCGAAGAGGAAGTGGCGTTAACCCGCCAGAAACTGGGCTGGAAATATCCGCCGTTTGAGATCCCGAAAGAGATCTACAGAGCATGGGATGCGCGCGAAGCGGGTGAAAAAGCGCAGCAGGCCTGGAACGAAAAATTTGCTGCCTACAAAAAAGCGCACCCGGAGCTGGCCGCCGAGTTTTCCCGCCGCATGAGCGGCGGCCTGCCGGAAGACTGGGACGATAAAACCCAGGCGCTGATTGAAAATCTGCAGTCCAACCCGGCGAAAATCGCTACCCGTAAGGCATCGCAAAACACCCTGAACGCGATTGGCCCTCTCCTGCCTGAGCTGCTCGGCGGCTCGGCGGATCTGGCGCCAAGCAACCTGACCATCTGGTCAGGCTCTAAATCCCTGAAGGAAGACATTGCCGGGAACTACATCCACTACGGCGTGCGCGAGTTTGGGATGACCGCGATTGCTAACGGCATCGCCCATCACGGCGGCTTCGTGCCCTACACTGCCACCTTCCTGATGTTCGTCGAGTACGCCCGAAACGCGGCGCGCATGGCGGCGCTGATGAAGGCCCGGCAGATCATGGTCTACACCCATGACTCCATCGGGCTGGGGGAAGATGGTCCGACGCACCAGGCGGTAGAGCAGCTGGCAAGCCTGCGCTTAACGCCAAACTTCAGCACCTGGCGTCCGTGCGATCAGGTGGAAGCGGCGGTGGGCTGGAAGCTGGCCGTTGAGCGCCATAACGGGCCCACGGCGCTGATCCTGTCGCGCCAGAACCTGGCGCAGATCGAGCGCACGCCGGAGCAGGTAAAAAACATCGCCCGTGGCGGGTACATCCTGAAAGACAGCGGCGGCAAGCCGGACGTGATCCTGATTGCCACCGGTTCCGAGGTGGAAATCACGGTGAAAGCGGCGGAGAAGCTGACCGCCGAAGGTCACGCGGTGCGCGTGGTATCTCTGCCTTCTACGGATATTTTTGACGCCCAGGACGAGGCGTATCGGGAATCGGTGCTGCCTTCCAGCGTTGCGGCGCGCGTGGCGGTGGAAGCGGGTATTGCCGACTACTGGTATAAGTACGTGGGGCTGAAAGGGGCAATTGTGGGCATGCGGGGTTACGGTGAATCCGCTCCTGCCGACAAGCTGTTCCCGTATTTCGGCTTTACCGTTGAGAATGTGGTGGAGAAAGCGCTGAGCGTGTTGTAGTGCGACAGCGCCATCCGGCAAAACTAGCGAGTGATCCACAGCGTGGGCCAGGCGTCTGGCCCACTCCAGCTATCGCAGCTTGGCTCTTCCGCGTAGCGTACCAGGCGAAAACGCTGGCCGTCAAAACGCCAGCGCGTCTGGATCCCGCAGTCTCCAATACCGCGTCCCAGCGCCAGCGTCGTCAACTCGCGCGTTTTCTCATCAAAGCGGGCGTTCATCAGCTCCATATCGCTGCTCTGGCTGGAGGGGGTGAACGGCAGACGTAACCTGACGCTACGGGCGGCGAACGGTTTTTTACGTGAGACCTGCCACGCCAGATCGACCGTGTTATAGGCCCCCGCTTCACAGCTGACGATCAACAGCGCTTTGTCATCCGTTAATGCAGTGACGCGTACTTCACGACGGTTAGGATCCAGCGAGCACTGGCTGTTGTTCATCCGCCACGTCCCATAATCCAGCAGATCGTTCAGCTCGCTATGCGTCAGCGGCGTCGGCGTCGGGTTCACCACGGCCACCTTTTTTAATGCCGGTGCAGGAGGCACGCTCAGCGGCGGGCTATCTCCTTTTTTAATCCATGCCGTTTCGCTGCCAACGCGCTTCTGCTGGGCGTCGATAAACAGCAGCGCCGCCTTCAGACCGACCAGCGAGATCGTCTGCTTCCCCCCGCGCAGGGTCAGCGCCTGCCCTTCCTGAATGTTTTTCAGAAACGTGGTGATGGTACCCGCATCGTCAGTTTTGAGATGCCAGGGGGTTAACTGCCAGTGCTGCGAATTGAGCTTTAACGGAACGTTGTCGAGCAGCAGGCGCGGGGCAATGTCAGGCTCTTTAACCGGCGGGGCCGAAAGCCCGCCGAGATCGATACGCAGGCTGGCGTCCGTTTTCGCGCCTGCGCTACGGCTCAGCGTCATGACCAGACCGCGATGCTCGCCGGTATTCCGGGCAACACAAAAATTCTGGTTATTGCAGGTAACCTGCCAGTCTGAAAAAGACTGCTGCGCGGGCGCAGCCCACACCAGAGGAGCGGGTAGCACGCAGAAAAAGAAGAAAAGCAAAACGCAGTAGCGCATGAATGGCACAGCCCCGGAAACGAAAAGGTCAATCTGGGGCGTATCTTCGTGCCCAGGGCGGGCGGGCTCAATCGGATTTATCGGATAGATTTATCTGAAATACACGTTATCACGGCATCGGTTTAGGATTCATTAAGCCGCTGGTTTGCAGATACTGCAACAGGATCACCGCTTTACCGTCGCGGATCTCGCCGCTTTTCACCATCTCAACGGCCTGGGTGAAAGGCATTTCCAGCACTTCAATGTCTTCATCCTCCACGCCGCCGCCGCGATGCGTGCGCTGGGAATCGGTGTATTCCGCAATGAAGAAATGGACCAGCTCGGTCACCCCGCCAGGGGACATGAAAAGCTCAAAGACTTTTTGCACCTCGCCCACTTCAAAACCGGTCTCCTCAACGGCCTCCTTGCGGATGCAGACTTCCGGCTCATCGTCATCAAGCAGGCCGGCGCAGGTTTCAATCAGGCGTCCGTCCGCATTGCCGTTGACCCAGGTCGCGACCCGAAACTGGCGAATCAGCACTACGCTTTGCTTCTCGCGGTTATACAGCAAAATGGTTGCACCATTGCCCCGGTCGTAGACTTCGCGTTTGTGGCGAATCACGTCACCGTTCTTACGGGTTAAATCGTAAGTGATGTTACGCAGGACAAAGTAATTTTCAGAAAGGATTTTGTCTTTGATAACGGTAATGTTCAGGGACATACGGGCTCCACGGCTAAATGAGTCTGTTTATACTACTCCGTGAAGCCCGCTTTGTCGTCCGTCGGCTCAGGCGGCGCGTTACTTCTCGCCAGATTTCAGGTTAATGCCCAAAGCAGCTTTTGGATCAATAACCTTATCTTTAGTATGAATAAGCTATTTGCTCGCCACCGCGTTATCAGGCAATGTACAACTGCCCATGACCTGTGGCTGAGCCATTTTATGCAGAGATCCGTTCCGTGACCGTTAAACGCCCCGTTTCCGGAAGCCTTGCCTGGGCTTTCTTTTCGATCATTGCCCTGTCCGTGCTGACCAGCACCGTCGCGCTGCTGACGCTTGCCAGCAGCCAGCGTGACGCCGAAGCTATCAACATTGCGGGCTCGCTGCGCATGCAGAGCTACCGCCTCGGCTACGAGATGCAGCGCAACAGCCCGTCCCTTATGGCGCATCGTGAGAACTGGCAGCGAACGTTAAGCGCGCCTTCCCTGGAGAAGCTGAACCGCTGGTACGTCCCGGACAACGTCAAGGCGCGCTATCAGCAGCTGCATGTGGCCTGGCTGGACATGGACAAGCACATCGCCCGCGGCGACAGCGCATGGTATGACGCTCACATTGAGGATTTTGTCGGCCGCATTGATGCCTTTGTGCTCGCCCTCCAGCACTACACCGAAAATAAAATCCAGACTGTGACGCTCCTCTCTCTGGCTGGCGCGCTCGGGATCCTGCTGCTGACGCTGTTTACCCTGCGGCGCATCCGTCGCCAGGTGGTGTTGCCGTTGAACAACCTGGTGGCCGCCAGCGAACGCATTGAGCGAGGGGAATTTACCACCCCGGCGCCGGACACCTCGCTCCCCAACGAGCTGGGCCAGCTCTCCCGCGCCTTCAACCATATGTCGGGCGAGCTACATACTCTCTATCGGTCGCTCGAAGCCTCCGTCGCGGAAAAGACGCGGCATTTGCATGAAGCCCACCAGCAGCTCGACATGCTGTTCAAATGCTCCCAGGCGCTGAATACCGGGCAGATAGACAGCCTGTGCTTCCGGCATATTCTGCAGATTGTGCATGAATACACGCAGATGAATTACCTGGAGCTACGCACCAGCGACGACTGGCGGCTGTGTGAAGGAACAGAGGCGAGCGGCATTTCTCTGCAAACCCTGCCGGTGCTGATGCAGGATACCCTCTACGGCGAGCTGCGCTGGCAAAGCGAGACGGGCAGCGTTCCTCTTCCGCTGATGAGAAGCGTGGCGACCATGCTCGGACGTGGGCTGTACTTTAACCAGGCGCAGAAGCATTACCAGCAGCTGCTGCTGATGGAGGAGCGCGCCACCATCGCCCGCGAGCTGCATGATTCGCTGGCGCAAGTACTCTCCTATCTGCGGATCCAGCTCACGCTGCTTAAACACGCCTTGCCGGCGGAAAATGCCTCCGCGCAGACGATCATCACCGACTTCTCCCGCGAGCTGAACAACGCCTGGCAGCAACTGCGCGAGCTGCTGACAACCTTCCGCCTGACGCTAAACCATGCGAATTTACCCGCGGCGCTGCAGGAGTCTCTCGATGCCCTGCAGAGCCAGACGCAGGCGAAGCTGCACCTCGACTGCCGCCTCTCCACCCTGGCGCTTGACGCGCAGAAGCAGGTGCATTTGCTGCAGATCGTGCGGGAGGCCGTCCTGAATGCGATTAAGCACGCGCAGGCCAGCGAGATCACCGTCAGCTGCGTGACCGCCGTGGACGGCACGCACAGCGTCAGCATTCGCGACAACGGCATCGGGATTGGCGAGGCCAGCGAGCCGCCGGGACACTACGGGCTGAACATTATGCGAGAACGCGCGCAACGGCTCGGCGGAATACTGCACTTCTCGCAGCCGCAAAACGGCGGCACGCAGGTCAGCGTGACGTTCCCCGCACCCGCGCCGTTAACAGGTAAATAACGGTAAAGGGGGAAGCGCCGGGAAAAGCGCATGATAATTTACATTATCTCCTTTATTTCTCCACGTTTGGCCTGGGCCTTACCGCTAAAGTGATGCGGGCAATAAACAATAATGACGTGCAGCAAAACGAGGTCACACTTTCATGGCGAATTTTTTCATCGATCGCCCCATTTTTGCCTGGGTGCTTGCCATCCTGTTGTGTCTGACAGGTGTCCTGGCGATTACTTCTCTTCCCGTTGAGCAATATCCCGATCTGGCACCGCCTAACGTGCGTGTCACAGCAAACTACCCCGGCGCGTCCGCACAAACGCTGGAAAATACCGTGACGCAGGTTATCGAGCAAAACATGACGGGTCTGGATAATCTGATGTACATGTCTTCCCAAAGCAGCGCCACGGGACAGGCCACGGTTACCCTGAGCTTTGAGGCGGGCACCGACCCGGACGAAGCGGTGCAGCAGGTACAAAACCAGCTGCAGTCGGCCATGCGTAAATTGCCCCAGGCCGTGCAGAACCAGGGCGTCACCGTGCGTAAAACCGGTGATACCAACATTCTGACCATCGCGTTTGTCTCCACCGATGGCTCAATGGATAAACAGGACATTGCGGACTACGTCGCCAGTAATATTCAGGACCCGCTCAGCCGTATTAACGGCGTGGGGGATATCGACGCCTATGGCTCACAGTACTCGATGCGTATCTGGCTGGATCCCAACAAGCTGAACAGCTATCAGATGACGGCGACCGACGTGACGGACGCCATCAAAGCACAGAACGCCCAAATTGCCGTGGGGCAACTGGGAGGCACGCCTTCCGTCGATAAACAGGCCCTGAACGCCACCATTAATTCGCAATCTCTGCTTCAGACCCCGGACCAGTTCCGCAACATCACCCTGCGCGTGAATCAGGATGGCTCAGAAGTGCGTCTGGGCGACGTTGCTAAGGTGGAAATGGGTGCGGAGAAATACGATTACCTGAGCCGCTTTAACGGCAACCCGGCCTCTGGACTGGGAATTAAGCTGGCCTCCGGCGCAAACGAAATGGCGACGGCGAAGCTGGTATTGGACCGTCTGGATGAGCTGTCGCAGTATTTCCCGCACGGGCTGGAGTACAAAGTCGCCTATGAAACCACCTCCTTCGTTAAAGCCTCGATTGAGGACGTAGTCAAAACCCTGCTGGAAGCGATCGCCCTGGTGTTCCTGGTCATGTACCTGTTCCTGCAAAACTTCCGCGCCACGCTGATCCCCACCATTGCCGTCCCGGTGGTGCTGCTGGGCACCTTTGCGGTGCTTTACGCGTTCGGCTACAGCATCAACACCCTGACGATGTTTGCCATGGTGCTGGCGATTGGCCTGCTGGTGGACGATGCCATTGTGGTGGTCGAAAACGTCGAGCGCATCATGAGCGAAGAGGGGCTATCCCCGCGTCAGGCGACGCGTAAATCGATGGGACAAATTCAGGGGGCGTTGGTCGGTATCGCGATGGTGCTGTCGGCGGTCTTTATCCCGATGGCCTTCTTTGGCGGTACAACCGGGGCGATTTACCGTCAGTTCTCAATCACCATCGTCTCGGCGATGGTGCTCTCCGTGCTGGTGGCGCTGATCCTCACCCCCGCGCTCTGCGCCACCCTCCTTAAGCCGCTGCACAAAGGGGAACATCACGGCCAGAAAGGATTCTTCGGCTGGTTTAACCGCATGTTCAACCGCAACGCCGAGCGGTATGAATCTGCCGTCGGTAAAGTGCTACACCGCAGCCTGCGCTGGATGATGATTTACGTTGTGCTGCTGGGCGGCATGGTGTGGCTGTTCCTGCATCTTCCCACCTCGTTCCTGCCGCAGGAAGACCGGGGGATGTTCATCACCTCGGTGCAGCTCCCGAGCGGATCCACCCAGCAGCAGACGCTAAAGGTGGTTCAGAACGTTGAGCAGTACTTCTTCACCAAAGAGAAAAATAACGTTGTTTCGGTCTTCTCTACCGTCGGCTCCGGCCCGGGCGGGAACGGGCAGAACGTCGCCCGCATGTTTGTCCGCCTGAAAGACTGGGACGAACGCGACGCCAGAACGGGAACCTCGTTCGCCATCATTGAACGCGCAACCAAAGCGTTTGCCCGCATTAAAGAGGCGCGCGTCTTTGCCAGCAGCCCGCCCGCGATCAGCGGCCTGGGCAGTTCCGCCGGGTTTGATATGGAGCTGCAGGATCACGCCGGCGCGGGCCACTCGGCCCTGATGGCCGCGCGCGATAAGCTGCTAGAACTAGCAGGGAAAGATCCCGGCCTGACCCGCGTTCGTCACAACGGTCTTGACGACAGCCCGCAGCTTCAGGTGGATATCGACCAGCGTAAAGCTCAGGCGCTGGGCGTGTCGATCGACGATATCAACGACACCCTGCAAACCGCATGGGGCTCAAGCTACGTAAATGACTTTATGGATCGCGGCCGCGTGAAAAAAGTGTATGTCCAGGCAGCCGCGCCGTTCCGCATGTTGCCGGATGATATTAACCGCTGGTTTGTACGCAATAATTCTGGCGGGATGGTCCCCTTCTCCGCCTTTGCCACCTCGCGCTGGGAGAGCGGTTCGCCTCGCCTGGAGCGCTATAACGGCTATTCGGCAGTTGAAATCGTCGGGGAAGCCGCGCCGGGCGTCAGCACCGGTACCGCCATGGACACCATGGAAAAACTGGTGCAGCAGTTGCCAGCCGGTTTTGGTCTGGAATGGACGGCCATGTCTTACCAGGAGCGTCTCTCCGGGGCGCAGGCCCCTGCCCTCTATGCGCTTTCTTTGCTGGTGGTCTTCCTCTGCCTTGCCGCGCTGTATGAGAGCTGGTCGGTTCCGTTCTCGGTCATGCTGGTGGTGCCGCTTGGGGTTATCGGTGCGCTGCTGGCGACCTGGCTGCGCGGCCTGGAGAACGACGTTTACTTCCAGGTGGGGCTACTTACGGTGATCGGCTTGTCGGCGAAAAACGCCATTCTGATCGTTGAGTTTGCCAACGAGATGAATGCCAAAGGCCACGAGCTGATGGCCGCCACGCTGCACGCCTGCCGCCAGCGCCTACGTCCGATCCTGATGACCTCACTGGCGTTTATTTTTGGCGTACTGCCGATGGCAACCAGCACGGGTGCAGGCTCAAGCAGCCAGCATGCGGTGGGTACCGGCGTCATGGGTGGGATGATTTCGGCCACCATCCTGGCGATTTATTTTGTGCCGCTGTTCTTTGTGCTGGTGCGTCGTCGCTTCCCGCTCCGGGAGCGACAGGAATAACCCGCAGTCATAAAAAAGGCGGCTTAATCGGCCGCCTTTTTATTGTGTGATTAATTCACACTATGGTTATTTTACTTATTTTAGTGCTCTTGCAATTCTTACTGAATGTCATTTACGAAGCATGCCTTCGATAAAATCTTTCCAGTTCCCCAGTTCACGTTCAATCATAACAACCTCTCTTATTATTATGCGCATTCTACGAAAACGTATCATCATTGTGAAGACTTGTTTAACCAATCGCTGTGATTGTACCCCGCCACCGTTGGGGATTTATGATAAATATGAACGGAGGAGTTTAAATTTTGTGTGACGGCCAGCAATATTTTGAAATAACCCTACGAACGGGTGAGTTTTATTTTACGCGCTGAGTTTATTCAGGATTTAAACACGGTGGACATCTATGCTTAAATGGTGAAACTATATTCAGCGTACAAGTGTGAGTTGAATTAAGAAGAAGTGTAAATCCAGAGCATTCCTGAGTGTGTTATATTCCACCTAAAGATATATCTTCGAATTTACTGAACGTTTAATCGCCATAAGAGCAAAAGGATTCAACATGGTTGTGATGTACGGCATTAAAAATTGCGACACCATCAAAAAAGCACGCCGCTGGCTGGAAACTAATAACGTCGAGTACCGCTTCCACGATTATCGTGCCGACGGGCTTGATGCAGAATTTCTGCATACCGCCATTAACGAACTGGGATGGGAAGCGCTGCTGAACACCCGCGGCACCACCTGGCGTAAGCTGGACGAATCCGTGCGCGCCAGCATCAAAGACGCCGACAGCGCGGCAAAGTTAATGCTCGACATGCCGGCAATTATCAAACGCCCATTGCTCTGCAAGCCAGGTCAGCCTATGCTGCTGGGTTTCAGTGAAACCCTTTATTCTGACTTTTTCGTAGAGGTGTAGTGTATGTCATGCCCGGTCATTGAGCTGACTCAACAGCTTATTCGCCGTCCCTCCCTTAGCCCGGACGACGCAGGTTGTCAGGCATTAATGATTGAGCGCCTTCGCGCCATCGGTTTTACCGTTGAGCGCATGGATTTTGGCGACACCCAGAACTTCTGGGCGTGGCGCGGCCAGGGCGAAACGCTGGCCTTTGCCGGGCACACTGACGTCGTTCCCGCGGGTGACGCTGATCGCTGGATTAATCCGCCGTTTGAGCCGACCATCCGCGATGGCATGCTCTTCGGCCGCGGCGCGGCAGACATGAAAGGTTCGCTGGCCGCAATGGTTGTGGCGGCAGAGCGCTTTGTGGCTCAGCATCCGAACCACAAAAACCGTCTCGCGTTCTTGATCACCTCCGATGAAGAAGCCAGCGCCCATAACGGTACCGTGAAGGTCGTTGAGGCGCTGATGGCGCGCAATGAACGTCTTGACTACTGTCTGGTCGGCGAGCCGTCCAGTACCGAAGTGGTGGGTGATGTCGTCAAAAATGGTCGCCGCGGCTCGCTGACCTGTAACCTGACCATACATGGGGTTCAGGGGCATGTGGCCTACCCGCATCTGGCCGATAACCCGGTCCACCGCGCCGCGCCAATGCTGAACGAACTGGTAGGCATCGAGTGGGATAAAGGCAACGAGTTCTTCCCGCCGACCAGCATGCAGATCGCCAACGTCAAGGCCGGAACCGGCAGCAACAACGTCATCCCGGGAGATTTCTTCGTCCAGTTCAACTTCCGCTTCAGTACCGAACTGACCGACGAGACGATCAAAGCGCGCGTTGTCGCTCTGCTGGAAAAATACAACCTGCGCTACACCGTTGACTGGTGGCTTTCAGGCCAGCCGTTCCTGACGCAGCGCGGCAAGCTGGTGGATGCGGTGGTGAACGCCATTGAGCACTATAATGAAATTAAGCCGCAGCTGCTGACGACGGGCGGCACCTCAGACGGACGCTTTATCGCCCGCATGGGTGCACAGGTTGTCGAACTGGGTCCGGTTAACGCGACGATTCACAAAATCAACGAGTGTGTGAACGCAGCCGATTTACAACTGCTGGCCCGCATGTATCAACGTATTATGGAGCAACTCGTCGCCTGACGAGCGCTCAGAGAGGAATAGCGAATGGATTGGCTTGCAAAGTACTGGTGGATTCTGGTGCTGGTGTTTCTGGTCGGCGTACTGCTGAACGTGATTAAAGACCTTAAGCGCGTTGACCACAAAAAGTTTCTCGCGAATAAGCCGGATCTCCCGCCGCACCGTGATTTTAACGACAAGTGGGACGATGATGACGACTGGCCGAAGAAAGACCAGAAGAAGTAATCGGTCTGTATCCCCTCTCCTGTGGAGAGGGGATAACCTCACATAAACTCAACAATATCATCATCATTCGGCTTACCGCCGCTGAGCGCTTCATCAAAGTAGTGCTTCGGCACGGTATAGCGCAGATGGTCGAGCGCAAACTGCATGCTGCGGTCGTCGATCGCGTGGCCCAGATCGTCAACAATATCCAGCGTCACATCCCCACCCTCACGCACCAGCGCTTCCTGGGCAGCTACCGCATGCGAAAGCTCAATCACCCGATCTTCACCACCGTGAATGAGATGGATGGTAGTCTGCGTGGTCGCGCTTGTCGGTAGCGTTGCATAACGCCCGTTAAAGGCGATGACGCGTGAAGCCAGACCGGGCTGCGCTTTTACGCTTTCCAGCGACATGATTGACCCCTGCGAGAAGCCAATCAGCGCCGTTGCGTCAGCGCCTACGCCGCTCTGCTGCTGCCAGTAGCGCACGATGTCGATAAACGTGGGCATGATCGCATCAATGCGCGCCTGACGGTTCTCCTCCGTCACGCCCTGAACCGGGAACCACTGCCGTCCGTCTGGACCGCACGGCTCCACGCCGCCGATGCTGACGATCAATGCTTCCGGAAAAACGGGCGCAAACCAGCGGCCAATCTGTCCCATATTGACGGCATTATCGCCCACGCCATGAAACAGGAGCAGTAACTGTTTAGCCGGTTTGTCAGGGCTTTGAACAACAAAATGGTCGTGTTTCATGGCGGTCTCCTTAATTGATGAGCAGGATTTTACGCCTCTGCGGGGTAATGACCATGCCACTTTACTGAAGAAGTCATTGAAAAAATTGCCATTGCAAAATGTCGGCTTTCAGCTGCTGGCAGCGGGAATAATCAAGGCTCTCAAGCGCTTGCGCGGTTTCACTCCGCAGTTTAGCCAGCAGCGCTTTTCGCCCCATCTCCTCCGTCTTACCCTCTATTTTCCCGCGCAGCGCCGGAAGCGGCATGTCTGTAGCTAACACCAGCCGCGTCAGGGCAGCAACCGAGGTTGAAAACGCCCGGTGCGCAAAGGCAAACCCCGCCAGCTCCAGCCAGTCGTCACTATTAAGGGTAGCTTCCCAGGCATCGGTCACCGGGATCTTTTCGCCGTTCCAGGCCGAAAGAACGCGCATATCACGACACAGGCGCTGGTGCTCCTGCGCGCACAGGCGGTGCCCGGCCTCGCTATGCGGCAGTAAGGCCATCGCCGTGTAGCACCCGCTGCTGGCTTCCCGATGGCTGCCCATTCGCACCAGCACAAAGCCGCACTGCCGCCAGAAACGCCACAACTCGTCGGTATAGCCAAAGCTTACCGAGAGATAATCTTCACCGCTGACGCTGCGAATAAGCCGCTGGCCGATGCCTTCCCGTTGACGGTAGGGATGCACCGCAATGCGGCTAATCCGCTGCCCCTTCAGCGTCGCCGCGAGAGGCGACCCGCCGTGCGCCGCCAGTGACTGCGCCACAAGGTTCCCGCGAGGACGACGAAAGCCCGCCCACACCGCGCGGCTCAGATCGGGGGGCAATCCCCCCTCTTCCACCAGCCAGAGCGCGCCCGCCATATCCGCACCCGCGTGTGCAACCCCAAAGTGCTGGCCGGGGGCGTCCATCATCCGGCGTAAATCGAGCGGGGACGTCCGGTAGTGCGCGGCACACAGCAGTTCATACACGCTTGCCACGCGCGCCGGGTCGCTCTCCCACATCCGCGGCTCCAGCAACCGTATACACACGTCACCTTCCGGTTTGCGGTCAATAAGCGCGTCGTCAAACAGCAGCGTATTCGCCACTATCCGCTCAAGCGGACATCCGAACGCCCAGCGAATGGGGGTGGTTAAGGTATAGCGCCGCAGCCCGCTGAACCGGGCGCAGAACTTAAGCAGAAACCCCCTGCCCGTGCCTTCATAACCCTGGACCGTGGTGGTCAGCAACACGCGGGGAAAGCGCGACACCAGCTTGTCCAGCAGCGGGCCGGGGATGGCTGCGGCTTCATCAACAATCAGCCAGTCGGCTTCTGTCGTGGAGGCCAGCAGCGCATCCGGGGCCATAAAGTGAAAACGCTCGCCAGCGAAGCGCGCAATGACATCCGTTGCCCCTTTGGCCGGTGCAGTGACCACCGCACTCCCCTGAATGCTGTTGAGCAGCATCCCCGCCAGGGCTGACTTTCCGCGCCCCCGCGGTGCCGTCACGGCAGCGACGCCCGCAGGCATGGTCAAAAGCGCGTCGAGGATCTCCGCCTGCTCGCGCTGCGGCTCGCCGCTGGCTGGCTGCCAGGCGGGCGAATCCGGCGCAGCGGGAAGAGAGTGAGGACGATGCTGTTGCCAGACGATCGCATCCGCATCGGCGGCAAGCGTCCGGCAAAAATGGTGAACGAAGCGCGGGGTGGCGATCGGTTCCGCGCTGTCGCTCCAGCGCACGGAATCGCCGTCGGGCCTGTCGGCCCAGTCAGCGAGAGGCGGCACCAGCAGCACCAGCAGGCTTCCGGCGCGCAGCGTCCCGCTGAGTGCGGCAAAGGCTGAGACATCAAACCCGGCACGCGCGTCAAAAACGGCGTGCAGGTATTCGCGCCCCAGCATCCCGCTAACGGCTTTTGAGGGATTCTCCTCCAGCCACAGCCAGTCTCCCGGCAAGGCATCACGCAGGCCAGCCGCCTGGCTCAACGTCCATTGTTCATCGCCAGTGAGCACCACCAGACGGCGGTGCCCGGTACGCTCAAGCTCGCGCGTCAGATGTTCAAACGACACCATCACATGGCTTTGCCGAAGGTATTACACTGGGCCGGATCGCCGCTGTCAAAGCCGCGCTTGAACCAGCTGTAGCGCTGCTGTGACGTACCGTGAGTGAAACTGTCCGGCACGACATGACCCTGGCTCTGCTGCTGCAAACGGTCGTCGCCGATGGCCTCAGCCGCGTTTAATGCCTCTTCAAGATCCCCGGATTCCAGCACGCCCTGCTGCTGCATGCTGTGGCCCCAGACGCCCGCGAAGCAGTCCGCCTGCAGTTCCATTTTGACGGAAAGGCGGTTCACTTCGGCCTGAGACGCGTTCTGCTGAAGCTGGCGCACTTTGGGCTCAATCCCCAGCAGCTTTTGCACGTGATGGCCGACTTCATGCGCGATAACGTAGCCCTGAGCAAAATCACCGTCAGCGCCAAGCTTGCGTTTCATGTCATCGTAAAAAGAGAGATCGATATAGACGGTGCCGTCTGCCGGGCAATAGAATGGCCCCATAACAGATTGCCCGGTACCGCATCCGGTGCGGGTTGCGCCCCGGTACATCACCAGCTTAGGCTGCTGGTAGGTGCGCCCCATCTTCTCGAACTGCTGACTCCAGGTGTCTTCAGTTGTGGCGAGAATAACGGAGGTAAATTTGGCCGCTTCATCTTCATTCGGGCTGATGGAGTGCTGAGAATGCTGTTGCTGCTGCAGCGGTTGACCGGTCATCAGACCGGTGAGGTCGACCCCGTAGTAACCTGCGACCAGCACCACAATCAGCAGGATGATACCGCCCTTGCCGCTGGGTAAGCGGAAGCCGGGCCCGCCCATTGAAGGACCGCCGCCACCATCACTGCGTCTGTCTTCTACATTGTCACTTTCACGACGCCCTTGCCAGCGCATAACCACCTCGAACTATTCCATTAATAATAGCTATGATCGTAGGCGGTTAACGGCAAGATTACCATAGGAAACAAAGGTAAGACGCCAAAGGATGCGAACATCCTTTGGCAACTGAGGAACTTAGTCGAGCTTAACGCCTAAACGGTGAGCTACCGCCTCGTACGCTTCAATCAGGCCACCCAGGCTCTGACGGAAACGGTCTTTATCCATTTTATCCAGGGTTTCTTTATCCCACAGGCGGCTGCCGTCCGGGGAGAACTCGTCGCCCAGCACCACTTCACCTTTGAACAGACCAAACTCCAGCTTGAAGTCGACGAGGATCAGGCCCGCGTCATCAAACAGCTTTTTCAGCACGTCGTTGGCTTTGTAGGTCAGTTCCTGCATGCGCGCCAGGTTCTCTTTGCTCACCCAGCCGAAGGTTTCGCAGTAGGATTCGTTGACCATTGGGTCGTGCATAGCATCGTTTTTCAGGAACAGGTCGAACAGCGGTGGATTCAGCTCGATACCTTCTTCAATGCCCAGACGCTTCACCAGGGAGCCTGCCGCACGGTTACGAATCACGCATTCAACCGGAACCATATCCAGTTTTTTCACCAGACATTCCGTATCGGACAGCAACGCTTCCATCTGGGTCGGGATACCCGCTTCGGCCAGTTTGGTCATGATGAAGTGGTTGAACTTGTTGTTCACCATGCCTTTACGATCGAACTGCTCAATGCGGGCGCCATCCCCTGCTGACGTATCATTGCGGAACTCGAGCACCAACAGATCCGGGTTCTCCGTGCTGTATACGGTCTTCGCTTTGCCACGATACAACTCAGCTTGCTTCTGCATCTTCATTACTCCTGGTGTGATAATTTGCGTTCAAAACGGGGTATATTATGCCACGCACACGTTTGCGTAGCACGAAAATAAAAAGGGCGGGATTAACCCGCCCTCGTATTTATTTGCTGAATGCTGCCTGGAAGACAGCGACCAGCGCATCGTTCTGCGCCTGGGTCAGCGTGTGACCTTTTGGATCGATAAACTGCAGGCTGCTGCGGTTATCGAGGTCACCTACCTGAATCTTGTAATCACCGGAGGCAAGCTGAGGATCTTTGGCGCCCAGCTCCTGCCACGCGCTGTCGGACAGCGGCTTATAGGTCGCCGTCATGCTGCCGGTTGAACGGGTGCTGTCGGTCACTTTCATGCCCACTTTTTCCAGCGTCGCTGGCAGGCGCTGCCAGGTCTGGTTAAACGGTGCACGCACCACCAGCATTGGCAGGCCGGTGTCATCCGCGCCGCTCTGAACGTCGTAAGTGACGCCGTTACGGTTCTGCGCGGCGTTGGCGGCATCGGTAGCGGTCTTATCCAGACCTGCGGCGATCACGTTCAGCATTTCAGTGCTGTAACGCTGCATAGAGGCGGCATCCGCAACCGGTTTACCCGCCTGCTCCAGGTTCAACAGCTTAACGTTAACTGCCTGCTGGTAACCCTGTGGTTTCACGGAGACCTGATAGCGTCCACGGTACTGCTGATCTTCATCAAGACGGTTCCACTCGATCCAGTCGGTGGTTAACGTCTGGCTGGCGTCATCGCGCTTATCAATGGTGTAATTCTTCGCCTGAATAACGCTGACGACCTGTGGCCACAGATTGCTTCCTCGCGCGCTTTCAACCAGCAGAGACGCCGTGTCACCGGTGAACTGGGTACGCGCCCCGCTTACCAGTGCCAGAGGCTGTGCTGGGGGACGAATATCAAGCGCCTTACCGACCAGGCCGCTGCCGTTGGTCACGGGAATATTATAATCGCCGTTTTGAATCGGCAGGATCATACCAGCCGGTGCATGAAGTTCAGCAAGCGGGGTCGCATCCAGATAGGATTCATCACCGCTCACCTGGCGCTTGTAGCGCGAGTCTGAACTACAGGCAGCGAGCAGCATAACAAGCGAAACACTCGCAACCTTCGCCAGGCGCGACTTCTGTACTGAATAAGCCATCAAATCTCCCTAAACTTTACAGCAAACCGGCATGCTTCAGCGCTGCCCTGACGATGTCGCGACCGTGGTCGGTAATCGGTGTCATTGGCAAACGCAGCGTATCGGATGCTACAAGCCCCAACTCCTTACACGCCCATTTCACTGGGATCGGATTGGGTTCGACAAATAATTTATTGTGCAACGGCATCAGACGCTGATTAATGACACGCGCTTCATTATAGTGACCGGCTGCGGCCAGTTTGCACATTTCAGCCATATCGCGCGCCGCAACGTTCGCCGTTACGGAGATCACGCCATGACCACCAAGCTGCATAAAGTCCAGCGAGGTCGCATCATCACCACTCAACAGGATAAAGTCGTCTGAAACCAGCTCTTTGATCTGATGAACGCGGCTTAAGTTCCCTGTCGCCTCTTTAATACCGATAATATTTTTTACTTCCGAGAGACGACCTACGGTTTCCGGCAGCATATCGCAGCCGGTACGGGACGGCACATTATACAGAATTTGTGGCAAGTCAGTATGTTCAGCGATGGCTTTGAAGTGCTGGAACAAACCTTCCTGAGTAGGACGGTTGTAGTAAGGGGTGACCGTCAGACAGCCCACGATGCCGCTGTCGTTAAAACGTTTGGTCAGGCTGATCGCTTCTGCGGTCGCATTAGCACCTGTCCCCGCAATGACCGGAATACGTCCGTCAGCCAGTTCCAGGGTCAGCATAACCACATCGCCGTGCTCTTCATGGCTCAGCGTTGCAGATTCACCGGTAGTCCCTACCGAAACGATCGCCGAGGTTCCATTGGCGACATGGTAATCAATCAGCTTTTTCATGCTGGACCGGCAGACATTACCTTTTTCATCCATCGGTGTAACAAGCGCGACAATACTTCCCGTGAACATGAGCCATCCTCTGTGCGAACAAGAGCCTCAATGGTACGTTTGGAACTGTAATAAAAGCAAGCGACCTGAGGCCCTCTGGCGGTTGTATGCACGTTTTTTTTATGCTTTCCTTAGGAAGACTTAACCATGCAAAGGAAGAACAGGTTTGACAACCTCATCACAACATTACCTGGTTATCACCGCGCTGGGTGCCGACAGGCCGGGTATCGTGAACACCATCACCCGTCACGTGAGCAGCTGCGGCTGTAACATCGAAGACAGCCGCCTGGCGATGCTCGGCGAAGAGTTCACGTTTATCATGCTGCTGTCCGGAACATGGAATGCCATTACCCTTATTGAATCCACCCTGCCGCTGAAGGGCGCGGAGCTGGATTTGCTGATCGTCATGAAGCGCACCACCGCGCGCCCGCGTCCGGCCATGCCCGCGACCGTCTGGGTGCAGGTGGAAGTCCCTGATTCTCCGCATCTGATTGAGCGCTTTACCGCGCTGTTCGACAGCCATCAGATGAACATTGCCGAACTCGTCTCCCGCACGCAGCCGGGCGACGCAAGCACGGTTCCCACGCTCTTTATTCAAATTACCGCACACAGCCCTGCCTCGCAGGATGCGTCAAATATCGAGCAAGCGTTCAAAGCCCTCTGTACAGAATTAAACGCGCAGGGCAGTATAAGCGTCGTCAATTATTCGCAGCACGAACAGGATGGAGTTGAGTAATGAATCCACTGAAAGCCGGTGACATCGCACCGAAATTTAGCTTACCGGATCAAGACGGTGAGCAAGTAAATTTGACCGACTTCCAGGGACAGCGTGTTCTGGTCTATTTCTACCCGAAAGCCATGACCCCCGGCTGCACCGTACAGGCCTGCGGCTTACGCGACAACATGGACGAGTTGAAGAAAGTCGGCGTGGAAGTGCTGGGAATCAGCACGGATAAACCAGAAAAGCTGTCACGATTTGCGGAAAAAGAGCTGCTGAACTTCACGCTGCTATCCGACGAAGATCACCAGGTCTGCGAGCAGTTCGGCGTCTGGGGTGAAAAGACCTTTATGGGTAAAACCTACGACGGCATTCACCGCATCAGCTTCCTGATTGACGCTGACGGTAAAGTTGAACATGTGTTTGACGACTTCAAAACCAGCAACCACCACGACGTGGTGTTGAACTGGCTGAAAGCAAGCGCCTGAAGTGAGTGTCGGGTGGCGGCTTCGCCTTACCCGACCTACAAGGTAAATGCAAAACGGTAGCGCATGCTACCGTTTTTAGTATTTGCCCCCTCTCCCCGTGGGCTGAGGGATCCCCAGTAATTTTTTCCTGAAGCGATGAACATTGCTTCAGAGAAATGAATCACTTACAGCGATGTTCTGGTCCGGCTGTAAATCGCTGAGGCGTTTGCCTTCCGGCCGGGGCGAGGCGCATGGATGCGCCGAGAGGGCGGGCTTTACAGGGACGTTACCTCCGCCCGTCCCCGACAAGCCGGAAGGAATAAGCCGAAGGCACCGCGAAGCGGCGATTTACCGCCGGGAGCCCGGGTCGCCAGGGCGGCGGCGATTGAGCCGCCCTGGCACGTTCACAGGTCATGTCCTTACAGAGTAGCAAGGAACATAAAGTGAACGGAATGTCCACCAGAGCCGTATGTTCTCCCTCACCCCAGCCCTCTCCCTTGTACGGTCCGGGGACATAGTGAACACTTGTTCGGGGACATGGTAGACACTTACAACTGAGGCATAAGAACCCGTTTATGGAGTCGCTTATGCCCTGGGATGCGAGAGATACCATGTCATTACGTACCGAGTTTGTGCTGTTCGCCTCGCAGGACGGGGCGAACATCCGTTTCCTCTGCCGTCAGTTCGGCATTTCTCCAGCCACCGGCTACAAGTGGCTTCAGCGCTGGGCTGAGGAAGGTGCCTCCGGTCTTCAGGACCGCTCCCGCGCACCTCATCATTCCCCGAACCGCTCATCTGACGACATCACGGCCCTGCTGCGCATGGCGCATGACCGTCATCAACGCTGGGGCGCACGCAAGATTAAGCGCTGGCTCGAAGACCAGGGGCACCGTATGCCCGCCTTCAGCACCGTCCATAATCTGATGGCCCGTCACGGTCTGCTGCCGGGCGCATCACCGGGCGTTCCGGCTACGGGACGCTTCGAACATGACGCGCCGAACCGGCTCTGGCAGATGGATTTTAAGGGCCACTTTCCCTTTGGCGGTGGCCGCTGCCATCCGCTCACCCTGCCGGATGACCACTCCCGTTTTTCCCTGTGCCTGGCACACTGTAACGATGAACGGCGCGAGACCGTGCAGCAGCAGCTGGTCAGCGTGTTTGAACGCTACGGCCTGCCGGACCGGATGACGATGGACAACGGCTCACCGTGGGGAGACACCACCGGCACCTGGACGGCGCTGGAGCTGTGGCTGATGCGCCACGGTATCCGGGTGGGGCACTCCCGGCCTTATCATCCGCAGACGCAGGGCAAGCTGGAGCGTTTTCACCGCAGCCTGAAGGCGGAAGTGCTGCAGGGAAAATGGTTCGCGGACAGCGGAGAGCTGCAGCGCGCTTTCGATCACTGGCGCACGGTGTACAACCTTGAACGCCCGCACGAGGCGCTGGATATGGCGGTACCGGCCTCGCGTTATCAGCCGTCTGCCCGGCAGTACAGCGGCAGCGTAACGCCACCTGAATACGATGAAGGGGTGAAGGTCAGGAAAGTGGATGTCAGCGGAAAGCTGAGCATACAGGGTGTCAGTCTGAGCGCAGGCAAGGCGTTCAGGGGAGAACGGGCGGGCTGAGGGAGACGCAGGATGACGGCTGCTATGAAGTGTGGTGGTACAGCACGAAAGTGGGGGTGATCGACCTGAAGAAAAAGTCGATCACTATGGGTAAAGGATGTTAAAAAGTGTTCACCATGTCCCCGAACACCTGTCTACCATGTCCCCGGACTGTACACCCTCAAGGGAGAGGGGGTCGTCCGTGCTGGTATTATTTTGTGGGGATCCCTCAGCCCCGTGGGAGAGGGTCGGGGTGAGGGCATCAGGCCGCACAAAAACTACTTCTCTTCCACCGCAGGCACATCCGGCCACGCGTGCACCACCGCTTTAATCAGCGTCGCCAGCGGAATGGCAAAGAACACGCCCCAGAACCCCCACAGCCCGCCGAAAATCACCACCGACAGGATAATCACCAGCGGATGCAGGTTCACGGCCTCGGAGAACAGCACCGGCACCAGCAGGTTACCGTCCAGCCCCTGAATAATCAGGTATACCGCAAAGCAGCTCCAGAACTCGGTACCCAGACCAAACTGGAACAGCGCAACGCCCACCACCGGAATGGTCACCACAAACGCGCCGATATACGGGATCAGAACCGAAAATCCGACCAACACCGCCAGCAGCAGCGAGTAGTTCAGGCCGAAGATCAGGAAGCCAATCCAGGTGGCGACTCCCACGACTATCATCTCCAGCACCTTGCCGCGAATGTAGTTGGTGATCTGCTGGTTCATCTCCTGCCAGACCTGCCCGGCCAGCCCGCGATTGCGCGGCAGCACGCGGCGTACCGCGTTCAGCATCTGCTCTTTGTCCTTGACCAGGAAGAACACCATTAGCGGCACGAGCACAAGATAGACGGCCAGCGTCAGCAGCCCCACCAGCGAGGCCAGAGAGTATTTCACCACCGAATCGCCCATCGTCATGATGCGGGCGCGCATGTTTTCGGCCATCGCATCTATGATCCCCGCATCCATCAGCGCGGGGTAACGACGCGGCAGCGTGGCGGCGAAATCAGACAGCTTGTTCAACATGCCGGGCATATCGCGGATCAGGTAGATCCCCTGCTGCCAGGCAACCGGCATCACCACAAATGCCATCAGCAGCAGAATGCCGACAAACAGCACCAGCACGATACTCGTTGCCCAGCGGCGCGAACAGCCGATATGTTCCAGGCGCGCCGTTGGCCACTCCAGCAGGTATGCGAGCACAATCGCCACCAGCAGAGGGGCGAGCAGGCCGCTGAAGAAGAACAGAATACCGAACCCGGCAACCAGAATAACCAGCAAAGCAATGGCTTCCGGGTCACTGAACCGACGCCGATACCACTGCATTAACATTTCGAGCATACAACCCTTCCCTGAATCGAATGGCGGGAGTGAGACGGTGAATTGTATCTAACTGTCACAAAAAAGACTTTCGCTTTTTGTATCCCTGTCACAATCCGCAAAAGCCTGATGAATGGGATTTTCTTCATGCGGTAACACGGCTACACTCGCAGGGCAGCAGAGATGAACGATATGCCGGTTCATCGGTCAAATTAGCACCTCCAACATACAGGACAGTGGTTATGTTCAGGCAGTTGAGAAAAACACTGGTTGCAACACTGATTGCCGCAGTGACGGTCGGTCAGGTGTTGCCCGCTTTCGCTGACTCGTCCGATTCATTGCCGGACATGGGCACCACGGCAGGAAGCACGCTCTCTATCGGGCAAGAGATGCAGATGGGTGATTACTATGTGCGCCAGCTGCGCGGTAGCGCCCCGCTGATCAACGACCCTTTGCTGGTGCAGTATATTAACGGGCTGGGGATGCGCCTGGTGGCGCACGCCGACTCGGTAAAAACGCCCTTCCACTTCTATTTGATTAATAACGACGAAATCAACGCCTTCGCCTTCTTCGGCGGAAACGTGGTGCTGCATTCGGCGTTATTCCGTTACTCAGACAACGAAAGCCAGCTGGCTTCGGTAATGGCGCACGAAATTTCGCACGTTACCCAGCGCCACCTTGCGCGTGCAATGGAAGACCAGAAACGTAACGCCCCGCTCACCTGGGTGGGTGCACTGGGCTCTATTCTGCTGGCGATGGCCAGCCCGCAGGCCGGGATGGCGGCCCTGACCGGTACGCTTGCGGGAACGCGTCAGGGGATGATCAGCTTCACCCAGCAAAACGAGCAGGAAGCTGACCGCATCGGCATTCAGGTTTTACAGCGCTCCGGCTTTGACCCGCAGGCCATGCCGAGCTTCCTGGAAAAACTGCTCGACCAGGCACGGTATTCTTCCCGTCCGCCGGAAATTTTGCTCACCCACCCGCTGCCGGAAAGCCGTCTCTCGGACGCACGCAACCGTGCCAACCAGATGCGCCCGGTGGTCGTGCAGTCTTCGCAGGACTTCTACATGGCGAAAGTAAGAACGCTCGGCATGTACAACTCCGGACGTAACCAGCTCACCAGCGATCTGCTGGATACCCTGGCGAAAGGCAACGTGCGGGAAAAAAATGCCGCGCAGTATGGTCAGGCGCTACAGGCGATGGAAGCCAGTAAATACGACGAGGCGCGTAAAGCGCTGCAGCCGCTGCTGGCAGCCGACCCGAACAATCCGTGGTATCTCGATCTCTCGACGGATATCGATCTGGGGCAGAAGAAAGCCACTGATGCGATTAACCGCCTGAAAGGGGCGAAAGACATACGGACCAACCCGGTGCTGCAGCTTAACCTGGCGAACGCTTACTTGCAGGGCGGTCAGCCTGCGCAGGCCGTAACCATTCTGAACCGCTACACGTTTAACAATAAAGACGACCAGAACGGCTGGGAGTTGCTCGCTCAGGCACAGGGGCAACTGGGTAACCGCGATCAGGAACTGGCAGCGCGTGCTGAAGGGCTGGCGCTGGCGGGCCGTCTCGATCAGGCTATTTCCCTGCTCAGCAGCGCCAGCTCGCAGGTGAAGCTCGGCAGCCTGCAGCAGGCCCGCTACGACGCGCGTATCGACCAGCTGCGCGGCCTGCAACAACGCTTTAAGCCGTACGAGAAGATGTAATAAAGGAGAAGTCATGACAGACGCGGTACAAATTTACCATAACCCTCGCTGCTCCAAGAGCCGCGACACCCTCAGCCTGCTGAAATCTAACGGCATCGACCCGGAAGTGGTGCTGTATCTGGAGACGCCGCCGGACGCGCAGACGATCCGCGAGCTGCTGCACATGCTGGGGATGGGCAGCGCGCGCGAACTGATGCGTCAGAAAGAGGATCTGTATAAATCGCTTAATCTGGATGACAACCGCCTCACCGAGGCTGAGCTGGTACAGGCGATGGTCGACAATCCAAAGCTGATTGAGCGCCCGATTGTGGTGGCGAACGGCAAGGCGCGCATTGGCCGTCCGCCGGAAGATGTGCTCGAAATTCTCTAGTCCCTACGCCGCAGCGCTTCCAGAAACGCCTGCGGCGTACTCTCTCCCAGCTTTTTCTGCGTTTTGCCCCGGTTATAAAACTCGCACAGCGCGATCAATACCTCTCCCGCCGGTTCATCATTCACGCGAGGAATAACATCGCCTAATGGCACCGCTACCTGAAGCGCGTTGTGTTTTTGGGGATGCGTTTTTACAGCCACATCTTTTGCAGCATCCGTCAGCTCAAAACCAAAAGTCTCAATAGATTGTATATCAGCAGGACAGTCATCAAGCAGCGCCCGCGTCCAGGTACTGAGCAACTGGGGCGACAGTCCCGCATAGAGCCGGGCATAACACCAGCCGCTCACTGGTTCGTGCGCCCAGAGCAGGTGTTGTTCACCCCCATCGTCCATGTGCAGGGATAAAGGCAGATGATGGAGCATCAGCGTATGCGGCCGCATGCCAGCCTTCAGCGCTTTTATTCCCTGCAACGGCCCCCCTTTTAGCTTCGCGGAGGCCGGTTTGAGATAGCGATTCAGCGTTGCCCTTGAAACGCGGATCCCCAGCACGTCGTTAACCATCTGCAGCAGTTCATCTAACGGCGCCCCTGAGATGTCGCGCAGCGCATTCACCAGCGCCACCTGCTCCTGTCTCAACGCTTTGTGTATCACTTTTGGCGTGGTGTGGTTATCCGAAACCTGGTCGCGGTTGCGCCAGCGCCTGACGGTCGTGACCGAGATCCCCAGCTCAACGGCAAGCTCTCTGTCGCTTTTATCTGACTGTTGCAGATAGCGGCGGATGCGCGGCGTGGTGGTCGCATTGGCGTGAAGTTTAATTTCCATCGCAACAATTCCGTTAACTAATCATATGAGATTTATATAACACAGGCGATTGCTTTGTGACCGGTTTCACCTTTCGCTCGCCGCGCTTCACTGATAATCCACAGACATAACATAAACAACACCCCTCAATCTTGTACGGAGTTCACAATGAACAATGTTCTGGGATTTCTTGAAGCAAAACTGATGCCCCTGGCGGCGAAAACGGCCCAGCAGCGTCATCTCGGGGCCATTCGCGGTGCCTACGTGTCATTCATGCCGTTTATTATCGTCGGCTCCATTCTGCTGGTTATCTCCTCCTTCCCTAACCAGGCCTATCAGCAGTTTATGTCTCAGGCCTTTGGTGAGAGCTGGAGCGCGATTATTGAAATTCCATTCAACGCGGTGTTCTCCACCATGTCGCTGTTCATCAGCTTTCTGGTCGCCTTCCGCCTGGCGGAACACTACGGCGAGGACCGCATCTCCTGCGGCATTCTGGCGCTGGTCGCGTTTCTGATCCTGACGCCGTTTATTAAGGTGGCGGAAAACGGCGGGATTACCGTGATGCCGGTGGAGTGGATTGGCAGCAAAGGATTGTTCGTGGCGATGATCGGCTCGCTGCTCTGGACGGAGCTGTTCTGCTGGCTGAAGCGCAAAAATCTGGTCATTAAAATGCCGGACGGCGTGCCTCCTGCGGTGCAGGAGTCGTTCGCGGCGCTGATCCCCGCCCTGCTGGTGATGATTCTGGTGCTGGGTATCCGCATCGTCTTCGAAAACACTCACTACAACACCATCCACCAGTTTATTTATGAAGTGGTTGCTACCCCGGTGCGCCACTACGGCACCTCCTATTTCGGTGCGCTGATGACCGTCTTCAGCATCACCATTCTCTGGTCAGTGGGCATTAACTCCGGCTCAATGATTAACGGCATCATTCGTCCGCTGTGGATGGAAAACCAGACCGACAACATCGCCGCGATCCAGGCGGGGACGACGCCGCCGCACATTATCACGGAACAGTTTTTTGACATGATCTGGATGGGCGGCGCGGGTGCTACGCTGTCGCTGGTAATTGCGATGCTGATTTTCGCCCGCAGTAAAAACATGCGCGAAGTGGCGCGTCTCGGCGCCGGGGCGTCAGTGTTTAACATCAACGAGCCGATTCTGTTTGGCCTGCCGGTGATCATGAACCCGATCATGCTTATTCCGTTCAACCTGGTGCCGCTGGTGCTGGTCACCGTGCAGTATGCGGCGATGAAGATTGGCGCGGTCGCCGTCACCACCGGGGTGTTTATCCCCTGGACGCTGCCGCCGGTGATCAGCGGTTTTATCGTCACCGGACACCTGAGCGGCAGCGTGATGCAGCTGATCAACCTGCTAATTGGCGCCATGCTGTACCTGCCTTTCATGCGTATCGTGGACAAACAGTACCGCGCGGCGGAAATTGCCACCGTTACGCAAACCGACACCACCCTTGCAAAACAGGAGTAAAGCATGTGGGGAATTATCGCTACCTGGCGAATGGCGCTTGAAGGGGTAACGGAATCTGCGTCTGCCCTGGCGGCGGGAAAACCGGTCGCTACGGCGGTGGTTGATGCCGTCGCCGCCGTCGAAGACTTTCCGTTTTATAAATCCGTCGGCTACGGCGGGCTGCCGACCGAAAACGGCGAAGTCGAGCTGGACGCGGCATTCATGGACGGCGACACGCTGGCGTTCGGTGCCGTGGGGAACCTGGTGGATATCGCCAATCCGGTGCGCGTGGCGCACGCGCTCAGCCGCCAGCGCTACAACAGCCTGCTGGTCGGCCAGGGCGCGCGTGAATGGGCGCTAAGTCAGGGCTTTGCCGACAAAAGCATGCTCACCGAACGCGCCATGCAGCACTACCGCAAACGCTGCCGCGAGACGCTGGATAAAGGCTTAAGCCCGTACGACGGACACGACACCGTCGGCATTATCGGCCTCGATAAGAAGGGGTCGATGAGCGTTGCCACCTCCACCAGCGGCCTGTTTATGAAAAAACGCGGCCGCATCGGGGATTCGCCGATTATCGGCTCCGGCTTTTACTGCGACAGCGAAACCGGCGCGGCCACCGCTACGGGCGTCGGTGAAGATCTGATGAAAGGCTGCACGAGCTACGAAATCGTTCGTCGCATGGCGCAGGGTATGACGCCGCAGCAGGCGGCAGACTCCGTGGTGTTCGAACTGGAGGACAAACTGATGTCACGCTTTGGTCGCGTAGGCGATCTCTCCGTGGTGTGCATGAACAACAGGGGCGAATTTGGTGCCGCCACCAATATCAAAACCTTCTCGTTCGTGGTGGCGACGGCTCGCCAGCCCCTCACCGTTTTTCGTACCGAGCGACTGCGGGAGAAAACCCACTTTCATGCCGTGGATGAGGAATGGATGCAGGCCTACGCCGCGCGGATCCGCGCACCGATTGAGGAGTCATGATGATTACGTATCAGTTTATCACCGCGTTTTCTGACGCAAAGCCGCGAAGCCATTTAATCGCCCGCGTCTCCTGTGCACAGTTGCCGCAAACCGCGCTTGTTGCGGAAATGCGCGACTCTGACGGCATCGCGGACACCTGCTTTGGCTGCGCGCCCTTTGCGCGCATCACCCTGCTGCCGGATGCGCTCTGGCATGACGCGCTCACTGAAGGCCTGCTTGCCGCCCTGCGACCGCTGATTGCCTCTCCCGTCAGCGCAGATATCGTGCTGGACGTGACGGATATCGACGAGGTGGTGCTGGCGCAGGTGCTGCGTTTTCTTTTTAATCAGGCGCACAGGCTGAGCGATTTACAGCTGAAAAAAACCAGTGAGTGCGTTCGTATTAAGCACATCACCGCCCTCTGCCTGCCGGAACAGCAGGCAAAGCTGGAAACAATTTTCCGCCAGCAGCAGGCCATCGCTCACGGCATGGTCGCAGCGCGTCGCCTGGCGGATATACCGTCCGATCGCTGTACGCCGCAGTTTATGGTCGAAGAGGCGCAAAAACTGTGTGCCGCCTACCCTGCCCTGCGCTGCGAGGTGCTGAACGAAAAGGCTATCGTTGAGCAGGGTCTTGGGCTGCTGAACGCCGTCGGCAAAGGGGCGACCTGCCCGCCACGTCTGCTGGCTATTCATTACGACGGCGTTTCTGACGGCCCGGTGCGCTGCTACGTAGGTAAAGGCATTACCTTCGATACCGGCGGCCTGTGGCTGAAGGAAGGCGCGGGCATGTACACCATGAAATACGACATGTGCGGTGCGGCCAACGTGCTGGGGCTGATGCTGACCGTAGCAGAGCTGGCGCTGTCCGTACGCATCATGGGCGTGCTGGCGCTGGCGGAAAACGCCATCGGCCCGGACGCCATGCAGCCCGGCTCGGTAGCAACGGCCTGCAACGGCATGACGGTTGAAATCAACAACACCGATGCCGAAGGCCGACTGGTGCTGGCGGATGCCATCGCCTGGGCCAGCCAGCGCAATCCGCAGGCGCGCTATATCATTGATATGGCGACCTTAACCGGTGCGGTGGTGAAAGCGCTGGGGTATGAGTTGAGTGGATTAATGACGCAGGACGAGCCGCTGCGCGCCGCGCTGACGCAGGCGGGAAAACGGAGCGGTGACGAAGTGTGGTCCCTGCCGCTGGATGCGCGGCTGAAAAAGCAGACCGACAGCGCGATTGCCGATCTGTGCAACACGCCAACCAACAATGCGGCAATCAGCGCCTCTGCGGCGTGGCTGCTGCACCATTTTTGCCCGCAGACGATCCCGTGGGCGCATCTGGACATCAGCGGCACGGCGCTGTGGCGCGAGAACGGCAGGAGCGTGGCGTCGGGAAGGCCGATTCCGCTGCTGGTGGAGCACTTGCTGGGGGATCTTTAACCGGGTGACGGCTGCGCCTTACCCGACCTAAAAGGGGAGCGGTTTTCGTAGGCCCGGTAAGGCGTAGCCGCCACCGGGCAAAAAACTCAAAGCTTAAGAATATCTTTCACAAACGGAATGGTCAGCTTGCGCTGGGCGGTAATGGAGGCGCGATCGAGCTGATCGAGCGTATCAAACAGGGTGCGCATCTCGCGGTCCAGACGCTTGAGCAGGAAACGGCCCACGTCTTCCGGCAGCTCAAAGCCGCGCTGCTTTGCTCGCAGCTGTAACGCCTGCAGCTTATCTTCATCTGACAGCGGCTGGAGCTTGTAGATTTGCCCCCAGTCCAGACGAGACGCCAGATCCGGCAGCCCAAGATTAAGCTGGCGCGGCGGACGATCGCCGGTGATCAGCAGCCGGGTTTTGCCCGACTCCAGAATGCGGTTGTAGAGGTTAAAGATCGCCATTTCCCACGGCTCGTCCCCCGCCACGCATTCGATATTATCGATGCAGACCAGCGAGAGATGTTCCATGCCCTCAAGCACTTCAGGCACAAACCAGGTACGTTTATCCAGCGGCACGTAGCCGACCGCATCGCCGCGCGCCGAAAGCTCGGCACAGGCCGCATGCAGCAGGTGACTGCGCCCCGCGCCTTCGCGTGACCAGATATAGATGTATCCGCTGTGATCCTGACGCAGCACGTTTTGCAGTGCAGCCAGTAAAGAGGGGTTATCACCCGGCCAGAAACTCGCAAAAGTTTCGTCGTCAGGGAGATAGAGTGGCAGAGAGAGCTGTGCCGGTCCGTTCAGAAATACCTCAACCAGAGATCTTACATAAAATCGGCGATGAGTTTAACACGGAACCTGTCAGGAGAGAACCGGGCGATCCTTCGCCCAGTTAATGGATCAGTGTGGGGCTTTTTCGCTTTCGTCAGCGTCCAGGACCACCTCTTCCGGGCGGATCACCGAGATCAGCTTGAAAATCAGGCTCAGGCCCACGCCCACGATGGTAGCCAGCGCCATGCCCTTCAGCTCGGCCGCACCGATGTGCACCTTCGCGCCGCTCACGCCGATGATCAGGATAACGGAGGTCAGGATCAGGTTTTGCGCCTTGCTGTAATCCACTTTGGATTCAATCAGCACGCGAATACCGGAGGCACCGATCACCCCGTACAGCAGCAGGGAAACGCCGCCCATTACCGGGACCGGGATAATCTGGATCGCTGCCGCCAGCTTGCCCACGCAGGAGAGCAGAATGGCGATGATCGCCGCGCCGCCGATAACCCAGGTACTGTAGACGCGGGTAATCGCCATTACGCCGATGTTTTCACCGTAGGTGGTGTTTGGCGTGGAGCCGAAGAAACCGGAGATGATGGTGGAGAAACCATTGGCAAACATGGAGCGGTGCAGACCCGGGTCGCGGATCAGGTCGCGCTTCACGATGTTCGCCGTCACCACCAGGTGGCCAACGTGCTCCGCAATTACCACCAGCGCGGCAGGCAGAATGGTGAAAATGGCGAACCATTCAAAGCGTGGGGTGTAGAAAGTTGGCAGCGCGAACCAGTGCGCCTCGGCAATCGGGGTGGTATCCACAACGCCCATGACGAAGGAGAGCGCGTAGCCCGCCAGCACGCCGATCAGGATCGGGATAATCGCCATAAAACCGCGGAACAGCACGGAGCCAAATACCGTCACGCCCAGCGTCACCAGCGAGATGATAATGGTTTTGGAATCCGGGGACTGACCGTCCGCAGGCAGCAGACCGGCCATATTCGCCGCCACGCCCGCCAGCTCCAGGCCGATGACGGCAACGATTGCGCCCATCGCCGCAGGCGGGAACATCACGTCCAGCCAGCCGGTACCCGCTTTCTTCACAATGAAGGAGACCAGGCAGAACAGCACGCCACACATGATAAAGCCGCCCAGCGCCACTTCATACCCCAGCGGCAGCAGCAATAACACCGGCGAGATAAAAGCAAAGCTCGACCCCAGATACGCCGGGATTTTGCCTTTACAGATAAAGAGGTACAGCAGCGTCCCGATGCCGTTGAACAGCAGCACGGTAGCCGGGTTAATGTGAAACAGGATTGGCACCAGCACGGTTGCGCCAAACATAGCGAACAGGTGCTGCAAACTAAGCGGGATCGTCTGTAAAAGCGGCGGTCTTTCACTCACCCCGATAGCACGGCGCGTCATAGTGTTTTCCTCTGAGTAGTATCGTTGTTGGTGTTTTATTCAAAAAAAAGCCGACTATCAAAGTCGGCTTATTTATCGTTATTCGATTATTTCGTACCAAAGATCTTATCGCCGGCATCGCCGAGCCCCGGAATGATGTACCCGTGCTCGTTCAGGCCCTGGTCGACAGACGCAGTATAAAGTTCAACGTCCGGGTGCGCTTTTTCCAGCGCCGCGATACCTTCCGGCGCCGCGACCAGTACCAGCACCTTAATGCTGCTGCATCCGGCTTTTTTCAGCAGATCGATGGTGGCGATCATCGAACCACCGGTCGCCAGCATTGGGTCAACCACCAGCGCCATACGCTCGTCGATGTTAGAGACCAGCTTCTGGAAGTAAGGGACCGGCTCAAGCGTCTCTTCGTTACGGTAGATACCGACCACGCTGATGCGCGCGCTCGGTACGTGCTCCAGCACGCCTTCCATCATGCCAAGACCGGCACGCAGGATAGGCACTACGGTAATTTTCTTACCTTTGATCTGCTCAACCTGCACCGGGCCGTTCCAGCCTTCGATGGTCACTTTTTCCGTTTCCAGATCGGAGGTTGCTTCGTAGGTCAGCAGGCTGCCCACTTCAGAAGCCAGTTCGCGAAAACGCTTCGTGCTGATGTCATGCTCACGCATCAGGCCCAACTTGTGTTTAACGAGTGGGTGTTTCACTTCCACAATCTTCATTCTCTTTCTCCTCTGAGGTGGCATCCGCAAAAAAATCGCGGGATTATACCGCTTTTTTCGGATTGCGCCATACCCAACTTGCTTGACGTACATCAATCAAAAACAAAAAAACCGGAGGCTGGGCTCCGGCTTGGGTGCGGGGTCTTGCCCGGTGGCGCTGCGCTTACGCGGGCCTACGTGTATTGTAGGTCGGGTAAGCGTTAGCGCCACCCGACAATTAGAGGTTATCGCCGTTGCTCGCAATCACCTGCTTATACCAGTCGAACGATTTCTTCTTGCTGCGGTTCAGGGTGCCGTTACCTTCGTTATCTTTATCGACAAAGATAAAGCCGTAGCGTTTTTTCATTTCGCCCGTTCCGGCAGACACCAGGTCGATACAGCCCCACGGGGTATAGCCCATCAGATCCACGCCGTCTTCCACCACTGCTTTTTTCATCTCGCGGATGTGTGCGGAAAGGTAATCGATGCGGTACTGGTCGTTCACCGTGCCGTCGCTCTCCTGCACGTCGATCGCGCCAAAGCCGTTCTCAACGATAAACAGAGGCAGCTGATAGTGATCCCAGAACCAGTTCAGGGAGTAGCGCAGCCCGACCGGATCAATCTGCCAGCCCCAGTCGGATTTCTGCACGTACGGGTTGGAGACCAGGCTCTTGCTTTCGTCGTAGTCCAGCGCCGGGTTATCTGCCGTCGCTTTGGTGGCGAAAGACATGTAGTAGCTGAACCCGATGTAATCCACGCAACCCTGCTTCAGCGCGTCTTTATCTTCTTCGGTGATATCCAGCGCGAAGCCGCGACGCTCGAAGTAGTTGAGCAGATGCTGCGGATATTTGCCGCGCACGTGAACGTCGGTAAACCAGTAGCGACGGTGCATGGCGTTCATCGCCATCATCATGTCGTCCGGCGCACAGGTCAGCGGGTAGATGGGGCACATGGCAATCATGCAGCCGATCTGCAGCGACGGGTTAATCTCGCGGCCCGCCTTCACCGCCAGGGCGCTGGCCACCAGTTCGTAGTGCGCCGCCTGGAACATCACCGGCTCGCGGTCTTCGCCCGGCGCGTACTTCAGCCCGGAGTTGGTAAATGGCGCAAAGTCTTCGTGGAAGTTGGCCTGGTTGTTGATCTCGTTAAAGGTCATCCAGTACTTCACTTTATGCTGGTAGCGCTCAAAAACGACCTTCGCGAAGCGAACAAAGAAGTCGATCAGCTTACGGTTGCGCCAGCCGCCGTATTCCGTCACCAGGTGGAACGGCATCTCAAAGTGGGAAAGCGTGATAACCGGTTCGATGCCGTACTTCAGGCATTCGTCGAACAGATCGTCATAGAATTTGAGGCCCGCCTCGTTCGGCTCCAGCTCGTCGCCTTTCGGGAAGATACGCGTCCAGGCGATAGAGGTACGGAAGCATTTGAACCCCATCTCGGCAAAGAGTTTGATGTCTTCTTTATAACGGTGGTAGAAATCGATAGCCTCATGGTTAGGGTAGTTTTTCCCCTCCAGCACGCCGTTGGTGATTTCACGCGGCACGCCGTGGGCGCCCGCGGTCATGACGTCGGCAACGCTTACGCCCTTACCGCCCTCTTTCCAGCCGCCCTCAAGCTGGTGAGCTGCAACGGCCCCACCCCACAGAAAATCTGCTTTGAATCCTGACATTCGCTTTCCCTCATTCTGCGTTATTTTCTGCAAAAACAATTACAGAAACCGGTTTCAGTTCGATGATGTGCAAAGGGGATATTCGTTGCAAGCAGATCGCCGAAACCGGTTTCATTTTCGTGAACGGAGTCAAGTTTGGCTGCATTTGCGGGCTATACAGAAAAAAAGATCCCCACGTCCAGAATAGGCTCGCAAACGTTTGCCTGGACTGTTAGAATTGCGCCGATTTTTCTTACTAGCTATGCAATCGCGTGGGGATTTAAGCCGTGACCAACAAAACTTCTCTCAGCTACAAAGATGCCGGTGTTGATATTGACGCAGGTAATGCGCTGGTTGACCGAATCAAAGGTGTGGTGAAGAAAACCCGCCGCCCGGAAGTGATGGGTGGTCTGGGTGGATTCGGCGCACTGTGCGCGCTGCCGCAAAAATATCGTGAACCTGTTCTGGTCTCGGGTACTGACGGCGTAGGCACCAAGCTGCGCCTGGCGATGGATTTAAAACGTCACGACACGATCGGTATCGATCTGGTTGCGATGTGTGTGAACGACCTGGTGGTTCAGGGCGCAGAGCCGCTGTTCTTCCTCGATTACTACGCGACCGGCAAACTGGATGTGGATACCGCAGCCAGCGTCATTAACGGTATCGCCGAAGGCTGTCTGCAGTCCGGCTGTGCGCTGGTGGGCGGTGAAACCGCTGAAATGCCGGGCATGTACCACGGCGAAGATTATGACGTCGCGGGCTTCTGCGTCGGCGTAGTAGAAAAATCAGAAATTATCGACGGCAGCAAAGTGGCCGATGGCGATGTGCTGATCGCGCTGGCCTCCAGCGGCCCGCACTCTAACGGCTACTCTCTGGTGCGTAAAATCCTCGAAGTAAGCGGCTGCGATCCGCTGACCACCGAGCTGGACGGCAAACCGCTGGCTGACCACCTGCTGGCCCCAACCCGCATCTACGTGAAAAACGTGCTGGAGCTTATCGAGAACGTTGACGTTCACGCTATTGCTCACCTGACCGGCGGCGGCTTCTGGGAAAACATCCCGCGCGTGCTGCCGGACAACACCCAGGCGGTGATCGACGAATCCTCATGGCAGTGGCCAGCCGTCTTTAACTGGCTGCAGACTGCGGGCAACGTGAGCTCTCACGAAATGTACCGCACCTTTAACTGCGGCGTGGGCATGGTTATCGCCCTGCCGGCAAGCGAAGCGGATAAAGCGGTTAAGCTGCTGACCGAGAAAGGTGAAAACGCGTGGAAAATCGGTACGATTAAAGCCTCCGATTCCGAACAGCGTGTGGTCATTGAATGAAAAACATCGTGGTGCTCATTTCCGGCAACGGAAGCAATTTGCAGGCCATCATAGACGCCTGCAAACAGAAGAAAATCAATGGCACCATTCGGGCAGTTTTCAGCAACAAGGCCGACGCGTTCGGCCTTGAGCGCGCGCGGGAAGCGAACATTCCCGCTCACGCGCTGGAAGCCAGCCAGTTCGCCGGACGTGAAGCCTTTGACCGCGAGCTGGTGCAGGAGATTGACGCCTACGCGCCCGACCTCGTGGTGCTGGCGGGCTATATGCGTATTCTGAGCCCGGCCTTCGTCGAACACTACGCCGGTCGACTGCTGAATATTCACCCTTCCCTGCTGCCAAAATATCCCGGCCTGCATACCCATCGTCAGGTGCTGGAAAACGGTGACGAGGAGCACGGTACCTCCGTCCATTTCGTGACCGACGAGCTGGACGGTGGCCCGGTGATCCTGCAGGCGAAAGTCCCGGTCTTTGACGGCGACAACGAAGACGACGTGACCGAACGCGTGCAGACGCAGGAGCACGCCATTTACCCGCTGGTGGTAAGCTGGTTTGTCGACGGGCGTCTGGAGATGCGCGACGGCGCAGCCTGGCTGGACGGTGTGAAGTTGCCCCCGCAGGGTTATGCGGCCGAAGAGTAGTTTGCTATGTCGGGTGGCGCTTCGCTTACCCGATATTCCCTCCCCCAACCCGCTAAATTCCCCAACAAAAAAAATAACTGTCATACTTTTCTGGCACTGTTGGACATATCGTGGAAATGCTCGCCATAATAAGGACGAGACGGATTTACCACGTCCTGTGATTGAACTGGAGTGTGAGCTGTAATGGGTCAGGAAAAGTTATATATCGAGAAAGAGCTAAGCTGGTTAGCATTTAACGAACGTGTACTCCAGGAAGCGGCAGACAAAAGTAACCCGCTGATCGAACGCATGCGTTTTTTAGGCATTTATTCCAACAACCTGGATGAGTTCTACAAGGTTCGCTTTGCCGAGCTGAAAAGACGCATCATCATCAGCGAAGAACAGGGCTTAAACTCGCACTCGCGGCATCTGCTGGGCAAAATCCAGTCCCGCGTGCTGAAAGCCGATCAGGAATTTGACGGCCTGTATAACGAACTGCTGCTAGAGATGGCGCGCAATCAAATCTTCCTGATTAACGAACGTCAGCTTTCCGTTAACCAACAAAACTGGCTGCGCCACTACTTTAAACAGTACCTGCGCCAGCACATTACCCCGATTCTCATCAACCGCGAAACCGATCTGGTGCAGTTCCTGAAGGATGACTACACCTACCTGGCGGTGGAAATTATTCGCGGTGAATCCATCCGTTATGCCCTGCTGGAGATCCCGTCCGACAAGGTGCCGCGCTTTGTGAACCTGCCGCCGGAAACGCCGCGCAGACGCAAGCCGATGATCCTGCTGGATAACATCCTGCGCTACTGCCTGGACGACATCTTCAAAGGCTTCTTCGATTACGATGCGTTAAACGCCTACTCGATGAAGATGACCCGTGACGCCGAATATGACCTGGTGCACGAGATGGAGGCCAGCCTGATGGAGCTGATGTCCTCCAGCCTGAAACAGCGCCTGACGGCTGAGCCGGTGCGCTTTGTCTATCAGCGCGACATGCCGGACGCCATGGTGGAGATGCTGCGCGAGAAGCTGACCATTTCGCGCTATGACTCCATCGTGCCGGGTGGCCGTTACCACAACTTTAAAGACTTCATTGGCTTCCCGAACGTTGGCAAAGCCAATCTGGTGAACAAACCGCTGCCGCGCCTGCGTCATATCTGGTTCGATAAATTCCGCAACGGATTCGACGCCATCCGCGAGCGCGACGTGCTGCTCTACTACCCGTACCACACCTTTGAACACGTGCTGGAGCTGCTGCGTCAGGCCTCGTTCGATCCGAACGTGCTGGCGATCAAAATCAACATCTACCGCGTGGCAAAAGATTCCCGCATCATCGATGCGATGATCCACGCGGCACACAATGGCAAAAAAGTCACCGTGGTGGTTGAGCTGCAGGCGCGCTTCGACGAAGAGGCGAACATTCACTGGGCGCGCCGCCTGACGGAAGCGGGCGTGCACGTGATCTTCTCCGCGCCGGGTCTGAAAATTCACGCCAAGCTGTTCCTGATCTCCCGTAAAGAGGGTGATGACGTGGTGCGCTATGCCCACATCGGCACCGGGAACTTTAACGAAAAAACCGCGCGGATTTATACCGACTACTCGCTCTTAACCGCTGACGCCCGCATTACCAACGAAGTGCGCCGGGTGTTTAACTTCATCGAAAACCCGTACCGCCCGGTCAGCTTCGACTATCTGCTGGTCTCACCGCAGAACTCGCGCCGTCTGCTGTACGATATGATCGATAAAGAGATTGCCAATGCCCAGAATGGGCTGTCGTCCGGCATCACGCTGAAGCTTAACAACCTGGTCGATAAAGGGCTGGTGGACAGGCTGTACGCGGCGTCCAGCTCCGGCGTGCCGGTTAACCTGCTGATCCGCGGCATGTGCTCGCTTATTCCGGAACTGGAAGGCATCAGCGACAATATTCGCGTTATCAGCATCGTTGACCGCTACCTGGAGCACGATCGGGTCTATATTTTCGATAATGCGGGCGATAAACAGGTTTATCTCTCTTCGGCAGACTGGATGACGCGCAATATTGACTATCGAATTGAAGTCGCGACGCCGCTGCTGGATCCGCGTCTGAAACAGCGTATCCTCGACATTATCGAGATCCTGTTCAGCGATACGGTGAAGGCGCGCTATATCGACAAAGAACTCAGTAACCGCTACGTACCGCGCGGCAACCGCCGTAAAGTGCGGTCACAGCTGGCGATTTACGACTATATCAAATCACTCGAGCAACCCGATTAACCTATGCCGATAAATGATAAGACCCCACGCCCGCAGGAATACGCCGCGGTCGATCTTGGCTCTAACAGTTTTCACATGGTCATCGCCCGTGAGGTGGATGGCGCGCTGCAGATCATCGGTCGTCTGAAGCAGCGCGTACACCTGGCGGATGGGCTTGATGAGCGCAGCATGCTCAGCGAAGAGGCGATGGAGCGCGGTTTAAACTGCCTGTCGCTGTTTGCCGAACGCCTGCAGGGCTTCTCGCCCTCCAGCGTTTGCATCGTGGGCACCCACACGCTGCGCCAGGCGCTGAACGCGCCGGAGTTCCTCAAGCGGGCCGAAAAAGTGATCCCCTACCCGATTGAGATCATCTCCGGTAACGAGGAGGCGCGTCTGATTTTCATGGGCGTTGAACATACCCAGCCGGAAAAAGGGCGCAAGCTGGTGATCGACATCGGCGGTGGTTCTACGGAGCTGGTGATCGGCGAAGACTTTGAGCCGCGCCTGGTGGAGAGCCGTCGCATGGGCTGCGTCAGCTTCGCGCAGATGTACTTCCCCGGCGGCACCATTACCCGTGAAAACTTCCAGCGGGCGAAAATGGCTGCGATCCAGAAGCTGGAGAATCTGGCCTGGCAGTACCGCATTCAGGGCTGGAACGTGGCGCTGGGCGCGTCGGGCACCATCAAGGCGGCGCATGAAGTGCTGCTGGCGATGGGTGAAAAAGACGGTTTTATTACGCCTGAACGCCTGACCCTGCTGACCGAAGAGGTGCTGAAGCATAAAAGTTTTGACGCCCTAAGCCTGCCGGGGCTTTCCGACGAGCGTAAGGCAGTCTTCGTGCCGGGCCTGGCTATTCTCTGCGGCGTGTTTGACGCCCTGGCGATTAAAGAGCTGCGCCTTTCCGACGGCGCGCTGCGTGAGGGGGTGCTGTATGAGATGGAGGGCCGCTTCCGCCATCAGGACATTCGCAGCCGCACCGCACAGAGTCTGGCCAACCAGTACAACATCGACCGCGAGCAGGCGAAGCGCGTGCTGGAAACCACGGTGCAGATGTACGAGCAGTGGCAGGAGCAGAACCCCAAGCTGGCGCACCCGCAGCTTGCCGCGCTGCTGAAATGGGCCGCGATGCTGCACGAGGTGGGGCTGAACATCAACCACAGCGGGATGCACCGCCATTCAGCGTATATTCTGCAAAACAGCGATCTGCCCGGCTTCAACCAGGAGCAGCAAACCATGATGGCGACCCTGGTGCGCTATCACCGTAAAGCCATCAAGCTCGACGATCTGCCGCGCTTCACGCTGTTTAAGAAAAAGCAGTTCCTGCCGCTTATTCAGCTGCTCCGCCTGGGCGTGCTGCTGAACAATCAGCGTCAGGCCACCACCACACCGCCGACGCTGAAGCTGAAAACCGACGATCACCACTGGACGCTGAGCTTCCCGCACGACTGGTTCAGCCAGAACGCGCTGGTCCTGCTGGACCTGGAAAAAGAGCAGCAGTACTGGGAAGCGGTCACCGGCTGGATGCTCAAAATCGAGGAAGATAGCGCCGACGTCGCCGCGTAACGGCTCAGGCGTCCGCCGTGGACGCCTCTGCTTCCAGCAGTGACTCAAGCGGTGCCGGTCTGCCAATCAGATAGCCCTGCACATAATCAATGCCTAGCGCGTGCACCGCGCTACGTATCTCTTCGGTCTCGACATATTCCGCCACCACCAGCATCTTCTTCATGCGCGCCAGATGACAGATAGAGGCCACAATCTGGTAATCCAGACTGTTGTTGACGATATTGCGGATGAAATCGCCGTCGATTTTGAGAATGTCCGCATCCACGCTTTTCAGCCGCGCATAGCTCGCATAGCCGGTACCAAAATCATCGATAGCAATGCGTACCCCCATTTTCTGCAGCTGCCGCAGGATGTGGAGCCCCTGCTCCGCGTTGCAGAAGGTGCTGCACTCCGTCACTTCAAAGATCAGCTGCCACGGCTCAATGGCATATTTCGCCAGCAGGCGACTCACCTCAAGCGGGAACTGCACCCGACACACCGTTGAAGGGGCCAGATTAATGGCAAAGCGCTGGCCGGGCAGCCGTTCGCGATGCGCGGCGAGGAAGCGCAGCGTATGCTCCAGCACCCACAAATCCACCCGCGAAGAGAGACCAAACTCCTGGGCTATCGGCAGGAATTGTTCAGGGGAGATCAACAGCCCGTTTGCATCAGTCATCCGCAGCAAGACCTCATGATACCTATCGCCACGCAGGCCGCGTACGGGCTGAACGAGCAGCGTGAATGCGTTGTTATCCAGCGCACGCTGCAGGCGACTCATCACCGCGACTTTATCCTTCAGGCTGCGCTGCAGATGGACGGCGCCGCGCTGCTGAAGATTTTCCGGGTGGTTAGAGGAGAGCGACAGATCGGCCACCACCCCCAGCTCACCCAGCACCAGATAGAGGTGGTTAACCGGCGAACGTACATAGCAGTAGCTCACCCCCACCTGCGGCTGCAGCGGCATGCCGTCCCAGACAAAGCGGAACTGCTTGATGTGCTCGTCCAGGGTTTCAATCCGCTGCTGGTGCGATTCGGCGTTAAGGCGAACCGCCATGTCACAGCCCGTCAGGTGATAGACCTGCTCATTGGGCTGGAGCGTGCCGTTAACCCATTGCGCCAGCTGCTGTTTGTACTGAATGCGCAGTAACACGCCATAGTTACGGCCCAGAATTTCAAGCTCCGGAACGCGGAGTAAACAGAGCGCCGACCACGGGTTTTTTGCCAGATCTCGCGAAAGCGCCCGCAGGTTAGGCATATGCAGAACCGGGTCGAGCAGCGCCAGCCTGCGGGAGCGTTTGTTCACCGCCCGCTGCCGGGTCGCCAGCATCGACATGTAAATCACCACAAACGAGAAGACCAGATAGCTGGAAGAGGTGATTGCCAGCTGAATGTCGTACCCCTGGTTCACGGGGATATAGCGGTAAAAATAGTGAATAGACACCAGCAGTATCGGGATCCAGATAAGCGAAATCAGCTTATAGCCAAAGCGCATCGCTCCCCAGAGCATCACCGGCATCAGCAGCGACAGGGTGTAGTTAGTGGTGAAAATCGAACTGTTTTCATTCATCGGCAGCAGCAGGAGCGAAAGCAGCCCGGCAAGCGCAATGGCCCAAATCAGAAACTCAGCGCGCGTCACCTTTTTGTCTATCTGGGTACGGATCTGCGAGATGAGGCTTTTGAGATAGCGCGGATGACGAATCAGGCGGATCAGCAGATAACTTAACGGCACGCCCGTCAGACCGCTGACCAGCAAGGCCTGATAGTTGATCAGCGTGCGAATGTTGAGGGGGTTAAGCCCTGCCAGGCTCTGGCGACTCTCATACACGCCCAGATACACCGCAAACTGGAACAACAGCAGAAACAGCGTCGCGGGGCAGAAGGCCTGCCAGAAGATGCGCTGCGCCATCAGCCGTACGTCGCCGTACGCCGTCATATTGCGTCTGGGCGCAAACACCCGGTAGCCGCCCCAGCTAAGCACTATAGGGACAATAAAATGGAGCACGCCGGCGACGGTTTCAAACATTCCGACCGACGGGTAATAGCGGATAAACAGCGACAACACGATCCCGGGAAGGGCTTCCAGACCAAAAAACATCATCAGCGAAAGCAAAAACGAGAGCGGTAAATAATAAAGTGCCGCTATCCCGTCGCCCAGGTGCGTGAACGTATTCGCCACGCTCAGTACGGGAAGTAAAACCACCGGTAAAATAAGCGGCAATACCCACCAGCGGTGTTTATTCTTTTTCAGGAAAGCAAAAATGTTCATAGATGCCCGGTTAACCCCCTTTTTCTCCAGAAGGAAAATAATGACAGGCATCCAACCTGACCTGGCGCCGCCCGGCGACGTGCGGGGCGAACGGTATGGAGGAGGGATTTTAAATATCAGGGCCGGGAATCCGTTGACATAAATCAAACTATTTTACGCAAATAAGCTTTGCGCAGCGTTTTTTTGAAATAATTTTCTTCATATTATCAATATGGTAAATGCAAATATTAATTTCAATAACAATAATTAATGTAAACGTTGACGGTTATTTACACATGACGGAATTGACCCTCTCTTTCCGCTGTGCCTTAATATCCCCGTCGCCCAGAAGGGCATGCCCAGGAAAAAGAAGAGTGAGTCAGGCCACGCGTATGCGCAAACGACACCGTTTTAACACCCGGATGACCCGCATTATACTGCTCATCAGCTTTCTGTTTTTCTTTGGCCGCTTCGTTTACTCTTCCATCGGCGCCTGGTATCACCATCAGGACAAAATCCAGTCGCAGCAAACGGGTCTGGTGGTCGACGCCCCCGTGCGCTAGCCACAACATCGGGCTTCCCTGCCCTTAGCTGTTAAAGCACGAATCCACCGTCAATCGTCAGGCTCGCTCCTGTCATATATCCAGACTCTTCTCCCGAAAGCCATGCGGCAAGCGATGCGATCTCCTCTGGCTGCCCAATGCGTTTCAAAGGGATATGTGCAGTGATCTGCTCTTCCATTCCGGCCGTCATATCCGTGGCAACGGGGCCGGGCTGGATATTGTTGATTGTGATCCGTTTCGGAGCCAGATCCAGCGCCAGGTTTTGCACCATGGCTGCCACCGCAGCTTTACTCATCGCATAAACGCTACTTCCTGCATGCCCGGTTCGCACAGCGGTATTGCTGCCAATGGTGATTATCCTCCCCCCTTCCCTCATTCGCTTAGCTGCCGCCTGGACAGAGAGGAAAACGCCGCGCACGTTCACCGACAGGGTGGCGTCCAGATCGTCCAGCTGATAATCCTCAAGCATGCCCAGCCGCAGTACGCCTGCGTTCACTACGGCAACATCCAGCCTGCCGTAGTGGTTAATCGTGGCATCGACCGCGGCCTGAATCGCCGTTGCGTCAGCGCTATCAGCGTTAATCGCCAGCGCCACCCCGCCCGCATCAGTAATTGATGAGACGAGAGCATTAACCCGGTCCGGGCGTGATACCCATGTCACGGCAACGCGATAGCCTTCCTTCGCCAGCCGCGTCGCTATAGCCGCGCCAATTCCGCGTGCGCCGCCGAAAATCAATGCAACTTTTTCACTCTTCATGATGTTTTCTCCGGGAAGTATCCGCATCGGATGGATGTGCCTGAAGGCACCATGCCAGCAAACGTCTCGTCATGCTCAGACGAAATGTATCGCACTGTATCTCCCCCACCTGGCTTACGCATCGATACAAAAATCCCGCTTAAGCAAACAGACGCGATACATAAAAATGGTCTGCTGTCTCTCGTGACATAAACCCACGAGGAGATACCGAAATGATTCGCCAGCATCTGTTACTTCCTTTACTCGCTCTGACGACTTCCGTCTGCGCCGCGCCCCTGAGCGGCCTCAGCGCCGCCGATGTTAATGGCCCAGCCGCCGTTGCGCCGTTGGCACAGCCGCAGCCGCCCGCAAAGCTGATAGTCGATCCACCGCTTGCCGGGCCGCTAAGCAAAGGCGCGGTGTTTATTCAGTACCGGGCCGAAAACCTTCGCATTGAACCTGTATTCGGGCCCGACGCGCTGAAAGTCACTCCACGCATCGGCCACATCCACGTCGTGGTTGATGACGCGCCGTGGCACTGGGCTGACGCCAGCGGAGAGCCGGTGATTCTGGTGGGTCTGCCCGCCGGTAAGCACAAGGTGACGATTATTCTGGCCGATCCGACGCATAAGCCCCTCGATCACAAAACCCTCGAATTCACCGTGCCGCCACACGCGGCGATCCGCCATTTTTAAGGAGTCTGAAGATGAAAGCACTGTCTGTACTGACAGCAGGCCTGCTGGCGCTTTCGGCTAGCGCTTTTGCGGAGAATAAAACCAGCGTCGTGCTGGTGCACGGCGCGTTTGCCGACGGCAGCAGCTGGAATAAGGTGATTACCCGGCTGCAAAAACACCATACCGAGGTCATCGCCGTTCAGCTCCCGCTTACGTCGCTAAAAGATGACGTAGCGGCCACCCAACGCGCCATCGCCCGTGCTAAGGGGGACGTCGTGCTGGTCGGTCACTCCTGGGGTGGCACCGTGATTAGCGAAGCGGGCAACGATGCACGGGTCAAATCGCTGGTTTACGTGGCGGCGTTCGCGCCGGATTCCGGCCAGTCGACGGCAGAGCTGGCGAATACCTTCCCGGCCCCGCCCGGAAGTGCAGGCATCGCTAAAACGGCTGAAGGTTACTTATACCTGCCGACCGAAGCCGTCAGGAAGGATTTCGCACCGGATGTCAAACCGGCTGAACAACTGACCATCGCCGCCACGCAGGGGCCAATTAAAGCCGATGCATTTGGCGAAAAGGTCATTCACGCCGCGTGGCACAATAAGCCGAGCTGGTATGTGGTGAGTGAGAATGACAGGATGATTAACCCCGCGCTTGAGCGCGCAATGGCGAAAACGATCCACGCGAAAACCACGCGGGTCGCGGCGAGTCACGTGTCGATGGTGAGCCAGCCAGAGGCCATCGCCCGAACGATTGAGCAGGCGTTAGAAGCAAGGTAAGCGTTTCACAGGCCGGGTAAGCGCAGCGCCACCCGGCAAAAAAGCCGCTTCAGCGGCTGCCTGTGGCGGGATAATCCTGATTAATCCACGCATGGTCCTCTTCCCAGGTGAACATCCATTTGCGCACCGGACCGGCCATCACGTTGAGGTAGTAGCTGTCATACCCGGCCATCGTCGCCACCGGGTGATACCCCTTCGGCACCATCACCACGTCACGGTTGTAGACCGCCATACACTCATCCAGCGTTCTGTCGTCGGTGTAGACGCGCTGCATGCAGAACCCCTGCTCCGGGTTGAGGCGATGATAGTAGGTCTCCTCCAGGTAGGTCTCCTGCGGCGGGTTATCCGTGTCATGCTTGTGGCTCGGGTACGAGCTGGTACAGCCCTCGTTAGTCCAGACCTCCACCACCAGCAGGCTGTCGGCGGGCTTGTCTTCCGACAGGATGTTGTGCACGTAGCGCTGGTTGTGCCCCTTGCCGCGCGCTTCAGCGTCGATATCCTGCGGCGCAATCAGCCGCGTCGGATACGTGCCTTTGCCGGGGGCGGCGCAGACCGCCAGCTCGAGCCTCGTCAGCGCCTTCACTTGCACCGTCTCTTGCGGAGTGACGTACACCGCCCACGGCTTGATGCGCTCGAACGGGCTCATCCGCTCGCCGATGTCGTTAAACTGCGCGGAAGGCGTGCTGATGGAGGCGCGCCCGGCGACCAGCACCAGACAGCGCTCTTCGCTGACGGCGGGCAGCGTCAGCGTCTGCCCCTCCTGCAGCTCATACGCCTCAAACCCGACGTATCCCCACCCTGCGCGTTCCGGCGTGACGGACTGAGTGCGCCCCTCCGCGTTCGGCTGTTGCCAGCGTGATAACAGACGTGACATGTCACCTCCTCAAATCAGCCCGGCGTCGCGCGCCAGACGGCTCAGGTTGTTATACCCCAGACGGGCGTAGGTCAGCGGATGGGCAACCGCCGGGTCCTGCTCCGCCTCCACCACCAGCCAGCCGTGATAGTCCTGCGCCTTCAGCAGCCGCATAATCGGCGGGTAATCCACGCAGCCGTCGCCCGGCACCGTAAACACGCCGCTCAGTACCGCATCAAGGAAGCTGGTTTTGCGGTTTTTCACGTCCGCCAGCACGTCGGCGCGCACGTCTTTGCAGTGAACGTGGTTGATGCGCGACGCCCAGCGCTGCGCCACCGCCAGCGGATCGGCCCCGGCAAAGGTCAGGTGACCGGTGTCCAGCAGCAGTCCCACCGCCTCTCCGGTGTGGGTCATCAGGTTGTCCACGTCGTCGGCGGACTCAATCACCGTGCCCATATGATGATGGTAAGCAATCTGGACTCCCTGCTGCTGCGTGTAGCGGGCAAATTCGGTGAGCTTCTCGCCGTACTCCTTCCAGCGCGCCTGAGGGAAGCGCGGACGCAGATGCACCGGGGTCTGCTGCTCGCCGTGAATGCAGCCGCTCACTTCCGCAAAGACCAGCACCTTCGCCCCCAGCTCGCGCAGCAGCGTCAGGTGCGGCTGCACGGCGGCGATCTCCTCCTCCACGCTGCGCTCCAGCAGGCGGCCGGAGTACCAGCCGGAGACCAGCTGCAGGTCGTGGCGCTGCAAAATCGGGCCAAGCAGGCGCGCTTCACGCGGGAATTTGTTGCCCAGCTCAAAGCCGGCAAAACCGGCCTCTTTCCCTTCGCTCAGGCAGGTCTCCAGCGAGGTTTCCGCGCCGAGGGAAGGCAGATCGTCGTTCGTCCACGTCAGCGGGTTAATGCCTAATTGCACACTCATTGTTATCTCCATTATGCGTGTCCGCGCTCGCGCCACCAGGCGATAAGCTGCAGATAGTTGTCCCGGATGCGCGCTACCAGCTGCGCATCGTCAATATCGTGCTTCAGCCACGCGCGGGAGGCGTCGCCAAACAGCGTGCGCCCCACGGCGAAGCCTTTAACCAGCGGCTGCCCCGCTGCGGCCTTGAAGCCAGCGCGCAGCTGTTCCGCCGGAGCGTCCAGACCGAGGATCACCACCCCGCGGCAGTGCGGGTCCCGGCGTTCGATAATCTCGCCGAGCGCCGTCCAGCCGTCGGCGGAAAGCGGCGGCAGCTTCCACCAGTCCGGGTAAATGCCCAGGTTGTAGAAGCGGGAAATGGCGCGCAGGTAGAGCTCGTCGCTGCGCGGCATGCTGGCGGGCAGGATCACCTCCAGCAGCAGCTCGTGCCCGGACCGGCAGCAGGCGTGGTACACCTCAGCGATTTTCTGCTCCTGCTCCAGGCGCAGGCCGTGGGCGTCTTCCGGGTGGAAGAAGACCAGGCACTTCACCACGTGCTCCTGCGGCCAGCTGATAAGCTGGGTGCCGATATTGCCGTGCTCCATCTCCAGCGGCCGGGAGCCCGGCAGCTCAATGGGGCGACCAATCCACCACCCTTCCCCGGTGATCGCGTTCAGCGCGTCCTGACCAAAGGTGCCGTCGCACAGCAGGCCGGCTTTGCCCTCAAGCCCGGCGCGGCTCGCCGCCTCGCGGCTGGCCTGCAGGATCAGCTGCTTCAGCGCCGGAATGCGCTTAAGCGACGCGCCGCACTGCATCGCCATATCCTCAAGCTGGCTGCGGTGATCGAAGGCCATCACGCACAGCTCCGGCCACTCGCGGCGGCGGGTGGTCACCCGGTGGAGATGGTTAAGACGCGGGTCAAGATCCGGGCGCGACACATCCGCAGCGCGGGAGAGATAGTCATCCAGCTCGATTTTGCTCGGCATCGCCGGGGCGCAGCCGTGGCGCGAGACCACCAGCGCGCCACAGGCGTTGGCGTAGCGGCACGCCTGCTCCCAGCCCTCGTCGTTCAGGTAGCCGCGCAGCAGGCCGGACATAAACGCGTCCCCCGCCCCGAGAACGTTCAGCACCTCCACGCGCACGCCGGTCACCGTCAGGCCGTCGTCCAGCCGGGACGGAATGGCGTCGGTATAGACCGAGCAGCCCAGCGCGCCGCGCTTGCAGACCAGCGTTGCGTGACTCACGTCGCGCACCTGCCCCAGCGCCTGCAGCGTATCCGTGCTGCCGCCCGCAATGTGGAACTCCTCTTCGGTGCCGACAATGACGTCGAAGAGGTGCAGTACCTCCTGCAGCTCGCGGGTGACCTGGTCGGCGGCGATAAAGCGCGTTTCGCCGTCGCCTAAGGAGGTGAGCCCCCACAGCACCGGACGGTAGTCGATGTCCAGCACCGTGCGCACGCCGTGACGGCGGGCATAGCCCAGCGCCGTCAGCACCGCCTCACGGGTCTGCGGATGAGAAAGATGGGTCCCGGTGATGGCAAGACAACGTGCGGAGGCAATGTAGCTTTCGTCCACATCGCTGGCGGTAATCGCCATATCCGCGCAGTTATCGCGATAAAAAATCAGAGGAAAGGTGTCCCGGTCTTTAATGCCGAGTAGCACCAGCGCCGTGAGGCGCTCTTTATCGGTAATCAGATGGCTGGTATCGCAGCCTACCTGGTTGAGCTCTTCGCGCAGGAAGCGGCCCATATGTTCATCGCCGACGCGCGCCAGCATCGACGAGCGCAGGCCCTGGCGCGCGGTGCCGTACGCCACGTTGCCGGAGGATCCGCCAAGGTATTTGGCGAAGCTCGACACGTCCTCCAGGCGGGCACCAATCTGCTGACTATAGAGGTCTACCGCCACGCGGCCCATGCATATCACATCAAACTGCTTTTCCACGTTGATACCTCATCAGACAATGTCGTTCACGTTCAGCCAGCGGCCTTCCCGGTGCGAGAGCGCAATCGCGTCCAGCACGCGCGACACCTTCCAGCCCTCTTCGAAGTCCGGCCACATCGGCGCGTCGGCGGCAATCCCGTCCACCAGGTCGCGCACCTCCACCGTTTTTTGATCGTTAAAGCCAATTCCGTGGCCTGCGCCCATGCAGAACGCGGCGTAGTCCGGGTGCGCCGGGCCGACGAGCAGCGTGCGGAACCCCTGACGGTTCACCGGATCGTCATGCAGATAGAGCTTTAGCTCCGCCATGCGCTCCTGGGTGAAGCTGATGGCGCCCTTCGTCCCGGTGATCACGTACGAGAGCCCCATCTTGCGGCCGCAGGCGACGCGGGAGGTTTCAATGACACCCTGCGCCCCGCCCGCGAAGCGCACCATCGCGTGGGCCTGATCCTCGTTTTCCACCGCAATCATCTCTGACGATCCGGCCTTCGCCGGGCGCGCCGGGACCACGATCTTCAGATCGCCGCAGACCTGCTCAATATCGCCCACCAGGTACTGAGCCATATTGACGATATGCGCCGCGAGGTCGCCCAGCGCCCCCAGCCCGGCGGTCTCTTTAAAGCAGTGCCAGTGGATGGGCGACAGCGGGTCGGCCATATAGTCTTCGTTGTGGGTGCCGTAGAAGTGGATCACCTCGCCAATCTCGCCGCGGGCGATAATCTCCTTCGCCAGCTGCGCCGTCGGGTTCTTCATGTAGTTGAACCCCACCAGCGTTTTCACCCCGGCCCGCTTCGCGGCGTCGACCATCTCGCGCGCATCGTGGGCGTTGAGCGCCAGAGGCTTCTCCGAGTAGACGTGCTTGCCGTGGCGGATCGCCTCCAGCGCCATCTCTTTATGCAGGTGGTTGGGTGAGCAAATATCCACCACGTCAATGGCCGGGTCGGCCACCAGCGCCCGCCAATCTCCCGTTGAACGGTTAAAGCCAAACGCCCGGGCGCGCTCTGCCGCCAGCTCCGGCGTGACTTCCGCCACCATCTCGCGCACCAGCCTGCCGCGCAGGTTGAACACCGTCGGGGCCTGGGCATAGGCGATAGCGTGCGCCTTGCCGATATACCCGGTGCCAATCAATCCAATACGAACCTCTTTCATCACGATCCTCACAGTGCGCCGCGACGGCTCTTGGCGTAGGTATCAAACGCCACCGCCAGAACGATAATTAACCCGGTGATAATCTGCTGGTAGTAGGCCGAGACGTTCATCAGCACCAGACCGTTAATCAGAATACCCATGATGATGGAGCCGATAATGGTGCCGCCGATGCGCCCGTAGCCGCCCATCAGCGAGGTGCCGCCAATCACCACCGAGGCGATGACGCGCAGCTCAAAGGAGATCCCGGCCACCGCCTCGGCGCTCCCCAGACGCGCGCTCAAGATGAAGCCCGCCAGCCCGGCCAGACAGCCAATCAGCACGTAGACGCTGACGAGCACGCGCTTGACGTTCACCCCCGCCAGGCGCGCCGCCTCCGGGTTGCCGCCGATGGCGTAGACGAAGCGGCCCCAGCGGGTTTTATGCAGCGCCAGATAGCCGCCGACGGCGACGATGGCGAAGATCCAGATCGGAATGGAGATGCCGAGCAGCTCGCCGCGTCCCCACCAGCGGTAGCCCTGATCGAAACCGGCGATCGGCGCGCCGTCGTTGATCACCAGGGTCAGGCCGCGCCAGATGGTCATCCCGCCGAGGGTGACGATAAACGGCGGCAGACGCAGGCGGGTGACACCCAGGCCGTGCAGGAAGCCAATCGCCGTGCCCATCGCCAGACAAATCCCCAGCCCGATCAGCCAGCTCATGCCGCCCCAGGCGTTCGGGTCGACGGTGGTGAAGTTATCGCCCTTAATGACGTACGCCGCGGTCATGGCGCACACCGCCAGGATGGAGCCCACGGAGAGGTCTATCCCGGCGGTCAGAATGACGAAGGTCATCCCCACGGCCATGATCCCGTAGATGGAGACTTCGGTCAGGATGTTGAAAATATTGCGTTCAGAGAAAAAGTTACTGTTCTGCGACTGAAAGAAGATCAGCAGCAGGATCATGAAAATCAACACCCCGAAGCGCTCGAAGAAGGCGATGGGATCGATGCGTCCGGCGCGTTTGACCGGGGCCTGCGTTTTAGAAATCATCTGCGTCATGAGAAACTCCGTTATGCCGCGTTCAGGGCGTTGTGGTTGATGGCCATCATCGTCATCAGCCGTTCTTCGTTAGCGTCGTCACCGTGGATCTCGCCGGTCACCCGGCCTTCGCTGAGGGTGATGATCCGGTCAGACACCGCCATCACTTCAGGCAGATCGGAGGAGATCACGATCACCGCCACGCCCTTTTTCGCCATGTCAAACAGCACCTGGTGCACTTCCGATTTGGTCCCCACGTCAATGCCGCGCGTCGGCTCATCGACGATCAGCACCCGCGGGTTGAGCGCCATGCAGCGCGCGAGGATCACCTTCTGCTGGTTACCGCCGGAGAGCTTGCGCACCTCCTGCGCGCTGTTGACCATTTTGATCTGCAGGGCCTGGCGATAGGACTCAATCAGATCGTCCTCTTTACGGGTGTTCACGAACCAGCGCCACTGCAGCAGTGAGGATAGGCACGAGAGCGACAGGTTGTCGCGAATCGACAGCCCGAGCACCGCCCCCTCTTTTTTACGGTCTTCGGGCACCAGCGCCACGCCCTGGTCGAGGGCATACAGCGGGTCGCGCGGCTGGTACGGCACGCCGTCCAGCTCAAAGCTCCCGGAAGTAAAGGCGTCTGCGCCAAACAGGCAGCGGGCCACCTCGGTGCGTCCCGCGCCCACCAGCCCGGCAATGCCCAGAACTTCCCCGGCATGGACGTGGAAGCTGATGTCGTGCAGGGCGATGCCATGCGGATCCAGCGGCGGCTTTTCGCGGCTTAGCCCCTTCACCGCCAGGCGGACAGGTTTGTCCTGATGATGGGTTTCGCTGGCGGGGCGACGGTTAAAGGCCACGTCGCGCCCGACCATCAGGCGGATCAGCTGTTCGACGTTGGTCTCCGCTACCGCGCCAGTGCCGGTGAAGCGGCCGTCCTGAAATACGGTGAAGCGATCGCAGAGCTGGAAAACTTCGTGCAGGCGGTGGGTAACGTAAATAATGCTCACGCCGCGGTTTTTAAGCTCCCGCACCACGCGGTGCAGGCTTTCCACCTCGCTGTCGCTCAGCGCGGCGGAAGGTTCGTCCATGATGATCAGGCGAGCGTTGAGGGTCAGCGCCCGGGCGATCTCCACCATCTGCTGCTGGGCGACGCTCAGACGAGCGACAGGCGTGGTCGGCGCAACGTTTAGCTGCAGGTAATCGAGAATGACCTGCGCCTCCTGATTTACCGCCCTTTCGTCGACGATCAGGTTCCGTTTACGCGGCTCGCGCCCGAGAAACATGTTTTCCGCGACGGTCATGTTGGGCAGCAGGTTGAATTCCTGATAGATGGTGATAATGCCCTTGTTCTGCCGTTCCACCGGGGAGTCGTCCACCGGCAGCATTTCGCCGTTGAACCAGATATCCCCGCGGGTTTGCGGCTGCGCGCCCGCAAGCGCCTTCAGCAGCGTGGATTTTCCCGCTCCGTTTTCCCCCAGCAGGGCGTGGATCTCGCCCGCGCCGACGGTCAGCTGGGCGCTGCTTAGCGCCCAGACGCCGGAAAAGCTTTTTGCCAGGTCGGTCACTTTCAGTAAGGGTTGCGACATCGGTCTGCTCCTCCTCATGTTGAGCCGCCAGAGGCGGCTCGGGACATATCAGTTACCGGCCTCACCGATACGCTCAGCCTGCTGCAGGTTCTCTTTGGTGATAAGCGTTGGCGGGTAGTCGGCCCCGGTGATGGCTTTCTTCTCGCGCACGTTGGCCACCAGCTGGCTCATCGCCGTCTGCACCGCAAAGCCCGGACGCTGATCGGCGGTTACCGCCAGCCAGCCGTCGCGCACGCGGGCCAGCGCTTCCGGTACCGCATCAAAGCCGGTCACGAGGATTTCACCCGGCTTCACGCCCTGGCTCTGCAGGGCTTCAATCGCGCCCAGCGCCATATCGTCGTTGGCGGAGAGGATCACCTGCGGGCGTTTCGGTAGCGAAGGCAGAACGCTTTCGACGATGCGCATCCCTTCAGAACGCATCCAGTTGCCGGTCTGATCGGCGACGATCTTGTACTTATCCCCGCCCGCCTTCAGGCTGTCGCGGATCCCTTTGGTGCGTTCAATATTGGAAGAGGAACCCGGCTGGCCGGTGAGCAGGATGATCTCTGCCCCGTCGGGGAATTTGGTTTTGACGAAGTCGCCAATCGCCTGGCCGCCTTTGTAGTTGTTGGCGCCAAAGTGGGGCACTTTCTTCTGGCTGTCGACGGAGCGGTCCAGGGTGACCACCGGCAGCTTCGCATCCTGAATTTCATCCACCGCGCTGGAGACCGCGTTCACGTCGTTCGGGGAGACGATAAAGCCCTGCGCCCCGCGGGTGATGGCGTTTTCCAGGTCAGCCACCTGCTTCGGTGAGCTGCCCTGCCCGTCCAGTACCTGAAGCTTCACGCCCATCTCTTTCGCGGCTTTCACCGCCGTGCGCTGCATGTGAACCTCAAACGGCATGGCCAGGTTTGGCGTACTGAAAACAATCTGCTCGTTTTCGGCGAGGGCGGCCCCGGACGTCATGGCGATGAGGGCGGCTAAGATCAGTTTTTTCATTATTATGTCTCTCTGTGTAGGGTTGTTGTGTTTAGAGGACGATCTCGCGCTGGCTACGCAGCGACTCCAGCGCTTTATCCGCGAGGTACAGCGCACGTTCACCATCATCGCCGCTGCAGTCAGGCACCGCTTCGCCGCGCAGGACCGCAACAAAGTGTTCCCATTCCGCGGCGTAAGCGGATTTGTAGCGCTGCAGGAAGAAGTGTTCCGGCAGCGCGCTGGTGCAGCCCTCTTTGCCGTAGTGCTGCACCTGGTTTTCCAGAATATTGCCGGCGCACAGCAGCCCTTCGGAGCCGTGCAGCTCCAGGCGCTGGTCGTAGCCGTAAGAGGAGCGGCGGCTGTTGACGATGGTCGCCATCGCGCCGGAGGCATATTTCAGAACGATAAACGCGGTATCGATATCCCCCGCCTCGCCAATCGCCGGATCCACCAGGTTACTGCCCTGGGCATACACCGACACCGGCTCTTCGCCCATGATGAAACGGGCCATGTCGAAGTCGTGAATGGTCATATCGCGGAACATGCCGCCGGAGACGCGCACGTACTCCGCGGGCGGCGGAGACGGGTCGCGGGAGATGATCAGCAACGATTCCGGCTTGCCGATGCGCCCGGCCTGAGCATCGGTTTTCACGCGGCGGAACTGCGGGTCAAAGCGGCGGTTAAAGCCGATGAACAGCGGCACGTCGTACTCTTTAACCACTTTCAGGCAGTCGCGCACGCGGGCGAGGTCGAGGTGTACCGGCTTTTCGCAGAAGATAGCCTTGCCGTGGCGGGCGGCCATTTCAATCAGATCCGCGTGGGTGTCGGTGGCGGAGGCGATCAGCACGGCGTGAACGTTAGGGTCGGTCATCGCCTCATCCACGCTCTGCTGGCGGGCCTGATACTGTGCGGCGAGACGGGTGGCAAATTCCTGATTCGGGTCAACCACGGACCAGAGCGTGGTCGCGCCGTGGCTGGCGATGTTAGCTGCATGTACCTGGCCAATTCGGCCAGCGCCCAGTAAAGCAATGTTAAACATAACGGCTCCCGGTGTTGGTGAATGCTGTGAACTAACGACCCTATAAATAAAACATTTATTTCATTTTTATAAATAGTGAAAATTATGTTTTTGAGTGCAGGTTAACACTTTTGAGATGAATGAGATAAATTTTGTTATCAATCTCACAACACGGGAGGACGTGCGACTCACCCCAAAGGGGCGAGGGAGAAAAGGCCGCACCGAATCATCCCCTCTCCCCTTTGGGGAGAGGGTTAGGGTGAGGGGAAATGAAATGAAAATTTCGTTATGGCGGTAAATCTTAATACTGACGGGCTTTTTTCACCTGCGCCTGGGTTTGCTCAGCGGCCTCACGCACGGCAGACGATTCCGCCACCTGCGCATCACCGGTTCGCCACCAGGAGGCGTAGTCGTGGGTCATAGTCTTCGGCAGCACCTTGATGTCCAGCAGCGTGGGGCCAGGATGGGCGCGGGACGCCTCCAGCGCCGCCAGCAGGGTTTGCTCGTCGTGCACCCGCCACGCGCGACAGCCGTAGCTCTCCGCATTTTGCGCGAAGTCGACCTTCACCAGCGGACCGTCAAGCCGCCCGGTTTCCGGGTTGCGATGGCGGTTTTCCGTGCCAAAGCTGCCCATTCCGTGCCCCATCTGCAGGTTGTTGATGCAGCCGAAGCTGGCGTTATCAAACAGCAGAACGGTGACCTTAATACCCTCCTGCACGGCGGTTTGCAGCTCGGAGTGCAGCATCATGTAGGAGCCATCCCCCACCATGGCGTAAACCGGCTGCTCGGGGCGGGCGAGCTTCGCGCCGATGGCTGCCGCAATCTCGTAGCCCATGCAGGAGTAGCCGTACTCCAGGTGATAGCTGTCCGGCGTTTTGACCTGCCAGAGGCGCTGTAAATCTCCCGGCAGCGAACCGGCCGCGCCCACCACGATGGCGTTATCTTCCACATGCTGATTGATCAGCCCCAGCACCCGCGTCTGGGTCAGGCGGGTGTTGAGCGTCTCGCCGTATTCCGCCAGCTGCGCGTCCAGATGCCCCGCCACTTCGGGCGCGTCGTCAGGGTGCCACTGGCGATCCCAGAGGCGGCGGCATTCATCGCGCCACGCGGATTTCGCCTGGGCGATCGCCTCTCCCCAGCCGCTGCGATACTCGCCGAGCGCGTGGGTCAAAGCCTGGAGTCCGGTTTGGGCATCGGCGATCAGCGCGGTGGCGTCCAGCTTCAGGGCGTCAAACTCGGCCACGTTCAGCAGCAGGAATTCGACGTCCGGGTGGGAAAAGAGCGCCTTGGAGCCGGTGGTAAAGTCGGTCAGGCGCGTGCCGACGCCAATCACTAAGTCAGCCTGTGGCGCGAGCTGGTTGGCGGCCATTCCGCCCGTCACTCCTACGCCGCCGAGGTTAAGTGGGTGGTCACTTACCAGCGCCCCCTTCCCGGCCTGCGTTTCGGCAAACGGTAGCTGCAGCGTCTCGACAAATTCGCGAAACGCCTCATGCGCGCCGGAGTAGCGTACGCCACCGCCGCACACCACCAGCGGACGGCGTTTGCGGGCAATCAGCGCCCGCGCCTGCGCCAGACGCTGCGGATCGGGCGGACGACGCTCGATGTGGTGCACGCGACGCGCGAAGAAGCTCAGCGGGTAATCCCACGCTTCCCCCTGCACGTCCTGCGGCAGGCAAATCGTCACCGCACCGGTATCTGCCGGGTCAGTAAGCGTTCGCATCGCGCTGAGCATGGCGCTCATGAGCTGCTCGGGGCGGTTGATGCGGTCCCAGTAGCGGGAAACCGGACGGAAGCAGTCGTTGGTGCTGATGCTGAGATCGTGATACTGCTCGATCTGCTGCAGCACCGGGTCCGGCTGGCGGCTGGCGTAGATATCGCCCGGCAGCAGTAAAAGCGGGATGCGGTTCGCCGTGGCGGTGGCCGCTGCCGTGACCATATTGGCGGCGCCCGGCCCGACTGAGGAGGTGACGGCAAAAATGCGCTGGCGGCGGTGCTGTTTGGCGAATCCCGTCGCCATGTGGGCGATGCCCTGCTCGTTGCACCCCTGCATGATTTTCAGATGACCGGGATCCTGCTCCAGCGCCTGGCCAATACCCAGCACGTTGCCGTGCCCAAAGATCGTCGCCACGCCCTCCACGAAGGGCGTTTCGTTGCCGTCAACGCTGACGTACTGTTGATTCAGGAACCGGACCAGCGCCTGGGCCATGGTCATACGTTCGGTTTGCATAATGCCTCCTGTCAGCCCAGCGTCGGCATGGAGAACGCAGCGCCTGTCTCCTGCTGCATTTCCGGCCAGCGCGCGGTGATGGTTTTCATTCGGGTGTAGAAACGCACGCCGTCGTTGCCGTGCACGTTGAGCGCGCCGAAGATGGAACGCTTCCAGCCACCGAAACTGTGGAATGCCATCGGCACCGGGATCGGCACGTTGACCCCCACCATGCCCGCCTGCACCTCTTCGCAGAAGCGGCGCGCGCAGCCGCCGTCACGGGTGAAGATCGCCGAGCCATTACCATATTCATGGCGGTTAATGAGGTCCACCGCGCTGGCGTAATCTGTTACCCGCACCACAGAAAGCACCGGGCCAAAAATCTCTTCTTTATAGATGGTCATCTCCGGTGTGACGTTATCGAACAGCGTCGGCCCGACGAAGTAGCCCTGCTCGTGGCCCTTCACGCTGAAGCCGCGCCCGCCCACGCGCAGTTTCGCCCCCTGCGCTTCCCCGCTGTCGATATAGCCCAGCACCTTGCTGCGGTGCGCGGAGGAGATAAGCGGCCCCATTTCGTTTTCCGGCGTCTGGTCCAGCCCCGGCCCGACGCGCAGCGCTGCAATCTGTTTTTCCAGCCGGGTGCAGAGGTCATCGGCGGTTTTATCCCCCACCGCCAGCACCACCGAGAGCGCCATGCAGCGTTCCCCCGCCGCGCCGTAGGCCGCGCCCATGATGGCGTTGGTCGCCATCTCCATGTCGGCATCCGGCATTAAAATGCAGTGGTTTTTCGCGCCGCCCAGCGCCTGACAGCGCTTACCGTGAGCGGAGGCGGTCTGGTAAATGTATTCGGCAATCGGCGTGGAGCCGACAAAGCTCACCGCCTGCACGCGCGGGTCGGTCAGGAGCACGTCAACGGACTCTTTATCCCCCTGCACCACGTTGAAGACGCCGTCCGGCAAGCCTGCCTCTTTCAGCAATTGCGCCAGCGCGAGCGCGAGAGAAGGGTCTTTTTCCGACGGCTTCAGCACGAAGGTATTCCCGGTCGCCAGCGCAATGGGGAACATCCACATCGGCACCATCGCCGGGAAGTTAAACGGCGTGATCCCGGCGCAGACGCCGAGCGGCTGCATCAGGGAGTGGCTGTCGACGCCGGTACCGACGTTCGCAGAGTGTTCACCCTTTTGCAGATGCGGGATACCGCAGGCAAATTCCACCACTTCCAGGCCGCGGGTCAGTTCGCCCACCGCGTCGGAGAAAACCTTGCCGTGCTCTTCGCTGATGATGCGGGCCAGGCGCGTCATGTTATCTTCCAGCAGCGCCTTGAAACGGAACATCACGCGCGCACGCTTAAGCGGAGCCTGGCGCGCCCACGCGGGAAACGCCTGCTGCGCGGCGGCAATCGCCTGCTCCGTTTCCTGCGCCGTACTCATCACCACCTGGCGGATCTGCTCGCCGGTGGCCGGGTTGAAGATCGCCTGAACGCGCTGGCCTGAACCGGTGACACATTCGCCGTGAATAAAATTCGCTACCGTCTCCATCCTAAACCTCTCGCTGTTGATACGTGACTGTGACCTGAACACTGTGTACTGACCACTATATATGAAACAAATATTCCATTTTAAGTTGAAATAAAATAAATGATGATTATTGTGATCAAGGATGGATTTTTATGTTAACAGCCAGCAACACTGACGCTGCGTGCGCTATTAAGGGATTTCGGGCGAGGAAATGACTGAAGCTTCTGTTTCATTTTTGCTGCCAGATGGATGGCCGACATTTAAAAGACGCGGTTTTGCGTTTAGAATCATATGACTGTATTTGGGGGATAACATGACGACAGCAACCAGCCTGAACGAACTGCAGCAGCAAATCCGCGATCGCTACGATAGCCTGAGCAAGAGGCTGCAGCAGGTCTCCCGCTACGTGCTGGACAATACCAACAGCGTCGCCTTTGATACGGTTGCCGTCATTGCCGAGCGCGCCGACGTGCCGCCTTCGACGCTGATCCGCTTTGCCAACGCCTTTGACTTCACCGGCTTCAACGAAATGAAACAGCTGTTTCGCATGAACCTGGTGGAGGAGACTGCCAGCTACAGCGACCGCGCGCGGCTGTTCCGCGAAATGGAGAGCGAGGCCGTGCCGGAAACGCCGCTCGATATTCTGCAGGAGTTCGCCCGCTCGAACGCGCAGGCGCTGCAGCAGCTGGCCGCCCGCGCCGAGCCGGAAATGCTGGAGCGCGCGGTACAGCTGCTGGCCGACGCCGACACTATCTACATCGCCGGACTGCGCCGCTCGTTTAGCGTCGCGGCCTACCTCACCTACGCCCTGAGCCACCTGGAGTGCCGCCCTATCCTGCTCGACGGCATGGGCGGGATGCTGCGCGAGCAAATCAGCCGCATTAAGGCGCGCGACATCGTGGTGTCGATCAGCTTCTCGCCATACGCGGAAGAGACGGTGATGGTCAGCGAAACCGCCGCCAGCGTCGGCGCCCGGCAGATCGTGATTACGGACAGCCAGATAAGCCCCCTGGCAACGTTCAGCGATCTCTGCTTTGTGGTGAAAGAGGCGCAAGTGGATGCGTTCCGGTCTCAGTCGGCGACGCTGTGCCTGGTGCAGTCGCTGGTGGTGGCGCTGGCGTATCGGTTGGGTGAAGGGAAATAAGGCAATAAAAAACCCCCTGCGCAGGCAGAGGGTTTGGGTGTTAATTCAGAGGGAAATCATTCCCACTCAATCGTAGCCGGTGGCTTACCGCTGATGTCATATACGACTCGCGATATCCCATTGACTTCGTTGATTATTCTGTTAGACACGCGGCCTAAGAAGTCATACGGCAGATGCGCCCAGTGCGCGGTCATGAAGTCGATGGTTTCCACCGCACGCAGGGAGACAACCCAGTCGTACTTACGGCCATCGCCCATGACGCCTACAGAGCGAACCGGCAGGAACACGGTGAACGCCTGGCTTACTTTGTTGTACAGGTCAGCTTTGTGCAGCTCTTCGATGAAGATCGCGTCCGCGCGACGCAGCAGGTCGCAGTACTCTTTCTTCACTTCGCCCAGCACGCGCACGCCCAGACCCGGACCCGGGAACGGGTGACGGTAGAGCATGTCGTACGGCAGACCCAGTTCCAGACCGATCTTACGCACTTCGTCTTTGAACAGCTCGCGCAGCGGTTCAACCAGACCCATCTTCATCTCTTTCGGCAGGCCGCCCACGTTGTGGTGAGATTTGATGACGTGCGCTTTACCGGTTGCGGAGGCCGCAGACTCGATCACGTCCGGGTAGATGGTGCCCTGCGCCAGCCACTTCACGTCTTCCAGCTTCAGCGCTTCTTCGTCGAACACTTCGACGAAGACGCGACCGATGATCTTACGTTTCGCTTCCGGATCGTTCTCGCCTTTCAGCGCGTCCAGGAAGCGCTGCTCGCCTTCCACGTGAACGATGTTCAGACCGAAGTGGTCGCCGAACATGTCCATGACCTGCTTCGCTTCGTTCAGACGCAGCAGACCGTTGTCCACGAAGACGCAGGTCAGGTTTTTGCCGATGGCACGGTGCAGCAGCATCGCGGTGACGGAGGAGTCCACGCCGCCGGAGAGGCCGAGGATCACTTTGTCATCGCCAACCTGCTGGCGGATACGCTCCACGGCGTCGTCGATGATTTTTGCCGGGGTCCACAGGGCTTCACACTGGCAGATGTCACGCACGAAGCGCTCCAGCATGCGCATACCCTGACGGGTGTGGGTCACTTCCGGGTGGAACTGCACGCCGTAGAAGCGTTTTTCTTCGTTCGCCATGATGGCGAACGGGCAGCTTTCGGTACTGGCAACGGTCACGAAGTCAGACGGGATGGCGGTAACTTTGTCGCCGTGGCTCATCCACACGTCCAGCAGCGGCTTGCCGTCTGCGGTCAGGGAGTCTTCGATACCGCGCACCAGCGCGCTGTCGGTGACAACTTCAACCTGCGCGTAGCCGAACTCACGTTCGTTAGAGCCTTCTACGTGACCGCCCAGCTGCATCGCCATGGTCTGCATGCCGTAGCAGACGCCGAATACCGGCACGCCCGCTTCGAACACGTACTGCGGCGCGCGCGGGCTGTTCTCTTCGGTGGTGCTTTCCGGGCCGCCGGACAGGATGATGCCGCTTGGATTGAATTCGCGAATCTGTGCTTCCGTGACATCCCACGCCCAGAGCTCACAGTAAACGCCCAGTTCACGTACGCGACGCGCTACCAGCTGAGTGTACTGAGAACCGAAGTCCAGGATGAGAATGCGATGTTTATGAATGTTTTCCGTCATTGACGCTAATTCCGAGGCAAGTGAAACAGATTAAATAAATCGCCCGACACGAGGTCGGGCGAAGAAAAATCAGGAGCCCAGACGATAGTTCGGGGACTCTTTGGTGATCGTCACGTCGTGAACGTGGCTCTCCTGGATACCCGCGCCGCTGATGCGTACGAATTCCGCTTTAGTACGCAGCAGGTCAATGGTACCACAGCCGGTCAGACCCATACAGGAACGCAGGCCGCCCATCTGCTGGTGAATGATCTCTTTCAGACGGCCTTTATAGGCCACGCGGCCTTCGATACCTTCCGGTACCAGTTTGTCAGCAGCGTTATCGGTCTGGAAGTAACGGTCAGAGGAACCTTTGGACATCGCGCCCAGGGAGCCCATTCCACGGTAAGATTTGTAAGAACGGCCCTGGTAGAGTTCGATTTCGCCCGGGGATTCTTCGGTACCAGCGAGCATGGAGCCTACCATTACGGCAGCAGCGCCCGCGGCGATGGCTTTAGCGATGTCGCCAGAGAAGCGGATACCGCCGTCAGCGATAACCGGAATACCGGTGCCTTCCAGCGCTTCAACCGCGTCAGAAACCGCGGTGATCTGCGGAACGCCCACGCCGGTCACGATACGGGTAGTACAGATAGAGCCAGGGCCGATACCCACTTTCACCGCGCTGCAGCCGGCGTCAGCCAGCGCGCGAGCGCCTGCGCCCGTCGCCACGTTGCCGCCGATGATCTGCAGGTCAGGGTATTTTGCACGGGTGTCACGAATACGCTGCAGCACGCCTTCGGAGTGGCCGTGAGAGGAGTCAATCAGCAGGACGTCAACGCCCGCCGCCACCAGCGCGTCAACGCGCTCTTCGTTACCTGCACCCGCGCCTACGGCAGCGCCGACGCGCAGACGGCCATGCTCGTCTTTACAGGCGTTCGGTTTACGTTCTGCTTTCTGGAAATCTTTAACGGTGATCATGCCGCGCAGGTGGAAGTTCGCATCCACAACCAGCGCTTTCTCAACGCGTTTTTCGTGCATTTTCGCCAGCACCACGTCGCGAGTTTCGCCTTCGCGGACGGTCACCAGACGCTCTTTTGGCGTCATGTAGACGCTGACAGGCTGGTTCAGGTCAGTCACGAAGCGCACGTCACGACCGGTGATGATGCCCACCAGTTCATTGTCTTCGGTCACTACCGGGTAGCCGGCAAAGCCGTTACGTTCGGTCAGGGCTTTCACTTCGTGCAGGGTAGTGGTTGGCAGAACAGTCTGAGGATCGGACACGATGCCGGACTCATGCTTCTTCACGCGGCGAACTTCTTCTGCCTGACGTTCGATAGACATGTTTTTGTGGATAAAGCCAATGCCGCCTTCCTGTGCCAGGGCGATAGCCAGGCGCGCTTCAGTCACGGTGTCCATTGCCGCGGAGAGCATAGGAATGTTCAGACGAATGGTTTTCGTCAACTGCGTGCTGAGGTCGGCAGTATTCGGCAGAACGGTGGAATGAGCGGGAACGAGGAGGACGTCGTCAAACGTCAGTGCTTCTTTAGCGATACGTAGCATGGGCAATATCTCTGACCTGGGTGGTTAAATATTGCCGTGGCATTATACAGAGCGTAACCGATTGCATCTACACTTTTTTGAAAAAATGCTTGCGAATGCCTCTCAGCAGGTTACTATCGACTGAATAACTTGCTGATTTAGAATTTGATCCCGCTCACATGTTATCCTCTCAATCCCCCTCAATTTATACTGTCAGCCGCCTTAATCAGACGGTGCGTTTGCTGCTTGAGCAGGAAATGGGGCAGGTCTGGATCAGCGGTGAAATCTCAAACTTCACGCAACCGTCTTCCGGACACTGGTATTTTACCTTAAAAGACGATACCGCCCAGGTGCGCTGCGCGATGTTCCGCAACAGCAACCGTCGCGTGACGTTCCGTCCGCAGCACGGCCAGCAGGTTCTGGTTCGCGCCAATATAACCCTGTATGAACCGCGCGGTGATTATCAGATTATCGTCGAGAGCATGCAGCCTGCGGGCGAAGGTCTGCTGCAGCAGAAGTACGAACAGCTTAAAGCCAAACTCTCTGAGGAAGGTTTGTTCGACCAGCAGTTCAAAAAACCGCTGCCCTCACCCGCCCACTGCGTTGGGGTCATCACCTCGAAAACCGGTGCAGCGCTGCACGATATTTTGCACGTGCTTAAGCGTCGCGACCCTTCCCTGCCCGTCATCATCTACCCGACCGCCGTTCAGGGTGACGATGCGCCAGGCCAGATTGTACGCGCCATTGAACTGGCAAATGCGCGTAAGGAGTGTGACGTGTTGATCGTCGGGCGCGGCGGCGGCTCGCTGGAAGACCTGTGGAGCTTTAACGACGAGCGCGTGGCGCGGGCAATCTTTGCAAGCGATATCCCCGTGGTGAGCGCCGTCGGGCATGAAACGGACGTGACAATCGCGGATTTTGTTGCGGATCTGCGTGCGCCTACCCCGTCCGCGGCGGCGGAAGTGGTGAGCCGTAACCAGCTGGAGCTGCTGCGTCAGCTTCAGAACGGCCAGCAGCGTCTTGAGATGGCGATGGACTACTTCCTTGCCAACCGTACCCGCCGCTTTACCCAGCTTCATCACCGTCTTCAGCAGCAGCACCCGCAGCTTCGTCTGGCGCGTCAGCAGACCGTGCTGGAACGCCTGCGTCAGCGCATGAACTTTGCGCTTGATAATCAGCTTAAGCGCGCGGTGACTCGCCAGCAGCGTGTGACCCAGCGCCTGAACCAGCAGAATCCGCAGCCGAAAATCTATCGTGCGCAAACGCGCATTCAGCAGCTGGAATATCGTCTGGCGGAGACTCTCCGGGCGCGCCTGAGCACCACACGTGAGCGTTTTGGCAACGCGGTGACCCATCTGGAAGCCGTCAGCCCCCTCTCCACGCTGGCGCGCGGCTATAGCGTAACGACGGCAGCGGACGGCAAAGTGCTGAAGCAAACCAAACAGGTGAACACTGGTGACGTTCTTACCACCCGCCTGTCTGACGGCTGGGTGGAAAGCGAAGTGAAATCAATTAAACCGGTGAAAAAGACGCGTCAGCGCAAAACCGGATAATTCTTCGCCGGTTACTTACTATACTGCTGCTATTCCCTTTTTTAATAAGGAGAGCAGCATGTCCCATCTTCGTAGCGTTATTCCCCCTTATATTCTTCGTCGTATTATCGAAAGCGGTTCCGAACCGCAGCAGCGCTATGCCCGTCAGACCTTAACCCACGTCCAGACGCTGATGGCGCATATGCCGGGCAAACCCGCCGCGCCGCACGTGAATAAAGCCGGTCAGCTTGAGCGCGATATCTACGATGCGAAACAGACCCAGGAGCTGCCGGGTACCCAGGTGCGTTACGAGGGCCAGCCGTCGAATGGCGATGTGGCCGTGGACGAGGCGTACGATTATTTGGGTATCACCCATGATTTCTTCTGGAAAGAATATCAGCGCGATTCGCTCGATAATAAGGGGCTGATTTTGACCGGCACCGTTCACTATGGTCGGGAATATCAGAACGCCTTCTGGAACGGTCAGCAGATGGTGTTTGGCGACGGCGACGGGGAGATCTTTAACCGCTTTACGATTGCCATCGACGTGGTGGCACACGAGCTGAGCCACGGCGTCACCGAGACCGAAGCCGGGCTAATCTATTTCGAACAGTCAGGCGCGCTGAATGAGTCCCTGTCAGACGTGTTTGGTTCGCTGGTGAAACAGTACCATCTCAAGCAAACCGCCGATAAAGCAGACTGGTTGATTGGTGAAGGGCTGCTGGCCGCGGGCATTAACGGCAAAGGGCTGCGCTCCATGTCTGAACCCGGCACCGCCTACGACGATCCCCTGCTCGGCAAAGACCCGCAGCCCGCGCACATGAAAGATTTCATCAAAACGCGCGAGGATAACGGCGGCGTCCATCTTAACTCCGGCATCCCCAACCGGGCGTTTTACCTGGCCGCGACGGCGATCGGCGGTTACGCCTGGGAAAAAGCCGGTTATGCCTGGTACGACACGGTTTGCGATCGCAATCTGGCGCAGGATGCGGATTTTGATGCCTTCGCAAAACTGACGATAGCGCACGGAGAGAAACGCTCCGGTAGCGACGTTGGGGCGGCGATAAAACAGGCCTGGGAACAGGTGGGAGTGCTGTAAATGCAGGTTCCGGAACTGACGGATGACGCCGTGGTTGAGCTGGCCCGGGAAGGCGGCGTCGCTTTTATTCCTAAGCTGAGCGGCCAGCGTACCATCGCGCTCTCCTCGCTTAATGAGGCCCAGCGCCAGCGCCTGGTGAGCATCCTGGAGCAGGCCTTTCCACGCGGTCAGCCGCCGGGTCAGACGTCGTCACCCGGCAGCGGTGACCAGCGCTATTTCCGCATCCAGATTATCTGGACCGGCCAAAATCAGGCGCACTACGCCGATATCATCGTGCTGGTACCTGAGCAGGAAGCGCCCGAGTCGCTGGTCGAGCTGTGGAAAAAAGGCGAAGATTGCGTGTGCGATTAATCTTCGGCCGGAACAAACTCCACGCGCTTTTTAGAAATTAAGCCGTGGCCGTTCTGGCAGAAATAGTCCACCGCCCCGCAGGCCTTTAAGACCTGGAGTGGCTGATGGCACTCCGGGCAGCGGGCTTCGAGCGCAATATCTTTATTACAGCTGTCGCAGTGCGCCGCCCCGTTCAGGGGTTCAAGCTGTGCCTGGCAATCCGGGCAGGTAATGGTCATGGTGTCTCCTTCAGGGCGTTCAGGTCTGCGATAATTTTACCACGTCTTCAGTGCGGGCCACGCAACTGTTGCTGCAAGGTCAGCAGCAGCGCCACCTCATCGATCCTGCGGCGCGTTGTGCGGCTCACCTCCTGCGGATCGCGCTTAAACAGACTGTTTGCGCCAAGAATATGTCCGGCAAGACAGCGTTCGTAGATCGTGCCGGGGATATGCCAGCGCTGAATAGTCTTACCTTTAACTAGCTCCAGCACATCTTCCGCACCGCGTCGGTCGTAGTTGATAATGCGCCCGTCGCGTAAATAGAGACGCAGGCCCTTTTGCCCGCCCGCGGGTCCCGCGTATTTATTAAGCCAGATGCCCACCGGCACGCCGCTGATGGTTCCCTGCAAGTGCGCCTCGCCTTCCGCGGTGGTCAGGTCACCCTTTGCAATATCGTGGCCCAGGCGGTCTTTAGCCGTTACCATCTGCAGCGTCATATCGTCCTGACCGCCCAGATAGCGCAGCGTTTCACGCAGCATCGCCAGCACGTGCGTTCCGATATCCAGAATCACGCCGTCCGGGTGGCGAAGCGTTCTGGTATCCGGTTCTCCGGTCGCGAAATTGAGCGCGATGGGTTCCCCTGCGGCGTTATATCCGCTCGGCTCCTGCAAAAAACCTTCGATTCTGGCAATGTCAGATATATGGCCGACCAGCGACCGCTTCACCGTTTCGATGCGCGCCATCCAGTGGTCGAGCGCCAGCACGCGGGACGCCACGCCGGGTGTTGCCAGCAGCGTGTTGAGTTTTTCGATTTGAGGAAGCGTGGCGACAATCGGTTTTTCAATCACAATCCGCGGAACCGGCGAGGCAATCGCCAGCTCAAGCACCTCAAGGTGGTGCAGCGATGCGGTGGTAATAAAAAGGGTATCCAGCGGGGTGGCTAAAAGCGCAGCAAGCGAGGCGCAGCGCGTAACGCCTTCAGGGTGCTTTGCGGGGAGAACATCAAAGCCGAAACAACGAACAGCGCCATCGAACAGATTACGTAGTGCGGGCAGATAGGCTGTTTCCACTACCGCACCAAGACCAACAAATCCTAACTGCATGGTTTCACCTCAGGAAGTACAGTGCCGGGGCATAACGCCTGCCCCGGCACACTGAGGTTTATGAGGCGCTAGCTGCCGGTTTAGTTTGTGCATTTTCCAGCATGCGGCGCACCGGAACAATGAGGACGATCAGCACTGCGGCACAAATCAGCAGCGCGATGGAGCAGCGCGCGAAGAGATCCGGCAGCATATCCAGCTGGTCGGCCTTCACGTGACCGCCAATCAGGCCCGCCGCCAGGTTACCCAGCGCGCTGGCGCAGAACCACAGCCCCATCATCTGGCCGCGCATTCTCTCCGGCGCCAGCAGGGTCATGGTCGCCAGACCGATCGGGCTCAGGCACAGCTCACCCAGCGTCAGCATCAAGATACTGCCCACCAGCCAGAACGGCGACACGCCCGCCCCGCCGTTGCTCAGCACGTTCTGTGCCGCCAGCATCATCAGGCCAAAGCCCGCTGCCGCACACAGAATACCGATAACAAACTTGGTGATGCTGCTCGGGCGAATGTTCATGCTCGCGAGCTTTGGCCATGCCCAGCTGAACACCGGGGCCAGCAGGATGATGAACAGGGCGTTGATCGACTGGAACCATACCGCCGGAATTTCAAAATCACCGATCATGCGGTTAGTGTAGTCGTTGGCAAACAGGTTGAACGAGGTTGGCTTCTGCTCAAACGCGGACCAGAAGAACGCGGCGGAGACCAGCAGAATAAAGCAGACCAGCAGCCTGGCGCGCTCTTTGCGGTTCAGGCCCGCGAAGATGAACAGGTAGATGAAGTAGAGGGCAACAGACGCCGCAATTACGTAGACCAGCACGCTGGCTACCGCGACCGGGTTAATGACAATCACGCCCTGCGCGATCAGCGTCACGAGCGTTGCCACGCCTGCCGCCAGCGCCAGCAGCCAGACGCCCACGCCGTTGCGCTTCACCACCGGGCTGTTCCATGTCGAGTCCAGACCGACTTCGCTGTCGTAGCGCTTCATCGCCGGAACCGCAAACACGCGGAAGATAATCAGCGCCACCAGCATCCCGATGCCGCCAATACCAAAGCCCCAGTGCCAGCCGTGGGTTTTGATCAGCCAGCCGGAAATCAACGGGGCGATGAACGAGCCCATATTAATGCCCATGTAGAACAGCGAGAAACCGCCGTCACGACGCGCATCGCCTTTTTTATACAGGGTGCCGACCATCACCGAGATACAGGTTTTGAACAGGCCAGAGCCGAGCACGATGAACATCAGGCCGATAAAGAACAGGTTGTTGCCCATGATAGCCGACAGCGCAATCGACAGGTGGCCGAGCGCGATCAGAATCGAACCGTACCAGACGGCTCTCTGCTGGCCGAGCCAGTTATCCGCCAGCCAGCCGCCCGGGAGTGCGGCCAGGTACATGGTGCCGGCAAAAATACCGACAATCGCCGAGGCGTTTTCGCGCGCCAGCCCCATCCCGCCGTCATAGACGGTGGCGGCCATAAACAGGATCAGCAGCGGGCGAATGCCGTAGAACGAGAAACGCTCCCACATCTCGGTAAAGAACAGCGAACCGAGCGGATAAGGATGGCCGAAGAAGGTTCGGCTCTCTTTTTGATTAACAGAGGATTGCATAATTCTCCCGAAAGGTATGTGTCGTGCTTGTAAACACCAGCAGGTACGCCGGCCAGTTACGTATCTGACCGATTTTTTACATGCGGCGAAAAGTTAGTTAACCATTTGATAACCAGTCGCTAGTTTTGTCTAGTACCGGACCAGGGACTTTAAGATGAAAATTCGACGATTGTCTACTTTTCTGGATTTAAAGATGGTTGGGAGTGAATAGTGATTGACTTCACACAGAGAGAACCGACGGTATGATTGGGCCAAAAAAAAGCCCGCGATAAACGCGGGCCTTTTTGAGATCGGCAATGATTATTTGCTTTTCTTAATGTGCTTAATCAAACGCTTACGCTTACGCATCTGGTTCGGCGTCAGGGTGTTGCGCTTGTTGGCGAACGGGTTTTCCCCTTCCTTAAACTGGATACGAATAGGCGTGCCCATCACGTCCAGCGATTTACGGAAGTAGTTCATCAGGTAGCGCTTGTAGGAATCCGGCAGGTCTTTCACCTGGTTGCCGTGAATCACCACGATTGGCGGGTTATAGCCACCGGCGTGGGCATATTTCAGCTTCACGCGACGACCGCGCACCAGCGGCGGCTGGTGGTCTTCCGCTGCCATATTCATGATACGGGTCAGCATGGCGGTGCTCTGACGACGGGTGGAGCTGTCGTAGGCTTCACGCACGGATTCGAACAGGTTACCGACGCCGCTGCCGTGCAGCGCAGAGATAAAGTGCACGCGGGCAAAGTCGATAAAGCCCAGACGGAAGTCCAGGGTCTCTTTCACCTGCTCGCGCACTTCATTGCTCAGGCCGTCCCACTTGTTGACGACGATGACCAGTGAGCGCCCACTATTGAGGATAAAGCCGAGCAGAGAGAGATCCTGATCGGAGATACCTTCGCGCGCGTCGATGACCAGCAGCACCACGTTGGCATCTTCAATCGCCTGCAGGGTTTTGATAACGGAGAATTTTTCCACCACGTCGGTGATTTTTCCGCGCTTACGTACACCGGCGGTGTCGATGAGGACATACTCACGTTCATCGCGCTGCATCGGGATGTAGATGCTGTCACGCGTAGTGCCCGGCATGTCGTAAACCACCACGCGCTCTTCACCCAGAATACGGTTAGTAAGCGTAGACTTACCTACGTTTGGACGACCGACGATAGCCAGCTTGATCGGCAGATCCTGCGGGTTGAAGTCATCCTCAGGCTCTTCTTCTTCGCCCTCTTCACCGTCTTCGAACTGCGCCCAGTATGCGGCGTCTTCGTCCACCTCTTCCGGCGGGTTCACTTCGTCCACCCACGGCAGCAGAACGGTTTCCAGCAGGCTGGTCACACCGCGGCCATGCGATGCCGCAATCGGGTGGATATCCCCCATGCCCAGAGACCAGAAGTCCGCGATAGCCTGATCGGCATCGATGCCGTCAGTTTTGTTCGCCACCAGGAAAGTTGGCTTTTCGCGAGAACGCAGGTGCTTAGCGATTGCGGAGTCCGCCGGCATCAGGCCAGCGCGCGCATCCACCATGAACAGCACAACATCTGCTTCTTCAATCGCCAGCAAGGACTGTTCCGCCATGCGGGTTTCAACGCCGTCTTCTGTGCCATCAATACCGCCGGTATCAATACAGATGAACTCGCGTCCTTCCACCTCTGCACGACCGTACTTACGGTCACGCGTCAGCCCCGGGAAATCCGCAACCAGCGCATCACGGGTGCGTGTTAAACGGTTAAAAAGAGTGGATTTTCCAACGTTAGGGCGCCCGACAAGCGCGACCACAGGTACCATGTTTGAAGCCTCATAAAATTCAAATAAACGTCGCATTCGCGGCGTTTTTAAAAATGTCAAAACGGCTCCTGAGTGAACAGGAGCCGTTTAGTATACTACAACCGCCGGGTAATTAACGCGTGATCGCGTACAACGTGCCGTCTTTTGCCTGAATCAGCAGTTTGCCGTCAGCCACAACCGGGTCGGTCAGGAAGCCTGAACCGTCCACTTTCTGCTGCGCCACAAAGCGGCCATTCTCTGGATCAACCCAGTGCATATAGCCTTCGCTGTCGCCAACCACCAGGCTACCGTTGTACAGCACTGGCGCGGTCAGCAGACGGTGCAGCAGATCGCTTTGCGTCCACAGCGTCACGCCGCCTTCGGTGCTCAGCGCCAGCAGGCGATCGTTCTGGTCAACCATATAGATGCGGTTACCGTCCACGATGAAATCATTCACAGAGCCCAGCTCACGTTTCCACATGATCTGGCCGCTGCGCAGGTCCAGCGCGGTCAGGTTGCCGTTATAGGCCAGGGCGTAAACCACACCGTCAACGATAACCGGAGTAGTATCTACGTCGCTCAGGCGGTCGATTTCAGTTGAGCCAGTGGCCTGCGAGATACGCTGCTGCCAGATCATCTGGCCCTGCTGCATCAGCACGGCACTCACGCGACCGTTGTCACCACCCACAATGGCAGCGCCAAATGCGGTTGCAGGTGCGGATTCACCGCGCAGAGACAGCGCTGGCATATCCAGGTTAACGGTCCATTTCACCAGGCCGTCCGCTTCATTCAGCGCCTGCAGCTGGCCGTTGCTGGTATGGATCAGCACCAGCCCGTCGCTCACGACCGGACGTGACAAGGATTCACCGGCTACGGCGGTCTGCCATGCAACAGAACCATCGCTGGCATTCAGCGCGTAAACCTGCGCTTTTTCGCTGCCCACGTAGACATGCCCACCGGAAACGGTCAGGCCGCCAGACAGCAGTGCAGGTTTACGGGAGAACCAGCCGTCTTTTTCCGCCAGGTTAACGGACCACACTTCTTTCCCGTCATCGGCGTTCACCGCTTTCACGGTACCTTTGCGGTCAGCGGCATAGACAACGCTGTCTGCATACGCAGGATGAAGGTTGGAATAGAAATCACCAATCCCACTGCCCACGGAGACATCCCACGCGGTGGATGGGGTAAACTGGTTTTCAACCGTCGGCAGTGGGGACATTTTCACAACGTCTTCTTCGCCACTGAACAGTGAACAACCACTTAATAACGTAACAGAAAGCAGTCCTGGCAGAAGTAATTTACGCAATTGCATCGGGTCCCTCTCAGACGGACAAATTATTTATTTTCATCTGCATCATTTCGCTCAGCGCAGGTGACGCTTTGCTCTCTACGCCAGCTTGCCACGCTTTACGCGCGCCCGCTTTGTCACCTTTGCTCAGCAGTGCTTCACCGCGCAGATCGGCAACGATGGCAGCAAAACCTTCGCCTTTGATGGTATCGAGCGTTTTCAGCGCGTCGTCAGCTTTTTTCTGCTGAACCTGAATACGTGCCAGGCGCAGATTGATCACCGCTTTCAGGTTTTCATCGCTGGCAGCAGCAAGGCCCTGAGACAGCTGAGCAGCGGCTTTATCCAGTTCGTTTTTATCAACGTACTGCTGAGCCACTTCCAGCGCTGCCAGCGCACCGTAGGTGTTTTTGTTGTCAGCGGCAAATTTCTCTGCCGCAGCCAGCGTTTGCGGCTGGTCGGCACGAATCGCGCTAACGGTATTTTCATAGGACAGGGACGCGCCGCGCGCGGAATCCGCCTGATGGTTGTTCCAGTAACGCCAGCCCACCAGCGCACCCACACCTAAAATAACCCCAACAACCAGCGCTTTGCCGTTTTCAGCAAAGAAGCGTTTAATCGCGTCGACCTGATCGTGTTCGTTCTCGTACATTTCCACGCCGTCTTTCTCCTTAGCCCAATAGAGTGCGCAAGTGCGCCGCAACGCCGTCCTGCGTTACCGTTGTCTGCTCACCAGAGCGCAGGTCTTTTACAACCACTTCGCCGTTAGCCACTTCGGACTCGCCCAGCACCAGTGCAATACTTGCGCCCCACTTATCGGCACGAGCAAACTGTTTTTTGAAGTTGCCGCCGCCATGGTTGGTCATCAGCTTAACGCCCGGCAGCGCATCGCGCACGCGTTCGGCAAGCTGCATCGCCGCAGACTGCGTTTCCGCGCCTGAAGCCACCAGGTATATATCGACAACGGAATCTGCTTTAAATTCCGGATTAACTGCCTGAACCAGCAAAACAAGTCGCTCAAGACCCATCGCGAAGCCAACCGCAGGCGCCGCACGACCACCCAGTTGCTCAACCAGACCGTCATAACGGCCGCCGGCACACACGGTGCCCTGAGAACCGAGGCTGGTGGTTACCCACTCAAACACGGTGCGGTTGTAGTAGTCCAGACCGCGCACCAGACGCTGGTTCACGGTGTAGGCAATGCCCGCCGCTTCGAGCAGCTTGCACAGGCCGGTAAAGTGTTCGCGAGACTCGTCGTCCAGGTAGTCACCCAGCGCAGGGGCATCGTTCAGCAGCGCCTGAACATCAGGGTTTTTGGAATCCAGCACGCGCAGCGGGTTGCTGTACATGCGACGTTTGCAGTCTTCGTCCAGCTTCTCTTTATGCTGCTCCAGGAACGCCACCAGCGCATCGCGGTAGTTAGCGCGCGCTTCCAGAGAACCGATTGAGTTCAGTTCCAGCGAAACGTGCTCAGAGATACCGAGGGCGCGCCACCAGCGGGCGGTCAGCATAATCAGTTCGGCATCGATGTCCGGGCCCTGCAGGCCAAAGACTTCCACACCCAGCTGGTTAAACTGGCGATAACGACCTTTCTGCGGACGTTCGTGGCGGAACATCGGGCCGATATACCACAGGCGCTGCTCCTGATTGTACAGAAGACCATGTTCGATGCCGGCGCGTACGCAGCCCGCCGTACCTTCCGGACGCAGGGTCAGGCTGTCGCCGTTGCGGTCCTCAAAGGTGTACATCTCTTTTTCAACCACGTCGGTCACTTCACCGATCGCGCGTTTGAATAACGGGGTCTGCTCTACAATCGGCAAACGGATTTCGCTGTAACCGTAGCTGCCGAGCACCTGCTTCAGCGTGCCTTCAATGCGCTGCCAGATGGCGGTTTCGCCAGGCAGGTAATCGTTCATGCCGCGGATGGCTTGAATGTTTTTTGCCACGTTTATTCTCTTTCTATATACAAAAAAAACCCAAAGAATGGGTTCAATCATACATGGGAAGCGGCACGCTTCCCATCACGTTATTTTTCAACCTGCTGAACGCTGATGCGCTGTGTCTCGTCCATCATCGCGGCTTTGGCGCGGATGCGGGCTTCAAGCTGGTCAATCATGTCGCTATTATCCAGACGATCTTTACGAACGCCATCTTCATAGAGACCACTTTTCTTGTTACCGCCGGTTACGCCCAGGGTTGAGACCAGCGCTTCACCCGGACCGTTCACGACACAGCCGATGATGGAGACGTCCATCGGGGTGATGATGTCTTCCAGACGCTGCTCCAGGGCATTCACCGTGCCGATCACGTCAAATTCCTGACGCGAACAGGTTGGGCAGGCAATGAAGTTGATCCCACGCGAGCGGATACGCAGCGATTTCAGAATATCGAAACCGACCTTGATCTCTTCTACCGGATCCGCCGCCAGCGAGACGCGCAGGGTGTCGCCGATCCCTTCGGAGAGCAGCAGGCCCAGGCCGATCGCAGACTTCACCGAACCGCTACGCAGGCCGCCCGCTTCGGTTATCCCGAGATGCAGAGGCTGGTCGATCTGTTTTGCCAGCAGACGATACGATTCAACGGCCAGGAAAACGTCAGAGGCTTTAACGCTGACCTTGAACTGATCGAAGTTAAGACGATCCAGATGATCGACGTGACGCATGGCGGATTCGAGCAGCGCCTGCGGCGTTGGCTCGCCATACTTTTCCTGCAGATCTTTTTCCAGAGAGCCGGCGTTCACGCCGATACGGATTGGAATGTTTTTGTCGCGGGCGCAGTCAACCACCATGCGAATGCGTTCTTCATTGCCGATGTTGCCCGGGTTAATACGCAGGCAATCAACGCCGTATTCAGCAACTTTCAGCGCGATACGGTAGTCGAAGTGGATATCTGCAACCAGCGGCACGCTGACCTGCTGTTTGATCAGCTTGAACGCCTCAGCGGCATCCATCGTGGGCACTGAGACGCGAACAATGTCCGCGCCTACACGCTCTAATGCTTTGATTTGGTTGACCGTTGCTTCCACATCCGTGGTGCGCGTATTGGTCATCGACTGGACGGCGATAGGTGCCCCATCGCCGACTGGCACATTCCCAACGTAAATCCGTTTCGATTTTCTACGTTGAATCGGAGCCTGGTTATGCATGAAAAATCTCCCGCGTTGCCCGTCTGTTACTGTGCTGCTGATTGTTCGGCATTAACGGTAAGACGTGCAACCTGGTTAGTTCTGATAAAGCGGCTCAGGTCGACAGGTTTTCCTTGATACTGGATCTGTACCGCTGCCGGAGCGCCGATTTTAAGTTTGTAAGGTGCCTGACCCGTTAGGTTTAACGTGCCATCTTTCCGCTGCAGGCCGCTGAACAGTTTTTTACCTGTCGCGTCAGTCACTTCCAGCCAACAGTCGGCCGTGAAGTTCATCACCAGCGCGTTTGGATCGGCGGCTGGCGCGGCGGTTGCCGCCGGGTCGGTCGGCAGGGACGCCGCGGCGTTGTTCGCCGGCTGAGTCGGTGCAGGGGCGTTCGCCGCAGTATCGACATTTGCCTGAGAAGGGGCGACGACCGCGTTTTGATCCTGAGCCTGAGGCGCAGCGGTGTTCGCCGTTGCGGCCGGAGCCTGTGCTGCATCGGTTGCCGGAGCCGTTGTTTGCGGCTCGCTTGAGGCCGCCGCACCGTCGGTGTTCAGCGGAACGCTCTGGGCACCACCATTGCTCGCCTGATTGAGTTCAGCGGAGGATTGATCGGCCATAGTGGTGATCTCTTCCTGCTGCGCCTTGTGGTTTTGCCACCACCATGCGCCGGTCAGGCCGACAACAACAAACAGCACCAGCCAGGTAAAGCTCATCAGCCAGCCATCACGTTTTTTACGACGTTTCCCCAGGGAGAAAGTTTGCATCGGGGCAACTTTTGCTGCACGAACCGGTGCCTGCTTCTCCATCATTGGCAGTAATTCGTTTTCGGGGATGTGCACCAGTTTTGCGTAAGAGCGGATATAGCCGCGCAGAAATGTTGAAGCCAGATCGGCAGGCGCCTTATCTTCTTCAATATCGCGAACCGTGGAAACTTTCAGGCACAAGCGTTCTGCAACAGCTTGCTGGCTGAGTCCGAGTTGTTCACGGGCGTTGCGAAGACGAACGCCAGTGGAGAGTGCTTCATGTTGGTCGTGAGTGGCTTCAGTATTCATTCGCTACAACTACTGGTACGTGAAAAAAAGGGTTCAGGTGCCGGTGAGTCACAATGCCGCCCGCACCGCGAAACTTCAGGTCAGTTAACCTTGAACAGACAGTATAAGACTGTCAGCCGGTAGATGACAGTGCAGCTCTGCCCGCGTGGCTAAACTGTTGTTACGTCGTTACATACTGCCCGAAACTCATATGAAACGCACCGTAATTATTAATCAAACGTCACGAATCTGACTGATTATTCAGTCAGATTATGCATCACAGCGTAGATAATGCGCCGTGATGCATAATAATCAAACAGGTTTAACCGCAATAGTCTCGCCCTGCATGCGTTTACGCAGGGTACGTTTGGTACGGTCAATGACGTCACCGGCCAACTGTCCGCATGCAGCATCAATATCATCACCGCGGGTTTTACGCACGATGGTGGTGAAACCATACTCCATCAGCACCTTGGAGAAACGGTCGATACGGCTGTTCGAGCTACGGCCATACGGCGCGCCCGGGAACGGGTTCCATGGGATCAGGTTGATTTTGCATGGCGTATCCTTCAGCAGTTCAGCCAGCTGATGCGCGTGCTCAGTACCGTCGTTGACGTGGTCCAGCATCACGTACTCGATGGTGACGCGGCCCTGGTTTGCGTTGGATTTCTCCAGGTAGCGACGCACGGCAGCGAGGAAGGTTTCGATATTGTACTTTTTGTTAATCGGTACAATTTCGTCACGAATTTCATCGTTTGGCGCGTGCAGGGAGATAGCCAGCGCAACGTCAATCATGTCGCCGAGCTTATCCAGCGCAGGCACAACGCCTGAGGTAGACAGCGTCACGCGGCGCTTGGACAGGCCAAAACCGAAGTCATCCAGCATGATTTCCATCGCCGGCACCACGTTGGTCAGGTTCAGCAGCGGTTCGCCCATCCCCATCATTACCACGTTGGTGATCGGACGCGTGCCGGTCACTTTTGCTGCACCCACGATTTTCGCGGCGCGCCAGACCTGACCGATGATTTCAGACACGCGAAGGTTACGGTTAAAACCTTGCTGAGCCGTAGAGCAGAATTTGCACTCCAGCGCACAGCCCACCTGAGAAGAGACGCACAGCGTGGCACGATCGTCTTCCGGGATGTAGACGGTTTCAACGCGCTGATCGCCTACGGCAATCGCCCATTTGATGGTGCCGTCTGCCGAGCGCTGCTCTTCCACCACCTCCGGCGCGCGGATTTCAGCCACTTCTTTGAGCTTGTTGCGCAGCACTTTGTTGATGTCGGTCATCTCATCAAAGTTGTCGCTGCAGTAGTGGTACATCCATTTCATTACCTGATCGGCACGAAACGGCTTCTCACCCATATCTTTAAAGAACTCGCGCATCTGCTGACGGTTCAGGTCCAGCAGGTTAATTTTTCCATTTTTATTGGGAACCGCAGGAATGGCGACTTCGGAGGTATTCACTAGTTCAGACATAATTTTTTCCGGCCTCGTTGTTACACGTTGTGGCCCTTGGTGGGTTGAAAAGAAACGCCCCGGTAAGCAGTCTGCTCGTCCGGGGCGTTGCATTGTACAAAGTCTGGCGCAGGGATGCCACGTTTGCACGCGGCATTTACGAAATTATTAGCGAGTGCGCGGGCACACTTCGCCTTCAGCGAAGAAGAACGCGATTTCGCGTGCGGCAGACTCAACGGAGTCGGAACCGTGGGTGCCGTTCTCGGTGAAGCTGTCCGCGTAGTCAGCGCGCAGGGTACCTGCCAGCGCGTTGTCCGGGTTGGTTGCACCCAGCAGATCGCGGTGACGCTGTACCGCGTTTTCGCCTTCCAGCACGGAGACCACGATTGGACCGGAGGTCATGAACTCCACCAGGCCGTCAAAGAATGGACGACCTTCGTGCTCAGCGTAGAAACCGCGAGCCTGCTCAACGGTCAGGTGCAGCATTTTGGTGCCAACGATCTTAAACCCTGCTGATTCAAAGCGAGCGAAGATGCTGCCAATAACGTTTTTTGCCACCGCGTTTGGTTTGATGATGGAAAAAGTACGTTCAATAGCCATTGATAACCTCTGTAAAATGTTCTGTTGTTTTGCATACCTGAGTATGGTGTGGCGCGGATTATAAAGAGCAATAGCGCCATTGCCTATGGTTCTGCATAACATTTTTTTAAAATGAGACGAAGATTAGCAACAGGCAGGATTTCGCATACCGTGTTGATGGCGTAAACAGAGCGGGCACTGCTTTTCATCAGGCGTAAATGACCAGAACTGGCGCTGGCACGTCAGGCAAACTGATTTATATGCGGGAGTGGCCACGTTTTTTGCCGGTCCATCTGTTTCTGCGACGTTTATCGCCTCGTGCTGACATACTGCCTCACAGCCACCGCAGCCGGTACAGCACCCGGTCTCCACCACCAGCGCGGCGTTCTCAAATCGAATCGCGTTTTCCGGGCAGCTTCGCCAGCACGCACCGCACAGCACGCACTTATTAATATCGAGTGCGATATCTGACTCGCTAAACGTCGAGAATGCCCTGCGCAGCTCCCGCGGCCCCGGGGAAACGCGACAGGCTTTTACATCCTCGCGGGGAACGTGCATCAACGCACGACGAGCGATATTCACCTCGCCGATCGGTATGAGCTTAAACCCCCACTCCGCTTCACCACGGCGACGAAGCGCAAGATTAAGCCGGGCAAGCGCCAGCAGCCAGTCAGGGTATTGCTCTGCGTCGATACTGATAAAACGAACCTGGCGTTGCGCGTGCCACAGCAGCAGCTCATTCACCCCAGGTGCGCGTTCAGTAAAAGGCCCAACAAGGGTATCTCCACGCAGAAATCGCTTTCGCGGCGCGATGCCGGTAATGGCCCCGGAGGGGCAGACGAACAGGCAGTCACCGCATTCAATACAGCGATTTTCATCAACCGAGACGCCGGTTTCCGTAAAAGAAAAAGCCTGCGCTGGACAAACGTCCGCGCAGGCGCAGCAGGAAGCGTGGCGAAAACGGTGACGGACGCACGCATGCGTCACGTCCATCGCCGGGGCAAACGTCAATCTGCCCATCAGCCAATACTGAAGAAAACGAAGCGCAGCATCAGCTCACCCACAATCAGCAAGGCGCTGCCCAGCAGCAGCGTGCCGCGCGCCGCTTTCAGGCCGCCCGCAGCAAAGCAGAGCATACCTGCAACGGACACGCACCAGCTCAGCAGATGTACCGCGCGCAGCTGTTCGAGCATCCGTAGCGGTGCGTGAGGGAACGTCACCACGGTATTGTCCATGGCAGTGATGTCTGCCAGCCAGACGGGCTGCATCACCAGACGCACAAGCACCACCAGCGTGATAATGACAACCGCCGCACGCAGGGTAGTCTGGGAACGCATCCCAACTGCCATGCAGGCTGAACCGATGATACCCACCGAGCCGATAAACAGTACCAGCGTGTTAATGTGCTGCCAGGTCACCACGGACGCGTGCATGTAGATTTGTGCCATGCAGAACACGTCCACCAGCCCGACAAGACCCGCCACGGCCAAAAGCAGCTTCCAGCCAGGCTTATTGGAAAACATCAGCAGCACGGCGAGGCCAAGCGCCGCCAGGTAAAGGCTGGCGAAGATAATCTCGCGGCTCAGCCACGAGCTGGAGACGTGGCGTAGCGCGTTCAGGGCGTTGAGCGGATAGCCCATATGCAGCGCTGAGGCGAGCAGCCCCAGGCTCGCCAGTACAAACGCCCCAGCGGCAGGCAGCAGCGCGCTACGCGGTGTAGTATGCGCCCCCCCGAACGCCAGCCAGAGCGTCACGCCAACCGATCCCTGCAGGAACAGCGTAAAAATCAGCAGCGGTAACTCATGCATGACGTTTCCCCTCTTTCTCTGCGCCCTGATGCGCTTTGATCACCAGGTTCGGTTTTGTAATCGAGGAATCCGGCAAGCCCTTCACATCGCATACCGCACCGTATTTCGCCCGAAGTTCATCAATAGGCCCAAATTTGATCGCCTCAAGCGGACAGGTTGCCACGCAGACGGGCTGCTCGCCCTTCGCCTGCAGATCCACGCAAAAATCGCATTTGGACATCTGCCCGGTCTGCTCGTTGAGCTGTGGCGCGCCGTAAGGGCAAGACCACGCACAGTAGCCGCAGCCAACGCACTTGTCAGTATCGACGCGCACGATGCCGTCGCCCGGACGCTTGTGCATTGCGGTGGTCGGACAGTTTTTGGTGCAGATCGGGTCCGCACAATGGTTACAGGAAATAGAGAGCGTGTAGGCAAAAACATTGTTGCTAACGCCGCCCTGCCCGGTTGGGATGAAATTCCCGCCGTTGACTTCGTATACGCGACGGAAACGACGTCCGACCTCAAGGTTGTTTTTGTCTTTGCACGCCACCTGGCATGCCTTGCAGCCCGAGCAGCGGGAAGAGTCAATATAGAAACCCAGCTGTTTATCGCTCACCGGCGCGTAGTGTTTAAACTGACTCATGCTTTAGTTACCTCCACCAGCATGGTTTGATGGGAATTCCCTTTCGCAAGCGCGGTAATACGGGCAGAGCTGAGCACGTTCGCGCAGCCGCCTTTATCGACGCCCTGTTCGTCCGGCTGCCACCAGGCGCCTGCCTGCATGGCAACAACGCCCGGAATGATGCGCGGCGTGACTTCAGCCGGAATTTCACAAATGCCGCGCGCGTTATGAATGCGCACGGTATCCCCCTGGGAAATGCCGCGCTTTTGCGCGTCCTGCGGGTTAATCCACAGCTTTTGCTGCTGCGCCTCAATCAGCCACGGGTTGGCGTACTGGGTTGAGTTAGCACGGTTTTTCCCTTTCCAGGTGATCAGCTGCAGCGGGAAGGTTTTCGCCAGTTCGTCTTCCGGCCCTTCGTGGGCGGGCACGTAGTGCGACAGCGCCGGAATCTCCGGATGGTGCATGTCGTACAGACGCTTCGAGAAGATCTCAATTTTCCCGGACGGCGTCGGGAACGGATGATTTTGCGGATCGCGAATATTGTCTTCAAAAGCGACGAACGGCGCGCTTTTGAAAAGATGCTGGCGCGTCTTTTGTAGCGTCGCGAAGTCCGGCAGGTTTTCATCTGGCATGGAGAGCCGCGTCTGCTCCCAGATGTGCTCAATCCACGCTTTTTCGTCTCGGCCCTCGCTGAATGCAGGTTCGACGCCAAGCTTAGCAGCAACTTCCCGCAGCCAGTCGTAGTCTGAACGGCGTTCGAATTCAGGTTCAATCAGCTTTTCCGACAGGATCAGATAGCTTGCCGTGCCCCAGGTTTCGCCGATATTCCAGCGTTCCATAAAGCTGGTTTCCGGCAGGAGAAGATCGGCGTATCGGGCGCTCGGCGTCATAAACAGATCGCTTGCGACGATAAACTCGATTTTCGACTCGTCTTCCAGCACGCGCGTCGCCTGATGCAGATCCGGGTTCTGGTTAGCCAGATAATTTCCCGCCAGCGAGAAGAGGATGCGGATATTGCTGTCCAGCTTCTCTGCATCCTTCAGGCCGTCTTCCGCCGTTACCTTAGAAGCATCATCGGCGGCCTGCACCCAGTTCATCACCGATATTTTGGCTTTTACCGGGTTATCCGGCATCTCCGGCCCGGCAGCAAATTTACGATTAGCGCAGCCGCCATAGCCTGCCGCCCAGCCGCCCTTCACCCCAACGTTACCCGTCAGCGTTGCCAGTAACGTCGAGCCGCGCGCGGTGCGCTCGCCGCAGTTATGGCGCTGCGGTCCCCAGCCCTGGATCAGCGCGGCGGGTTTGGTGGTTGCGTAGTCGCGCGCCAGCTGACGAATGGTCTGCGCAGGCACGTGGGTGATTTTCTCTGCCCACTCGGGCGTTTTCGCCACGCCATCTTTTGCGCCGCTCAGATAAGCCATCAGGGATTCATTGGCCGGAACGCCTTCCGGCATGGATGCTTCGTCAAAGCCCAGGGTATAGCGCTGGATGAAGTCGCGATCGTGCAGATTCTCCGTGACGATCGTGTACATCATGGCGTCCATCAGGGCGTTGTCTGTTGTGGGAAGCAGCGGGATCCACTGGTCGGCAAGAGAGGAAACCGTATCGGAATAGCGCGGATCGACAACGATAAAGCGCGTGCCGTTTTGCTTCATCTTCTGATAGAAGTAGTTGCTGTGACCAAAGATCGTTTCCGTCGGGTTATGTCCCCAGAGAATGACCAGTTTGGTATCCAGCAGCGTGTCCAGAGAGCTGCCGCTGGCGGCGGTGCCGTAGGTATACGGCGTGGCTGCCGCCGTGTTGCCCATACTGACCGAGTGATAGCTTTCAAGATAGCCGCCGGTTAAGTTGAGCAGACGACGAACCATTTTATCGCCGGAAAACGTTCCGCCGGATACCGCAGTGCCCACATGCACATAGCGTGAGGCAGCGCCGTATTTTTGTGTAATCTTTTTTAATTGATTCGCAATAAGCGTGGTGGCTTCATCCCAGGTAATACGCTCGAATTTTCCTTCACCACGTTTACCCACGCGTTTCATTGGATATTTAAGCCGATCGGGATGATAAACAAATTTCCGATAAGCGCGGCCACGAACGCAGGCGCGCATAACAGGCATTTGAGGATCCAGTTCATTATCCGGACGCGTTGAAATTCTCGTGACTACGCCCTCGCTGACGTGAGCGCGAATATCACATTTACCGCCGCAGTCAAACGTGCTGCAGGTTTGCACCACTTTTTCTTCAGGCGTCGCGTGTGTTGCCGCTGCACTCTGTGCCTGTGCTTTACCTGTTGTCGCTACAAAAGGAAGGGCGGCAAGCGCCGACCCTGCCTGAATAAAATGACGCCGGGATAGCGCGGGAATAAGCCCCTCTCCCTGATTTTTATTTTTCTTCATTGCTCGTTCCTTAAAATAAAAACGCATTCTCGTTTTTTTTCAGGAACGAATATTGATAATTATCAAACTAACTCTTCGGGGGTAACACTTAACGGTCTAATTCAAAATTCACCGTCGCCGTTTGTCCTGAGTCATCTATTACAAGTAATTGATATTCGCCAGGCAAATATAATTTTAATGAATGAGTATTATTGCGGCCTTCTAACGGTTCTCCATTTAAAAACCACCAGCGCCCACCTTCTCCTCCAGTCGTAATAACAGATAGCGTCACGTTCCCTTCACCAGGGAGTCGCTTAATAACAGCCCCCTCTCTGATACCCGAAATCATAAGCGGTGCTGCATTGTTATTATCCAGCGGCGGGCAGAGCGTCGATCTCGCTGGAAGACGCGCAGCCCTTTTTTCCGCTGCGGGCAGCCACGGCTCCAGCGGCAGCGGCCAGACGTCGAGAACTTTTTCTGTGGCATCAGGGCAATCTGCCGCCACACGCTTGCCCGTTTTATCCAGCCAGACCGGGAAACGAATGCCGCGAATACCTTCCTGTTCCGGCAGCAGCAGCGTGGGTGGTTCACTCCCTTCGAGCAGCCAGGTCGACAGGCGACGTCGACAGTTTTCACTGCCTTCCGGTAGCGACTGGCCGCCCGGCCAGCAGATCACGCCCCGCCCAACGCTTTCCGGGCGCGGATCGCGCGGCAGGCGGGCCTCGTCTATTGTCGAGCGTGACTGAAGCAGGTTATTCACCTGGTTTAATAGCGGAACCGCGCTGGCAAAACCAAACTGCCCCGCTACCGGCGTGCCGTCAGGTCGCCCTGTCCAGATACCTATTACATACCGGGCATTGAGACCGATGGCCCAGGCATCGCGGTAGCCATAGCTGGTGCCCGTTTTCCACGCCAGCGGCGCAATTTGCGGCAGTGCACTGTCCGGCAGCGGCTGCGCTTCATTCGCCAGAATACGGCGAATAATCCACGCCGAACCTGGCGATAACAGTGGGCGTTCAGTTAGCGGGTCGCCCGGCTGTAAGCGCAGCCGGCCCGCCTTTCCATGCCTTGCAAAGGCGCTGTACGCGGCGGCGATATCCGCCAGCCTCGCGCCTGCGCCCCCCAGGATCAGCGACAGATTCGGCTGCGCTCCGGCAGGCAGGATCAGCGGGAGGCCTGCGTTACTCAGCATCCCGGCAAACCGTTTGGGACCGTAGGCTTCCAGCACCTGGACGGCTGGCAGGTTGAGCGAGCGCACCAGCGCTTCACTCATGCTGACCGGCCCGTGGAACCCGCTGTCAAAATTTCCCGGGCGATAATCACCGGTTTTTCTGGGCACGTCCTGAAGCAGCGAGGCGGGATGGATCAGGCCATCATCCAGCGCCATACCGTAGATAAACGGTTTCAACACCGAGCCCGGGGATCGGATCGCGTTAACCATATCCACATGGCTGAAACGCGTGTCATCATTGATATCCACCGAGCCGACCCAGCAGCGCACCTTCATGTCGGTATGATCGACCACTATCATCGCCAGCGAACTGCGTGCCGGCAGGCGGGATTTCCAGTTCATCGCCAGCTCTTCCAGCTGCCGTTGCAGTCCGGCATCCAGCGTAGTGACAATTTTTGTGTCGCGGCTTTTGCCGAGCATCATGCGTGCAAAGAGCGGCGCCAGTTGCGGCATCTGCCGGGGAGCCAGCCATACAGGCTCTTCACGGGACTCCTTCACCTGCTTTGCTGACCAGACGCCCTGAATCATCATGCGATCGAGCACTTTGTTGCGTGCCGCTTCGGCCCGCTCGGGCCAGCGATCCGGGCGCAGACGGCTGGGTGCCTGCGGCAGTACCGCCAGCAACGCCGCGTCGGAGTAGCTCAGCTGCGACGGGGGTTTCCCAAGGTAGGTCCAGCTTGCTGCTCCCACGCCCTGCAGCGTGCCACCAAACGGAGCACGATTGAGATAGAGCGTAAGAATGTCACGCTTAGAGAGGTGCCATTCCAGCTGCATCGCCCGCCAGAGCTGACGAATTTTGCCGCCAAAGGTGCGCGGATGCGGATCCAGCAGGCGTGCCACCTGCATGGTAAGCGTGCTTCCTCCCGAAACCACTCTTCCGGAACTGAGATCCTGCCAGGCGGCGCGCAGGACAGAGAGCGGGTTTACGCCCGGATGCTCCCAGAACCAGCGATCTTCGTACTGGATCAGAGCCTCAAGATAACGGGGAGAAACCTCTTCAATGGTCACCGGGTAGCGCCAGATGCCTTCGCTGTCGGCAAAACGCCAGAGCGGCGCGCCCTTCTCGTCCACCACAACTCGTGCGGGGTTAACCTCTTTCAGAGGCAGCGGCCACAGGCGGTCGGCGGCGACAATCAGCCCCCCTAAAACGAGAAGCGCTCCCGCCAGCCAAAGCCAGCGGGAGCGTGTCAGACGCGCTATCAACATATTACGGAACAACAATCAGCGGGCCGCTGGCCGCACCCGTTGCCCGCCACTGCGGAACGTACATAGACTCCACCATCGGAACCGGCACCTGGTAGGTGCCCGGCGTTACGGCACGGGCCAGATAAACCAGCGTAACCGGCTGACCTTCGTTTACCGGCACGGCGGCCACAAAGCGGTCGTCGCGGAACTCCATGTGCTGAATGTCCGCCTGCTGCATCTGGCTGAGCAGGTTCTGCACTTCGCTGCCGCTGTCCTGCAGGCTTGCGCTGCTGCTCGCCAGGTTCTGGTTTTCCAGCTCCAGACCAGCCGGGAGGAGATCCACAACCAGCGCATCCGGCACGTTCTGGCTGGCTTTAACCTCCAGCCACACCAGCACCAGCTCGCCGCTCTTCAGCGAAGAGAGTGATTTCGTACTGCCGTCGGTTGCCAGGATATGACGTTCGACCTGCAGCACGTTCGAGCTCGGCTGAGGGGCATATTCCGGATAACCGGTGCTGTCCAAACGTACCCAGAGCGGTGTCGTTCCGGTATTGGTTACCTGAAGCGCACCAAGCTGGTCGCCGCTTACGTTTTGTACCTGCGCTTTATCGCCACCTGATGCGGAATCTGACATTGAGGTTTTCGCCTGCCATGCACCGGACAGAGTTTGCAGCGAACGTCCGGCCAGGAACAGCGCGTTGCTCTCCTGAGTGGACAACCAGCGCTGGCTGAATGCCTGTTCAGAAAGAGCAATCAGCAGCGTATTTTGCGCATCCGGCAGCAATTTATACTCCTCCAGAAGGGAGAGCATCAGCGCGTTATCGCGAAGCGGGCTGCCGTAATCGGCCATCCATGTTTTGCTGTCGTTGCGCGGCGTTTTGAGCGCCAGATCCAGCGCCTGCTGGCTGCGCGGCGCGTCGCCCATCAGTTTGAGCGCCATACCCAGCTGCATCAGCGGCAGCCCGGAGGCGGCCTGAGCGTGGCGATCCCAGATTTCACGCAGCGCGCCCAGCGGGGCTTTTTGCTGACGCGCCAGCACCAGCGAGGCATACGCCTGCACGGCAAATTTGCTGGCCTGGGTGTCGTCGCTGTAGCGGATAGACATCATGCCCGGATCCTGCAGATAGCGCAGCAGTCGGTTGTTGGCGTTGTTCACCGCATCGGCAGGTACGCTATAACCCTGCTCGCCCGCGCGCACCAGGAAGTCAGTCACATAGGCGGTCAGCCAGTACTCTTCAGGCCCGTTTTTATCCCACAAGGCAAAACCGCCATCATCACGCTGCATCTGCAGCAGACGGGAGATCCCGATATCAATGGCAGCACGGCGCTTGTCATCGGTATCTCCTTTTATACCAAGCGCGGTAAGCTGCGCGGCGTTAGTATAGAGTGACGGGAACAGGCCGCTGGTGGTCTGCTCCAGGCAGCCATACGGATACGCCTGCAGTTCACGAATATAGCGCGCCAGGTTGAGCGGTGGTTTGCCGCTCAGCAGCAGTTGTCCCTGCAGAGTGGCGGGAGAGAAACCGTTGCTGTGCTGCGCCGGTGCGGTCCAGGATTCTCCCGGGTTCAGCATGGCACCGGTATTGACCGTCTGCGCCGGGAATGCCGGACGTACGCCAATTTTCCAGCTTTTCTGCTGCGGTGCGAAGGTTTCGCCCGGAAGCTGCAGGCCGGTCACATGCGCGGTCACTTCACCGTCACCATAACCGTCCAGTGCGCGCACCGGAATAAACAGCGTGCTGCGCGCCCCCGGTGGGAGCTGGACAGGCTGAGGCTGCGCGCCTTCCAGTGACAGTTTGCCTGCCGCGCTCAGGGCGACGTTCAGCGATTGCGGTTTGTCGGTCAGGTTAGTGAGATCCAGCGTCAGCCGTGAGGTATCTCCACTTGCCAGGAAGCGCGGAGTATTAAGCTCGGTAATAACCGGCGCGGCCACCACAACCTTGCTTTCGCTACTGCCGAAATCATCTTCCGTCCACGCCTGCGCCATCAGACGCAGTTCGCCGTTGAAATCACCAATCGGCAGCGTAACGGTGCCTTCTCCGTTGGCATCCAGCGTAACCGGCTGAGCCTGTTGGGCAATAATGGTGACGTGGTTCACCGGCGGTTTACCGCCGCGCTTGAGTTCATCGCCGTCACCACCGAAACGCAGCGCGGCCATGCGGCCCTGCCCTTCAATGACCTGGCCGTAGATATCATAGATATCCGCGCCGTAACGCTTCTGGCCGAAGAAGGCTTGCCATGGATCTGGCGTAACGTAATCGGTAATGTTCAGCACGCCGCTGTCCACCGCCGACACCAGCACGTTCACTTTCTGCGGAACCGCCCCCTCTTTCACGCTGGCCTTCACCTTCACAGAGAGCGTCTGGTTTGGACGCATTTTTTGCGGGTTATCCAGCGCAATGTTCAGGCGGCGATTTTCGTCGCCCATCGGCAGATGCAGCAGACCAACCGCGCGCTTCGGCGTGGCGGATTTGGATTTATCGCCAGGACGCACCACCAGCGTACTGAGATAGAGATCGTGACGTTTCCAGGCTTTATCCACCGGAATGGAAAGATCGAGCCCGTTTGCCGGTACGTCGATCTCTTTCCACCACAGCGGCCCTTCGCTGGACTCGATCATCACATAGCCCTTGCCTGCGGCTGGCGCTGCAATGTGCAGCTGGATGGTATCGCCTGGCTGATAGGCCGGTTTATCCAGTTTCAGGGTCACGCGGTCAGGGCGCGCCGCACCCGTGCCGTCGCTGTTATCCTGCCAGCTGTAACCTGCCCAGAAGCGCACGCTGCTGACCACATCATCAGGCGCTTTCACCTCCAGACGGTATGAGCCCCACTCCACCGGGAAGGTGACTTTGCCGGTTTCATCGGCCTTAAGGCTAAGCTCCTGCTCGCCCTCAATCAGATCTTTTTGATCAAACTGAGACTGCCAGCCTTCGCTCTCGGACCAGTTCCAGAAATAGTCGCGGCGTTCACGGATCAGGCGTACCTGCAAACCGGATACCGCTTTTTTCGCGCCGCTGGCATCGGCATAGACGATGTCAAAGCTGGCGTTACCGTTCTCGTCGACGATCGGTTGGTTGACGGTGGTATCGGTACGGTAGTCGTAGACCGCCTTACTGGCGAACTGCGGACGGATACCCGGCAGTTGCGCCGCCGGCCAGATAGCCTGCTCCGCGCGGCGCGTCACCGGACGACCGCCTGATTCCAGCAGGCTCGCCTGCAGGATCAGCTGCAGAGGAGAGTGTACCTCTTTCCACTGGCTTTCGATGGTGACCTGCCCGTGCCCCTGCTCATCCAGCGTAAGCTGCACTTCATCCAGACTGCGGCTCAGGTTTTCTTCCGCAATATCACCAAACTGGAAGCCGGGCAGCGCAGCAACGGCCTCACGCAGCGGACGCAGGAAAAGCTGGCCCTGAAGAGAATTGCCGTTGGCCGGAGCGCCATACAGGTAATAGCCCACGATGTTGAAGTCCACCTCATCCTGTGGGGAAACCGGTGCTTTTTGTCCCGTCAGATTGAGCGCCATACGCTCGGGCATAAAATCTTCGACGTGGAAATCCCACAGGCGCTGCTGGTTATCGCCCGTATTGGCGCGAATATGCCACATGCCGGTCTGCGCGCCGCTATCCAGCGGGTAGTTGAAGCGGTAGAGGCCGTTCTCAGGCTGAACAACGATCGTGCGTGCCACCTGGCCTTCCGGGCGCAGCACGTCAAGCTTCACGGGCTGATCGGGAAGCGGTTTTCCGTCGCTGTCGCGCAGCAGGCCGTTAAGAATCACCGTTTCACCCGGACGATAAAGATCGCGTGGGCCAAACATAAAGAATTGCTTGCTGAAGCCGGGGCTACCGGCGATGTCGAACTCTGCCAGGTCGAGCGCTGGGAGCTTGAGATCGAGCAGCGTAGTCTGGCCGTCTTTGCTGGCGAGGATCAGCGCGGCTTCTTTGTCTGTTTCAAGCTTCGCATGGCCGTCGGCGTCGCTGCTGGCTTCGGCGAGCGTCTGACCTTTGTCATTCAGCAGCGTGACGGTGACGCCGGACTGCGCCGCACCGTTTTCCAGGCTCTGGGTGAAAATGTCCAGCCGGTTATGATAGCGGTGAGCAGACAAACCGATATCGCTCAGGGTAAAGAGCGTTGCGGCATTGCTGTAGTTGTAGTGCCCTGCCTGGTTCATGACGGCGATATAAACGCCGGACTGCTGAAGCGGCTTGATATCTTTAAGCGGCAGGAGCAGTTTTTCACGCGTGTTGCGCGCCGGGTTGAGGTCAAAACGACCGGTATAGACCAGTTCCGCCATCTTCAGCAGATTGTCAGATTCCCAGTTGGTCAGCGAGTTGCGGTACTCCCACTGGCTGACAAACGAGGCCAGCGATTCCGGCTTCACGCGGTAGAAATTGACGTCCACATTGTTGACGTTGAGCGCCATAACCGGCAGCCCTTCCACCACCTTGCCCGGCAGCAGCGAGCCGCGGCTGGCAAAACCGACCGTCGGCTCTATATCTCGCGTGGTCAGGGCTTTTTCATAATCAATGCCAAAGGTCGCTTTGTTCAGCGCCACCAGGCCACGATCCACGGTGATAACCAGATTACGGTTTGGCTCCAGATGGCGCAGGCGCAGCTCTTTCAGGTTAGGCGCAAGTTCCCACGCCCCGTCAACTTTGCCGCTTTTCTTATCCACGACGTGAACCGTCTTCGCGAAATCCTGTTCCGGATCCAGCGGGACAGAGAAGGTCAGCACCAGCGTAGCGGCGCCGTCCAGTTGCACCTCAGACGCATCAAGCAGAGTCAGCGCTTTTCCCTGACTCTGGGCGGCCATTTTAGCCAGCTTTTCAGCGTCGGGCTTTTCCGCGGCTTTCGGTGTTGATGCGGTGGATGCTGCGGGAGCCGCAGCCTGAGGTTTATCGTCGCTGTTATCACAGCCGACAAGCGTAAAGGTGGTGAGCAGCGCGAGAGAGATCGCGGCTAAGCGAAACGGTTTCATCCTGTGTCCCTGGCCTGAGGGGGCCTGTTGGTCGTCGTCCGGATAAGTATTATCCGCAAGTTTCGTTAATACAAAAAGTCCAATTTAAGAATCTGGAAAGCGCCTCGCAGAATGGCATCACGCCGCTACACCGGGATGGAACCGCGATCACAACGCATAACGTCACATGTTACCTTTTACGTCATTTGTTTTTAAAACAAGAAGATAGCTGGATATGTTCGCTCAGAGCCTGCTAGTTTTATGACCATGACGCACCCCGAGTGCGCGGTTCAAAAAGAGAGAAAGCCATGAAACGAGCCGTGAACGCCCTACAAAATTTCGGAAAATCATTATACGGACCGGTACTTATCTTACCGATTGTCGGTCTGTTTATCGCCTTTGGCAATGTGCTGGGCAACGGTAACCTGGCCGAATACCTGCCGTTCCTTGGTCATCCGCTTATCCAGAGTATCGGCCAGCTGATCGCCAAATCTGCCGTGTCGGTGCTGGTCAACCTGGCGCTGGTGTTTGCCGTCGGGATCCCGATTGGTCTGGCGACGCGCGATAAAGGCTACGCGGCGCTGATTGGTCTGGTGACTTTCGTGGTGTTTATCAACGCCATGAACGTGACGCTGCAGCTGCAGGGCGAACTGGCCCCCGCTGAGCAGATGAAAGCTGCGGGGCAAAGCATGGTGCTGGGCGTTCAGGTTCTGGAGATGGGCGTTTTCGCCGGGATCCTGACCGGGGCGCTCTCCGGTTACCTGTATAACAAATACTCCGGCGTACAGTTTAACGGCGCGATGGCGATTTACTCCGGCCACTGTTTTGTGGCGATTGTCATGTTGCCCGTCTCTATGCTGCTCGGCGTGGTAATGAGCGAACTCTGGCCGTTTGCCCAGCACGGCATTAGCGCCCTGGCGCTGGCAATTAAAGGCTCCGGCCCGTTCGGGGTGGCGATCTACGGTTTCCTTGAGCGCATTCTGGTGCCGACCGGCCTGCACCATCTGGTTTATACGCCGTTCCTGTATACCGAACTGGGGGGCACGCAGGAGGTGTGCGGCACGGCTTATCAGGGGGCGCGCAATATCTACTTCGCCGAGATGGCCTGCCCGGACGTGAAGCAGCTCAGCAGCACGGTAGTGTGGGACGCGCGCGGCATCAGCAAGATGTTCGGCCTGCCCGCCGCCGCGCTGGCGATGTACATGACCGCGAAGCCGGAGCGTAAAGCCGTTGCGAAAGCCATTCTGATCCCGGCGGCGCTGACCTCGCTGCTGGTCGGCGTGACCGAACCGATTGAATTCTCCTTCCTGTTCGTCGCCCCGCTGCTGTTCGTGGTGCATGCGGTCCTGACCGGTATTGGCATGATGCTGTTCTCGCTGCTGGGCGTTCATGCCATCGGCGCCAACGGGATTATCGATTTCATTCTCTACAACCTGCCGCTCGGCACCGAGAAATCCAACTGGCCGATGTACATCGTGGTTGGGCTGATCATGTTTGCCCTCTACTTCGTGGTGTTCCGCTTCCTGATCCTGCGTTTCAACATGAAAACGCCGGGCCGTGAGGATGAAGATCAGGAGACACGCCTCTACAGCAAGCAGGAGTACCAGGCGAAAGGCAATAACGACGGGCTGGGCGAGTCCATCGTGGTGGGCCTGGGCGGCCGGGAAAATATTGAGGTTGTGGATAACTGCTACACCCGCTTACGCGTCACGGTGAAGGATGTTGCCATCATCGACGAGCCGCGCCTGAAGGCGACCGGCGCGAAAGGGGTTATCAAACAAGGTAACAACGTTCAGGTGGTCTACGGGCTGCACGTCAAAAAAATGCGAGAAGCCGTTGAGACGTTTCTCTGAAAGGAGCTAAAGATGTTTACACCCCCATTCATTCTGTCGATTGCCGGCGGCGGCAGCACTTACACGCCGGGAATTGTGAAAAGCCTGATGGTGCGCCTGCAGGATTTCCCGCTGGCCGAAATCCGCCTCTATGACATTGACGAGGCGCGTCAGAACACCATTGCGCCGGTGGTTGAGAAAGTGATTCGCGACCACAGCCAGAGCATCAAATTTACCGTCACCAGTGACCCGGAAGTGGCCTTCAGCGGCGCGCATTTCGTTTTCGCCCAGATGCGCGTCGGCCAGTACAAAATGCGCGAGCAGGATGAGAAGATCCCGCTGCGTCACGGCGTCGTCGGCCAGGAGACCTGCGGCCCCGGCGGGCTGGCCTACGGACTGCGCACGATCCTGCCAATGGTCGAGCTTATCGATCTGGTGGATCGTTACGCGCATGAGAAAGCCTGGATCGTGAACTACTCCAACCCGGCGGCGATCGTCGCGGAGGGCGTGCGACGCCTGCGACCAAATGCTCGCGTGCTGAACATCTGCGATATGCCGGTCGCGGCGATGCGTAATATGGGAGCCATTCTGGGTGTCGATCGTCGCAAACTGGAGGTGGACTACTTTGGCCTGAACCACTTCGGCTGGTTTACCCGCGTGCTGGTGGACGGCGAGGACAAATTACCGGAGCTGCGTAAACATATCGCGAAGTTTGGCCTGCTGACGGAAGATGCCGCAAAAACCGATCCGCAGCACTCGGATCCTTCGTGGGTTAAAACCTGGCGCAACATCAAGCCGATTATGGATAACTTCCCTGAGTACCTGCCGAACCCGTACCTGCAGTACTACCTGATGCCGAACCAGATTGTGGAGCATCAGAACCCGGACTATACCCGCGCCAATGAAGTGATGAACGGGCGTGAGAAAAAACTTTTTGCTGCTGCTGAAGAGTACAAGCGCACCGGGATTTTACCGGATGCCTTCCACGTGGGCGTTCACGGCGAGTTTATCGTCGATGTCGCCTGCTCGCTGGCCTTTAACCTGCGCCAACGCCATCTGGTAATGGTGGAGAACCGCGGGGCGATTACCAACCTGCCTTATGATGCGGTGGTGGAAGTACCCGCCTATATCACCTCCGAAGGGCCGGAGCCTGTGCGCGTGGGGCTGGTACCGCTGTTCCACCAGACCCTGCTGCAACAGCAGCTGGCGTCTGAACAGCTGCTCGTAGAGGCGACCATCGAAGGCAGCTATGAGAAAGCGCTTCAGGCGTTCACCCTCAACCGCACCGTGCCCACCATGGAGCACGCAAAAGCGATTCTGGATGAAATGATAGAAGCCAACCGCGACTACTGGCCTGCGCTGCAAAAAGCCTGGCAGGACGGCGAAACGGTGAAAAAATAGGGGCTTGCTCGCGAGTTGAACGTGGTTTGCTTGTCGGTGTCAGAAAAAACACCGACAATCCTTTTTTACGGAAAAGAATGGAGGCAACCCATGTCCACCTCATATTTTGTCGCCGCCGACTGGCTGATTGAGCACGGCGACGATCCGGATGTCCAGATTATTGACGCGCGTATGGCCCCGCCGGGCCAGGAACATCGTGACGTTCCCGGTGAATACCGCGCAGGGCATCTGCCTGGCGCGGTATTTTTTGATATCGAAGCCCTCTCCGATCATACCTCTCCCCTGCCGCACATGCTGCCGCGTCCGGAAGCGTTTTCCGTGGCGATGCGCGAGCTGGGCGTCAGCAAAGACAAACATCTTGTTGTTTACGATGAAGGCAATCTGTTCTCCGCGCCGCGCGCATGGTGGATGCTGAAACAGTTTGGCGTGGAAAAAGTCTCGATTCTGGCGGGCGGTCTGGCGGGCTGGAAGCGTGACGAGCTGCCGCTCCAGCAGGGCGACGTGACGCTGCCGGAAGGCGAGTTCGACGCGACGTTCGACGCTAACGTGGTGAAGCGCCTGACCGACGTACTGGTCGCGAGCCATGAAAAGACGGCGCAAATCGTCGATGCGCGCCCTGCACCACGCTTTAACGCTGAAGCGGATGAACCACGTCCAGGGCTGAGACGAGGCCATATTCCAGGTGCGCTGAACGTGCCGTGGGGCGACCTGGTGTTTGAGGGCGAGCTGAAAACTACCGACGAGCTGCGTGCCATTTTTGACCGCGCGGGCGTGGATTTACATCGCCCGATTATTGCCAGCTGCGGCTCCGGCGTGACGGCCTGCGTGGTGATCCTGGCGCTCGCCACCCTCGGCGTCAACGACGTTACGCTCTACGACGGCGCCTGGAGCGAATGGGGGGCGCGTGACGATCTGCCAGTTGAACCGGCGAAATAATGGATAACCGCCTGGCCACGCTGTTAACGCGCGGGGCGTCCCTGACCCGCGCGGAGTATCGCGTCCTCGCCCACCTGACGGAGCATCCGCTGCTGGTGGGCAACATCACGGTGCGCGAACTGGCGCAGGCGACGTTTGTTTCTACCGCCACCATTATGCGGCTGTGTCAGAAGCTGGGGTTTAGCGGCTTTAGTGAGTTTATCTGGCACTGCAAGCAGTTGCTCTCCGACACGCCGCATATTGCCGCTCAGGCGCAATCCCTTCCTGAGCTCCCGGCGCTGTTTAATCAGTTTATCGCTAACTATCAGCACACCTTCCAGTGGATCACGCAGGAGAAGCGCCAGCAGTTCGCCGACCTGCTGCGGCAGAAAGAGAGCTTTTTTCTCTACGGGGCCGGGTTTTCCTATCTCTTTGCCGAATACCTGACCAAGAAGCTGCAGGTGTTGGGCAAAACGGCGTTCATCTCCGGGCCGGGGGACAGCCGAAACATTTTTCTCAGCAACGCTGCGCGTTATCAGGTATTTATTGCCGTCTCCCGCAGCGGCGAAACGGAACAGGTGCTGGATAAGGCGCGGATTGCCAAAAACGTCGGCATGACGGTCGTCGCCTTTACCCGCGCCTCGGCCAATACGCTGGCGGGCATGGCGGACGTGCACTTTGCGCTGTATGACGAGGCGGTGCACTTCGCTGCCGAAGCCGCGGGCGTGACGTCGTTTGAGTCGAATCTGGTGCTGCTGATGGATTTACTGCTGCTGGAGGCAACGGGGTGACATTCACCCCGCCGTAATCAGATGATGCGGTTGGTCTTGAGATCGCGCAGGAAGCCGCCCCAGCGACGCTCATAGAACGGCGTGATGTGCTCGGTAATAAAATGGCTGATGCCCTTCTCACCGTTTTTCACCTGACAGATATCAATCGGCTCATCGCCCGGTAGCGTGTCGGTGGCCACGCTTCCCGCCGCCTGAACGATCTCGTCGAAATCGCCATCGGCTTCAATACCGATCAACAGCACCGGCTTTTCGTCCGCGCGCTCTTTAATGGAGCAGAGAAACGCGCGCCTGACGGGCTTGAGCGTTTTGAACAGCGTCGTCAGGGAATCGATCATCTGCGCAGGCGGCTCGGCCACCTCAGATAGCAGCAGCGTTTCGCCCCCTTCCAGCACTTCCTGCGTGCTGAGCGGATTGCCCTCTTCACCAATCAGGTGGCTGATCTCGCGCGGGGTGAACTCTTTCCCGGTTGGCAGCTTAGCGTTAAGGAACAGCGTCTGGCCCAGCGTCATTTCGAACAGCGTGCGCACCGGCATCACCACGAACGCCTGTTCATCTTCTACCGCTTCCTGCAACGCTTCCAATGAAGTGAAGAACGGGATAACCGACGTGCCGTCATCTTTCTCCCAGTGCAGCAGATCCAGCGCGCTGTCTTCGACAACCTGCTCACCTTCCGCCGCGGTGCCCGGTACCCAGACGGTGGATTCCAGTAGCGTGCGGAAAAATGCCGGACGGTGGGCGGGCTCGGTCGCCGCCTGTTCCAGCAGGGTTTCTAATTCGTTTTTGGTATCTGACATAGTTTGGCTACTTCAATAAACGCCGGGTGGCGCTTTGCTTACCCGGCCTACAAAACCACAGGCCCGTGCAAGCGCAGCGCCGCCGGGCAAAAAAGATCACTCAGCCGTCAGCAGGTTCGCCACGGTACGCACGCCCAGACCGGTCGCACCCGCGGACCACTGCTCAACTGCCGCCTTACGGTAGGTTGCGGAGCAGTCGATGTGCAGCCAGCCTTCGTGATAGTTCTCAACGAAGTGCGACAGGAAGCCTGCTGCGGTACTTGCACCCGCCGGGTACGCCGCGCTCGCGGTGTTATTCAGCTCGGCAAAGTTAGACGGCAGCTGGCTGCGGTGGAACTCGGCCAGCGGCAGACGCCAGAACGGTTCGTTTTCCGCAGCCGCGCTTGCCAGCAGGCGAGCGGCCAGCTTGTCGTCAAAGCTGAACAGCGCGTGGTAGTCGTTGCCCAGAGCGGTTTTCGCCGCGCCGGTCAGGGTCGCCATGTCGATAATCAGCTCTGGCTTCTGGGCAGAGGCGTCGATCAGGCCATCGGCCAGCACCAGACGGCCTTCGGCGTCAGTGTTCATCACTTCGACATTTTTACCGTTACGGTAGCGAATGATGTCGCCCAGCTTGAAGGCGTTACCGCTCACCATGTTGTCCGCGCAGCACAGGTAGAGCTTCACGCGCTTGTTCAGACCGCGGGTGATGGCAAACGCCAGCGCGCCGGTGATGGTGGCCGCGCCGCCCATGTCGGACTTCATGGAGTCCATGAACGCGCTTTGCTTCAGGCTGTAGCCGCCGGTGTCGAAGGTGATACCTTTACCGACCAGGCAGGCAAAGACAGGCGCTTCTTTATCGCCGGTTGGGTTGTAATCCAGCGCCAGCAGGACCGGAGGACGTTCGGAGCCACGGCCCACGGTATGAATGCCCATGTAGTTCTGCTCGCGCAGATCTTCACCTTTGGTGATGCGGTAGGACATGTTATCCCCCGCCACGCCGCACAGCAGGTCAACCGCACGCTGCGCCAGTTGCTCAGGGCCTAACTCCTCCGCCGGGGCGTTAATGGTGTCGCGCACCCAGTCGATAATTTTCAGGCGGCTTTCCAGTTCTTTCTGACCGGCTTCATCGAGGTTCGCCCACTCAATTTTACGGGTGCCTTTCGGGCCTTTGTAGCCCGCCCAGAACGCCCAGCTGCGGTCAGTATCCCAACCTTCGCCTTCCAGCGAGACATGCTTAATGCCCAGGCCGTCAATTTTACGCGCGGCGCGCTGGATCAGACCTAAATCATCTTTGCCCGTCAGGTGCAGGGTGATACCGTCGTTGTTGATGCTGTAGCTGGCTTTCTCGCCCCAGCGCGCGTCGGCGGGCTGCGTAGAGAGCGTAATCTTCATCGCTTCGGTCATTTTATTTATCCTTATTAGCAAACGGGCCGCCTGAAGGCAGCCCGTTAAGTGATTTACTCTGCTTCATCTAACCAGACTAACAGAATCGCCTCCAGAATTTTTTCATTGGATGCGTTTGGATCGTCGTCGAAATCCTCTAAATCGCAGATCCACTGGTGCATGTCGGTGAATCGTACGGTTTTGGGATCGAGATCCGGGTTCGCGTCGTAGAGCGCTTCGCCGATTTCACGGCTGTCTGTCCACTTCAGTCCCATATTAATGCTCGCGTGCGTGGTTGATGGTGTAGCGTGGGAATTCCACAACCAGATCTTCATCGGTCACCGCGGCCTGGCAGCTCAGACGGCTGTCTGGCTCCAGACCCCATGCTTTATCCAGCATGTCGTCTTCGTCTTCGGTGCTCTCGGCGAGAGAGTCGAAACCTTCACGCACGATGCAGTGGCAGGTGGTGCAGGCACAGGATTTTTCACAGGCGTGTTCCACTTCGATACCTGCACGCAGGGCAACATCGAGAATGGTTTCACCGGTCTTCGCTTCCAGAACAGCGCCATCCGGACAGAGGTCCGCATGAGGCAAAATAACAATCTTTGGCATATTAAACCTCGTCCACGGACTGGCCTTTCAGCGCGACGCGGACAGATTTGTCCATGCGGCGAGCAGCGAAGTCCTGGGTTTGTTTATCAACGTTTTTAATGGCTTCTTCTATTGCGTCAGCGTCATTGCCTTCGGCGACTGCGCGTAAGCGCGCGGCAGCCTCGTCAATCACCTGACGCTCGGCGGCGCTTAACAGCGCGGCATCGGCAGCGAGCGCCCCGTTCAGACTTTCCAGCACGCGTGCGGCTTCAACTTTCTGCTCAGCCAGCATACGCGCCTTCACATCCTGCTCGGCGTAGCTCATTGAATCCTGGATCATGGAGGCGATTTCGCCATCGGTCAGGCCGTAGGACGGCTTCACCTGGATGGACGACTCCACGCCGGTCGATTTTTCCATCGCCGTGACGCTCAGCAGGCCGTCCGCATCTACTTGGAAGGTCACGCGGATATGCGCCCCGCCAGCTGGCAGCGCCGGGATGCCGCGCAGCGCAAAGCGCGCCAGAGAGCGGCAGTCCTGCACCAGTTCGCGCTCGCCCTGCATCACGTGGATGGACATCGCGGTCTGGCCGTCTTTGAAGGTGGTGAACTCCTGCGCACGCGCCACCGGAATGGTGGTGTTACGCGGGATCACTTTCTCCACCAGGCCGCCCATGGTTTCTAAACCGAGAGACAGCGGGATGACGTCCAGCAGCAGCATTTCACTGTCCGGCTTGTTGCCAACCAGAATATCGGCCTGGATAGCGGCGCCGACGGCAACCACTTTGTCCGGGTCGATGGAGGTCAGCGGCGTGCGGCCAAAGAATTCGCCCACGCGCTCGCGCACCAGCGGCACGCGCGTTGAGCCGCCCACCATGACCACTTCCAGCACCTCGTCAGCCTCCACGCCCGCATCCTTCAATGCGCGACGGCAGGCCAGCAGGGTGCGTTTAACCAGAGGCGCAATCAGCTCGCTGAACTGGTCGCGGGTGATTTCACCCTGCCAGCCTGCGACATTAACGCTGACCGACTGCGCATCGCTCAGCGCAATTTTGGCGTCGATGGCCGCATCCAGCAGTTCGCGCTGAACGCGCGCATCGCTGCGATCGCTGATGCCCGCCTGATCGCGGATGTAGTCCGCCAGCAGATGGTCGAAATCATCGCCGCCGAGCGCGGAATCCCCGCCGGTCGCCAGCACTTCAAACACGCCGCGGCTCAGGCGCAGGATAGAAATATCAAAGGTACCGCCGCCGAGGTCGTAAACCGCAATCACCCCTTCCTGACCGGAGTCGAGGCCGTAGGCAATCGCCGCCGCCGTCGGTTCGTTCAGCAGGCGCAGCACGTGCAGGCCCGCCAGACGCGCGGCGTCTTTGGTGCCCTGTCGCTGTGCGTCGTCAAAATAGGCCGGAACGGTGATCACTACGCCGTCCAGATCGCCGCCAAGCGTCGCCGTCGCGCGCGCCGCCAGCGCTTTGAGGATGTCAGCAGACACGCGAATTGGGTTCAGCAGGCCGGCCACGGTCGCGATCATCGGCAGGCCGTTTTCACTGGCCTGCAGCTGATACGGCAGGTGCGGGTAGCGGGTCTGGATATCGGCCAGCGAGCGGCCCATCATGCGCTTTACGGAGCTGATGGTGTTGGCCGGATCGCGCGCGGCGTTGGCGCGGGCGTCATAGCCGACCGCGTGACCCTGCTGCTGGTAGTGGACCACGGAAGGCAGCAGATGGCGGCCCTGCTCGTCGGCCAGCGTTTCCGCCTGGCCGCTGCGCACGGTCGCCACGAGGGAATTGGTGGTGCCCAGGTCAATACCGACCGCCAGACGACGCTGGTGCGGTGCGGCGCTTAAGCCAGGCTCACTAATTTGTAATAAGGCCATAATTGCTTCCGAAATTAAAAATCGAGCAGCTTTTCTTCGAGTTGTTCAGCGCTGCTTCGCAGTTTATCGAGAAAACGGAGTTTGCGCACAGTGTCTGCCGCCACGTCCCAGGTCTCGTTGTTCAGTTGCTCCACCATCTGCTGATGGCGGGTATCGAACATGCCCTTCACGCGCGTGATAAAACGTTCCAGACGCGCTTCGTCTTTGGCCTGTTCAATCTCATCCAGCTCTTCGCGCAGCTCCAGCTGTTCCATCAGAAACGCGGTGTCGCGCACGGTGTGCTGTTCGCTCGCCAGATCGAAGCCGTGGAGCGAGAGCAGATATTCTGCACGCGCCAGCGGATGGCGCAGCGTCTGCCAGGCCTGGTTGATGGTCGCGGAGTGCGATACCGCAGCCAGCTGCTCTGCCTGCGTCCCGCTGGCGAATTTATCCGGATGATACTGACGCTGCAGATCCTGAAAACGGACCGTCAGCGCCTGAAGATCGATCGGGTATTGAGCGGGTAGTCCGAAGAGAGTGAAGTAATCCATAACAATCTCAGGGGTAGCCTGTTAGAACAAACCCCACGCGCAGCAAAGCCACGGTGGGGTTTCGGATGACGCGCGGTTAAACGTGGAAGCTTTCGCCGCAACCACACTCGTCTTTGACGTTCGGGTTCGTGAATTTGAACCCTTCGTTCAGGCCTTCTTTTACGAAGTCCAACTGAGTGCCGTTGAGAAATTGCAGGCTTTTGCCATCGACCACCACCTTCACGCCCTTGTCTTCAAACACGGTGTCATCAGACGCCGGCTCGTCAACAAACTCCAGTACGTAAGCCATACCAGAACAGCCGGAGGTACGTACGCCCAGTCGCAGGCCAAAGCCTTTACCACGGTTCGCCAGAAAAGAGCTTACTCGCGCGGCAGCGCTGTCGCTAAGGGTAATCGACATACTCAAACCTCAATTATTTTGCTTCACGTTTGCTTTTGTAATCCGCAATGGCGGCTTTGATCGCGTCTTCTGCCAGAATTGAACAGTGAATTTTCACCGGCGGCAGTTCGAGTTCTTCAGCAATATCCGTGTTCTTAATTGCCTGTGCTTCGTCCAGAGACTTGCCCTTCACCCACTCGGTGACCAGGGAGCTGGACGCAATTGCAGAACCGCAGCCGTAGGTCTTGAAGCGCGCGTCTTCAATGATACCTGCATTGTTGACTTTAATCTGCAACTTCATTACGTCGCCACACGCCGGCGCACCAACCATGCCGCTACCGACAGATTCATCGCTGTTGTCAAAAGAGCCAACGTTGCGCGGGTTCTCGTAATGATCGATAACTTTTTCGCTGTATGCCATGATTGAATTCTCCTTATATACCGATTAGTGATGTGACCATTCAATGCTGTTCAGATCCACGCCCTGCTTGAACATTTCCCACAGTGGAGAAAGGTCGCGCAGACGGCCAATGGAGTTACGAACCAGCTTGATGGTGTAGTCAATCTCTTCTTCGGTAGTGAAACGACCTAAAGAGAAACGGATAGAGCTGTGTGCCAGCTCGTCAGTCATACCCAGCGCGCGCAGCACGTAGGATGGCTCCAGGCTTGCAGACGTACAGGCAGAACCGGAAGAAACGGCCAGGTCTTTCAGCGCCATGATCAGCGATTCGCCTTCAACATAGTTGAAGCTGACGTTGAGGATGTTCGGCGCGCCCTGCTCGAGATCGCCGTTCAGATACACTTCTTCCATATCTTTCACGCCGTCCCACAGACGGTTACGCAGCGTGCGCAGGCGCGCCATCTCGGTTTCCATCTCTTCTTTCGCAATGCGGTACGCTTCGCCCATGCCCACGATCTGGTGAACAGGCAGCGTACCGGAACGCATGCCGCGCTCGTGACCGCCGCCGTGCATCTGTGCCTCGATGCGGATACGTGGCTTACGACGAACGTACAGCGCGCCGATCCCTTTCGGGCCATAGATTTTGTGGCCGGAGAAGGACATCAGGTCTACTTTCAGCTGGCTGAGGTCGATAGGCAGTTTACCCACGCTCTGGGTCGCGTCCACGTGGTAGATGATACCGCGCGCGCGGCACATTTCGCCGATGGTGGCGATGTCCTGAACGACGCCGATTTCGTTATTAACGTGCATGATGGAGACCAGGATGGTGTCGTCACGCATCGCCGCTTCGAGCTCTTTCAGGTCAATAATACCGTTGCTCTGCGGCGCCAGATAGGTCACTTCGAAACCTTCACGCTCCAGCTGACGGCAGGTGTCCAGCACGGCTTTGTGTTCGGTTTTGCTGGTGATGATGTGCTTGCCTTTTTTCTGATAAAAGTTGGCTGCACCTTTGATCGCCAGGTTGTCGGATTCGGTCGCACCGGAGGTGAAAACAATCTCACGCGGGTCGGCACCGACCAGGTCAGCAATCTGATTACGGGCGATATCAACCGCCTCTTCAGCATGCCAGCCAAAACGGTGTGAACGGGAAGCTGGGTTACCAAAGTTTCCGTCCAGGGTCAGACACTGCATCATTTTCTCGGCAACACGCGGGTCCACCGGCGTGGTTGCGGAGTAGTCGAGATAAATCGGTAATTTCATTGCTCTATAAACTCCGTACATCGCTTCAATGCAAGGAATCAGGCAACCGGCTGGATGTACGACCGAGTACGCGGGGTGTGACCACCCCGGCCTGATTCTGAAATACTTATCGTTTTATTACGCGCGTAATTTGACGTCGATAGCGTCCTGCGCGCGGGTGCTGCGTTGTGAATCATGGCTGTGCTGACGACCTGATACGTCCAGAACTTCCTGATTATTGACCAGTTCACCGAGGGTGATGTTGTTCAGGAAGCCGGTCAGACGGTCGCTCAGATCGCGCCACAGCGCGTGGGTCAGGCACTTATCGCCGCCCTGGCAGCCGCCTTTACCCTGGCAACGGGTTGCGTCAACGGATTCATCCACCGCGCTAATCACTTCGCCAACCGCAATACTGCCCGCGTCTTTACCCAGCAGATAACCGCCGCCCGGGCCACGAACGCTGGACACCAGTCCATTTTTACGCAGTCTGGAGAACAGCTGTTCCAGGTAAGAGAGGGAGATCCCTTGTCGTTCAGAAATATCAGCCAACGGAACCGGGCCCGCTTCGGAGTTGAGCGCAACGTCCAGCATCGCGGTCACGGCATAACGCCCTTTAGATGTCAGTCTCATGTCTTACTTAACCTCAAACTCGCCCCTGCCCGGGGTTTTTTATTGTAAAATGGGGGTATTGCATAGCAGGGCCAAGTCTGACATTCCTGACTAAAATGGTCAACTATTTACTTGACTGTTTTAGTCAGGTATTTAACCTTCTGTGCCTTCATAATATAGGTGCGGCCTGATGCCCTCACCCCAACCCTCTCCCACGGGGAGAGGGGGAAATCGGCACTACTCTTTATTCTTCTGCTCAATCGACGCCAGAATTCCGCGCAGGATGTTCAGCTCCTGGCTTTCCGGACGCGCGCGGGTAAACATGCGGCGCAGCTTATTCATCACCTGGCCAGGGTGGCCTTCACGGATGAAGCCGGTAGCGAGCAGCGTCTGCTCCAGGTGACCGTAGAAACGCTCAAGGTCGTCCACCAGCGGGTAGGCCGTCTCTTCTTTCGGTTCTGCCTGCTTCTCCTGCGTCGCCAGCCAGGCCATGCGCACTTCGTAGGCGATTACCTGCACCGCCATTGCCAGGTTCAGCGAGCTGTATTCCGGGTTGGCGGCAATTGCCACGTGGTAGTGGCACTTCTGCAGTTCGTCGTTGGTCAGGCCAACGCGCTCGCGGCCAAACACCAGCGCAACCGGCGCCTGCTCTGCTTCTGAGACGCTTTTCAGGCCGCATTCGCGCGGATCCAGCATCGGCCACGGCAGCGTGCGTGAACGCGCGCTGGTGCCGACAACGAGGCTGCAGCCGGCCAGCGCTTCGTCGAGGGTATCAACGATCTGCGCATTACCGATCACGTCGCTGGCCCCGGCCGCCAGGGCGATAGCCTGAGAGTCTGGTTTCACCAGCGGATTAACCAGCCACAGGTTCGTTAAGCCCATGGTTTTCATAGCGCGGGCAACGGAGCCCATGTTGCCGGTGTGCGATGTTTCGACCAGCACGATTCGAATGTTTTGCAGCATAATTTTTAGATGTCTGGGTTCAGTGTCTGAAGAATATTCGGGCATATTATCATAAACGGGAGACATAATCCGATCCCGCTGCTATACTCTGCGCCGATTTTCCTGTTCTTTAACATCCAGTGAGAGAGACCGATGCATCCGATGCTGACCATCGCCGTGCGCGCAGCGCGCAAGGCGGGTAATGTAATTGCCAAACACTACGAAACGCCAGACTCCGTAGAAACCAGCCAGAAAGGCAGCAATGATTTCGTGACTAACGTCGATAAAGCCGCAGAAGCGATTATTATCGAAACGATCCGCAAATCTTACCCGCAGCACACCATCATCACCGAAGAAAGCGGTGAACATGAAGGTACCGATCAGGATGTTCAATGGGTTATCGATCCACTGGATGGCACCACCAACTTCGTTAAACGCCTGCCACACTTCTCTGTGTCAATCGCAGTACGCATTAAAGGCCGTACTGAAGTCGCCGTTGTTTACGATCCAATGCGTAACGAACTGTTCACCGCGACCCGCGGTCAGGGCGCACAGCTGAACGGCTACCGTCTGCGCTGCAGCAATGCACGCGATCTGGACGGCACCATCCTGGCGACCGGCTTCCCATTCAAGGCGAAGCAGCACGCAACCACCTATATGAATATCCTGGGCAAGCTGTTCACCGAATGCGCGGACTTCCGTCGCACCGGCTCTGCTGCGCTGGATCTGGCCTACGTGGCAACCGGCCGCGTTGACGGTTACTTCGAACTGTCACTGAAGCCGTGGGACTTCGCTGCGGGCGAGCTGATCGCACGTGAAGCAGGCGCGATTGTTTGCGACTTCACCGGCGGCCACAACTACATGACCACCGGCAACATCGTTGCGGGTAACCCACGCGTTGTTAAAGCCATGCTGGCCAACATGCGTGACGAGCTGAGCGATGCGCTGAAGCGTTAATCTCCTCATCTCAGCCCTCTCCCCAAAGGGGAGAGGGTGCTAAACGGCGCCGCGCTCATCCACATCGTTACCGCCGCCACCAGCAGAATCACTCCCCCCGCCAGCGCGAGCGTTGTCCATCCTACCTGCCGCCACAGTACCGGCGTTTTATTGCCGCTGAGTTTTACCGCAAGCTGACGGAAGCTGTGAACCAGCAACGCCAAAGACGAAATGGTGAGAGAGGTTCCTGCCGCCATCGCCAGCGCCGAGAGCATGCCCCAGCCGAACACGCCAATCACTTTACTGAACAGCAGCACCATGATTGCCCCCGAGCACGGGCGCATCCCCATAGAGAGAACTATCATCAGCCGCGCGCGCCAGTCGTCACCGCTCTGTAATTGTTCCTGCGTCGGCAGATGCTGATGCCCGCAGCCGCAGTGTTCATCATGAACGTGGTGCGGCGTAAAGGTTTTGAATTTGGGCTTTTGCAGCAGCGCGCGCAGCTTTTTCAGCGCCCGCCAGCAGAGGATCAGCCCCAGCACGCCGACCAGCGCATAGCTGCCCTTCTCCAGCCAGAAGCTGCTCAGGTGCAGCTGGCGCGCGGGAAGCTGTAATAGCGAAAGCACAACCACCACCAGCGCAATCGCCACGCCCCCCTGAAGCAGCGAAGAGGCCAGCGTCAGGCCAATGCTTGATTTCAGCTTCGACGGATGGGTGGCAAGCCAGGTGGTGATGACGATTTTGCCGTGCCCCGGCCCCAGCGCGTGCAGCACGCCATAGATAAAGCTGAACGCCAGCAGAGAACCGCCCGCTTTGGTCGGGTTCTCCGCCACCGCCTTCAGCAGCCCGCTCATCTGCTGGTTGACCTCACGCTGCCAGACGATGCTTTTCATCATCACCTGCGGCCAGGCCTGCCACAGCCAGAGCGAACCGCAAACGGCGAGCAGTAGAAAAAGCGCCAGCGGCCAGAGGTGCAGCCAGCGGCGCGGCTTTCGTACCGGAGAGGATATCACTGACATTGTAACGTTACCTTCTGCGCAAACTGTTTACCCAGTTCCATGTCCTCCGGTGGGGCATCCTCTTTATCAAGAGAGACAGCAAAATTCAGCGTCTCTTCGCTGGGCTTCGGGGTGTGAACCGTAATGTTGCAGGTTTTTTGCAACGACGCAGGAAGCTGCACGTCGCTGTCCTCGGCGTAGCTCATATCGACGTAGTACGTTGGATCAAAGGTAGAAAACGTATAGGTTTGTCCTGCCAGCGGCTGCGGATGCGCCAGTGGAAGCACGAACGTCAGCACCGCCTGATGTCCGTCGCGGGACATGCCGTATTCTGTCGGGCGATTGAGGAACTTCACCTTTTGTCCGTTATGCCAGAACTCGGTGAAGTAGTGCTGCCCGAGCACGTTGGCCATCACTTCTGCCGCCAGCTTTTTCCAGATTTCGTCGCCCGGCTTCGCGTTACCCGCATCATAAAGCAGATCCGCCGAGGTGATTTCATCCATCGTCCAGCGCATTTTCAGGCCGCTCAGCTGCGTGCCGTCGGTGACCAGCTCGGTTTTCAGGCTGATAAAACTGTGAGGATGTGCGCTGGCGGTAAAGGTGATAACCGCCAAAAATAACGCCATCGCATTTTGTTTAACTGTCTGCATCAATTCCTCACGTCAAAAATTCTGTGATGTTCCCCAGCAATCCTGAGTGAAAGGCCTGCCGGCGCGCTTTTCAGCGCCCATCCTTTAGCTATTCTTATCAAACATTCACACTGGATACCCGACAGATGATGACGACGCTTGAAATTCCATCTGTGCTTTCCAGTTCGCAGCGCCGCTGCCAGGTGCTTTTGATGCTTTACCTGCCCGATGCTGCCGTCACCGCACAGAGCATAATCGCTGCCAACGGCGTGGACGAGGTCATGGCACGGCAAGATATAGCCGAGACGCGCGATGAAATCCAGCGCTATCACCGGCTGGATATCGTCACGCACCATGACGGTAGCTACCGAATTGAAGGCACTGCCCTGAATCAGCGTTTATGTCTGCTGCACTGGCTGCGCAGGGCGCTCCGCCTTTGTCCGCAGTTTGTCTCGCACCAGTTTACCCCAGCCTTAAAAACTGCGCTTAAACAGCACGGCATCGCGCGGCCGCTCTACGACGATGCTAATCTGCGGGCGCTGATCGGCTTCTGCTCACGCAAGCTGCAGCGTCAGTTTGAATGCCGGGACGTCCAGTTCTTACAGCTCTACTTGCAATACTGCCTCATCCAGCACCACTTAGGGAATACGCCGCAGTTTTCCCACGCGCAGCGCAGCTGGACCCAGTCGCGGGGAGAGTATTTTACGGCGCAGGAGATTGTTCGTCACTGGAAGCGGCGCGTGCCGCAGGGCGCGCACGTGGACGAGCAGCTGTTTCTGGCGCTGCTGTTTATGATGCTCCGCACGCCCGATCCGGTGCTTGATAAACACCAGCAGGATCAGCGCCTCCGCCGCGCCATTGTGCGCATGGTGGCCCGTTTCCGCTCCCAGACCGGGATGAACTTCAGCGATGAGCAGGGGCTGACCGATCAGCTGTATATCCATCTGGCTCAGGCGCTGGACCGCTCGCTGTTTGAGATCGGCATCGACAATAGCCTGCCTGAGGAAATTCACCGTCTCTATCCCCGGCTGTTACGCACCACGAAAGAGGCACTCTTTGAGCTGGAAGCCGAATTTGGGCTGCGGTTCTCCGATGAAGAGATGGCGCTGGTAGCGGTTATTTTCGGCGCCTGGCTGATGCAGGAGACCGATCTGCATGAAAAACAGGTAGTGCTGCTGACCGGGGAGGATAAATCCTGTGAGGAGGTGATTGAACAGCAGCTGCGCGAATTAACCCTGCTGCCGCTCAACATTCGCTATCTGACGCTGCAGGCGTTCCAGAAAGAGGGGGCACCGCGCGAAGCCGCGCTGGTTGTCACCCCCTATCCTACCGTGCTGCCGCTGTTCTCGCCGCCGCTGATCCACGCGGTTGAATCACTTAACGCGCAGCAGCAGGAACATATTCGCGCCATGCTGGAATCGTAATCAGGCGCGCGCGGCCACTTTCGGTCGAACAAACATCGCCGGGAGCGCCACCAGCGCCATGACCCAGAACACGCCGTGTCCCAGATGCTGATACAGAAAGCCCGCAAAGACCGTCATCACCGCAATGCTGCCGCCCATCGCCACCGCAGAGTAGACCGCCTGCAGACGGATCACGTCCCCGCCCTCGCGCGCCGCGATATAGCGCATCGCCGCCAGGTGGCACACGGTGAAGGTGCCGCAGTGAAGGATCTGCGCCATAATCAGCCACGGCAGTTCGGTCGTCCAGCCCATAATCCCCCAGCGCGCCACGCCGCAGACCGCGGAAAGCAGCAGCAGATCGCGCGCGCCGAAGCGGCGGAACAGCTTTTTGCTGAGGGCGAAAATAATGACTTCTGCCACCACCCCCAGCGACCACAGGTAACCGACCGCTGAGGCCGAGTAGCCCGCCCCCTGCCAGTAGATGGCGCTGAAGCCATAGTACGCCGCATGCGCCCCCTGAAGCAGACAGACGCACGCCAGAAAACGCCAGCTCTGGGCCACCAGGCTCCGCCAGGCGGGCCAGCCGGCGCTCTCCTGATGGCGACTCTCCCCTTGCGGCATCACCGACGGGCGCAGCAGCATGCCCAGCAGCATCGAGGCAATACCGATACTCAGCAGCGCCAGAATCGCGCGGTAGTCGTAAAGGCTGACCAGTTTCCCCACCAGCGCAGAGCCGATCACGAAGGCAATCGATCCCCAGAGGCGCACACGGCCATAATCCATGGTGATCTGCTTTTGCCAGGTGTTCGCCAGCGCATCCGTCAGCGGCACCAGCGGGGAGAAGAACAGATTAAAGCCAACCATCACCACCATCAGCCAGGCAAACTGGTGGCTGACCCAGAAGCAGGCCGCGAAGACCAGCGTCAGCAGGGCCAGAATGCGCACCGCTTTAATCAATAAGGAGGGATCGCTGACGCGGGGGGCAATCAGCAGGCTTCCGAGGAAACGCGCCACCAGCCCCGCGCCCAGCAGGATGCCAATGGTTTCTGGCGTCAAACCAATTCCCTTAAGCCAGACGCTCCAGAAAGGCAGAAAAATACCGTAGCTAAAGAAGTAGGTGAAGTAGCTGAGCGCCAGCCAGCGCGTGGAATGCAAGACCATGAATCCCTCCCGAAATGGAGGCGATAGTCTGGCGTTTATCCTGCACTTTAGCAAGTCGTTAGCGCGCTATAAATTAACGATAAATTAACGTCATGGACAGCCGGTCGGCGTATGGCGTGAGCGGCAAAATTGTATTACGTTTAAAAGACATCGCCTGAAGAGGTCGTTTGCCATGAACAGCTTACGTTATTTCGATTTCGGCTCCTCACGCTCCTTCCTGCTATTGATTGCCCGAATTGCCATCGTTGTCCTGTTTATTATTTTTGGCTATCCCAAGCTGACGGGTTTTAGCGGCACCGTTCAGTATATGACGTCGCTCGGCGCCCCCATGCCGATGCTGGCGGCCATTATCGCCGTAGTAATGGAGGTTCCCGCCGCTATCCTGATCGTGCTCGGCTTTTTCACCCGCCCCCTCGCGGTGCTCTTTGTCTTCTATACGCTGGGCACGGCGATTATCGGTCACCACTACTGGGATATGACCGGAGATGCGGTTGTGCCGAATATGATTAATTTCTACAAGAACGTCAGTATTGCTGGCGCGTTTATTTTGCTGGCGATTGTGGGACCGGGGGCCATTTCCCTGGACCGACGTTAAGCCATAAAAAAAGGCCGCAAGCGCGGCCTTTTTTATTTCTGCAAAGCAGAGGAATTATGCGTATACCGGGAAGCGTGCGCAGATATCCAGAACTTTACCTTTGACGCGCTCGATAACCGCTTCGTCATTGATGTTGTCCAGAACGTCACACATCCAGCCAGCCAGCTCTTTCACTTCCGCTTCTTTAAAGCCGCGACGCGTCACGGCCGGAGAACCGATACGGATACCGGAGGTCACGAACGGGCTCTTCGGATCGTTTGGCACGCTGTTTTTGTTCACGGTGATGTTGGCGCGGCCCAGGGCAGCGTCAGCTTCTTTACCGGTCAGGTTCTTATCAACCAGGTCCAGCAGGAACAGGTGGTTTTCAGTCCCGCCGGATACCACTTTGTAGCCACGGTTCAGGAACACTTCCACCATCGCTTTGGCGTTCTTAGCAACCTGCTGCTGATACACCTTGAACTCTGGCTCCATCGCTTCTTTCAGCGCGACCGCTTTTGCGGCGATAACGTGCATCAGCGGGCCGCCCTGCGCGCTTGGGAACACAGCAGAGTTCAGTTTTTTGTACAGCTCTTCGTCACCGCCTTTCGCCAGGATCAGGCCACCGCGTGGACCCGCCAGGGTTTTGTGAGTAGTGGTGGTCACAACGTGAGCGTGAGGAACCGGGTTCGGGTAAACGCCTGCGGCGATAAGGCCCGCAACGTGCGCCATGTCAACGAACAGGTACGCGCCGATGCTGTCTGCGATTTCACGCATTTTTGCCCAGTCAACGATACCGGAGTAAGCAGAGAAGCCACCGATGATCATCTTCGGCTTGTGCTCTTTAGCCTGCTTAGCCATGTCTTCGTAGTCAATTTTACCGGACTCATCAATACCGTAAGGAATGATGTTGTACAGTTTGCCGGAGAAGTTAACCGGGGAGCCGTGAGTCAGGTGGCCGCCCTGCGCCAGGTTCATACCCAGAACGGTATCGCCCGGCTGCAGCAGCGCGGTGTAAACAGCGAAGTTAGCCTGAGAGCCGGAGTGCGGCTGAACGTTCGCGTAGTCAGCGCCGAAGAGTGCTTTCGCACGGTCGATCGCCAGCTGCTCGACGATATCAACGTATTCGCAACCGCCGTAGTAGCGCTTGCCCGGGTAACCTTCAGCGTATTTGTTGGTCAGCTGAGAGCCCTGCGCCTGCATCACGCGCGGGCTGGTGTAGTTTTCGGAGGCGATCAGTTCGATGTGCTCTTCCTGACGTACTTTTTCCTGCTCCATAGCCTGCCACAGTTCGGCATCATAATCGGCAATGTTCATTTCACGCTTTAACATCCGCATCTCCTGACTCAGCTAACAAGTAAATTTTGGCCTGAAAAGGCAGTCCTGTTGGACGACGGGCAACAGTATAACTGAATAGTTCTGTGATAACAGGTCTTGACAAACGATTTTACGCAAACGTTTTCCTTCACGCCACGCAAGGGTTTGAGGAATAAAGATCTCACTATTTCCAGCGGATTTCTTTTCAGGTTTGTGATGCGTATTTTTCATCTTGCAAAGAACCATTTACAAAGCATGGGTATTTTTTATAAGATGCATTTAAAATACATCATTAGGTAATATCAGAAGGAAGCTGCCATGCTCGACGCTCAAACCATCGCTACCGTTAAAGCCACCATTCCCCTGCTGGTGGAAACCGGTCCTAAACTTACCGCCCATTTCTACGATCGCATGTTCACGCACAATCCGGAGCTCAAAGAGATTTTCAATATGAGCAACCAGCGTAACGGCGATCAGCGTGAAGCGCTTTTCAACGCCATCGCGGCGTACGCCAGCAATATTGAAAACCTGGCAGCGTTGCTGCCCGCGGTGGAAAAAATCGCGCAGAAGCACACCAGCTTCCAGATCCAACCCGAGCAGTACAACATCGTCGGCACTCACCTGCTGGCAACGCTGGACGAAATGTTCAGCCCGGGCCAGGAGGTGCTGGACGCCTGGGGTAAAGCCTACGGCGTGCTGGCAAACGTGTTTATCAACCGTGAAGCGCAGATCTACAGCGAAAACGCCAGCAAGAACGGCGGCTGGGAAGGAACGCGCGCCTTCCGTATCGTCGAGAAAACGCCGCGCAGCGCGCTTATCACCAGTTTTGAATTTGAGCCGGTTGACGGCCAGCCGGTGGCCGATTACCAGCCGGGCCAGTATCTGGGCGTATGGCTGAAGCCTGAAGGCTTCCCGCACCAGGAGATCCGCCAGTACTCTCTGACCCGCAAACCAAACGGTAAAGGCTACCGCATTGCGGTGAAGCGCGAGGACGGCGGTCAGGTATCCAACTGGCTGCATAACGAAGCGAGCGTGGGCGACGTGGTTCATCTGGCCGCGCCGGCGGGCGACTTCTTTATGGCCATTGAAACCAATACCCCGGTCACGCTGATCTCCGCGGGCGTAGGCCAAACGCCAATGCTGGCGATGCTGGATACGCTGGCGAAAGCCAACCACAGCGCGCAGGTTAACTGGTTCCACGCAGCGGAGAACGGCGACGTGCACGCCTTTGCGGATGAAGTGAAAGCGCTGGGAGCGACCCTGCCGCGTTTCACCGCGCATACCTGGTATCGCCTGCCGACGGAGGCAGACCGCACTGCCGCACGCTTTGACAGCGAAGGACTGATGAATTTAAGCCAGATGGAAGGGGCGTTTAGCGCGCCGGAAATGCAGTTCTACGTCTGTGGACCCGTGGCGTTTATGCAGTATGCCGCGAAGCAGCTGGTTGAGCTGGGCGTGAATAAAGACAACATTCATTACGAATGTTTCGGGCCGCATAAGGTGCTGTAACGCAAAAAGCCCCTCGTTTGAGGGGCTTTTTTTTCGCCGGGTGGCAAATGGTTAAATCGCGGCGTCGTCTTCTTCGCCGGTACGGATACGGATCACGCGCGCCACGTCAAAGACGAAGATTTTCCCGTCGCCAATTTTGCCCGTCTGCGCCGTGCGGATAATGGTATCCACACAGGTATCGACGATATCGTCGCTGACCACGATTTCAATTTTCACTTTCGGCAGAAAGTCGACCATGTACTCTGCGCCACGATAAAGCTCGGTGTGGCCCTTCTGACGACCAAAACCTTTCACTTCCGTCACGGTCATCCCGGTGATGCCTACTTCCGCCAGCGCTTCACGTACATCATCCAGTTTGAAAGGTTTAATAATCGCATCAATCTTTTTCATGGTGGGTCCTTAAACTCTTGCCTGTAAGCTGCCTCGTAATCGATTGCTCACAGTACCATACGGCATTACTCTTTAAAATCGTTTGCTTCCAGCTCGTGGCGTGAGAGCAGCTTATAGAACTCGGTGCGGTTGCGTCCGGCCATCCGCGCCGCGTGGGTCACGTTGCCTTTGGTGATCTGCAGCAGCTTGCGCAGATAGTTCAGCTCGAACTGGTTACGCGCTTCCGCAAACGTCGGCAAGGCCGTGTTCTCTCCTTCCAGCGCCTGTTCCACCAGCGCGTCGCTGATAACGGGCGAGGACGTCAGCGCCACGCACTGCTCAATCACGTTCACCAGCTGGCGCACGTTACCCGGCCAGCTGGCGGCCATCAGCCGTTTCATCGCATCAGTCGAAAAGGCGCGCACGAACGGTTTATGCCGATCTGCCGCCTGGCGCAGGAGGTGATTCGCCAGCAGCGGAATATCTTCCGCACGCTCCGCCAGCGCCGGGATCTTCAGGTTCACCACGTTCAGACGGTAGTAGAGATCTTCACGGAACTCGTTGCGGGCCATCACTTTGGGCAAGTCGCGGTGGGTGGCGGAAATGATTCGCACGTTAATATCTATATCGCGGTTGCTGCCCAACGGGCGCACTTTGCGCTCCTGAAGTACGCGCAACAGTTTGACCTGCAGCGGAGCAGGCATGTCGCCAATTTCGTCGAGGAACAGCGTGCCGCCTTCCGCGGCCTGGAACAGCCCCTCCCGGCTGCTTACTGCGCCGGTAAATGCGCCGCGGGCATGGCCAAAAAGTTCAGACTCAAGAAGCTGCTCTGGGAGGGCACCGCAGTTAATGGCGATAAAAGCATTTTTACTGCGCGGGCTGGCGTTGTGGATCGCCTGCGCCAGGATCTCTTTCCCGGTTCCGCTCTGGCCGTTAATCAACACGCTGACGTCTGACTGTGCGACCATTCGCGCCTGCTCAAGCAGACGCAGCATTATCGGGCTGCGGGTGACGATAGATTCACGCCATGCGTCGTCTCCGGAGGGCGCGGCGTGCTCCAGCGCGCTGTCGATAGCTTTGTAGAGCGCGTATTTATCTACCGGCTTGGTGAGGAAGCTGAACACGCCCTGCTGGGTTGCGGCGACGGCATCCGGGATTGATCCGTGCGCCGTCAGGATAATGACCGGCATGCCAGGCTGCTGCTTCTGGATTTCGGCGAACAGCTGCATGCCATCCATTTCGTCCATCCGCAGGTCGCTGATCACCAGGTCAATCTTTTCGCGGCTGAGGACTTTAAGCCCCTCCTGCCCGCTTTCCGCGGTCACCACGGTGTAGCCTTCACTCACCAGACGCATCCCCAGCAGCTTTAAAAGGCCGGGATCGTCATCCACCAGTAAAAGATGGGCTGGTTTACGGCTCGTCATGCTTCACATCCTCTTGTTTCGGCATATCGCTGTCCGGCGCAGCAGATGAACTACCAGGCTGATATTTACGCGACGAGAGCTGTCTTTCGATATCGGTCAGGTTTTCCAGCTTTCGCGTCGTGGTATCCAGCTGAGTACGTAAATGCTGTTGCTGTTGGCGCAGCGTATCCAGCTCGTTGTCGGTTGACTGCTGTAGCTTGCTGTAGCGGGAGCGCTCTTCAGACAGCTGCAGCTGTAACGTCTGCCCATCCCGCCAGAGCTGGTATACCGGGCGCACCTGTGCGGGAAGATTGATCACAAACGTGTCCAGACGGGTCACGTTGGCCCGACGCTCAACGGGGGTAATTTTCGCATCGGCCAGTAAAATCCCACGCTTGAAAGCGTCCTGCCAGGTGTCTACATCCAGCATCGCCGCCTTCATGCGGGCGTCTACCGGCGCAAGCCGCTGGGCGCAATCTATTCCACGCAGCCAGAACAGCGGATTATTTTCGACATCATGCCCTGACAGATTCCAGATATCCTCACAGCGGGTAGAGAGGAAATCCGCCAGCTGGTTATCGGGCCATTTGTCTTCCTGTTTACCGCTTATCGCACTTTGCGGCGCATGGGAAACGCACCCCGCCAGAACTAAACAGGGCAGACTCAGGCGACCCGCTTTGCTGGAAAACACCGCGCGTATGGCGCGGAAAAAGACGTGTGACATACTCACCAGATATAGATTCATTTTATTAATTTTTCCGGCTCAGGGGCAGTTCAATACGGAAGCAAACATCTGAACGTTCGTCCGTGGCAATGTTTAGCTCACCCTGCATGCGTCGTATGCAGTCCCGGGCAATGCTTAATCCCAGACCGCTTCCTTTTACCGCGCCTTTCCGCTGATGACTCCCCTGGAAAAAGGGTTCGAAGATCATGGTTTTTTCGTCATCGGGGATCGGGGTGCCGGTGTTTGCGACGTCAATAAACACCCGGGAGCCCTTCGTATAACTTCGGATATAAATGTTACCGGATTCAGTACCATAGTGCACCGCATTGGAGTAAAGATTATCCAGAACGCTCATTAATAGCATGGGTTCAGCCAGGCAGGTCGGCGCATTCAGCTCCACCCCGGTATGCATCATTTTAGCTCTTGCCGGCAAGCTATGGGCGGAGATCACCATATCCACCAGTGGCTCAATCTCCACCTCTTCCAGTACCACCGTCCCGTCAGCCAGCTTGCGGTTATAATCCAGAAGCTGCTCGATCAGCTTTTGCAGGTTGCGGCTGCTGGCGTCCAGAATTTCGACAATCTCTTTCTGCTCCGGCGTAAGCGGCCCTGCCACCTCGTCCGCCAGCAGCTCCGTTCCTTCACGCATGCTGGCCAGCGGGGTTTTCAGCTCATGGGAAATATGGCGCAGGAACTGATGACGCTGGGATTCCAGCCACGCCAGGCGCTCGGATAGCCAGATAATGCGCTGACCGACGGATCGCAGCTCGCGCGGGCCTTTAAAGGCAACCGTATCCCCGAGCGATTTCCCCTCCCCCAGGCGGTTGATCATACGCTGAATACCCTTCACCGGGCCGATGATCATGCGGGTAAAGAGCAGCACCAGCCCGAGGCTCACCAGGAACAGCACCAGCGCCTGCCAGCCGAAGAACTGGCCGCGCTCGGCAATCTCCTGCTGCAGCTGCTGGCCGCGAGAGAAAATGACCGTGCGCGTTGACTGCACCATTTCGGTATTGGCGGCGGCGAATGCCTCAAGGCGCGCGGCGGCAGCCGCATCCGGGCCGCTGTTCTGGCACTGCAGCTGCGCGAGATCGTTCAGATCCTGACGTAACGCCTGATACAGCCTGTCGTCCGGCAGCACGCCCGCGTGGGCATCCAGCATTTCGCTGTAGCGCTTGCGCTGGCTCTGGTACACCTTCTCCAGCGTCCGATCGTCGAGCACGCAGTACTGACGATAGCTACGCTCCATCTCCAGCGCGGCGTTGGTCATCGCTTCACTGCGTCTGGCATCGATAAGCGTGGTGCGGTTCGTCAGTGCCGCCTGGGCACTCAGCGCGTTGAGGCTCTGCCATGCCTGCCAGGCGAGGATCAGCAGCGGCAGCAGGATCAGCAGAAAGGCCATCATCACGAGCTGTCGCAGGGAGCGGGGAAAAACGGGCCAGCGTTTCAACGCATTACTCTCTTCATGGGGGTTTACGGAGAGCGTAACTGAGTCTGCCCTTCAGATACAACAAAGCCGGGTAAAAACCCGGCTTTGTTATGGAATAAGGCGGTGCCTAACTCGACGTTTCGCCCTGGCCTGATAAAGCATCGCTATGATCAGTAGTTGGACGGCAGGCACCTTTTTGTGCGTCATTCGAAGTTTATGTAGCACGTCCCGAAGGGGCTGACATAAGAAGGTGAATGAGCCACTGGTTAATATTATGCAACACCCATGCCAGAATGCAAAACAAAATATTAACACATTGAAATATGTATCTTTTATTCGTTTAATCGATTTATTGTGCGCTGAATGATTTCCAGGCTAAGTGTCGCTATTAAGCAACACCTTAACGGGAACCTGTCCTGCCATATATAAATCAATAAGTTAAATGTCTCCATTTGGAGACACCCCTATACCATCTTTGTCGCAATTTTGCGACACGCATAAAAAAACCCGGTGGCGCTACGCTCACCGGGCCTATAAAGTACCTGCTTTACATCTTAACCCAGCTGTTTACGCGCGTTGCGGAAGATACGCATCCACGGGCTATCCTCGCCCCAGTTTTCCGGGTGCCAGGAGTTGCTCACGGTACGGAACACGCGTTCAGGGTGCGGCATCATGATGGTCGCGCGACCGCTTTCGCTGGTCACCGCCGTAATACCGTTGACGGAGCCGTTCGGGTTCGCCGGATAGGTTTCCGTGACCTTGCCGAAGTTATCGACAAAGCGCAGCGCCACCAGGCCTTTGCTCTCGAGCTGCGCCAGATGGGCCGCATCGCGCACTTCTACCTGACCTTCGCCGTGGGAAACGGCGATTGGCATCTGAGAGCCAACCATCCCCTGCAGCAGCAGAGACGGGCTCTGAGTCACTTCAACCAGACTGAAGCGCCCTTCGAAGCGGTCGGACTGGTTGCGCACAAAGCGTGGCCAGGCTTCGCTGCCCGGGATCAGCTCGCGCAGGTTAGACATCATCTGGCAGCCGTTGCACACGCCCAGCGCCAGGGTTTGCGGACGATGGAAGAAGGTCTCGAACTCGTCGCGCACGCGGCTGTTAAACAGAATGGACTTCGCCCAGCCTTCGCCTGCGCCCAGCACGTCGCCGTAGGAGAAACCGCCGCACGCCACCAGCGCATGGAAATCTTCCAGACCGGTACGCCCGGCCAGCAGGTCGCTCATGTGGACGTCGATAGCGTCAAAGCCCGCGCGGTGGAAGGCTGCCGCCATCTCAACGTGGGAGTTAACGCCCTGCTCGCGCAGCACCGCCACTTTCGGACGCGCGCCGGTCGCAATGTACGGCGCAGCGATGTCTTCGTTGATGTCGAAGGAGAGCTTCACGTTCAGGCCAGGATCCTGGTCATTCGCTTTCGCGTTATGCTCCTGATCGGCGCATTCCGGGTTATCGCGCAGGCGCTGCATCTGCCAGGTGGTTTCTGCCCACCACATGCGAAGCCGTGAGCGGCTTTCGCTGAACACGGCGTGACCGTCGGCCTCAATGACGAAGCGGTCGCCCTGAACGGCTTTCCCGAGATAGTGGACGCAGTCTGCCAGACCGTGCTTCGCCAGAATCGCTTCCACCGCCTCGCGGTCTGCGGCGCGAACCTGAATCACCGCACCCAGCTCTTCGTTAAACAGCGCCGCCAGGCGGTCTTCGCCAAGCGTTGCAATGTTCGCTTCAACGCCGCAGTGGCCGGTGAAGGCCATCTCTGCCAGGGTCACCAGCAGGCCGCCGTCGGAACGGTCGTGGTAGGCCAGCAGCTTGCGCTGTGCCACCAGCGCCTGAATTGCGTCGTAGAAGCCTTTTAGCTGCGCCACGTCGCGCACGTCGGCTGGCTTGTCGCCAAGTTGACGGTAAACCTGCGCCAGTGCGGTGGCGCCCAGCGCGTTGTGGCCCTTACCCAGGTCAATCAACAGCAGGGCGTTATCTTCGGTCGCCAGCTGCGGCGTAACGGTATGGCGCACGTCTTCCACGCGGGCAAACGCGGTGATCACCAGCGACAGCGGAGACGTCATCTCGCGCTGCTCATTACCCTCCTGCCAGCGGGTTTTCATCGACATGGAGTCTTTACCCACCGGAATGGTCAGGCCGAGGGCTGGACACAGCTCCTCACCCACCGCTTTCACGGCTTCATACAGGCCAGCGTCTTCACCAGGGTGACCGGCTGCCGCCATCCAGTTCGCGGAAAGTTTGATACGTTTGATGTCGCCAATCTGCGTCGCCGCGATATTGGTCAGCGCTTCACCGACCGCCAGTCGTGCAGAGGCGGCGAAGTCCAGCAGCGCCACCGGGGTGCGTTCGCCCAGTGCCATCGCTTCGCCGTAGTAGCTGTCGAGGCTCGCGGTGGTCACGGCGCAGTTCGCCACCGGGATCTGCCACGGGCCAACCATCTGATCGCGCGACACCATACCGGTAACGGTACGGTCGCCAATGGTCACCAGGAAGGTTTTCTCTGCCACAGCAGGCAGGTGCAGCACGCGGTTGACCGCTTCCGCCACGGTAATGCCCTGGCGATCCAGCGCTTTGCCCGCCGCTTTACGGGTTGTTACGTCGCGGGTCATCTTCGGCGTTTTACCGAGCAGCACGTCCAGCGGCAGATCGATAGGCTGGTTGTCGAAATGGGTGTCGCTGAGAGTCAGGTGCTGCTCTTCGGTCGCTTCACCGATGACGGCATACGGCGCGCGTTCGCGGCGGCACAGCTCGTCAAACAGCGGCAGCTGGTCGGCCGCAACCGCCAGCACGTAGCGCTCCTGGGATTCGTTACACCAGATTTCGAGCGGGCTCATGCCCGGCTCATCGCTCAGGATATCGCGCAGGTTGAAACGGCCACCGCGACCGCCGTCGCTCACCAGCTCCGGCATGGCGTTGGACAGACCGCCCGCGCCCACGTCGTGGATGAACAGAATCGGGTTGGCATCGCCCAGCTGCCAGCAGCGGTCGATCACTTCCTGGCAGCGACGCTCCATCTCAGGGTTGTCACGCTGCACGGACGCGAAGTCGAGATCCGCATCAGACTGGCCGGAGGCCATAGAGGAGGCCGCGCCGCCGCCCAGACCGATGTTCATCGCCGGGCCGCCCAGCACGATCAGCTTCGCGCCGACGACGATCTCGCCTTTCTGCACATGATCGGCACGGATGTTGCCGATCCCGCCTGCCAGCATGATCGGTTTGTGGTAGCCGCGCAGTTCTTTGCCGTTGTGGCTGTCCACCTTCTCTTCGTAGGTACGGAAGTAACCGTTCAGCGCCGGACGTCCAAATTCGTTGTTAAACGCCGCGCCGCCCAGCGGGCCTTCGGTCATGATATCCAGCGCGGTCACGATGCGCTCTGGCTTGCCGAAATCTTCTTCCCACGGCTGTTCAAAGCCAGGGATGCGCAGGTTGGAGACGGAGAAACCGACCAGACCCGCTTTGGGTTTCGCCCCACGACCGGTCGCCCCTTCGTCACGGATTTCGCCGCCGGAGCCGGTCGCCGCACCCGGCCACGGAGAAATGGCCGTCGGGTGGTTGTGGGTTTCCACTTTCATCAGAATATGCGCAGGCTCCTGATGGAAGTCATAGCGCCCTGCTTCGCGATCGGCGAAGAAGCGGCCCACCTCGGAACCTTCCATCACCGCAGCGTTATCTTTATAGGCAGACAGCACGTGGTCAGGGGTTTGTTCCATGGTGTTTTTGATCATTTTGAACAGCGACTTCGGCTGCTGTTCGCCGTCGATAATCCAGTCGGCATTGAAAATCTTATGGCGGCAGTGCTCAGAGTTGGCCTGCGCGAACATGTAGAGTTCGATGTCGTTCGGGTTGCGGTTGAGCTTAACGAACGCGTCCTGCAGGTAGTCAATTTCGTCTTCTGCCAGCGCCAGGCCGAGACGCAGGTTGGCGTCAATCAGCGCCTGACGGCCCTGCCCCAGCAGGTCCACGCTCTGTACCGGTGCAGGCTGATGATGGGAGAAAAGCTTCTGTGCGTCATCAAGAGAGGCAAACACGCTCTCCATCATGCGGTCGTGCAATTCAGCCGCAACCGCCTGCCACTGCGCGTCGCTCAGGGTAGAGGCTTCGACGTAGTACGCTACGCCGCGCTCCAGACGGTTAATCTGGCTCAGGCCGCAGTTGTGGGCAATGTCGGTGGCTTTGGAAGACCAGGGGGAGATGGTGCCCGGACGCGGCGTCGCAAGGATCAGTTTGCCGGTTGGCGTATGGCTGCTCAGATTTGGGCCATACTTGAGCAGGCGTTCCAGCTGTACGCGCTCCTCTGCATTCAGGGGGGCATTCAGGTCAGCAAAATGGACATACTCAGCGTAAATATTGCTTACCGGAAGGTCGGCCGCCTGAAAACGTGCCAGCAGTTTGGTAATACGGAAGGCAGACAGTGCAGGCGAACCACGCAGAATTTCCATCATAAGTCTCTCGTCTTCGAAGCGCCGGGGCGCTTACAGTGTGCGCAAGGGGGGAAAACGGGCGTCATTATAGAGAATCCTGAGCGCCGACGAAACCGTTTGCGTCGAAATAAAATCGACTTCAGCGTTTAACAATAGATGTGACCTGTCTCTCTAATTGGTTGCCAAGTGGCGCAAGTTTACGCAAAATGCCGCTCATTCAATGACAAACCTTATGATTAACATGGCTACAGCAGACTGAGGCAACCGGCGTCGCAGAGAATTAACTAATTGAAAAAATTAAAGATTAATTATCTGCTCATCGGCATTGTAACGTTGCTGCTGGCAGTGGCCCTCTGGCCTTCCATCCCCTGGTTCGGCAAAGCCGAAAATCGTATCGCCGCCATTCAGGAGCGGGGGGAACTGCGCGTCAGTACCCTCAACTCTCCGCTGATTTACAGCGACATCAACGGCAAAATTATTGGTCTGGATTATGAGCTGGCGCAGCAGTTTGCCGATTATCTGGGCGTGAAGCTTAAAATTACCGTCCGCCAGAACATCAACCAGCTGTTTGACGACCTGGACAACAACAACGCCGATATCCTCGCTGCCGGGCTGGTCTATAACAGCGAGCGCAGCAAGAACTACCAGCCGGGCCCGACCTACTACTCTGTTTCCCAGCAGCTGGTTTATCGCGTCGGGAGCCTGCGCCCGCGTACGCTTGCCTCGATCAACGCGCAACAGCTGACGATTGCTCCCGGCCACGTAGTGATTGACGACCTGCGTGAGTTAAAGGAGAAAAAATACCCGGATCTGAGCTGGACGGTTGACCCTAAACTCGGCACAACGGAGCTGCTGGAGCAGGTCAAAGATCAGAAACTGCCCTACACCATCGCCGATTCGGTGGCGATCAGCCTGTTCCAGCGGGTGCATCCTGAAATCGCCGTGGCGCTGGACGTGACGGACGAACAGCCGGTGACCTGGTTTACCCATCTGGATGATGACCAGACCCTCTCGGCGGCCATGCTGGATTTTTATAACACCATCAATGAAGACGGCACGCTGGCGCGACTTGAGGAGAAGTACCTCGGCCACGGGGATGACTTTGACTACGTTGACACCCGCAGCTTCCTGCGCGCGGTTGACAGCGTCCTGCCTGACCTGCAGCCGCTTTTCGAAAAATATGCCCAGGAGATTGACTGGAAACTGCTGGCGGCTATCTCGTACCAGGAGTCCCACTGGGACACCCAGGCCACGTCGCCAACGGGCGTACGCGGACTGATGATGTTAACCAAAAATACCGCGCTGAGCCTGGGCGTTAACGACCGTACCGATGCGGAACAGAGCATCAGCGGCGGGGCGCGCTACCTGCAGGATATGATGGCTAAAGTCCCGGAAACCGTGCCGGATGAGGAACGGATCTGGTTTGCGCTGGCGGCCTACAACATGGGCTACGCGCACATGCTTGACGCGCGGGCTCTGACGGCGAAAACGAAGGGAAACCCGGATAGCTGGTCAGACGTAAAACAGCGCCTGCCGCTGCTGAGCCAGAAGCCATGGTACAACAAGCTGACGTATGGCTACGCGCGCGGACATGAAGCCTACGCCTACGTGGAAAATATACGTAAGTATCAGATTAGCCTGGTCGGCTATCTGCTGGAGAAAGAGAAAGAGGCAACAGAGGCAAAACAGCTGGCGGAAAGTTATCCGGTTGTGGCGCCGGACGAGCTTAATCATCCGACAACTTCAATTCTGCCTTTTGTTGCTTTTTCTGCTGACGGCGCATTCGAAAGAAATCGCTTAATAGCCCCGAACACTCTGGTGCAAGTACCCCACCGATAGTCTGCACCTGATGATTCATTCCTGGATGACCCAGCACGTCCATCAGTGAACCGGCCGCACCGGTTTTTTCATCCCGCGCTCCAAACACCAGGGTACCGATTCGGCTGTGCACCATCGCCCCTGAGCACATCACGCAGGGTTCAAGGGTGACGTACAGGGCGGTATCGAGCAGACGATAGTTTTGCAGCACCAGGCCGCCCTGACGAAGCGCCATAATTTCGGCGTGCGCTGTAGGATCGTGGCGGCCAATAGGACGGTTCCACCCTTCCCCAATCACCCGATTGTTATGAACCAGCACCGCGCCCACGGGCACTTCGCCCTCGTCCCAGGCCCGTTGAGCCAGCGCCAGCGCGTGGCGCATCCAGTATTCATGATTGTGTTCTGAGGTGGACAAGGGCTGATACTCCAGTCTAAAAGCGGGCGGCATTATACACAGCCCTTACAGATAAGACTATTCGAGTTGCTGAAGTTCACCGAGGGGAGTAACGCGCCAGCGGTGCTGGCAAAAATAGAGCAGCGGGTTGTCCTGCTTGCTGTCGCTGTAGCCGCTGTAAAGGCGCAGCGGCGTGCCGATGCGTTTTTCCAGCTGGACCACTTTTTCATGCCCCAGACAGCGCATCGTCAGGACCCAGCCGCCGTAGCCGCGGGAAATTTGCGTGGCGATAAGGTTTACGCGCGGCAGCCAGGGGGTATCAAAGTAGACCTGCTCCACCAGCGTCTGCGGGGAGCCGGTAATCAGCCAGATATCGGCATCGTTGGCGTCAAGATAGCTGGTCAGGCGCGCCTGCACCACGGGAAACGCGGCAACGTGGCCGCGGAACCAGAGAGCGAACTCCTTTTCGAGCTGTTTGAGCCGCGCTTCGCTGTGGCCAAACGTACATCCCCACAGCAGCAGGCTCATCGGCCAGCGCGCCGCCCGGCCTTTTACCAGCAGCGCGATGCCAATGAGGGGTAAGAGCGGTAAGACGAGCAGCGCGTTCAGAGGCTGACGCCGCAGCAGGTAGCGCATAAACGTACCAAACATATCCTGCTGATGCAGCGTTCCATCCAGATCGAAAAAGACAACGCGACGCTCGTGATTGGCCAAACCTTACTCCTCTGGGTCGTTGAATCCTAACAGCCAGGTAAACAGGAACCCGGCGATCACCGCTACTAAATAGCCTAACAGATAGAGCATGACTTTTCCGGTCACGATGGTTAATGCCAGCGGTAAACCGGAGAGACCAAAGGTGATAACGGTGGCGACTTTCCAGTAGCTGATGAGTGCCCCGCCTACCGCGCCCCCCAGACAGGCCGCAAGGAACGGTTTACCCAGCGGCAGCGTGACGCCGAATATCAGCGGCTCGCCAATGCCGAGCAGCCCGACCGGCAGCGCCCCTTTAATCACTTTTTTCAGGCGCGCGTTGCGGGTTTTCATCAGGACGGCAATCGCTGCCCCCACCTGCCCGACGCCCGCCATCGAGAGAATAGGCAGCAGCGCGTTATAACCGTGCGCCTGCACCAGCTCGACGTGGATCGGCACCAGCCCCTGATGCAGGCCGGTCAGCACCAGCGGCAGGAAGGTACCTGACAGCACCGCCCCCACCAGCAGGCCGCCGCGGTCGATAGCCAGAGACGCGCCGTGGGCGATGGCGTCAGAGATCCACCCGCCGAGTGGCTGAAGGACCACAATCGCGACGCTACCGGTAATTAACGTGGTTAGCAGCGGGTTGAGGATAAGCTCAATCGAGCCAGGCAGAACCGCGCGTAGCTTTTTCTCGATCCAGCACATAAGAATAACCACCAGCAGCACGGCAATCACCCCGCCGCGACCAGGCTGGAGCGCCTCGCCAAACAGCGTGATTTGCGCCAGCTGCGGGCTGGACAAGATCCCTGCCATTACGCCGCCCATGGCCAGCGAGCCGCCAAACACCTTCGCGGTATTGACCCCGACCAGGATGTTCATAATGGCAAACACCGCGCTGCCGAAGATCCCGAGAATGCCCAGCAGGTTCGGATACTGCGTGGCAAAATCCCCGACGATATCCGGCCGCTTGAGGATGTTGATGATCCCGGTGATCAAGCCGGAAGCTATAAACGCCGGGATCAGCGGGATAAAGACGTTTGCCAGCTGTCGCAGCGCATCGCTCATGGGAGCTTTGTATTTGGCCTTCGCCTGCGCTTTGGTGCGTTCAGCGTCGTCAACCGTCACGCTTGCACCGCCGACCATCAGCGCGCGCATGGCATCGACAACCTGCGCCGCCTTGCCCGGCCCGACGATCAGCTGGTGTTGCTGCCCCTGTTTTACGTAGCCGCTGACGCCGGACAGCTTCTTCAGGCCCGGCACGTCAAGCTGGTCGTCGTTATGCACCTCGACGCGCACGCGCGTCATGCAGTTTTCCAGACGCTGAATATTTTTCTCCCCGCCTATCCCCTGCAGGATATCGCTGGCGAGCGCTGCTGTTTTGTCCATAAACGCCTCTGCTAGTTTTCTAATGCCGCCCGTAAGAAGCCGTTATGCGCGTCGAGTTTGGCTCGCGCAGCCGCCGCGTCCAGCCCGCTTAAGATCATCAAAATGGCTGGTTTTACGTCGTGATCGGTCTGCCTGAGCACCGCTTCTGCCTCTTCACGGTCCGCGCCTGTCGCCTCCATCACCATGCGGCAGGCTCTGTCCACCAGCTTGACGTTGGTGGCCTGCATATCGACCATCAGGTTCTGGTAGACCTTGCCGAACTTCACCATCGCACCGGTGGAGATCATATTGAGCACCAGCTTTTGCGCGGTCCCGGATTTCAGGCGCGTGGAGCCGGTGAGCGCTTCCGGCCCAACGACCGGAGAGATGGCGATAGCGGCCACCTGCGCAATCGGCGAGCCGGGGTTGCAGGAGATGGCGACCGTCGTGCAGCCGGTCCGGTTGGCGTATTCCAGGCCGCCAATGACGTACGGCGTGCGCCCGGATGCCGCCAGGCCGACCACCAGATCGTTCGCCGTCAGGTTCAGATCCTCCAGGTCATCCTCACCCAGCTGTTTGTTGTCCTCCGCCCCTTCAACGGCCTTCAGCAGCGCGCCGGGACCACCTGCAATCAGGCCAACCACCAGGCCGTGCGGAACGCCAAAGGTGGGCGGACATTCCGAGGCATCCAGCACCCCGAGACGCCCGCTGGTACCGGCCCCCATATAGATAATGCGACCACCGGCCTTAAGAGCTTCCGCCGCCGCATCGACCGCTTTCGCCACCTCTGGCAACGTCTCTTTAACTGCCTGCGCGACCAGCGTATCCTGTTGATTAAAGCGGTTAACCAGCTCCAGGGTGGAGAGCGCATCCAGATCCATGGTTTGCGGGTTACGCGTTTCAGAAACAAGTGAGCCAAGATTCATTTTTTGTACCTCAAGAATTTTTAATTCATAATAATCACACTATAATGGAATATAAAATTCATACAGGCGAGCAGAATTCGTTTTTGCGCAGACAATCACATTTCCGCCGGGAGTACTCATGAACTGTTTAATTCGCATTCGCCAGCGCTACGCCGGCTTTGCTCAAAGCGACAAAAAGCTGGCGGATTTTCTGCTTTCTCAGCCCGATCGCGCCCGCCACCTCAGCTCACAGCAGCTGGCAAGCGAAGCTGGAGTGAGCCAGTCAAGCGTGGTGAAATTTGCCCAGAAGATCGGGTTTAAGGGTTTTCCCGCTCTTAAGCTGGCAATCAGCGAAGCGCTGGTGAGTAACCCGAATCCGCAGTCCATGCCGGTGCATAACCAGATCCGCGGCGATGACCCGATGCGTCTGGTTGGGGAAAAGCTGATCAAGGAGAATGTGGCGGCCATGCACGCCACGCTGGACGTGAATACCGAAGAGAAATTACTGGAAAGCGTGGCGATGCTGCGGGCGGCGCGGCGAATTATTTTAACCGGTATTGGCGCGTCCGGTCTGGTGGCGCGTAATTTTGGCTGGAAGCTGACTAAAATCGGTTTTAACGCCATCGTCGAGCAGGATATGCACGCCCTGCTGGCGACCGTGCAGGCGATGGATCCTGACGATCTGCTGCTGGCCATCTCCTACTCCGGCGAGCGCCGCGAGATCAACATGGCGACCGACGAAGCCCTACGCGTCGGCGGCAAAATTCTGGCGATCACCGGCTTTACGCCTAATGCGCTGCAGCAGCGGGCAACGCGCTGTTTGTATACCATTGCCGAAGAGCAGGCCACGCGCAGCGCGGCAATTTCGTCCACCAGCGCACAAATGATGCTGACGGACCTGCTGTTTATGGCGCTGGTACAGCAGGATCTGGAGCGCGCGCCTGAGCGCATTCGTCACAGCGAAGAACTGGTAAAGAAACTGGTTTGACGCGTATAATGCCCGCCCAGTTTGTGTTGTTTCTGAGAATTTCCTGATGGCGCTGTTAATTACCAAAAAATGCATCAATTGCGATATGTGCGAACCCGAATGCCCGAACCAGGCGATTTCGATGGGTGACAGCATTTACGAGATTAACAGCGACCGCTGCACGGAATGCGTCGGCCACTATGAGACGCCGACCTGCCAGAAGGTGTGCCCGATCCCCAACACTATTCTGAAGGATCCGACACACGTCGAGAGCGAAGAGCAGCTGTGGGATAAATTTGTCCTGATGCACCACGCGGACAAAATTTAGCTTTCGATAATCACCGTCGCGCTGGCATAGTGGCGTTCATCTGCGATCGTCACGTGCATATGATTCACCCCCAGCTTCTCCGCCAGCTTTTGCGCTTCACCCCACAGACGCAGGCGCGGTTTGCCCAGCTCATCATTAAAAACTTCGAACTGGTTAAATGCCAGGCCGTTACGAATGCCGGTCCCGAACGCTTTGGCTGCCGCCTCTTTTACCGCAAAGCGCTTTGCCAGAAAACGCACCGGCTGCTGGTGCGCTTCCCAGATGGCCCATTCGTTATCGCTCAGCACGCGCCTTGCGAGGCGATCGCCGCTCCGGGCGATCACCGCTTCAATGCGGGCTATTTCGACGATATCGGTGCCTAAGCCCAAAATGGCCATTACTGACGCGCTTCCAGCATCAGGCGTTTCATCTCTGATACCGCCTCTTTCAGGCCGCTCATCACCGCGCGGCCAATAATGGCGTGGCCGATGTTCAGCTCATGCATTTCCGGAAGAGCAGCAATGGCCTTCACGTTGTGGTAGGTCAGGCCGTGACCGGCATTAACCTTCAGTCCCAGGCTCGCGGCGTAGGTGGCCGCTTTGGCGATACGCTCCAGCTCTTTGGCCTGCTCGGCATCGTTTTTAGCATCGGCATAGCAGCCGGTGTGAATTTCGATATACGGCGCGCCCACGTCGGCTGCCGCTTTAATCTGCGCGAAATCGGCGTCGATAAACAGAGAAACCAGGATACCGGCATCCGCCAGGCGCTTGCAGGCATCGCGCATTTTGTCCTGCTGCCCCGCCACGTCCAGCCCGCCTTCGGTGGTCACTTCCTGGCGTTTTTCCGGCACCAGGCAGCAGAAGTGCGGTTTGGTCTCGCAGGCAATGGTCAGCATCTCTTCGGTGACCGCCATCTCCAGATTCATACGGGTGTCCAGCGTCTGACGAAGAATGCGCACGTCGCGGTCGGTAATGTGGCGGCGGTCTTCACGCAGGTGAACGGTAATGCCATCGGCACCAGCCTGTTCAGCGATAAACGCCGCCTGAACCGGATCGGGATACGCCGTGCCGCGCGCGTTGCGCAGGGTGGCGATGTGGTCGATGTTGACGCCTAACAGTAATTCAGCCATGACAATCCTCGGTTTTCTTTCTGATGCTGTGGTCTAACGTTTGGGCATAAACTGCCTGAATAATTCGCGGCTCTTTAAGGGCTTGCCGCCAAGATACGGCTTGAGGGCAATCCGGGTAAAGCGTTTTGCTGCGCGCAGGGTATCGGCGTCCGGAAACTCGCGTTCATAAAGTGCTCTGAGCTGGCGTCCGGTAAAAGTACTGTTATCAACGACGACGCTGGCAATAAAGCCTTTTTCTTCGCGGTAGCGGTAGGTCATGGTGTCTTCCACCTCATCACCACTGCCTGCGCAGTGCAGAAAATCCACGCCGTACCCGAGGTGGCCCAGCAGCGCCAGTTCGAAACGACGCAGGGCGGGTTCGGGCGTGCCGGTCGCACCAGCCAGAGCCTGGATACAGTGCAGATAATCGAAGAAAAGTTCCGAGAAGCGAGTCTCATGTTCAAGGACGCGGGAGATGAGCTCGTTGACATACAGACCGCTGTAGAGCGTGATGCCAGAAAGGGGAAGCGCCAGAGAGACGGCTTCAGCGCTGCGCAAGGTTTTGACTTCCCCTCGCCCGCCAAAGCGAACCAGCAGCGGCGTAAAAGGCTGTAGGGCACCCTTCAGATTAGAACGTTTGGAACGTGCGCCTTTCGCAACAAGGCGCACGCGGCCCGACTCTTCCGTGAAGACGTCCAGCATCAGGCTGGTTTCGCTCCAGGGACGACTATGGAGAACGAAGGCGCGCTGCCAACCTTCCATTATACTCGTCGTCTTGAGTTACTGATCTTCGCCGTAACCGAGGCTGCGCAGAGCACGCTCATCATCGGCCCAGCCAGATTTCACCTTCACCCACAGTTCCAGATGAACTGGCGCTTCGAACATCTCCTGCATGTCCTTACGGGCTTCGATACCGATGGTTTTGATCTTGGCGCCTTTGTTGCCGATCACCATCTTCTTCTGCCCTTCACGCTCGACGAGGATCAGGCCGTTAATGTCGTAGCCACCGCGCTCGTTGCTCTGGAAACGCTCGATCTCCACCGTCACAGAGTACGGCAGCTCGGCGCCCAGGAAACGCATCAGCTTTTCACGGATGATTTCAGACGCCATAAAGCGCTGAGAGCGATCGGTGATGTAATCTTCCGGGAAGTGGTGAATCGCTTCTGGCAAGTGCTTACGTACGATGCCCGCGATGGTATCGACGTTCAGGCCGGTCTCAGCAGACAGCGGAACGATATCCAGGAAGTTCATCTGGCTGCCCAGCCACTGCAGGTGCGGCAGCAGGTCAGCTTTTTCCTGCACGTTGTCAACTTTGTTGACCGCGAGGATCACCGGCGTTTTGCCGTCACGCAACTTGTTCAGTACCATTTCGTCGTCCGGCGTCCAGCGGGTGCCTTCCACAACGAAAATCACCAGCTCTACGTCGCCGATGGAGCTGCTCGCCGCCTTGTTCATCAGACGGTTAATGGCACGCTTCTCTTCCATGTGCAGGCCAGGGGTATCGACGTAGATTGCCTGATACGCGCCTTCAGTATGGATGCCGACGATGCGGTGACGCGTGGTCTGCGCCTTACGCGAGGTGATGGAAATCTTCTGCCCAAGCAGATTATTCAGCAGGGTGGATTTGCCGACGTTCGGACGTCCGACGATGGCAATAAATCCGCAATAGGTTTTGTCGATGCTCATTCCAGCTCCAGCATTTTTAACGCCTGTTCGGCGGCAGCCTGTTCAGCCTTACGGCGGCTCGAACCTGTGCCCACCACCGGTTCACTCAGGCCACTGACCTGGCAATGGATGGTAAATTCCTGATCGTGCGCTTCGCCACGCACCTGCACCACCAGATAGGATGGCAGCGGCAGATGACGGCCCTGCAAATATTCCTGCAGGCGCGTTTTCGGATCTTTTTGTTTATCGCCCGGGCTAATTTCGTCCAGACGGGTCTGATACCAGTTAAGGATCAGCTTTTCTACGGTCTGGATATCGCTGTCCAGGAACACGCCACCAATTAATGCTTCGACCGTATCGGCAAGAATAGATTCACGACGGAAGCCGCCGCTTTTCAGTTCACCCGGCCCAAGACGCAGACATTCGCCCAGTTCAAATTCGCGCGCGATTTCAGCGAGGGTGTTGCCGCGCACCAGCGTGGCGCGCATGCGGCTCATATCACCTTCGTCCACGCGCGGGAAACGATGATAAAGCGCATTCGCAATCACGAAACTTAAAATAGAGTCACCCAGAAACTCGAGACGCTCATTATGTTTGCTGCTGGCACTGCGATGGGTTAATGCCTGTTGCAACAACTCCTGATGATGAAAAGTGTAGCCCAGCTTCCGTTGAAGCCGATTAATTACGATGGGGTTCATGCGATACCAATAAATGAATGCGTCAAAAATGCAGCACACGAAACCGACCTGAGAAAACCAACGCGGTTTCGTGTGCCGTGGCACCCTTGCAGGGCCAACCTTAAACTTCGGGGGAATATTCTATACACAACGACAGGGGATGTCGTTAGTTCAAAGAGATTTATCGAGGAAATAATTCACGTAGCCGCGAAATAACGCGGCTACGTGTTCTTTTCCTGAGAATTAATGGATTCCGCCAATACGATTCAGGCGCACGCCGGTCGGCCACTCGCCTTCCTGCTTCTCAAAACTCATCCAGATCGCGGTTGCTTTACCCACCAGATTCGCTTCCGGCACAAAGCCCCAGTAACGGCTGTCCGCGGAGTTATCGCGGTTATCGCCCATCATGAAGTAGTGTCCCGGCGGTACGATCCAACTGGCCAGCTGCTGACCCGGCTGTTTGTAATACATCCCCACCTGGTCCTGCGCGATTGGCACGGTCAGAATGCGGTGAGTGACATCGCCCAGCGTCTCTTTGCGCTCAACCAGACGAATGCCGTTCTCTTTGGTTTCACCTTTTGGCACCTGGAAGAACCCGCTGGTCGCTTCACCGACGTTACGACGGGCGAAAGTCTGCACGAAATCACTTGGCTCAACGTTTGAGTAGGTGATTGGCAGCGCGTTTTCACACGCGGTACCGGAGCTGCAGCCCGGCTGAACGGTGACTTCCTTCGCAACCGGATCGTAGGTCACTTTATCACCCGGCAGACCCACCGCGCGCTTAATGTAATCCAGACGCGGATCGTCCGGATATTTAAACACCACGATGTCGCCACGTTTCGGATGCCCCGTTTCGATCAGCGTTTTCTGGTAAATCGGATCTTTAATGCCGTAGGCAAACTTCTCAACCAGAATAAAATCACCGATCAGCAGCGTTGGCATCATTGATCCCGATGGGATCTGGAACGGCTCATAAATAAACGAACGTACCACCAGCACAATCGCCAGCACCGGGAACACCGACGCGCCCGTTTCCAGCCAGCCCGGTTTCGGGCCAACTTTCTTCAGGGTTTTCGCGTCAAGCGCATCGCCAGTCGCTGCCTGCGCGGCAGCCTGACGTTCACGGCGTTTTGGGGCGAAGATAAACTTATCCAGACACCACAGCAGGCCTGTCACCAGCGTAGCGATGACCAGGATCAGGGCAAACATGTTCGCCATGCCAACTCCTTAAAGGTTATTTGCCGTCTTTACCGACATGAAGAATGGCAAGGAATGCTTCCTGCGGCAGCTCAACGTTACCGACCTGCTTCATACGCTTCTTACCTTCTTTCTGCTTCTGCAGCAGCTTTTTCTTACGGCTGACGTCACCGCCATAGCACTTCGCCAGAACGTTTTTACGCAGCTGCTTCACGGTTGAGCGGGCAATGATGTGGTTACCGATGGCCGCCTGAATCGCAATGTCAAACTGCTGACGCGGGATCAGATCTTTCATCTTCTCAACCAGCTCGCGGCCACGGTACGGCGCATTGTCGTTGTGGGTGATCAGCGCCAGCGCATCCACACGCTCGCCGTTGATCAGCACGTCCACGCGCACCATGTTGGAAGCCTGGAAACGCTTGAAGTTGTAATCCAGTGACGCATAGCCACGGGAGGTAGACTTCAGACGGTCGAAGAAGTCGAGCACCACTTCCGCCATAGGGATTTCATAGGTCAGCGCCACCTGGTTACCGTGGTAAACCATGTTGGTCTGCACGCCACGCTTCTCAATACAGAGCGTAATAACGTTCCCCAGGAACTCCTGCGGCAGCAGCATGTGACATTCTGCAATAGGCTCGCGCAGCTCGTGAATGTTGTTCAGCGGCGGCAGCTTGGACGGGCTGTCGACATAGATCACTTCTTTCGAGGTGGTTTCCACTTCGTAGACTACCGTTGGTGCGGTGGTGATCAGATCCAGATCGTATTCACGCTCCAGACGCTCCTGAATGATCTCCATGTGCAGCAGGCCGAGGAAGCCGCAGCGGAAACCAAAGCCCAACGCCGTTGAGCTTTCTGGCTCGTAGAAAAGGGAGGCATCGTTCAGGCTCAGCTTGCCAAGCGCATCGCGGAAGTTTTCGTAGTCGTCAGAGCTGACCGGGAACAGACCCGCGTAAACCTGCGGTTTCACCTTTTTGAAGCCAGGCAGCGCTTTGTCTGCCGGGTTACGCGCGCCGGTCAGGGTATCGCCCACTGGCGCGCCGAGGATGTCTTTAATCGCGCAGACCAGCCAGCCCACCTCGCCGCATTTCAGCTCGGTACGGTCAACCTGTTTTGGCGTGAAGATACCCAGACGGTCTGCGTTGTAGACCTGTCCGGTACTCATAACCTTGATTTTGTCGCCTTTACGCATGGTGCCGTTTTTGATACGCACCAGAGAGACCACGCCCAGGTAGTTATCGAACCATGAGTCGATGATCAGCGCCTGCAATGGACCATCCGGGTCGCCTTCCGGGGCCGGAATATCACGTACCAGGCGTTCCAGCACGTCGGTCACACCCACACCGGTTTTCGCGGAGCAGCGTACGGCGTCGGTCGCGTCAATGCCGACAATGTCTTCAATCTCTTCCGCCACGCGCTCAGGATCGGCGGCGGGCAGGTCGATTTTGTTCAGAACCGGCACAACCTCGAGATCCATTTCCATCGCGGTGTAGCAGTTCGCCAGGGTCTGGGCTTCTACGCCCTGCCCGGCATCGACCACCAGCAGCGCACCTTCACAGGCCGCCAGCGAGCGTGATACTTCATAGGAGAAGTCAACGTGGCCTGGGGTGTCGATAAAGTTCAGTTGATAGGTTTCGCCATCAGAAGCTTTATAGTCGAGCGTCACGCTCTGCGCTTTGATGGTGATACCGCGTTCGCGTTCCAGGTCCATGGAGTCCAGTACCTGGGCTGCCATTTCACGATCAGACAGGCCACCGCAAATCTGGATAATACGGTCAGACAGCGTCGACTTACCGTGGTCAATGTGAGCAATGATCGAAAAGTTACGTATGTTCTTCATATAGTTAAATAATTATGCCTTACGAATTCCTGGAGGCCGCTGTTCTTAGCCTGACGTTTTTCAGTGCGAAAACGCAGCATTCTACACTACATACCCGCAACCTGGAAATGCACTTAGAGCCAAGCATAGCGCGAAGAAATGGCGTTTTCTTTTTTGAGATGTAAATAATGATAAAGCCCGGTGGATCACCGGGCCTCAGAAGAGAGCGTCTCGACGCGAAGTTGGTCAGGCGCCAGCGCAACGCTCAGAATAACGGGCTGCCACTCATCGCGCGCGGCGAGCTTCGGTGAGATGCCTTTGGCAAGCCAGAATCCCCCTACGCCACCCAAAGCTGCGCCGCACATGGCTGCCACGTCGGTACCAAACAGCATCTGAAAAAGGCCGCCCATGACAAACAGCCCCACCAGCGGGGAGAGATAGACCAGCATAGCGGAACTCAGCAGACTGCCTTCCGTAATGCCCAGTTCCACCTTCTGACCCGCCACCAGCGGCTGTTCGCTCGGCACGGAGATTGTATGCGATGTCTGTGGCCCTAACTTATTTAGCACGCGACTGCCACAACCGGCTCGGGATGCGCAGCTATTGCATGAGGCTTTAACATCACAGCTGACCAGCGCAATACCATTCTGCCACGAGACGACGGTCGCCCACTCTTTAATCATTGTGCGGCCCTGAATTTAATGCTGTCTGAAATGCGCTTCGCCGTCTGCGGAGGTAATTCCCCCACAATCGTGATTTCTGCGTTATCGCGAACCGTGGTGCTGACCGTACGACGCCCGGTACGAAGCATTTGTTCAGCGCTGTTTGCCGTTGCGCGGTTGATATTCACCGAGAAGCTGAACAAGCCATCGGAATAGAGGCGTGATTCAACCGGCGTATCAATGGTGGGCAACTGACGACGGCTGCTGGACACTTCGCTAAAGCCTTGCGGTATCCAGGAAGGAACCCAGTTGAAATTAGCGGAGTCCCCTGCAGGAACAGAAAGCAGCGGCGGCAGGCTGGCCTTCGCCAGATTCTGCATGCTGGTGCCAACCTGATTGTTCACGCTGAAGGAGATGACGCGGAACTGTTCAAGCGTCTCGCCGTCGCGGTCGAGCAGGTCCACGCGCATCGGCAGCTTGGTTTCCGCATCAATCCAGACGATATAGCTGTAGCGCGTGCCATCGCGCGCAACCACGCGGATCACTTCACACAGCCTGTCTGCAATACGGGTACGCCCTACCGAAATAAAATCATAGTAAGGGGCAAGTCGTTTGAAGTCGGTATAGATAAGCGACGGCAGAGAATCAACGATATAGTCGCCATTCAGGGTGAAAGGCTCCAGACCGGGCTCGAAATAGCTGATTTCGTTGCCACGCTGGACAACTTCCCGACGCGGGCCATCCATCTGTAAAAGCTGGGCGAGCGGCTGGTTATCAAGACGGGCATGGCGATAGCGTAACGACTCGACGCCCTGCTTGTTGATGCTGATAAATGCCAACTCGTAATTGAGTGACTGGCTGGCCAGATTCATTTGCTGCAACAACGCCCCGGATGAAATATCAGCCGAGGCGTTAGCAGAGAAGAACAGGCTACCCGCCATCAGAGACATGGCGAACCAAAGTTGCTTCATTACTGCGATTGCGTTCCTAAAGTTTGGTTTCCGGGCACCTGCACAGCAGCTTGCTGAGTTTGGGCCTGCTCAAACTGAAGCTGTTCAGAGTGCAGACGACGCTGCAACTCATAATCCTGCAACATCGCATTAATGCGACGGCGCTGCTCCTGAACCTGCTGTTGCTGACCGCCGCTGGCGGAGGCATCAGCCGGTACGCCCAGACTTACCGGGCTGGCTTTGCCCATCATCGGCAGTGTGTTAAACACTGGCGCTTCTGGCTGCTGATTAGTTTCAGACTGAGTATTATAGTGCTGGACGCCAACGATAACTGCAAGCGATACGCATGCAGCCACCCCCATTTGGGTGAGCTGGCTGGCCCACGGACGCACTTTTTGCCAGAACGGCATTTTCTGCCACTGGTGCGGTGCGGGTTGCGCTTCAGGAATCAGCGGAGTGGTCTGATGAACAGGCTCATTCTCGATGGCCGCCATCACGCGGGCTGAGATATCGAAATGGAGAACCTCTCCGGTATCACCGCGCAGCGTGTCACGGATGAGATGGTAACTCTCCCAGGTCTCTTGCATTTCGGGAGAATGAGACAGCTCGTTGAGCAGCTCACTATCCAGCGTCTCACCATCCATTAAAGCGGAAAGTTTTTCTTTCTGCATGCCTAATACCTTTTCCAGTATCCCGCTATCGTCAACGCCTGATAAGCGGTTGAACTTTATTATCAATAGCTTCTCGCGCACGGAAAATTCGTGAACGAACCGTGCCGACCGGACAATCCATGATAGCGGCTATCTCTTCATAGCTCAGACCATCAAGCTCCCGTAACGTAATTGCCATGCGTAAATCTTCCGGGAGTGACTCGATCGTGCGAAAAACAATTTGTCTCAGTTCTTCTGACAACATTAAGTTCTCAGGGTTCGAAATTTCTTTCAGCGCACCGCCACTTTCGAAGTTTTCGGCGTCGATAGCGTCTACATCACTGGACGGCGGACGACGACCCTGAGCAACCAGGTAATTCTTTGCCGTATTGACAGCAATACGGTACAGCCAGGTATAAAAAGCACTATCTCCCCGGAAAGATTCCAGCGCGCGATAGGCCTTAATAAAAGACTCTTGCACCACATCAGGTACATCACCTGACGGTACATAGCGGGAAACCAGACTCGCCACCTTATGCTGGTAGCGCACCACCAGTAGGTTAAAGGCTTTCTGATCTCCCTTCTGGACCCGTTCAACCAGGACCTGGTCCGTTAACTGCTCGCTCATCCGAGGTAATGTCTCCCCAAACCTAAATTCCACGCGTTATCGAAACGCCACTCTATAACTACCGCACTTTGAGCAAGCACCAGCTTAGAGTGTCTGATCTTCAATAAGTTCCGTAACGCCTTTGTTTTTGTTCATCGCGCCGCAGACCGTTCATTTTCTCTCATTATAAGTCTGTTCACGATACGCACCACTTTCTGACAAGAAACATCTTTTTCCCGCAAGAAGAGTAACGCAACACAGGCTTTATTTCACCACAAAATCTGACGCTAACGATCTGCTTCGCAAAATAATTTCATTTATTTACCCTTCGTTTACCCCTGCCTGTGCGTTTAGTCATTGCAACTTCCATTAAAAAAAACGTGCGATATCTCGCATTCAGGTGCTATTCTGCCTCAACACTGTTTAGTAAATTAAACAACAATCATGAACACAACACCTGAACTTCATTGTGATGTACTGATCATCGGCAGCGGCGCTGCCGGTCTCTCTCTGGCGCTGCGTCTGGCTGAACATCAGAACGTTATCGTTCTGAGCAAAGGCCCGATAAGTGAAGGCTCTACATTTTATGCTCAGGGCGGCATTGCCGCGGTATTTGACGAAACCGACAGCATTGCGTCACATGTGGAAGATACGCTGATTGCCGGGGCGGGGATCGTGGATGCGCACGCGGCAGAGTTTGTCGCCAGCAATGCCCGCCATTGCGTTCAGTGGCTTATCGATCAGGGTGTTTTATTCGATACTCAGGTTCAGCCCAACGGTGAAGAGAGCTACCACTTAACGCGTGAAGGCGGCCATAGCCACCGCCGCATCCTGCACGCCGCGGATGCTACCGGAAAAGAAGTGGAAACCACGCTGGTCAGCAAAGCGCTGAACCATCCTAACATCCGGGTCCTTGAGCGGAGCAACGCGGTTGATCTGATCATTTCCGACAAGATAGGCCTGCCCGGCACGCGTCGCGTGGTGGGAGCGTGGGTCTGGAACCGTAATAAAGAGAAGGTGGAAACCTGTCAGGCGAAGGCTGTGGTGTTGGCTACAGGTGGCGCCTCTAAGGTGTATCAGTACACCACGAATCCGGATATCGCTTCCGGGGACGGAATCGCTATGGCCTGGCGCGCCGGCTGCCGCGTGGCGAATCTCGAATTTAATCAGTTTCACCCCACCGCCCTGTTCCACCCTCAGGCGCGAAATTTCCTGCTGACGGAAGCCCTGCGCGGCGAAGGGGCTTATCTGAAACGCCCTGACGGTACCCGCTTTATGCCGGACTTTGACGCCCGCGGTGAACTGGCGCCGCGTGATATTGTTGCCCGCGCCATCGACCACGAAATGAAGCGCCTTGGCGTGGACTGCATGTATCTCGATATCAGCCATAAGCCGGCAGAATTCATTCGCCAGCATTTCCCGATGATTTACGAAAAGCTGCTCAATCTTGGCATTGATTTAACACGCGATCCGGTGCCCATTGTGCCAGCCGCCCACTATACCTGCGGCGGCGTGATGGTTGACGATCACGGACGCACTGATGTAGACGGTCTGTATGCTATTGGTGAGGTCAGCTATACCGGGCTACACGGCGCGAACCGTATGGCGTCTAACTCGCTGCTTGAATGTCTGGTGTACGGCTGGTCAGCGGCGGAGGACATCACGAAGCGCATGCCTTACGCCCGTGAAACAGAGCGTTTACCGGCCTGGGATGAAAGCCGCGTGGAGAACCCGGACGAGCTGGTAGTGATCCAGCACAACTGGCACGAGCTACGGTTGTTTATGTGGGACTACGTTGGGATTGTGCGCACCACGAAACGTCTGGAACGCGCGTTGCGCCGCATTACGATGCTGCAGCAGGAAATTGATGAATATTATGCCCATTTCCGCGTCTCCAATAATCTGCTGGAGCTGCGCAATCTGGTGCAGGTTGCCGAGCTGATTGTTCGCTGCGCGATGATGCGTAAAGAGAGCCGCGGTTTGCACTATACACTCGACTACCCGGATCGGCTTGCTGAGTCCGGCCCGTCGATACTCGCCCCGCAGGTTTACATAAACAAATAAAACGCCTGGGTCAGAGCCGTGTAATCTTCGGAGTAACGCTGGTCTGGCCCACGGATCACCATACGGTCATTAAAACACTCACCCTCTTTTGGCGAAAGCGCCAGCAGCACGCGGTGCGGCAATCGGCCTTCTGTATCAGAGATGTCAGTTCGCAAACGTAACGTCCAGCCGATCTCCTGCGCGGTAGCGATAAACGTGTTGCCCGTACTTTCTGGCAGCACCACGCAGAAAAAGCCCTCTTCTGAGATAAGCTCAGCCGCGTTGACGAGCAGCGCTTTGTGATCGAGTGAACCGGTATAGCGCGCCTGTTCACGCTCCGGTGTACCGCACTCCACGCCGGGCTCGTAGTAAGGGGGGTTGCTGACAATCAGATCGTAACGCGCCGTCTGCTCTGGCGCCCAGGCCAGCACGTCCGCACACTTAACGGTTATCCGGTCAGCCCAGGGTGACTCGGCCGCGTTTTCACCCGCCTGCCCTGCGGCCTGCGCATCCAGCTCCACGGCATCAATAGTGACATGCTCTTCAGTACGCTGCGCCAGCATCAAGGCCACCAGCCCGCTGCCGGTACCGATATCAAGAATACGCTTAACACCTACGACAGGTGCCCATGCTCCCAGTAAAATGCCGTCTGTACCGACTTTCATGGCACAGCGATCGTGAGCGACAAAAAATTGTTTAAACGTAAAACCATCGCGGCGCAGCTGCGCTTTGAGTTGAGACATGTCAGGGCAACCTTCTAAGTGAAACTGGAGTAGCATAGGGGAAAGCGAAGTGGCCGCAAAGCGATATCCATACAAACAGATGAAGATTACAGCCGTAACGTCTATAATCAGCGCCCCACACAGAGGTAGAACATGACTGTAACGACTTTTTCCGAACTTGAACTCGATGAAAGCCTGCTCAATGCTCTTGAGAGCAAAGGCTTTACACGCCCGACCGCCATTCAGGCAGCGGCCATTCCGCCTGCGCTTGAGGGCCGCGATGTGCTCGGTTCTGCGCCAACCGGCACGGGGAAGACAGCAGCCTATTTGCTGCCTGTGTTGCAGCATCTGCTCGACTTTCCACGTAAAAAATCTGGCCCGCCGCGTATTTTGATCCTGACGCCTACGCGCGAGCTGGCCATGCAGGTTGCCGATCATGCGCGTGAACTCGCGGCGAATACGCATCTGGATATCGCCACCATCACCGGCGGCGTTGCGTATATGAACCACGCCGAAGTGTTCAGCGAAAACCAGGACATCGTCGTCGCGACGACGGGCCGCCTGCTGCAGTATATCAAAGAAGAGAACTTCGACTGCCGCGCGGTAGAAACGCTGATCCTCGACGAAGCGGACCGCATGCTGGACATGGGCTTTGCGCAGGATATCGAGCATATTGCAGGTGAAACGCGCTGGCGTAACCAGACGATGCTGTTCTCTGCCACCCTTGAAGGGGATGCGATTAAAGACTTCGCAGAGCGTCTGCTGGAAGATCCGGTGGAAGTCTCTGCGACGCCATCCACGCGAGAGCGTAAAAAGATCCACCAATGGTATTACCGTGCGGACAACCTTGAGCATAAGGTTGAGCTGCTCAAGCACCTGCTGAAGCAGGAAGACGCAACCCGCACTATCGTGTTTGTGCGTAAGCGCGAGCGCGTGCACGAGCTGGCTGAAATGCTGCGCAACGCCGGGATCAACAACTGCTATCTTGAAGGTGAGATGGCGCAGATCAAGCGTACCGAAGGCATTAAGCGCCTGACCGATGGCCGCGTTAACGTGCTGGTCGCAACAGACGTTGCCGCCCGCGGGATCGACATCCCTGACGTGAGCCACGTCATTAACTTCGATATGCCGCGCAGCGGAGATACCTACCTGCACCGCATTGGCCGTACCGGTCGCGCGGGTCGCAAAGGGATTGCAATTTCACTGGTTGAAGCGCATGACTACCTGCTGCTGCAGAAAATTGGCCGCTATGTTGACGAGCCGCTGAAAGCGCGCGTTATTGATGGCTTGCGCCCAACCACACGTGCGCCGAGTGAAAAAATGACGGGTAAACCGTCCAAGAAAGCGCTCGCGAAACGTGCTGAGAGAAAAGAGAAAGAAAAAGAGAAGCCGCGCGTGAAGCAGCGCCACCGCGATACCAAAAATATTGGTAAGCGTCGTAAGCCAAGCGCTGCCGCGCAGGAAACGAAGACTGAAGAGTAAGAAAAAGCCGGGGTAATCCCCGGCTTTTTTGTTCCCCCCCGTGGCTGAAGCCTTACAGGCTTTCAGTAAAGGTACGGGCGATAACGTCGCGCTGCTGTTCTGGAGTCAGTGAGTTAAAGCGAACCGCATAACCAGACACGCGGATAGTCAGCTGTGGGTATTTTTCCGGGTGCTCAACGGCATCCATCAGCGTTTCGCGGCGCAGCACGTTAACGTTCAGGTGCTGACCCCCTTCAACGCGCACTTCCGGCTGCACTTCCATTGGGATTTCACGGTATTCGATTTCGCCCAGTTTATTCACCGGTACGATTTCATCTTCAGCAAAACCCGCTTTCGCAACCACACAGCGCGCTTCATTTTTCTCGCTGTCCAGCAGCCAGAAAGAGTTGAGCAGATCGTCATTTGCCGCTTTGGTAATCTGGATACCTGTAATCATGTGTTGCCTCCCTTAGGCTACATTAACTGATGCTGGCCTTACGCGGCCAATTGGTAAAACCATTGTTTCTTGTGTGTATATATATCATTCACACCACGGCGATTTATTGATTTAAATCAACAAAAATACCAACCACATAAAGAGTGTGGTTGGTATTTATTGCTTTAGATCAATTTCACACCCCCATCGACTCAACTTAACCTGCATCATTTCAAAATAAATTTAACGACTTAGCACGCATTTCAGCGCGTAATTTTGCTCACAAGCGTTAAACAGGTAAGCTAGTGACAGATTGAGATTCGCAGGAGAGCGACATGACGACACCTTTAACCTGGCATGACGTGCTGGCAGAAGAAAAGCAGCAGCCTTATTTTATCAATACGCTCAGTACCGTTGCCGCTGAGCGTCAGTCCGGGCAAACGATTTATCCGCCGCAAAAAGATGTATTCAACGCGTTTCGCTATACCGAGTTGAGCGATGTGAAAGTCGTCATTCTGGGCCAGGATCCCTATCACGGCCCTGGGCAGGCGCACGGGCTGGCATTTTCCGTACGCCCAGGCGTGGCGATCCCCCCTTCTCTGCTCAACATGTATAAAGAGCTTGAGGGAACCGTGCCCGGGTTTAACCGCCCCAACCACGGTTATCTGGAAAGCTGGGCGCGCCAGGGCGTGCTGTTATTGAACACGGTGCTCACCGTACGGGCGGGCCAGGCGCACTCGCACGCCAGCCTTGGGTGGGAAACTTTTACCGATAAAGTTATCAGCCTTATCAACGAGCATCGTGAAGGGGTCGTGTTTTTACTCTGGGGTTCTCACGCGCAGAAGAAAGGGGCAATTATCGATCGTCAGCGTCATCACGTGTTGAAGGCACCGCACCCGTCACCGTTGTCTGCCCATCGCGGTTTCTTTGGCAGTAATCATTTTGTTCTGGCAAATGAATGGCTGGAAAAACGTGGCGAAACGCCAATTGACTGGATGCCTGTGTTACCGGCAGAGAGCGAGTAGGGTTTGAATGTGCCGGGTCAGGCCCGGCACATAAGAGGCTTATGCCTTATTCTGACGCCACCACTCGGCCAGCAGCACGCCGGTCGCAACGGATACGTTCAGACTTTCCACATTGCCCGTCCCGTCGATGGAGACGCTCAGATCCGAACTGGAGAGCGCCGCATCAGACAGACCATCGCGTTCCTGACCCAACACCAGCACCATCTTGCGCGGCAGCGTCGCTTTAAACAGCGGCGTACCGGCATGGCTGGATGTGGTCACGATGGAATAGCCCGCTTTACGGAACTGCTCGAGGGCATCCAGAACGCTGTCGCCGGTGATCGGCTGTACGTGCTCGGCTCCGCCTTCCGCAGTACGGATCGCGGCGCCGGATTCCAGCAGCGCGGCATCCTGCAGCAGCACGCCCTTCACGCCAAAATGCGCGCAGCTGCGCATCATTGCGCCCAGGTTGTGCGGGTTGCCCACGTCTTCCAGCGCCAGCACGCAGTCATCGGCATCTGCCTGGCTGACCCACTGCTGAACTGTCGTGCCGTTACGTTTTTTAATCAGGAAGCAGACGCCGCCGTGGTGCTCGGTACCGGACGCTTTTGTCAGTTCAGCATCATCAACCACGTGGTAAGCTTTGCGGTTCGCGGCCATCCAGCGCAGCGCTTCTTTAAAGCGCGGGGTCACGCTCTGGATAAACCAGGCGCGGACGATACACTCAGGACGGCTCTGGAACAGCGCCTGGCAGGCGTTCTCGCCATATACGCGGGTCTCTTCCGCGCGCTGACGACGCAGCACTTCCGGGTCGATAAAGCTTTTACCGCTGATACCGCCGTGATCGGCTTTTTCCGGCGTCTCATCGCCAGGGGCGCGAGAAACGGTGCGCCACGGAGAGGCGTTATCACGTGAGAAGTCATCACGCGGACGGTCATCGCGCTTGCGATCGTCACGCTTGCGGTCATCACGTTTGCGGTCATCACCGCGGTTATTTCTGTCATCGCGGGCGGGGCGACGGCCACCGTCTGCACGAGAGGACGCTGGACGCCCGCCACCTTTTCCGGTACGCGGATTTTGGGTGCGTTTATCAGAGTCATCATCACTGCGGACATACATCACTTTGACCTTGCCGCTTTTGTTTTTCATTTCGTCGTTCATGCTTTTCTCCACCAGCGCTGCGCGAAGCGCGCAGATTACCCGATGTGCCAGCGCATAGCCATAATTTCGTACAAAAGCCTGTGACTATTGTTCCCATTGAATAAAACGCATTGTCGTTTCATACAGGCTCACTGATAATATGTAACATATCAGAAACATTATCGGCGTTCTGCCGCTGTCCCACGGCTCTATCAGAGGTTAGTTATGAATACCGTATGTGCCAACTGTCAGGCTTTAAACCGCATTCCGGACGATCGGATGGATGACGGTGCGAAATGCGGACGTTGTGGCCATGAATTGTTTGATGGCGATGTCATTAACGCGACGGGTGCTACGCTGGACAAACTCCTCAAGGACGATCTCCCGGTGGTGGTCGATTTCTGGGCGCCATGGTGCGGTCCGTGCCGCAGCTTCGCGCCAATCTTCGAAGATGTGGCCGAAGAGCGCAGCGGAAAAATGCGGTTCGTTAAGGTTAATACCGAGGCCGAACGCGAGCTAAGCGCACGTTTTCGTATTCGCAGTATCCCGACCATCATGATTTTCAAAAATGGTGAAGTGATCGATATGCTCAACGGTGCGGTTCCAAAAGCACCTTTTGATAGCTGGTTAAACGAATCGCTGTAACATTCCCGGGGCACACCTTGTGCCCCGTTCCCGCCTCTGCGAAAATAGGGTTTTTCCTCCATTTCGCCCATGACTGATAACGCTGTCCTTAAATTACGCGCCGAACGCCTTGCGCGCGCGACTCGCCCCTTTCTTGCTCGTGGCAATCGCATACGTCGCTGTCAGCGCTGCCTGCTGCCGCTGAAGGTGTGTCTGTGCGAGACGCTGGCCCCAAGTACTGCGGAGAGCCGCTTTTGTCTGGTCATGTTCGATACCGAGCCGATGAAGCCCAGTAATACGGGGCGTCTTATTGCCGATATTCTGCCGGATACCGCCGCGTTTCAGTGGTCGCGCACTGAGCCACCTCAGGCTCTGCTCGACCTGGTGGCAAGCCCGGACTACCAGCCGATGGTGGTTTTCCCGGCATCTTATGCGGGAGAACAACGTCAGGTCCTTACCGCGCCGCCATCAGGGAAACCACCGCTGTTTATTATGCTGGACGGTACCTGGACCGAAGCGCGGAAAATGTTTCGCAAAAGCCCTTACCTCGACGCTCTGCCGGTTATTTCTGTCGATCTTTCCCGCGTCTCGGCCTACCGCCTGCGCGAAGCGCATGCTGACGGGCAATACTGCACTGCCGAAGTAGCCATTGCGCTACTGGATTTAGCAGGAGATACCGCTGCAGCTGGCGCCCTGGGCAACCATTTCTCATGCTTCCGGGAGCGCTATCTGGCGGGAAAAACCGTTCATAAGGGCAGCATCACAGCAACGGAGACAGAAAGCGTTTAAAATCATCAGGTCGCTTGCATTCACAGGAGGCCTGCATGAGCCAGAGAGGGTTAGAAGCGCTACTCCGTCCTAAATCCATTGCCGTCATCGGCGCATCAATGAAACCGGATCGTGCAGGCTATCTGATGATGCGCAACCTGCTGGCCGGAGGATTTAACGGTCCCGTTATGCCCGTCACGCCGTCTTATAAGGCCGTTCAGGGCGTGCTTGCCTGGCCGGACGTGGAGAGCCTGCCTTTCGTACCGGATCTCGCCGTTCTGTGTACAAACGCCAAACGCAATCCGGAACTGCTGGAGTCACTCGGCAAGAAAGGGTGTAAAACCTGCATTATTCTCTCGTCTCCGCCTGAACAGCAGCCCGAACTGCTGGCCTGCGCCAGCCGCTATCAGATGCGCATTCTCGGGCCGAACAGCCTGGGTCTGCTCGCGCCCTGGCAGGGGCTGAACGCCAGCTTCTCCCCGGTGCCGATCCGTAAAGGCAAGCTGGCGTTTATCTCGCAGTCGGCTGCGGTCTCAAACACCATCCTTGACTGGGCGCAGCAGCGTGAAATGGGATTCTCCTACTTCATTGCTCTGGGCGACAGCCTGGATATTGACGTTGACGAACTGCTGGATTTCCTGGCGCGAGACAGCAAAACCAGCGCAATCCTCCTTTATCTTGAGCACCTGAGCGACGCCCGTCGTTTTGTTTCCGCTTCGCGTAGCGCATCGCGCAATAAACCGATCCTCGTTATCAAAAGCGGTCGCAGCCCTGCGGCACAGCGTCTGCTGCAGTCTCATTCCGGTATGGATCCGGCCTGGGATGCTGCCATTCAGCGCGCGGGGTTGCTGCGGGTGCAGGATACACACGAGCTTTTTTCCGCCGTTGAGACGTTGAGCCACATGCGTCCGCTGCGCGGCGAGAAGTTAATGATTGTCAGCAATGGCGCGGCCCCTGCCGCGCTGGCGCTGGATGAGCTTTGGCTGCGTAACGGCAAGCTGGCCACGCTGGGTGAAGAGACGCTGCAACGCCTCAGAGAGGCGCTTCCGGCAAGCGTGACGCCCGGCAATCCGCTTGATTTGCGCGATGATGCCAGCAGCGATCGCTATATCAGGGCAATCTCCATTTTGCTGGACAGCCAGGATTTCGATGCGCTGATGATTATCCACTCCCCCAGCGCGGCCGCGCCGGGCAGTGAAAGCGCGCGGGCGCTGATTGAGGTGGTACGAAATCATCCGCGCGGCAAATATGTCACCCTGCTGACCAACTGGTGCGGTGAGTTTTCCTCTCAGGAGGCGCGACGCTTGTTCAGTGAAGCCGGACTGCCAACCTACCGCACGCCGGAAGGCACCATCACGGCATTTATGCATATGGTGGAATATCGCCGCAACCAGAAACAGCTGCGTGAGACACCTGCCTTGCCCGGAAACCTGACGGCGAACACCGTCGACGTTCATCGGCTGTTACAGCAGGCCATTGAAGAAGGCGCGACCTCGCTTGATACGCATGAAGTGCAGCCCATACTGGGCAGCTACGGGATGCAAACTCTGCCAACCTGGATCGCCAGCGACAGCGCTGAGGCCGTACATATAGCCGAACAGATTGGCTACCCGGTCGCCCTTAAGCTTCGTTCCCCCGATATCCCGCATAAGTCTGACGTTCAGGGGGTCATGTTGTACCTGCGTACGGCAACGGAGGTGCAGCAGGCAGCCGATGCCATTTTCGATCGCGTCAAAATGGCCTGGCCGCAGGCCCGGATCCACGGACTGCTGGTGCAAAGCATGGCTCACCGCGCGGGCGCCCAGGAACTGCGGGTGGTGGTTGAACACGATCCTGTCTTCGGCCCGCTCATTATGCTGGGGGAAGGCGGCGTTGAGTGGCGTCCAGAGGAACAGGCCGCGGTGGCGCTACCGCCGCTGAACATGAATCTGGCGCGCTATCTGATCATTCAGGCGATTAAAAGCAAAAAGATCCGTGGCCGCAGCGCCCTGCGTCCGCTCGATATTGCCGGGTTGAGTCAATTCCTGGTGCAGGTGTCTAACCTGGTTGTAGATTGTGCGGAGATCCAGCGGCTGGATATCCATCCGCTGCTCGCCTCCGGCACTGAGTTTACGGCGCTGGACGTAACGCTGGATATCGCGCCATTTGAAGGGGACAGAGAGAGCCGCCTGGCGATCCGTCCGTATCCTCTGCAGCTGGAGGAGTGGGTCGAGATGAAGAATGGGGAACGCGCCCTGTTCCGCCCTATTCTGCCGGAAGATGAACCGCAGCTGCGTGCCTTTATTTCTCAGGTTACGAAAGAAGATCTCTATTATCGCTACTTTAGCGAAATCAACGAATTTACCCACGATGATTTAGCCAATATGACCCAGATCGACTACGATCGAGAGATGGCGTTTGTCGCCGTTCGACGTTCCGATCGGGGCGATGAGATCCTCGGCGTGACGCGCGCAATTTCCGATCCGGATAACATTGACGCGGAATTTGCTGTGCTGGTGCGCTCCGATCTTAAAGGCCTGGGTCTGGGCAGACGACTGCTGGAAAAACTCATCAGTTATACGCGAGATCACGGATTGTTACGCCTGAATGGCATTACTATGCCGAACAATCGCGGTATGGTGACCCTGGCGCGAAAACTCGGATTTGACGTTGATATTCAGCTGGACGAAGGTATTGTCGCCTTATCCCTCGGCCTGACACCGGCAGACAAACCCGAGTAAGCTACTGGAAATGTTACCCACTTTGGACGGGACTGGTGGTATCATTGTCCGCTTATGTTGTTTGCATGGTACAGACAACCCTTCAATGAACAGAGAAGAAACGCACTGTGATGTTGTCAAAATTTAAGCGTAATAAACATCAACAACACCTTGCTCAACTACCGAAGATTTCTCAGTCAGTTGATGATGTAGAGTTCTTTTACGCTCCCGCTCATTTTCGGGAGACGCTTCTGGAAAAGATTGCCAGTGCCACGCGACGCATTTGCATTGTGGCCCTGTATCTTGAACAAGATGAAGGCGGGCGTGCGATCCTGAACGCGCTCTATGAAGCCAAGCGTCAGCGTCCGGAGCTGGATGTTCGCGTGCTGGTTGACTGGCATCGCGCCCAGCGTGGCCGTATTGGCGCGGCCGCTTCAAACACCAATGCAGACTGGTATTGCCGCACGGCGCAGGAAAATCCTGGCGTCGATGTACCTGTTTATGGCGTCCCGGTGAATACCCGCGAAGCGCTCGGCGTCCTTCATTTTAAAGGATTCATCATCGATGACAGCGTGCTTTACAGCGGCGCAAGCCTCAATGATGTCTATCTGCATCAGCTCGATAAATATCGCTATGACCGCTACCATCTGATCCGTAATCCTCAGATGGCCGATATCATGTTTAACTGGGTTGATAAAAACCTGGTACATGGCCGTGGCGTTAATCGCCTTGACGATCCCGAGCGCCCTAAGAGCCCGGAAATCAAAAACGATGTTCGCGCCTTCCGCCAGGAGCTCCGCGATGCTGTTTACCATTTTCAGGGCGACGCAAACAACGAAGAGTTATCCGTTACTCCGCTGGTTGGGCTTGGCAAATCAAGCCTGCTGAATAAAACGATCTTCCATCTGATGCCGTGCGCGGAGCAAAAGCTCACCATCTGCACGCCGTACTTTAACCTTCCTGCCGTACTGGTGCGTAATATCATTCAGCTGCTGCGCGATGGTAAAAAAGTGGAAATTATCGTCGGGGATAAAACGGCGAACGACTTCTTCATTCCTGAAGATCAGCCGTTCAAAATCATCGGTGCGCTGCCTTATCTTTATGAAATTAACCTGCGCCGCTTCCTGAGCCGTTTACAGTATTACGTAAACACTGACCAGTTGGTTGTGCGTCTGTGGAAAGATGAAGACAACAGTTACCATCTGAAAGGTATGTGGGTCGACGATGAGTGGATGCTGCTGACCGGTAACAACCTGAACCCGCGCGCGTGGAGACTGGATCTGGAAAACGCGATCCTGATCCATGACCCGCAGCATGAGTTAGCCGCACAGCGTGAGCGTGAACTGGAGTTGATTCGCACGCACACCACGGTGGTTAATCATTACCGCGAGCTGCAGAGCATTGCCGATTATCCGGTGAAAGTTCGCAAGCTGATTCGCCGCTTGCGTCGTATCCGTATTGACCGACTTATCAGCCGAATTCTGTAATGTCCAGGCCCTGTTACCCGCAGGGCTTTTTTATGGAGCCCGTTGATGCGTATTCCTCTGTTACTGAGCGCTTTCTTTCTGACTGGCTGCAGTCATATGGCCAATGATAGCTGGTCCGGTCAGGACAAAGCACAACACTTCCTCGCTTCCGCTATGCTGTCTGCAGCCGGTAATGAGTACGCGCAGCATCAGGGATACAGCCGGGACCGTAGCGCGGCGATAGGGTTGATGTTCTCAGTGGGCCTTGGGGCATCAAAAGAACTATGGGATAGCCGCCCCGCAGGGAGCGGCTGGAGCTGGAAAGATTTCGCCTGGGATGTAGCCGGCGCAACAACCGGCTACGCCGTCTGGCAGATGGCACATTATTAAAGGCGGATACCTTTTCCTTTGCGATGCAGCATCAGCGAGACAATAAACGCCAGCGCTCCCATTACGGTGACATACCAGAAGAAGGTCGTTTCACTGCCCCACGACTTAAGCGATAGCGCGACATACTCCGCCGAACCGCCAAACAGGGCATTCGCGACCGCATAAGAGAGGCCAACACCCAGCGCCCTCACCTGTGCGGGAAACATTTCCGCTTTCAAAATGCCGCTGATTGCCGTGTAAAAACTGATAATAATGAGTGCCACCATGATCAGCGCGAAAGCGGCATACGGCGACGTTGTCTGCTGTAGCGCAGTCAAAAGCGGAACGGTACCCAGGGTGAGCATGCCGCCAAAGATCAGCATGGAGGTGCGGCGACCTATTTTGTCCGACAGCGCGCCGACAATCGGCTGGATAAGCATAAAGACGAGTAACGCCACCGTCATAACGACGCTCGCAACGTTTGCATGCATGCCCGTGGTGTTAACCAGATATTTTTGCATGTAGGTGGTAAAGGTATAGAAACTTAGCGAGCCCGCGGCGGTAAAACCTAACACCATCAAAAATGCTTTGCGGTTTCGCCAGAGCCCCTTCATCGAGCCCGCCTCTTTCAGCGCCCTGACCTCCTGTTGAGAGGTTTCATCAAGCTGACGGCGTAGCCACAGGGCGACAACCGCCAGGGCAGCGCCCATAGCAAACGGGATGCGCCAGCCCCAGGCGTGCAGATCTTCATCGCTAAGGATTTGTTGCAGGATCACCACAACCAGTAATGCCAGCAGCTGTCCGCCAATGAGGGTCACATACTGGAATGATGCATAGAAACCTTTTCGGCCTTCAACCGCCACTTCGCTCATGTATGTCGCACTGGTGCCGTATTCCCCACCGACCGACAGCCCCTGGAACAGACGTGCCAGCAGCAGCAACGCGGGTGCCCATGTTCCGATAGTGTCATATCCGGGCAGGCAGGCAATCACCAGCGAGCCGACGCACATCATGCATACGGAGATGAGCATGGAGGTCTTGCGCCCTTTTCTGTCTGCGATCCTGCCGAACAGCCATCCACCGATAGGGCGCATCAGGAACCCGGCGGCAAAAACGCCTGCGGTTTGCAGAAGCTGAGTGGTGGTATTCCCGGACGGGAAAAAGATATGCGCAAAGTAGAGTGAACAGAATGAATAGACGTAAAAGTCAAACCACTCTACGAGGTTCCCCGAGGAGGCCCCAACGATTGCCCAAACCCGACGACGGGTATCCTTACCTGCCAAATTGGTGTTATCCGTATCTGCACTGGCTACGGTTTCTGTCATTTTAAAATCCTCTGTCTCACATTGCGGGCCATTGCCCACAAACAGTAAAACCGGATTTAAAACGAATCGTTAGGTAAATAAAATGTTTCTAATATGTTTCATTACGTTTTGTGAACTCGATCAGGTCTCGAATTATTAGCGGACGTAGTAATTATCCCCACTTCTGCTGATGCGCCTTTTTTCGCTGCAAATAATCTTCATCTGCACGAATTTTATCCCACCACTTTTTGAAGACCGCGGCGGCTTCGGCTTTTACGGGATCGCAATCCAGCTGTTTTACCTGGCGCTTCTCATCGTACTTTTTACCGCCTTTATGATTGGCGTATCGCCTGGCGCGCGTATAGCCCATCTGAATGAATTTACGCGCCATATCCATACCCACAAAGTCGTTTTGCTGACGATATTCTTCAAACAGGGCGTAAATTTCTTTTGCCGATCGCGCTGCCACTTCAGCATCTTTGTATCGCCAGTGCGGAAGGATCTCGCTTTTGTAAGGTTCCACCATGAGCACACCCTGCTCTCCCCGCCCCACCTGATACAGCTCTGCATGGTCACGGAAATTAATGTTGGCAAAATCTTTTTGGTAATCAAAGGGACGTGTCAAAGCGGCACCATTGTTAAAATCGTTTTAACAATTGTAGGCACGGTCAGGCGGTGCCGCCATCCGGTATTTTCCGGCGCACAAAGCAAAAAACCCCGCACCTTACGGTACGGGGTTCTTCTTGATTGATGCCTGGCAGTTCCCTACTCTCACA
>NZ_JBXWDD010000009.1:0-136781 GCF_057320665.1 Enterobacter cloacae complex sp. 385G4
CCGTTATTTCAGGATTTTTTCTCTTCAACCGACCGGGTTAACTGTGAAGTGATTCACATCCGCCGTGTCGATGGAGGCGCATTATAGGGAGTTCTCCGCAGCCCGCAACAGAAAAGTTGCAAAAAAATGACTGACTGCTGTATTCCCCAGCAAAACCCCGCCTTATACCCTTTTACGCACAGACTTATCCACAATTACAGCAAGATCCTGATGCGATCCTGCGAACTGAAAGAGAAGATCAACTATACTAGCGGCAAATATTCTTCTCCGCAGAGCTCCCCCTGATGAATACACAACGCCTGCCTCGCGACTGGCGCCTCCCTACGGCCGGATTGATGCTGCTGACCATCCTCTTCGCCGCTTTTACGCTGCATACGCATTGGAACGCCTTTATCCAGTGGTGCCTTGCCACGCAGATTACGCTGCACCGTTATCTGGTGATGTATCTACTGCAGCTTAATAACAACCAGTACAGCGGTGGATTATGGCTCTTAACAGGCGCTTTCTTTTATGGCGTCCTTCACGCCATCGGGCCGGGGCACGGGAAGTTCATCGTGACAACCTACCTGAGCACAAATAAGGAGAGCGAACTGGCCGCACGCACCGTTCCCTTTCTTGGCAGCCTGATGCAGGGCGTCAGCGCCATTCTGTTTGTCTTTATTCTGGCAGTAGGATTTAACCTCGCGTCAGGGGATATCAGCACCAGCCGCTGGTATGTCGAGAAGATAAGCGCCGTGCTGATTGGCGCGTTTGGTGCTTTCATCATTTACCAGGCGCTGAAAAGCCTGCGGCCTCAAAGAATGAGGATCTCAGCCATCACTCCCCTTCATCAGCACGATGAACACTGTGGCTGTGGTCATCACGGCGTGGGCGCAGATCTGACACAAGGTGACTGGAAAACGCGTCTGGGCGTTATTCTGGCGATTGGCGCACGTCCGTGCAGCGGTGCAATCATGATTCTGATGTTTTCGAACGCGCTGGGCATTGTCACCTGGGGAATGGCGGCCGTTATGACCATGTCTTTAGGTACGGCACTCGCTATTATGGGGCTATCACTGGCGGTTCGTTATGCCCGTGAACGCACGGTGGCATGGTTCGGGGGAGATAGCGCGTTCAGATGGCTGGTGCCGGCAGTTAAAATTGCCGGAGGTATCATCCTGATCCTGTTCGCGACCGTCCTGTTCCTGACCGTCATCCCCATTAGCGCCAACGGCGACTACATCGCCGCCGGATGCTAATAAAAGAAAACCCGCCAACGGCGGGTTTTTTATTACTCGTTAATGCGTGGATGTTGATCAACAAGACGGGAGCGTTTCTTCTGCAGCTCTTCAATCTCTGCGTCGATATCCTCAATTTTCTGCTCAACGTTATCGTAATGCTCGCGCAGGATTTCTTTCGCTTCCTGAATATCAGATGCCGCAGGCGTCGCCCCTTTCAGAGGACGGTTCGCCGTCTCCTTCATGGTCAGGCCGGTCGCCAGGCCGACTAGCGCAATAACCATCAGGTAGTAGGCAGGCATCATCAGGTTCTGCGTGCTTTCCACCAGAGAGGCGGCAAGCGTAGGCGTCAGGCCGGCAATCAGGACGGAGATGTTGAACGCCGCCGCCAGCGCACTATAACGAATGTGCGTCGGGAACATCGCAGGTAATGTGGATGCCATCACCCCGATAAAGCAGTTCAGGATCACCGCCAGCATCAGCAGACCCGCGAAAATCAGACCCAGCACGTTACTGTTGATCAGAATAAACGCCGGGATCGCCAGCGCGAACAGCGCTACGCTACCCAGGATGATAAACGGTCGACGGCCAAAGCGGTCGCTCAGCAGACCCATAATCGGCTGTACAAACAGCATACCCACCATGATGGCGATAATAATCAGTACGCCGTGATCTTCCGAGTAGTGCAGGTTATGCGACAGATAGCTCGGCATGTAGGTCAGCAGCATGTAGTAAGTGACGTTGGTGGAAATCACCAGACCAATACAGGTCAGCAGGCTGCGCCAGTGCTTTGTCGCAATCTCTTTAAAGGACACTTTCGGGCCGTCCTGCAACCCTTCGCGGTCGCCCTGCTCCAGTTTCTCAACGTGCTGCTGGAACGCAGGTGTCTCTTCCAGCGCATGTCGCAGGTAAAGACCGATAATACCCAGCGGGAGCGCGATAAAGAACGGGATACGCCAGCCCCAGTCGAGGAAGTTCTCCTCACCGACCACGGTTGAAATCAGAACCACGACGCCCGCACCCATCACAAACCCGGCAATCGAACCGAAGTCCAGCCAGCTGCCCATGAAGCCGCGCTTACGGTCAGGGGAATACTCCGCGACGAAGATCGACGCCCCGGTATACTCGCCCCCGACGGAGAAGCCCTGCGCCATCTTACAGAGCAACAGCAGAATAGGTGCCCAGATGCCGATCGTGGCATAGGACGGTATTAGGCCGATACAGAACGTACTGATCGACATAATGACAATGGTGATAGCGAGTATTTTCTGGCGACCGTATTTGTCACCGAGCATACCGAAGAACAGACCACCCAGCGGGCGGATCAGGAAAGGAACGGAGAATGTACCCAGCGCGGCAATCATCTGCAGGCTTGGGTCAGCACCGGGGAAGAACACTTTACCTAATGCATAGGCAACAAAGCCGTAAACACCGAAATCGAACCATTCCATCGCATTACCGAGCGAGGCGGCGGTGATCGCTTTACGCAGTTTAGCGTCATCAATAATGGTGACGTCGCGAAGCGTAATGGGTTTAACCTTTTTCCTTCTTAGCATAGCTTTCCTCGTAGACTTAGCCCTGTCCGTTCCACAGCCAACTCGCACTCTGTGAACCCGAGATCCGCTCCGTGCGAACCTCCATCTTCAAGCGTAGCAGGTTTACTTACATTGACGTTTTCCGTCGATACAACCGAACCTGTTGACGCCTGCCTGGGCAGTTAATGACCTTTTTACCCTACCAGCGTTTATATTTGTGATCAACTTCACACATATATTTATACTGCGTCAGGTGAAGACAGTTTTTGTCAACTTCCGCAAATAAGTACTTTCTCAACCTTCCAGAGCCCCCATTTTCGCCCTCATCTTTTTTCTTTTCCCAACAGAATAAAAAGCCATATTTTTTACAAGAGATTTACATAAATTTTCAGCTCTCACAACGCGCCGTAAAGTTTACATTCAATATGTGATGAAGATAACTAAAACACCGTTTTATTTTCATTGAATCAATATTCCATCGATCGCATGATAATTCCTGAAACATAGCGACGCATGTTTTCTGACGAGAGGAAACGAGAGCGCTAACTGAATTTCGGTGCAGGGTTATCACAAACCAATCATCAAGAGCACCCTTCATCAGATTGAATTTATTGATTTTTTTATTCGCACCTGCCGCTCACCATGAGAGGCGAAATTGTGAGGGTTAGAGATGAAGATTAAAGCCACGATAGAACGCATACCGGGGGGTATGATGCTGGTGCCGCTGGTACTCGGTGCTATTCTGAATACATTAGCACCTGAAACCGGGGCTTATTTTGGTGGTTTCACAAAGGGGATGATTACGGGTACCGTTCCCATCCTGGCGGTCTGGTTCTTTTGTATCGGCGCATCCATTAATTTGCGGGCAACCGGTACCGTATTACGCAAATCCGGAACGCTGGTGATAACCAAAATAGCGGTTGCCTGGGTGGTCGCAATGATATGCGCGATGTTCATTCCTGAAAATGGAATTCAGACCGGTTTCTTCGCCGGGTTATCCGTCCTGGCGATTGTCTCGGCGATGGACATGACCAACGGCGGGCTGTATGCCAGCCTGATGAACCAGTACGGAACCAAAGAGGAGTCCGGCGCGTTTGTTTTGATGTCTCTGGAGTCCGGCCCGCTCATGACGATGCTGATCCTGGGGTCCGCTGGCCTGGCTTCTTTTGAGCCCCATCATTTTGTCGGCGCGATCCTGCCATTCCTGATCGGCTTCGCGCTGGGCAATCTGGATCACGATCTGCGTGATTTCTTCAGCAAAGCCACGCCGGTGCTGATCCCATTCTTTGGCTTTGCGCTGGGTAACACCATCAACCTGAACGTGATTCTGGATACGGGACTGCTGGGGATTGTGCTGGGTGTCGCGGTTATCATCATCACCGGTATTCCGCTGATCATTGCTGACCGCGTAATCGGGGGAGGAAACGGCACGGCGGGCGTCGCCGCCTCTTCAGCCGCAGGCGCTGCCGTTGCAAACCCGGTGATTATCGCCCAGATTAACCCGGCCTTCGAACCGGTGGCCGCGTCCGCGACGGCACTGGTTGCCGCCAGCGTGATTGTCACCGCAATCCTGGTGCCCATCATCACGGCGCTATACGCGAAACGCTACGGAAATGTGCAAGAGATCCCGCCTGAACCGAAACCGATAGAAATGAATCACTAACACACCGCGCCAGCCATCCTCTCTCCCCTGGGGGGAGAGGGTCAGGATGAGGGGTTCAACCAAAAATCTCTTCCACCATTGCATCCACCAGCCGTTTTGCCGAACACAGCCTCGGCATACCCAGCGCGACGGTCTGCCAGTTTTGCGTCACTGACCAACTCACCGGGTGTATATCCGCCTGACACCAGTCGCCCAGCCAGCCCAGCATGTCTTTGTGATCGATTAAACCCGCAGAAGCGGGTGTGGTCAGCCATTGATGATAGAAATGGCGCGTTGTGGGAGACGCATTGATGCCCTGCGCGAGGTAGTTGGCGGCCATGCTGCGTAAATTATCCTTGAGCATTGCCGACACATCGTTGTTCGCCAGACGGCAGGCATCGCCAAATGCTCCCCAGCGCAGCTCTTCCAGAACAATGAAGCAGCGCCCGGCCAAAGACCAGCCATCATAGTGACCGGCTCGCCAGCGGGTGAAAATTTGTTCACTGTGCTCGCCCGCCTGTACCGTCAGTCCACGCTGGGTCAGCGCCTTTTCTTTATAGGCGGCACGTTGGGTAAAATGAGAGGAGAGCTCCGCATACTGTTCAAGCAGGCCGGGAGATGGCTGAGCGCGCAGGTGAGCCTGCTGGCACAGTGCAGTCAGTTTATCGGCCATCAGCGTCAGCGCAAGATGGCCTGGATCCAACATGCCGGCGAGTTTTTCCGCCAGCCCCAGGCGCAGGGCCGCGTTCTCGTTAAGCATTCCCGCCATCGCCCAGGGCCGTAGCCGGGTATGCGTCATGATCTCCTGAGTCAAACGTTCACGAAACTGCAGCTGCTGCGGCCCCAGATGGGGATGGCGCGCCGCGTCCACGCCCTGCACAAGATCGACCATAAACCTGGGATGAATACACTCCAGCGTCCGCCCGGGACCGTCCAGTAGCTGTGTTGTCATGGTTGCTCTGCTGCGAATAGAGTTTGAATGTCATCGCGTAACAGTCGGGTGTCTTCCTGAATCCACGTCGCAGTCGTAATGCTTTGCTTCAACAGCTGGCTGAGCGCTCGGGTTGAATGCTCATTTTGTTGACGCACTGCGAGGCTATCACGCAAGCTTTCCTGTAACCCGGTCAGGCATAACGAAAATTCTGCAAAGAACGTCGCCATTCCGGCCGTAACAGAGACATCGACCTGCGCGGACAAAGCTTTACGTATTTGTTCACAAAACTGATCAATATGTTGCTTAAATTTGTCATGCAGTTGCGCAATGTCGATAACATAGTGCGTGCGCGTGACCACGTACTCATCCCAGCCCCAGCCCGGATTATTGAGCCAACGCGAAACGGTTTCACGCATACTGCTCCCGGCGGAAAGTTGACCTGCCGGGCGGTTATCCTGTGCAATGGCATCGTTAAACAGTGCCCGCGTATTGAAGTCAAGCTGGTTTGCCTGAAAAGCGGGGAAGCTGATCCGCGCCCGGAAGCCGGCATGGCTCAGATGCTCTTTTATACGCGTTTCAATGGGGCGGATAGCGTCATTCAGCGAGCGCGCCAGCGTAGATTCCAGCTGATCGAAGCGTAACGCCAGCTCCCGGGCGATTTTTGCCTGCGCATCCAGCATGATGAGTTCACAGGAGGAGCGAATTTTACTCAGGACGATCTGCGCCTGACCTTCATCATCCAGAACCAGCGGTTCCCGCTCTTGCAGTTCGTCACTGCGGCGATTCAGTCGCTCAATGCCTGCCAAAGCAAGAATATTTTGACGGCTGAAAACATGGCCCACTGCCTGGTGAAGCGCCGATTTTTCGGCCTCCATAAAGTCCGCAGTCGCGTTCAGCGCCTGGTCAACTTCATGTTTCACCTCATCGCTCACCGCGCTCTGGCGCGTCTGCAGCTGCGCCATATCCTCTTCAAGACGCGCGATGTTCAGTTCCAGCCCCTCAAAGGCCACCGTCAGCCCCTGATAGCGGAAGTCGAGATACTCCCGGGCATTTTGCGCGTAGTTGAGCAGCTTATGCGAGGCCGAGCGCAGCGCGAATAGCGAGGCATTGGCATAGGCGGCGTAAATCAGTTTGCGTATCGGCTGTTCAAACAGCGAATCTTCCCAGAGCAAATCGGCTGCGTGACGGATATGGTTTATATCGTCCAGGTCCGCCGAACGCCAGCGGCGTCCGAGTGCGGCTTCGGCAAAATCCTGCACCCAGGGCTGCTCCTGATGATCCGGCAGGCGTCCACGGGCATTCATCTCGTTGCGGGCGCGGTTTGCCAGATACGCCCACATAGAGGAAACAGGGTAGATCTGGCCAGGCGAAATAGTGCCTTTCATTAAGGTACCGGAGATCATCGCCCTGACCTGCTCTTCATCGTCGCTATTGCGATCCTTCTGGTCGAATTTATTCACCAGCGCATACAGAGGCACTGATTTCCCCGCAACCGAAATAGCCTGACGGACCTCTTCATCAGAAATAGATTTAAGCTGGGTATAATCCATCACCGCCAGCACCGCCGACGCGCGGGCTAGCTGTTCGCTAAGCATTTTTTGCAGATGCGGTTGTCCGGCCTCATTGGGGCCGGGGGTATCGAGCAGCGTCAGTTGCCCGAGGTGCGCATCCAAACCCGCAAGATGCACGAACTCCACTTCAATCACCGGAATATGTTCGATGGCCGCGTATTCGGAGAACGGAAACGCCACGCCCAGCGCCTGGGAGAGCCTCACCAGGTCATTGAGACTTTTCAGGCAATGAAATATTGGCTGCGCCCCGAGATGATGCTTTTCAAAGGCCTCGCCTTTCTCAATACGCTCCAGCAGCGTATTCATGTCCTTATCAATTTCCAGTTGCAGAGCCAGCTTGCCGCGATCGTAATCGCCAAGCTTTTTCTGCAGCAGGTGAATCAAATCATCAATAGGAGAGACATGTGAGAAGTGGAGCACCGGCTCTTTTTGGCCTGGCGTATGACGGATCAGCGTAGGCAGCGCCGTCATTGGGCGGTTGCGGTTCGGCAACACTTCGGTACCCACAATGGCATTAATGGTGGTCGATTTCCCCGCTTTCATCGTGCCAACGATAGCCAGAACCATTTCCAGACGTGTTATTTTGCGTAATTCATTATTCAGCGTTGCCTGCTGCGCTTCGACGCCTCGCGCACTAAAATGCAAAGGCAGCACGTTGTTCTTTTCACCTGTAATAGCAGCCGTCGTGCTCTCCAGCTTCGCTGTCGGCATTGATTTCAGGGTATCGAGATTTTGCAGGGCAAGCTGTAACAAACGCTCAGCTTCCTGACTTAATTCAAAAATGGTCTGTGTGTGCATGATAAAAGCCTTTCCTTAACGCAAATTTATTACTTTTATTAAGCCACTTGTATTAATTATGATGTTCAGGCTTATATGATCACGTGTGGAAAACATGTTCACCAAAATATAACTAATTGAAGATAATCAGAAATAAATGGCTATCCCTGCATGGCGTGTAAAGCTCTCCTCAAGGCCTGAAAGCCAAAAGATAAAAAGCCTGGCCCATTTTAAGAAGCTTCAGGATATATCATCATTATTTACCCACCTAAAAAGAGAGGGATAGGCCGCCAACATAAGAAATGCATGGCAGTAAAGTTCGAAGATAAATAACAATGCGTTGCTTCACCTTATCCGAAATGAAGGTGCGTAGCAATTTGCCGCAATAAAATATTCGATATATTTAGCGACTTCTCTTTCCACCGTGTTAATGACGTTAGCATCGCTTAGCTGACTGACAGTAAGTGTCACTCGCAACACATTTTCTGCGTTTTTTAAATTCACAATAGCACCGACAAAAGTGTGGATTTGCGTTATACTTGCCGCCTTTTTCGGCACTCTGCCGTCATTTAGCTGGCACTTTCCAGCGCGTTAACACTTTTGAGGATACCGACATGCAACTCCCACACTGCCCAAAATGCAATTCTGAATACACATACGAAGATAATGGCATGTTCATCTGCCCGGAATGTGCACACGAATGGAATGATGCCGAGCCAGCGCAGGACGCTGATGCGCTGGTCGTCAAAGATGCCAACGGTAATCTGCTGGCGGATGGCGACAGCGTCACCGTGGTGAAAGATCTTAAGGTGAAAGGTAGCTCTTCCATGCTGAAGATCGGCACCAAAGTGAAGAATATCCGTCTGGTGGAAGGCGATCATAATATCGATTGTAAAATTGACGGCTTCGGTCCGATGAAACTGAAATCCGAGTTCGTGAAAAAGAACTGATTTACCCGCCCGGTAGCGCTTCGCTTACCGGGCTTTCGGGAACTACACTTAACGGGCTTTTCTTACGTGAGGTAAAGATTATGCCGTTAAGTCCCTACATCTCTTTTGCCGGCAACTGTGCAGAGGCTACCGCCTTCTATCAGCAGGCCGTCGGCGCAGAACTCCTCTATAAAATCACCTTCGGCGAAATGCCAAAAAGCGATAACAGCGAAGAAGGCTGTCCGTCCGGCATGCAGTTTCCGGATTCGGCTATCGCTCACTCCAACGTTCGCATTGCGGGCAGCGATATCATGATGAGCGACGGGCTGCCGCCGGGCAGCAGCGCACAGTACGCGGGCTTCACGCTGGTGCTCGACACGCAGGATGTGTCAGAAGGCAAGCGCTGGTTCGACAACCTTGCCGATGGCGGGAATATCGACATGGCCTGGCAGGAAACCTTCTGGGCGCACGGCTTCGGTAAGGTCACCGACAAGTACGGCGTGCCGTGGATGATTAACGTCGTTAAGCAGCAGCACTAATTTTCGGGCGGTGGGCGGTCTGCCTCCGCCTGTCATCAAACTCCCCTCAACTCTTCAAACTCCCGCAACCTGCACTTAACCCAAATGTCATATTGATGCGCCAGCATGAGGCCACATTTATCGTGAGGCCCAGCACATGCACACTGTCATCCGCGTCGAGAAACTGAGCAAGACCTTCAATCACAACAAGGCGCTGCATGCCGTTGATCTGAGCGTCCAGCAGGGCGAAATGGTGGCGCTGCTGGGGCCGTCCGGTTCAGGAAAATCCACCCTTCTGCGTCACTTAAGCGGCCTTATTACCTGCGATAAAACGCCGGAAAGCCGCGTCGAGCTGCTGGGTAACACCGTGCAGCATGCGGGCCGTCTGGCGAGCGATATTCGCAAAAGCCGCGCCCGGACGGGCTATATCTTTCAGCAGTTCAACCTGGTGAACCGCCTGACGGTGCTGGAGAACGTGCTGATTGGCGCGCTCGGCAGCACCCCGTTCTGGCGCACCTGCCTGCGCTGGTTCTCCCCATCACAGAAGCAGGAAGCGTTACAGGCGCTGACCCGCGTCGGCATGGCGCACTTCGCCCACCAGCGCGTGTCCACGCTGTCCGGCGGGCAGCAGCAGCGCGTCGCTATCGCCCGCGCCCTGATGCAGAAAGCCAAAATCATTCTGGCCGATGAGCCCATCGCCTCGCTGGATCCGGAGTCGGCCCGCATCGTGTTGGAAACCCTGCGCGACATCAACCAGAACGACGGCATCACCGTGGTGGTGACGCTGCATCAGGTGGATTACGCCCTGCGCTACTGCGAGCGCATCGTCGCCCTGCGTCAGGGACACGTGTTCTTCGATGGCGCCAGCCACCAGTTTGATAACGAACGTTTTGACCATCTCTACCGCAGCGTAAACCGCGTCGAAGAACGCGCGCAGGCTGCTTAACGCCCCGATAACGAGGAATGGAAATGAACTACAAAGCCGTTGCCGCGCTGGCCTTCACCAGCATGTTCAGCATCAGCACCCTGTTAAGTCCGGCGTACGCCGAAGAGCAGGAAAAAGCGTTGAACTTTGGCATCATTTCAACGGAATCACAGCAAAACCTGAAGCCGCAGTGGGAACCGTTCCTGAAAGATATGGAAACCAAACTGGGGATCAAAGTGAACGCCTTCTTCGCCCCGGACTACGCGGGCATCATTCAGGGGATGCGCTTTAACAAAGTGGACATCGCCTGGTACGGCAACCTTTCCGCCATGGAAGCGGTGGACCGCGCCAACGGTCAGGTCTTTGCCCAGACCGTTGCGGCAGATGGTTCTCCAGGATACTGGAGCGTGCTGATCGTCAACAAAGACAGCCCGATCAACAACCTCAACGACATGATCGCCAAACGCAAAGATCTGACCTTTGGCAACGGCGATCCGAACTCCACCTCCGGCTTCCTCGTCCCTGGCTACTACGTCTTCGCGAAAAACAACATCTCCGCCAGCGACTTTAAGCGCACCGTCAACGCCAGCCACGAAACCAACGCGCTGGCCGTGGCGAACAAGCAGGTGGACGTTGCCACCAATAACACCGAAAACCTCGACAAGCTGAAAACCTCCGCGCCGGACAAGCTGAAAGAGCTGAAGGTCATCTGGAAATCCCCGCTGATCCCCGGCGACCCGATCGTCTGGCGCAAAAACCTCTCCGAAAGCACCAAGGACAAGGTCTACGACTTCTTTATGAACTACGGCAAAACGCCGGAAGAGAAAGCGGTTCTGGAACGTCTGGGCTGGGCACCGTTCCGCGCGTCCAGCGATCTGCAGCTGGTCCCGATTCGCCAGCTGGCGCTGTTTAAGCAGATGCAGGCCGCGAAGGACAACAAAGGGCTGAAGGAAGAGGAGAAGACCAGCAAAGTCTCTGAAATCCAGGCCCAGCTGGAAGACCTCGACCGCCTGACCGCCGCGCTGGGTGCGATGACGAGCGTGAATAAAGCGGTGCAGTAACACAAGTCCCCTCTCCCTTGAGGGAGAGGGAGAACAGATTAAGGAGCCAACATGCAAACCATCACCCTCCCGCCGCCGAAGCGCAGCTGGTTCTCGCTCATAAGCTGGGCCATCCTGCTGGCGGTACTCGTTATCTCCTGGAAGGGCGCGGAGATGGATCCGCTGCTGCTCTTCAAAGATTCCGGCAACATGGCGACCTTCGCCGCCGACTTCTTCCCGCCGGATTTCAGCCAGTGGCAGGACTACCTCAGCGAAATGGCCATCACCCTGCAAATCGCCGTCTGGGGCACCGCCCTCGCCGTCGTTCTCTCCATTCCGTTCGGCCTGATGAGCGCCGAAAACATCGTACCGTGGTGGGTTTACCAGCCGATGCGTCGCCTGATGGACGCCTGTCGCGCCACCAACGAAATGGTCTTTGCGATGCTGTTCGTGGTCGCCGTTGGCCTGGGTCCGTTCGCCGGCGTGATGGCGCTGTTCATCCACACCACCGGCGTGCTCTCCAAGCTGCTCTCGGAAGCGGTCGAAGCCATCGAGCCCGGCCCGGTGGAAGGTATTCGCGCAACCGGCGCCAACAAAATCGAAGAGATCCTCTACGGCGTCCTGCCGCAGGTGATGCCGCTGCTGATCTCCTACTCCCTATACCGCTTCGAGTCCAACGTTCGCTCCGCCACCGTGGTCGGTATGGTGGGCGCAGGCGGGATTGGCGTCACCCTGTGGGAAGCGATTCGCGGTTTCCAGTTCCAGCAAACCTGCGCTCTGATGGTGCTCATCATCGTCACCGTCAGCCTGCTGGATTTCCTCTCTCAACGCTTGCGTAAGCACTTCATCTGATTAGCGAGGCTTTGATTGGTATGCACTTATCCAGACATCCGACCAGTTACCCTACCCGCTGGCAAGAGATTGCGGCCAGGCTCGAAGTGGAGCTGCGTACACATTACCGCTGCGGAGACTACCTGCCCGCCGAGCAGCAGCTTGCCGACCGCTACGAGGTGAACCGCCACACTCTGCGCCGCGCCATTGACCAGCTGGTGGAGCGCGGCTGGGTCCAGCGCCGTCAGGGCGTCGGCGTGCTGGTGCTGATGCGCCCGTTTGACTACCCGCTCAACGCCCAGGCGCGTTTTAGCCAGAATCTGCTTGATCAGGGTAGCCATCCAACCAGCGAAAAGCTGCTCTCGGTACTGCGCCCGGCCTCCCGCCACGTGGCGGATGCGCTCGGGATTCAGGAGGGTGACAACGTCGTACACCTGCGCACGTTGCGCCGGGTCAACGGCGTGGCGGTCTGCCAGATCGACCACTACTTCGCGGACCTCACCCTCTGGCCAGTGCTGCAACATTTCGCCAGCGGTTCCCTGCATGATTTCCTTCAGGACGCGACGGGTATCGCGCTCAAACGCACCCAGACGCGCATCAGCGCCCGCCGTGCACAGGCGAAAGAGAGCAAGGTGCTGGAGATCCCCAACATGGCCCCGCTGCTCTGCGTGCGCACCCTCAACCACCGTGACGGCGAGATCAACGCGACGGAATACTCCGTCAGCCTGACCCGCGCCGACATGATTGAATTCACCATGGAGCACTGAATGCACTTCGACACCTCCACCCGACAGCGCTGGATGCGCGTGCTGGCCCATAGCCAGCCTGCTGCGCTGGCCGCCCGCATGAACGCACTCGGCCTGACGCCGGACTACGACACGATCCGCGCGCCGGAGATCGGCCTGGTGCAGGTCCAGGCACGCATGGGCGGCACCGGCGAGCGCTTCTTCGCCGGCGATGCCACCCTCACCCGCGCGGCTATCCGCCTTAACAGCGGCACGCTGGGTTATAGCTACGTACTTGGGCGAGACAAAACGCACGCCGAGCGCTGCGCGGTGATCGACGCGCTTTTACAGGAACACCCGCATTTCCAGACGTTAATGGAAACCCTTATTGCCCCGCTGGAAGCCGACCGCGCCGCACGCCTTGCCGCGCGTCAGGCCGAAGTGAACACCAGCCGGGTCGACTTCTTTACGCTCGTTCGCGGAGACAACGCATGACGCTTCAACCTGCTTTTACCCTGGCCGTCCAGGATGCCCAACAGAGTTTCCGTCGCCTGCTGAAGGCCATGAGCGAGCCGGGGGTGATTGTTTCCTTGCACCAGCTCTCGCAGGGCTGGCTGCCGCTGAACCTCGCCTCTACCAGCGTGCTGCTGACGCTGGCGGACAACGACACCCCGGTATGGCTGTCAGGCGCATTGCTGAACGATATCGCCAGCCAGAACCTGCGCTTTCACACCAGCGCGCCGCTGGTCGATCAGCCCCAGCAGGCGGTCTTTGCCGTGGCCGACGAACAGATCAGCCATGAACAGCTTAACGCCCTGAGCGAAGGCAGCGCCGTCGCACCGGAAACCAGCGCCACGCTGATTTTGCAGGTCTCCAGCCTGAGCGGTGGCCGCATGCTTCGCCTGACGGGCGCAGGCATCGCCGACGAGCGGATGGTCGCGCCCCAGCTACCGGAGTGCATCATCCATGAGCTGACCGAGCGCCCGCACCCGTTCCCGCTCGGCATTGACCTGATCCTGACCTGCGGCGAGCGCCTGCTGGCAATCCCGCGGACTACCCACGTGGAGGTGTGCTGATGTACGTTGCCGTCAAAGGAGGCGAAAAGGCGATCGCCGCCGCTCATGCCTTACAGGAGCACAGACGCCGGGGCGATGAACAGCTTCCCGAGCTGAGCGTCGCCCAGATTGAGCAACAGCTTAACCTCGCGGTTGACCGTGTGATGACCGAGGGCGGCGTTGCTGACCGCGAGCTTGCAGCGCTGGCGCTGAAGCAGGCCAGCGGCGATAACGTGGAAGCCATCTTCCTGCTGCGCGCCTGGCGCACCACCGTTCCCCGTCTGGCAGTCAGCGAGCCGGTGAACACGGCGGAAATGCGTTTAGAGCGCCGTATTTCAGCGGTGTACAAAGACATTCCCGGCGGCCAGCTGCTTGGCCCGACTTACGACTACACCCATCGTCTGTTGGACTTCACGCTGCTGGCGAACGGCGAAGCCCCAACACTCAGCACTTCAGACGTCGAACAGGAACCGTCTCCGCACGTCTTCAGCCTGCTGGCAAACCAGGGGCTGGCGAAAGCGGAAGAAGACACTGGCGCCACGCCGGACGACGTCACCCGCACGCCGCCGGTCTACCCGTGCTCACGCTCGTCCCGCCTGCAACAGCTGATGCGCGGCGACGAAGGGTATCTGCTGGCGCTGGCCTACTCCACACAGCGCGGCTACGGGCGCAACCACCCGTTCGCGGCAGAGATCCGCAGCGGCTATCTCGACGTCGAAATCGTGCCGGAAGAGCTGGGTTTTGCGGTGAACGTCGGCGAACTGCTGATGACCGAGTGCGAAATGGTCAACGGTTTCGTCGCGCCAGAGAATGAAGACCCGCATTTTACCCGCGGCTACGGGCTGGTGTTTGGCCTCGGCGAGCGCAAAGCGATGGCGATGGCGCTGGTTGACCGCGCCCTGCAGGCGCCGGACTACGGCGAGCACATTGCCGGCCCGGCGCAGGACGAAGAGTTCGTGCTGGCCCACGCGGACAACGTCGAGGCCGCAGGTTTTGTCTCGCACCTCAAGCTGCCGCACTACGTCGATTTCCAGGCCGAACTGGAACTGCTGAAACGCCTGCAACGGGAGCGCGCCAATGGCTAACTTAAGCGGCTACAACTTTGCCTATCTGGATGAGCAAACTAAACGCATGATCCGCCGCGCCATTTTAAAAGCGGTGGCTATTCCGGGCTATCAGGTGCCGTTTGGTGGCCGTGAAATGCCGATGCCGTACGGCTGGGGCACGGGCGGCATTCAGATCACCGCCAGCGTGATTGGCGAAGCGGACGTGCTGAAGGTTATCGACCAGGGCGCGGACGATACCACCAACGCCGTGTCGATCCGCAACTTCTTTAAGCGCGTGACGGGCGTCAACACCACCGAAAAAACCGAAGACGCGACGCTGATCCAGACTCGCCACCGCATTCCGGAGACTCCGCTGACGGAAGATCAGATTCTGATTTTCCAGGTGCCGATCCCGGAGCCGCTGCGCTTTATCGAGCCGCGCGAAACCGAAACCCGCACCATGCACGCGCTGGAAGAGTACGGGATCATGCAGGTCAAACTGTATGAAGATATCGCCCGCTTCGGCCATATCGCCACCACCTACGCCTACCCGGTGAAGGTCAACGGGCGCTACGTCATGGACCCGTCGCCGATCCCAAAATTCGATAACCCGAAGATGGACATGATGCCTGCCCTGCAGCTCTTTGGTGCCGGACGTGAAAAACGCATCTACGCCGTACCGCCGTATACGCGTGTCGAAAGCCTGGATTTCGACGATCACCCGTTTACGGTGCAGGAGTGGGACGAGCCGTGCGCCATCTGCGGATCCAAACACAGCTATCTCGATGAAGTGGTGCTGGACGATACGGGCAAACGGATGTTTGTCTGCTCCGACACCGATTACTGCCGCCAACAGAGCGAGGCGAACGGCCAATGAAACCGCTGCTTTCGGTTAATAACCTGACCCACCTTTATGCGCCGGGAAAAGGCTTCAGCGACGTGTCGTTCGAGCTGTGGCCGGGCGAAGTGCTGGGCATTGTCGGCGAGTCCGGCTCCGGCAAAACCACCCTGCTGAAGTCCATCTCCGCGCGTCTGACGCCGCAACACGGCGAGATCCTGTATCAGGGACGCTCCCTCTACGACATAAGCGAGGCCGAGCGCCGTCGCCTGCTGCGCACCGAGTGGGGCGTGGTGCATCAGCACCCGATGGACGGCCTGCGCCGTCAGGTGTCGGCAGGAGGCAATATCGGCGAACGGCTGATGGCCACCGGCGCGCGCCACTACGGCAACATCCGCGCCACCGCACAGCACTGGCTGGAGGAGGTGGAGATCCCCGCCTCGCGTATTGACGACCTGCCTACCACCTTTTCCGGCGGTATGCAGCAGCGTTTGCAAATTGCCCGCAATCTGGTCACTCATCCAAAGCTGGTGTTTATGGATGAACCCACCGGCGGGCTGGACGTCTCCGTGCAGGCCCGCCTGCTCGACCTGCTGCGCGGCCTGGTGGTGGAGCTGAACCTGGCGGTGGTAATTGTCACCCACGATCTGGGCGTTGCGCGCCTGCTGGCGGATCGCCTGCTGGTGATGAAGCAGGGTCAGGTGGTGGAAAGTGGGCTGACCGACCGCGTGCTCGACGACCCGCATCATCCATACACCCAGCTGCTGGTGTCCTCGGTATTACAGAATTAAGAGGCCAACATGATCCACGTTGAAAATGTCAGTAAGACCTTTGTGCTCCACCAGCAAAATGGCGTGCGCCTGCCGGTGCTGCAAAACGCCTCGCTAGAGGTGAGTCAGGGTGAATGCGTGGTGCTGCACGGCCACTCCGGCAGCGGTAAATCGACCCTGCTGCGCTCCCTGTACGCCAACTATTTACCGGACGAAGGCCACATCCATATTCGCCATAACGAAGAGTGGGTCGATCTGGTTCAGGCCCCGGCGCGCAAGGTGCTGGAAGTGCGCCGCTCAACGATCGGCTGGGTTAGTCAGTTCCTGCGGGTGATCCCGCGGATCTCCGCCCTGGACGTGGTGATGCAACCCCTGCTGGATCTCGGCGTGCCGCGCGAAACCTGCGCCGCCAGGGCCGCCAGCCTGCTGACGCGCCTCAACGTGCCGGAGCGCCTGTGGCACCTCGCCCCGTCGACCTTTTCCGGCGGCGAGCAGCAGCGCGTGAATATCGCGCGCGGGTTTATCGTCGACTATCCGATTTTACTGCTGGATGAACCCACCGCCTCGCTCGACGCTAAAAACAGCGCAGCGGTGATAGCGCTGATCGAACAGGCCAAAGCGCGCGGGGCGGCGATCGTCGGGATCTTCCACGACGACGCCGTCCGCACCCGCGTGGCGGACAGGCTGCACCCGATGGGGACAAACGCATGATTATCAATAATGTCAGGCTGGTGCTGGAAAATGAGGTCGTGAAGGGTTCGGTTGAAATCCAGGACGGCGTCATCCGCGCCTTTGCCGAAACCCAAAGCCGTTCTCCAGAAGCGATGGACGGCGACGGCGGTTGGCTGCTGCCGGGGCTGATTGAGCTGCATACCGATAATCTGGATAAATTCTTCACCCCACGCCCGAAGGTGGACTGGCCCGCCCATTCGGCAATGAGCAGCCACGACGCGCTGATGGTCGCCAGCGGCATTACCACGGTGCTGGACGCGGTGGCGATCGGCGACGTGCGCGACGGCGGCGATCGTCTGGAAAATCTGGAAAAGATGATCAACGCCGTGGAGGAGACGCAAAAGCGCGGCCTCAACCGCGCCGAGCACCGCCTGCACCTGCGCTGCGAGCTGCCGCACCACACCACCCTGCCGCTGTTTGAAAAGCTGGTCGGGCGCGAGCCGGTCTCGCTGGTCTCCCTGATGGATCACTCCCCGGGACAGCGCCAGTTCGCCAACATTGAAAAGTACCGTGAATACTATCAGGGCAAGTATTCACTCAGCGATGCGGAGATGGCGCGCTATGAAGAAGAGCAACTGGCGCTTGCGGCACAATGGTCGCAGCCGAACCGTCTCTCCATTGCCGCGATGTGTCGGGACCGCAACATTGCGCTGGCCAGCCATGACGATGCCACTCACGATCACGTGCGCGAATCCCACCAGCTTGGCAGCGTGATCGCCGAATTTCCCACCACGTTCGAGGCGGCAGAGGCATCGCGCAAACACGGCATGAACGTGCTGATGGGCGCGCCGAACATCGTGCGCGGCGGATCGCACTCCGGCAACGTGGCGGCAAGCAAACTCGCTTCCCTCGGCCTGCTGGATATCCTCTCGTCTGACTACTACCCCGCCAGCCTGCTGGACGCGGCCTTCCGCGTTGCAGACGACGAGGACAACCGCTTTACGCTGCCGCAGGCGATTCGACTGGTGACGAAAAACCCGGCCAGCGCGCTCAACCTTCACGACCGCGGTGAGATTGCCGAAGGCAAACGGGCAGACCTGGTGCTGGCGCACCGCAAGGGCGAGCACGTTCATATCGACCACGTCTGGCGTCAGGGAAAAAGGGTGTTCTGATGGGAAGACTCATCTGGTTAATGGGCCCGTCCGGCTCGGGAAAAGACAGCCTGCTGTCGGTGTTACGGCAGCGGGAACATTCACAGCTGCTGGTGGCGCACCGCTACATTACCCGCGCGGCGAACGCTGGCAGTGAAAACCATATCGCCCTGAGCGAGCAGGAGTTTTTTACCCGCGCCGGGCAAAATCTGCTGGCGCTGAGCTGGCACGCGAACGGCTTTTATTACGGCGTCGGCATCGAGATCGACCTCTGGCTGCACGCGGGCTTCGACGTGCTGGTTAACGGCTCGCGCGCGCATCTGCCGCAGGCCAAAGCCCGGTACGAAGCGGCGCTGCTGCCGGTCTGTTTGCAGGTTTCTCCGGATATTCTGCGCAGCCGCCTGCAAAGCCGGGGGCGCGAAAATGCGCGTGAGATCGACCAGCGGCTGGAACGTGCGGCGCGCTACACTCCGTCGGGCTGTCACGTCCTCAATAACGACGGAAGTTTGCTACAGTCAGTCGAGACCTTTTTATCGCTTATTCGCCAGAAGGAGAGACAGCATGCCTGACTGCCAGCTTCGCCCCGCCACCGCCGACGACGCGCAAATCGTTTACGCTCTGATCTGCGAGCTTAAGCAGTGTGAATTTGACCATCAGGCGTTTCACGCCGGATTTCTGGCCAATCTGCAGGATCACAACATGCGCTACCAGCTTGCCGAGCTGGACGGAAAAGCTGTCGGCATGATCGGCCTGCACATGCAGTTTCACCTCCATCACGCCCGCTGGATCGGCGAGATCCAGGAACTTGTGGTGATGCCGCAGGCGCGCGGGTTAAAGATTGGCAGCCAGTTACTGGCATGGGCAGAAGACGTTGCGAGGCAGGCCGGTGCCGAGCTAACGGAGCTCTCCACCAGCGTGAAGCGCACGGACGCCCACCGCTTTTACGTTCGTGAGGGATATACGCAGAGCCATTTTCGCTTCACCAAACCGCTGTAGAGGTGCGTTATGAGTCTGACCATCACGTTAACGGGAACCGGAAGCGCCCAGCTGGTCCCGGTCTTTGGCTGCGACTGCGCGGCGTGTCGCAGGGCGCGTTTGCAGGACAACTATCGCCGTCGCCCCTGTAGCGCGGTGGTCAAATTCAACGATGCAGTCACCCTGCTGGATGCGGGCATTCCGCACCTGATGGACGACTGGCCGGCGGGAAGCTTCCAGCAGTTTTTGCTCACGCACTATCATATGGATCACGTCCAGGGGCTGTTCCCCCTGCGCTGGGGCGTGGGCGCAACCATCCCGGTCTACGGCCCGCCGGATGAAGCGGGCTGTGACGACCTGTTTAAACATCCCGGCATTCTGGATTTCAGCCACACGGTCGAGCCGTTCGTGATGTTTGAGCTGCAGGGACTGCGGGTCACGCCGCTGCCGCTCAACCATTCAAAACTGACCTTCGGGTATCTGCTGGAATCGGCCCATAGCCGCGTGGCGTGGCTTTCTGATACCGCCGGGCTGCCGGATAAAACGGTGAGGTTTCTGCTCAACAATCAGCCACAGGCGATAATCATCGACTGCAGCCATGAACCGCGTCCGGAGACACCGCGCAACCACAGTGATTTAAATACGGTGATGGCCCTGAACGAGGTGATTGGCTGTCCGCAGGTGATCCTGACGCACATTAGCCATCAGTTTGACGCATGGATGATGGATAACCCGCTGCCGGACGGCATTGAAGCGGGATATGACGGGATGGTACTGGTGCTGGATTAGGTTTTCTCCCTCTCCCGTGGGAGAGGGTTGGGGTGAGGGCAACAGGCCGCACTTAGCCGCGATCGTAATCGTCTTCCAACCTGCGCTCGTCCTCTTCTAACCGACGCCTGTCGTCGTCCAGCTGACGCTGACGCTCGTCTAAGCGGCGGCGTCTGTCTTCGAGCTGCCGACGACGATCGTCGTACTGTCGGCTGTCGATTTGACGGCTGCGGTCGTAACGATCGTCGTCATCGTCATTACGGCTGCTGCTGGGGTTGTAGGCATCGTTGATCGCCTGCTGAATGTTGCCAATGGCGTCATCAATCACATCGGCATGCGCCAGTTGGCTTGTGAGTGACAGCAGACCAAATAACAGAGCGGTAGAGTAACGTTTCATAAGGCCAGACTCGCAGGTGAACTGGCCTTACGGTAATGAATGGCTGGGAACCGGGGTAGCGGAGGATTCTCAAATTACCATCACCTTCCGCAGCGCCTGCGCCAGCTGCTGGCGGGTAAACGGCTTACGCAGTAACGGAACGTCCGGCAGTTGCGGGTTATGCGCCGGGCGCAAATCCTGCCCGCTGATCAGCAGCACCGGAAGCTGCGGATAATGGCTGCGCACATGGTTAATCACCTCGGCTCCGCTCAGGCTTCCGGGCAGCATCAGATCGCTGATAAACATGCCAATATCCGGCGACGCCGCCAGCATGTTCAGGGCCTGTTCGCCGCTGTCCGCTTCGAGCGTCAGGTAGCCAAGCTGATGCAGCTGTTCGCACAGGGTCTGGCGAACGTCCGCCTCATCTTCCAGCACCAGTACAAGCCGCTCGTTATCCACGGACGTTGTGGCAGCCAGCGCTTCATCCTCCGAAACGGCGGGCAGCGTCGAGCGCGGGAGGTGGAGCCGCACGGTCGTTCCTTGTCCCGGCGCGCTTTCGATCTCTACCCGCCCCCCGGACTGACGCACAAAACCGTACACCATCGACAGGCCCAGCCCGCTTCCGCTTCCGGTCTGCTTGGTGGTGAAGAACGGTTCAAAAACCCGGGATTTCACCTCCTGCGACATCCCGCTGCCGCGATCGATGACCTCCAGCGCTACCATATCCTGCCTGCGTCCGTCGCTGCGGGTCACGCGCTGGTTCCAGGTGCGAATTTTGATCGCCCCGCTCTGGCCTTCCATCGCATCCCGGGCGTTCATCACCAGGTTGATAATGGCGTTTTCCAGCTGGCTGACGTCAATCCACGCGGGCCATGCCGGGGTTTGCGCTTCAATCTCCAGGGTAAGCGTGGCGGGCAGCGAGTGGCGCATCAGTTCCCGAAGGTTTTCCAGCAGGGGCAGCATCTCTACTGCATGCGGCGTCAGGGACTGTTTGCGGGAAAACGCCAGCAGCCGCTGGGTCAGCAGCGCGCCGCGTTCGGCTGCCTTCAGCGCACGGGTAATGCGCGGCGCGTCGTTTGATTCGGGGTCTGTCAGCTCAAGGCTGCCGATAATTACCGCCAGCAGGTTGTTAAAATCATGCGCCAGCCCGCCGGTCAGCTGTCCGACGGCCTTCATCTTCTGGCTGTGCAGCAGCGCCTCTTCCAGCCCCTGACGCTCGATGCGGTCGATCTCCATCTGCGTGGTTTTCTCTTTCAGCAGACGTGTGGTGTGCTCAAGCGAGGCGGTGTTGCGGGCAAAAACGTTAAACGCGCGCGCCAGCTCGCCCAGCTCGTCGCGCCGCTGCAGCGCAGGAACAGAAACATCCTGTTCACCGTGGGCAAGTCGCGACATCGCCCGGGAGATGGCCGTCAGGTTGGAGCCCAGATTGCGGTAGATATACCAGCAGGCGCAGCCGGTGATGATCAGCGCCAGCACGGCGAAGATGCTGATAAACACGCTGATGGATTGCAACTCGTGATGGCTCTGGGCCGTGCGAAGCCGGGAAGCCTGCGCCACCTGCTCAACGTACTGATTAATATCGCTATTAAGGATCGCCACCAGCGCCTTAATGTGGAACATATACCAGCTGATGGACAGATCGCTCTCCTCCAGCTGCTTCGACAGCGGGGCAAGCTTGCGCAGCTCGGCGTTAAAATCGGGCAGAACGCCCTCCACGACCGGCTGTATGGCGCTTCGGGGCAGCGTGGCGGTCACGGCGTCCAGCTGCTGAACGGTAGCACGCGGCGAAGGTGTATCAATCGCGGCCGCGATCAGCCGATCCATCTCCATCAGCTGCCGCGCGTCCGGCACGTTGCTGCCGAAGCGACGGTTGATGTCCTGAAGATGGCGTAAATAGCTCTGGCTTTGATAGAGCGAGCTCAGCAGCGCGTTACGCTCAAGATGCCGCTTTTGCCCGCGCTCCAACATCCCCGTTACGCTTTGCTGTAATTCATTGCTTCTGCGAATAATCCGCGCCACCAGCGCCGGCTCCTGCTGCGCCAGCGGGGCATCCGCCAGCTGTTCCAGCGAGCGGCGCAGCGCCGTTTGCATCTGCTTCAGCCGCTCGGCCTCGCCTTTGTACTCCAGCGCCCCTACCACCTGCGAAAGCCGCACCGCCGCCGTTGCCACGTTGGCCGTGTCGCGCGCGAGGTTCATGCTCCCGGTCATGTCGTCCAGCGTTTGCTGTTGGACCTGCTCCTGGATCTGGCTGGCATGACGAAAGCCGAGCACCGCCACGCCGCTCACCATCAGCGTGACGGCGACCACCAGCAGGTTAAATATCAGCAGGCGACCGCGGGCGCTGGAGAAGAACGGGGGGCGTGAAGACATGTTGACTCCGTAACTGTGATCCACATTCGCTATTCATAACTATGACAAATATGAACAGCTTCTGACATTTTGCATTTACGCACCTGTGATGAAGTGCAGATATCGACATTCACAGGAGATCCGCCATGAGCAGAACCCCGGTTTTAGAGATGCGCCACATTGCCAAAACCTTTGGCAATTTCCACGCGCTCAAGGGCGTGGATTTGACGGTCTTCCCCGGTGAGATCCACGCGCTGATGGGGGAAAACGGCGCGGGAAAAAGCACGCTGATGAAGATCCTCGCGGGGGCCTATACCGCCACCGGCGGCGAGATCCTGATCGACGGCCAGCCGTTTCACATCAAAGGGCCGAAGGACGCGCTGGCCGCAGGCATTACCCTGATTTACCAGGAGATGCAGCTCGCCCCCAATCTGACCGTCGCGGAAAATATCTTCCTCGGCAGCGAGTTGTCGCGCGGCGGGCTGGTGCAGCGCAAGGAGATGGCCGCCCAGGCGCAGGCGGTGATTGACCGTCTCGGCGCGCAGTTCAGCGCCACCGACCTGGTGATGAAGCTGACCATCGCCGAGCAGCAGCAGGTGGAAATCGCCCGCGCGCTGCACCGCAACAGCCGCATCCTGGTGATGGACGAACCCACCGCCGCCCTCTCCTCCCGCGAAACCCACCGCCTGTTCGAACTGATTTTGCGCCTGCGCGATGAAGGGATGGCGATCATCTATATCAGCCACCGCATGGCGGAAGTGTATGAACTCTCTGACCGCGTGAGCGTTCTGCGCGACGGGCAGTACGTCGGCAGCCTGACGCGTGACAAGCTCAACGCCTCCGAGCTGGTAAAAATGATGGTGGGCCGCCCGCTCAGCGATCTGTTCAACAAAGAGCGCGATATCCCTCTCGGCAGCCCGCGTCTCAACGTGCACCACCTCACCGACGGTAAAAAAGTGCAGCCATGCAGCCTGCAGGTGCGCTCCGGTGAAATCGTCGGGCTGGCGGGGCTGGTCGGGGCCGGACGCTCCGAGCTGGCGCAGTTGATTTTCGGCGTGCGCAAGGCCACCGGCGGGATGATTGAGGTGGACGGCGAGCCGGTGGTGATCCACTCCCCGCGCGCGGCCATTGAAAACGGGATTGGTTTTCTCACCGAGAACCGCAAGGAGCAGGGGCTGTTTCTGGAGCTGGCGGCGCAGGAGAACATCACCATGGCGACGCTGGAGCGCGACGCCACCTTCGGCATGCTTAACCGCAAAAAAGCCCAGTCCATTTCCGATGATGCTATCGCCCTGCTTAACATCCGCGTGCCCCATTCTCAGGTGCGCGCGGGCGGGCTCTCCGGCGGCAACCAGCAAAAGCTGCTGATCTCCCGCTGGGTGGCGATTGGCCCGCGCATTCTGATTCTCGACGAACCCACGCGCGGGGTGGACGTCGGTGCCAAAAGCGAGATCTACCGCATCATGAACCAGATGGCGCGCAAGGGGGTGGCGATTCTGATGATCTCCAGCGAGCTGCCGGAAGTGGTAGGCATGAGCGACCGGGTGTACGTAATGCGGGAAGGCAGCATTGCGGGTGAACTGCACGGGCGCGACATCTCTCAGGAAAATATTATGACGCTGGCAACCGGCGTGAACGACACACATCATCAGGCGGTGCAATCATGACAACTCCAACCCATCCGCAGCAGGTGGCGAAATCCGCCTCCGCCAAAAAAATGCTGATGAGCGATCTGATGCAAACGGTCGGCATTTTGCCGATTTTAATCCTGATTGTGGCGGTGTTTGGCTTTATCGCCCCGAACTTCTTTACCGAAAGTAACCTGCTCAACATTACCCGTCAGGCGTCGATCAACATCGTGCTGGCGGCGGGAATGACCTTCATCATTCTGACCGGCGGGATTGACCTCTCCGTGGGCTCGATTCTCGGCACCACGGCGGTGGCGGCGATGGTGGTCTCGCTTATTCCTGAATTCGCGATGCTCTCCATTCCGGCGGCGCTGATGCTCGGCATGGTGCTGGGGCTGTTCAACGGCGCGCTGGTGGCCTTCGCCGGGCTGCCGCCGTTTATCGTCACGCTCGGCACCTATACGGCGCTGCGAGGCGCGGCGTATCTGCTGGCGGACGGCACCACGGTGATTAACTCCAACATCAGCTTCGAGTGGATCGGCAATAACTACCTCGGCCCGATTCCGTGGCTCGTAGTCATTGCCCTGGCGGTCATCGCTATCTGCTGGTTCATCCTGCGCCGCACCACGCTCGGCGTTCATATCTACGCGGTCGGCGGCAACATGCAGGCGGCGCGCTTAACCGGCATCAAAGTCTGGCTGGTGCTGCTTTTTGTCTACGGCATGAGCGGCCTGCTCTCCGGCCTCGGCGGGGTGATGAGCGCCTCGCGCCTCTACAGCGCCAACGGCAACCTCGGCACGGGTTACGAGTTGGATGCGATTGCGGCGGTGATCCTCGGCGGCACCAGCTTCGTCGGCGGGATCGGCACGATCACCGGCACGCTGGTGGGGGCGCTGATCATCGCCACCCTCAACAACGGCATGACGCTGATGGGCGTCTCCTACTTCTGGCAGCTGGTGATCAAAGGGGCGGTGATCATCATAGCGGTGCTGATCGACAAATACCGTACCCGACACCATCAAAGTGCATAACAACAATACCCTACAAGCGAGGAAGACAAGATGCGTTTGAAACCCTTAGTGACCGCGCTCTGTGCTGGCGCCCTGCTGGCCGCAACGCCGTTTGCGCAGGCAAAAGATCTGAAGTCCATCGGCGTGACGGTGGGCGACCTGGCTAACCCGTTCTTCGTGCAGATCACCAAAGGTGCCGAGCTGGAAGCACGCAAGCTGGCTGGCGATAACGTCAAGGTGACGCTGGTTTCCAGCGGGTACGATCTGGGCCAGCAGGTGTCGCAGATCGATAACTTCATCGCCGCGAAGGTGGACATGATCATCCTCAACGCTGCGGATTCCAAAGGGATCGGCCCGGCGGTGAAGCGCGCGAAGGACGCCGGGATCGTGGTCGTGGCGGTTGACGTCGCGGCGGAAGGGGCTGATGCGACCATCACCTCCGATAACACCCAGGCGGGTGAGATGGCCTGTAAGTACATTACCGACCGCCTGAAAGGCAAAGGCAACGTGGTAATCATCAACGGACCGCCGGTCTCAGCGGTGCAAAACCGCGTGGAAGGTTGCCAGACGGAGTTCAAAAAACATCCGGATATCAAGGTGCTCTCGGACAACCAGAATGCCAAAGGCAGTCGTGAAGGCGGTCTGGAAGTCATGACCTCCCTGCTGGCGGCCAATCCGAAGATCGACGGCGTGTTTGCGATTAACGATCCGACCGCGATCGGTGCCGATCTGGCCGCGAAGCAGGCGCAGCGCAACGAGTTCTTTATCGTTGGCGTGGATGGTTCGCCGGACGGTGAGGAAGCGCTGAAGCGCGAAAACTCCCTGTTTGTCGCAACCCCGGCGCAGGATCCGCAGGTCATGGCGGCAAAAGCGGTGGAGATCGGCTATGACATTCTTCAGGGTAAACCCGCGCCGAAAGAGCCTGTGCTGATCCCGGTGACGATGATCGATAAAAAGAACGTCGGCACGTATAAGGGGTGGACGGTTAAATGATCCTTTTCCCTCTCCCACAGGGAGAGGGAACTGTTTTCAAGGAGTCCCCATGAAACGCTCCGACATTAACAAAATCCTCGGCCACACGCGGCAGTTCTTTTCCATGCACGACGTGCATCTCCCGCCGTTTGCCAGCTTTCCACCCACAAAATGGCAGCAGCTTGATCGGGCCGCATGGCAGGAAGTGTTTGACCTCAAGCTCGGCTGGGACGTGACCGCTTTCGGCGGCAACAGCTTTGCCGCGCAGGGTCTGACCCTGTTTACCCTGCGCAACGGCTCCCCCAACGGCGTGCCCTATGAGAAGTGCTACGCCGAAAAAATCATGCACGTGCGCGACGGCCAGGTGACGCCGATGCATTTTCACTGGCGCAAGCGGGAAGACATCATTAACCGGGGCGGCGGGAACCTGATTATTGAGTTATGGAATGCCGGGGCGCATGAAGAGACCGAAAACACCGACGTGACCGTCACGATTGACGGCTGTCGGCAAACCCATGCTCCCGGCAGCCAGCTGCGCCTCACACCAGGGGAAAGCATCTGTCTCACGCCCGGTCTGTATCACAGCTTCTGGGGCGAACGCGGCTTTGGCGACGTGCTGGTGGGCGAAGTGTCGTCGGTGAATGACGACGAGCACGACAACCACTTTTTGCAGCCCGTTGCCCGCTATAACAACATCGAAGAAGACGAACCGGCGGTGCTGGTGCTGTGCAACGAGTACAACCTGTTTCGGAGATAAGGAGTGAATGATGCCACTGATTTCTCTTGCCGACGGTCTTGAGCACGCCAGGAAACACCGCTACGCGCTGGGCGCGTTCAACGTGCTCGACTCCCATTTCCTGCGCGCGCTGTTTGCCGCCGCAAAGCAGGAACGCTCGCCGTTTATCATCAACATCGCCGAAGTGCACTTTAAGTATGTGTCCCTGGATTCGCTGGTCGAAGCGGTTAAGTTCGAAGCCGCCCGCCACGATATTCCCGTGGTGCTGAATCTCGACCACGGTCTGCATTTCGAGGCCGTCGTGCGCGCCCTGCGCCTGGGGTTTAGCTCGGTGATGTTCGACGGCTCGACGCTGAGCTACGAGGAGAACATTCGTCAGACCCGGGAAGTGGTGAAGATGTGCCACGCGGTGGGCGTCTCGGTGGAGGCGGAGCTGGGCGCGGTCGGCGGGGATGAAGGCGGCGCGCTGTACGGACATGCGGATGAAGCGTTCTTTACCGACCCGCAGCTGGCGCGGGAGTTTGTCGATAAGACCGGCATCGACGCGCTGGCGGTCGCCATCGGCAACGCGCACGGCAAGTATAAAGGCGAGCCGAAGCTCGATTTCCCGCGCCTGGAGGCCATTCGTCAGCAGACGGGACTGCCGCTGGTTTTACACGGCGGCTCCGGGATTAGCGATGCCGACTTCCGCCGCGCCATCGAGCTGGGCATTCATAAAATCAATTTCTATACCGGCATGTCGCAGGCCGCGCTCGCCGCCGTGGAGCAGCGCATGGCGAACCGCCAGCCGCTGTACGACGAGTTTGCCGAACTGCTGCTCGGCATTGAAGAAGTGATTACCGATACGGTCGCCGAACAGATGCGCATCTTCGGCAGCGCGGGGCAGGCATGATGGAACGCAAAGGTATCATCGCCGCAGGCAATATGCTGGTGGACCACGTCCACCAGATCGTGCAGTGGCCGGAGCGCGGCTGGCTGGCGGAAATCACCCACAGCGAACGCTCAACCGGCGGCGCGCCGCTCAACGTCCTGCTGACGCTGGCAAAAATGCACGTTGGCCTGCCGCTGCAGGCGGTGGGGCTGATTGGCGAAGACGGCGACGGGGACTACATTCTGGCAATGCTCGACCAGTACCACGTCAACCGCCAGCGCTTACAGCGCACCACCTTTGCGCCAACCTCCATGTCGCAGGTGATGACCGATCCCAGCGGACAGCGCACCTTTTTCCACTCGCCCGGAGCCAACCGCCTGCTGGATCTTCCCGCCTTCGATCGCTTAGACGGATCGATGAAGATCTTCCATCTCGGCTATCTCCTGCTGCTCGACAGCCTGGATATGCCCGATGACGAATTTGGCACCCGCAGCGCGCGACTGCTGGCGCAGATGCGTGACCAGGGGTATGAAACCTCGCTCGATCTGGTTTCCCGCAAGGGCGACCCGCGCTATCAGCCGCTGGTGCTCCCTGCCCTTCGCCATCTCGACTATCTGGTAATTAACGAGCTGGAGGCCGGTGAGTTTAGCGGCCTGACAATGCGTGACGAAAACGATGCCCCGCACATTGCCCATATCGCGGACGCCGCGGCGCAGCTGCTAGCGGCCGGCGTACGCCAGCGGGTGGTGATCCACTGTCCGGAAGGCGCATGGGGAGAAGCTCGCGGTGAAGCGGGTCGCTGGATCCCGTCATGGATGCTGGAGCAGGAAGAGATTATCGGCAGCGTCGGCGCGGGCGATGCCTTTTGCGCGGGCTTTTTATACGGCTGCCATGAATCGCTGCCGCTGACAGAAAGTATTTATCTGGCGCACGCCTGCGCGCGGGCAAGCCTGCTGGCCGCCAATGCGATTGACGGCGCAAAAACGCTGGCCGAGCTGCAGGCGTTTATTCGCGAGAGTATTTAATTTAACAATAATTGCGATTTTTCATTACAGTTCTATGAATTTTATATTCCCGAACTACACTCTCTCCATCTGGCATATTCGGCGTGGGCAGCACTCTGTCCGCACGCTTTTCCGAAATGAGATAGAAAGAGGACAAGGGAAAAATGTTCGCAGTCATCATCATCGGTATTTTCATTATCAGCGTTATTTATGCGCATTCCCGCGGCAAAGAAAAACAGACGCTTTCCCGTCAGCTCTTCGACCATTCGACGTTTATGGCGCCCATCAATATGTTTATGACGGCGTTTTCTTCCCTGCCCGCCAGGCAGCCTTTCTTTGAAACAGAGCGCTTCCCGGAATTAAATAAGCTGACGGAAAACTGGCTGGTTATTCGCGAAGAGGCGCTGCGTTTGCAGCATCATATTAAGGCAGCGGAAAATAATAACGACGCCGGCTTTAACACCTTTTTTAAACGCGGCTGGAAACGTTTTTATCTGAAGTGGTATGCCGATGCCCATCCCTCCGCGCAGTCTTTATGCCCGGTGACGACCCGGCTGGTGAGTGAAATCCCTTCGGTGAAGGCGGCCATGTTTGCCGAGCTGCCGGCGGGTGCAAAGCTTGGCAAGCACCGGGATCCGTATGCGGGCTCGGTTCGTTACCATCTGGGCTTATTCACCCCGAATGACGATCGCTGCTTTATTGAAGTCGACGGGCAGCGCCACAGCTGGCGGGATGGTGAAGCCGTTATTTTTGATGAGACCTACGTCCACTGGGCAGAAAATAAATCGGATCAAACGCGCATTATTCTCTTCTGCGATATCGAGCGTCCGATGAAATGGCGCTGGGCGCAGGCGGTTAACCATTGGGTGGGAACCACGCTGATGTCTGCGGCCAGGTCACCGAATGACGAGAATGACAGCACCGGCGGCATTAACCGCATTTTTAAATACGTTCATGCGGGCCGCGAACGGGGGCAGCGTCTGAAAAAAAGGAACCGTAAGGCCTATTACGCCCTCAAGTATTTGTGCATCATCGCGATTTTTGCCGCCATCATTGTTCCGGCAATAACGTAAGCCTTATGCCGCTTGTTCGGGCCGGCTCACGTCAGTGGCAAACACGTAACCCAACCCGCGGATGGTTTTGATGAGCGCAGGCTGATGCGGGTTAGCCTCTATTTTCCGGCGCAGGCGCATGATCAGCACGTCAATCGTGCGGTCGAACACGTCGGCGCTTTCGCTGTGGGTCAGCTCAAGCAGCCGATCGCGGCTCAGCACCCGGCGGGCATTTTGCGTGAGCGCCAGCAGCAGGCCGTACTCGCCCTGGGTTAAGGGCACGGTATTACGCTGCGGATCAATCAGCTCACAGCGGGCGGTGTCCAGCGTCCAGTCGTTGAAGGTTATCCCCGCTGCACGTGGCATCGGCGCTTCGGCTGCCAGCGCTCCGGTACGACGCAGCACGGCCTTAACGCGAGCCACCACCACGCGTGGATTAAACGGTTTGCCAATATAATCGTCAGCCCCCATCTCCAGCCCCACCACCACGTCTGATTCACTGCCCAGCCCGGTTAACATGATCACCGGTAGCGCCGGGCGCTGCTTTTGCAGCTGCAGCAAAACCTGCAGGCCGTTGATGTCCGGCAGCATCATATCCAGCAGAACAAGGGCGATAGCCGGCTCCTGTTGGACCTGCCGCAGCGCATCCTGGCCGTTGTGGCAGACAAGTACGCTAAAGACATGCTCGCTCAGCACATCCTGCAGCAGTTCACACACTGCCATATCGTCATCAACCACCAGAATCGCCGGTTTCATCATATGCTTCCGTCAGGGGATTATGTTAAGTCTGAACCATTCTGCCGTCGGCTCCAGTGAAATGAATTTTTCCGTGACGGAAATTCAACCCATGTCACATCCGCCGCTCATTCGACACGTCAATTTTGACGATTGTCTGCTTTTCGTCAGGGATTTCGCCGGGAATGCACCGTAAAGCCGGTGAGTAACCCCACTAAAAACATGGCATAGAAGCTGCATTAGTCGGTGCGAAAGATTTGATTAACTGGAGCAGACTGATGAAAAAAGTCGTCACGGTTTGCCCTTATTGTGCCTCAGGTTGCAAGATCCACCTGGTGGTCGATAACGGCAAAATCGTCCGGGCGGAGGCCGCTCAGGGGAAAACCAACCAGGGCACGCTGTGCCTGAAGGGGTATTACGGCTGGGATTTTATTAACGATACACAAATCCTCACCCCACGCCTGAAAAACCCTATGATCCGCCGCGAGCGCGGCGGCAAGCTGGAAGCCGTCTCCTGGAACGAGGCGCTGGATTACGTCGCCACGCGCCTGAGTGCCATTAAGGCCAAGTATGGCCCGGATGCCATTCAGACCACCGGCTCCTCACGCGGGACCGGGAATGAAACCAACTACGTGATGCAAAAATTCGCGCGCGCCGTTATTGGTACCAATAACGTCGACTGCTGCGCTCGCGTCTGACACGGCCCATCGGTTGCAGGTCTGCACCAGTCGGTCGGTAACGGCGCAATGAGTAATGCCATCAACGAGATAGATAACACCGATCTGGTGTTTATCTTCGGTTATAACCCAGCGGATTCTCACCCTATCGTCGCGAACCACGTGATTCGCGCTAAACAGAACGGGGCGAAAATCATCGTCTGCGATCCGCGCAAAATCGAAACCGCGCGCATTGCGGATATGCACATTGCGCTGAAAAACGGCTCGAATATCGCGCTGTTGAATGCGATGGGGCACGTCATTATCGAAGAGAACCTGTACGACCAGGCGTTTGTCGCCACACGTACGGAAGGGTTTGAAGAGTACCGGAAAATTGTCGAAGGCTACACGCCGGAGTCGGTAGAGGCGATAACCGGCGTGAGCGCGCAGGAGATCCGCCAGGCGGCACGGATGTATGCCGGAGCGAAAACCGCCGCCATCCTGTGGGGCATGGGCGTGACCCAGTTCTACCAGGGCGTGGAAACCGTGCGCTCCCTGACCAGCCTCGCGATGCTGACCGGGAATCTGGGCAAAGCGCACGTCGGCGTTAACCCGGTTCGCGGCCAGAATAACGTCCAGGGTGCCTGCGACATGGGCGCGCTGCCGGACACGTATCCGGGCTATCAGTACGTGAAGTACCCGGAAAACCGCGAGAAGTTCGCGAAGGCCTGGGGCGTGGAGAGCCTGCCGGCACATACCGGCTATCGCATCAGCGAGCTGCCGCACCGCGCGGCGCACGGTGAAGTGCGGGCGGCCTACATCATGGGTGAAGATCCGCTCCAGACCGACGCCGAGCTGTCTGCGGTGCGCAAAGGCTTTGAGGATCTGGAGCTGGTGATTGTCCAGGATATCTTCATGACCAAAACCGCGGCGGCGGCGGATGTGATTCTCCCGTCGACCTCCTGGGGCGAGCATGAAGGCGTCTATACGGCGGCGGACCGCGGCTTCCAGCGCTTCTTTAAGGCGGTCGAGCCGAAGTGGGATTTGAAAACGGACTGGCAGATCATCAGCGAAATCGCCACCCGCATGGGCTACCCGATGCACTACAACAACACCCAGGAGATTTGGGACGAGCTGCGGCATCTGTGCCCGGACTTTTATGGGGCAACCTATGAAAAAATGGATGAGCTGGGCTACATCCAGTGGCCGTGCCGGGACGAGTCGGAGGCTGACCAGGGGACGTCGTATCTCTTTAAAGAGAAATTTGACACGCCGAACGGGCTGGCGCAGTTCTTCACCTGCGACTGGGTTGCGCCGATCGATAAACTCACCGACGAATACCCGATGGTGCTCTCTACCGTGCGTGAAGTAGGCCACTACTCCTGTCGTTCAATGACCGGCAACTGCGCCGCGCTGGCGGCGCTGGCGGACGAACCGGGCTACGCGCAGATCAACACCGCCGATGCGGAGCGCCTCGGCATTGAGGATGAAGCGCTGGTGTGGGTGAATTCGCGCAAAGGCCGCATCATTACCCGCGCGCAGGTCAGCGACCGTCCAAACAAAGGGGCGGTCTATATGACCTACCAGTGGTGGATTGGTGCCTGTAACGAGCTGGTGACGGAGAACCTCAGCCCGATAACCAAAACGCCGGAGTATAAATACTGCGCCGTCAACGTGGAGCCAATTGCGGATCAGCACGCGGCGGAACAGTATGTGATCGACGAATATAACAAGCTGAAAGCACGGCTGCGTGAAAGCGCAATGGGTTGATGCCGTTAATTAATCGATGAATAAAGGGAGTGAGATATTCACTCCCTTTTTATTTCCGCTTAACACATTAAAAATATCAATTGTTATTCTGGAAAGCGGCTCGCAGAAATAATGTAATTCGTGCGAAAAAGAATTACATCTTTGCATTTTAATTCAGAAGGATAAGATGTGTGGCGGGTGCTTAAGACTTTCTGTCTTGAGCATTGTTGAGGGACAGAAAGTGGAAAGCCCCGGGAAATTTTCATTCACCCGAGGCTACCCCTCAACTACCAACAGGTTGAGAGTAGCCTCTTATTCTTTTTTTGACAAGGAGTAAAAGGCATGACGCCATTAAAAACTGCGTTAGGCATCGTCTTTATTATCTGCCTGACGATAGTGATATTTACCTTTATTACTCGCGGTAGACTGTGCGAGTTTTCAATAAAGAGTGAACATCAGGAGGTGGCGGCGAAATTAGCCTGCGTGGCAGGCTAACCTCTACGGGCGAAACCACGGTTTCGCCCGGCTTGTAGGATGCTGAGGTCTTAATGCACCCATTTTTTTCTTTTGCTACCGCGATTATACTGCGCGGCGTGTACCCAGATGATAAGAATCCATGAAAGCCATTTTTCTGTTGTTGTTATTTTTTACGTCGTTCGCCCGCGCGGATGAGATAGGCAGCCAGTATCAGAAGCAGGCGGAAGCCGGCGATGCCCGCGCCCAGTATTATCTCGCCGATACCTGGTTCAGCTCCGGTGACAGAAAGCAGGCAGCGCTGTGGGCCGAGAAAGCCGCGAAAGGCGGTGATGTCGACGCCATGGGGTTACTCTCGCAGATCCTCTTTACGCAGGGGGATTACGCTCAGGCTAAAGCGCTGGCGCAGCAGGCCACCATCGCCGGCAGCAAGCGCGGCACGATTATGCTGGCGCGTATTATGGTGAACACGCAGGCGGGTAAAACCGACTATCCTCAGGCCATCAAGCTCCTGCAAACGGCGGCCGAAGATATCGACAACGACTCGGCGGTCGATGCGCAACTGCTGCTGGGGCTGATTTATGCCAACGGTGTAGAGGTGCCGCAGGATGACGTACAGGCGGCATCATGGTTTAAGCGCAGCTCGTCCCTGTCACGTACGGGCTATGCGGAGTACTGGGCAGGGATGCTGTTCCAGCAGGGTGAGAAAGGCTTTATCACGCCGAATAAGCAGAAAGCGCTCTACTGGCTAAACCTGAGCTGTACCGAAGGGTTTGATACGGGGTGTGAGGAGTTTGATGCGTTGAGCGGAGAATAACGTGCCGGGTGGCGGCTTCGCCTTACCCGGCCTACAAAACCCGTAGGCCCGGTAAGCGCAGCGCCACCGGGCTTAGGATGTTACTGGTCAGCCGTCTTATCAAAACGACCCAGCACTTCGCGTTCATACGCCAGCGCTTTTTTACGGTCGAATTTGTGTTCCCACTTGGCGATCACCAGCACCGCCAGCGCATTACCCACCACGTTCAGCGCGGTACGCGCCATGTCGAGGATACGGTCCACACCGGCAATAAACGCCAGGCCTTCCAGCGGAATGCCCACGCTGCCCAGCGTCGCCAGCAGCACCACGAAGGAGACGCCCGGCACGCCTGCGATGCCCTTTGAGGTCACCATCAGCGTCAGAACCAGTACGATCTCCTGCCACAGTGACAGGTCAATGCCGTACAGCTGCGCGATAAAGATCGCCGCAATACTCTGGTACAACGTCGAGCCATCCAGGTTAAAGGAGTAGCCGGTCGGCACCACGAAGCTCGTTATCGACGCTGGCGCGCCGTACGCCTCCATCTTCTCAATGATGCGCGGCAGCACGCTCTCAGAGCTTGCGGTGGAGTACGCCAGAATCAGTTCATCCTTCAGGATACGGATCAGGATCCAGATACTCAGCCCGCACAGGCGCGCCACAATCCCCAGCACCACCAGTGCGAAGAACAGAATGGCGAAGTGCACCAGGATCACCAGCTTCGCCAGCGGCCACAGGGAGGCAAAACCAAAGTTCGCCACGGTCACGGCGATAAGCGCGAACACCCCAACCGGCGCGTAGCGCATCACCATGTGGGTCACTTTGAACATGGTTTCGGAGATAGAGCGGAACACGGTGACCAGCGGCTCACGGTGTGTTGCCGGCAGGGAGGAGAGCCCCAGACCAAACAGCACCGAGAAGAAGATGATCGGCAGCATCTCGCCTTTCGCCATGGAAGCAATGATGTTGGTCGGCACCAGCGACAGAATAGTCCCCATCAGACCATGGGAATGGCTCTGCACGTCAGCGGTGGTGCTTTGGTATTTCGAAATATCCACCGTCGCCAGCTGCGACATATCGATCCCGGAGCCTGGCTGGAATACGTTCGCCAGCGTTATGCCGAGGATAATCGCAACCGTGGTGATCACTTCGAAATAGAGAATAGTTTTCGCGCCAATGCGACCTAACTGCTTCGCATCGCCGACGCCCGCGATACCGACCACCAGCGTCGAGATCACAATGGGCACAACAATCATCTTAATCAGATGAATAAAAATATCGCCTGCCGGAGAGAGCAGGTTCGCAATCAGCCACTCGCGGCTGTCGCTATGATAATGAAGATAACTGCCCAGCAAGATGCCCAGCACAAGGGCCAGCAGGATCTGCCAGGCCAGGCTGACTTTCAAATTTTTCATAGAAACTGACTTCCTCAATGAAATCTCCGCACCAGCAAAACTGCATGAATATGGAGACATACTGAAAGGGTATGAATTGTGTTGCGTTGGTTTATGGGATTTTTTAACGCGGCGTATGAGTATCATTTGCACGACCTGTTGCGCAAGCCTTAAAGAACGACGCATTTCACTATCAAAAGCGGTTATGACGCGAGTTTGTCATAATTCTGATAAATAACCTTTTGTTATAAAAACGCTTTTTTATAAAGAATTGTGAATAATCGGCATCGTGAATTATTTCCCTTCAAAGTTTCATTCGCTCAATTTTCAACCTGTTCAAACAATGCGTGATCTGTCGCCCAAATACTAAACAAAGCTTGTAAAGCCCCTACTATTAACGTTTTTGCGACATATTATTAACATCTTGCAAGGAGAAAAAAAGCCATGAGCCAAATACACAAACACGACATTCCCGCAAACATTGCGGACCGTTGCCTGATCACCCCGGAGCAGTACCACGAGAAATATCAGCAATCTGTTACCAACCCGGACGCCTTCTGGGGCGAGCAGGGTCACATCCTTGACTGGATCAAACCTTATCAGAAGGTGAAGAATACCTCTTTCGCGCCAGGCAACGTCTCCATTAAATGGTATGAAGACGGCACGCTGAACCTGGCGGCGAACTGCCTTGACCGCCATCTTGCCGAACGCGGCAACGAAACGGCCATTATCTGGGAAGGCGACGATGCCTCTCAGAGCAAGCACATCTCTTATAAAGAGCTGCACCGCGACGTCTGCCGCTTCGCTAACGTGCTGCTGGACCAGGGGATTAAAAAAGGCGACGTGGTGGCGATCTACATGCCGATGGTACCGGAAGCGGCGGTAGCTATGCTCGCTTGCGCGCGTATCGGCGCGATCCACTCCGTCATCTTCGGCGGCTTCTCCCCTGAAGCGGTTGCCGGGCGCATCGTTGACTCGAACTCGAAGCTGGTGATCACCGCCGACGAGGGCGTACGCGCCGGGCGCGGTATTCCGCTGAAGAAAAACGTCGATGAAGCACTGAAAAACCCGAACGTCAAAACGGTCAGCAACGTCATTGTCCTCAAGCGTACCGGCGGCAAGATCGACTGGCACGAGGGGCGCGACCTGTGGTGGAGCGACCTGATTGAAAAAGCGAGCGACCAGCATCAGCCGGAAGAGATGAACGCGGAAGATCCGCTGTTTATCCTTTACACCTCCGGCTCAACCGGTAAACCGAAAGGCGTACTGCACACCACCGGCGGCTATCTGGTCTATGCGGCCACCACCTTCAAATACGTCTTCGACTACCATCCGGGCGACATCTACTGGTGTACCGCCGACGTGGGCTGGGTCACCGGACACAGCTACCTGCTGTACGGCCCGCTGGCCTGCGGCGCAACGACGCTGATGTTTGAGGGCGTACCGAACTGGCCGACCCCGGCGCGCATGTGTCAGGTGGTCGATAAGCACCAGGTCAACATTCTTTACACCGCGCCAACGGCGATCCGCGCGTTAATGGCGGAAGGTGATAAGGCCATCGAGGGCACTGACCGCTCCTCATTGCGCATCCTCGGCTCCGTGGGCGAGCCCATCAACCCGGAAGCCTGGGAGTGGTACTGGAAGAAAATCGGTAACGAGAAGTGCCCGGTGATGGACACCTGGTGGCAGACCGAAACCGGCGGCTTCATGATCACCCCAATGCCGGGTGCCACGCAGCTGAAGGCCGGCTCGGCAACCCGTCCGTTCTTCGGCGTGCAGCCTGCGCTGGTGGATAACGAAGGTAATCCGCAGGAAGGCGCCACCGAGGGTAACCTGGTGATCACAGACTCCTGGCCGGGCCAGGCGCGCACGCTGTTTGGCGATCACGAGCGCTTCGAGCAGACCTACTTCTCGACCTTTAAAAACATGTACTTCAGCGGCGACGGCGCGCGCCGGGATGAAGATGGTTATTACTGGATCACCGGACGCGTGGACGACGTGCTGAACGTTTCCGGCCACCGTCTGGGTACGGCAGAGATTGAGTCCGCGCTGGTGTCGCATCCGAAGATTGCCGAAGCGGCGGTGGTCGGCATTCCTCACAACATCAAGGGCCAGGCGATCTACGCCTACGTCACCCTGAACCACGGTGAAGAGCCGTCGCCGGAGCTGTATACCGAGGTGCGCAACTGGGTACGTAAAGAGATTGGCCCGCTTGCCACGCCGGACGTACTGCACTGGACAGACTCGCTGCCGAAAACCCGTTCCGGCAAGATTATGCGCCGTATCCTGCGCAAAATCGCGGCAGGCGATACCAGCAACCTCGGCGATACCTCAACGCTTGCCGATCCTGGCGTGGTGGACAAACTGCTCGAAGAGAAGCAGGCCATCGCAATGCCATCGTAGTGTTTTCTCCCTCTCCCCGTGGGAGAGGGCCGGGGTGAGGGCATCAGACCGCACCTTCCTCCCCTCACCCTAACCCTCTCCCCATAGGGGAGAGGGGATAAAACAAACCAACCTTACCTCTGGAGATTTCTGTGATGAATAACGATATTTGTCAGCAGATAGAGAATAGTGCGCACTACAGGGAGCTCGTCGATAAGCGGCAACGGTTTGCCTTCACCCTTTCCATCATCATGCTGATTATCTACGTCGGCTTTATTCTGCTGATCGCCTTTGCGCCGCACTGGCTGGGCACCCCGTTACATGAGGGCACCAGCGTGACGCGCGGTATCCCCATTGGCATTGGCGTGATCGTGATTTCGTTTGTGCTGACCGGCGTCTACGTCTGGCGCGCGAACGGTGAGTTCGATCGTCTTAATAAAGCGGTACTGCAAGAGGTAAAAGCATCATGAAGCGAGTCCTGACGGCGCTAGCCGCCACACTTCCCTTTGCCGCCCACGCGGCGGATGCCATTACCGGCGAGGTACAGCGCCAGCCAACCAACTGGCAGGCGATTATCATGTTCCTGATTTTCGTGGTGCTGACGCTGTACATTACGTACTGGGCATCGAAACGCGTTCGCTCCCGTAACGATTACTACACTGCGGGCGGCAACATTACCGGCTTCCAGAACGGCCTGGCGATTGCGGGTGACTTTATGTCCGCCGCCTCGTTCCTCGGGATCTCCGCGCTGGTGTACACCTCCGGCTATGACGGCCTGATCTACTCCCTCGGCTTCCTTGTCGGCTGGCCGATCATTCTGTTCCTGATTGCCGAACGCTTGCGCAACCTGGGACGTTACACCTTCGCTGACGTGGCATCCTATCGCCTGAAGCAGGGGCCGATTCGTACCCTCTCCGCCTGCGGCTCGCTGGTGGTGGTGGCGCTGTATCTGATCGCCCAGATGGTGGGCGCGGGCAAGCTTATCGAACTGCTGTTTGGCCTGAACTACCACGTCGCGGTGGTGCTGGTGGGCGTGCTGATGGTGATGTACGTTCTGTTCGGCGGCATGCTGGCCACCACCTGGGTGCAGATCATCAAAGCCGTACTGCTGCTGTTCGGCGCGAGCTTTATGGCCTTTATGGTGATGAAACACGTCGGCTTCAGCTTCAATAACCTGTTCACTGAAGCGATGGCTGTCCACCCGAAAGGAGAAGCGATCATGAGCCCGGGCGGGCTGGTGAAAGATCCGATCTCCGCGCTCTCTCTCGGTCTCGGCCTGATGTTTGGTACCGCTGGCCTGCCGCACATTCTGATGCGTTTCTTCACGGTGTCAGACGCGCGTGAAGCGCGTAAGAGCGTCTTCTACGCCACCGGCTTTATGGGTTACTTCTACATCCTGACCTTTATCATCGGCTTCGGCGCGATCATGCTGGTGGGCGCGAACCCGGCGTTTAAAGACGCGGCGGGTGCGCTGATTGGCGGTAACAACATGGCGGCGGTGCACCTGGCCGACGCGGTGGGCGGCAATCTGTTCCTCGGCTTTATCTCCGCCGTGGCCTTCGCCACCATCCTTGCGGTGGTCGCCGGGCTGACGCTGGCGGGCGCGTCTGCGGTATCGCACGACCTCTACGCCAACGTCTTCCGTAAAGGCGCGAGCGAGCGCGACGAGCTGAAGGTTTCCAAAATCACCGTGCTGGTGCTGGGCGTGGTCGCTATTCTGCTGGGGATCCTGTTTGAGAAGCAGAACATCGCCTTTATGGTGGGACTGGCCTTCTCGATTGCGGCAAGCTGTAACTTCCCAATCATTCTGCTCTCCATGTACTGGTCCAAACTGACCACCCGTGGGGCGATGATAGGCGGCTGGCTCGGCCTGCTAACAGCGGTAATTCTGATGATCCTCGGCCCGACCATCTGGGTGCAGATCCTCGGTCACGAAAGCGCTATCTTCCCGTACGAGTACCCGGCGCTGTTCTCCATTGCCGTGGCGTTTATCGGTATCTGGGTCTTCTCGGCTACCGACAACTCGCCGGAGGGTAACCTGGAGCGTGAGAAATTCCGCGCCCAGTTTATCCGCTCGCAGACCGGCCTCGGCGTTGAGCAGGGCCGCGCGCACTAAGCCTTTCTCCCCGGTTACTCTGGCCGGGGAGCTTAAAACATCACCCACGCCACCAGCGGCGCAATCAGCACCATCGTTACGCCCGAGAGCATCATCACCAGGCTTGCAACGACCCCTTCCTGCTGACCCAGCTCATACGAACGCGCCGTGCCTGCCCCATGAGATGCCGCGCCAAACCCTGCTCCTTTCGCCATCCCTTCCCGAATGGACAGCCGCAGAAACAGCACATCCCCCACCGCCATGCCGAATACGCCGGTGACGACCACAAACAGCGCCACCAGATCCGGCTGCCCGCCGAGCGGTTTGGCGGCCGCCAGCGCAAACGGCGTGGTCACCGAGCGCACGGCCAGGCTGCGCTGAATTTCATCGGAGAGGGTAAACAGCCTCGCCAGCCAGACGGAGCTACAGACCGCCACCACCGTGGCGGTGACGACGCCCGCGCTGAGCGACATCCAGTGGCGTTTGATAATGGCCAGGTTTTCATAAACGGGTACGGCAAAAGCGATGGTTGCCGGGCCGAGCAGCCACAGCAGCCAGTGGGATTCACCAATGTAGTTCTGCCAGGAGATATGGCCGAAGACCAGCATCAGCACCAGCAGGATGGGCGTGAAGACCAGCGGCATCAGCGGCAGCGTGCGAAAGCGGCGATACAGGCGTTTGTTGGCAAAGTAGATGGCGACCGTCACGATCAGGCACAGCACGCTTATCTGAAAGTTAGTCATGCTTTTGCCTGCTGATTTCGAACCGGTACACCTTATCCACCACCCAGGCGGTGGCACCCAGCACCATCAGCGTGCTCAGGGCAATAACCGCGAAGATGCGCCAGCCGTCGACCATCAGCAGCTGCGCATAGTTCACCACCGCCACCACGGCCGGAACGAAGAACAGCAGCATCTCCGCCAGCAGCCAGCGCGCGCCGGCGCGCACCCAGCTGAGGGGCAACGCGCGGCAGAGGATCAGCACCAGCATCAGCACCATTCCCACCAGGTTGGCGGGTAAAGGCAGGTGCAGCCAGTCGACAAGGTATTCCGCAAAAATAAACAGTCCCGCGTAGAGCAGTACCTGAACCGGGACCTGGAGTCGTTGCACAACGGCAGGCGTAACACGGCTTAACGCCACGGCCATGGGGGTTTTCCTCAGAAATGAGACGAGGCGCCAGTATAGTGAGCGTACGTCATCGACTGAAATGAATTAAAATCATCGAAGGTATAGTTTCGAGGAATAATCATGGACATAAGAACGCTGCGCTATTTTGTCGAGGTGGTTCGCCAGCAAAGTTTTACCCGCGCAGCGGAGAAGTTGTTCGTTACCCAGCCAACCATCAGCAAAATGCTGAAAAACCTCGAAGACGAGCTGAACTGCACCCTGCTGATCCGCGACGGACGCAAGCTGCTGCTGACCGATACCGGACGCGTGGTGTTCGAGCGCGGGCTGGCGATCCTGGCGGAGTTTCGCCAGCTTGAGGCCGAGCTTGCGGACATCAACCACCTGACGAAAGGTCTGCTGCGGCTCGGCATTCCGCCGATGGTTGGCATGATGATGGCCGGGCCGATAAGCCTGTTCCGCCAGCGCTACCCCGGCGTTGAGCTTAAAATATCTGAGTTTGGCGGCCTGACCGTGCAGCAGGCGGTGATCAACGGCGAGCTGGACGTGGCGATGACGGCCCTTCCTGTGGAGGAAGAGAGCGGGCTGGCAACGCTGCCGCTGTTCAGCCATCCACTGTGCGTGCTGGTGCCCCGCTCCGGCGACTGGCTGAAGATAGACTCAGTGAAGCCCGATCTGCTCGGCGAACACCCGCTGCTGATCTACAACGAAGACTTCGCCTTAAGCCGCCAGCTGATGACCCTGTTTAACCACCATAACGTGAAGCCGCGCATTGCGGTGCGCAGCGGCCAGTGGGATTTCCTCGCGGCAATGGTGCAGGCGGGCGTGGGAATTGCCATTCTGCCGCAGCCGATCTGCGAGCGGCTGGATAAAAACACGCTGCGCTGGATCCCGCTGGAGAGTGACCTGCACTGGCAGTTGGGGATGATTTGGCGTGAAGGGGTGTATCTTTCGCACAGCGCACAGGCGTGGCTGCAATGTTGTGAGGGGTTTTGGGTGCGGTCTGAATAGTGCCGGGTGGCGGCTTCGCCTTACCCGGCCTACGGTTCAAACGTAGGCCCGGTAAGCGCAGCGCCACCGGGCAAAAGCGCGCTACTGATTCTCTATTAACAGCGCTTCTAACAGGTCCAGATCGTGCAGCAGCTTTTGCAGCGTCTCGTTGCTGATCTGGCGCGTGGCGCGCAGGTGATACAGCTCGGCACGCTCGGAGCGCAGCGCCGCCAGGCGGAAACGACGCTCCAGGTTCTCTTCCTGCAGCGAGCTTTCCACGTCGTTACGTCCGTCAGCACGACGGCGCAAATTACCAATTACGCGTGAACTGACTTCCTTCAGCAGCTGGTTATCAATGTTCTCTTCGGCATCGGCAGCCAGACGCTCCTCCATCTTCTCAATGGCCACTATCGCCACTTCCGCCGTCGCCGCGCGGGCTATCCGCTCCTCTTTGTGCTGTTGGGTCGAGTCACCGGCATCAATGTGCTGGAGTAAAATCGGCAGCATAATCACGCCGACAAACAGCGAGAAGAGGATCACGCCCGCCGCCAGGAACACCAGCTCGTAGCGCGCCGGGAAGACGTCGCCCGTCGGCAGCAGCAGCGGAATAGAGAGCACACCGGCGAGGGTTATCGCCCCGCGTACGCCCGCGAAGGAGGCAATCAGCAGCTCGCGCGTGGTCCAGGAGCCAAACTCCATCGGTTTTTTGGTCAGGAAGCGCATGCTGAATTTTTTCATCGTCCACAGCCAGCCGAAACGCACCAGCATTAATGCCATGTAGATCAGCACGATATCGGTAAACAGCATCCAGACTTCAACGTTTGGATCCGCCTCCGCCGCGATCAGCGAGGATTCCATGATGCCCGGCAGCTGCAGGCCCAGCAGCAGGAAGACCATGCCGTTAAAGACAAACTCCAGCATCGCCCAGGTGCTGTTGGCGCGCAGGCGCATCGCCAGCGGCGCGCGGCGCATCACGCCGGAACGGGTGATGGTCATCCCCGCCGCTACCGCCGCCAGAATGCCCGAGACGCCGATATGTTCAGCGATAAGGTAAGAGGCAAACGGCAGCAGGAACAGCAGAACGATTTGCGTCGCCGGTTCATCGCCGCCCCAGCGGCTGAGGAAGCGCAGCGAACGACCGTATAGCCAGCTCACCACGAAGCCCGCGAGAATACCGCCAATCGCCACCTTGAAGAATTCCAGGGTCGCGCCACCAATGGTAAAGACCATGGTGCCCATGGCTACCGCCACGGCAAACTTCAGGGCCACCAGGCCGGAAGCGTCGTTCATCAACGCCTCGCCCTGCAAAATGCCCATTATTTTCTTCGGAATGCGCCCTTCACCCACAATGCCGGAAAGGGCCACGGCGTCGGTCGGCGACAGCACGGCGGCCAGCGCAAAGGCGGGAATTAACGGGATACCCGGTACGGCCCAGTAGATCAGGAAACCAATCCCAACCACGGTAACGACCACCAGCGCCAGCGCCAGGCCGAAGATCTCTCGCCCGTGCTCAAGAAATTCGCGCGTCGGCGTTTTCCACCCATCAGCAAACAGCAGCGGCGGGATAAACAGCACGAGGAACAGTTCCGGATCGAACTCCACGTGCAGACCGAACGTCGGCCACGCCAGCAGCGCGCCGATGGCTATTTGCATTAAAGGCAGGGGGACCTGGAAGGGCAGTACGCGTGTAACCACCCCGGATAATGAGACCACAAGGGTCATGATGAGTATTGTGAAGAAAATTTCCATGCGTTCCCTGTTTGCTGTGTTTCTTTTTAAGCCAAACCTGAGGCGTCGTGCCTCTTATTCTATCCTCTCCAGAGTAACGCAAAAGGCAACGGGATGAGTCCTGAAAATAAAAACGGGCGGCCTGAGCCACCCGTTTTCGCATCAATGGATAATTTAGATTGCCCAGCCGCCCGCGTAGAATGCCACCAGCGCAACGGCGATCACCACGGTGCCGATGTTCAGCTTGCGCCACTCACCGGAGACCAGGCGGCCAATCACCAGCGAGGCAAAGCCGATCATAATGCCGGTCACGATGTTACAGGTCAGGACGATAAACACTGCGGTAATCAGGCCGGACATCGCATCCACGAAGTCCGCAAAATCGATTTTCGCCACGTTGCTCAGCATCAGCAGGCCGACGTACATCAGCGCTGGCGCGGTCGCATACGCAGGCACCAGGTAGGAGAGCGGAGAGAGGAACAGGATCAGCAGGAACAGCACGCCAACGGTGATGGCCGTCAGGCCGGTTTTACCGCCTGCCGCCGTACCCGCTGCAGATTCGATATACACCGCCGCAGGCGCCGCACCCACCAGACCAGAGAAGACGCTGCTCAGGGAGTCGGTGGTCAGCGCTTTGCCGCCATCAATAATCTGACCGTCTTTATCCAGCAGGTTGGCCTGCCCGGCCACCGCGCGAATGGTACCGGTGGCGTCAAATACCGCGGTCATCACCAGCGCCAGCACGCTTGGCAGGATCACCGGGTTCAGCGCGCCGACGATATCCAGGCTGCCGATCAGGGAGTTGCCTTTGTCATCGCTCAGCGACGGCATGGCGAAAATACCGGAGAAGTGAACGGTCGGATCGAAAATCAGGCCGACAATGGAAATGCCAATAATGGTCAGCAAAATGCCGCCCGGCACCTTCAGTTTTTCCAGGCCGATAATCACCGCCAGACCGATGAGCGACATAATGACCGGGAAGCTCGCGAAATGACCGAGCGCTACCGGCAGGCCGTCCAGCGGGTTCTTGATGACCAGACCCACGCCGTTGGCAGCGATCAGCAGCAGGAACAGGCCGATACCGATACCGGTGCCGTGCGCCACGCCCTGCGGCAGGTTGCGCAAAATCCAGCTACGGATGCCGGTGGCAGAAATAACGGTAAACAGTACGCCCATCAGGAACACGGCGCCGAGGGCAACCGGTACGCTGATCTGCTGGCCCAGCACCAGACTGAACGCGGTAAAGGCGGTCAAAGAGATGGCGCAACCAATCGCCAGCGGCAGGTTCGCCCACAGGCCCATTACGATGGAGCCCACGCCGGCCACCAGGCAGGTGGCGACAAAGACAGCCGCAGGCGGGAAGCCCGCCTTGCCCAGCATGCCCGGCACCACGATGACGGAGTAAACCATCGCCAGAAACGTGGTCAGACCGGCAACGACTTCCTGGCGCACGGTGCTGCCACGAGCCGAAATTTTAAACATGGCGTCAAGTGAACCGCCGGTACGCGCAGATGGCGTAGACATAGAAAACATCCCCTGAGAGTTTTTATAGAACGTCCATAAGCGTGGTGGAGACACCGCTGCCAGCTAAAACGTCAAATCCGTGTGTTGCGTTTGCGACGAAAGGGCGTCACAAAAAAAGCAAACGTTTAGCTCCGCGCTTATAAAACGGGTGGTCAAATTAAGGCAAACGATTATCCAGCCTAATACCCGCCCTTTTCAACTGAACTTTGCCGTTTTTCGCTAAAATTCACTTATGACGATGAAGAAATAAACAGAGGATGCGCAAACGTTATCGTCTATGCGCAATTTGTTTACATTTCAATCCTCGCCCGGGATCGTTAACGGGCCACCTTGTTGCAGGGTTCTTTGCCAGCCAGGACTAGTTTCCACTTTTTGCTTCCATGCCTGAATATGCGGCAGATTAGCAATGCCGCCGCGCGCCAGCAGGGCAAAGAGGGGGAAGCTCATCTGAATGTCGGCCATGCTTAACGTCTCTCCGGCAAACCAGCTGTTTTTAGCAAGATGTGAGTCAATAAAGCGCGCATGGGTCTCCAGCTGGGGGTTGAGATACCCTTTCTGTACCCCCTGCCCCAGAGCCTTGCCCAGCGTTCGGATGCCAAACGGCACGGGCGGCTTTCCCAGGCTGCTGAAGACCAGCTTCATGAGCAGCAGCGGCATCAGCGACCCTTCTGCGTAATGCAGCCAGAAGCGGTATTGCACCTTATGCGCGGGGTCTAAAGGCTTCAGCCGCGATTCGGCATCATAGGTTTCCTGCAGATACTCCAGAATGGCGCCTGACTCCGCAAGGATCAGCCCGTTATCTTCAATGACCGGCGATTTGCCCAACGGATGCACCTTTTTGAGGGACTCGGGTGCCAGCATGTTCTTTTCGCGCTGGTAGTGAACAATCTCATAAGGCAGGGCGAGCTCTTCCAGCGCCCAGATCACGCGGTGCGAGCGCGACTGGTTAAGGTGATGTACCGTGAGCATGATTTTCTCCTGTTATTCATACTTTTTAACTATAGAAAATCGAACAACACCGCGAAAATATTTCGTCTAAAAAACGGCTAGCGCGGCTGGCGAAAATACGGGTCTTGCATAGAATTAAAGTGTCAGCACAATCCGGAACCTCCCCAACCAGCTCGACACGAGGGGTGCTGATGTCGGGGGAAACCCTCCCGTGAACCAGCGGGATAGAGAGAAAGACAAAGACCGGGAAAAACTAAAGCGCCCTTAGTGGCGCTTTAGTTCTTTATTATGCTTTTTGCCGCAAGAACTTAATCCTCCTCCAGCAGCCGCGCCCCGGTCCCCTGCTCGCCCAGCCTGTCGCCAGGGTTACGTAGCGGGCAGTCGCTACGGGACAGGCAGCCGCAGCCGATACAGCCGTCCAGCTCGTCACGCAGCGCCACCAGCGTGTGGATACGCCTGTCCAGCTCTTCACGCCACTGGGATGAAAGCTCTTTCCACTCTTTCGGGCTAAGCGTATGCCCTTCCGGCAACACGCCGAATGCCTCACCGATCGTCGCCAGGGGAATGCCGATGCGTTGCGCAATTTTGATAATCGCCACGTAGCGGAGCACGTCACGGGTGTAGCGGCGCTGGTTTCCGCCGTTACGGATGCTTTTAATTAACCCTTTGCTTTCATAGAAGTGGAGCGCCGATACCGCAACGCCGCTTCGCTTTGCCACTTCGCCGGGGGTTAAAAGCGCTTTAATGCGCGGCAATCTCTTTTCCATAAAACCTCTTTACCTCAAGTTAACTTGAGGAATTATACTCCCCCGCAGAGAAAACGACGAATCAACCGAGAAAGTTGTATCTACAGAGGGGCAACCTTATGTCGCATCAGCAAATTATTCAGACACTTATTGAATGGATTGACGATCATATCGACCAACCGTTGAACATTGATGTGGTCGCAAAAAAATCGGGCTATTCGAAATGGTATTTACAGAGAATGTTCCGCACGGTCATGCACCAGACGCTGGGGGAATACATTCGCCAGCGCAGGCTCCTGCTGGCGGCGCAGGCGTTACGCTCAACGCAGCGGCCGATTTTTGATATCGCGATGGATCTTGGCTATGTTTCGCAACAAACCTTTTCCCGCGTGTTTCGCCGCGAGTTTGACCGTACGCCGAGCGATTATCGCCACCAGTTGAATTAATGCATATCAGTGCAAAGGTTGCTGCTGCCAGGTCATAAACTCCTGGGGCGGCATCGCTTTCGCGAAGTGCCATCCCTGACAGAACTCAACGCCGCGCTTCAACAGCCAGCTCACCTGCTCAGCCGTCTCAACCCCTTCCGCAATGGTTTTAAGCCGCAGGCTTTGCGCCATCTCGATAATATGCTCGGCGATCAGGTGGCTGGTACTGTTGGTGGTTAAGGTGTCGATAAACGATTTATCGATTTTCAGAATATCCACGTTCAACGAGTAGAGGTTGTGCAGGTTGGAATAACCGGTCCCGAAATCATCGATCGCCACTTCATAGCCCGCCTGACGGAAGGCCTGAATCACCGGCGTGGTTTTTGGCACATCGATAAAGCCGCGTTCCGTCACTTCAATTTTAATTTGCTGGGCGCGTACGGCGTAGTGCCGGGCCTTGTCAGAAATCATGGCGATCAGCCGCGAGGAGTGGAAGTCCGTGGCCGACAGGTTGATCGAAATATAGAGATGCGGATGCGCCGCCAGGAAATGGCCCAGATCGCTGAACACCTCCTCAACGACATAATCCGTGATCCGCTCGCTCATTCCCTCTTTTTCCGCAAGCGGAATAAAGTCAGCCGGGCTCATTACCTGCCCATTGAAACCAGGCCAGCGCAACAGCGCCTCTGCCCCCACACACTGGTTGTTCTTGATATCAATAATCGGCTGATAGTGCACACAAAGCTGGCGCTTGTTCAGCGCCCGGTGCAGTAAGCGCCCCGGCGAATTAAGCTCACGATGGGTGCGGGACCACACCAGCAAAATAATAATGCTGCAGATCATTCCCAGCGGTAGCGTCAACGTCGCCTGGTGATAGAGCGTTTCATAAAAACGTTTATCTGACGTCGACACGATGGCGGCAATAGGCCGATTTGTCGATTTCACGACGGTATAGAAACGGTTATCTTTTTGAAATACCGATTCCTTATCCCGAATCATCGAATTTAATAAAGTCGCATTGGCTTTCTGGCTGACGGAAAAGAAGGCATTAGTTACCGTGTCGTATACCCCCCATGCGAGGGAATGATCGGTAGACATCACTTCACTGTAAGAAAGCGGATTGACAACCACGACATAATTTCCGCGCTGCATATATGTCATTTTATAGCCAGTATAAAATGGCGTATCGCGAAAATAATAGATAGCAACGTCAGGTTTACGCGTGTAATTAGCGACCGGAATGACGTAGGGTTGATCCGGTGTAAAAACGGTCGAACAAAGAAAATTCTGACCTTCAGCATAAATTAAATCGGCGACAAACAGGCGGCCACGAACAACGTTCAACATATATTGACGATGTTCCGGCGTACAACGTTCACCCTGATATTTTTCTGCCTCGTCCCTGGCCAGGTCAACTTGTTGAATTACCAGTTCTGTTTTGTCTAAAGCCAGTTCAGCAAATGTACGTAGCTGAGCGCTCGTTTCCGACTCGGCTCTCAGCTGGGCAAACCATAGAGCAAGCATCACCGGCAGCATAACTACCATGATGATTCCTACCACCCTGAGTATTTTGCGCCGCGCGCTACGATTCATTTCCCGCCCTATATCCCTGCATGTTGTACGCCTGTAGTAATGAAGGCCGGATGCTTTGTTAAACAGGTGATTACGTTGCATGAATCATGCGAAGTTAGCAACTGACTTTTAGTATTAAAAATCTTAAATTTCGTTATGACGATAATATTTTCCCGTAAGCTAAACTGTAAGTATTCGTTCCGTTTCAATTAAGGAAAATAATTATCCACCACGCCTGGGTGGTTTTGAGAGAACACCACAGAGGATCGCTGATTAAGCCAAACTTCTGGCGGCATGAAAAAAGCACAACGCCAACGTGACGTTTTATCCTATTTATGCGGGTGTATTTTGTTCGTTGATTTATAAATAATCAGACATCATCACAATATTATCAGAAAATAATGCTTCTCCTAAAAACGGCACGGCTGGACGTCTCTTTGCCTCCAGATGCTCTTCCCCACTTACCCGACGGGATTACCTCAGCGCGTTGTGGATCCGCCTCCCCCTGTGCGAAGGCGGTCCCGAACCGCATGCTCTTTTTTTCGGGTAATAAAATCCCCTTTTTTGGCTACGCAGACACTGGCGAATAAATCAACAAATGTGATATAGTTCACACATAATGTGTAACGAGAAACACTGTTTCATTCAGTTCGTCTGTTTTGTAGAGGATGGGTTTTATGGCAACCATTACTACCAGCATGGTTCTCCTGCGCTGGCCCTTGTTGAGTGCGTTTTTGATGTTTTTAGCCAGCACGCTGAACATTCAGTTTCGTAAATCCGACTACGCGGGTCTTGCCGTCATCAGTACCCTGCTAGGGCTTGGCGCGGCTTGCTGGTTCGCAACGGGCCTGCTGGGCATCACCCTGCTGGATATGGCCGCCGTCTGGGAAAATATTAAAGTAGTGATGGTTGAGGCGATGAGCCACACGCCACCAGACTGGCCGATGGTCATTACCTGATCCCTTCAGCAACAAAAAACCCAGACGATGTCTGGGTTTTTTGTTTTAGCATCCGTTGATCAGAACGGGATATCGTCGTCGAAGTCCATTGGCGGTTCGTTAGACGGTGCCGGAGCAGACTGCTGCTGCGGACGAGACTGCGCGCCGCCGCTGAACTGGTTGCCGCCCTGCGGCTGCTGAGGCTGACCCCAACCGCCCTGCTGCTGGTTCTGACCGCCACCTGCCGGTGCGCCACCGCCCTGACGGCCACCCAGCATTTGCATGGTACCGCCCACGTTCACCACCACTTCCGTGGTGTATTTTTCCTGACCGGATTGGTCGGTCCATTTGCGGGTACGCAGCTGGCCTTCGATATAGACCTGAGAACCTTTACGCAGATACTCACCGGCCACTTCGGCCAGTTTGCCAAACAGCACAACGCGGTGCCATTCGGTCTGCTCTTTCATTTCACCGGTCGCTTTATCACGCCAGGATTCGGAAGTAGCCAGCGTAATGTTGGCAACTGCGCCACCACTCGGCATGTAGCGTACTTCCGGGTCCTGGCCCAGATTACCGACGAGAATCACCTTGTTTACGCCTCTGCTGGCCATGTTCGTGTCTCCTGAATACGTTTCTTAATAGTGTAAACGCGCGAGTGTACCATTTCCATGCTGCACTTTGATAGTTGCGTAGCACGTTCCAGAGTTCTCTCGCCACTCGACATTGTTACACAGCGAATCAGAAAATGCATTCCAATACTGTATATTCAAACAGGTCATTTTGTGTCATAATTAGCCGTTTCTGACAGCCGTTTGTCCTTCAAACAAACCAGGCAATCCGTGTTCCAACCGGGAAAGGTGAATGGATAAGATCGAAGTTCGGGGCGCCCGCACCCATAATCTCAAGAATATCAACCTCATAATCCCTCGCGACAAACTCATCGTCGTGACCGGGCTTTCGGGGTCAGGCAAATCCTCACTGGCTTTCGACACCTTGTATGCCGAAGGACAGCGTCGTTACGTTGAATCGCTCTCGGCGTACGCGCGTCAGTTCCTGTCGCTGATGGAAAAACCGGATGTCGACCATATTGAAGGGTTATCGCCTGCTATCTCTATTGAGCAGAAGTCTACCTCGCATAACCCGCGTTCAACGGTCGGTACCATTACCGAAATCCATGACTACCTGCGTCTGCTGTATGCCCGCGTGGGTGAGCCGCGCTGCCCGGACCACGATGTCCCGCTGGCGGCACAGACCGTGAGCCAGATGGTGGATAACGTGCTGTCGCAGCCGGAAGGCAAACGCCTGATGCTGCTGGCACCGATCATCAAAGAGCGTAAAGGCGAGCACACCAAAACGCTGGAGAACCTGGCAAGCCAGGGCTATATCCGCGCCCGTATCGACGGCGAAGTGTGTGACCTGTCCGATCCGCCAAAGCTTGAGCTGCAAAAGAAACACACCATCGAAGTGGTGATTGACCGCTTTAAGGTGCGTGACGATCTCGCCACGCGTCTGGCTGAATCCTTTGAAACCGCGCTGGAACTCTCTGGCGGCACGGCCGTGGTCTCCGACATGGACGACCCGAAAGCGGAAGAGCTGCTCTTCTCCGCCAACTTCGCCTGCCCGATTTGCGGCTACAGCATGCGCGAGCTGGAACCGCGCCTGTTCTCGTTCAACAACCCGGCGGGCGCGTGCCCGACCTGTGACGGTCTGGGTATGCAGCAGTATTTCGATCCGGATCGCGTGATCCAGAACCCCGAGCTGTCGCTCGCGGGCGGTGCGATTCGCGGCTGGGATAAGCGTAACTTCTACTACTTCCAGATGCTGAAGTCGCTGGCGGAGCACTACAAATTCGACGTTGAAGCGCCGTGGGCGAGCCTGAGCCCGAACGTGCACAAAGTGATCCTGTTCGGTTCCGGCAAAGAGAACATCGAGTTCAAATACATGAACGATCGCGGCGATACCTCCGTGCGTCGCCACCCGTTCGAAGGGGTGCTGCACAATATGGAGCGCCGCTACAAAGAGACCGAATCCAGCGCGGTGCGCGAGGAGCTGGCGAAGTTCATCAGCAACCGCTCCTGCGCCACCTGCGAGGGCACGCGTCTGCGTCGCGAAGCGCGCCACGTGTTTGTGGAAAACACGGCGCTGCCGACCATCTCAGACATGAGCATCGGCCACGCAATGGACTTCTTCAACAACCTGAAGCTTTCCGGCCAGCGTGCGAAAATCGCCGAAAAAGTGCTGAAAGAGATCGGCGATCGCCTCAAGTTCCTCGTGAACGTTGGCCTGAACTACCTGACGCTTTCCCGCTCGGCGGAAACGCTCTCCGGCGGTGAAGCCCAGCGTATCCGTCTGGCGAGCCAGATTGGCGCGGGCTTAGTCGGCGTGATGTACGTGCTGGATGAACCGTCCATCGGCCTGCACCAGCGCGACAACGAGCGTCTGCTCGGCACACTGATCCACCTGCGCAATCTCGGCAACACGGTAATCGTGGTGGAGCACGACGAAGACGCAATTCGCGCCGCAGACCACGTGATCGACATCGGCCCGGGCGCGGGCGTGCACGGCGGCCAAGTGGTGGCGGAAGGTACGCTGAAGGACATTATGGCGGTGCCCGAGTCGCTGACCGGCCAGTACATGAGCGGCAAGCGCAAAATTGAAGTGCCAAAACAGCGCGTCGCGGCGAACCCGGAAAAAGTGCTGAAGCTCACAGGAGCGCGCGGCAACAACCTGAAGGACGTCACCCTGACGCTGCCGGTTGGCCTGTTTACCTGCATTACCGGCGTGTCCGGTTCCGGTAAATCGACGCTGATCAACGATACGCTGTTCCCGATTGCGCAGACGGCGCTGAACGGCGCGACGCTGGCCGAGCCTGCACCGTACCGCGATATTCAGGGGCTGGAGCATTTCGACAAGGTTATCGACATCGACCAGAGCCCGATTGGCCGTACGCCGCGTTCCAACCCGGCGACCTATACCGGCGTCTTCACGCCCGTACGTGAACTCTTCGCCGGCGTACCGGAAGCGCGTTCGCGCGGGTATACACCAGGACGTTTCAGCTTTAACGTGCGCGGCGGCCGCTGTGAAGCGTGTCAGGGCGACGGCGTGATCAAGGTTGAGATGCACTTCCTGCCGGATATCTACGTGCCGTGCGACCAGTGCAAAGGCAAGCGCTATAACCGCGAAACGCTGGAGATTAAATACAAAGGCAAGACCATCCACGAAGTGCTGGACATGACCATCGAAGAGGCGCGCGAGTTCTTTGACGCCGTCCCTGCGCTGGCGCGTAAGCTGCAGACGCTGATGGACGTAGGCCTGACCTACATTCGCCTGGGGCAGTCAGCAACAACCCTGTCCGGCGGTGAGGCGCAGCGCGTGAAGCTGGCGCGCGAGCTGTCCAAGCGTGGTACCGGCCAGACGCTCTACATTCTGGATGAACCGACCACCGGCCTGCACTTTGCGGATATCCAGCAGTTGCTTGAGGTGCTGCACCAGCTGCGCGATCAGGGCAACACGATTGTGGTCATCGAACATAATCTGGACGTGATTAAAACCGCGGACTGGATTGTCGATCTCGGCCCGGAAGGCGGCAGCGGCGGGGGTGAAATCCTCGTCTCCGGTACGCCAGAGACCGTTGCAGAGTGCGAAGCCTCGCACACCGCGCGCTTCCTTAAACCGTTGCTGTAATTGTTACACGGAGAGCTGCTGTCGGGTCGCTTCCGGCAGCAGTTCAACCGCCTGCTTATAGGACGCATCCACCAGATAGTAAATTTGCGAGCCGGGCAGCGAGCCGTCCAGATAAACGGTACTCCAGTGCGCCTTATTGAGGTGCTGGCTCGGCCTCACATCATCATGCTGCTGACGTAATAGATCCGCCAGTTCCGGGCTGGTTTTCAGCGACGCCGCCGGGCGCCCTTCAACCTCTTTCACCATCGCAAACAGCACGTCTCCCACTTTGATCTGCGTGGCTTTCCAGTCGCTGTGAACGCTTTGTTCCGCGCCAGGCTTGCTCATGCAGTACTGAAGTATATCCGAAATTGTCATCTTTATTCCCCTTGTAGCGTTGCGATAATTTTACGCGAACCACCGTGAATGCGATGTTCTCCCAGCCAGATCCCTTGCCACGTTCCCAGCATTAGCCGCCCGTTATGAACCGGTAGCATCAGCGATACGCCCAGCAGAGAAGATTTGATATGCGAAGGCATGTCATCTGCGCCTTCATAATCGTGCTCGTAGGGGGCGTTGTCCGGAACCGTCTTCAGGAAATGGTGTTCCATATCAGACCGGACGGTAGGGTCGCAATTTTCATTAAGCGTGAGGGAGGCTGACGTGTGCTGAAGCAGCAGATGCAGTAAACCCGTTTTGACGCGCGACAGGTCGCGGAGTTGCCCGATGACTTCGTCCGTCACAAGGTGAAACCCGCGGGGTTTAGCGCTTAAGGTCAGGGTCTGTTGATACCACATGAGCTGCTCCGTTCTGAAAGATGAATCTTTCTAAGTGTGCAGCAAGAAGGCGAAAGGTAAAACCCGCAGCGGCGGATTTGTTCAAAAAAGAATCAAACCCGCCGCTCAAGAACTAATACTCGGAGTTAACAATCACCTCCTCGCCAAACTTTCCTGCCATCGGCAGCGGTCGATAGGTCGAGTTAGAGGCACGCAGCACCCGGATCGCTCTGGCTCCCACATCCTGCGCCGCGGTAATGTCGTTATCCGAATCACCGTAGAACACTTTGATGTTTTTCTGCTCCAGCCACTGGGTTTTGGTGTTTTGTCCCTCTTTATCACCGGCAAAAATGACCGGATTCATGCTGGCTGCCGGGATCTGAAAATCGTCCTGCAGGGTTTTGGAGACGGTCTCCGTTTTGGTCTGGCTACGGCCGGTGACAAAGTAAATGCTGTCGCCGCGCTTAACGTGCATGGCGATCAGCGCGCGGGCCACCTCTTTCGGAATGCTGAACTCATCCCAGCCGTTATTCATTTTTTCCCAGAACTCCGGGTTCTTCAGATACGCTTCGCTGTCCGGAGAATACGTTTTCTTGCCACGCCAGAAGCCAGGGCTTGAGAACAGCACGGTATCGTCAATGTCGAAGCCCACGGCCATTGGCGGGCGGCCCATCAGGCTGTTTTCGATTTGGGCCACGGAAACCCAGTGAATGGGTGCCTGCTCGGCAAGGATGGCGGCGGTGGTACCGGTGTAAAGCGGCGTCGGTGCGGAAGCTCGCGCGACGACGGCGCTATTAAGCGAGAACAATAAGCAGGCGGCGCTGAGCGCCAGTGTGATCTTGCGCATATTTTCCCCTGTATATTCAGTTTGTTATCTTTATATTTTGAGTGGATGGTCAAAAATCTATCCGACCATAACCCCGGCGGGAGGGGAAGGAAAGGAGTTTTTACTTATAAAGATGAATAAAAAGAAGACGATCACAAAGTGCCGGGGGACGTGTTTATGCGGTCTGATGCCCTCACCCCAGCCCTCTCCCGGTGGGAGAGGGCTGGGTTAGTGAGCATTTACATTACAGCAGCAAACGCCTGCGCCACGCGCTGGACGTTGCCGGCATTCAGGCCCGCCACGCACATACGGCCGCTGGCGATCAGGTAGACACCGAACTCGTCACGCAGGCGATCGACCTGTGCCGCGCTCAGTCCGGTATAGCTGAACATCCCGCGCTGCTTGAGCAGATAGTCGAAGTTATGCCCCGGCACCGCCTCTTTCAGCACGTTAACAAGTTCCTGACGCATCGACAGAATGCGCTTGCGCATCGCTTCCACTTCCGCAAGCCAGGTGGCTTTCAGCTGTTCGTCGCCCAGAACGGTCGCCACCACCTGCGCACCAAAGTTCGGCGGGCTGGAGTAAATACGGCGGACCGTCGCTTTCAGTTGGCCGAGAACGCGCCCCGCGGCTTCGGCGTCTTCACACACCACGGACAGACCGCCAACACGCTCACCGTAGAGAGAGAAGATTTTTGAGAAGGAGTTGCTGACCAGCGCTGGCAGCCCGGCGCTGGCAACGGCGCGGATGGCGTAAGCATCTTCTTCCATGCCCGCGCCAAAGCCCTGATAGGCGATGTCGAGAAACGGGATCAGGTTACGTGCCTTCAGCACCTCGATCACCGCATCCCACTGGGCATTGGTGAGGTCCGCCCCGGTCGGGTTATGGCAGCATGGGTGCAGCAGCACGATGCTGCGCGCCGGCAGGGTGTTCAGTTTTTCCAGCAGCGCTTCGACGCGCACGCCGTTGGTTTCGCTGTCGAACCACGGATAGATCTCGACCTTAAAGCCCGCGCCTTCAAAGATGGCCACGTGGTTTTCCCACGTCGGGTCGCTGACCCACACGCCGGAATCCGGGAAATATTTTTTCAGGAAATCTGCGCCTACCTTCAGCGCACCCGAGCCGCCCAGCGTCTGGATAGTCGCCACGCGCTTTTGCGCGAGCACCGCGTGGTCCGCACCAAACAGCAGCGGCGCAATCGTATTACGGTAGGTGTTTAACCCTTCCATCGGCAAATAAAGCGAAGCACCGTGCGGGGTTGCGTTAAGACGCGCTTCGGCTTCGGCAACGGCTTTCAGTTGAGGAATGATGCCGTCCTCGTTGTAATAAAGACCAATGCTGAGGTTCACTTTATCGCTGCGAGGATCTTCTTTGAAACGCTCCATCAAGGAGAGAATAGGGTCGCCGGCGTAGGCGTCTACTTTCTGAAACACGCGATGTTCTCCGGATTATTATGAGGCAGGGTTTTCAACAATAAACCGGAAGCGGAATAAGATCGAGGGGGATGTTAACAGAAGCGGGATGCATCGCATCCCGTTAAAGCTCAGTCGATGTATTTCATCGCCACCCGCGACGTCAGACGCGTAATAAGTTCGTAAGCACTTACTTTTGTAATCTCAGCAATGCGTTCAACGGGCAGACCTTCACCCCACATCACCGCATCGTCGCCCGCTTTATCCTGCGCGCCGGGCCCAAGATCCACGCAAATCATGTCCATCGCCACGCGGCCGACAATTTTCACTTCACGACCATTGACCAGCACCGGCGTGCCCGTTGGTGCCGCGCGCGGATAGCCGTCGCCGTAGCCCATCGCCACCACGCCAAGCCGCGTGTCGCGCTCGCTGGTCCAGGTACCGCCGTAACCCACCGGCTCGCCCGCTTTGTGCTCCCGCACGGCAATCAGCTTTGATACCAGCGACATCACCGGCTTAAAGCCTAAGTCCGGCCCCCAGGGCTTATTCTCAAGCGGGGAAACGCCATACAGGATAATCCCCGGACGCGCCCAGTCGAAGTGGGACTGCGGCCACAGCAGAATGCCGCCGGATGCCGCAATGGAGCGCATTCCCGGCTTGCCTTCGCAGAAGGTGTTGAAGATATCAAGCTGCTGCTCGGTTGCGCCACATTCGGGCTCATCGGCACGGGCAAAGTGGCTGACGATATTGACCGGCTGACGCACATTTTTGCACTGGCACAAACGCTGATAAAACGCCTCCGCGTTTTCCGGACGCACGCCCAGCCTGTGCATGCCCGTATCGAGCTTCATCCAGACGGTGACCGGCTCGCTCAGTTCAGCCGTTTCCAGCGCGGCCAGTTGTTCTTCGTTGTGTACCGCCGTGTGCAGCTGCTGGTCTGCAATGGTCGGCAGATCCGAGGCTTCAAAAAAGCCTTCAAGGAGCAGAATCGGTTGCGTAATGCCGCCTGCGCGCAGGCGGAGAGCTTCTTCGAGACGGGCGACGCCAAAGGCGTCGGCATCGGGGAGCGTTCGCGCGGTCTCAAGAAGACCGTGTCCGTAAGCGTTCGCTTTCACGACTGCAACGAGCCTGCTGGCGGGTGCCAGTTCACGCAGACGTTGCAGGTTGTGTCGCAGAGCGCGGCGGTTAATCACAACAGTTGCCGCTTGCATTTGAATTCCTTAGAAATTACTCATCATCATATTGAGGACCGGCATAGTTGTCGAAACGCGACCACTGGCCGTTAAAGGTCAGACGTACCGTACCGATGGGGCCGTTACGTTGCTTACCAATAATAATTTCGGCGATCCCTTTCAGGTCGCTGTTCTCGTGATAGACCTCATCACGGTAGATGAACATGATTAAGTCGGCATCCTGCTCAATGGAGCCGGATTCACGCAGGTCGGAGTTGACCGGGCGTTTGTCTGCACGCTGTTCCAGGGAGCGGTTAAGCTGCGACAGCGCCACTACCGGCACGTGCAGCTCTTTAGCTAACGCCTTGAGCGAGCGGGAAATCTCTGCAATTTCCAGCGTACGGTTGTCTGAGAGCGACGGGACGCGCATCAGCTGAAGGTAGTCGATCATGATAAGGCCGATGCCGCCGTGTTCACGGGCGATGCGGCGCGCGCGGGAGCGCACTTCCGTCGGCGTCAGGCCGGAGGAGTCATCGATGTAGATGTTCCGTTTTTCCAGCAGAATACCCATGGTGCCGGAGATGCGTGCCCAGTCCTCGTCGTCGAGCTGGCCGGTACGGATGCGGGTCTGATCCACGCGCGACAGGGATGCCAGAGAACGCATCATAATCTGCTCCGAGGGCATCTCGAGACTGAAAATAAGCACCGGCTTATCCTGCAACATCGCCGCGTTTTCGACGAGGTTCATCGCAAATGTCGTTTTACCCATCGACGGACGCGCCGCGACGATAATTAAATCCGACGGCTGTAAACCGGCAGTTTTTTTGTTCAGATCGTCATAGCCTGTGTTCACCCCGGTCACACCGTCGTGCGGCTGCTGGAAAAGCTGCTCTATACGCGCAACGGTGGCGTCGAGCACGTCGGCGATGTTTTTGGGGCCTTCGTCTTTGTTGGCGCGGCTTTCGGCGATTTTGAAGACGCGGGACTCGGCAAGATCGAGTAGGTCTTCACTGGTTCGACCCTGCGGATCAAAACCGGCTTCGGCGATCTCATTCGCCACCGAGATCATCTCTCGGACAACGGCGCGTTCACGCACGATGTCAGCATAAGCGCTGATGTTCGCCGCACTTGGCGTGTTTTTTGACAGTTCTGCCAGATAGGCAAACCCGCCGACGCTGTCCAGCTGTCCCTGACGCTCCAGCGATTCCGCGAGTGTGATCAGGTCAATCGGGCTACCCGACTCCTGCAGGCGCGCCATTTCGGTAAAGATATGACGGTGCGGACGGGTGTAGAAATCCTCAGACACCACGCGCTCGGCGACGTCGTCCCAGCGTTCGTTATCCAGCATTAAACCGCCCAACACCGACTGTTCCGCTTCAATCGAGTGCGGCGGGACTTTTAACCCTGCGACCTGGAAATCACGCTCGCGAGGTTCAGTCTGTTTGTTGAAGGGTTTGTTTCCTGCCATAGTGAATGGAGTTACCGAGATAAAGAGTGGGTCGAAAGATTACCACATTCTGGAGGAAGCATGGCAACACGTATTGAATTTCACAAGCATGGTGGCCCTGACGTACTCAAGGCGGTGGAGTTCACCCCCACCGCGCCTGGTGAAAACGAAGTGCAGGTTGAAAACAAAGCCATCGGCATAAACTACATCGACACCTATATTCGCGGCGGGCTCTACCCGCCTCCGTCGATGCCGAGCGGACTGGGCACCGAGGCGGCCGGTGTCGTCGTCAAAGTGGGCAGCGCGGTTAAGCATATTAAAGAAGGCGACCGCGTGGTGTACGCGCAATCCGCGCTGGGCGCTTACAGCTCCGTCCACAACGTTCCGGCGGATAAAGCCGCCCTGCTGCCCAACGCCATCTCCTTTGAGCAGGCGGCGGCCTCCTTTCTGAAAGGGTTAACCGTTTACTACCTGCTGCGTAAAACCTATGAAATTAAACCCGATGAGCAGTTCCTGTTTCATGCCGCGGCGGGTGGCGTCGGGCTCATTGCCTGTCAGTGGGCAAAAGCGCTGGGCGCAAAACTGATCGGCACCGTGGGCAATGCCCAAAAAGCCCAGCGCGCGCTGCAGGCGGGTGCCTGGCAGGTGATTAACTACCGGGAAGAGAGCATTGTCGAACGGCTGAAGGAGATCACCAGCGGCAAAAAGGTGCGCGTCGTGTATGACTCGGTAGGGAAAGATACCTGGGAAGCGTCGCTGGACTGCCTGCAGCGTCGTGGGCTGATGGTGAGCTTCGGGAATGCGTCAGGTGCTGTCACCGGCGTGAATCTCGGCATCCTTAACCAGAAAGGCTCGCTGTACGTCACGCGCCCTTCCCTGCAGGGCTACATCACCAACCGGGAAGAACTTGAGGAAGCCAGCAACGAGCTGTTCTCGCTGATCGCCAGCGGCGTCATTAAGGTGGATGTGGCAGAAGCGCAGAAATACCCGCTAGCCGATGCGCAGCGTGCGCATGAGGTGCTGGAGAGCCGGGCAACGCAGGGGTCGAGTTTGTTGATTCCATGAGCCCCAAAAAGAAATTGGGCTTCCCGTGGGAAGCCCTTTCTTTTTTTAGTTCGGCTGTATGTAGGGTACAGCGCGATGAATTCTTTAACGGCAGTCATAGTGACAGATTCGATAAGTAAATCCTATTCTGTTCTAAGCCATGCTGCCGGAAAAGTTACAAGTATGTGACGAACCCCTCAATACCTTAGTAACGGAAGCGGTTATTGCGCTGATAAGTCGGCAGTTTTGGCGCTTTAATCGCCCGTATTACCCACACCACGGCGATAGCCAGCAGCAGCCACGGCAGCAGTTTGATCGTCAGGGCAAATAATCCGCCGATAAACATAATTACCGTGGCCACAACGAGCGCGGCCAGAATGCCGAGCAGCGACACGCCCGTGACCATCAGCATGACAAAAAAGCCAATCACAAAAAGTAGTTCAAGCATGGTGCTCTCCCACGAGTTCCCGAATGATGCTGCAATCATTACAAGAATCATGCCAAAGCTAACCTATTGTTCTTAAAGCAAAACGCCCCGCGAGGATCCGCAGGGCGTGGTGAATTTGACGATCTTTTAGCGAAATTATCGCTTATCCGCCACCAGCCGCAGCGCATGTTCCAGCACCTCAATATCGGCACCAGCTTTATGCGCGTTCTCACTGAGGTAGCGACGCCACTGGCGCGCGCCCGGAATACCCTGGAACAGGCCAAGCATATGGCGGGTGATGTGGCCAAGATAGGTGCCATTGCTCAACTCGCGCTCAATGTAAGGGTACATGGCACGCACGACGGCAACAGGATCGGTGTCTGCGCCTGCAACGCCAAAGATTTCGCGGTCGACGGTCGCCAGAATGCCCGGATTTTGATACGCCTCGCGCCCGACCATCACGCCATCCATATGCTCAAGGTGCGCTTTCGCCTCTTCCAGCGACGTAATACCGCCGTTGATTGACATCGTCAGGTGCGGGAAATCACGTTTCAGCTGGTACACGCGCGGGTAGTCCAGCGGCGGGATCTCACGGTTCTCTTTCGGGCTAAGGCCTGAAAGCCAGGCTTTGCGGGCGTGGATGATAAACATCTCACACTCGCCTTTCCCTGACACCGTATTGATGAAATCACACAGGAATTCGTAGCTGTCCTGGTCGTCGATGCCGATACGGGTTTTGACCGTCACCGGAATGGAGACCACATCGCGCATCGCTTTGATGCAGTCCGCCACCAGCTGTGCGTTGCCCATCAGACAGGCGCCGAACATGCCGTTTTGCACGCGGTCGGAAGGGCAGCCAACGTTCAGGTTGATCTCGTCGTAGCCGCGTTCTTCCGCCAGCTTTGCACACTGGGCCAGCGCGACCGGATCGCTGCCCCCCAACTGCAGCGCAACCGGATGCTCTTCTTCACTGTATGCCATGTAGTCGCCCTTACCGTGAATAATTGCGCCCGTGGTCACCATTTCGGTGTACAGCAGCGTATGGCGGGAGAGCTGGCGCAGGAAATAGCGGCAGTGTCTGTCCGTCCAGTCGAGCATCGGCGCAATAGAGAAACGGTGTGCAGGAAAAGCGGTCTGGTGTTCTGACGACATGGCGAAGTTTTAAGCATCTGGTGGAAAAGGGGCGCTACTATAGCACAAAGAAAAGCCGGAGGCGCAGCGCCTCCGGTGTACTTTAGAACGTCATGCTCAGCTGAGCCCCTGCGCCCCAGGTTTCGTCCTCGCCATACAGGCCCATCAGGTCAACATGAACGGTATTGAACGGCGCGAAACCGACACCGCCGGTAAAGACGTTGCTGTCGTTCCCTTTCATATCCGCACGATAACCGGCACGCACCGCCAGCCAGCTCAGCGGAGTCACTTCAGCACCGACCCCAACATACTGCGACGTATCTTCGCTCTTAAAGCCTTTGGTTTCGGTCAGATCGCCATCGGCGGTCAGGGTCACTAGATCGTTGTGCCAGGCAGCGCCCGCGGTCACCAGAGGACGGATCTGGTAGGTGTCTTTATAGCTCACCACTTCCCCCGTACGCCCGTTGCGGATGCGGATATCTTTGGTGTCGATATCGCGCGACATCAGGTTTTGCCCGCTCACGCCGACCGTCCAGTTTTCGCCAAAATCAGCGGCAATACCGGCATCGACGTTAAAGCCGGTATCGTCTGTACGGTAGCGGCTATCGTTCCACTTATTACTGTCGTAATCGTAGATCGAGGTGGTGTAGTTATAGATCCAGCTTTTTTGCAGTTTTGGCGTCACGCCCACGGAAACCGGAACGCCGCCAAGGTCAAACTGGCGGGCAACGGCAATACCGTAGTCGGAGATAATCGCCGCCCGACCGGACGCCGTTGAGTTGAGGTTTTTAGTGATCTGGTCCGTGCCGTTCAGCGCAGCGTCCAGGGCAACGCCGGCAGCCACCAGATTGCTTCTTTGAATACCGCGCAGATAATCAATATCCTGCTGGTCGATAGACGAACTTACCCGGCCATGGGCGTACCCTTTCGCCATAAAGGCCACGGAAAGCACATCGTTAGGGATACTCACGGCAAGGCCTGCTCCTGCCGTCGCGCGAGCGGTTTTGCCCTTGAGATAGTCCAGCTCATCGGCCAGATCTTTGGCCGCGCCCTGGAACTGGTTGATGGAGCCTAAAGGATTAGTAATAACCTCGATTGGCGTAAGGTTATCAACCACATCCTTATAGTGATTGATTTTGTCGTTGATGGTATCAATCTCATCCTGAAGATTGTCCTCATCCGTTACCTGCACCCCAACGGACGGCAAAATAACCGTCACGTCATCGTCCGGTTTTGCCTTTGCCAGCAGCGCGGGGTTAATTAACGCCCCGCTACCATAATTGCCCGAAGCAACGCCGGTGCCCCCCATCGCGTCGCTACGTGATTCTGTCCAGGTATTGGCTGCTCCCGCCTGATTTGCCATAAACAAGGAGACAGCGATGCTAACCACCGAAAATTTAAAATGTTTTTTCACAGTATGCCCGTCTTATAGTCTGTTATGAAATAACCCCTGTCTGTTATCCCCCAAACAGGCGCGAACTATTGCTGTGAATAAAGATAAAAAGACCCGCTAATTCATTCCCTAAGTAAAACTTCCTTACGGCCTGTTGTAATTTGTGACGGCCCTCAATATTTATAGAAGAGGAAATTATTTTTTCCCAGGTTTTCCATCGTGCGGCCCAAAAAACTGTGGCGGATGGTCTACCCAGCGATCTTCCCGCGTGGCGGCATAAACTGGATTGAGCGGATAGTAGATGCGGTTGTGCTTCTTGTTGGCCTCCCCCACCACCAGTAGCCGAACCTCTTCCTCTGTGTTGTTGATAAAGGTGTGGCACACCCCCGTTCCGGCGGGAAAGCCCACGCTGTCTCCGGGTTCGAGTTTCCACAAATAACCATTAATCCAGGCTTCAGGATAGCCCTCAAGCACGTAGATAAACTCTTCTTCGTCACTTTCCGCATGGGGATAGGACGTCCGACGCCCCGGCGGTAAACGTTCATGATGAATGCCTATACGCCTGAGGCCCAGGCTGCGCGCCAGCGGCGATCCAATGGAAAAAAGCTCGTTACTGTCGGGGTAGGTGGCGTCATCTGGCCCTTCTACGTCGCGCCAGTGCTTGATACAGTCTGGTTTTTTCATGGTTACATTCCCGGTTTGCGATGCGTCAGGTATAGCACAGCCTGGCGGATATCGGTGTTTTTGCCAGAACATGATAAAGTGAGGGTTTTATTTCCCAGAACATCCGAGGTGCTAAATGGATAAGTCCACAAAAGAGCTGTTAGCGCAGGCCGAAAAGCTGTGCGCGCAACGCAATGTGCGCCTGACCCCGCAGCGCCTTGAAGTCTTGCGCCTGATGAGCCTGCAACAGGGGGCGATCAGCGCCTACGATCTGCTCGACCTGCTTCGCGAAAGCGAGCCGCAGGCTAAACCGCCCACGGTGTATCGCGCGCTGGATTTCCTGCTGGAACAAGGGTTTGTGCATAAAGTCGAATCCACAAACAGCTATGTCCTGTGCCATCTTTTCGATCAGCCAACGCATACATCGGCCATGTTTATCTGCGATCGTTGCGGCGTAGTGAAAGAAGAGGGAGCGGAAGGCGTAGAGGACATTATGCACACGCTGGCGGCAAAAATGGGTTTTGCCCTGCGTCATAACGTGATTGAAGCGCACGGGCTGTGTTCTGCATGCGTTGAGGTGGAAGCCTGTCGGCATCAGGATGCGTGTCAGCACGACCACACTATTCTGGTGAAGAAAAAGCCGCGTTAAGGACAAAAAAAAGGCGGCTTAGAGCCGCCTGTGTGGGTCATTCAGCGCTACCAGCGGTAGTCGTTACGGGTTTCCCAGTCTTTGACTTCGTTTTCCGCCTGATCTTTCGCGTAGCCGTAACGTTCCTGAATTTTACCGACAAGCTGATCGCGCTTGCCTTCAATGACGGTCATATCGTCATCAGTCAGCTTACCCCACTGTTCTTTCGCTTTACCTTTGAACTGCTTCCAGTTGCCGCCGATTTCGTCTTTATTCATCATCGTGTCCTCTTAGTTAAGCGTCGGGTCGTAACGTCCGTTACGTTCTTTTCTGCTGGACGTGATAATAATTGTAGTTGAGGATTCGGCAGTTGATTTCATATTCGGAATCTTTAACCGTCACGATATATCGTGACGGGAAGGAAGCCAGGTATTATTTTGCCAGTGGCGATGCCAGATAAAGGCAAGCGAGAGGCCGCGCAGGGAGAGAAAGACCGCAAGCGCCAGCCACAAACCGTGATTACCCAGCCACGGAAGCGTCAGCAGCGTCAAACCAAACCCCGCCGCCGCAACCGCCATACTGTTGCGCATTTCCGCTCCGCGCGTCGCACCGATAAACATGCCGTCCAGCAGATAACACCACACTCCCCCCACCGGCAAGATCACCTGCCAGACGATGTAGTGGTCCGCCAGTTCGCGTAAAGCCGGGATCGAAGTGAGTAATGCAATAATGTGACGGCCAAAACAGGCATAAATCAGTGCAAACGTCAGCGCGACCAGTCCCGCTTGTCGACAGGCTGCCCGCCAGACATCCCTAAGCTGGCCACTTTCCCGCGCGCCGTACGCCTGCCCGGAATGCGCCTCAACGGCGTAGGCGAAGCCGTCCAGCGCGTAGGCGGTAAACGTCAGCAATGTCATCAGGACCGCATTCACCGCGACGATCTCAGGCCCAAGACGGGCACCAAAAACCGTCAATGCGCCAAAACAGAGTTGTAGCAGAAGCGAGCGCAGCATGATGTCACGGTTGAGCGCCAGCAGTTTACGGATATTGCCGCGCCATGCGGTTTTCAGCATTACGAGGGATATCCCGCGCAGGGCCAGCACGCGCCAGACCATCCACAGCCCAATGAGTAAGGTTCCGTATTCGGCAATCGCCGTCGCCAGTGCCGCCCCGCGCACGTCCATATGCAGGCCCATCACCAGCCAGAGATCGAGCACAATGTTGAGAAGGTTTCCCACGACCAGCAAAATCACTGGCGCACGGGCGTATTGCACACCCAGTAACCACCCCAGCAGAACCAGGTTTGCCAGCGAAGCGGGCGCGCTGAGCCAGCGGATTTCCAGGAAGCGACGCGCCTGCTCCAGTACCGCCTCGCTGCCACCAACGACATGGAGCGCAAGGTCTATCAGGGGCGTGCGCAGTAAAACAATGAGCGCCCCCGCGCCAAGCGCCAGGATCAGCGGCTGCACCAGCGCACGCGCCAGACGTAACGGATCTTTCGCACCATACGCCTGTGCCGTGAGCCCGGTAGTACTCATACGCAAAAAGAGCAGCAGCATAAACAGGAAGCTGGTTGCCGTCGCGCCAATCGCCACGCCGCCAAGATAAACAGGGGAATCGAGATGACCAATAACGGCCGTATCGACCAGACCCAGCAAGGGCACGGTGATATTGGAGAAAATCATCGGCAGGGCAAGACGCCACAATGCCTTATCAGATGCCGTCAGCAGTGACATGAGAGATACCGGGAAGGGTAAATGAAGCAGGCTACAGCGGAAGCGTAGCCTGTCAGGAAGAGATTACAGCCATTCGCCGTTACGAATCACGCCAACAGCCAGACCTTCAATAGAGAAGCTCTGTTCGCGGAGGTCGACCACAATCGGGGTGAACTCGTTGTTTTCGGGCAACAGCTGAACGGTGTTACCCTGTTTTTTCAGGCGCTTAACGGTCACTTCGTCATCAATGCGCGCAACCACCACCTGGCCGTTTCGCACATCCTGCGTTTTGTGAACGGCCAGAAGGTCGCCATCAAGAATGCCGATGTCTTTCATCGACATCCCGCTAACGCGCAGCAGAAAATCAGCGCTCGGCTTGAACATACCAGGATCGACCTGGTAGTGACCTTCAATATGCTGTTGTGCCAGCAGCGGTTCACCTGCGGCAACGCGGCCTATCAGCGGAATGCCCGTCTCTTCTTCCACCAGCAGGCGGATACCACGCGACGCGCCTGACACAATCTCAATCACACCCTTACGCGCCAGCGCTTTCAGGTGTTCCTCGGCAGCATTCGGAGAACGGAAACCCAGACGCTGCGCGATTTCCGCACGCGTGGGTGGCATACCCGTCTGGCCGATATGATCCCGAATGAGATCAAACACCTCTTGCTGCCTGGTCGTTAATGCTTTCATTCCGCCCCCTGGGTGTATATACAGTTATGCTGTGAGTATATACAGTCAAAGGCGATTTTGGAACCAAAAACTGCACAAAAAACCAGGGACTTAATTATTCCTCGAGCATCATCGGAAATGTGACCAAAGCAGCGTGACCCAGGTAATGGCTGCGGTGATAATCGCCAGCAGGACAGCGGCGGAGCCCATATCTTTCGCGCGGCCAGAGAGCTCGTGAAAATCAGAGCCGATTCGATCGACCACGGCCTCAATAGCGCTATTGAGAATTTCCACTATCATCACCAGAAGTACGGAACCGATGAGAAGCACGCGGGTAATGGCATCTACATCAAGGAAACAGGCGATGATAACCGCGACGATAGCGGCGACACCTTCCTGGCGAAAAGCAGCTTCATTGACCCACGCGGCACGGAAACCTTTCCATGAATAGCCGGCGGCTTTGATGATACGCGTCAACCCAGTGGTATTATTGGCCATTAAAAGAACCTTTTTTAAAAAAGAGCGTCAGTAACAGGAGCTGCAGCGCGTTTCGCTGCCGCCTGAAGTATGACGGGTAACAACAGAAATTTTGCGCGCTTTCTGTTATCCTTGCGCCGCAATTGCATTATTAACCAGAGGCTTTACATCGTTTATGTCCGGCTGGCCACGAATTTACTACAAATTACTTAATTTACCATTAAGCATACTGGTAAAAAGCAAGTCTATCCCAGCAGAACCCGCGCTGGAACTGGGGCTCGATACGTCGCGCCCTATTATGTACGTTTTGCCTTATAACTCTAAGGCAGACCTGCTAACGCTCCGTGCCCAGTGTCTGGCGCATGATTTACCCGATCCGCTTGAACCACTGGAAGTTGACGGCACTTTGCTGCCGCGCTACGTGTTCATTCACGGCGGGCCGCGCGTGTTTACCTATTACACACCGAAAGAAGAGTCCATCAAGCTGTTCCACGACTATCTCGACCTGCACCGCAGCAATCCTGACCTGGATGTGCAGATGGTGCCGGTATCGGTGATGTTTGGTCGCCGTCCGGGCCGCGAAAAAGGCGAAGAGAACCCGCCGCTGCGCATGCTTAACGGCATTCAGAAGTTCTTCGCGGTCTCCTGGCTGGGACGCGACAGCTTTGTGCGCTTCTCCCCTTCCGTCTCCCTTCGCCGAATGGCGGACGAGCACGGCACTGACAAGATCATCGCGCAAAAACTGGCGCGCGTGGCGCGTATGCACTTCGCCCGTCAGCGCCTGGCGGCCGTAGGGCCACGTCTTCCGGCGCGTCAGGACCTGTTCAACAAGCTGCTGGCCTCCAAAGCGATCGCCCGCGCCGTTGAAGACGAAGCGCGCAGCAAGAAAATTTCCCATGAGAAAGCCCAGCAGAATGCCATTGCGCTGATGGAAGAGATTGCCGCGAACTTCTCCTACGAGATGATTCGCCTGTCCGATCGTATTCTCGGCTTTACCTGGAACCGCCTGTATCAGGGCATCAACGTGCATAACGCTGAGCGTGTACGTCAGCTGGCGCACGATGGTCATGAGATTGTCTATGTCCCCTGCCACCGCAGCCACATGGACTACCTGCTTCTCTCCTACGTGCTCTATCACCAGGGACTGGTACCGCCGCACATTGCCGCCGGTATTAACCTGAACTTCTGGCCAGCAGGCCCGATTTTCCGCCGCCTGGGTGCGTTCTTTATTCGTCGTACCTTCAAGGGCAACAAGCTCTACTCCACCGTGTTCCGCGAGTATCTCGGCGAGCTGTTCAGCCGCGGCTACTCCGTAGAGTACTTCGTGGAGGGCGGGCGCTCCCGTACCGGTCGTCTGCTCGATCCGAAGACCGGCACGCTGTCGATGACCATTCAGGCGATGCTGCGCGGCGGTACGCGTCCAATCACGCTTGTGCCAATTTACATTGGCTATGAGCACGTGATGGAAGTGGGCACGTACGCCAAAGAACTGCGCGGCGCGACCAAAGAGAAAGAGAGCCTGCCGCAGATGCTGCGCGGCCTGAGCAAGTTACGCAACCTGGGTCAGGGCTACGTAAACTTTGGCGAGCCGATGCCGCTGATGACGTATCTGAACCATCATGTTCCGGATTGGCGCGAGTCTATCGATCCTATCGAAGCGGTGCGTCCGGCCTGGCTGACGCCAACGGTGAACGGTATCGCGTCCGAGCTGATGGTGCGCATTAACAACGCCGGTGCGGCCAATGCGATGAACCTGTGCTGTACGGCGCTGCTTGCTTCACGTCAGCGTTCCCTGACCCGTGAACAGCTCACGGAGCAGCTGGACTGCTATCTGGACATGATGCGCAACGTGCCGTACTCGGTTGATTCGACAGCCCCTTCTGCTACCGCCAGCGAGCTTATCGATCACGCGCTGCAGATGAATAAGTTCGAAGTCGAGAAAGATACGATCGGCGATATCATCATTCTGCCGCGCGAGCAGGCCGTACTGATGACGTACTACCGCAACAACATCGCTCATATGCTAATGCTGCCGTCGCTCATGGCGGCCATTATCACCCAGCATCGCCGTATTTCACGTCAGGAGCTGTTGCGCCACGTTGAGACGCTCTACCCGATGCTTAAAGCGGAGCTATTCCTGCGCTGGAGCAAGGAAGAGCTGGCCGTTGAGCTGGATAAACTGACGGAAGAGCTGCGCCGTCAGGGGCTGATCACCGTTGCGAACGACGAGCTGCACATCAATCCGTCACGCTCCCGTACCCTGCAACTGCTGGCGGCCGGTGCGCGCGAAACGCTGCAGCGCTACGCCATTACGTTCTGGCTGCTGAGCGCGAACCCGTCCATCAACCGCGGCACGCTGGAGAAAGAGAGCCGGACGCTGGCGCAGCGCCTGTCCGTTCTGCACGGCATTAACGCCCCGGAATTCTTCGACAAAGCGGTCTTCAGCTCGCTGGTGCTGACGCTGCGTGACGAAGGCTTCATCAGCGATACGGGCGATGCCGAGCCGGAAGAGACGCTGAAGGTTTACCAGATGCTGGCTGAACTGATTACCTCGGATGTGCGCTTGACGATTGAGAGCGCCACGCAGGGCGAGTAACACAATGCCGGGTTATGGCCCGGCCTGATGCCCTGGATAATAAAAAAGGCCCGGTAAGCGCTAACGCTACCGGGCCTTAGTTTTGAGCCTTGTTAAATCACCGCATTCAGCTCAGCAGCGTAAAGGCAATCATCCCGACAATGGCCCCGGTGGTGCCGAGGATGGTTTCCATCAGCGTCCAGGTTTTCAGGGTTTGCGCTTCGGTGGCGCCAGTAAACTTGCCGAACAGCCAGAAGCCAGCGTCGTTAACGTGAGAGACCACAATTGACCCGCCCGCGATGCAGATAGACAGCGCGGCCATCTGGGCACCGGAGTAGTTGAGCTGTTCAATCACCGGCATCACCAGACCCACGGCGGTTAAGCACGCCACGGTGGCGGAACCCTGAATGATACGCACCGCCGCAGCCAGCACGAAGCAGGTTACCGCAATCGGCAGGCCCATTCCGGTCAGTGCTTCACCCAGAGCCGGGCCCACGCCGGAATCCACCAGCACCTGTTTGAACACGCCGCCGGCACCGATCACCAGCAGGATAATACCCGCAGGCTGCAGCGCGGCACCACAGATCTCCATCACGCGGTCTTTCGGCATACCCTGGCGCATCGCCAGGCCGTAAATCGCCACCAGACACGCCACCAGAATCGCCGTAAACGGGTGACCGATGAACTCAAACCATTCGTACGCGGTAGAACCGACCGGCACAAAGCGCGCGGCAATGGTTTTCAGACCCACCAGCACCAGCGGGAGCAGGATCAAAGAAAGGCTAAAGCCGAATGACGGCATTTTGCCTTCGCCCAGGTGCGGCTCGGAGATGTCGTCCGGGATGTGCAACTCGACGTAGCGGCTGATGAAATTGCCCCACAGCGGCCCGGCGATAATCATCCCCGGGATGGCCGCACACAGGCCAATCAGGATCATCCAGCCAAAATCGGCGTGCATCTGGGAGGCCAGCAGCATCGGCGCCGGCCCTGGCAGCAGAAACGCCGCAGCCGCCGCCACGCCCGCAAACAGCGGAATGACCAGCTTCACGAGGTTAGTGCCGGTATGGCGCGCCATGGAGAAGGCGACGCTGATGAGCAGCACCACCGCCACTTCGAAGAACAGCGGCAGTGCGCAAATCAGACCGGCCAGGCCAATCGCGTAGTGCGCGCGGCTGTGCCCGAAGGATTTGAGCATTTTGACGGCAATCTGGTCGACCGCGCCCGTCTCATGCAGAATCTTGCCAAACATCGCGCCCAGCGCGACCACAATCGCCAGGAAGCCCAGCGTGCCTCCCATCCCTTTTTCCATCGTCGCGGCGATCTTGTCGAGCGGCATACCGGAAAAGAGACCTGCACCAATAGAAACCACCATCAAAGCAACGAAGGCGTGCATACGCGCCTTCATCACTAAAAACAGCAGCAGCAATACCGAACCCACTGCTGTCAAAACTAGCGTTAATGTACTCAAAACTTACTGCCTTTTGTTAATGACCTCGATGGTGCTGGCTACAACACCTTCCAGCGGCTGATCGATATCAACCACTAAGACGTCTTTTTCATCTTCACCCGGCTCCTGAAGCGCTTCGAACTGCGTCACCAGCATCTGGGTTTTAAAGAAGTGGCCTTTACGCGCTTTCAGACGGCTTTCAATCACCCCGAAATCGCCTTTCAGGTAGATGAACGAGAGGTTCGGATTGCCGTCGCGCAGCAGGTCGCGGTAGTTTTTTTTCAGCGCGGAGCAGACGATCAGGGAAACTTTGTTGGTGCGCTGCATCGCGAACGCGGCGTCATTCAGCGCCTGCAACCACGGTTTGCGGTCGTCATCGTTCAGCGGTTCGCCGGAGGCCATTTTCATGATGTTGCTGCGCGGATGGAGGAAGTCACCATCAAGAAACGCAGCCTGAAGTTGATGCGCCACTTCGCTCGCCACGGCAGATTTACCGCTACCGGACACGCCCATCAGGACGTAAACGTGGTGATCGTGATTAGTCGTGCTCAAAGGGTGTCCCTCAGTCAATTGTTACGGGTAACAGTTATCGGTAACATTGTCCTGCCGGGGCAAAAGAGAAGCAATATCCAAACGTGCGCGAAGTGAATAAGTGTGAGCTACTTCAAATTTGTCAGTTCAAATAGATCCACCCGGTGACAAGGTGAAACCTAAATCTAACATTTTAGGGGTAACCGTCTCTCCACGAATGCGCGCCAGCAGGCGTTCTGCGCCAATGCGGCCCATGCGTTCACGCGGTGTCAGAACGCTCGCCAGACGCGGCTCCATCACCTGACCAATATCGTGGCCGTGGAAGCCGGCAATCGCCATATCCTCAGGGATCTTCAACCCCAGACGCTGGCATTCGAACGCTGCACCGACCGCAAGGTCATCGTTGGTACAGAAAATACCGTCCAGTTGCGGATACTCGCGTCGTGCCTGACGCATCAGCTCAATACCCGAGGTGTAAGATGAGGACTGCTCAACCATCACGCTGTACGGGGTTAAATTTGCGTCGAGCATCGCCTGCTCGTATCCCTTCTGTTTGATGATAGTACGTTCATCAAGACGCGCACCCAGATAGGCAATATGACGATGACCGCGGGCGATGATCGCCGCTGTCATCTGACGAGCCGCTTCAAAGTTATCGAACCCAACGGCGATGTCGAGGCATGGCGACTGGCTGTCCATGAGTTCCACCACCGGAATACCGGCGACTTCAATCATTTTGAGCGTGCGGGCAGTGTGGGTACGTTCGGTTAAAATCAGGCCGTCAATGTTCCAGGAAAGCATTGATTCAAGACGTTCCTCTTCCAGTTCCGGCTTGTACCCGTAGTGGGCGAGCATGGTCTGATAGCCAAACGCATCGGTAACGCTTTCAATGCCGCGCAGAACTTCAGCGAAAACCTGGTTGGTCAGGGAAGGAAGCAGAACGCCCACCGCACGGCTGGTCGCATTGGAGAGAATATCGGGTGCGCGGTTGGGAATATAACCCAGTTCATCAAGGGCGGCGGCAATCTTGCCACGCAACGCCACGGAAACCTGTTCCGGGTTACGTAAAAAACGGCTGACCGTCATTTTGGTCACACCGACGCGATCGGCGACATCCTGAAGTACGGGGCGTTTCTTTTTCATCGTCCTGAGAAATCTTGAAGTGAGAGATTTGCTCAGTTTATCACGGACAAAGCTCAACCTTCCCCGTTTAAAGGGAAGGTTGAGAAATTATTTAGACCGGAGGCAGGTCAAACAGCAGGATTTCGCTTTCGCTGTCGGCGTGCACGGAGAGCGCCTGCTCATCCCAGACGGCCAGACCATCGGCGGTGGTGGCTTTGGTGCCGTTGATAGACACTTCCCCTTTCACCACCTGGATCCAGACGCGGCGGTTGGCGGCAATCTGGTGCACGGACTGTTCGTCTTTCGCCAACGCCCAGCGGTACAACTCCATATCCTGATGCACTTTCAGGGAACCTTCACGCGCGTCCGGGGACAGCACCAGCTGTTTGCCCTGTTTCGCGTCGAAGCGGCGCTGCTCGTAGCGTGGCGTGATGCCGGTCTCTTCTGGAATGATCCAGATTTGATACAGGTGCAGTTTTTCCGTTTTGCTCGGGTTGTACTCAGAGTGACGCACCCCGGTACCCGCGCTCATAATCTGGAACTCGCCCGCCGGCACCTGCTCTTTGTTGCCCATGCTGTCCTGGTGCTCAACCGCCCCTTCCAGCACGTAGGTCAGGATTTCCATGTCTTTGTGCGGGTGGGTACCGAAGCCCTGGCCTGCATCAATTACGTCGTCGTTAATCACGCGCAGCGCGGAGAAGCCCATGAAGTTCGGGTCGTAGTAGTCGGCAAACGAGAATGAATGCCATGAGTCCAGCCAGCCATGATTTGCGTGACCGCGTTCGTTTGCTTTGCGTAAGTAGATCATTGTTTTCACCCTCAGTTCGTTTCGATGGAGTAAGTGTGGACTCAAACGGTCGGGGATCATAGAGGGTGAAAATTGACTCCTCTGTTCAAAAATTATGAACAAGCCCAGAGGAGCCGTTTTTGCTTATTTCGCGAGGGTTACCGTGGCAGGAGAAGCCTGCTCGAAGGCCCGTTCAAGGATTTCAAGGTTGGTCAGAACGTCAGATTCCTTGACGTAATTCGGCGCGCCGCTGGTGAGGGTTTCATACAGTGCATCGTAGACGCGGCCATAGTCGCCGGTTTCCGGTTTCAGCTCTTCTTTGACCGTTACGCCCTCATCGTTCACATACTCCAGCACGCCCACGGAATCGTCCGCCGCAAAGCCCGGTTCGCCTGGCATGATGTTGGCCTTCAGGCTGGTCTCCTGCTGGTCAATGCCGTACTTAATGAACGAACCTTTGGTACCGTGAACGATAAATTTCGGGTAGTCGATTTTCACCAGGTGACTGGTTTTAACGATAGCCTTAAGGTCGCCGTAGAACAGCTGCGCCTCGAAGGTATCGTCCGGGTTGGCTTTATTGCGCAGGCTGCGAATGTCGTAAGCCACGTGGTCCGGGCGGCCAAACAGGGAGATGATCTGGTCCATGGTGTGTACGCCCAGACCATAGAACGAGCCGTCCTGCGGCAGGCCGGGCTGGGTTTCCGCCACCGGGCGGTAGTAATCGAAGTGGCTTTCGATTTCCACAATGTCGCCAAGCTTGCCGCTCTCAATCGCCTTTTTCGCCGTCAGAAAACAGCTGTCAAAGCGACGGTTCTGATACGGTGTGACGGTCAGCCCTTTGCTCTTCGCCAGCGTAAACAGCGCTTTTGCTTCGGCAATGGTCGGGGTGAACGGCTTTTCCACCAGCACGTTCTTGCCCGCTTCGAGCGCGCGTTTCGCATAGTCAAAATGGCTGTCGGCATGGGTGCAGACAACCACCAGCTTTACCTGCGGGTCATTCAATACTTCATCGAGATCGCTGGAGAAGTGAATGTGGGAGTACTGCGGGGATTGCTCTTCCGGCTTCGCGCGGCGGCGGTAGATATGGGCCACATGCCAGGTGTCTTTACGGTGGAGGACATACGGAAGGTGGTAACGCGTGGTGCTTTTGCCAAATCCAATAAATGCGCAATGTAGTGTCATGGCTCAGTCCTTTTGGAAGGTTACTGAATCTAACCATAACAAAAAAAAAGCCAGCGAGAAGCTGGCTAAAGTAATACTGGAAGCAATGTGAGCAATGTCGTGCTTTCAGGTTCCCGTAGGGGTCCTCCTGAATGCAAAGCAATAATAATCATTCTCATTCGCACTTGTCCAATACTTTTTGCAAAAAATAGCGGTTGACTCAAATTTTAAAGTCATTGATGTTGGAGGGGTCTTTTAACCGACTGAGGAACAAGGAATGAGTGAGATAGTGATACGCCACGCTGAACCGAGAGATTACGATGCCATTCGTCAGATCCACGCCCAGCCGGAGGTGTACCACAACACGCTACAGGTTCCTCATCCCTCAGAGCAGATGTGGCATGACCGGCTAACCGATCAGCCCGGCATTAAACAGCTGGTGGCTTGTATCGACGGGACCGTCGCCGGGCACCTGTGCATTGCCGTCGCACAACGCCCGCGCCGCAGCCACGTTGCCGATTTCGGCATTTGTGTGGGTGCGCAATGGCAAAATCGGGGCGTTGCCAGCGCGCTGATGCGAACCATGATTGATATGTGCGACAACTGGCTGCGCGTCGATCGCATTGAGTTAACGGTATTTGTTGATAACGAACCGGCAATCGCGGTGTACAAAAAGCACGGGTTCGAAATTGAAGGCACCGGCAAGCGCTACGCCCTGCGCAACGGCGAATATGTGGACGCGTACTTCATGGCGAGAATGAAGTGACTCACTCCCCTCTCCCCTATGGGGAGAGGGTTAGAGTGAGGGGAATAATCAATACCCCGCCGTCAAATCATCCACCGAACGCGGATCCGACGCGCCAAACAGCGCGCCGTCCGGCCCCACCATAATGCTCTGGGTGCTGCCCATCGCCTCTTTCACCGCAACCTTCTGTCCGCGCAGCTCCAGAAGCTTGATGGTGTCCGGGCTAAAGCCCTTTTCCACGCGCAGCTCGTCCGGCAGCCACTGGTGATGGAAACGCGGGGAGCTTGTCGCTTCGGCGACGTTCATCCCAAAGTCGATGCTGTTCACCACCATCTGCAGCACGGTAGTTATGATGCGGCTCCCGCCAGGGCTGCCGGTCACCAGCCAGGTTTTCCCGTCTTTCACCACGATGGTTGGCGACATGGACGACAGCGGACGCTTCTTCGGCCCCACCGCATTCGCATCGCCGCCGACCAGCCCGTAGACGTTTGGCACGCCCGGCTTGGCGGAGAAGTCATCCATCTCGTTGTTCAGCAGAATGCCGCTGTTGCCCGCTACGATCCCGGTACCAAAGGTAGTGTTGAGCGTGTAGGTCACCGCCACCGCATTGCCGTCTTTATCCACCACCGAGAAGTGCGTGGTCTGGTTGCTTTCATACGGCGCCAGCTTGCCGGGGCGGATCTCGCTCGACGGCTTAGCCTTGTTGATGTCGATCTGATCGGCAATGGATTTTGCATAGGCCTTGTTGGTCAGCGCCTGCCACGGCACCTTCACGAAGTCCGGATCGCCGAGGTATTCCGAGCGGTCGGCATAGGCGCGTTTTTCCGCCTCCGCCATCACCTGCATGGCATCCGCGCTGCCGAAGCCGAACTTGTGCATATCAAAGTTTTCAAGAATATTGAGGATCTGCACGATGTGAATGCCCCCGGAAGACGGCGGCGGCATGGAGAAGACCTCGTAGCCGCGGTAGGTGCCGCTAATCGGCTCGCGCTCGACCGCCCTGTATTCCGCCAGGTCAGCTTTGGTGATAAGCCCGCCGTTCTTCTGCATCTCTTCCGCAATCTGGTCGGCAATCGCCCCTTTGTAGAACGCGTCCGGGCCGTGCTCCGCAATCAGCTCCAGGCTTTTGGCGAGGTTCTTCTGCACCAGCTTATCGCCCTTCTTCAGCGGTTCACCGTCTTTCCAGAAGATCGCCTTGCTGTTTTCGTGATTGGGAATCACTTCACTGCCGTAGGTTTTGAGGTCGTCCGCCAGGGCGTCATTGACCACAAAGCCCTCCCGCGCCAGCCTGATGGCAGGCTGCACCACCTTGTTCAGCGGCATCGTGCCGTATTTTTCCAGCGCCAGCGAGAAGCCCGCAACGGTGCCCGGCGTGCCGGAGGCGAGGTGCGAGGTCAGGGATTTTTTGCTGTCCGGGTTGCCCTGGTCGTCGAGGAACATATCGCGGGACGCCTGAGAAGGCGCCATTTCGCGGAAGTCGATGGCCGTGGTTTTGCCGTCTTTGGTGCGCAGCATCATAAAGCCGCCGCCGCCCAGATTCCCCGCCTGCGGATGCGTTACCGCCAGCGCATAGCCGACGGCGACCGCTGCATCCACCGCGTTACCGCCCTGCTTAAGAATATCGACGCCCACTTGGGTCGCCAGCGCGTCAACTGAGGCCACCATGCCGTGCGTGGCCCGCACGGGGTGAAAAACATCCTCCTCCACGCCGTAAGAGACGGGAGGAGCGGCGGGCGGGTTGGCCGCCACGGTAAATGTGCCGCCTGCCATCAGCGCGGCGATGGCGACCCAGCGCAAGAAGGTTGGTTTCATGATTATTGTTCTCCAGGTGAAGGGATCCATATTCCCCGCTTAAGCCTGGTTCACAACTCCTAAAAAATCATCGTCATGGTGAAATCAGGGTAAACTTAAGAGAGGCCTCAAGAGGAGGAAATGACAATGAAACGCTTGATGATTATTGCGGCGCTGATCCCGTTTGCCGCGCTCGCACAGCCACTCAACACCCTAAACAACCCAAACCAGCAGGGTTACGTTATCCCGAGCCAGCAGCGCATGCAGACCGAGATGATGAGCCAGCAACAGCAGCAGAAAGGGATGCTCAATCAGCAGCTGAGAACGCAGACCCAGATGCAGCAGCAGAGCCTGCAAAACCAGATGAACGCCAACACCCAGCGCGTGCAGCAGGGACAGGTGCGCGAGCAGCCGCTGCCAAATAAAAACGGCGGGATGTTAGGGGGCGGGATGTCGCAAAGCAGCGGTCAGCAGCATATGCTGCCGACCCAGCAGAACGGCAGTATGCTCAATAAATAAATTTCGGGCCGATCTGGTCAATCGCATCGGTACAGATACTGTCCACGCCCCAGCGCAGCAGCTCGGCTGCGCGCTGGGGTTTGTTAACGGTGTAGACCAGAATATGCAGACCCGCGTCTTTCAGCATTTTCACCCGCGCCTCATCCAGCAGCTTGTGGTTCAGATGGATAGAGACGCAGCCTAAGCGACCCGTCAGTTCACGCCAGTCCTCACGCCACTCGTCCAGCAGCAGCCCGCGCGGCAGCTCAGGTACAGCTGCCTGTGCGGCCTCCAGCGCGTCGGTGTCAAACGACGACAGCAGCGGCGCGGTCATGCCTTCCCACAACTCGCGCGCGGCAAGGGCAATCACTTTGCCCGTCAGCGGCCCGGTGCCGGTGGTCGGTTTGATTTCGATGTTCGCCATCATGCCGTGCTGGCGACAGCGATCGGCCACTTCCGCCAGCAGGGGCAGCGGTTCGCCTTTGAACTCGCCGCTATACCAGCTTCCGGCGTCCACCTTCAGCAGATCGCGCCACGGCAGTTCACCCGCCACGCCCCAGCCGTTGCTGGTGCGTTCAAGGTTGTCGTCATGCAACAGGAAAATTTCGCCGTCCTTCGACAGCTTGGCGTCGAACTCGATCATCGTGTGGCCGTAGCGCGCGCCGACATCGATCGCCGCCAGCGTATTTTCCGGGGCCAGCTTACCGCCGCCGCGGTGGGCGACGACGTGGGGATAAGGCCAGTTGCTCATACTCGTTGTCCTGTTTCACCGTCAAAAAGGTGCAGATGGTTTTCCGGCAGGTGGAGCCACAGCGTGCTGCCCGCTTTCGGGCGCTCCTGATGCGCCAGGCGCACCACCATTTTTTGCTCGCCCCAGCGCCCGTGCGCCAGGTTATCTGCACCCAACATCTCCAGCGTGTCCATCACCAGCGGCACGCCGCCGTCCGCCTGAGAGGTTAAACCAATATGCTCGGGGCGGATACCGAGCGTCATCTTACGCCCGGCGTAGCCACGATAGTACCAGTTGATCGGCAGCGCCATCCCGCTTTCCAGTTCAAAGTGGGTGCCCGCGCTGCTGATGCGCCCTTCCAGCAGGTTCATCGCCGGGCTGCCGATAAAGCTCGCCACAAAGCGGGTGGCCGGTTTTTCGTACACTTCCACCGGGGTGCCAATCTGCTCGGCAACGCCTTTGTTCATTACCATCACGCGCTGGGCGAGGGTCATCGCTTCGACCTGATCGTGGGTCACGTACAGTGACGTGGTTTTCAGACGACGGTGCAGCTGCTGCAGCTCAAGGCGCATCTGTACGCGCAGCTTGGCGTCGAGGTTAGACAGCGGCTCGTCGAACAGGAATACCGCTGGGTCACGCACGATAGCGCGCCCCATTGCCACGCGCTGGCGCTGGCCGCCGGAGAGCTCGCGCGGACGGCGCTTCAGCAGGCCATCCAGTTCCAGAATGCGCGCGGCCTCTTTCACGCGCTCGTCTATATGGCCTTTGCCCATGCCGCGAATTTTCAGCCCCCAGGCCATGTTCTCTTCCACGCTCATGTGCGGATAGAGGGCGTAGTTCTGGAACACCATCGCGATGCCCCTGTCTTTCGGCTCCATCTCGGTGACGCGCTGGCGGTCAATCCAGATATCCCCGGACGTGACGCGCTCCAGCCCCGCCACCATGCGCAGCAGCGTGGACTTCCCGCAGCCGGACGGGCCGACCATCACGATAAATTCGCCGTCCGCCACGTCAAGCGTCAGCGGCTGAATGACCTGGGTTTTACCGTCCCAGCTTTTGGTAACTGCCTGAAGTTTTAAACCTGCCATCTTATTTCTCGCTATCGACCAGGCCGCGGACAAACGCGCGCTGCATGGCTAAAACAATGACTACGGGTGGGATTAGGGTGAGCAGCATCGCCGCCATCACCTGGTTCCAGAGGGTGGTGCCTTCGCCGGTGGCAATCATGCCTTTGATGCCCGCCACGGCGGTGCCGAGGTTGACGTCCTGAATAATCAGCAGCGGCCACAGGTACTGGTTCCAGCCGTAGATAAAGGTGATCACAAACAGCGCCGCAAGGTTGGTTTTCGACAGCGGCAGCACGATGTCGCGGAAGAAGCGCATCGGGGAGGCGCCGTCGATGCGCGCAGCCTCAATCAGCTCGTCCGGCAGGGTCATAAAGAACTGGCGGAACAGGAAGGTGGCGGTCGCCGAGGCCATCAGCGGCAGGGTTAAGCCCGCGTAGCTGTCCAGCATCTTCAGGTTGGCAATCACCTCCACCGTCGGGAAGATACGCACCTCCACCGGCAGCATCAGGGTGATGAAAATCATCCAGAAGAACAGGTTACGCAGCGGAAAGCGAAACCAGACGATGGCGAAGGCCGAGAGCATCGACACCGTGATTTTGCCCACCGTAATGCCGAACGCCATGATGAAGCTGTTGAGCATCATCAGCCAGAACGGCGCGCTGTTGGCGCCCACGCCCTGGGTCCAGATGGTTTTCATGTTCTCGAAAAGATGCCCGCCCGGGATCAGCGTCATCGGCGTGTCGAACACCGCTTTGGTGTCCAGCGTGGCGGCGACAAAGGCCACGTACAGCGGGAACAGGATGACGATAATCCCTAAAATCAGCATGGTATGGCTGAAAATCGTCAGCCCGCGACGGTTCTCAATCATTGGTAGCGCACCTTACTTTCAACATAGCGGAACTGCACCACCGTGAGGATGATGACGAGGAACATCAGCACGACGGACTGGGCGGCAGAAGCAGAGAGATCCAGCCCCGCAAAACCTTCGCGGTAGATCTTATAAATAAGCGTCGTTGTCGCCTGCACCGGGCCGCCTGCGGTGGCCGCGTCGATCACCGGGAAGGTGTCGAAGAAGGCGTACACGAGGTTAACCACCAGCAGGAAGAAGCTCACCGGGGCAATCAGCGGCAGGGACAGCCTGAAGAAGCGGCGGATCGGGCCTGCGCCGTCAATTGCCGCGGCCTCCACCAGCGAGCGCGGAATGGACTGCAGCGCGGCAAAGAAAAACAGGAAATTATAGCTGATCTGCTTCCACACCGAGGCGAACACCACCAGGAACATTGCCTGACCGCTGTTCTGGGCGTGGTTCCAGTCGTAGCCGAACTCTGCCAGGAAGTGAGTAATCAGCCCGCGTCCGGGGTTAAACAGGAAGATCCACAGCACAGCGGCAACGGCGGGGGCCACGGCGTAAGGCAGCAGCATCAGGGTCTGATACAGGCGGCTGCCGCGCACCACGTAATCCACCAGCGCGGCGAAAAACAGCGAGGCAACAAGACCGCTCACGGTCACCAGCGCGCTGAATTTCATCGTCGTCCAGAAGGAGTCCAGGTAGTAGCTGTCATGGAACAGCGCGGTAAAGTTGTCCAGCCCGACGAACTGGCTGGAGAGCCCGAACGGATCGACGCTTTGTACCGAGTACCACAGCGCTTCGCCCGCAGGCCAGATAAAGAAGATAACGGTGATGACCAGCTGAGGCGCGACCAACAGGTACGGCAGCCAGCGGGAGCGAAACACCGGACGGGATGAAGACATGGAGATTGGGTTCCTGAACAATGCCGGGTGGCGGCTGCGCCTTACCCGGCCTGGATGGGGCACGTCGTAAGCCCGGTAAGCGCAGCGCCACCGGGCGAATCACAAATTACGATTTCGTCGACTGCTCAAAGCGGCGCAGCAGCTGATTCCCGCGCTCTACTGCGGAATCCAGCGCCTGCTGTGGCGTTTTCTTCCCGGTCCAGACGCTTTCCAGCTCTTCATCTACGATGGTGCGGATCTGCGGCATGTTGCCCAGACGCAGGCCTTTAGTGAACGGCAACGGCGGCTTGTTCAGCATCTGACGCGTCGCGATGTCCGCACCCGGGTTTTTGCTGTAGAAGCCCTGCTCGCGGGTCAGATCGTACGCGGCTTTGGTGATCGGCAGGTAGCCGGTCTTCTGGTGCCACTCGGCGGCATTTTCCGGCTTCGCCAGGAAGTCGAGGAACTCGGCGACGCCTTTATAGGTGCCCTTATCTTTACCCTGCATCACCCACAGGCTCGCCCCGCCGATGATGGCGTTCTGCGGCGCGCCTTTTACGTCGGCGTCGTACGGCATCATGCCCACGCCGTAGTTGAATTTGGCGTAGTGGCGGATATCCGCCAGCGAGCCGGACGAGGCGGTGGTAATGGCGCAGTCGCCGTTGTAGAACTTCTCGGTGGATTCGTCTTTACGCCCGAAGTAGCTGAAGTCGCCCTTCTTGTTCAGATCGGCAAGCAGCGCAATGTGCTTCACCTGCTCCGGCTTGTTGAACTCGAGTACCGCATCGGTGCCGTCGAAGCCATTGTTTTTGGTGGCAACCGGCAGGCCGTGCCAGGCGCTGAAGTTTTCAATCTGGATCCAGCCCTGCCAGCCGCTGGCGTAGCCGCACTTCATCCCCGCCGCTTTCAGCTTCGCGGTGTATTCGGCCAGGTCCTGCCAGGTTTTTGGCGGCTGCTCCGGATCTAAACCGGCTTTTTTGAAGGCGTCTTTGTTGTAGTACAGCACCGGCGTGGAGCTGTTAAACGGCTGGGACAGCAGGTGACCGGTTTTAGAATCGGTGTAGTAACCCGCTACGGTCGGCACGAACCGGGATTCATCGAAGTTGATACCCGCTTCTTTGAACACTTCGTAGACCGGCTTGATGGCTTTCGAGGCCATCATGGTCGCGGTGCCCACTTCATAAACCTGTAACAGTGCAGGCGCGTTGCCGGTACGGAAGGCGGCAATGCCCGCGCTCAGGCTCTGCTCGTAGTTACCTTTGTACACCGGCACAATTTTGTAATCCGGGTGGGTGTCGTTGAAACGCTGCGCCAGGGAGTCAACCTCTTTACCCAACTCCCCTTCCATGGAATGCCAGAACGGAATGGTGGTCACAGCCATTGCGTTCGTCGCAAAAGCCAGACCCAGTGCCAGACTCAAAGCTGTGTGTCGTAACGATGTCATTGTCATCTCTCTTATTGTGCCGGATGCGCGATATCACGCGTTTTATGCTCGCGAGGTAACATGACATGCTCGAATGACAGAAAAATAACTGTTTGTTTACAGATAAGTGACAGTAAAGGGTCAGGGGGATGATGGTTGTGTGAAGGGGTTAATGCAAAAAAAGCCGGGTCGCGGCTGCGCCTTACCCGGCCTACATGGTATCCGTAGGCCCGGTAAGCGTAGCGCCACCGGGCAATACAGACGGCTCAGCCGCCCAGATACGCGCTCCGCACCGCTTCGTTCGCCAGCAGCGCGTCGCCGGTGTCTTCCAGCACCACGCGGCCGTTCTCCAGCACGTAGCCACGGTCAGCGAGCTTCAGCGCCTGGTTGGCGTTCTGCTCGACGAGGAAGATGGTCATCCCCTCTTTGCGCAGCTGCTCAATGGTGTCGAATATCTGCTGGATGATGATTGGTGCCAGGCCGAGCGACGGCTCGTCCAGCAGCAGCAGGCGCGGCTGGCTCATCAGCGCGCGGCCAATCGCCAGCATCTGCTGTTCACCGCCGGACATGGTGCCCGCACGCTGAATGCGGCGCTCCCACAGACGCGGGAAGAGTTCGTACACCCACTTGATGCGGTTCTGGTATTCATCGCGGTGAGCGAAGAACCCGCCCATCGCCAGGTTCTCTTCAACCGTCATGCGGGAGAAGACGCGGCGCCCTTCCGGGACAATAGCCACCGCCTCACGCATGATTCTGGCGGTCTGCCAGTCGGTAATGTCTTTACCATCGAACACAATCCGCCCGCTGGTGGCGCGCGGGTCGCCGCACAGGGTGCCGAGCAGCGTGGTTTTGCCCGCGCCGTTGGCGCCAATCAGGGTGACGATTTCACCCTGATTGATGTGCAGGCTGACGTCGTGCAGCGCCTGGATCTTGCCGTAGTGCGCATTGACCTTGTCGAACGTTAACATCGCTTTTTCCATCTTATGCCTCACCAAGGTATGCGCGGATCACGTCCGGGTTGTTGCGGATCTCTTCCGGCGTGCCGTTTGCCAGCGGCGTGCCCTGGTTTACCACGTAGATACGGTCCGAAATACCCATTACCAGCTTCATGTCGTGCTCAATCAGCAGGATGGTGGTGTCGTGATGATCGCGCAGCTCGGCAATCAGCTCGTCCAGCTCTTTGGTCTCTTTTGGGTTGAGGCCCGCCGCCGGTTCGTCAAGCATCAGGATCTCCGGCTGGGTCACCATGCAGCGCACAATCTCCAGCCGACGCTGATCGCCATAGGCCAGGTTGCTCGCCTGCCGGTTGGCGTGCTGCAGCAGGCCGATGCGGTCGAGCCAGGTGGCGGCGCGGTCGAGCGCCTCCTCCTGCGCGCGGCGGAAGGCCGGGGTTTTCAGCAGGCCGGAGAACAGGCCGGTTTTCAGCTGCTGATGCTGTGCCACCAGCAGGTTCTCAATCACCGTCATCTCGCGGAACAGGCGCACGTGCTGGAAGGTACGTACCACGCCCATGCGGGCAATCTGCTGGCCCGGCAGCCCTTCCAGGTGCTGGTCGCGCAGCATGATGGTGCCGCCCGTCGGCTTGTAGAAACCGGTCAGGCAGTTAAAGACCGTGGTTTTCCCCGCGCCGTTCGGGCCAATCAGGGAGACGATCTCTTTTTTATGCAGGTCCAGGTTCACGTTGTTGACCGCCAGCAGGCCGCCAAAACGCATCATCAGACCGTTTACGGATAATAATGGCTGACTCATGCCTGCTCTCCTTTCGCTTCCACATTCTTAAGCTTCAGCTGTGGACGCGTCATCGGCAGCAGACCCTGCGGACGCCAGATCATCATCAGCACCATCAAACCACCCAGCATCAGCATGCTGTATTCGTTAAAGTCGCGCATCAGCTCGCGGGAGACCACCAGCAGGATGGCCGCGAGGATAACGGCGAACTGCGAGCCCATCCCGCCGAGTACCACAATCGCCAGCACAAAGGCCGATTCGGCAAAGGTGAACGACTCGGGGCTGACGAAGCCCTGACGCGCGGCGAACAGCGTGCCGGCGAAACCGGCAAACGCGGCGCTGATGGTGAACGCGGTCAGCTTGATGCGGGTCGGGTTCAGGCCCAGAGAGCGGCAGGCGATCTCATCTTCGCGCAGCGCTTCCCACGCTCGGCCCAGCGGCATACGCAGCAGGCGGTTGATCACGAACAGGGTGATGACCACCAGCAGCAGCGCCACCAGATAGAGCCAGATCACACGGTCAGAGGGATCATATTTGATGCCGAAGAAGTTGCTGAAGGTATCCCAGCCGCCTTCGCGGGCGGTACGGCTGAACTCCAGGCCAAAGAAGGTCGGTTTTGGGATCTGGCTGATGCCGTTCGGTCCGCCGGTCACTTCGGTGTTGTTGAGCAGCAGGATACGGACGATTTCGCCGAAGCCTAAGGTCACAATCGCCAGATAGTCGCCGCGCAGACGCAGCACCGGGAAGCCGAGCAGGAAGCCCGCGGCGGCAGAGACCAGCCCCGCCAGCGGCAGGCAGGTCCAGAAGCCCAGGCCGTAATAGTGGTTCAGCAGCGCGAAGGTGTACGCGCCGATAGCGTAGAAACCGCCGTAGCCCAGCACCAGCAGGCCGGACAGTCCCACCACCACGTTCAGACCGAGGCCGAGGATCACGTAAATCATGGTCAGGGTGGCGATGTCCACCGTGCCGCGCGACACCATAAACGGCCACGCCACGGCAGCCACCAGCAGCGCCACGAGGAACAGCTTCTGCTTAACGGTAGAACCGTCGATAGCCGGCAGGACGAATTTCGGTCCGGAGACATTTTTCAGCGTTTTCTGGAACAGCGGGCGCAGCAGTTGGAACAGGAACACCACGGCGGTGCCGATAAAGACCCACTGCCAGCGAATATCAGCTGCAGTATCGACAACGAGTTTGGTGCCATTCAGCTCAAGCTGGACGCCCATGAAGACGCTGGCCAGCACGAAGAACATGGCGGCAGAGAGCAGCGCCATTGCAAAATGCATCGGTTTCATACTTTCTCTACCTCCGGACGGCCCAGAATACCGGTAGGCATCACCAGCAGAACCAGAATCAGCAGGGCAAACGACACCACGTCTTTATATTCGGTGCTCAGGTACGCCGAGGAGAGCGCTTCCGCCACGCCCAGGATCAGGCCGCCGATCATCGCGCCCGGAATGCTGCCGATGCCGCCCAGCACCGCCGCGGTGAAGGCTTTCATCCCGGCCATAAAGCCGATGTACGGGTTAATTACGCCGTAGAACTGGCCGAGCAGCACGCCAGCTACCGCCGCCATCGCCGCGCCAATCACGAAGGTCAGGGCGATTACGCGGTCGGTGTTGATGCCGAGCAGGCTCGCCATCTTCAGGTCTTCCGCGCACGCGCGGCAGGCGCGTCCCATGCGGGAGTAGCGGATGAACAGGGTCAGGGCGAGCATGGCGACAAAGGTCACGACCCAGATCACCAGCTGCATCGTGGTAATAGAGGCAGAGAAGTTTTCGCTGGCCCCCACAATCCACTGGCCGTTAAACAGGCTTGGCAACGCCACGTCGCGCGAACCTTCGGTCAGGCTGACGTAGTTTTGCAGGAAGATCGACATCCCGATCGCGGAAATCAGCGCAATAAGACGCTTGGAGCTGCGCACCGGCCGGTAGGCCACGCGTTCGATGCTCCAGCCGTAGGCGCTGGCGATCACGATCGCGCCAACAAACCCGGCGGCGACCAGCAGCCAGCTGCTGTCGATGCCCATCATCATCAGCGCGGCGATAATCATAAAGGAGACGTAGCTACCGATCATGTACACCTCGCCGTGGGCGAAGTTGATCATGCCGATAATGCCGTAAACCATCGTATAGCCGATGGCGATCAGCGCGTAGGTGCTTCCCAGCGTGACGCCGTTAAACATCTGCTGCAAAAAGTAGAGAAACTGCTCGGACATATGCAAACCTTTTTATACCCGCCCGGTGAGCCGGGCGGTGGGATAATTATTTGGCGACCGAGGACGAACCGTCGGCGTGCCACTTAAAGACACCAAACTCAAATCCCTTCAGATCGCCTTTCTCATCCCAGTTCAGCGGCCCAATCACGGTGTTCGCCCCGTGTGCTTTTAAATCTTTCACCAGATCCAGCGGCTCTTTGCTGCCGGTACGCTCCAATGCGGTTGCCAGAGACTGCACGGCAGCGTAGGTGATCCAGACGTATGGACCACTCGGATCTTTCTTCTGCGCCTTGAGCGCATCCACGATAGCCTTGTTGGCCGGATCCTGGTCATAGCGTTTTGGCATCGTCACCAGCATGCCTTCGGCAGAATCCCCTGCGATGTTTGACAGGGAGGCGTTGCCCACGCCCTCTGGCCCCATAAACTGGGTTTTCAGACCGGTGGCGCGCGCCTGGCGCAGCATCTGGCCCATTTCCGGGTAGTAGCCGCCGTAGTAGACGAAGTCGATGTTCTCTTTTTGCAAACGGGCGATCAGCGCGGAGAAGTCTTTTTCGCCTGCGGTAATGCCGTCGAAGAAGACGATGTTCGCGCCGCCTTTTTTCAGGCCGTCCTGCACGGAGCGCGCCAGGCCTTCGCCGTACTGCTGCTTGTCATGAATGATGGCGATACGCTGTGGCTTAACGGTCTCGAGGATGTATTTGGCCGCGGTTGGCCCCTGGGAGGAGTCCAGCCCGGCGGTACGCATGATGTGCTGGTAACCGCGCTGGGTCAGCTCTGGGTTGGTGGCGCCCGGAGTGATCATCAAAATACCTTCGTCTTCGTAAATATCGGACGCGGGCTGGGTGGAGGATGAGCACAGGTGGCCGATGACGTACTGAATCCCGTCGTTGACGATTTTGTTGGCGACCGCAACGGCCTGTTTCGGATCGCAGGCGTCGTCATACTCCACGCCTACCAGCTTGTCGCCCTTGATGCCGCCTTTGGCGTTGATGTCTTTGATGGCCTGACGCGCGCCGTTAAACTCCATGTCACCCCACTGGGCAACAGGGCCGGACATCGCACCGACTACCGCAACTTTAATCTCTTCCGCCATGGCCGCATGCGAGATCGCCAGTGCAACCATTCCCGCGATAAATGTCTTCGCGTTCCTTTTCATCTCAGAATCCCCATTCGTGATGTCGTGTTTATATTTTGTTTTATTATGGTTAAAAAGCATTCTGTACTTTTAATGAACAACGCTATTTTTACCAGTGCCTTTAATGGTTTAGCGCAGTTTTTTGTCAAAAACCAGACTAAAATCTCTATTTTTCAGGCGATTAAGGAAAGATAATATTCTGAAATCAGGCAGAGATAAACAAATAAAAGTGCAGTTTGCAGCATAAAATAACGGTACAAAGCGCCGAATAAATCGCTGCCATTCAGGTTAAAATTCTGCTTATTTTTCGATCCATGTGTTTTCACACTGCCCATTGCATTGCTAAAAAACTAATCACCTGGTTAATGAGAATAAAAAGAGGAAGCCGCTGAGTGAATAAATTGAGTACACTGCCTCTACTCAATTTGATTTGGACAAGCTGCTAATGAAACTGACTATCGTGCGTCTGGTGACCTTTAGCGACCAGGATCATATCGACCTGGGCAAGATCTGGCCGGAATATTCCCCTTCGTCGCTGCATGTCGACGAGAACCATCGCATTTATGCCGCGCGCTTCAACGAGCGCCTGCTGGCCGCGGTTCGCGTGACCCTGAGCGGCACGGAGGGAGCTCTGGACTCGCTGCGCGTGCGTGACGTAACCCGTCGTCGCGGTGTGGGACAGTATTTAATTGAAGAAGTGATCCGCGAAAACCCGAACGTAAACTCATGGTGGATGGCCGACGTGGGCGTGGAAGACCGCGGCGTGATGGCAGCGTTTATGCAGGCGTTAGGGTTTACGGCGCAGGAGAGCGGGTGGGAGAAGCGTTTGGGATGAATTGTGCGGTGCGGCATGATGCCCTCACCCCGGCCCTCTCCCACGGGGAGAGGGAGAAAACATTAAAAAAGGCAACTTAAGTTGCCTTTTTGCTTTTATTTGGCGTCTGTCGCCGTTCCGTTAGCATGCCAGTCAAACACGCCGAACTCGAAGCCTTTCAGATCGCCCTTCGCGTCCCAGGAGAGCGGCCCCATCACGGTTTCCACCGTGTTGGCTTTCAGCCAGGTGGCAATCTCAGCCGGATCGGCTGACTGATTCAGACCTGCCTGCAGAGACTGCAGCGCTGCGTAGGTGGTCCAGACGAACGCGCCGCTTGGATCCTGCTTCTTCGCCTTGATGGCATCTACGATAGGTTTGTTCGCTGGCACCTGGTCGTAGTTCTTAGGCTTGGTCACCAGCAGACCTTCGGCAGATTCACCCGCGATGTTAGACAGGGAAACGTTCGCCACGCCTTCCGGGCCCATGAACTGGGTTTTCAGACCCGCCGCGCGCGCCTGGCGCAGGATCTGGCCCATTTCCGGGTGGTAGCCGCCGTAGTAAACGAAGTCGATATTCTCTTTCTTCAGACGCGCCACCAGGGTGGAGAAGTCTTTCTCGCCAGCGGTGATCCCATCAAAGAAGACCACGTTGGCATTGCCTTTTTTCAGACCGTCCTGCACCGCACGGGCCAGACCTTCACCATACTGCTGTTTGTCATGAACAATCGCGATACGCTGCGGCTTCACTTTTTCCAGAATGTACTTAGCCGCCGTTGGGCCCTGATCGGAGTCCAGACCGGTGGTACGCAGGGTCAGCTTGTAGCCGCGCGCGGTCAGCTCCGGTGCGGTCGCAGCCGGGGTGATCATCAGAATACCTTCGTCTTCGTAGATGTCAGACGCGGGCTGAGTAGAAGAGGAGCACAGGTGACCGATAACGTATTTGATGCCGTCGTTGACCACTTTGTTCGCCACCGCGACCGCTTGCTTCGGGTCACAGGCATCGTCGTATTTTACGATCTGCAGTTTTTCGCCCTTGATGCCGCCCTTAGCATTAATGTCTGCAACTGCCTGTTCTGCGCCCGTAAATTCCTGGTCGCCGTACTGTGCTACCGGACCGGACATTGCGCCCACCACGGCCACTTTAATATCTGCCTGCGCCATGGTGCTGAATGCCAACGCGATACATCCTGCCAGTAACGCTTTACCCTTCATGTTCATCCTGAGATTCCCCATTATTATGGTTATTACGATTGTTGTGATGTTGTTGTGCAGCGCTTTATTTCAGTTATTGGTGTGCTGTTCGCGCTTTTTCAGCATACTCTGCTAAAACATACCCCATTTTTATGATTTTGGAATAGCTAATTTGAAATGAATATATGATAAGCCCGACAGGATTTACCGCCGGGCTGGTGGCTTTAACGTGTCAGCGACGCGAAGATAATGTCCAGCGCTTTACGGAACTGCGCTTCTGGGATGGTAAGCGGATAAAGGAAGCGGATCACGTTGCCGTAAACGCCGCAGCTCAGGAGCAGCAGCCCTTCGTTCAACGCGCGCTCCTGCACCTGACGGGTAAATTCCGGCGACGGTTGCCCGGATTGCGGATCGTTAAACTCTACCGCGACCATCGAGCCCTGGGCACGGATGTCGGCGATGAACGGGCAGTTTTCCTTCGCTTTGTTGAGCACTTCTACCAGATGATGGCCGAGATGCGCCGAGCGCGTGCAGAGATCTTCCTCATCAATCACGTCCAGCACCGCGTGGGCCGCGGCAATCGCCAGCGGGTTACCTGCGTAGGTACCGCCCAGTCCGCCAGGTGCAGGCGCGTCCATCACCTCGGCGCGGCCCGATACTGCTGAGAGCGGCATCCCGCCCGCGAGGCTTTTTGCCATGGTGATCAGGTCCGGCTTCACGCAGTGGTGTTCCATCGAGAACAGCTTGCCGGTGCGGGCGAAGCCGCTTTGCACCTCGTCGGCAATCAGCAAAATCCCGTGGGTATCGCACAGGGCGCGCAGCGCCTGCATAAAATCAGCGGGCGCAATGTTGAACCCGCCCTCCCCCTGAACCGGTTCGAGAATAATGGCCGCCACCTGATCTGGGGCGATATCGGCCTTAAAGATGCGCTCCAGGCTTTTTAATGCTTCCGCCGTGCTGATGCCGTGCAGATCATCAGGGAATTGAGCGTGGTATACCGAACCGGGGAACGGGCCGAAACCCAGCTTGTACGGCGCGACCTTACCGGTCAGCGCCATGGTCATAAAGGTGCGCCCGTGGAACGCGCCGCCGAAGGTGATAAGGCCGGGGCGTCTGGTATACGCGCGGGCAATTTTGACCGCGTTTTCGACCGCTTCAGCACCCGTCGAGAAGAAGGCGGTTTTGGCCGGGCCGTCAATCGGCACGCGCTGGTTGATGCGCTCGGCAAGCGCCACATAGCCCTCATACGGCACAATCTGGTAGGCCGTGTGGGTAAAAGCGTGGAGTTGTTTTTCGATAGCGGAGATAACTTTGGGATGGCGATGGCCAGTATTCAGCACCGCGATCCCGGCGGCGAAGTCGATGTACTCATTGCCTTCCACGTCCCACACCGTGGCGTTTTCGGCTTTATCAGCATAGAAGTGACACATCACGCCGATGCCGCGCGGCGTCGCCTGTAAACGCCGGTCATTCAGTTCGTTATTTTTCACCCTGACCCCCTGAGAAAATCGCCTGCTTAGCGCATCAGTAAGTGTTTGCCAGGGGGGAGAAATTCGCCAGAGCGGGCGCTAAAAAAACAAAACCCCCGAATTTGCATTCGAGGGCTCTCGGTGTACTTCGCGGTGATTACGCTTCGATAGCGGCGCGAAGTTTTTTCATGGCATTCTTTTCAAGCTGACGGACACGTTCAGCAGAAACGCCGTAGCGGTCGGCCAGCTCCTGCAGCGTGGACTTGTTGTCTTCGTCCAGCCAGCGGGCGCGGATAATGTCCTGGCTACGCTCGTCGAGGCCTTCCATCGCATGGGTCAGCTTGTTCGCGGCCTGATCTTCCCAGTTGTCCTCTTCAATGCCGTCGGCAAAGTTAGAGGTTTTATCCTGCAGATACAGAACCGGTGCCATCGGCTGGCTGTCAGATGCGTCGTCGTCGGAGGACATATCAAAGGTCATGTCCTGCGCGGCCATACGGGATTCCATCTCACGGACGTCTTTGCTGGATACACCCAGCTCGCGCGCCACCATTTCCACTTCATCCTGATTGAACCAGCCCAAACGCTGCTTGGTTTTACGCAGGTTGAAGAACAGCTTACGTTGCGCTTTTGTCGTGGCGACTTTCACGATACGCCAGTTGCGCAGCACGTATTCATGAATTTCTGCTTTGATCCAGTGTACGGCGAAGGAGACCAGTCGCACGCCCACTTCCGGGTTAAAGCGACGTACAGCCTTCATCAGGCCGATGTTACCTTCCTGAATCAAGTCCGCCTGCGGCAGGCCATAGCCCGCATAGTTACGAGCAATGTGAACAACAAAGCGCAGGTGAGACAGGATCAGCTTTTTCGCTGCTTCCAGATCGCCCTGGTAATGCAGCTTTTCAGCAAGCTCCTTTTCTTCCTCGGCCGTTAACATCGGCCAGGTGTTCGCAGCCCGGATGTAAGATTCCAGGTTACCAACAGGGGCTAAAGCTAAAGTTTGCATTTCTTTGGTCATTCATTCCTCTCAATGTTTCTTCTGGTCCAGGCTGTCCCCGTCAGGCAACAACCATGCCAAAGCGTTTGAGCAACGAGATTAGCATTCACTCTTTTATCAGACAGTGATTTTATCCACAAGTTCCAGGTGCAACAGTGAATAAATTACGCACAAAATGTGACATGGAGATGATAACAGGGGAAGAGACAACAGGGACGCTTTCCCTGCAGAGCGAACATCTCGGTGCAGGGAAAGATTATATCACGCTTTTATTAGTCGGGAGTAAAGTGGCGTAAATGTTGAACCGTTGCCAGCCATGCGGCAATCCAGCCGATCATGGAGCACACCAGCAGCAACAGAAGGCATTCATCGAAGCCTAAGCCACTGATATCAAACTTAGTTCCGAAAACCTGCGCCACTTCTGTGACGGCAGACGAAAGCCGCATCACCAAAATTTCTGACAATATCAGTGAAAGAAATGCGCCGGAGAAACCGAGCAGTGCGCCACCGTAGAGGAACGGACGCAGGATGAAACCATCCGTTGCGCCAATCAGTTTTTGCACGTTGATGGTATCGCGACGCGCAAAGATGCTCAGACGCACGCTGTTACCGATGACGAGGAACACCGCCGCCACCATCAGCACGCCGATCATCGCCGACACGCGCCCCACCAGCCCGGTCAGCGCCGCAAGACGGGCAAACCAGCTGTCGTCCATGCGCACTTCATCAATCCCGTTGATGCGTGTGATCCGGTCGCGCAGGGTATTCAGCGAATCGGTACCCTGGAAATCCAGCTTCGGGATCACCACCGCCACGGCGGGCAGCGGGTTCTCTTCCAGCATGTCCAGCGCGCCGCCAAAGCCTGACCAGTTACGGAACTCGCCCAACGCTTCTTCACGGGAGAGATAATTCACCTTCTCCACGCCCTGCTCGGCCTGGATTTGCCCGACCACCTGCGCCGCCGCGTTATCGTCGAGCGCTTTATCCAGATAAACGGTGATCTGCGGTGACGGGTAATACTGCGACGCCGCCTGGTTGACGTTCTTATAGACCATGTAGCAGACGCTTGGCAGCGTCAGGGAGATGGCGATCACCATCACCGTCAGGAACGTCGCCAGCGGTTTGCTTTTCAGGTCCTGCAGCGCGCCGTGGAAGGCGTAGCGCACCTGTTCGTTAAACACGTTGGTCTTGCGGGAGGCCGGTTTCGGCGCCGCTTTCTGGCGCTTAGGCGCATTACGATTGCCGTCACCGCCGCCCTGCGGCTTACGGAAACGGTCGAACCGGTTCCCGAACTGCCGAATCTGGTTCATTGCATCACGCTTGTTCACCGTGGCCTCCGTGCAAATGCCCGTCGCTCAGGGTCAGCATGCGGTACGAACGACGGGAAATCAGCCCCATGTCGTGCGTCGCCATCAGTACCGTTACCCCTACGCGGTTGAATTCCTCAAACAGACGCAAAATCCCTTCGGACAGGGCATCGTCCAGGTTACCGGTCGGTTCATCCGCCAGCAGTACGGCAGGCTTGTTCACCACCGCGCGGGCGATGCCCACGCGCTGCTGTTCACCGCCGGAAAGCTGGATCGGGAAGTTCTTCGCTTTGTCCAGCAGCCCGACCTTGTCCAGCGCCGCAGAGACGCGACGGCGGATATCGTCATAGCTGGCGCCGGCAATAATCAGCGGGATCGCCACGTTATCGAAAACGGTGCGATCCATCAGCAGGTGGTGATCCTGGAAAATCATGCCGATCTGACGACGCAGAAACGGCACTTCACGGTTTTTCAGACGGCTAATTTCGTGGCCGCTGAACCAGATTTTCCCGGCGCTTGGCCGTTCGATCCCACAGATAAGCTTGAGCAGGGTACTTTTCCCCGCGCCGGAATGGCCGGTCAGGAATGCCATCTCGCCTGGCTGCAGGTGGAACGTCACCCCCTGCAGCGCTTGTCTCCCACCGAGATAGGCCTTGCTGACGTGTTCAAAGCGAATCATTGTTAGTCCTCTCGGGCAAATAATGCCTCAATAAAGTCGTCCGCCTTAAACGGACGCAAATCCTCAATACGCTCGCCCACACCGATGTAGCGGATAGGAATGCCGAACTGGTCGGCCACGGAGAAGATCACCCCGCCTTTCGCGGTGCCGTCCAGTTTGGTCAGCGTGATCCCCGTCAGCCCTACCGCTTCATGGAACAGCTTCGCCTGGCTAATGGCGTTCTGCCCGGTGCTGGCGTCGATAGTCAGCATAATTTCATGCGGTGCATCTTCGTCCAGCTTCTTCATGACGCGAACGATTTTCTTCAGCTCTTCCATCAGGTGCGATTTGTTTTGCAAACGCCCTGCGGTGTCGGCAATCAGCACGTCCACGTTGCGCGACTTCGCCGCCTGGATGGCGTCGAAAATCACGGATGCGGAATCTGCGCCGGTGTGCTGGGCAATCACCGGAATGTTGTTGCGCTGGCCCCACACCTGGAGCTGCTCAACCGCTGCCGCACGGAAGGTATCGCCCGCCGCCAGCATCACCGATTTGCCCTGCTGCTCAAACTGGCGCGCCAGCTTGCCGATGGTGGTGGTTTTACCCACGCCGTTAACGCCAACCATCAGAATAACAAATGGCGTTTTGCCTTCAATATTAAGCGGTTCGTCAACTTTTGCGAGAATTTCACCCATCTCGTCTTTCAGCAGGCCGTACAGCGCCTCGGCGTCGCGCAGCTGTTTGCGGCTCGCCCCTTCGGTCAGGTTGGCGATGATCTTACGGGTAGTTTCCACGCCCACGTCCGCAATCAGCAGCTGCTCTTCCAGCTCTTCAAACAGATCGTCGTCGATCTTCTTGCCGCGGAAAAGACTGATAAATCCGGAACCTAAGTTTTCTTTGGTTTTGAGCAGGCTGCGCTTCAGGCGCGCGAAGAAACCTTCTTTGGTCGGTTTTTCCTGCTCCTGAACGATCTCTTCTTCGGCCTGCTCTTCCACCGGCACGACGATTACCGCTTCTTCAGCCGCTTCCGCCGCCAGCGCCTGAGCTTCCAGCTCTTCGTCGGTCAGCTCTGGCTCAAGTGCCGCCTCTTCTTCCACCGCCTCAACGATTTCAACGGTTTCCGCTTCAGCCTGCCACTCTTCGGCAGAAACCTCTTCAGCTTTAACCTCTTCGGGCAGCGGCAGCGCTTCGTGTTCGATAGCGGCCTGCGGCGCTTCGGTAAGGGTTTCTACGATAACCGGCTCTGGCTTCTCGCTCTCCTGAACCTGCTCAGTGACCTCAACCACCTCTTCAGCAAAGGATTCAATCTCTTCTTTGCTGTGCGCTGGTTCTTCCGCTTCGACAACCGCAGCGGTTTCGACAGGCGTTTCAGGCTGTGACTGCTCTTCTACAACCTGTTGCTCTTCGGTTTTCTGTTCTGTTTCTTGCTCTTTTTCACCGAAACCCAACCAGGAAAAGAAGCCACGTTTTTTTTGTTTTGCCATCTGCGACTACACTCCTCGCGGCGCTATATACAGGGAAGCTAAAAAAATGATGAAATAGTCTAACACTTTACTTAATTGACATCACCGCCCGCAATCGCAGGGCTATGGTTAACAGAGCTTTCCAGAGATGAAGAAACCCACCCGCGCCCCGGCCGGTCAAATTCGCATTATCGGCGGTCAGTGGCGAGGCCGGAAATTACCGGTGCCGGACAGCCCCGGTTTACGCCCTACAACCGACCGCGTTCGCGAGACGCTGTTTAACTGGCTTGCCCCATCAATGGTAGACGCCCACTGCCTGGACTGCTTCGCCGGAAGCGGTGCCTTAGGGCTGGAGGCGCTGTCGCGCTACGCCGCCAGCGCCACGCTGCTGGAGATGGAGCGCGGCGTTGCGCAGACGCTGCAGCAAAATCTGGCGACGCTGAAGGCGACGAACGCGAAAGTGGTCAACACCAATACGCTGAGCTTCCTCGCGCAGCAGGGTACGCCGCATAACGTGGTCTTTGTCGACCCGCCGTTCCGCAAGGGGTTGCTGGAAGAGACGTTATCCCTGCTGGAGCACAATGGCTGGCTGGCGGATGACGCGCTGATTTATGTAGAAAGCGAAGTGGAAAACGGCCTGCCACCCGTTCCCGTTCACTGGGATCTGCACCGCGAAAAGGTCGCAGGCCAGGTGGCTTATCGTTTGTATCACCGTCAGGCACAAGGAGGATCCGATGCCGGTACTGATTAACCTGGGACGCTTGCTGATGCTGGGCGTCTGGGCATTTTTGATTTTGAATCTGGTGCACCCGTTCCCGCGCCCGTTGAACATCTTTGTTAACGTGGCGCTGATTTTCACCTCGTTCATGCACGCCCTGCAGATGGTGATGCTGAAAAACGGCCTGCCGAAAGATGGCCCGCCGATGACCGGCTGGCAGCAGCTGCGGGTGTTTATTTTCGGCGTGTTTGAACTGCTGGTGTGGATGAAGAAGTTTAAGGCGCAGGTGAAGAAGTAAGGTGCGGTGTGATGCCCTCACCCTAACCCTCTCCCACGGGAGAGGGGACCGATCGCGCATTATTCAGCCCTAAAACCTACAAAACGCGACCCTTTATAGCTCAGCGTGCCTTTCTCTCCCACCGTCAGCTGATGGTATTGCTGCGCCTCCAGGCGGAAGGTCATCTCCAGACCGCCGGTTTCCGGCTTAAAGCTGGCTTCATAGCGCATGCCGGTGCCCGCAGGCGTCACCTGCTGCTGGCGAGAGCGGCGGTCGTTAAGCGGTTTCTCGCGTTTGTTCGCCACCACTACGCGCTTTTGCATCAGCGGCGCGGCGTCGTTGTCCGCCTTTTCGCGGCGCTGCTGCACGAAGCGAAACGAGGCGGCAATGACGATGATCGCCACCACGATGATGAAAAATAGCGGCATCTTGCTCATTGAAAAATCCCATCAGATTATGCGGAATTCAGGATACCTCGCCTGCCCCGGCATTGCCAAACGCCCGCTCGCGTCACTACACTGGATCAGAAACTGATTATTCAGCCTCAACAGTTACAGGGAGTTAATATGCTTTGGTCATTTATCGCTGTCTGTTTTTCCGCATGGCTTTATGTCGATGCGTCCTATCGCGGTCCAGCCTGGCAGCGCTGGTTGTTTAAACCCGTCACGCTGCTGTTGCTTCTGCTGCTCGCCTGGCAGGCTCCGATGTTTAACGCCATCAGCTATCTGGTGCTCGCCGGGCTGTGTGCCTCCCTGATTGGTGATGCCTTAACCCTGCTGCCGCGTCAGCGCCTGCTGTATGCCGTGGGGGCATTTTTCCTCTCCCATCTGCTGTATACCATCTACTTTGCCAGCCAGATGACGCTCTCCTTCTTCTGGCCGCTGCCGCTGGTGCTGCTGGTGATTGGCGCGCTGCTGATTGCGGTGATCTGGTCGCGTCTGGAAGAGATGCGTCTGCCGGTATGCACGTTTATCGCCATGACGCTGGTGATGGTGTGGCTGGCCGGTGAACTGTGGTTCTTCCGTCCGACATCTCAGGCGATGTCCGCGTTCTTCGGCGCGGCGCTGCTGTTAATCGGCAATATCGTCTGGCTGGGCAGCCACTATCGCCGCCGCTTCCGCGCGGATAACGCGATTTCGTCCGCCTGCTACTTTGCCGGGCACTTCCTGATCGTGCGTTCATTGTATATCTAAATAACGCTTGACTCTGGAGTCGACTCCAGAGTGTATGCTGCGGTTAATGAGAAAATTATCATTACCGGAGACTGCCATGTCGACTCCAGAAATTCCAAAAAAAGTCCCACAATTCTCGGCGCTTAAGCTCAGCCCGGTTCCGCCGAAAGACGACTGCTGCTGCGAGGGCGCGTGCGAAACGCAGGTCGACGCGCTGCCTGAAGGCGGCAACCGCTACAGCTGGGTCATCAACGGCATGGACTGCGCGGCCTGCGCCCGCAAAGTGGAAAACGCGGTGAGGCAGGTACCGGGCGTGAACCACGTTCAGGTCCTGTTCGCCACCGAAAAGCTGCTGGTCAGCGCCGAAAAAGACGTCAGCAAGCAGGTTGAAGCCGCCGTCAGCAAGGCGGGCTATACCCTGCGCAGCGAAACGGCACCTGCCGAAAAAACCTCTCCCCTGAAAGAAAACCTGCCGCTTATTACCCTCATCATCATGATGGCCCTGAGCTGGGGGCTGGAACAGGTTAACCACCCGTTCGGTAATCTGGCGTTTATTGCCACTACCCTGGTCGGCCTGTTCCCGATTGCCCGTCAGGCACTGCGCCTGATGAGAAGCGGCAGCTGGTTTGCCATTGAAACGTTGATGAGCGTGGCGGCCATTGGCGCGCTGTTCATTGGCGCGACGGCGGAAGCGGCGATGGTGCTGCTGCTGTTCCTGATCGGCGAACGCCTTGAAGGCTGGGCAGCGAGCCGGGCGCGCAAAGGGGTGAGCGCGCTGATGGCGCTGAAGCCAGAAACCGCCACGCGGGTTAACGAAGGCAAACGTGAAACGGTCGCCATCAACACGCTGCGCCCGGGCGACGTGATTGAAGTCGCCGCGGGTGGGCGTCTGCCTGCCGATGGGGCTCTCGTTACCGCCACCGCGAGCTTTGACGAAAGCGCCCTGACCGGGGAATCCATTCCGGTGGAGCGTGCGGCAGGAGAAAAAGTCCCTGCCGGTGCCACCAGCGTCGACCGCCTGGTGCAGCTCAAAGTCCTGTCCGAGCCGGGCGACAGCGCCATCGACCGTATCCTGAAGCTGATTGAAGAGGCCGAGGAGCGCCGCGCGCCGGTCGAACGCTTTATTGACCGCTTCAGCCGGATTTACACACCCGCCATCATGCTGGTGGCGCTGCTAGTCACCGTCGTTCCACCGCTGTTCTTCGGCGCGCCGTGGGAGGGCTGGATTTATAAAGGGCTGACCCTGCTGCTGATCGGCTGCCCGTGCGCGCTGGTGATCTCTACGCCCGCGGCGATTACCTCGGGGCTGGCGGCGGCGGCACGTCGCGGGGCGCTGATTAAGGGCGGCGCGGCGCTGGAACAGCTGAGCCAGGTTCAGCACATCGCCTTCGATAAAACCGGCACGCTGACGGTTGGCAAGCCGCAGGTTACCGGCATCTATCCGCAGGGCATCAGTGAAGACGAACTGCTGATAATAGCCGCCGCCGTTGAGCAGGGCTCCACTCACCCGCTGGCGCAGGCGATAGTGCGTGAAGCGCAGAGACGCGGGCTGGCTGTCCCTTCGGCAACCGCCCAACGGGCGCTGGTCGGGTCAGGGATTGAGGCCGTCGTCGACGGCAAAAAAGTGCTGATTGTTGCGGCGGGCGCGTTCTCTCATCCACAGGTTGAGGCGTTAGAGCAGGCCGGGCAGACGGTCGTTGCCGTGATGCAGGACGGCGTGTCGAAGGGCATGCTGGCACTACGCGACACTCTGCGCGATGACGCCAAAGACGCCGTGGCGGCGCTGCATCAGTTGGGCGTACAGGGCGTGATCCTCACCGGCGATAACCCGCGCGCGGCGGCCGCGATTGCAGGCGAGCTTGGGCTGGCGTTTAAGGCCGGATTACTGCCTGCGGACAAGGTCAGCGCGGTAACCGAACTGAACAGCCGCGCGCCGCTGGCGATGGTCGGTGACGGAATTAACGATGCCCCGGCGATGAAGGCCGCCACCCTCGGTATTGCGATGGGCAGCGGCACCGACGTAGCGCTGGAGACGGCGGATGCGGCGCTGACGCATAACCGTCTGACCGGGCTGGCGCAGATGATAGATCTTGCGCGGGCGACGCGCGCCAATATTCGCCAGAACATCGGCATTGCGCTGGGGCTGAAGGGGATATTTCTCGTCACCACGCTGCTCGGCATGACCGGACTGTGGCTGGCGGTGCTGGCGGACACCGGGGCGACGGTGCTGGTCACGGCGAACGCATTGAGATTATTACGGCGGAAATAAAAACGCCCGGTAGCGGCTGCGCCTTACCGGGCCGATAACAACTCTGAACCGTAGGCCGGGTAAGGCGCAGCCGCCACCCGGCAAAAAACGGCGTTACTGCATCCCTAACATCCTCGGCAGCCACAATGATATCGCCGGGATATACGTCACCATTCCCAGCACTACCAGCAGGATGCCGTAAAATGGCAGCATCGCCCGCACCACGGTTTCAATCTTCTGCTTACTCACCGCGCTCGCCACAAACAGCACCGATCCGACCGGCGGGGTGATCAGCCCGATCCCCAGGTTAACCATCATGATCATCCCGAAGTGCACCGGGTCGATCCCCAGCGCGTTGGTCACCGGCAGCAGCACCGGCGTCAGGATCAGGATGATCGGCGCCATGTCCATCAGCGTGCCGATCAGCAGCAGCATGATGTTGAGATACATCAGGATCACGTACTTATTATCAGAGAGCGACGTGAAGAACTCGGTGATGCGCATCGGCAGCTGCATGTAAGTCATCACCGCGCCAAACGCCGCGGCAAAGCCGATTAAAATCATCACGATGGTGACGGTTTTCACCGTGCGGCACATCAGCTTCGGCAGTTCGCTCCATTTGTAGTCGCGGTAGATAAACATGGTGACGAAAAACGCCCACAGGCAGGCCACGGCGGCAGATTCGGTGGCGGTAAAAATCCCGGACAAGATCCCGCCGAGGATAATCACCACCGTCATCAGCCCCCACAGGGCATCGAGCATGATTTTCAGCGCCTGTCTGAACGGGATTTTATCCCCCTTCGGGTAGCCGCGTTTGCGGGCGAAGCACAGGCAGAGCACCATCAGGCTCACGCCCAGCAGCAGGCCCGGCAAAACGCCCGCGATAAACAGCGTGGCGATGGAGACCGTTCCCCCCGCCGCCAGGGAATAAATCACCGAGTTGTGGCTGGGCGGGATCAGAATCGCCTGCACCGACCCGCTCGCCGTGACCGCCGCCGCGTATTCGCGCGGATAGCCCTTCTTCTCCATCTCCGGGATCATCACGCTGCCGATGGACGCTGTATCCGCCACCGACGAGCCAGAAATCGCGCCGAAGAACGTCGAGGCGACGATGTTCACCAGCGACAGCCCGCCGCGGATAAAGCCGACAAACACATAGGCGAAGTTAACCAGCCGTCGGGCAATGCCCCCTTCCGCCATAATCGCTCCGGCAAGGATGAAGAACGGGATCGCCAGCAGGGTAAATTTGTTCACCCCACTGGTGATCTGGATCATCAGCGCCTCCAGCGGTAAATCAATCCACAGCGCACCTGCCACGGCGCTCAGCCCCACGGCGAAGGCCACCGGCATCCCCAGCGCCAGCAAAATGGCGAGGGTGAATAACAAAACAAAAGCATCCATTGTTCACCCCTTAACTGTGATTGCCGATCAGCACGACCGGACGGTTTTCCTGCGCGCCAAACAGCAGGCGTTCAAGCACGAACAGAATCAAAATCGCCGACCCGATCGGCAGCGGCAGGTAGCTTTCGCCGGAAGTCAGGATCGGGAACTCCGCCACCGGCTGCTCCCACAGCTCGACGCACAGCCAGTAGCTGTACCAGCACATCAGACCGGAAATCAGCAGCATCAGCAGATCAACCACACGTACACACAGCTTTTGCAGCGACGCGGGCAGACGGTCGGTGAGCATATTGACCGCAATGTGCGACCCGGCGCGGTAGCTCACCGCCGCGCCGATGAAGGTGAACGTCACCATGCAGATAATGGCGACGGGCTCCGGCCAGGATTCGCCGCGGTTGAGCACGTAGCGTGAAAAGATGCCGATGGGGATGACAATCGTCATCACCAGCAGCGAGACACCCGCCACCGCCATGGCGAGCAGGTACAGACGGTCCATCCACTTCAGGTAGAGTTCGGACATACGTGCTCCGTATTACTGGACGTCAGCGATGGCTTTCATCAGATCCTGATGCTTGTCGCCATACTGGGCGCGCACCGGCTCTGTGGCCTTGATGAATACCGTCTTATCGATATCGTGGAACTGCACGCCGCCCGCCTTCATTTTCGCCAGCGCCTGGTCGTTATACGCATTCCACAGCTTGCGCTGTTCGAACTGCGCTTCACGGGCCAGGGTCAGGATTTTTTGCTGTTCATCAGCGCTCAGCTTGTCCCATTTCACTTTTGAATAGAGCAGCATTTCCGGAGTGATAAAGTGGCCGCTGAGGGTGTAGTTTTTAGCAACTGGCATGTAGTTGTGGGCGATAAAGGTGGGCGGGTTATTCTCCGCGCCGTCGATCACGCCGGTCTGCATGCCGCTGTATACCTCGCTTACGCCCATCGCCACCGAGTTCGCCCCCATGTCCTTCAGCGTGGCGAGTGCCACCGGGCTGCCCTGCACGCGGATTTTCTTCCCTTTCAGATCTTCAGGTTTGACGATCGGCTCTTTGGTGATCAGGTTGCGGGTGCCGGAATCCATCCAGCCGAGGAACACCAGGCGGGATTTCGGGTTCGCGGTCAGCTTGTCGCCGATCTGCTTGCCGATATCCCCGTCGATCACTTTATGCATATGATCCTCATCGCGGAAAACGTACGGCAGGGTGAAGACTTCGATATCCGGCAGGATGGCGGCAACCGGCGCCATGGAGACGCGGATCATGTCAATCGCCCCCATCTGCGCCTGCTCAATCATCTGCTTTTCATCCCCCAGCACGCCGCCGGGGAAGACCTTAATCTCCAGCTTGCCGTCGGTTTGTTGTTTGAGTTTTTCACCCATGTGCTGTACCGCGACCACGTTCGGGTAGCCTTCAGGATGCACATCGGCGGCTTTGATGGTTTGGGCAGAAACGGTGCAGGCAAAAGCAGACAGGCACAGCGCGGCCAGTAACGGCTTGAGGGTCGTATTCATTGAGTCAGCTCCAGGGTAGCGATGTCAGCGTTAAAACAGTGTTTTATTTTTTTACGCTTAGAAAATAGACTAGCCCGGGAGAAGCGTAGGTGAAGCGCCTCACAAAAGCGCGAATTTATGAAACGATGGTTTAAATTTGTGAGGGCGGTAATGCCGGGTAACGATGCGGCCATACCCGGCGGGGCATGACCGCGCGTCAATCAGGAAAAATAGCTCATGACCAGGCCTAAAAACAGCACCAGACCGACATAGTTATTGTTCATAAACGCTTTAAAGCAGGCTTCACGTTCGCGTTTTGCAATCAGCTTCTGCTGGTAGGCAAACAGCAGCCCTGCTACCAGTATCGACCAGTAAAATTCCCAGTTCAGTCCGTTCAGGCGCGCAATCGCGACCATCAGCGCCAGTACCGCAACCTGCAGAATGCCAATGATAAGTTTGTCCTGGCGTCCAAAGAGAATGGCGGTGGATTTAATGCCAATTTTCAGGTCATCGTCGCGGTCAACCATCGCATATTGCGTGTCATACGCTACGGCCCAGAGGATGTTCGCCAGGAACATCAGCCAGCAGCTAAGCGGTAAGGACTCACTAACTGCCGCAAACGCCATCGGAATCGACCAGCCAAACGCCGCCCCCAGCACCACCTGAGGCAGATGGGTGTAGCGCTTCATAAAGGGATAAACCCAGGCCAGAGCAAGCGCCGCGACGGACAGCAGAATCGTCATGGTGTTCAGGGTTAATACCAGCAGGAAAGAGAGCAGCACCAAAACGATGAACAGTACGCGCGCTTCTTTCCCGGTCACCTGGCCGCTGGGTAGCGGGCGGTTGGCAGTGCGCTTTACGTGGCCGTCGAATTTACGATCGGCATAGTCATTCACCACGCAGCCCGCCGCGCGCATCAGCCAGACGCCGGCAACGAATACGCCCAGGATCCACAGCGGCGGCATGCCCGGCGTGGCCACCCACAGCGCCCATAAGGTCGGCCACAGCAGCAGCAACGCGCCAATGGGTTTATCGGTACGCATTAAGCGGTGATACGCCAACAGCTTATTCTGCGTCAGGGTCCACTCCATTTTTTCTTCCTCTTAGTACAACGGTGATGCCGGTAAAAATAGCTCCGTCAGGATTAACGGCTTACCGCTCAGGCGAAGGCGGGAACGGCGCCCCCACAGTTCGGCATCACGCCCAATTTCAATGAAATCCCTGGTCAGCTCAGATGAGGTGAAAAGATAACGTCCCAGCGGCGTTTTCCCCAGCCGCTGCAGCGCCAGCTCAGGCCCGGATAGGGTAGATTCGGGCACCACCGTCCGCCCGGCAAGCCAGGGTTCGCCATCGGCACAGAGTAAAATTTCACGCAGCCAGTAGCGCTCCTCTTGCGGCAACAGCGGCAGCTCGCTGGCGATCTCATCGCCGGAGACAAACCCTTCCTGTATCAGGGTTACCGTGACCGTTTTACCCTGTTGCTCAAAACGTTTTGTCATGGAATCTTCCAGCAGCAACCATTCCAGCTGCTGCGGATCAAGCGCAGGTATTTGGTCGAAATAGCGCAGCGCACGCAGTTGCGTTAGCGCGGGGTGTGACATGCCAGACTCTCCGATACATAACGTAATGGCATTGTATCGCAGAAACGGGCAATGAGGGGGGGCCAAACGTTATTTAACGATCACTATCGCAACATGGGCGCAACAGCCTGGCGAATACGAAAAAAAGTGCGCCCACTCAGGCGCACTAAACTACTAACAAATCAGCACTGTGGGGAACAGTTACCCCTTGCCTTTTACACTGCTGATAAAGGTGGAACGGGCAGTGGTTGAACCTAAACGTTCGGCTTCATCAAGCAGTTTCAGCGCTTTATCGACATCGCCGCGCTTCACCGCCTGCTTAATGGCGTTGTTGAAGTACTCTTCGGTGTCGTTCAGTACGGGCTCGGCTTTCTTCGCCGGGGCTGGCGCTGCTGCGGCGACCGGTGCGGCTGCCGTGGCAGCAGCAGGTGCGGCATAGACTGGTGCTGCGGTGTTTCCTACCGTCACAGGTCCCGGGCCGGATGAGCCGAACAGAGGGCCGACGAGTACGCTTGAAGCACTGTTGGTAGAGACTTTCAGTTTGACCAGGCCATCCGTGGTATGACGGGCAAGCGGATCAGGGATATCAGGAACAGAGTTGCCGGTACCTTTTGCGTAGGCTTTCGCCGGGTCAACCAGCTTGGTTGTCTGCTGCAAATCTTTTTCTGTCGTGAATACCAGGACGTAAATCTTCTGCTGTCCCAGCGCTGGCGTCAGGCGCATCACGCCTTCCAGTCGGTCAGCGCTCATTACACCCGGTTCCTGATAGCTAAAATAGTCGCTCGGGAAGTAGGCTGATGGCGTCATGTTTTGATCGAGGATCAGCACGTTAGGCGCGAATACGCTGGTTTGCTTGTTCACTTCGCTGGTCAGCGTCAGGGTCAGTTCGCCAATATTGGCGGGCACGCTAAAAGCCGCAACCGGACCGCTGATACCAGGCACGTTCAGGGATTGACCACCGGCAGAAAGCTGAGTGGTTTGTACTTTTGATTGATCAACTGGCGTCCACACCAGTTGCTGGAGTGCCGCCGCCGGAATCGCTGGCGCAGCACTGGTATTTTGCGGAACGAAATTGACGTCTGCAAAGGTGACGGCCGGAGCACAGGCCAGCAGCCCCGCAGAGAGGCACAGCGCGACGAGACTTTTCTTCATTTTCATTGTTATTACCTCTGATAGCGTGAGCACTGCGGTGGCCAGGCAATAGCGCGCAGCACCCTAAGGAGAGAGGGGCTTGCGCCCCTCTTTTTAGGTCATTACGTCAGGTCTTGCGAATTACCACCAGATTTCCATCTGGGCACCGAAGGTCCACTCATCGTTGTCGCCGCGGCTGAAGGTCTTCGCAGAGGTGTCACTGTAAGCCACGCCAGAGGTGTAGCCAGTGTCGCCGTTATTTGCGTAGCCCCATTTTTCATCCCACTTCGCGTAGGTTGCGAAGACACGGATAGCCGGACGAGACCAGATGCTGTCGCCAGCCTGCCACTGTTGCGCCAGGGTGATTTTGTATTGGCTGTTTTTCTCGTCAGTTTTCTGAGATTTGACGTTGTCGTAGCCGACTTCCAGTAAGGTACTCATGATCGGCGTCCATTTGAACATTGGACGAACGCCCACGGTCCACCACTCGGTACCGTTGTTGTTGTCACGATCGATGTTCTGGTACATACCGACATACATCAGGTCCCAACGGTCTGCCAGGGTGATTGCACCGTGGTCCAGCACGCGCCACATAGAACCGTCGTTATCAATGCTACCGCCCTGCGGAATACCTTTGCCGTTAGAGGTCATGGAGTCCGTACCGTACTGCAGTACAAACTTGTTGAAGCCTTTCAACATGCTCTGGGTATGTTCAGCAGTGAACAGCCAGCCATCTTTAGAGGCGCCAGGCTGCAGGTAGTAGTCATCAGGAATGTTGGTGTGACCGTAATCAACACCCAGCTCCAGCGTACCGCCTGGGTTGGTTTCCAGACCCGCTAAACGGACATCGAAGACATCGTTTGGCACGACGTTGTCGTAAATACGGTCGCCGTTCGCATCACGATCGGCGAAGGTTGCAGAACCGCCGGATTCAGAAGAACGGGTTGCAGCCAGAGACAGTTTGCCGAAGCCCAGATCGATGTTTTCGATACCCGCACCAGGACCAGAGATATCCCAGTAGTAGAAGTCGATCATGTGGACGTCATGACGTTGATAGAAGCGCTTACCGGCCCAGATGGTGGAGCCTGGCAGCCATTCAATCAGGTTTTTACCCTGCACGTTAGCTTCACGGAAGGCCGGGCTGGTGGATTCCCAGTCGTTCTGCTGAGAAACGGAATACGCTACGTTAGTGTCGAAATAGAAGCTCTTATCGCCTTCTTTCCACACTTCCTGGCCAAGTTTCAGCTCGGCATAGGTTTCACATTCGTTACCGAGACGGTATTTACTTTGTGCACCTGTTGCCTGGAAACATTGTTGTTCACCGCCACTCCCGGTCCAGCCAATGCCGGAACGAGCATAACCTTTAAAGTCCACGGCGCCTGCCTGGGCAGACAGGATGCCTGCCGCAACGGCGATTGCCAGAGGGACTTGTTTGCGCAGAGTAATCATCATTCTATCTCCTGAGATCATTGCTTTTCTTTGAACACTTCACCTGTCGGTTTCGTGTCTTCTTTTGGGATTGCTTAAACGCCTGGCTCTTTGTGCAGCCGACGACATGCGGTGCCATCCTCACGGAACAGATGGCAACGCTCTGGCGGCAAGCCGATAGCGAATGTGGCACCCTCTTCTACCAACACCACGTCATTCTGGCGGTAGACCAGGTTCTGACGGATGGCGGGGATCTGGATATGAATCTGTGTTTCGTGACCAAGCTGTTCGACGACCTGAACTTCACCTTCCAGCGTCACATCCGCAATGTGGCTTGGCAGTAGATGCTCAGGACGGATACCGAGGGACATATTTGCCCCAACCTGTACGTTGGCGCTGTCGACCGGCAGCCAGACCTGCTGGCGGTTTGGCAGCTCCACCTGTACCTGTTCAATGGCTGTCGCCGTCACTTTGACGGGCAGGAAGTTCATCTTTGGCGAGCCAATGAAGCCCGCAACAAAGCGGTCTGCCGGGTAGTGATACAGCTTCAGCGGTTTGCCCACCTGCGCCACGCGACCGGCGTCCAGCACCACGATTTTGTCGGCGAGGGTCATCGCTTCGACCTGATCGTGGGTGACGTAAATCATCGTGCGGCCAAGGCGCTTATGCAGACGGGAGATTTCAATACGCATCTGGACGCGCAGGGCGGCATCCAGGTTAGAGAGAGGTTCATCAAGCAGGAACACGCGCGGCTCGGCCACCAGCGTACGGCCAATCGCCACACGCTGACGCTGACCGCCGGAAAGCGCTTTCGGTTTACGCTCCAGCAGGTGCGCCAGCTGCAACACTTCAGCCACCTGCGTGACGCGCTGGTTAATGACCTCTTTTTTCGCCCCGGCCAGCTTCAGGCCAAAGGACATGTTCTCGGCAACGGAAAGATGGGGATAAAGCGCATAAGACTGGAACACCATGCCTACGCCGCGTTCGGCTGGCGGGACGTCATTCATTCGGGTATCACCGATCAACAGGTCGCCGCTGGTGATAGTTTCAAGACCGGCAATCATACGCAGCAGAGTTGATTTACCACAGCCTGATGGGCCGACAAACACCACAAACTCGCCTTCAGTGATGTCCAGATTGATGTCTTTCGACACCACTACGTCGCCCCAGGCTTTCGTTACATTACGCAGCTGTACGCTCGCCATGCCCTTCTCCCTTCGTTACAACCTGTCACCGACAGAAACATTCAAGATAAGTTCACTATGGGGTATCCATTACTTTCGTGAATCCTCCACCCCCCGCCTTTTTTATGGGGGAGGAGGCGGGAGGATGAGAGAACAGGCTCTGCGACCGCAGCCGGGGGGCTGAGGCGAAATTCGTGAAGCCGCCTGCAAAATTCGGTGGGTTTTTATGTGCGCCAGCACTCATAACTTAAATTTATGCAACGGAGATCACACAAACGGGGGGTGGGGCGTAGGGGTTGGGAGGATGGAAAGAGGATGTCAAATAAGGAGACTGAGTCACGTTGAACCACCTTATGTATCCACGAGCACATCACCAAAAAGGATGGCAGATATGAATATCAAGACTGGCGCACGCGTTTTCGCATTGTCCGCCCTTGCAGCAATGATGGTTTCCGCCCCAGCGCTCGCCAAAATTGAAGAAGGCAAGCTGGTTATCTGGATTAACGGCGACAAGGGCTATAACGGCCTGGCCGAAGTGGGCAAAAAATTCGAGAAAGACACCGGTATCAAAGTCACCGTAGAGCACCCGGACAAACTGGAAGAGAAATTCCCACAGGTTGCAGCAACCGGCGACGGCCCTGACATCATCTTCTGGGCACACGACCGTTTCGGCGGTTACGCGCAGTCTGGCCTGCTGGCTGAAGTCACGCCAGACAAAGCTTTCCAGGACAAACTGTTCCCGTTCACCTGGGACGCCGTTCGCTATAACGGCAAGCTGATCGCCTACCCAATCGCGGTTGAAGCCCTGTCACTGATTTACAACAAAGACCTGGTGCCAAACCCACCAAAAACCTGGGAAGAGATCCCGAAACTGGATAAAGAGCTGAAGGCGAAAGGTAAATCCGCCCTGATGTTCAACCTGCAAGAGCCGTACTTCACCTGGCCGCTGATTGCTGCCGACGGCGGCTACGCGTTCAAGTTTGAAAACGGCAAATATGACGTGAAAGACGTGGGCGTGGACAACGCGGGCGCGAAAAAAGGCCTGACCTTCCTGGTTGACCTGATTAAGAACAAACACATGAACGCGGATACCGACTACTCCATCGCGGAAGCGGCGTTCAACAAAGGCGAAACCGCGATGACCATCAACGGTCCGTGGGCCTGGGCCAATATCGACAAGAGCAAAATCAACTACGGCGTGACCCTGCTGCCAACCTTCAACGGCAAGCCGTCTAAACCGTTCGTGGGCGTGCTGAGCGCGGGCATCAACGCCGCCAGCCCGAACAAAGAGCTGGCGAAAGAGTTCCTGGAAAACTACCTGCTGACCGATCAGGGTCTGGGTGAAGTGAACAAGGACAAACCGCTGGGCGCCGTGGCGCTGAAATCCTTCCAGGATCAGCTGGCAAAAGATCCACGCATCGCGGCAACCATGGATAACGCTCAGAAAGGCGAAATCATGCCGAACATCCCACAGATGGCCGCGTTCTGGTACGCCACCCGTACCGCCGTCATCAACGCTGCAAGCGGTCGCCAGACTGTCGATGCCGCGCTGAAGGATGCTCAGGGTCGTATTACTAAGTAAGAAGAAAGACGGCGGGTGGCGCGTGCGCTTACCCGCCCTACGACTACGGCACGATCCGTAGGTCAGGTAAGCGCAGCGCCACCTGACGAAAAGTTTCCACCGTTGTAGAGGAAGAACCCCATGGATGTCATTAAAAAGAAGCACTGGTGGCAAAGCGACGCGCTGAAGTGGTCAGCGATCGGTCTGCTGTGTCTGCTGGTGGGTTACCTTGTTGTTTTAATGTACGTACAAGGGGAATATCTGTTCGCCATCATGACGCTGATCTTAAGCTCTGCTGGCCTGTATATTTTCGCCAACCGTAAAGCCTATGCCTGGCGCTATGTCTACCCGGGCGTGGCCGGGATGGGGCTGTTTGTCCTGTTCCCGCTGATCTGCACCATCGCCATTGCGTTCACCAACTACAGCAGCACCAACCAGCTCGCGCAGGAGCGCGCCACTCAGGTGCTTCTGGATCGCTCTTATCAGGCGGGTAAAACCTTCAACTTCGGCCTGTATCCTGCAGGTGACGAGTGGAAGTTAGCGCTCACTGACGGTGAGAGCGGCAAAAACTATCTTTCCGACGCGTTCAAATTTGGCGGCGAGCAGAAGCTGGTCTTAAAAGAGGCCGCGGCCCTGCCGGAGGGTGAACGTGCGAACCTGCGTATCATTACCCAGAATCGCCAGGCGCTGACCCAGCTCACCGCCGTGCTGCCCGATGACAGCAAAGTGACCATGAGCTCGCTGCGCCAGTTCTCCGGCACGCAGCCGCTATATACCCTGGCGGACGACGGCACGCTGACCAACAACCAGAGCGGCGTGAAGTACCGTCCGAATAACGACATTGGTTTTTATCAGTCTGTAAATGCCGATGGCAAATGGGGTGATGACAAGCTCAGCCCTGGCTATACCGTCACCATCGGCTGGGACAACTTTACCCGCGTGTTTACCGACGAAGGTATCCAGAAACCGTTCTTCGCCATCTTCGTCTGGACGGTGGTCTTCTCGGTGCTGACGGTGATCCTGACCGTTGCCGTAGGCATGGTACTGGCCTGCCTCGTGCAGTGGGAGTCCCTGAAAGGCAAAGCGATTTACCGCGTGCTGCTGATTCTGCCTTACGCCGTACCGTCGTTTATCTCGATTCTGATTTTCAAAGGGCTGTTTAACCAGAGCTTCGGTGAAATCAACATGATGCTGAGCGCGCTGTTCGGTATCAAACCGGCATGGTTCAGCGACCCGACCACCGCCCGCTCGATGATTATCATCGTCAACACCTGGCTGGGCTATCCGTACATGATGATCCTGTGCATGGGGCTGCTGAAGGCGATTCCGGACGATCTGTATGAAGCCTCGGCGATGGACGGCGCGGGTCCGTTCCAGAACTTCTTTAAAATTACGCTGCCGCTGCTTATTAAGCCGCTGACGCCGCTGATGATTGCCAGCTTCGCCTTTAACTTTAACAACTTCGTGCTGATTCAGCTGTTGACCAACGGCGGCCCGGACCGTCTCGGCACCACCACGCCGGCAGGCTATACCGACCTGCTCGTGAGCTACACCTACCGTATCGCCTTTGAAGGCGGCGGCGGCCAGGACTTTGGTCTGGCGGCGGCGATTGCCACCCTGATCTTCCTGCTGGTTGGCGCACTGGCGATTGTGAACCTGAAAGCCACACGTATGAAATTTGATTAAGGAGGGCACTGAACATGGCAATGGTACAACCCAAATCTCAGAAGCTGCGCCTCCTCGCGACGCACTTAGGCCTGCTGATTTTCATCGCGGCCATCATGTTCCCGCTGCTGATGGTTATCGCCATCTCCCTGCGCTCGGGTAACTTTGCGACCGGGAGCCTGATCCCGGATGAAATCTCCTGGGAGCACTGGAAGCTCGCGCTGGGCTTCAGCGTGGAGCACGCCGATGGCCGCGTCACCCCGCCGCCGTTCCCGGTGCTGCTGTGGCTGTGGAACTCGGTGAAGGTAGCAACCATCACCGCGATCGGCATCGTGACGCTCTCCACCACCTGTGCTTATGCCTTCGCCCGCATGCGTTTCCCGGGCAAAGCAACGCTGCTGAAAGGCATGCTGATTTTTCAGATGTTCCCGGCGGTGCTGTCGCTGGTGGCGCTGTACGCCCTGTTTGACCGTCTGGGCCAGTACGTGCCGTTTATCGGTCTGAATACCCACGGCGGCGTGATCTTTGCCTATCTCGGCGGTATTGCCCTGCATGTGTGGACCATTAAAGGCTATTTCGAAACCATCGACGGCTCGCTGGAAGAGGCGGCGTCGCTGGATGGTGCTACCCCGTGGCAGGCGTTCCGTCTGGTGCTGCTGCCGCTGTCCGTGCCGATTCTGGCGGTGGTGTTTATCCTGTCGTTTATCGCGGCGATCACCGAAGTACCGGTCGCCTCACTGTTACTGCGCGATGTGAACAGCTACACCCTGGCCGTAGGTATGCAGCAATACCTCAACCCGCAAAACTACCTGTGGGGCGATTTTGCCGCGGCGGCCGTACTGTCCGCCATCCCGATTACCGTGGTGTTCCTGCTGGCCCAGCGCTGGCTGGTGAATGGCCTGACGGCGGGCGGCGTGAAAGGTTAAGTTTCATTTGTTATGCCACTGCAACCCTCAACTTTAGACGTATTGTATTGACCCAACTTGTGACTGTTGTTAGGCGGCCTCCGGGCCGCCATTTTTTTATTCCCGTTTCAGCCGCTTCGAGTTACACAGCCAGAGGGTGATCACCAGCAGCAGGATCGCCGCCGAGTAGATCAGCACGTCGAGCGGGGATTTATGATCGACGATGATCAGCCGCACAATGGCGGTGATGCCAATGTAAACAAAATAGCGTAGCGGGAAGTGAAAGCCGGACTGGAAGTACTTCACAATCAGGGCGATAAATTCAAAGTAGAGAAAGTAGACCACCAGGCCTTCCACCAGCGCATATTTGCTGGTTTGCTCAGGGGCAAATAGCACATCCGCCAGATGCACCGTCTCTTTGCCGAGAAAGACGACCAGGATCAGGCCAAGGCTCAGCAGACCGAGGTTCAGCACGGTCTGGAGTATCGTTGAGATGAACTCAACGCGCGGGCGAGTCAGGGATGTCATACAGCACCTCATTCTCCAGGGCGAGGTTCCTGTATAACGCAAAAATGTGACGGGGATCTATATTTTTTGTTTATGTTTGGCGCATTCGCCCGCTGGCGCTGCGCTTACCGGGCCTACAAAAACCGTAGGCCGGGCAAACGCAGTGCCGCCCGGCGTGAAGCATCAGCGGAAGTTAATGTTCTTATCGCTGGTCATGTCGTACAGCTGGAACTTACGCCCAAGCTGCTGACCACCGTCACGCGTCAGCGGCGTCCAGCCTACTGCCGCACGGCTGCGGGTTGGGCCTGACGAGAACAGATCCAGCGGAATCGACACGTAGACCCCTTTGGTGAAGTCCCCTTCCCCGTACTCGTCCGGCGAGACGTTGGTGATGGTGGCGTAGCCGCCCACCACGACGCCGCTGTCGAAGTGTTTGGAGATATCCAGCGTGCCGCCCTTGTCGCCCGCCAGATACTGGCCGACGCTGGCTTTCACCAGCACGTCCTGCGCGAACGAAGGCGTCCAGTAGGCGGTCAGGTGGCCGGTTTTGACGCTGTAGTCGGTGAACTTCATCATGTCCTGCGCGCTGCGCCAGTCACGCTGCTTAACGTAGTTGGCATCAATCCCGAAGGCCCAATTGCTGTCGACGGGACGATACAACACTTCCGCCCCCGCGCCACCAAACATGGTTTCCAGATAGCCACCGTAAACCTGGCCGTAGAAGCCGTTGCCGAAGTACTGGAAGTAGTTGGCCTGCAGGTTATTCACGTAGACATCGTTCTGCACGTATTCACGCACGCGGGTACGCACGCGCGGCAGCTTCGAGTCGTTCGGCGGGTTCGTGTAGTTAAACTTGTCGTAGTTGTTCGCAATGTTGCCGAACAGGCTGCCGGTGGTCAGCAGGTGGTCGGTGACCCACAGATCCGCCGTCGCCATCGCACCCAGCTGATACATGTAGAAGTTTTCCGGCCCGCCGACGGACTGGTTCAGTACCGGATCGATATGGAAATCAAAGCGCGATTTATCGATATACCAGCCCTGCTCGGTGGTTTCCGGCACGATCGGCTCTACGCGTTTTTGCACCAGCTCGGTTTCATGCCCGAGCGGTTCGCCTTCAAGATGGCGCTTGAGGCTGGCGACATCGGTTTCGGTGGTGACCTGCGGCAGATTCAGGCGATTCTCCGTCACGCGGATCGTGCGGATCCCGTCCGGGAGATCGTTCATCACGATCCGGTTGGCGCGTTCGATCCCTTCCCGCGAGTCGCGGTATTTCACCTGCTCGCCGGTGACGTACAGCGTATCGCCTTTCACCTGAATTTTCGGATCGGCCAGACCGGCGTTGTATTTCAACAGCGTCAGCTGGTTTGCCACCACGGAGTGCTGCAGAATCGCATCCTGCGGCTCCGGCCGGTAGGCAGGCCGCGCGTTATCGTTGTAGTGCGGCCGCATGTCGTTGAAGTTGGTGCGCAGCGTGAAGCCAAACATCACCGTGTTGCCGCGCTCGTAGCTGAGGTTAACGTCGGCCCAGTCGGTGACGCGATAAATGGCGCCGACGTTAAACTTGCTCTTCTGCTCAATCTTCCCGGCGAAGTCCTGCGAGTAGTCGTTCCCTTCGTACTCCAGCTTCAGGCGCAGCGGCTGCCACGGCGTCTGGTATTCCACGCCACCGAACAGCGAGGCCGGGCCGTGGAACATCTGGTCGCCGTTGATGGAACCGGCTTTCTTGTAGCTGTTATCGCGGTAGCAGTATTTATCGCTGTAGGTACAGAACGGGTTTTTGACGTTGCCGCTGGTGCCGAGATAGCCCCAGCCAAGACCGAGAGAAAAATCAAACGGTCCCCAGGCCTTGCTGGCCACGATGTATTCCGCGTCGAACAGGCCGGTCCCGCCAATATCTTTTGCACCCACGGAGACCTGCGGCATCCAGTAGCTCTCTTCCCACAAGCGTAGCTTGACGTCGAAGGCTTTATCTTTGTAGGTCTGATCGCCGGAGAAGGCGTCGACGCTGCTGTACTGTTTCGTACGCACGTCGGTGTAGCGCAGCGTGGTTTCAAGCCACGGGAAAAGCTGTACGGAGGCGGAATAGTAGCGATACTGGTCGTTATCGCGGTAGTTCAGGCTAATTTCCCCTTCACGCGCCATGCGCGCGGTAGGCGTTTGCAGTAAACCGACGCCGCCGAAGTCTGACTGAGACGGGCCAACAGGTGCCGGATACGTTTCTGCATGGCAGGCGGCGCTTACGCAGAGCGCCAGCATGCTGTAGAGATAGGTTCTTTTCATTCTTCCGGTATCCGCTGTGTCAGGGAGTGAAGGATATCGGCGTTAAGCCCGTCATATGCCTTCGTCCAGAAATGGTCGGCAAAACCGACAAAAATGATGCTGCCCGGCATGGGTTCGATATGGCGTTTATTCCAGTACGCCACCGGCGCTTTTTGCGTATGCCCGTCTGGATAAATAATCCATGCGTAGCTGTTATCCGCGCCGCTCAGCAGGCTTTGTTCGTCGAGATAGCTCGCCACGTCGCGGCCGGGCGTAAAGGGCTTTTTACCGGGGCTGCTGATAAGCCCCATCACGGTCACCGTCGTCGGCTTCACCGGAAGCCAGAGGGTGTACTCCCCTTCAAGCGTGGGGTTGCCCTTTTCCGTGACGCGCACTTCATCTGGATCAAGATTAACTTTCTGGCGGCCTGTCACTTTCAGCGCCTGAAGCTGCTGGCGAACGCTGTTAATGGCCGCGGCATCGTCGCCGTCTTCCTGCTCCGCCAGGCTCGTCAGGCGGGCCAGCAGGGCACGGTGTTCCTGCTCCGCCTTAACCGTCGCCTGACGCTCGCCGATCACCGCTCCCGGCCACCAGCTGTTGGCAAGCCTTGGCTGCCCGACGAGATCGAGCAGATGCTCGGCGTTGGTTAAGGTTTTGGGTTTTTCACTGTCCGGCGTGTAGACCTTTACCGTTCCTGCAGACCACGCCAGCGGCGCGGCAAGGCTGGCGAGAAGCACAGCGTGGATGAGCGTTTTCATGATTTCGCCGCCTTGATCAGGGTGGTTTTCACCGGGAAGAAACCGGCACCGAGATACTGCAAGGACTGACGGATCTGCCCATCCTCGTCGATCCAGAAGCGGTTATGCCAGGTGGCCTGGTCGGTGGTGACCTCTTCATCCAGCACGCGAACCTGCGTTTCGTCGCTGCCGACTTTCACGCTGTCCGTACCGTCCCAGCGGAAGGTGGAGCGGGCCGTGGCGTAGCGCACCTGCTTGTGCTCGGTCCAGCCCATCGTGCGCGTCCAGCTTGCGCCGTCGACGATCTGATTTGGCTTGATGAGCGGGTCTTCGGCGAGATTATTCACCTCGAGCAAGTTGTCGCCGCCGAGCAGCGTTTTCACGATTCGGGCATGCTGCGTGACGATGGTGGCCTGATCCTGCGTCACCCATTTCTGCTGCCCGTTTTCATCGAAAGCGAGCACCACAAACAGCTGCGGGCCATCGTTTAGCTGCATGTACTGGCTGGCGTACGGCATGTTCTGAAGTTCGTCATCGGTCAGATGAACGCCCGGCGTGCCGAACAGGCTTTCCCACAGTGAATGTCCCAGCCCTTTGGTGGTGGCTGAGCACGCCTGCAACAGCAGGCAAATCAGAATGATTGCAGGTCGCTTCACGACTCTTCTCCGAAGGGGCGAAATAACCACACCGAAGTGTGGTTATGATTAAAACACCCGGTATTACTGGGTGCTGGTTGTCGTAGTGGTCGTGGTTCCGGTATTGGAGCCATCACCGCCACCGGTTGCCGCCAGCGCGACACCCACGGCTGAACTTACGGTGCTGGTGCTGGCTGCGGTAGAACTTCCCGCAGACGCAGACGTCGCTGCCGACCCTGCTGCTTCCCCGACCTGGACCGGAGCTGCATAGACAGACGTCGCCGCAAGTGCAGATATGGCAAAAATGCCATACAGTACTTTCTTCATAACAATTTCCCTTCAATGAATGAATGGAGATTTGCCCGAAAAGAAATTCAGGCGGAATCGAGTATACACAACTACAGCAGAGGGTTTACCGTGGGGGGAAATAGGGGGATGGTTTTCGGACTAATGGATAAAACAGAAACGAAAAACAAATATTTGAAATAAATAATCGATAAAAATCAATAAATTATAATATAGCCTTATTATCTTAGCTCTACGTATTTTCTTAAAATAAACCGCAGCAATTAGCAGGTTAACCGCCTTTTTCAGATTAAACTCAGAGTCAGAATTTGAGTTAACTAACAGACATCAGGAATTATCCGATAAAAAAATGCCGGCATATCGCCGGCATTTTTCATGACATATTAATTACGCACGCCATGCTTTATAACGGTTAATCAAACCATTGGTGGAGCTGTCGTGGCTGTCGATGGCTTTATCGTCACCCAGCTCTGGCAGAATGCGGTTTGCCAGCTGTTTGCCCAGCTCAACGCCCCACTGGTCAAAGGTGAAGATGTTCAGGATCGCGCCCTGGGTGAAGATCTTGTGCTCGTACAGCGCAATCAGCGCGCCCAGGCTGAACGGGGTGATTTCGCGCAGCAGGATGGAGTTGGTTGGGCGGTTGCCTTCGAACACTTTGAACGGCACAACGTGCTCCAGCGTGGCCGGATCTTTACCCTGGTCACGGTATTCCTGCTCAACCACTTCGCGGGATTTACCGAACGCCAGCGCTTCGGTCTGTGCGAAGAAGTTAGACAGCAGCTTCGGATGGTGGTCGGACAGCGGGTTGTGCGTGATCGCCGGGGCGATGAAATCGCACGGTACCATTTTGGTACCCTGGTGAATCAGCTGGTAGAACGCATGCTGGCCGTTGGTGCCCGGCTCGCCCCAGATGATCGGGCCAGTCTGGTAATCCACCGCGTTGCCGTTACGGTCAACGTACTTACCGTTGGATTCCATGTTGCCCTGCTGGAAGTAAGCCGCAAAACGGTGCATGTACTGGTCGTACGGCAGGATCGCTTCAGTTTCAGCGCCGAAGAAGTTGTTGTACCAGATACCGATCAGCGCCAGCAGCACCGGCAGGTTTTTCTCAGGCGCGGTGGTGGAGAAGTGTTTGTCCATCGCATGCGCGCCGGAGAGCAGCTCAACGAAGTTGTCAAAGCCCACGGACAGGATGATGGACAGACCGATTGCAGACCACAGAGAGTAGCGGCCGCCAACCCAGTCCCAGAACTCGAACATGTTCGCGGTGTCGATACCGAACTCGCCTACCGCTTTACCGTTGGTAGACAGCGCCGCGAAGTGTTTCGCCACGTGCTTTTCGTCGCCCGCGGTTTTAAGGAACCAGTCGCGCGCGCTGTGGGCGTTGGTCATGGTTTCCTGGGTGGTGAAGGTTTTGGACGCCACCAGGAACAGGGTGGTTTCCGGGTTCACGTTCTTCAGCACTTCGGCGATGTGGGTACCATCGACGTTAGAGACAAAGTGCATGTTGAGGTGGTTTTTGTACGGGCGCAGGGCTTCGGTCACCATGAACGGGCCGAGGTCAGAGCCGCCGATACCGATGTTAACCACGTCGGTGATCGCTTTGCCGGTGTAGCCTTTCCAGCTGCCGGAGATGATCGCTTCGGAGAAGGTTTTCATCTTTTCCAGCACCGCGTTCACTTCCGGCATCACATCTTTGCCGTCAACGATGATTGGCGTATTGCTACGGTTGCGCAGCGCCACGTGCAGCACGGCACGGTCTTCGGTGCGGTTGATCTTCTCGCCGGAGAACATGGATTTGATGGCTTCGGCCAGCTCGGTCTCTTTCGCCAGATCCTGCAGTTTTGCCAGCGTCTCTTCGGTAATGCGGTTCTTGGAGAAATCCACCAGCATGAGGTCATCGAAGGTCGCGGAGAACTTAGTGAAACGATCGGCATCTTTCGCGAACAGATCCGCGATGGTGACGTCTTTCATTTCATCATAATGTTTCTGGAGTGCCTGCCAGGCAGCGGTCTGCGTTGGGTTGATGTTTTTCATTAGCAATACTCTTCTGATTTGAGAATTGTGACTGCGGTCGATTGTAGCGCCTGCAAATAAAAATTGTGATGGTTTTTATGCCATTGCCCTGGTCTGCATCAAACGCAGGTGAAAAGACCCGAAAAGTATAGCTGCTGTCGCGCCCTTCCGGCGTGGCGAAATGTCGGTCAAAAGGGGGTAAAAAGGAGCATAAAATATGGGCCTGTTATAAGTCCTGTTTCTCAGGGGTACCCCCCCATAAAAAATCCGCATAATCCCAGCATTGACAGGACCTCCCCCGCATTTTATTTATAGGGCCGTATTTTGCGCCTGCACCTGTTTTCGTTTCATTCTTGTGCCAAGGTCGCTTATTCATTCCCTGACACGAGGTTGTTATGACGAGTTTTGTGGTCGCCAAGTTTGGCGGCACCAGTGTGGCCGATTACGATGCCATGAACCGCAGCGCCGATGTGGTGCTGGCCGATCCGAATACCCGCCTGGTGGTGCTCTCTGCATCCGCCGGCGTGACGAACCTGCTGGTTTCTCTGTCTGAAGGACTGGAAGCGACAGAACGTTTCGTGAAGCTGGATGCACTGCGCAAAATTCAGTTCGACATTCTTGAACGTCTGCAAAACCCGAACGTGATCCGCGAAGAAGTGGAGCGTCTGCTGGAAAATATCACCACCCTGGCAGAAGCGGCGTCCCTGGCAACCTCCACCGCCCTGACCGATGAACTGGTCAGCCACGGCGAGCTGATGTCCACCCTGCTGTTTGTTGAAATCATGCGCGAGCGTAACGTTCAGGCGCAGTGGTTTGACGTGCGTAAAGTGATGCGCACCAGCGATCGTTTTGGGCGCGCTGAACCGGACGTTGAGATGCTGGCCGAGCTCACCAACCAGCAGCTGGCGCCGCGCCTGGCAGAAGGCATGGTGATCACCCAGGGCTTTATCGGCAGCGAAGCGAAAGGACGCACGACCACGCTTGGCCGTGGCGGCAGCGATTACACCGCCGCGCTGCTGGGCGAAGCCCTGCACGCAACGCGCGTGGATATCTGGACAGATGTGCCGGGTATTTACACCACCGATCCGCGCGTTGTTTCCGCGGCAAAACGTATTGACGTGATTGCCTTTGAAGAAGCGGCGGAAATGGCCACCTTCGGTGCAAAAGTGCTGCACCCGGCAACGCTGCTGCCCGCAGTGCGCAGCGATATTCCGGTCTTCGTTGGCTCCAGTAAAGATCCAAAAGCGGGCGGGACGCTGGTCTGCAAGAAAACCGAGAACCCGCCGCTGTTCCGCGCGCTGGCTCTGCGCCGCCGCCAGACGCTGGTCACGCTGCACAGCCACAATATGCTGCACTCCCGCGGCTTCCTTGCGGAAGTGTTTGGCATCCTCGCGCGCCATAACATCTCTGTAGATTTGATTACCACCTCCGAGGTGAGCATTGCGCTGACGCTGGACACCACCGGCTCTACCTCCACCGGCGACACCCTGCTGACGCAGTCGCTGCTGATTGAGCTGTCTGAGCTGTGCCGCGTGGAGGTCGAAGAAGACCTGGCGCTGGTGGCCATCATCGGTAACAAGCTGTCTCGCGCCTGCGGCGTGGGCAAAGAGGTGTTCGGCGTGCTTGACCCGTTCAACATCCGCATGATCTGCTACGGCGCATCCAGCTATAACCTTTGCTTCCTGGTCCCTGCCGATCAGGCCGAGCAGGTGGTGCAGAAACTTCATCAGAATTTGTTTGAATAAAATTCGTTAGCACGTTAAACAATATCGATAAGCCGGGCACAGACCCGGCTTTTTCATAACTAAACAACACGACAATACTGCAAGGAATTAACTATGTTATCCGCCATCACGCGGCTGTTCCCGTTATGGGCGCTGCTGCTCTCCGTACTCGCGTATTACACCCCCACCACGTTCACCGGGATCGGTCCGTGGGTCACCACGCTGCTGATGCTGATCATGTTCGGCATGGGCGTGCACCTGAAAATCGACGATTTTAAACGCGTGCTGTCGCGCCCGGCGCCCGTCGCGGCAGGAATATTTTTGCACTACCTGGTGATGCCGCTCGCGGCCTGGCTGCTGGCGATGGCCTTTAAGATGCCGCCCGATCTCTCCGCCGGGATGGTACTGGTGGGCAGCGTCGCCAGCGGTACGGCATCTAACGTGATGATCTATCTCGCGAAAGGTGACGTGGCGCTCTCCGTGACCATCTCTTCGGTATCCACGCTGGTGGGCGTGATTGCCACACCGCTGTTAACCCGCCTGTACGTGGACGCGCATATTCAGGTGGACGTGATGGGCATGCTGCTTAGCATTCTGCAGATTGTGGTGATCCCGATTGCGCTGGGGCTGGTCATTCACCATCTGTTCCCACGCGTGGTGAAAGCGGTTGAGCCGTACCTGCCCGCGTTTTCGATGATCTGCATTCTGGCGATCATCAGCGCCGTGGTGGCCGGTTCCGCGTCGCACATTGCCTCGGTGGGCTTTGTGGTGATCGTCGCGGTAGTGCTGCATAACACCATTGGCCTGCTGGGCGGCTACTGGGGCGGGAAGCTGTTTGGCTTTGACGAGTCCACCTGCCGCACGCTGGCAATCGAGGTAGGCATGCAAAACTCCGGCCTGGCGGCGGCGCTGGGTAAAATTTACTTCTCACCGCTGGCTGCCCTGCCGGGCGCGCTGTTCTCCGTCTGGCACAACCTGTCCGGCTCGCTGCTGGCGGGCTACTGGTCCGGTAAACCGATTGATGAACAACCGAAAAAAGATGCGCTGAAGCAGGGTTAATTGACGCGGCTTGCTTTACACTGGAGCCTCCCCATCAGGAGGCTTCAGCAATGGCTACACCACGATTGACCCAGAAAGACATGACGGAAGCCGAGCAGCGCGAACTGAAAACGCTTCTCGACCGCGCCCGCATCGCCCATGGCCGCACGCTGACGAACGCCGAAACCAATCAGGTTAAAAAAGAGTACATCGACAAGCTGATGGCGCAACGTGAGGCTGCGGCGAAAAAAGCCCGCAAGCTGAAAAAAGAGCAGGCTTATAAGCCGGATGCAGAGGCGACCTTTTCCTGGTCCGCCAATACATCAACCCGTGGAAGGCGCTAATCAGCGCCCTTTCTTTTTGCGCCCCGGCTGGGTAAAGCGTTTTCCGTTACCCGGCTTGCCCCGCCCTTTCGCTTCCGCCTGCGGTGCCTTCACCACCGGACGTTTAATCGCCTGCGTTTTCGGTTTGGCTTTGGCTTTCGGCTTCGCTTCGGACGAGGAGTTTTCGATAAGCTTGAACAGCTCGATCAGCTCGTCGTCCGTTAGGTCGCGCCACTCGCCCAGCGGGATCCCGGAAAGGCTGACGTTCATGATGCGCGTGCGTTCCAGCTTCGTCACTTCATAACCAAAATACTCGCACATGCGACGGATCTGGCGGTTCAGGCCCTGCACCAGGGTAATGCGGAAGGCAAACGGCGCTTCTTTTTTGACCTTGCACTTCTTCGTCACGGTGCCCAGAATCGGCACGCCTGCGCCCATCCCGCGAATGAACTCGTCCGTCACCGGCTTGTTCACCGTAACGATATACTCTTTCTCGTGGTCGTTACCGGCACGCAGAATTTTGTTGACCAGATCGCCGTGGTTGGTGAGGAAAATCAGCCCCTGAGAGTCTTTATCCAGACGGCCAATCGGGAAAATGCGGCTGCTGTGGTTAACGAAATCAACGATGTTGTCCCGTTCACCGTCTTCCGTGGTGCTGACAATCCCAACCGGTTTGTTCAACGCGATAAACACCAGGTCTTCAGCATCACGCGGTTCGATGACCTGACCATTCACTTTAACCACATCGCCAGGCACCACCTGGTCGCCGATAGTGGCGCGTTTGCCGTTGAGGAACACGTTACCTTGTTCAATGTAACGGTCCGCCTCGCGACGTGAGCAGATCCCGCTCTCGCTAATGTACTTGTTTAATCGGGTTGATTGAGTTGGCAGCATAGTTTCTCCTGTGAAGGGCGAAATATACCTTAGGTTTGGGCCGAAAAAAAAGATTAGCCGACGGTAACTGAGACGGGTTTTTTAGTTTGCGAGATGCTTTCAGGATTTAGCATCCTGTCATTTACCCATGTGTTCAAGCCTTTTAGTTTTGCTCTCCATGTAGAAGTGTTTGTAGTTTATAAATCACAGGGAGTAATATGAAGGAGATTGTTCAGACAGAATCCTTCCGACGCTGGGAGCAAAACTTAAAAGATCGACGAGCGAAGACCATTATCGCTTCCCGCCTCTTTCGGTTGGCAAATGGCTTAGCGGGCGACGTTAAACCCGTGGGAGAAGGTATAAGTGAGCTAAGGATCCACTTTGGTCCGGGCTACAGAATCTATTTTAAATACCAAAGCAATTGCATCATTGTGCTGTTATGTGGCGGTGACAAAAGCAGCCAGGACAGAGACATACTGATGGCAAAAATGCTGGGCAATGTATCCCAATGGCAGGAGTGAATGAGCATGCATAAATTAACACCTTACGATCCCGCCAACGCGTTGGAGGATGACGAGGAAATCGCCGTGTTTATCGCTGATGCACTAGAAACAGGCGACTCGACGTATATCGCTAAAGCCCTTGGTGTTGTCGCGCGAGCCAAAGGAATGTCGACCATTTCACAGCAAACCGGCTTATCACGTGAGCAGCTTTATCGTTCATTTAGTGATAAAGGAAACCCAACGCTCAAAACCACGCTCGCGGTCATGAAAGCATTGGGTTTTGGGTTAACACTCAAACACGCCGGGGATTAATACTCATCCCGCTCGTCGTCTTCATCCGGCTGTTCCATCACGCTATACGCCACTGCGCAGAACAGCGAGTTAAGACGCTTCATATCCCCCAGCAGCCCCAGGTGCAGGGAGCTGGTCTCGATGCTCTGCACGTTCTGCTGGTGCAGACGTTCAACGTGGGCGTGCGAGTAGCGACGGTTGAGGATGCGGAAACGATGCTTGTTGCGGCGCAGGCGGCGCGCGCTCGGTACGTCGCTGGAGAAGAAGACCGACATCGCCAGCTTCAGGTTGCTCACCAGCTTTTCGTGCAGCGCTTCCAGCTCCTTCAGCCCTTCCACGGAGAACGCCCGACGCGCGGCCAGGGATTTGTCCGCGATTTCGCTGCCCATACGCTCAACGATGTCCGAGGCCTGCTCAAGGTTAAGCGACATCTCAATGATTTCCGCCCAGCGGCGGGACTCCTCTTCCGCCAGTTCGTCCTGCGGGATACGCGCCAGATAGAGCTTGATGGCGGTATACAGCACGTTGATGTCGTCCGCCAGCCTGCGCAGCTCTTTTTCCTCGCGCGGCTCGCCGTGCATCACCTTTTTCAGCCCTTCGAGCATGGTTTCCATCGCGTCGCCCATGCGCAGCGTTTCGCGGGCGGCGTTGGCGATGGCCAGCGCGGGGGTGTCCAGCACGGAGGTATCCAGATGCTTCGGCTTAAGGCGCGCGTCCAGCTCCGGTTCATCACGGATAAGACGCTCGCAAAAGCGGGCCATCGGCGCGGCAAACGGCACCATCGCCAGGCAGCGCACCAGGTTATAGAAGACGTGGAAGTAGATCACCAGCTCCGCTTTCGGCAGCGGGAGGTTGTCCATCAGGTTTGCCAGCGGATGGACAAACGGCAGAATAATCAGGCTGCCCACCAGCTTAAACAGCAAACTCCCCAGCGCCACGCGGCGGGCGGCAGCATTGGCCGCGCTGTTGTTAAGCATCGCCAGCAGGCCAGAGCCGAGGTTAGCGCCGATCACCAGACACAGCGCCACCGGGAAGGAGATCGCGCCCGCGGCGGTGAGCGTGGCCGTCAGCAGCACGGCGGCCAGGCTGGAGTAACTGATGATGGCAAACACTGCCCCGATCAGCGCATCCAGCATGATGTCACCGGTCAGCGAGGCGAAGATGACCTGCACGCCGTTCGCCTGGGTGATAGGCGTCACCGCCTGCACAATCAGTTCCAGCGCCAGCAGAATCAGTCCGAGGCCAATGCCCACGCGGCCAAGCTGCCCGGCCCGGGTCTGCTTGCGGCCAAGGAAAAAGATCACACCGATGAAAATCAGCAGCGGCGACAGCCAGGAGAGATCGAACGTCAGGATACGCGCCATCAGCGCGGTACCGACGTCAGCACCCAGCACGATCACCAGCGCCGGGGCGAGCGCGACCAGATCCTGCGCCACGAAGGAGGTGACGAGCATGGTGGTGGCATTGCTGCTTTGCACCAGCGCCGTGACGCCAATCCCCGCGCAGAAGGCGAGCGGCTTCTTCTCAACGCTGCCGCTGAGGACGGTACGTAAGCGCGCGCCGAACACGCGCATCACGCCGGTGCGGACAATATGGGTGCCCCATACGAGCAGTGCGACTGCCGAAAGCAGATGTAACAACGTCAGCACGGAAGTGGGTTCTCCTTATCGTTTTAGATTTTATGATTGAGTATAAGGGTTTAAACGTAAGAAAGAGACAGGGCACCGTTGAGGTGCCCTGTTTGTTGTAAGGAAAAGTGACGTTAGTCTGCGTCGTAGCCTAAATTCGGCGCCAGCCAGCGCTCTACCTCAGACACGCTCATGCCTTTGCGCAGGGCGTAATCTTCGATCTGATCGCGCTGCAGCTGCGCCACGGCGAAGTACTTGCTGTCCGGATGACTGAAGTACCAGCCCGACACGGATGCGCCCGGCCACATGGCGAACGACTCGGTGAGCTTCATGCCGGTATGCGCTTCCACGTCCAGCAGTTTCCAGATAGTGCCTTTTTCGGTGTGTTCCGGACAGGCCGGATAGCCCGGCGCCGGACGAATCCCCTGGTAGTTTTCGCGGATCAGCTCCTCGTTGCTGAGGTTCTCATTCGCCGCGTAACCCCAGTACACCTTACGTACGCGTTCGTGCAGGTATTCAGCAAAGGCTTCCGCCAGGCGGTCGGCAATCGCTTTCACCATGATCTTATTGTAATCATCGTGTTGCGCTTCAAACGCGTCCGCCAGGGCGTCTTCTTCCAGACCGCCGGTTACCGCAAAGGCGCCGATATAGTCAGCTTTCCCGCTCAGCTTCGGCGCAACGAAATCTGCCAGGCAGTAGTTGGCAAAGCCCACTTTTTCGGTTTGCTGCCGCAGGTGATGGCTCACGGCCAGCACATGGGTGCGGGTTTCATCGCGGTAGATTTCCACGTCGTCACCCACGCGGTTCGCCGGGAACAGCCCCACCACGCCGCGCGGGTTGAGGGTTTTCTCTGCGCTCAGCGTGTCCAGCATATCGTTGGCGTCTTTAAACAGACGCTTCGCCTCTTCGCCTACGACTTCATCTTCGAGGATGCGCGGATATTTGCCCGCCAGCGACCAGGTCATAAAGAACGGCGTCCAGTCAATGTAGTTGCGCAGCGTCTCGATGCTGGCCGTCACGTCCTGCACGCCCAGACGATGCGCGACCGGCGGCGTATAGCTTGCCCAGTCAAAGGCCAGGTCGTTATCGCGTGCGGCAGCGAGCGTCACCGGCGGCGTGCGCGGTTTTTTGCGCCCGTGCTGCACGCGAACGGTTTCGTACTCCTGGCGAGTGCGCGCCACAAAATCGTCGCGCTGAGTCTCGGAGAGCAGTGCGGAAACCACGCCCACCGTGCGCGAGGCGTTCTGCACGTAGACCGTCGGGCCGCTGTAGTTCTGCTCGATTTTCACCGCCGTGTGCGCTTTCGAGGTGGTCGCCCCGCCAATCAATAACGGAATGGTGAAACCCTGACGCTCCATCTCTTTTGCCACGTTGACCATTTCGTCGAGCGACGGCGTAATCAGGCCGGAGAGGCCAATCAGATCGGCGTTCACTTCGCGCGCGGTCTTGAGGATTTTATCCGCCGGAACCATCACGCCAAGGTCGATAATTTCGTAGTTATTGCACTGCAGCACCACGCCAACAATGTTTTTGCCGATGTCGTGCACGTCGCCCTTCACGGTGGCGATAACCATTTTACCGTTGCTGGAGCCCTTCTCTTTGCTGGCTTCGATGAAGGGTTCAAGATAAGCCACTGCCTGCTTCATGACGCGAGCGGATTTCACCACCTGCGGCAGGAACATCTTGCCCTCGCCGAACAGATCGCCGACCACGTTCATGCCGTCCATCAGCGGCCCTTCGATCACCTCAATCGGGCGGGCTGCCTGCTGACGCGCTTCCTCGGTGTCCTGCTCGATGAACTCGGTAATCCCTTTCACCAGCGAGTATTCCAGACGCTTTTTCACGTCCCAGGAACGCCACTCGGCCTGCTGAACATTGGCCGATTCATCCGATTTACTGCCGCGGTATTTTTCCGCCAGGTCGAGCATGCGCTCGGTGGCGTCGTCGCGACGGTTGAGGATCACGTCCTCTACGGCATCGCGCAGTTCGGCAGGCAGATCGTCGTAAATCGCCAGCTGTCCGGCGTTGACGATGCCCATGTCCATCCCATTGCGGATGGCGTAGTAGAGGAACACGGCGTGGATCGCCTCACGCACCGGGTCGTTGCCGCGGAACGAGAACGAGACGTTCGACACGCCGCCGGAGATCAGCGCATGCGGCAGCTCGCGCTTGATGTCTTCACACGCGCCGATAAAGTCCTGGGCGTAGTTGTTGTGCTCTTCGATGCCGGTCGCGACGGCAAAGATGTTCGGGTCGAAAATAATGTCTTCCGGCGGGAAGCCCACCTCTTCGGTCAGAATTTTGTACGCGCGGCGGCATATCTCAATTTTGCGCTCGCGGGTGTCGGCCTGGCCCACCTCATCGAAGGCCATCACCACCACGGCCGCACCGTAGCGGCGCACCATCTTCGCGTGGTGGATAAAGATATCCACGCCCTCTTTCATCGAGATGGAGTTAACGATGCCTTTGCCCTGAATGCATTTCAGCCCTTTTTCGATGACCTCCCACTTGGAGGAGTCAATCATGATCGGCACGCGGGCGATATCCGGCTCACCGGCAATCAGGTTGAGGAAACGCACCATCGCCGCTTCGGCATCGAGCATCCCCTCATCCATGTTGATATCGATAATCTGCGCGCCGCTTTCCACCTGCTGGCGGGCGACGTCCAGCGCTTCGCTGTACTTCTCTTCTTTGATCAGGCGCTTGAATTTAGCGGAACCAGTAACGTTGGTACGTTCACCCACGTTCACAAACAGGCTGTCGTCGCCGATGGTCAACGGCTCCAGGCCGGAAAGGCGACAGGCAACCGGCAGCTCTGGCAGCTTGCGCGGCGGCAGCCCGTCCACGGCGCGGCTCATGGCGGCGATGTGCTTCGGCGTGGTGCCGCAGCAGCCGCCGACGATGTTCAGGAAGCCTGACTCGGCCCACTCGCGGATTTGCGCCGCCATGGTGTCAGCATCCAGATCGTACTCGCCAAACGCGTTCGGCAGACCGGCGTTCGGATGCGCGGTAACGTAGCATTCGGCGATGCGCGAAAGCTCCTGCACGTACTGGCGCAGTTCGTCTGGTCCCAGCGCGCAGTTCAGGCCGAAGGAGAGCGCGTCGGCGTGGCGCAGGGAGTTATAAAACGCTTCGGTTGTCTGGCCGGACAGGGTACGCCCGGAGGCGTCGGTGATGGTGCCGGAGATCATGATCGGCAGGTCAACGCCCAGCGCCTCAAACTCCTCTTTCACCGCGTATATCGCGGCTTTGGCGTTGAGGGTATCGAACACCGTTTCAATCAGGATCAGGTCGGAGCCACCTTCCACCAGCGCTTTGGTCGATTCACGATACGCCGTAACCAGCTGGTCAAAGGTGATATTACGAAACGCCGGGTCGTTGACGTCCGGTGAAATCGACGCGGTGCGGTTGGTCGGGCCAAGCACCCCGGCAACGTAGCGCGGCTTGTCCGGCGTGCGGGCCGTCCACTCGTCGGCACAGGCGCGGGCGAGCCTGGCCGCCTCATAGTTGATCTCCGCCGACAGGGATTCCATCTGGTAATCCGCCATGGCGATGGTTGTCGAGTTGAAGGTGTTGGTTTCTACAATATCCGCACCTGCTTCGAAGTAGGCGTTGTGGATATCCTTAATCACGGACGGCTTGCTGAGCACCAGCAGGTCGTTGTTCCCTTTCAGGTCGCAGGGCCAGTCGGCGAAGCGCTCGCCGCGGAAATCGTCTTCGCTCAGACGATAGCTCTGGATCATGGTGCCCATGCCGCCGTCCAGCACCAGAATTCGTTCATTTAACTGCGCACGCAGTTGCTCTACTTTGCTGCTCACACTTGCTCCCGACAACGCTCAACAAGGCCAAAAGGCTGCGTTCCATACTGGCACAATCTCGCAGGGTGGAAAAGTCACGCCGCGGTAACATGAGACATGTTCACCATCACTCCTCCGATCAGTCAGGAAAGCGGTTGCAAATTCACCAAATAAAACGAAAATGATTTCCACGATACAGAAAAAGGAGATCGTCATGGTCGCGACCGTTCCCGCCAAACGCGGCAGAAAACCTGCCGCCACCGCCGCTGCACAACCCGGCGGACAGGTTCAATCCCTGACGCGCGGTCTGAAGCTGCTGGAGTGGATAGCCGAGTCGCACGGTAGCGTGGCCCTGACGGAGCTGGCCCAGCAGGCTGGCCTGCCGAACTCCACCACGCACCGCCTGCTGACCACCATGCAGCAGCTGGGCTTTGTCCGCCAGGTCGGCGAGCTGGGGCACTGGGCGGTGGGCGCGCATGCGTTTATCGTGGGCAGCAGCTTCCTGCAGAGCCGTAACCTGCTGGCGATTGTGCACCCGATCCTGCGCAAGCTGATGGAGGAGTCCGGCGAGACGGTGAACCTTGCGGTGCTCGACCAGAGCGACCACCAGGCGATTATCATCGACCAGGTGCAGTGTACGCAGCTGATGCGCATGTCCGCGCCGATTGGCGGCAAGCTGCCGATGCACGCATCCGGGGCGGGGAAAGCGTTTCTCTCGCAGCTGAGCGAAGAGCAGGTGACGGGGCTGCTGCACCGAAAAGGGCTGCACGCCTACACCCACGCCACGCTGGTGTCGCCGGTGCATCTGAAAGAAGATCTGGCGTTGACCCGCAAGCGCGGCTATTCGTTTGATGACGAAGAACATGCGCTGGGGCTGCGCTGCCTCGCGTCCTGTATTTTCGACGAACATCGCGAGCCGTTTGCTGCGATCTCCATCTCTGGCCCCATCTCACGTATGACCGACGACCGGGTGACCGAGCTGGGCGCGCTGGTGATTAAGGCCGCGAAAGAGGTGACGCTGGCGTACGGTGGGATTCGTTAAACCGCACACAAAACCGCTGCTTGCGGCGGTAAGCGTACACATCCTCCACGTGCCCATTTTTGATCCGCGTTTGTAGCCCGCGCCAGTAGCTGGCGTGGAACAGATCTTCATGCATTTCTTCAAATAACGGCCCGATGCGTGGATCCGCACACAGCCAGTGGCGAAACTCCTCGGGAAACACATCGCCCGGCGAAACGCTGTACCACGGCTCGCTGGAGAGCTCATCCTCCGGGTAACGGGGCGGCGGGATATCGCGAAAATTCACCTCGGTCATGTAACAAATTTCATCGTAATCGTAGAACACCACCCGCCCGTGCCGGGTGACGCCGAAGTTTTTAAACAGCATATCGCCAGGGAAGATATTGGCGGCGGCGAGCTGGCGGATGGCGTTGCCGTACTCTTCGATGGCATCACGTAATGCCTGGCCCTCTGACTGTTCCAGCCAGATATTGAGCGGCACCATACGGCGCTCAATATAGAGATGGCTAATCGCTATTTTACCGCCCAGATCGGTGATTTTCGTCGGCGCTTCCTGCATTAACAGCGACATGAGCGCCGGATCGATCTGCTGCTTATCCAGCACAAAGTTTTCAAACTCCTGGGTATCGGCCATTCGCCCGACGCGATCGTGCTCTTTTACCAGCTGATAGCAGGCGCGGACGTGCGCGGCGGTCATCTCTTTCTGCGGGGCGAATTTGTCTTTTATCACCTTAAAGACCCGGTCGAAGCCCGGCAGCGTGAAAACCAGCATCACCATGCCGCGGATACCTGGCGCTTCGATAAACTGCTCATCCGCCGCGGTGACATAGCGCAGATACTCCCGATAACTTTCCGTTTTGGCATGCTTCTGACAGCCAATCGCCATATACAGCTCGGCGGTGGTTTTACCTGGCAGGATCTCGCGCAGCCACTCCACCAGGGCGGCAGGCAGCGGGGCGTACACCATGAAATAGGAGCGGGCGAAGCCAAATACGATGCTGGCCTCGGCGCTGGTGGTCAGGCAGGTATCGACAAACAGTTCGCCGTCGTCGGTACGGTGAATGGGCAACAGAAACGGCACAATGGCCGTCGGCGTAACCAGTTTGCCCACCAGCCAGGCGGCCTTATTCCGGTAGAACAGCTCGTTGGCCACCTGCAAATGGCTACGGCTGAGCACCTCCTCGCCGTAGGTTTCACGAAGATGCGCATGGATATAGCCGATATCCCGGAGCTTGTTCTCCCACGGCAGGCGCAGCGGCAAATCCGTTAAGATGCGATGCAGGAGCTTTTCCCACCCGCGATCGGGAAAGAAATCTTTCGCCAGCGGACGCGGAATGGTACGGAAGCGGCGCTCAGGCTGGGAGCTGAAGATAAATAACCGCTCAGGAGATAATGAGCGGTGGTCAAATAACCGGCAATAGACGGAGTTGAAAAAGCTCTCCGCAATCTCGAAGCGAGGGTAGTCGGGTAACAGATGGGTGTAATGCTCTTTCACGCGCAGTAAAAATGCCGCGTCCGGGCTTTTACCGTCGGTAATACAGCGCAGCTGCTCCACCACCAGACCCACATGGTGGTCATAGAGATGAATACGCTGCTTCATGGCCTGCTGAACCGCATGCCAGTCTGCATGTTCGAAGCGCTGCTGCGCGCCGGAGGTCACTTCCAGAAAACGACCATACTGGGCATCAAAGCCCTGCAGAATGGTTTGGGCAATCAGTAATTCCAGGCCACGCGACATATATTCCCCCTCACCACCAACCCTCTCCCCAGGGGGGAGAGGGGGAAAAGATTAGAACTGTGCTTCTTCCGTTGAACCCGTCAAGGCGGTGACGGAGGAGGTGCCGCCCTGAATAATCGTGGTCACATTATCAAAGTAGCCGGTGCCCACTTCCTGCTGGTGAGAGACGAAGGTATAACCATCTTTGCCCGCCGCAAACTCCGGCTGCTGCACCTTCTCAACGTAGTGCTTCATGCCCTCCCCCTGCGCGTAAGCGTGCGCCAGGTCGAACATGTTGAACCACATGCTGTGGATGCCTGCCAGGGTGATGAACTGGTACTTGTAGCCCATATCCGACAGCTGCTGCTGGAAGCTGGCGATGGTTTTGTCATCCAGCTTTTTCTGCCAGTTGAAGGACGGCGAACAGTTGTAGGCCAGCAGCTTTCCCGGATATTTCGCATGAATCGCATCGGCAAAGCGCTTCGCCAGCGCCAGATCCGGCGTGGACGTTTCACACCAGACCAGGTCGGCGTAAGGGGCATAGGCCAGGCCGCGGCTGATGGCCTGTTCGATACCGGCATGCGTGCGATAGAACCCCTCGCTGGTGCGCTCGCCGGTAATAAATTCGCTATCGTACGGATCGCAGTCAGAGGTGATCAGGTCTGCCGCATCCGCATCGGTACGGGCAATCACCAGCGTCGGCACGCCGAGCACGTCAGCAGCCAGACGCGCGGCAACCAGCTTCTGAATCGCTTCCTGGGTCGGGACGAGAACTTTTCCGCCCATATGCCCGCACTTCTTCACCGACGCCAGCTGGTCTTCGAAGTGAACGGCCGCTGCACCGGCCTCAATCATCGATTTCATCAGTTCGAAGGCGTTCAGCACGCCGCCGAAGCCCGCTTCCGCATCCGCCACGATCGGCAGGAAGTAATCAATAAAACGCGGATCGTTGGGCTCAATGCCTGCGGCCCACTGGATCTGATCCGCGCGGCGGAAGGTATTGTTGATCCGATCCACCACCGACGGTACCGAGTTGGCCGGATAAAGAGATTGATCCGGATACATGCTGGAGGCCAGGTTGGCGTCCGCCGCGACCTGCCAGCCGGAAAGGTAAATGGCTTCTATGCCGGCCTTCGCCTGCTGCAATGCCTGACCGCCGGTCAGCGCACCGAGGCTGTTGATATAACCCTTTTTGGAGCCACCGTGCAGCAGCTTCCACATTTTCGCCGCACCGTTCTGTGCCAGCGTGCATTCCGGGTTGACCGAGCCGCGTAATTTCACCACGTCCTCCGCGCTGTAAGGACGGCGGATGCCTTCCCAGCGCGGTTGAGTCCACTCTTTCTTTAATTCTTCGATTTGTTGGGTACGGGTTTTCATGTGCAGATGCTCCATATTGTTATGTGGTGAGTTACGCCAGGAAGCGGTAGCCCGGCAGGGTCAGGAAGTCGATTAAGTCATCTGATGTGGTGATTTGCTCCATCAGCCGCGCTGCGTCGTCAAAGCGTCCGCTGCTGAAGCGGTGTTCGCCCAGCTCGTCCTGGATGACCCGCATCTCTTCGGCAAGCATCTGACGGAACAGGGCTTTGGTGACCGGCTTGCCGTTGCTGAGCGTTTTTTGATGGTGGATCCACTGCCAGATAGAGGTGCGCGAAATTTCCGCCGTGGCAGCATCTTCCATCAGGCCGTAGATAGGCACGCAGCCGTTGCCGGAGATCCACGCTTCGATGTACTGGACCGCGACGCGAATATTGGCACGCATCCCCTCTTCCGTTCGCTCGCCCGCGCACGGTGCCAGCAGCTGTTCTTCAGCCGTTGGGGCATCTTCTTCGCGCGTGACAAACAGCTGATTTTTGTTATCGCCGAGTACGCGATTGAAGACCTCCATCGCCGTATCGGCCAGGCCCGGATGGGCAATCCACGTGCCGTCGTGACCGTTACGGGCTTCCAGCTCTTTATCGGCTTTCACCTTGTTGAGCACCTGATTATTGCGCTCCGCGTCTTTGCTCGGGATAAAGGCCGCCATGCCGCCCATCGCAAAGGCACCGCGCTTGTGGCAGGTTTTAATCAGCAGACGCGAATAGGCGCTCAGGAAGGGTTTATCCATGGTCACGACCTGGCGGTCCGGCAGTACGCGATCGGGATAATTTTTCAGGGTTTTGATGTAGCTGAAGATATAGTCCCAGCGTCCGCAGTTCAGGCCGACAATGTGGTCGCGCAGGGCATGCAGAATTTCATTCATCTGGAACACGGCGGGCAGCGTTTCAATCAGCAGCGTGGCCTTGATCGTGCCGCGCGGCAGGTTGAAGCGATCTTCCGCGTAGCTAAATACTTCGCTCCACCAAGCGGCTTCCTGCCAGGCCTGCGTTTTTGGCAGATAGAAATAGGGACCGCTACCTTTTGCCAGCAGGTTTTTGTAGTTATGGAAAAAATAGAGTGCGAAATCAAACAGGCTGCCCGGAATGGCTTCTCCACGCCATGTGACATGTTTTTCAGGCAGGTGCAGACCTCGTACACGACAGATCAGCACCGCCGGATTCGGTTTGAGCTGGTAGATTTTCCCGGCTTCGTTGGTGTAGCTGATGGTGCCGTTGACGGCATCGCGCAGGTTGATCTGCCCGTCGATAACTTTGTTCCAGTCCGGGGCCAGCGAGTCTTCAAAATCGGCCATAAAGACTTTAACGTTAGCGTTCATGGCGTTGATCACCATTTTGCGCTCTACCGGACCAGTGATCTCAACGCGACGATCCTGTAAATCTTCAGGAATGCCGCGGATTTTCCACTCACCACGACGAATGGAAGCAGTTTCCGAAATAAATCCTGGCAACTTGCCGTTATCGATTTCCTGCTGTTGGTGAATGCGTGCCGCCAGCAGCTTATTGCGCTGCGGCGTAAAGCGGGTCACCAGCTCAGTCAGAAACTCTACCGCTTCGGCCGTCAAAACCTGCTGTTCTTGCTCACCATTCGGCTGGGTAAAGGTCAATTCATCGACCGTGCTTGCCTGTTGAGTCATCGTTCTGCTCCTCATCAAAGATCCAAAATCACGCCCCCAATGCGAACGAAAGATCGTTGTGTAGTTTTCGCTCAGCAGAATTAAGACTATCTATAATTTTTCCAAAATCAAAAACAATTTCCATTTTAATATTAATTACAGCGCAACATGATGATTAATATGGAGTTAAAGTTTCCTGACATGTTGAACAGGATTTCGGAAATAAAAAAGGCACCCGAAGGTGCCTGATGTGAATAGCTGAAACGCTTTAGGATCGTTTAATGCAGACGATTACTCCAGCGTCGGATTCATGTGGCGAAGATCGTACGGCGTAATCTGGTAGACGTAATAGTTGAGCCAGTTAGTGAACAGCAGATTTCCGTGGCTGCGCCAGGTGGCTCCTGGTTTGTTTTGCGGATCGTTTTTCGGGAAATAGTTGTACGGGATATCCGGATTAAGACCCGCTTCGACATCACGGAAATACTCTGATGCGAGAGTATCGGGATCATACTCAGGATGGCCGGTAACGAACGCGATACGTTTGTCTTTACTGGCAAACAGGTAGGCATCCCCGTCTTCCGTTTCGGCCAGGATCTCCAGATCGGTGTAATCACGAATCAGCTGGGCCGGAAAATCGGCGTAGCGAGAATGCGGGGCCAGGAAGGTGTCATCAAAACCACGCGTCAGCAGCGCGTGTGGATGAAGAATGTGGTGTTCGTATACGCCGGAGAGCTTTTCAGTGCGGGTTTGCTTGGGAATACCGTAGAGAATGTTGAGTGCGGCCTGTACCGCCCAGCAGACAAACAAGGTGGATGTAACGTGATCTTTTGCCCACTCCAGCACCTGCCTGATCTGCGGCCAGTAGGCAACGTCATTAAATTCCACCAGACCCAGCGGTGCGCCAGTGACGATCAGTCCGTCGAAGTTTTCCCCCCGAATATCTTCGAAGTTACAGTAGAAGTTATTCAGATGCTCAGAGGGCGTGTTACGTGACTCGCGGGCATCAATACGCAGCAGTTGAATATCGACCTGCAGCGGGGAGTTCGACAGCAGACGCAGAAACTGATTCTCCGTCTCAATCTTTTTCGGCATCAGGTTGAGGATGAGAACCTTCAGCGGGCGAATTTCCTGACCTGTCGCGCGTGAAGCCGTCATCACGAAGACGTTCTCTTCACGTAAGAAATTGACGGCTGGTAGCTCGTCCTGCACCCGAATCGGCATAACCTTACTTCCTCACAATATACGTATAAACGTTTAGACATCCAGACAGCTAACGATACCCAGAAATGGTATGAATGTCGAGCCTGCAAGTCGAAGGTGAGAAAGTTTCAGGGAGAGGGAGAAAAACAAAAGCAAAAAACCCCGCACCTTACGGTACGGGGTTCTTCTTGATTGATGCCTGGCAGTTCCCTACTCTCACATGGGGAGACCCCACACTAC
>NZ_JBXWDD010000010.1:0-111272 GCF_057320665.1 Enterobacter cloacae complex sp. 385G4
GTCTGTCCTATATGTGAAACTGGTGGCGGTTCCTATGTAAGAGCATCTGTAAACGGCGCTTATCGCAAAAAGGCCCATTTCAGGTTTGCGGGGGATGACGATATCAGCGCACATCACCCATCTTGTGATTTTTATGGCGATCGGCTTTCTAATGAGGTCAGTCAACATCTTGTATCGTTCACTACGGAACGCACTAAAATCACTCATGTGATCAGAAAGATGGTGTGCGCAGGCATTCAAGAAAACATCTTCACGCAAGAGGCAATGCGCAATATGAGGCAATGGTTCTTTGCTAAACGTTGCGAGTCAGCTTTCGAAATTGTCTTGAGTGAAGAGCAAATCGATTGGCTGGCCTATATCGTTGAGCTGCCTGTTTATCCATATGCGTGGCCCAGAGATGAAATTATACCTTTCCATCCAATGCAGGCTATCGTGCCTGGTTTCGATTGGGGTAAGGCTATTGCGAGAGAAACGGTAAGATTGCATCAAAAGACGTTGAAGCGACTGGAAGAACTAAACCTTCACCGGAAGCACATTGTGGAACTGCAAAGTTATGTCTCAAAAACCAAACATGCCACCCTTTTAGACCCTGAGCTATTGAAAGAAGAGTATGCAAAGACCCTTCAACTAAACTCTTTCATTATCAATAACTACATAGAATTTCAGAATAAATCGGTTAAAGACAGAGCAAATGGAGAGGAAAAGTTGCTCGCATTTTCAGCCTTGCTGTTGTTCGTTGCCGACTGGGATATCGATGAGGCAATTGCGAAGTTTTCTGTCATTGCCAATGTTCGGCACGTAGAGGATTTGCTTGCCGGCAACTTCATGGGCTTGAACCCTTATTTTAAGTTTTCAATTGCTAATACTGCCAAAACACTACAGGACAACTGGCCGATTGATTATCGGGAACTGGAAGAATGGCAGGTCGAACAGTCTATGAGAGAGGCGTATGTAGAGCACAGTTTGAAGTTAGCGACGCCTCTGCCTCAGTTAAAGCCGGATTTATACGTGACGAAGCATTTAGAATTTGAGAGAAGAGAGGCTGAGTCAGAGCGCTGGATAGCTAGTGTTCTCTCTAATAGTTAGGGCGTTTATCTGAGTAAAACACAACCCGTTGACATTGGCGGTCACAAATTGAGGATTTCTATAAGAGTCCGTTGATCGCCACTTTCCCCACCCCTCCAACCTACTCCAGCCCAGGCGTGACAAGGCATTTAAGCCAATTACACCCATAAGAAAACAAATAAATAACACATCAACGTAAAGTCAACGCTTTCCCCTGATTTGGTCTAAAAAGTTGATGTTTTCGCACGCTATCTCTTATACCCAAAATCCTGCGCACCAGAATCCATCTCCCTGCGACCAAAACGTCAAAAACGACTCGTGATACCACCCAAAAACAGACACGCTCAGAAGCGCTCCCGTTGCGTTATATTGGGCATCTAAACAAGTTGTTTTCAGGTACAAGAAAACAAGTTAACCACACCCATAGGAAACCCAGAGACGCCATTACTCACAATCCCGGAAACATCCACCTCTTCTTGTCAGGCTACCGAAAAGACCCACCTCTTTGCCACAGGCTACAGACCACCCACCTAATCTTCCCAGGCTACCGAGAACGCAGCTCGCGCACGCAAACCCCTACACGCCATTGCCCAATACACGGAGAAGAACAGCCAGAACGAAACCCCGGACAAACCCAGACCAGAACAGGAACCGTCGCAATCTCGCTTACCCACCATTACCCCGAAAGAGAACGCAAATTCCTGAAAAGCAGGGAACGCCATTACTTCATATGCGGAGAACAACAAAAGCGCCCTACTGCCATTACCCACACTCCCATCTCTTCACGTAAACGAAGAGAAAAGCGCACCTGCCATTACTCCATACACGGAGAAGAACACTCCCCAAAACGACGAGAACAACGAAACCACATACGCCGGTAGAGAGAACAAACCACCCATTTCACCCAAAGGAATACTCGCCGTATAGAGCGTTATCAGGGGGAAGGTTTGCACGTCCATAGGAGAGAAAATCCGTAGAGATTTAACTGGAGGTATAAGTGGGAAGGGGAAGAGAGGTATCGCTACTTTCTCCGTAGAAATTCAAGCCATAGTTTTCATCCCCCGTAACGTCCCTTTCCACCCCTTCGGTCAGCCTTCGGGCCATCCAGGGAAAAGGTCATGTCCCTTTTCAGGAACGGGGGCGTCGCCGCAGGGAAAAGGCTGGAGGTTTTCAGGGAAACGGTGGGAGTGCCGTTATACGAACCGGGAAAAGGCTGGCTGCCGGTCGGGAAACGGGTACATCCCGGTACAGAGCGAGGGACGGCTGCGGGAGCGGTGCGGGAAATCCTCGGGAGTGCGCCTTACTCTTCGCTCGCCTGAAAATCGCGGGGGAGTGTCGTTCCCTCTCGTGCAACTGCTGAACTCCATTCTGCCAGACCATCCTCGGGTCTCAAGCGATTTCAGTAGGTTTTCGGGGAGAAGAAAATTCTGCCCACCAGCCCTGCGGCGCGCGTAGAGCAGAAGATCGTAAATACTGGCTCCCGTGTCGTTCCCGGATGCTCACTGCCAAGCCTGGCTTTCCCGACATAAAATCCTTTTTCGCCTATGTCTTATTGCGATAATAACACCAACAAGAAAACAACGTGTTTAGACAAAGGGGAAACACATGTACAAGCATCTGAATATCAGCATCACTCTCTGTGGCGAGGAAGAGTCCCCCGAGTGTGAGATCTCCCTCGATGACGTTATCCGTTCCCAGGATGTTGCTGGTCGCGTGGCGACGCTCATCTCTGAAGGATATAGAGAAGGGACGTTTGATTTCCATATCGAGGACAACCCAATGCCCGTCGCGTGGAACTGCACGACGTCAGAAACGAAGTTAGGGTGAAGAGATGATTAAGATGCCTGTGATGGTTGAGGTGTGGAGCGTGGATTCCCTGGCTGAGTGTCTGGATGCTGTGGGGCCGGAGTTGTACCGCAAGTTGTGGTCTTTCGTCCCGGCTGAAGGGGAATCACCCAAAGGGAAGGATATCTGGCATCTGCTCAGTGAAGATGAACAGCGGGAGCTGGTGGACGCGGTACACATCGAGTTCCCGGACGACGAAGATTAAGAGTGAGGCCACCAGCACGGTGGCTTTTTGCTGTTTGCAACCTCCGGGGCAGCGCAGCACCGTAACGCTATGCTTTGTAGCCGTTTTCTCGCTGGTATTATTTACACCAACAAGAAAACAAGTTGTTTACGGAGTGAATTATGAAAAACGCGATGATCACCAAACTGAGCGCGGGCCAGCCACGTAAAGAAAAACCAACCGTAATGAGCCAGCTGACCCTGCTCGATATCATCGCCAACGGCACTGCCATTCGCCTGTTCAAAGAGACGCTGGTCTCGTTCGACAATGGTTCCCGCACGCGTTACGTAATGAGTGTGCGTCGCCAGAGTGGAAGAGGGTGGATGGCAAAACAGATCATCTGGCCAGAAGGAGAGCTGGAACAGGCGCTACTGGAGGCGAACAAAGTAGCCCAGCAAGAAATCCAGCGTGCCTCTCTCCTGGCGACAGCCTGACATGTGCAAAAGCGATTAGTCGTCCCTACGACAGCCCCGTCCATCCTTCGGGGCTTTTTTGCTTACCTGTATTGTAAGTGCTTACCTATGACAATAATATAATCAGGTCAACAACAGGGAGACCAAAAATGACTGTAATTCGTAAAAACCTGGTTCTTGATTTGTACTATGCGTCAGAAACAACCTCAGGCGGAAAAGTTGCAAAACTGACCGCTATTCTGCGTGACAGCACGAACGGGACTGAAGTGCTCACCACCACCCTGATCCGCACCGGGACAGAAGAGGATTGGGTGTACACCGTAGGCTTCCAGAGCATCAGCGACGCATCCGAACCAATGCTGCTGAAACTGGAAACGTATTTCCGCGGCGTAGACAAAGAGATGTTTGAGAAGATGATGGTGAAAGCAGACGAGCTGTACACCTCCTACTTGAACCCGAGCAACACCTGGCTTGGACAATACGGTCTGCGCATCGTGTCCAACGAACCGGTTGAAAACTACATCCCGGAAAGCGTATTCGCTTAATCCCTCCAATGGCGCGTACCCCGCGCCATTTTCTTATTCCCGATAACAAAATGTTTTTTGCCTTATCCATAGTGCGATAATTACACCAACAAGAAAACAAGATGTTTACGCATTGAGGATATGCACATGACCGATTTCACTATCTCCCCTAAAGCTGAAAACGTATGGCTGGAATCCTGGCTCGACCTGTCGCCGGAAGAACAGCAGGAAATGGATCACGTTGAACAGGACGAACAATGTGATGCCCGCTTCTTCCGCTTTGAGGACAGCGTTTATGATATTGCCGACTTCATGCGCGATGACCGCTTCCCGGACTGGCACGCAGGCTACCCATTAAATGCCTTCGCCATGCTGATGATCCGCGTGGATGGCTCCGGCGATACCATCGACGTCGGTTTGCTCCACTAAGAGAACGAGGCCACCCATGCTGGTGGCCTTAAATGACCATCCTGTTTCCCGCAGGCTAAAAACACCCACCTCTTGTCGCCAGGCTACCGAACAACCCTCCGACTCCCTGCCGGCCACCAGCTGCCGGAACAGAACGCTTGGACGCCTTATGCGCGTAGCGATAATTAAACCAACAAGAAAACAAGTTGTTTAAAGGATTATCACCATGAACTTTATCGCTACTGTTAACACCCCTGCGCATGGCCATATTTCTGTGACGTTCTCTGATGACGAGAAAAGCGTGCTGGGCGCCTGGCGTGACAATGTAACCATCGAGCTGTCCGGGAAAGAGAAACAGCAGATCACCAATGACATTATCTGCAACCGTCGCCATAAACGCGTATTTGAAAAAGCGTATGTCTCCACTTCGGGATTTGGCGTATTCATCTTCCCGGTACGCAGCGGTCGCTTCTGCCAGTCAAAACTCATCGAGTTCGCCACGCAGATCGCGCTATGGGTTAAAACAGAATCCGGGTTCGACTTCAGCGAACAGGAAGCAGTGGGGGAGGGGATGCGTATCGCCAACAATGCCATCAAGTGCAAAAACGTCACCTACGAAGCAGGAATCGACTCGTGGAGTGTCTCGTGCGGGGAATACGTGAAAGAGGTGTACGGAAAGAACCGCATTCACATCCTGACTGGCAAGTAAGAGGGGAGGGGCTGGAAACGCCCCTTTCTTTTCGTCCACCAGCTGCCGCAGGGATATTCAGAAACGGCCAGAGGGCTGTCCGGGGAACCGAAGGGAAACGGCCAGGGAATTTTCGGGAAACGGCTGGGTTTGCCTTTATGTAGAAAACAGAGCGGGAGAAGCCCAGAATCCTGCCAGAAAATATCGCAGGGGCGCTGGGGTAACGCTGGTGGAGTTTCAGCCCCTGAGCCATCCAGATAGCTTTCGCTATGTGATTATGTGAATCCGTGGGTAAACCACTGCAAGCGCGTACACGTCGCGCCAACGTGCCAATGATACGCGAGCGCCCACGGATAGCGCCAACATTGCCGACACGTCCCGAAGGATAGCGCGGATCACGTCGCCAGCTATCGCCAGACGATCACGCCCACGACACGACAAAATAATCCACGCGCTAAAACGCTGTAAAACGCGCTATAACGTGTTTTTTTTGTGGTTAATGGGCATATACCACCACACATAAAAACGCGTTAAATTGGCGCATTTATGGCGCTTATTTTGGGTCTGTTTTGGCTGACTTCAGACAATAAAAAACGCGCCAACAATGGCGCGTTATGGTGTGCGGATCTTGAAACGAAAAAAGCGCCCATAGTGGGCGCTTTTGTTTAAATGCTGTTTTGCAGTTTTCCGATCATTTCAGACAAGCGCAAATATTCACGCTTGCGCTTACAGTCTCTTTTACTGTTAAGCAAATCAGAAAACGTAAAATTTAATTTGTCACGTTGCGCTTTTAAGTCGTCGATTAATTCAAGTTTATAAGCGCGATATTTTGCGCGATATTCCGCGCGGATCTGGTCATAACTAATCATGATTTTTATCCTTAAAACTAGCGCCCATAGTGGGCGCTATATCCATCTAATTACGCTTTGAAAGCATCAGCCAGATAGTTATAAAAATCATTCTTGATAAAGCGATATTGTTGCGATCCGTTTTTAGCAGCGCCCATTCCTTTGATTTTCTCGACCAGTCCGAGACGTTCACACAAATTGATAAGCTGATTGGCTTGAGTGTAGCCAGCGTCTAATTTAATCTCACATGCTTTTTTAGCTTCATTCATTAAATCGAATACAGCGCCATTTGTGAATGTCTCCATTTCATCATTAATCATTTCGATTAATGCGAATACGCGAGATCCGGACATATCAGCGACGGAATAAACGCATTTGCCAGACTTGATAGATTTAACCAGATAAACCAATTTTTCGAGTGAATAGCTATTGGTCATAGCTTCGCGGAAAAACACTTCTGGCGCTTGTTTGCTTGCTTTAATCGCGTAGTAAAAGACACCAGCTAATTTCTCATCATTAACAGCGTTTAAAACGTTGTTGGTGAAGTATGCAAGTTTGGTAGTCGCTGCAAGCATGTTAGCTTTATCTGCTTTTGTGTGCGTACCATTCTGATAATGATTGTTATAAGTCTGAGTAGCATTATTGGCTGCAACTTGTAATTCATTAGCGATAACTACAGCAGCGTCGATGATGGATTTTTTAGAGATAGCAACGTTAGACATGATATTAATCCTTATGTAATATTGATAACTTAATTTGTTATTTGTTTATCGTTAGCGTGTTCGCTTTCGATGTGACTAATTATCGATATACAGAAATTAAAATCAAGAGTTTTTTACACGGGAACGAAAAAAATTTTCTTCAATAAAAATCAAAGTCTTAGAAATAAATCGCGTTTTCTCGAAGGTGTTGCCTAAATAAATTCCCTATTCGGTCATTCACCCTTATATATTTAAAACGGAATCGGGATTAGGGGAAATAAATATAACGGGAAATGACACATAAAATAATAACCGGACTTAGCCGGTTATTACCCTTATAGATTTAAAACGGTAAAATCCGTTCGACCCAATCGAACATGACGACTGTCTTCCGACCGTCCCCCATGTTGAGCGTGACCTGGCAAGCGTCAACGCCTGAAGACACACCCTCAATTTCACGGCCATCCGCCATGTAGACCCTTATAGACTTCTGCATCTCATGAGCCTGGCGACAAATTTTGAAGAAATCACGGCGAGATGGCCGATTGTCCACATAGTCTGGGTGTACCGTTGTCCGACCCGTGAAATCGTGCGCAATGCCTTCTGTCACACCTGATTCAATCGTACTGATTCGCTCAAGTGGGAGCCTTATACGATTTTCTTTGTCGAACGGGGCAGGGCAAAGATCGACTTTGTTGCGCGACGACATGAGACCCTGAACGTACATGCAGAACACCTGACCATCTTCCATCGTGACCCTTACAGGAATGAGAGACTTACGCCAGAACATCAGCGCCTTCTCCACGTTGGTGTAATCGCGCGGCCAGACTTCTGCAGGAATCCCGTAGGTGATGTCAGTAATATTCGTCATATCGTCACAGTGTCGTTGGTAGGATATCGATGTCACCTGCGTTGCTGGTGAACACCCGGAAGACTTTCGTCTCGCCAGCTTTGGTGATGGTCTCGCGTTCCTGACGAGCAGGGTTCAGTGCGCACAGCCCGGCGCCTTCCAGTGAAGCGCCAACAATCCATTGCCCGGCATCAAGATGGAACGTCGCTTTTTCACCGGTCTCAAGTTTCGCAACCGTCTCACCATTGATGAAGATGGATGCGTCACAGCCCGCACCTATCATACCTTTGTCCCTCATAACCACCAGCGTGGTTGGTGCAGACGTCTGGTATTTGAAAACTCTGGCCTGCGGAGCCGGTTTTGCATCAGCTACAGACACAGGGCGGGATGAACATGCACTCAGGAGTAAAACGGGGATGGTAATCAGTGGAAGTAGAACGTGTTTCATGGCTTGAACTAAATCCTTATCACTTCAACGAACAAGGCGTCTTGCGACGCCCTTAATGCTTAATCGAGACGTTTGAGAATATCGGCCAGATCTTCTTTGGTCATGCCAGAGGATTCGTAAATCTTCATGACCTTTTCACGGGCCTTTGCAGAAGCCTCTAATGACGTAGCTGCCTTATCAAAATCAGCCATCGTCATGTTGGACAGCACCAGATTGATGATGTCTGCCTTTGACAGCTTAATATTGCGTTCACGCAGTCGATTCTGAAAGGTTTCCAGCTTGTCGTTTGCTTTTTCGGTTAACTGAACCTGGCAGTGTATAGCGCGTTTCTCGCTCATGCTTACTCTCTATTCAAAACAGTGAAATCGAATGTGCTACCCACCGGCAAAACGCCCTCGGCAAACCCAGGCGTCGTGTCGATAATGTGCTTCCGCTCATATGAATGCGACATGAGATATTTGTTGCTCACGTCGATAAAGTCGGTAATAAAGCACACGTTAGCCTGATTCTTTTTGGCTCGAAGACCGCGACCAACACGTTGGCGCATCTCAACTTCGGCTTTGCCGCCACCACCCAGAATCACCGCCCCTACGCTTGGAACGTCGACACCAACATCCAGAATGGTTGAACCAATCAGAACATCTATCTTGCCTGCCGCCAGACTGTTGAGCTTTGCTTGTCGGGTAGTCTGGTTTGATTCTCCGTAGATGAAATCGACCTTCAGGCCGCTTTCCTTCATCATTTCCATCAAAATCTGACCATGACGCTTCAAACGAACCAGCGTCATACAGTTCAGACCGTGACTTTTGTACATTAACGCTTCGCGCACAATAGCCTCGTTGCGGCCCAGATTGTAAACGATGCCTAACTGATAGGCTTTCTGGTAAGCCGTACTCATTCCAACCCGAAAGTTCAGGTGTTTCGAAGCAAGTTCGGCCCTAATCCGCACCTCGTCTGGAGTGTACGCGATTTTATGATATAGAAAGTATGGTTTCGCTAAAATACCTCGATCGATCAAATATTTCTCCGTTACCTTTATCTCAATGCGGCCGGCAACGGCCATGAGACGCATATTTGCCTCGGTCGAGTCCTTCATGAACGGCGTAGCTGTCAGCGCCAGACGGTAATCGGCATTGATGCACAACCTGGCGATATCGTAGAAGTTTGAACCAGATGATTCGTGTGCCTCTTCCAGAATCAGCAGAGAAACGCTGGACAGAAAGCGCTTAACCAGTTCCCGGCGCTTCAGGTGGTACTGTTTTTTCTCCGGTGATGCGTCGCGCGGTGGTTCTTCGAGAAAACTGGCCAGGGTCTGCACCGTGGCAACGTTGATATGGCGCGAGACCTGGAACTCACCAGATCCAATCACCCCAACTTTCTGACCTTTCAACCACGGCTCGCCATTCTCCGCGCGGTAGTCGATGGATTTCTGGAAGTTCTCTGCCATCTGGAACATCAGAACCGAGCGCGTGGTTAAAAACAGCGTCATACGACCAATGCGAGCAGCTGCCTTACACGCTACGTTCGATTTACCGCCACCCGTCGCAATCTGGGCAATCATCATCCCTTCGCGCACCAGTGTTTCCACAGTCTGATCCTGATACGCATAGTCCGGGTTATACGGAAATGGGTTAACTACCGGGTTCGGCTTGCCAAGCGCGGGGGCCTTTTCCTTGCGCACATGCACGCATTTGATGCCAGCTTTCAGAAGGTTGGCCGCTACTGGCTTCGCAAACCCAGCCGGGAACGCGTTTTTGCTCCAGTTGAACATCGTGCTGGTTCCTTTCCAGTCACCAGCCTCCACTTCATAGCTCAACATCTCCTGAACGAGCCGTTTCACGTTGTCATCAGCGCCAGAAATCAGCGCATTGACTGCATTCGATACAATCCGAACTGTCATAAACCTCTTTCCTTCGTGCCTTTTGTATGGTAATTGGCTATTATGGTAAGTAAGTACTTATACAATGGATTGTATCAGAATTATGGATGTGAAAATTACGATTCTGCAGGTGGAAGTCGCGAACCTGCGTCCGAATCCCTGGAATACCAACTCCGTTGGGGCGCAAAACTTCGAAAAACTGAAAGGCTCTATCGAAAAATTGGGCTTTTTTAAGCCAATTCTGGCGCGGGAGCTGGACGGGGGCGTTTTTGAGATCCTCGGTGGCGAACACCGCTGGCGTGCCGCGATGGAGCAGGGCATTTCAACGGTTCCCGTCATCTCCGTGGGCAAAATTAACGACCTGGTGGCCAAACAGATGTCCCTGGTCGATAACGAGCGCTACGGCGAAGACGATCAGGTCGCTTTGCAGCGCTTAATCGAAGAAATCCAGTCTGAAATCGACTACCGGTTGTCCGATATCGCCCCGTATGACGACGAAATGGCGGCAACACTCGCCAAAGCGTCAGTTATCGATCTTGAAGCGCTGGAAGCGCTCTCCCGTGGCGATGACGAGCCGGTCGATGAGGACAAACGCGAGAAAATCGAGCGAGTCGGCGCTGAACACCAGACGATGCGCTTCAAAGTGACGTTTGATGCGTCAGATCGCGTCGCCGACACCATCAAAACCATCATCAAAGAGCAGGGAATCAATACCGGTAACGAAATGGAGAACGCCGGGGAAGCCCTGGTGTGGCTGGTCGACTACTACAAGGAGCGTATGTAATGAGCAAAAACTTTGAAATCGTCTATCGAAACCCGGCAGAACTCATCCCGTATGAGATGAACGCCAAAAAACATGACGAACAGCAGATCCGCGACCTGGCGGCCGCCATCAAAAAGCGCGGGTTTGACCAGCCGATCACGGTCGACAAGCACGACGTCATCATTACTGGCCACGGTCGTCGCGAGGCGGCACTTCTGGCTGGTCTGGAGCGTGTGCCGGTCATCGTTCGCGACGATCTGAGCGAAGAAGAAGTGAAGGCGAAGCGTCTGGAAGACAACCGCCTGGCCAGTATTGACTACGACGCTATCAAATTGCAGCAGGAACTGGAATCCCTGGTGTTGGGTGACGTCGAGGTCTTCGGTTTTGAGGAGCGCGAGCTGAACGTGCTTGTCGGCAGCATGACCGAAGAGATGGAAACCGGCTCTCTGGTGCTCGATCTGGGCGAAGAGACGGAACGCCAGAAAGAAGAGCACACCGAGATCAGTCGCGAAGTAGCCTCTGAAGAAGTCCGCGTCATCGACGTATTGGGCTTTAAAACGCTCCCTGCTGGCTCTGCCATTGTGGTTGGGGATTTGCTTGCCCACATGGAAGAAATCACGGGAGAGAGCGGGGTAGACGCTTTCGTGGCGTATGCGGAGAAAGTTTCTTCTGGGGAGCTGGCTGCATGAGCAAATACACCATCAACGTATCGTTTCAGACCCGCGTGAACAAAACCACGCGCACGCTGGAGATTGCCGAATCGTTCGGTCTTGGCCTTGACGAAAAAGAGTGGACGCTTTACGACAATCTGGAGCTGGAAGTGAAGCAGGGCGATGTGGTGTACATCACCGGCCAATCCGGTTCCGGTAAATCCGTTGTGCTGCGCGAGCTGCAACGCCAGATGAAGGATGAAGGGCTTTCTGTAGCCTCCATCGATGACTTTACCTTCGACAATGAGGTTAACGTCATCGACCAGCTGGGCAAAACCACCAGCGAAGCGCTGGGGCTGCTGTCTATGGCCGGATTGAATGACGCCTATCTATTCGTGCGCAAGCCATCCGAGATGTCTGACGGCCAGAAATACCGTCTCAAGATCGCCAAGCTGATCGAGTCAGGTGCAAAAGTCTGGGCAGCCGACGAATTTGGCGCTGTTCTCGACCGTGTAACCGCCCAGGTTGTGGCGTCGAACCTCCAGCGTGCCGCCCGTAAGGTTGGTGCGACGGTAATGGTGGCGACGACCCACGAAGACCTGAAGAACGCGCTGCGCCCGGATATGCAGATCACCAAGCACTACAAAGAACGCGTGAAGGTGGAATATGCCTGATTTGAAGATCGTAGAGCTGAAGCCATCGAAAGAGGCTGACAACAACAACGTTGAAGTCATCCGCCTGCTGGAAGAAGCACTCCAGTACGCCAGAGAAGGCAAAAGCCAGAGCCTGGCGCTGCTGATGATTAACAACGACGGCAGTGTTCTGGATTGCTGGCATAACGGTGGGCGTCCATACGTCATGGTTGGGGCGATGGAATCGCTTCGCCTGAACTTCATCAATGCCAATATCGAGCGCAGGTGATCGACATGACAGACATCATCATCAAACGCTACCGCCCGGAAGAGTTCCCGCGTCATCTGGACTTTCTGGAGCGTATGACCGTTACCAAAGGCACGGTTGAAGACTGGCACGCGCTGAAGTCGCTGCACTACAAGACGGATGGTAAGCCGTTCGCGCCAACGTATTATCGCTGCGAACTGGACGACCGGCTGGTGGGCGTCGTGGTTATGGCTTACCCGAAACTGCTGCTGGCGCCTCGCCATCGCATGTTTCCTAAGCTGAAGCCAACCACCAATACCACCGTGGCCAACCAGTATTGGGGGCGGTACGTGAACAACAATTTTGCGGTGATCAGCCGTTCCGTTGTGGACACTCAGTACCGCGGCGTCGGCGTCTCCTATCGAATGATTAACCTGGTTAGCAGGATGCACGACCGGCCAATCATCGAGATCCAGTCGTCGATGAGCAAATACAACCCGTTCGCCATGAAAGCAGGGTTCCAGTTCATCCGTCCGGAGCGTCCGAAGAGCTATGAGAGTGCGTTGCGCGTCTTCCAGCGTCATTTCCGTTCCGACCCTGGTGACAACGAAGCGATCGTCAAAGAGCTGTTCGCCATGAGTGAGTCTCGCCGTCGTCGTGCGCTGCGTGATCTGGTCGCTGACTACCACAAGAACAGTTCCCTGGCCAAAGCCGGGCGTAATCGTGGCACGACGATTCAGGACATTGCCGACAGTCTGGTGGACGAGGCCAGCATCGTGAAGCTGCTCAAGGACATTCACAACCTGAGCTTCACGTCTCCGCTGTATGGCGTGTACCGAAACCCGGACTTTGGTCGTCAGCTGCCGGACACGCTGCCACTGCTGGCATTCGACAAACAGCCTTTGAATAAACCTCTTGAAATTGCATTACCGGCATAAGGATTTGCCATGACGTTGACCGACAAACAAAAAGACATCATCAAAACCATCAATTTAGGCCATGAGCGTGGGCATCTGCTCGATCTGGACGAGCTGCTTGAAGTGCTGCCGTACAAAACGACCAAACAGAGTATGCAGTTCTCTATCCGCGCACTGGTGAAAAAGGGGCTGGTGGAGAAAGGAATGTGCCGCCAGCGCGGTGATTCCGGCTACCACCGTCGCACGCTGGGACTGACCACTTTAGGTCGTGCCCGAGCCAAATTACTGGTGATGTAAGTCGGTCTGGGAGCCTGTTTGAGAGCCTGCTTCCGTATATATAAATACTAAGTGACTTATTAAATATATACGGAAGCAGGTTCTGAATACTCCCCAGCCCGGTTTTAAACACCCAGAAAACAAATTGGTTAGGCACAGAATTAAACAAGTTGTTTAGGAGCGCAAGGATGCGCTCTGAGTGTTTTAGAGGGATCTATGACTGTAGAAAAAGACGAGAGCAAAACTCGCCTGACACCAGCTGAGTGGGCAGAAGCCGAAGCGAAGTGGACTTCCGGCGAATACACACTCTCCAAGCTGGAGGAGGAGTACGGCATTCGTCGTGAAACGCTCTCCAGACATTTCAAAAAGCGTGGATTAGAGAAAGGCGCGGACTCCGTTGGGAAGATGGTGCGCGAGTCGCTCAAATCCGACGCAGAGCTGCGTGCGAAGGCGCGTGCAGAGAAAATCGAAGAGCGCCGGACTCGTTACGACGATTGGGCGTTCGCACTCGGTCGTATGGTGATGCATGAGGTGGCCACAGCCAAGAAGGACGGCAGACCACTGGCAGCCATCGAAGATGACCTAAAGAGTCTCCAGCGTGCCAGCGGCACACTCGCTAAGTGTTTCGAAATATCCTCGAAAGCGCTCGGTATGGATCGCGCAGAGAACGAAGACGACGAAATCCCGAACCTGGTATTTGGCGAACTTACGCCTTCCCAGGTGGCGCAGCTGCGTAAGGAAGATGATGAGCCGGATCTGATTGATGACGATCTGCTTGAGTCACTCGAAGAGGAAGCACTGAGCGAAGCAGAGGGCGATTCTGACGCGTCTGGTGATGAAAGTGATGGGAGCGTCTAACTATGGCCATCCCGTCGTCTCTGAGTCTCGTACAGCTGCATTCCGGGCAGATGCAAGTCTTTCAGTCGCCACATCGTTTCAAAGTGGTGTGTGCGGGTCGGCGCTGGGGTAAATCCCGGTTGTCGATCTCCACCATCATCCGCGCGGCAGCCAAAGAGAAAAAGCAACGTGTCTGGTACGTCGCACCGACTTACCAGATGGCTCGCCAGATCTTGTGGGATGACCTGCAGGAAGTTCTGCCTCGTAAATGGGTTCGTAAGAAAAACGACACCACGATGACCATCGTGCTGAAGAACGGCTCTGAAATCGCGCTGAAAGGTGCGGATAAGCCCGATACGCTTCGTGGTGTGGCACTGCACTTCGTGGTGCTCGATGAATTTCAGGATATGAAGCCTGACACCTGGTACAAGGTACTGCGTCCGACACTGTCCTCTACCCGTGGCGGTGCGCTGATCATCGGTACGCCAAAAGGCTTCTCCGAGTTCCACAAGCTGTGGACTATCGGTCAGAACAAAGATTTGCAACGCAAAGGGCAGTGGAAGAGCTGGCAGTTCGTTACGGCCGATTCTCCGTTCGTACCGAGCGCGGAAATCGAAGCGGCGAAGAACGATATGGACCCTAAATCGTTCGCGCAGGAATACCTGGCCAGCTTCGAAAACATGTCCGGACGCGTTTACTACCCGTTCGACCGCAATGTGCATGTGAAGCCACTCCAGTTCAATCCGAAACTGCCGATCTGGGTTGGTCAGGACTTCAACATCGACCCTATGTCATCGGTCATCCTGCAGCCGCAGCCAAATGGTGAGCTGTGGGCCGTGGACGAGGTTGTGCTGTTCTCTTCCAACACGGCTGAAGTGTGTGATGAGCTGGAGCGTCGTTTCTGGCGCTGGAAGTCTCAGGTCACTATCTTCCCTGACCCGGCAGGTGCGTATCGCCAGCACGCACGCGGTGAATCGGACGTCGATATCTTCAAGGAAAAAGGTTTCCTTCGAGTCGATTATCCGAAGAAGCACCCGCCGATCGCAGACCGTGTTAACGCAGTGAACCGCATGTTGATGAGTGCCTCGGGCGAAACCCGGTTGTACATCGATCCGAAGTGCAAACACCTCATCGACTCGCTGGAGAAGGTGATCTACAAGCCAGGCTCACGCGATATGGATAAGACTGGCGGCATCGAACACAGTGCGGATGCGTTGGGTTATCCGGTTCATCGTAGGTATCCGGTGAAAAATCGTGTTATTCTTGGTGGATCTAGATAGGTAAGTGCTTACCTAAACGCAAAGGAAAAGCAAATGGAATTGACTGACAAGCAAATCAAAGACCTTGTGGCACGACGCCACCCTGAATATGAGAAGAAAAAAGAACATTGGGACTTCCTCGCCAGCACCTACGCTGGCGGGCGTGCCTGGTTCAACGACAATATCTTCCGTTACTTCAAAGAGGGCGATCAGGAGTTCAAAGAGCGCCTGGAACGCGCTTATCGCTTCAACCACACTCGTGAAGTGGTAAACCTCATCAACAAATACCTCTTCAAAGAGGTCATTCACCGCAACACTGATGAAGCGCCGGAGCAGATCCGCAATTTCTGGAAGCGAGCCACGCGCCAGAACACCTCCATCGATGCGTTTATGGCGGCTATCGATCTGCAATCATCCATTTATGGCCGTATCTGGGTTGTCGTGGACAGCACCATGAACGTCGATGTTGAGTCTGTTGCAGACGAGAAGAAAAATGATGCGCGTGCCTACGCTTACTGGATTTCGCCGCAGCAGCTGCTTGATGTTGCTTGGGATGAAGACGGCAATATGTTGTGGGCGCTGATTGTTGAAATCGCGCGCGACGACGAAGATCCGTTCACTTCAACCGGGCAGGAATACCAGCGTTATCGTCTGTGGACGCAAAACGAGTGGTATCTCTTCCGTGAAGAAGTGAAGAAAGGTTCCGGAAATAGCGGTCGTCGTCAGGCCAAAGTCGTTCTGGAGGATAGCGGCCAGCACAATCTGGGCGTGGTGCCGGTGTTTCCGGTGGACTGCATTGGCGAAAGCGAGTCTCCGTATTTCAGCCCGTCGTTGATTGACGATATCGCCTATCTTGACCGCGCCGTGGCCAACTACCTGTCGAACCTTGACGCGATTATTCAGGATCAGACATTCAGCCAGCTGGCGATCCCGGTTCAGTCACTGCTGCCGGGCGATGAAAACCACACCAAAGTGCTCGAAATGGGGACAAAACGCGTCTTCACCTTCGACTCTGAGAGCGGTAATCAGCCATTCTACCTGTCTCCAGACCCGAAACAGGCTCAGATGATCATCACCACGATTAAGACGGTGATTAACGAGATCTACCATTCCGTTGGTGTGGCAGGTGAGCGAACCAAGCAGGATAACGCACAGGGCATCGATAACTCTTCGGGCGCAGCGAAGATGTACGACTTCCAGCGCGTTAACAGTCTGCTGGTGACAAAAGCAGAGCGCCTCGAAAGGGCAGAGCGCCAGATGATGCAGCTGGCAGCGAAATGGATGGGTGTCGAACTGGATGAAGACCACTCTCTGATCGCGTACCCGGAAAGTTTCGACATTCGCGGTCTGACTGACGAATTTGCCGTTGCTGAGAAACTGTCTCTGCTCCAGGCGCCTGATTCTGTTCGTCGTCATCAGATGGAAATGCTCATCGAGAAGGTCTTCCCGAACATTTCCGAGGCGATGCAAAAGGAATTTCAAAAAGATCTCTTGAAATTTCCTCCAAAAAATGATCTTAATACCCTTGAAAATAAGTCAGTACTTACTTATGATCGAGATGCAGCCCAAGAAAGCGGGCAAGATCAACCCAGAGGGAATGGGGACTCATCTACTCAAGAGACCGAGTGATAAGTAACGAAAAGGAATTTCTATGAATCTGTGGCAAATGCTTATGGCCAATGGTGGCCTGATGGATGTAGCTGAAGCGCATGAGCGCGGAGGTGCTGGTGGCGGTGCTCCTGCTGGAGACAATGAACAGGGCAATCAAGACCCAGGCAAACAGGGCGAGCAAAAAGAGCAACCGAAGGGTGACGACGACGAGTATGCCGGTATGACTCAGGAAGAGTTGCTGGCAGAACTGCGTAAGTCCAAGAAAGCCGGTGCTGACCTGCTGAAAGAGAACATGAAGCGCAAGGAGAAAGAGCGCACATTGGCCGATCAGCTGGCTCAGTACGGTGATATTGACCCGGCGCGTGCTCGCCAGCTTCTCGAAGCTGAACAAGCCGCAGAAACCGCACGTAGGGAGGCGGAGCAGGCTGAACTGGAACGCCGTGGTGAGTTCGATGCTGTGAAAAAGCAGATGATCGAAGCGCACCAGGCTGAACTGGCACAGCGCGACGAACGCTACTCCACTCTGGAGAGCGAGAACGCCGCACTGAAGGCTCAACTGGTCGAAATGACTGTTGGCGCTTCCTTCAGCGGCTCTGCCTTCCTGCGTGACAAAGTTCTGATGACTCCGGCTAAGGCTCGCGTTATCTACGGCTCTCATTTCGAAGTGGGTGAAGACGGTAGTGTTGTGGGCTTTGATAAGCCAGCCGGTCAGAAAGAACGTGCAGTTCTGGTTGACGGTGAAGGCAAACCGTTACCGTTCGAATCCGCGATTGAGCGCATTCTGCGTGCAGATCCGGAAGCTGACGCACTGTTGCGCAGCGAAGCCAAGCAGGGTGCTGGTTCCAATAGCAAACCGACCCACAAAGTAAACCAGCCGAAGAGCAAGTCGACTATGGATAAGTTGACCTCCGGTCTGGGGAAAATCGGACTCAAGTAACATCTTAAATCATAGGGAAATGAAAGATGCCATTACTGCGTGATGAAGCTGAAAAGCTGTCTAACAACGAACTTGAGCAGGGTGTGATCGAGACCATCATCGATCGCGATGACCTGTTCGCTGTTCTGCCTTTCATGAAGATTAATTCTAAGGCATACCTCTACAACCGCGAAGCTACCCTGAGCGAAGCAACCTTCATCGATGTGAACGACACCATCACCGAAGGCGCTGCAACCTTCACCGAACATGTTGCGAAGCTGCGTATCCTGGCAGGCGACGTAGACGTCGACAAATTCCTGGCGACCACTATGTCCGACACCAACAACCAGCTGGCAATCCAGGTTCGTCAGAAGGTGAAAGGTCTGGCTCGCGCATTCCGCCGCAACCTGATTCTGGGCGACTCCAGCACCAACAACAAAGCGTTCGACGGTATTCCGAAGCTGATGCACGACGATCAGAAGATCGACATCGAAGGCGCTTCCATGACCTTCTCCATGTTCGACGAGCTGGTCGACGCGGTGAAAGATCTGGGCGCAGACTGCATCATGATGCGTTCCGAGCACCTGCGTGCTTACCGCGCTCTGCTGCGTACCGTTAGCCTCGGCCCGTCCGAAATCATGATGGAAAACTTCGGCCGTCCGATGCTGTGCCACAACGGTGTACCGTTCATCGTGAACGACTTCATCCCGACTGACGCGGGCAAAGCAAGCATCTACTGCCTGCACCTGTCCGAAGAGAACGGTGTGACTGGTCTGTATGGCGGTGAAAACGCCGGTATCGTTGTTGAGAACATCGGTACTGTTCAGAACAAAGACGCAACCCGTACCCGCGTTAAGTGGTACTGCTCTCTGGCGAACAAGCACGACAAGGCTATCGCCGCGCTGACCAACGTAAAAATTTGATCAGTATGGTAGGTAAGTAATTATCTACCGTTTAGGGGTGGGCTATACGCCCACCCTTTTTGTAGGAGCGAGAAATGCCAGAACAAAAGATGAAGATCACGGAAGAGGCGTTTGCGGATTTCACGGGGCATATGTGCCGTGCCGGATTCACCAATTCCATCTCCAACGAGCCTCTGAGCGAGCGCCAGCAGAACCATCTTGCGGCTTGCTTCCGGGCAATTCCGTTCACTCAGTCTGTCACCATTACACCGGCTGCGCCGTCCGTATTGGCGGGTAAAACCGTTCAACTTAGTGCAGGTATCACCATGAGCAAAAGCGCAGATTCATTCACCTGGACGTCGGCCAATGACCAGGTCGCCACAGTCAGCGGTACGGGTCTGGTTACTGGCGTGACTCCGGGAAAAGTGAAGATCACCGCCACCGGTAAGCAGACTCAGCTTTCTGCGTCAGTCGAAGTGACCGTTAAGCCTGTCAGCGTGGAGTCCGTTACGGTAACGCCAGACTCTACCTCTGTTGAGAAGGGGAAATCGGTCAAGTTGCGCGTTGATGTACAACCGTCAAACGCAACCAATAAAAGAGTCACCTGGACTTCCAAAAATAGCGACAAAGCGACCGTTGACCAGAACGGTAACGTAGCTGGCGTAGCCGTTGGTACGGCAACCATTGAAGTGGTTTCGCAGGATGGCAGCCATAAAGCTACTGCTACGGTTGAAGTCACTGAGCCTGTCGTTGCTGTTACTTGCGTCTCTGTCGATCCGAGCACCACCAGCGTTGAAGCCAACAAAACGGTACAGCTGACCGCGAACATCGAACCGGCTGGCGCAACCAATAAGCGCGTAACCTGGGCGTCAAAAAATACCGAGTTCGCGACGGTTGATAGCGCAACTGGACTTGTGACCGGTGTGGCTGCAGGTACTGCCACTATCGAAGTCACCACGGAAGACGGTAGCCACAAAGCCACTGCGACCGTTGAAGTGACCGCAGCACCGGCTGCGTAACCAACACATGGGCGGCGATGCCGCCCATTAAGTGAGAAGAAGAATGAAACCAGCAAAAATTCGTTTATTGGAGCCTCAATTTTTGGGGTACACGGGCATTCTCTGCGGTATCCAGTTTGTCGACGGCATCTCGGTTGCCGAACTGCCATTCATCGATCAGCAGCGGATTTGTGCCTCCATGCGTGCCACTACCGTTGAAGGCAAAAATGTATCTCCTTCTGCCGCGTACAGCAGCCGCAATGATTTAACTGCGGACGACATTGTCGAGACGGCGGCCCCGGATATTGTGCCAATGAAACGTGGTACGGCTGAAGTGGAAGCCAAACCGGTACAGCGCTTTACTCGTGAAGAGCTGGAGTCGATTGCGGACTGTGAAGGTATTGCGGGTCTGCGTCAGATCGGCAACCAGATTGGCGTGAAAGCCAAAGGTATCGTTGAAATGATCGAAGGCATCCTGAAAGCACAGGGCGGTGAGTAATGGCGCAGATCGACACGTACCGTAGCGGGGAAGCAGTTTCCCTGTCGTTTGCATTTAACGTTCTGGATATTGAGTCGGCCACGTATACCGTCAGAGATGGCGCAGGTGCGATCATCGTCGATAACGAACCTCTCGATATTACTGAGGGGCAGATGTCCATTCCGGTTGTCGTGTCGGCCGAACACAACCTGCTTTCAGATAAAGAGCGCGATCTGCGACACGTCATTGTCAAAGCGGTGGCATCCGGGCTGACGCATGAAGAGCGCAAGATGTACGTTCTGCTGAATAGCTTCGAGCTGTCAATTCCAGGCCAGTCATTCGCAACGGTCGCAGACACCCAGATGCAAGCTATCGATATGCTGAACGGCGACACCCTGTTAGCTGATGGCGAAGGGCTGATGCGCAAACGTCTCATTGAGGCCACCAGACGCGTCAAAACGCTGCCGTTCTCAATCCGCAAAGTCCTGCGTATCGACTTCGACCGGTACGATCGCCCGCAAAACATGCTGAACGTCTATGACATTCCGTGGGGCGCTGACGGGGCATATCGTCACGATCTGATCGATTGGGAGCAGATGACGCCTGAGAAATTCGACGAGTTCCCGGACTACTTCAAACAGGCATTAATGCTGGCCGTGGTTAATGAAGCCTGCGAAATCGCTAACGGCAATGACGTAGCGGCAGCCCGCGAGGACGGCATTCTGTCTGAGTCCATTGGTGAAACGACCAATATGTACCGCACCGGCAAAGCGGCAAATGTGCATGTGGCTCGCAGTACCTGGCGACTGCTGGTCAGTTACATCAATAACCGCATGATTGTTCGCCGTGCGTAACGCCAGTCGCATTATTTACTTCTGGTCGAAAGGCTCAAGACGAGCAATCGCGCCTTCGCCTGGTAATGAGTGCGGCTGCCAACCACAGGGAGAGTGCATGAACATTTCATGGCAAGCAGAGATAGCGATTTACCGTCTGGGTTCCAAGAACGTCTACGGTGAAGCGCAATTGCAGTTCGTCAGGAAGACGAACGTCGGCGTCGTTAAGTTTGAGCAAAGTAACGAGAAGTCATCGGTACGTGCGGACAGCTCCGGCAGTCGCGGTAAAGCGAATCTGGAATTGTTCGATGCTGTTCTGGTGATCCCACTTGAGGCCGCAGTGCAGCTTGATGACGTTCTCATTCTGGAGGGGCAAAAGCTGAAGGTATCCAGCGTGCATCGTCGCTGGGGACTGCGTGGGCGCCCAGGGCATCTGGAAGTAGGGGCAAACATATGGGTCTGAAGTACGACGCGCATCAGTTTAAGCGTGCTGGCGACAGGCTCAATAACAGCCAGAAAGCCTTTAAGCGTTATCTCATCCGTGACATGGAGAAGCTGGCGCGTCTGGTTGAGCGTCTGGCGCGGGCAATGGCCCCGCTGGAGACCGGCTCACTCGAAAGCGCGATCTTCGCGAGAGTGGTCAAAGAAGGCTATACCGGGCTGCGTATTGAGTTATCGGTATCTGGAGCCAAACCACGCGAAGGGCATCCGGGCGTTGAGGTTGGTGATTATGCGGAGTACATGGAGTTGGGCAAGTATCGTCTAGGCTATCTCTCCCGCATGAAGAGCGTCACCAACCCGCCAGTCGCTGGTGTGAAGCCACGAGTTGGGCCTTTGTTCCTTGAGAGAGCCGTGCAGATCAGTGAGAAGCAGTTCACTCAGACGATAGCAGAAGCGGCAAGGAAAGCAGGTTTTACGAGAGGTTGATGTGTTTATTGAAGCATTTGCGAGCCTGATGCAGAAGGCGAAGATCGGTACAGTCGGCACTGACATTTTCTGTCACTACATGCCAGCCAATGTGAAGTCCGGTGTTCTGTTGGTTACTCCCAATACGGGGATCACCATTGACCATGAGTTAAAAGGCTTCTATCACGACTCTTTCACCGTCATCGTGCGTAATGCGACGATCACAAAGGCGGTGGCGAAAGCCAATAAGATCATGGACATGTTCCCGGTCGAAGAAACCGTGTCAGAGGGCGTTTACTTCCGGTTGGTTCGGCCAATGTCGATGCCGATTACTTATCCCAAAAACGAAGGTTCGTTGATTGAAGCGGGTATCCCGATTGAATTTGCGGGCTATTTGTTGAATTAATAAAATAAGTAAGTATATACTTACCATTGGCACCATGAAGGTGCTGATTTAACGGAAAAAGGAGTTTTCCAACAATGTCCAATACCCATGTAAAAAACATCAAACTTGGCGCCTGCAAAGTGTCGTTTGGTGGCGTTGATCTGGGTTACACCAAAGGCGGTGTTCAGGTTGAAGTTGCGACCGAAACTCTGAAAGTCACCGTAGACCAGCTGGGGCAGACCACCATCTCCGAGCTGGTGCAGGGTCGTAACATCACTATCACTGCGCCGCTGGCCGAGTCTGTGTTGCAGAATATGGTCGATCTGATGCCGGGATCTACCCTGAGCGAAGAAGATAACTCTGTGACCATCACTTCCGCACAGGGCGTCAACCTGATCGACGTAGCCAAAGAGCTGGTTCTGACCCCGCAGGATACCACCGACTACGTTCTGACCATCCCGAAAGCTGCGACCGCTGGTAACTTCACTATGACCTACCAGTCTGATGATGTTCGCGTGTTCTCCGTTCAGTTCACCGCTTACCCGGATGACGACGGCGTGCTGGGGAAAATGAGCGGCCCAAAGCCGGTTAAAACCGTCTCTATCTCTCCGGAATCTCCGGAAGTTAAAGCCGGTGAGACCGTGCAGCTGACTGCCCAGATCACCCCTGCAGATGCCGGCGACAAAACCGGTGTGTGGGAATCCGACAATCAGGAGAAAGCCACCGTTGACCAGACTGGTCTGGTTCGCGGAGTAGCTGAAGGTTCGGCAAATATCTCCTTCACCAGCAATAGCGGCGGCAAGAAAGCGACCAAAGCAGTAACGGTTAATTCTGCCCAATAATCGCGACGTAACTAAGCAGAGGCTCAGGAAGAGCCTCTCCTTTAAAAGGACTTTAACCAATGACCAAATTACTCGATCTCGACTCCATTCTGCCTCCGAAGAAAAGCATCAAGTTCGGCGGTCAGGAATACCCAATCGTTGAAATGACTGTTGGCCTGTTCGTCTCCATCAAGCAGATGGAAGGCAAAGACCTCCAGAACATGTCGCCTGTTGAGCAGGTAACAGCTTACGCCGACCTGGTTCGCAAGGTCATCCCATCCGTACCTGATGCAGTGCTGGAAAAACTGACTGTTCCGCAGCTTCAGCAGATCTTCACCTTCGCTATGGAAGTGATTGATGAAGAGAACGAAAAAGCGGCTGGTGAAGGGGCAAAGTAGTTTCCCGCGATGAATCCGGGATAAAGACCGTCTCGATAGATCTCGGGTTCTATTTCAGTCGTGTAGTTGCTCACTACGCCGTGTCGCCAATAGAGCTGCTGGGCGTCCCTCTCACGATGTTCTGGATGCTCAGTCGCAACATCGACCGTCTACGTGCGGAAGAGGATGTCCGCAACCTACAAGTCGCTCGCGCTGCCCAGGCAGATGGAGAGGGCGTGAAGGCGTTCATGGAGGGTTTGCAACTCAGGATTGGAAGACCAGTCGTTACCGATAAAGTCTACGATCCACGTAAGGATAAGGCAGACCCTGACGCCAAAGAGCAACTGATGCAAATTTTTGGCAGAGGATGACAAGGGAATGTCACAAAACGTAGAGTTTATCCTGTCGCTGGAAGACAAACAGTTTACAGCGTCAATTGACCGGGCGGGTAAGCTACTTACCAGATTCGGAGAGCAGGCCACGAAGCCAGCTCAAAAAATTAATAGTCTGGAACGCTCGCTGGGTTCGGTCTCCCGCATCATCGGCGTTCTTGAATCTAAGCTCGATGCCACGGCAGACAAACTACAGGACGTAGTTGCCGGCTTCGAGCTTGTTTCTGATGCTTCTCGTAAAACGCGTAGCAATATCACCAGTCTCAACTCAGGCTTAAAAACCCTGGTTGAAAGAGTCGACCACACAACCTCATCCGTCAACAAACTGACTTCCACGCTGCGAAAGGTTCAGTCTGAACTCAATGAGTTTTCAGATTGGGCAACGTTTGCGAGCAAAAGCGCTGGCCGCTTTGGTACGGAGGTAAAGGAAGCCTCTGCATCCGTCAGCGGCATGAATACACGCCTTAACACCACAACTAAGCGATTAAGTAATTGGGGCGTCACGACCAACCAGGCTGCCGAAGGGCTTAAAAAGGTCCGCGATCAGATGGATGCGGTTATCAGTCGCCAGCAGCTGATTAGCAAGCCGGTACGTGTCCGGGCGACGGGCGATGGGAATGGCTCTGGTTATGGCGGAAATGGTCGCCGCGGCTGGTCTTCCGGTCATGGCGGCAGAAGCTATGAAGGAGGCATGTTCTCCGGGCTGCGCGGTAACATTTTTCTGTTGGGTGAGATCGGTGATGCGGCCCGAACAGTAACCGACATTCTTTTCGGTTGGCAGAAGCCGATTATTGAAGCCGCTGCCGAGATGGAGCGTATGCGCGTCATGCTGCGCGGTCTGAATAAGGACAAGGCCAACCCTGGCCAGGCGGCCGCTGACGATATGCAGTACATCGTCAATATGGCACAAAATGCCCCGTTCGCTATGCAGGCGCTGACCGACTCCTTCGTCAAATTCCGTTCGGCTGGTCTTGATCCTACTGACGGCTCTTTGAAAGCGCTGGTGGACTCGGTCGCACGTTTTGGCGGGGACAGTGAACTACTTAAACGTGCAGCCGTAGCTGTCCAGCAGATGTCCGGTAAGGGCGTCGTGTCGATGGAAGAACTGCGTCAGCAATTGGGTGAAGCCGTTCCTAACGCGATGAAAGCGATGGCAGACGCTGCCGGTATCACTATGGGGGAACTGACCAAAGCAGTTTCCACCGGTACAGTGGAAGCGAAACAGGCGCTATCGCTGATGTTTGTTGGGCTGCGTGCTGAAAATGAAAACGCGGCCAAAGACATGATGCAAACCTACACCGGTGCGCTGGCGCAGCTGCAAACCTCATTCACGTTGTTTGCTGATCGCATCGGTCAGGCGGGCTATCTGGATTCTCTTTCCAAGGGGATGAAAGAGCTGGCTTCCATCATGAACAGCGCAGAAGGCATTTCCTTTGCTAATTCTATGGGAGCTGGCCTTTCCACTGCTATTGACGCCCTGAGAGAGCTGGCTCAGTGGTTGGCGAAGAATCAGGAACTGATCATCAATCTCGGTAAGGTTGTGGCCGCGATGGTGGCTTTTAAACTGATGCGAGCCGGCATCATGGGCGTGATCGGCACAGCCGGACAGATGGTGAATACGTTCGCGACGATGTCGACTGTTCTCCAGGCGCCGTTCAATCTTGGCGCGACGGCCATTACCCGATTCAACCGCGCAGCTCGATTGGGTCTGGCCCCGATCCCATCACTCATTTTTGCCATTCGTGGTGCGATTACGGGTCTGCAGGGAGCATTCGCCGGACTGACTGCGTTCATCGCAGCCAACCCCATTGGTGCAGCATTTACCGTTGCTACCGTAGCTGTTGCCGGGCTGATCACGTATATGACCATGCTCCGCAGCGAAACGTCAAAAGTTGTGGACGAGATTCGCAAGATCCCGGAAGCAATGACGGCGGCCAAACGTGCGCAGATGGCAGAACGTGCAGGCAAACTTGAAAAAGAAATTCAGGCAGACCAGCAAGCCCTGAAAACGGGGCAAGGGCTGAACTATGTCTCTCGCACTGTCGGTGCTGTGACCGTTACTGAGTCGAAGGCTGATATTGAGGCTCGCCTGAAAAAGAATCAGGAAGAGTACAAAACGCTCACCGGCACGATCGCGCTTGGGGACGGCGCTGTAGCGAAGCGTCTGGCAAAAGAGGCTGCCGAATCCCAGATTGAAAAAATCCGCGCGGATAACCAGGTATTTTCCGCGACATTCGTGAAGGCGCGTCAGGATGCACTGGAACAGATCCAGAAAATCAATGACGACAAATCTCTCTCTGACGAAGAGAAGAAAAACCTGCTCAAACCGCTTCGCGAAACGGTAAACAAGTCCTATCTGGAACCAGCACAAAAGCTGGTCGACTCTTTGTCATCACGTAAGACTGCTACCGAAAAGCAGATTGCACATTTTAGCGACCTGCTGGAGAAAGCCAAAAAGGAGGGTAATACCGAGCAGGTACAGAAGCTGCAAGGCAGTATTCGCGGCTATCAGGAGCATCTGGAGGCGGTTGCTCAGGAACTGACTCAGGCAGAGTTTGAGCGTGATAATGCAGCCAAAACTGGTAAGGGCGTCCTTTCCAACCAGGGAACGGTTCTGGGCCTCGGGACGACCGATAAAGCTGCTCAGAAAGCTCTGGTTCAGTTTATGCGCAACCAGATGGATTCTGGAACGTACCAGCGAACCTTGCCAGACGGCACACCGATGATGGACTTTGAGGGTAAGCCGATTATTGGGCCTAAGCAGCTCAAGACTCAGCTGAACCTGCAAAAAGCCTCAAGTGCCAGTTCTCTGGAGAAAATGAGCGACGAGGAGCGAACCGCAGCTATTGCCGCTCTGACCAAAGCGCGTGAGCAGGACGCAGCAGCAGCAGAAAAAGCGGGCCAGCGTACAGCAAACGCTGCCCAGCGTGCAGCGAAGAAAGAAGAGAGTGCGCAGCGTAAACTGGCGGCCGGCTACCAGAAAGCATTGGATAAAGCCGATCAGCTGATGGGGCAAATGGGTGAAAGCTCTAAAGCGACCGTGTCGTTTGATCAGTCTCTTCGAAATACCACAAAATCACTGACTGACCTTGCTAACGCTGTTCCGAACGAGTTCATCACTCAGGAGATGATCGACAAGGCAAAATCTCGCCTGGCTGATCTGGCGAATGCGAGCGACGACTATCGTGAGATGTTCAATCGCCGCAACGTCGAGCAGATGATCTCTACCTGGGCGCCGGAGTCCGACTCCATCATTAGCGCAGGGTATACGAAGTCTCGTGAAGAGAAGGTGGCTGATTTCAACGACACCTACAATCGTAATCTGAAAGCTCTGATGGATCTGCGCGAACAGGCTTCCGACCCGAAAATCGTGGCCCTGTATACGAAGCAGATCAACCAGCTTGTTGCCGCTGGTAATACCGCGCTCATTAAAGAGACCGGGACTGCTACACAAAAGCTGGCGCTTGAATATGAAAACCTGGCCGAGCAGTTGGAAAGCAGCTGGAGCAATCTCTTCAGTAGCCTGACAGACACGCTCACCGACTTTGTCATGAAGGGGAAAATGGATTTCTCCAGCCTGGCCGAATCCATTCTCCGTGACATCACCAACATGGTTATTAAGACGCAGATCACTCTGCCGCTTATGAACATGCTGGGCATGGGGACGGCGGCGGCCGGCAGCTCTCAAAGCGGAAACCTGCTGACAGGCGTATCTTCAGCCGTCGCGAACCAGGGCGTCCGTATGAACGCTGTCAATGGTGACAAATCTGTAGGTGAAGCAACGAAGGAGACCTCCAGCTCTGTTTCTGGTCTGGGGCAGACGACCCAGCAGACAACAAATGCGATCGGCTCGGCAACGAACGCGATCGGCAGCTGGGTAAATGGATTGTTCACCAGTACTGAGGCCAAAGATGCCGAAACTAAAGCGGTGAAGACTTCGATCTTCTCTATGCAAAACCTCAGTTCTGTAACCGGTGCTCTTTCTGCCGCATTCGCCATGCTGGGCGCGAATGCATCGGGTTCAGGTAACAAGTGGTTGGGCTTTGGTATGACCATCGCCTCTGGGTTGGCGTCTGCTTGGGCAGGAGGTGGGTTTGACAGCGCATCTTCTGGCTCATCCAGCTCAACATCAGGTTTTAACAACCTGACCGGTTCAGCCGCGGATGGAACGAGTGGTATTCCAGATATTCCGAAGTTCGCTAACGGTGGCATTTTCGGCAAGGACGGCGTTGTTCCGCTTCGCGCTTATCAGAACGGCGGGATTGCCAATTCACCGCAGCTTGCGCTGTTTGGCGAAGGGGATATGAACGAAGCATACGTACCTCTGCCTGATGGACGAACCATTCCGGTTACGCTTAACACCGATGGGTTTAAAGGTGGTGGAAGCGTTGTGTCCCCGGTTTCCATTGCGATCAACGTCAACAGCGATGGAAGCACAACAGAGAGCGCTAACACAGAGAGTGCATGGAACAATGCCGCACAGCGAATGAAAGCGATCGCACTCGAAACCATCGCTCAGGAAAAGAGACCAGGCGGATCACTTAACCCGAACTCGAAACGTAACTAACCAATTGCTGCCCTGGCGGGCAGCATCACAAGGACGTGAAATGGAAAGAAAAACCTTCACTTGGTACCCGGATTACGAGTCTGAAAAAACCGTCAAACCGAATGTGACAGTTTTAAATTTTGGCGACGATTATGAGCAGCGCCAGAGCAAAGGGCTTAATCGCATTAAAGAAGAGTGGTCTCTAACCTTCACAAGAACACATGATGTGATTAACGCCATTGACGATTTCCTGACAGAGCGGGCCGCGGTCGAGTCATTTTATTGGACGAACCCGAGAGGCAAGAAAATCATTGTGGTGTGCGACAGCCACACGGTGAAACGCTATCAGGGGCATCTCTTACTCACAGCTACGTTCAGACAAGTGTTTGAGGGTTGATTTATCCTACTGGATAAGTAAGTGCTTATTTACTATTATTTGTAGGCGCTGACAGGATGTTGGCGCCTGTTAATTTCAAGGATGAAACAATGGGTATTAAAGCTGATATTCAAAGCTTGTCACCCTCCGCGCTCATTGAGCTGTTCGAGCTGGATATGTCGAACACCACTTCTGGGGGCAAGCTGTATTTTCACGCCGGCACGAACGAACTGATGGAGCCAGTCGTTTGGCAGGGGGTGACCTATGAACCGTGGCCAATCAAAGCATCAGGCTTTGATAAGACTGGTCAGGGTACTTTGCCGCGTCCAAAAATTCAGGTTTCGAACTTTGCAGGAACCGTCTCGGCTGAAGTCCAGGCCAATGATGATCTGGTTGGTTGTCGTGTAATTCGCAAGATGACGCTGGCTCGTTTCCTCGATGCGGCCAACTTCAAAGACGGCAACCCTACCGCCGATCCAAACCAGCATTTCCCGGATGAAATGTGGTTTATCGAACAAAAAACTCTCGAAACACATGAGGTTGTCGAGTTCGAGTTGTCCAGTGTGTTCGATCTAATGGGCGTGCAGCTGCCGTATCGCCAAATTATCAAAAATACCTGTCCGTGGAAGTACCGTGGCCCCGAATGCGGCTACACCGGTCCGTACTTCGACAAGAATAACCACCAAACCACGATGTCAGGCGCGGATTACTGCACGAAACGCTACGACTCATGCAACGCTCGTCGAAATTTCTTTGCCAATGGCGTTATCCATTTTGGCGGTTTTATAGGAGCAACGCGTTATGGGTAATAAAGCGCTCCCTGAGCTTGGTTCGGACGTTATGCAGCAAATCTATCTCTGCGCCATCAATCGCTACCCTAACGAAGCGTGTGGCTTTCTGGTGCGTACTCATGGCGATAAATATCGCTTTATGGAAGCTCGGAACGTGTCGGAAAACCCGCAAAACACTTTCGTTATTCACGTCGACGACATCATGGCCGCTGAAGATGCAGGCGAGGTGATTGCTATCTGGCATTCACATACTGATGAGTCTGCGGAAGCGTCAAATGCCGATCGTGCAGGCTGCGAAGCCACGGAAGTACCGTGGATGATTCTGGCTGTTCGCAAGAATGTTGAGGGGGATGCTTCTTTCCACTTTAGCGAGATGAACGTGATCACCCCGGATGGCTTCGAAATGCCCTATGTAGGTCGGCCGTATGTGTTTGGCGTTTTCGATTGCTGGATGTTGTGCCGCGACTACCTTAAGCGCGAGTTCGGCGTCGACCTTAACCCCAATGCCCATTTGCACATTCCATCGTGGTACACGGGCGACAACGACATTCTTGATCAGAACTATCGCAAAGAAGGATTAGTGCGCCTGGCCCCAGGGACGGAACCACAGCCAGGAGACATCTTCTTCATCCAGTACGGGAAGATGCCTGATCACTGCGCGGTCTATATCGGAGAGGGAATGATTCTCCATCACCAAATCGACCGTCTTAGCTGCCGGGCTTATTACGGAGGAATGTACCAGAAACATACGACGCATCACCTGCGTCATAGAGACTTACTCAAGGGAGATGAGACGTGTCTGAGTTAGTTCATGTTCAACTTGGCGGCCCGATGGCCAAACACTTTGGCCGCCACTGGCATTTGAAGGTGCGTAATACCAAGCAGGCGCTGGATTTAATCGACGCAAATCGACCGGGATTTAAAGCCTGGATGAAGCGCAACATTAAACGATATGACAGTTACCACATCCAGATCACCAACAAACAAGGCCACAAATGGTCTGTCGACGAAGGTGAGTACCAAATGATGGGTCAGTCTGAAAACATCGCGAAGATCCGCATCACGCCAGTTCCTCGCGGTAGCGGCGGCTCTGCATTTGGGTGGTTTCAGACCGTTGTCGGCGCAGTCCTGCTAGTTGCCTCAATCTGGGTTCCCGCCCTCGCACCGTTGGGATTGTCTCTGATGATGGGGGGTGTGGCGCAGCTGATCTCCCCACAGGCTACGAACGATAGCGTTCGGCAGGCAGACAATTCCAACTCGTTTTATTTCGATGGGCCGCAAAACACCACCAATCAGGGCAATCCGGTGCAGCTCATCTACGGAGAAGAAATTTTGGTTGGTTCGCAGGTTGTGAGTTCTTCAATCACTATCGACCAGCTTATGTAATAAGGGATTTTTGAACATGGAACAGTTCAAGAAGAAAAGACTTCCTCTCCTGATCGCAGGTGCAGGCGGTAAGAAAAGCAGTGGCTCAAGCCGCACACCGGTTGAAGCGGATGATACCGTTAACTCGCGTGCTATGGCATCCATCCTCGATCTGCTCGGGGAAGGTGTTATTGGTGGCCTGGTAGATGGCGCGAAGTCGATTTTTATCGATGATCTGCCGATCCTCAACGAAGACGGCTCTGCAAACTACAGCGGCATTACATGGGATTTTCGCGATGGCTCGCAAGACCAGACGCCTATGGCCGGTTTTGATTTCGTCGAGACGCCGAAGTCCATCAACATTCAGTTGAAAAAAACGCATGACGTTACGGTCTCCATCGACAACGATGAAGCCGATCGCGTTCGCGTCATCCTCAAGTTTCCTTCATTGCGTAGCGTGGATAAAAAATCCGGGGATACCAATGGTACGACCGTCCAGTACAAGTTTCAGATCGCCAACGGCGACGGAACATTCTCTGACGTGGTTGCCGAAGGAGAGAAAAGCGTTGAGATCTCGCTGACAGCGAAGAAAACAGGCGTTTACTACCGCAGCTATGAGCTGAAGCTGCCGAAACCTGGCCGGGCATATAAGGTTCGCGTCATCCGGCTTACTGACGACAGTAAAACTCAGTATCTGTATAACGACACCTGGGTTGACTCGATCGGTGAGATCGTTGATACGCCAATGAACTACCCGAACTCCGCTCTGGTGGGACTTAAGGTTAACTCCGAGCAGTTTGGTAGTTCTATGCCTTCTCGTTCGTATCTGGTTCGCGGTTTAAAAATTCGTGTGCCGTCAAACTACAACGAAAAAACTAACACCTATGAAGGCATCTGGGATGGCACCTTTAAGCTGTTGTCATCTTCGAACCCGGCGTGGATTCTTTTCGACGTACTGACAAACGCACGTTACGGCCTCGGGCAGTTCGTTTCCGAATCCATGATCGACCTGGGGCAGCTCTACCAAATTGGCCGCTATTGCGATGAAGAGATCGACGATGGTTTCGGCGGTAAAGAAAAACGCTTCGCTATCAACACTCAGATCACGAGCCGACAGGACGCTTACCGACTGATTCAGGACATCGCTGGAGCGTTCCGCGGTATGGTTTTCTGGGCTGGTGGTATGGTTAATGTCATGCAGGATAGCCCGTCTGATCCGGTAATGATGTTCACTAATGCCAACGTCAAAGATGGTTTATTCAGCTACAAAGGATCTGCTCGCAAAGACCGTCCTTCCGTTGCACTTGTAACCTACAACAACAAGGAAGATGGCTATAAGCAGAACATCGAATACGTTGAAGACCAGGAGGCGATGCGTCGCTATGGCGAGCGCAAAACTGAAGTCGTGGCGTTTGGCTGCACCAGTCGTGGCCAGGCGCATCGAGTCGGTCTGTGGCTCCTGTATACCGCTCGCATGGAGTCTGACGTAATCACCTTTACTGCAGGTCTGGATGCCTCTTTCTTAATGCCTGGCGAGACTGTTCTGATTCAGAACAAATATCGCGCCGGCAAACGCAATTCCGGGCGCATTATGGCGTTCAACAAAAACAGCATCACGCTCGATGCGCCGGTAACGCTGAAGAAAAGCGGCAGCTACATCCGTGTCATGAATCAGGAAGGTAAAATCGTCGAGAGAGACATTCTTGAGACCGGTGAGAACCTCACCAAAGTTACCTTCTCAAAATCGCTGTCGTCAGGTGACATGCCTGTGTTGAACGGCGTCTGGACTATCACCGAGCCAGATCTGGAGCCAATGCGTGTGCGTGTAATTAACGTTGCGCAAGGTGATGCCCAGGGATCTTTCGATGTTACGGTTGTCCAGAACAACCCATCGAAATACGAAGCCATCGACAACGGGGCGACGTTGATTCCGGAAAACAATACTGTTCTTGACCCGACTTTCTCGAAGCCGACAAATTTGCAGGTTACGGAAGGGACGTATATTTCCAGCCCGGGCAACCTTTCAATCAAGCTCATTGCTACGTGGGAAGGTAAATCTGCTGAATACTGGATCAGCTGGCGACGTTCTGATGCTAACAACGTTTCTAACTGGCAGTCGGCACGCGTAACGGAAGAGCAATATGAGATCATCAATATTGCTGAAAACGGGCAGTACGACATCCAGCTGTACGCAGTGTCGTTTAGCGGTAAGAAGACGGAGATTATCAGCACCGTATACAAAGTGCAGGGAACGATGACTCCGCCTGACGCCCCGACTGCTTTGACGGCCGTTGGCGACTACCGAAATGTGATTTTGAATTGGGTAAACCCAGACTCAATCGACCTCGAACATATCAACGTATATGCATCCCAGACTAACAATCTGGACACAGCCAAGCTGATCGCTGAGTCTGCCAGCACGACCTTTACCCATGCAGGTTTAGGGGATAGCGAGACCTGGTTCTATTGGGTACGCGCAGCCAATAAACGAGGCATGTTGAGTCCACCTAACTCTAATCTGGGTACAGAGGCTATGACGAAAGACGTGCTTTCTTTCCTGACAGGTAAGATCACGTCTTCTGAGCTGGGGCAGGAGCTGTTGGAGGAAATTGACACCAAAGCCTCTCAAGAAGCCGTTGACGCCATCAATAAGCAGATGGAGGAAAGCCTCAAAGAACTCGACCAGTCTGTTTCCGATCTAGACGGGAAGCTGTCAGAGACAAGCGAAAGACTTGAGCAGGCCCAGAATGACCTGAAAACAGAGGTGTCTGGCACGCTCGATAAGATTAACGAGGTGCTGAGTCAAGTCGAAGACTCAAACGCCGCCCTGGTTGAATTGCAGGAAACTGTGTCTGAACAGGGTAAAGCAGTGGCCGGCGCGGTTGAAGCGGCTCAAGCGGCTCTGGACAATTCATCTGCCTTAATTGCTGAAGAGCGAGAGGCCAGAGTAGAGGGTGACAAGGCGAACGCCAAGCAGATTGAGGCGATGAAGTCTTCTGTTGATGATAGCGTAGCCGCTGTAGAGGAGATGAAAAAGACCGTTGCCGAAGTCGAACGTGCCAGCGCAGAAGTGACGACTAATATCGAGGCATTGGCCAAAACCAACATCGACCTCGCGCTGCGACAGGACGAAGACCAGCATAAGCAGATGGTCAATAATGCCAAGATTGCCACCACTCAAAAGACCTTTGCTGACGATATGTCTGCGATGGCCTCCAAAGTGGAAGAGATCCGCGCAGAGATTGGTGAGGACATCCGGGCATCGATTACCGAAGAGACAACGGCTCGTGTTGAAGCTGATAAGGCGATCGCAACACAAATCACCAAGTTGGAAGCCCAGATCAATGATGATATTTCTGCGGCCATTGTTTCTGAGCAGGAGGCCCGAGCCACTGCGGATGAATCCCTGTCCAGGCAGATTACGTCACTGCAGGCGAAGGTAGAAGGTGACATTAGTGCGGCTCTTACCGAAGAGCAGATCGCCCGAGCTTCGGGGGATGAGGCATTATCCAAACAGATTACCAGCCTCAAGGCCCAGACAGGTGAGGATATTAAGGCGGCAGTTGCCAGTGAAACGAAAGCGCGTACTGACGCAGATAGCGCACTGGCAACTCAGATCAGCACGTTAAAGGCCCAGACTGCGCAGGACATCAAAGCAGCGGTTGCTACTGAGACTAAAGCTCGTACCGATGCCGATTCGGCGCTGGCCGGGCAGATCACAAGCCTGAAAGCCCAGACTGGCAAGGATATTAATGCAGCAGTTACGTCCGAGGCGAACGCCAGGGCAAATGCTGATGGGGCGTTGGGATCACGTATCGATACGCTAAAAGCCTCTGTTGACGGTAACTCTGCAACGATTAAACAACAGGCGACAGCTATTGCGGACACCAATAAAAAAGTCTCTACAGCCTGGACGCTTAAGATGGAGACATCGACAAGCGGTGGGCAGAAGTATGTTGCCGGCATTGCGTTGGGGATCGACAGCACTGGTCTGTCTCAATTCCTTGTTCAAGCCGACCGTTTTGGGTTGGTGAACTCAGTGAATGGAAAGGTTACAACGCCTTTCGTCATTGAAAACGGTGTGGCATATATGAGCGGAGCTTGGATACAAAATGGCACTATCGATAATGCAAAAATAGGGCAGTTCATTCAGTCTAACGACTTCCAAAGCGGTGTCAGAGGGTGGAATATAAACAAAAATGGCTCTTCTGAATTTCAGAACATCAAAGCCAGAGGGGAGATTATTGCAACAACGGGAAGGATGAGTAATGTCGTAATTGATGAGACATGTACTGTTAAAAAGCTATTCGCTGAAAACATCTATGGAGACATTATTACAGCATCATCCAATTTGACCGATAAGGTTTGGGGAAATGTTAGTGGCACTAGCTCAGGTACGCGTTACCCAATTGCAACCATACATGGTGCACCTTTCGAAAGAGTTTTTTTATTTTTAGGGACAACTGCTGCGCATACCATTTGGCGACAGAACGTTACAATTAGATGTGATGAGTCGATCGTTTTCCAATATGACACAGGAAACGATGGTTCAAGTGGCGATTCTACAAAAAAATGGAATAACTTGTTATTAAGGATACCGGCTTCGTCGTATGGCACGACCCAAAACCTGACAGTTCAGTTCCCAAACAGGGGCGATAAGGGGTATCTCCAGTTCACAGGAATTCTAATGCTATATAAAATTTCTGGTTCGGTGACAATTCATTAATTACAATGATAGGTATGTACTTACTTATGCGGGCGGGAATGCCCGCACTTTCAAGGAGCGAATATGTGGTACAGGGAAGGTACTATCACATTTACAAAGGGAAGTGACACACTTGAGGGCACTGGTACGTTTTGGAACGTCACTGCCAATGGTGTATTGCCGGGTATGATTGTCATCGGACCCGATAACAGGCTATACGAAATTAAGCGTGTGCTAAATGACACCCGCCTGACACTCATGGAGCAGTACACTGGTGAGACCCAGAATGAGGTCCCATGCCGGATCATCACTACCTATGAAGGCGATCTGACCCAGTTCAGCGCCCGCTTTACAGCATTGATGACCCGAATGTCAGCCGACTCGAAGACAATGAGAAGCTGGTTAACTGCCATTGATGAAGTGACACTCGAACGCGAGGATGGTACTGAGGTAACGGTTAAATCGCTCACCCAAATCGTCGATGAGCACAATGCCAACCAGCAATGGTACAGGGACAATGCGGATGCAATCGATGCCGCGGGCGACAAAGCTAAACAGGCCGCCGCCAGCGCAGCGGCAGCTGCCAATAGCGCAAGCACTGCCGGAACAAAGGCGACTGAAGCCAGTAACAGTGCCGCAGCAGCAGCTGCATCCGAAGGCGTTGCCAGCGAAGCCGCTAAGAGTGCAAAGACCTCCGAAACGAATGCAGAAAGCCATAAAGAGACTGCTGTAGCTTCAGCTGCCACCGCAACGGAGAAAGCCGTCGAAGCAGGGGCATCTGCTTCGAGTGCCGCAGCGTCAAAAAATGCCGCGAAAGCTTCAGAAACTAACGCTGCTGGCAGTGCTGTCTCTGCTGCGGATTCCGCGACCGCAGCATCTAATTCCGCCGCAGCTGCTGAAGTTTCTGAGAGCAATGCCGCCGCATCAGAAAGCGCAGCAGCGGGCAGTGCAGCCGCCGCTCTTGCATCTCAGAACGCATCCAAAACATCTGAAACAAACGCGGCGCAGAGCGCCGATGGGTCGGCCACCAGCGCTGCCGCGGCTAAAGTGTCTGAGACCAACGCTGCCGCCTCGGAAACCGCCGCCTCCGCGAGCAAAGTGGCTGCCGGTTTAAGCGCTGACGCGGCGGCGGGAAGCGCCGCTACAGCTGGTGAGTATGCTGATGCGGCAGAGGCTAGCAAAGACGCGGCCGCATCAAGCGCTGGTGAGGCTAAGAAGTATGAATCAAGCGCAGCCGCATCAGCTACAACCGCAAGTGATTCTCTGGCAAGTGTTGAAGCAAATGCAGCAGAAGCCGCTGAGTCGGCCACACTCGCGACAGCAAAAGCGTCCGAGGCCTCGACTTCGGCGGCTGAGGCCAAAGCATCTCAAACGAAAGCGAAAGCATCTGAGGACAAGGCCTATGAATATGCGCAGAATGCGCAGTCCAGTGTCGCCAGTGTGAAATGGAAGGGTACATCCGCCGAACTTGACTTGACTTCTGAAACGCCCAAGTGGGTAAAAATCTCGCGTGCGCGTATGCCGCAAGCGACCAGCACTGTCTACATCGAAGTGATCGGTGGCGCTGGTTATGAGGCCGATAGCCCAGGCCAGGCGGCGATGGCTGATATTGTCCTGCGAACCGCGGACGATGATCCGCGAGGTCTCAATGCGGTTGCCTATTTAACGCAGGACTCCGCCGTAAATAGCTTAGCTACCGTGAATACCGACGAAGATAATTACGACATCTTCCTCCATGTGGGAGCGGGCGCTAAGAAGTTGATTGTTAACCTACAATTCTCCGGCGCCGCGGTAGAAACACTGGATGTAATCGAGTCGGTTGACTCGTTGCCGGAAGGTGCGGTCGAGGGAACGGTATATCACCGAGTACTTTCAGACATCAATGGCTCCATCTCTGGCTCTTTGGTTGGAAATGCCGCTACCGCCACGAAACTGCAAACTGCAAGAAAAATTGCAGGTGTAAATTTTGACGGTTCTTCCGACATTAGCATCAGTCCAGCCAACATAAATGCAGCAGCAGCGGTTAGCGGTTGGCTGAATAGTGGAAATGGTTCGCCTTTTACAACTGCCCAATTCGTAACATGGCTCAATGAACAAGGTGCTTTTGAATACAAATGTTGGATCGCCCGGTGCTCATGGGCATACGCGGGCAACAATTATATTGACGATACCGGATGCGGCAGGATTGATCTCTCTGGGTCAGTAATTGAAGTTTTTAGTAATGCAAATACAAGTAGCTACACAATACGTGTCACAACCCCCACAACCACAGGGCATGGGGGAATTACTAACGCCGAGTTTATATACATTAATAATGGTGATGGCTACGCGCCTGGTTGGCGACGTTTGTATAATACTCGCAATAAACCTACGCCTGCCGATATTGGCGCTCTTGCTTCAAACGCTAATGCCGTATCGGCGAGTAAGTTGCAGACACCGAGAACCATTAACAACGTCTCTTTCGATGGCACGGCAAACATCAGTATCCCGACACTAGTTTCTCGTGGCCGAGTTACGGCATTGGGTGCTAACACTCAGGGTGCAATGCCTGGCATCCAGATGTATGAAGCCTACAACAATGGTTACCCCGTAGCGTACGGGAATGTTGTTCACCTCAAAGGTTCGGCAGCTGCTGGCGAGGGAGAACTTTTAATTGGCTGGAGTGGTACGAGTGGTGCCCATGCTCCGGTTTATGTTCGTTCGCGCCGAGATTCAACGGATGCCAACTGGTCGGCTTGGGCGCAAATATATACCACTCTCAATAAGCCAACCCCTACGGACATCGGGGCGTTACCAATTGCGGGAGGGGCTTTAATAGGTGCATTAACAACACCAGGCATGTTAACAACGGGTGATATTACTTTTAGGAATCTCGTTAACAGGCATATCCGTTTTGAATACACTAAAAATGATGGGACTACAGCAGTAGACGGATACATCTTCAAAGATGGAGTGGATCATTCTTCACGACGCCAGGGTATCCGCATCAACTGTGGAACTCCTAATAAAGTCTCTGGCAATACTGCTTCTTCCGGAGATTTTGTATTCGGTGAAGATGGCGTATTTACCCTCCCTGGCGGCGGCACCATTAATCAAGATGGTTTGAACCAAAATGTATATTGCATGAGTGCATTGAGCACGACTGCAACAGGTTCAAAAAACTTCCTGAGGAAAATGCGTGGCGGCAATGCAGATACTATATGGCATGAAACTGTTCAGGGCGGCGTTTATCGTTTAGCAACTGGTAATACAGACTCACAGGAAGAACTGCAAATTTCAACAGCGCAATATGCACGTTTCCGTGGCGAGGTTCAGGTCTCGTCAGTTAAAGGCGATGGGGGTCAATTCAGAGCAGTAAGCGGGAATTTTGGTTTCATTATCAGGAATGACGGCGGAAACACCTACTTTCTTTTAACTCCTTCAGGTAATGCATATGGCGGATGGAATGGTCTTCGTCCGTTAACCATCAATAATGCTTCTGGACAAATGTCAGTATCCAATGGGCTGTCTGTTTCTGGTGGGGCTGTTATTAATGGTGCGCTTGGAATAGGCGTGGCTAACGGGTTAGGGGGAAACTCTATTGTTCTTGGCGATAATGATACCGGATTTAAGCAAAATGGGGATGGAGTTCTGGATGTATATGCTAACAGCGCTCATGTGTTTCGGTTTATAAATTCAACCTTACAAAGTAATAAACCTCTTTCTGTTTCTGGCGACATTACCTCCAGTGCATGGGTTTACGCCAACCGTTTTGCCATTAATAGTGGTTCCGGCTCGTGGATTAGTATGCGCGATCAGAACGTTATCTTTGGACGTAATGCTGTGGCGACAAGTTCAGCACAGGCGTTACTGAGACAAGATCATGCCGATCGTAAGTTTTTCGTCGGAGGTCTGGGTAACAGCCAGTTCGGTTTTTACATGATAAATAACTCGCGTACTGCAAATGGTACCGATGCTCAGGCATTTCTTCAAAGCGATGGGGTATGGTATTGCGGCGGTAATGGTAGTTTCAATGATGTTTATATCCGTTCTGACCGTAGAAGTAAGCGCAATATCCGTAGAATTGATAGTGCGCTCGACAAGCTGGAGCAGATTGAAGGTGTTCTTTATGAGATTAAAGTTTACGACCGATACGAGCAGTCTGGTGGTCTGATCGCGCAGGATGTTCAAAAGGTGCAGCCAGAACTGGTAACGGTTGACAAAAATGACCAATCTGGGGAAGAGCGTCTGCGTCTGAACTACAACGGCGTCATTGGGTTGTTGGTCGAAGCGGTAAAAGAGCTGCGCGATGAAATCCGTGAAATCAAGGAGAGCAGATAATGGCGATTGGATCAGGATGGGTCGGATCTTCCGCAGTGAATGAGACGGGGCAACGGTGGATGTCAGCTGCCGGTAGAGCTGTTCAGGTTAGTCCTCCTTTCTGGATAAAAACCTTGGTAGGCAAGTCCAGAGAGCAGGTTATTAATGTGTCAGCGAACAACAACTATTCTTGGTCTACTTTGGTGAGTCAGATCAAATCATTAGGGGTGAAGGACAACGCTTTCAGGGTCAATATCACCGGAACCATTGTGTCCAGTTCCACCGGTGCGCCATGTCTCAATTTTACAAGCGAGCTTGCCGGCTGCGCTTATATTTTGCTTGTGATTAACTCGGGACAAATGGTGCTGGGGCGCGGCGGAAATGGCGGCGGCGGCGGAAATGGTGATGCCAACATCGGTAAGCCTGGCGGTCCTGCAATCACCAATGCCATCGGAACTAAACTTCGCATACAAAATAACGGCATTATTGGAGGCGGTGGCGGTGGCGGTGGCGCTGTAGGGGCTGGTAATAATAAACCAACATATTCAGGCGGCGGCGGTGGGCGACCATTTGGTATCGGTGGTACAAAAACCTTCCCCAACGGTGGCGGCAACGGTAGCAATGCTTCGCTTACGGCACCAGGTGCAGGGTATACTTCCACAAGCCTTGGAACATCTATTGGCGGGAGAGGGGGGGACTTGGGTTCTGCTGGTGCTACTGCTTCGCATTCTGGAGGTGGGAAAAATATCACTCCGTATGCAGGTGGGGCTGGTGGTGCTGCTGTTAATGGTAATGCCCCAACGTGGGTGACCGTCGGCACTATTTATGGAACTCGTGTTTAAACTTGATAATAAGTAAGTGCTTACCTACTAAAATATTTGATAATGTGTTATAAACCTGCCATCCCGATTTGACTTTTCATGGAGGAAATAATGTCGAACGAGATGGCAGGCGTAACGCCAGAGCAGGTAGAGCGCATTGCCGCGATTGTCGCCCGCGAGGTAGTCGGCAAATTGGGCAAAGAACTGCGCGAGGAGATTGGTCAGGAAGTTAACGATCAGCTTAAGACCTACTTTGGCGATATGACCCCGGCACAACACAGCATCCAGCATTCAAATCTGGACAAACTTCTTAATCGGCTCGACTCCATTTCCAGCGGGTTTTTTGGCGGCATTGTCTCAAAGATTACGTCGTTCCTGATTACCGTACTGCTGTTGGGGCTGGCCGCTTACGGCGTTAAAAATGGACTGCAATAAGGAGATCAAGGATGAAAACTCCAAGAGGTATTCGCAACAACAACCCTGGCAATCTTGATAAAGGTTCGCCGTGGCAGGGCTTAGTCGACAACCCTTCAGAACCGCGCTTCTGCACTTTCAAAGATCCCGTATGGGGGATTCGGGCATTGGCAGTTACGCTCATCACCTACCATGACAAACGTCGAGCCAAAGACGGCTCAAGCATCGACACGATCCGCGAAGTTATTGAGCGCTGGGCGCCTCCGCATGAGAACAACACTTTGGCTTATGTGAATGAGGTGGCCAAAGCTGTTGGTGTCACGCCGGACATGGTCATCGATTTACATGACTACGAGACCCTAAGACCGCTAGTAGAGGCGATCATCAGACACGAAAATGGACGAGGTCCGCTGAAAACACCAAATACCTGGTACGCATCCGAACTTATCGAAGAAGGTCTGCGACGTGCCGGCATCGTCAAACCGATAAAGACTGTAAAAGCTGTTCCCGTTACCAAAGAGACTGCCGGTGCGACCGTTACGGCAGGTATTGGCCTGGCGCAGCTGGCCGATGTTATGCCACAGGTATCGGTGGCAATGGACAAGGCACAGGGCCACATTACCAGCGGTGACACAATCCGCATCGTCTTCGGGATCGCAACTATCGTCGTGGCCGGCTTCATTGCCTGGTCGCAGGTTAGAAAGCATCAGAAAGGAATCGTCTGATATGTTCGGCAGCCTATTTTCGAAGCTAAAGATTGCTCTGATTACCGCGGCTGCCGTTCTTTTAGTGCTTGTAGGCGCGTATACGATGGGTGGTCGTGCGGCGCGGCAAGCAATGGAAGAAAAGGCGCGGCAAGACGACAGAAAACGGCTTCAGAACACAGTGGATATGAAAAATGAAACGATTAATGAAGTCAGGGCTAAGGATGCTTCTGCCATTCATCGCGAGCTTAGCGATAAGTGGATGCGTGATTAAACCCCAGACCGTGGGGGTACAATTCTGCGATGCCGCAAATCCTATCTATATGAGTAGAGAGGATTTTATGACCGAGGAAACAGAGCGACAGCTGCTTATCCACAATACGATAGGTGAAAGGTTGTGTAAGTGGGAGCACCGGAGCTGAGTCGATGATTTATGGGCGCCAGAAATTATGTGGCGCCCCCAATTTACCTTTTATCCTAAAGGTGGCATGTTCACCCGCATACACGCCTGTTCACGAAACCTCATGTTGAACCATTTAGCAATTTGATGTAGATTTATTAGGCATCCACGTAAGTGGGACACATACAAGCTACGCATACTCGTAGCCTTTAACCCCAGAAGGGGTGCCGCAATGACACTTGTGTTAACGGCTAAGGTGGACACATGCTGAACGAGAAACGTTCTATACAAACTATTCGCGATTGCACGAGTATTATCGAGACTCATGTGCTGCATCAGCACAAGCTCGAAGTACGTAAGCTCAATAACGACGCTATTGAACCTGAAGACTCACGCTTCATCGTTACCTTCAAAGACGATGTCGAGCGCGCTGGTGCAAGCGTGAAACCGTTGGCTGAAGCAATTTACCTGAATGGTCGTGTTCGTTTTGTAGTGAAGCCAGCCAAACAGTACCCTGAGCTGTCTCGTTTTATCGAGGCTTTTTCGGAGGTTATTGAACATTCTATTCGCCGCTTCTTGCGTAATCATGGTAGCATTGTCAGTACGGTTAAGGCTGATGACTCTGCTACAAGATGGCTCCTACACTAGATACCGCATATTCAAAAGATCTAAGCGAGTTTCCTCATCAAGGGGAGACTCGCGTTGCTCGTTTTGGCTTTCTCATTAACGAAGCCTCCCTCTATAAAATCTCAGAAATTGAAATCATCGAGCCAGAAGATGACATTTGCCTGTATGTCTCTATGGAGCGTGTCGGCGCGCGCGACCAGGGCGACCTGAGTGAATTTATCTTAGATCGAGCTGATGAAGATGCCCCTGAAGAAGAGATCATCAAAGAGGCGCTCCAGTCCGGACTGCTGGACGAAAGCAAAAACACGATCGCCGGCAGGATAGCTCTGCGTGGATATAGTTTTGTTGAAGACGGCAACGAGATCGACTGTTACCAGGTAGCAGGGGTCGAAACCGTCAGAGCGCTTCGTCAGCGAGGATTGTGTCACCGTACCTATCTTTTCCTTCTTCATTGGTACGAACATTTGGTCTGCGACGATAAACAAACCATTCCTGGCGCTAAGATCTGGGCTGGCCCTCTCATGCGTACCGGCGATGTGCGTATATACAATGCCAAAACAGAAACGTTCGAGGACGTGCTGGGTGAATACGGCATGGGAAAGAACACGGGTTTTTTGCCTTGGAATCGTGGGTTACTGCTCGATCCCGAACTCAGTTCATGGCTGCCTAACAAAGTTCAGGTCAATGTACAGAAGTTCATTGTTCTAATCATCTCTCGTTGCTCAAGAGCACCTGTCGGCCTATACACTAAATAAACAGTCAGGCGGCTGTGTGCCGCCTTCTCGCCAAAAGTTGTTTACCTCTTCTCATTCTTTATCTCAAGACCCCCTCTATCTCGATAATACCTACCATTTCACCTTTACACCGCAGCCGTAGGCATTTAGGCTATATCGCATATAAGAAAACAAGTTGTTTCATACGACAATAATTCACGCAAAGGGAACTATTCAATGACCAAGATCATTGTGGTTGGCGGCACGAAGGGTGGCCCGGGTAAATCGACCCTTGCCCAGCAAATAGCGGTTTGCCTGAAAGTAAAAAAGAAAAAGAAAACCCAAATTACCGACATCGACATCCAGCGCACCACTACCAGCTGGTGCGAAGACCGTCGACAGAATGAAGATCTCGATCTCATTCCTTTCGCTTACGTTCAGGAAGACGTCGTTAAGCATCTCAAATCGCTTCAGGGGCGCTTCGATTACGTGGTTGTAGACGCAGGGGGCTTCGACTCCGAAATCCAGCGACAAGCTATGCTGATGGCTGATGTTATCGTCATACCGCTGCGCCCTAAACGTCGTGACCTGAAATCGCTGCGCGACATCGACCCGATTATCGACAATGTACGCAATGTGAATGAGAAGGTGAAAATACGTGCCGTTATCAACCAGTGCCCGTCACTACCTTCCCAGGTGTCGCGTATTCTGGCCGCCAAAGAAATCGTTGAGACGTTTGGTATCGAAGCTGCACCGGTCAATTTGTACAACCGTAACGTTTACGATGATGCAGAAGAGGCTGGTCGCTCTATCTTTGAAATGACTGGCGCCGAACGCGACAAGAAGGCAGAAGCCGAGTTTGAACAGTTTGTTGATTATATCTTGAGTCTGGAGGAAGAGTAATGTCCATGAAGATGGGAGACCTTGCTAAGCGCAAAGAACCGGATGCTCCGGCCAAAAACAGCACGCCGTTGCGCCAGCCAGTCAGACCACAGGGCCGCCCGACTCGTGGGAAAGAGAAAATAAAGAGCCGTACCATGTCGCTGGAGGACGAATATTTCGATCTGCTGGAGATGATGAAATTCATCCCTCGCTTTGAGAAGTTCACCCGTTCTGACGTGATTCGTGCAGCCATTTACCATCTGGCAGAGAAGTCGCCGCAGGAAATCGAGGACATTGTGAAACTGAACGAGGCGATCACCGCTGCTGACGTCACGATGCGTACCGACGAAATCAAGCGCGAGCTGATGAAGAAAGGTTAATATAATGAAATTCCTGAATAGACATTTCGGATGGTTCGTAGGTCTAATGTTAGCCATTATAGCCGCCGTGATCTTTGGAAAGGTTATGGGGTTGTTGGGAATTTCAAACCAAGGTGTCATTTCTGTTATTGGCTCAATGATTGGTATGGTATGTAGTTTCTTGTATCGTAATACATTGAATTATATAAAATCAGAAGAGTACAGAATAAAATTACAAGAGATAAAAGCAAAGCATGAAGACAATTTAAAGAAAGAGCAAGAGCTTTTGAAAAGGAAAACTATTTCCGAGCTTTATCTTTTATACGAGAAAAAAACCTTCCTTAAGGTTAAGTTTTTATCGGTGCTGATGATTTTCCTCGGTGCTTCAGTGGGTTACTTTTGGGGCTTTAGCCCCATTGTAACTATTATCGGGATTGTGGTCTTTGTTTTACTTGAACTGAAAGAGCGCGTTCTGACATATCGTATTTCCAAAGGGTTTTACGGCAACAATAGTACAGAGGCCATACAGCTTTTAAAGTTTATCGAGAATAATATCGACAAGATCGATGATGGTGGCAGCGGCAGAAGGCGTAAAATATTTAATACCCCTGCCTCGGAAGAAATTCCAGGGGAAGAGTTGGGAAAGGGGGTTTTAGATGCCAGATCATGATTTCTTAAGCCGGAATTTAAATCGGGCAATAGATATTCTTTTTTTGGGGTATCCGCTTAGAACAGCTTTTGGAATAATAATTGGTGCTTTGTTTTGGGTTATTCTTCACATTTTAACCCCTTTCCTGTACGCCAAAGGTTTTGTTGTAGACTGGGTATACAACACTGGTTGTTTTGTCCTTGGCGTCTTGGTTATGAATGTGAAAACCATTATTGAGGCATTCAATGGTGATGCGATCAGCGAGAGTTACGGCAATGCTTTGAGAAACATTGATAAGCGACAGGATTTATCGGAGACTCAAAAAAGTTTCTACCGCAATCAGTTGCTGAATCAACACATTTCTAGTCTCACAGAAAAGCAGATGCAAGAAGTTGAACAAAGAGTTATCGAAAAATAGATAAAGGATTTTTATAACCTGCTTCTGTATATAAATACTTAGTTACTTATTATTATTTATACAGAAGCAGGTCTTTACTCAGCTGGCTTCCCAGACACATTCCCTTCAGTTGCCACTTCCAAAAGCTGTCTCCAGTCGTTATGATTCGTTCACTCAGATAAGTAAGTAACTACCTACCATAGCGAATCACATGAGCCAGATTTTCTTCAACACTATCGACAACGACCAGTACGCCTTCATGAAGGAGTGGGACACCGCTGTCATGGACAAGTGGGTGGCCGAAAACATCGGTCTTTCGCGCTGTAAGGATGAGGCCGAGTTGTATGACTCCAAGTGGTTCGACTACCGCGATATGCACCCGCTAATGGCGACATGTTTGTTCACCGAAGCATACAAGCGGCAGTACTCCTACATCATGCTGTCGCATGGACGTGAACACTTCGAGACAGCACCGTTTACAACTGGCCTGAAGCGTTTGCCATATCAGGAGCTATCCACAGCCAATAAGACCTCTCTCTGGAAAGCCAGGCAGTTCGCAGATCGTTATTGCTGCTCTTATGACTACTTCATCTCCACCGTTCTCTCCGCAGCTGCACGCCGGTTATGGGACAAATTACCTCGCCCACAACATCTCTGGCAGCCAGAGCTAATCGAGATATTCGAAGAGAAGTTAGCTAAACGCGCTGTAACCCGTCTGGATGACTCTCTGGTGAGTTTTAAGCATATGGGAGACATGCAGCAGGACCCGATTCAGGAAAGCTATTTTGAGTGGGTTCTGGAGCGTTTACGTGGCATCACCCGGGATAAGCGCATACGCATAATTTTTTCTGCCATCTGGCTCATGGAAGTTGTGCCTGAGCGAGTTATCTACGCCCACTTTCCGGAAGAACTGGAAGAAGCGCGGCGTTTCTGTTGATCCCCTATCTGGCTTTTTTAGCATTAGAAAACAATTTGTTTAAGAACTAAAGGAAAGCACATGACCGAACTTTGCCACACAGGACGAGGGTTGTCAGAAGAGTTCGATGACGACTTCCAGAACCGGCTCGCAGCCTATTTCTGTCGCGACCATGAGTTTCTAACTCGTGCAGGCGATTTGGTTGCACCTAACCAGTTCTCCAACGCTGCTAATGCCCTGCTGGTTAATATGGTGTCTGGCTATTACAGAATGTACAAAAGCGCACCTTCGTCGTCGGCCATCCTCGATATGCTCAAACGCGCCAAACGCGATAAGACGATCCGCGAAGAGCTGTTCCCCGATGTTGTTGAGGCGTTTAAGCGGATTCTCGCTGAGAAGCTGTCAGACACGGCGTACATGGTCGACCAGGTCGCAACGTTCGCCAAAAGCGTGGCGTTCGACGACGCGCTAATCAAAGCGGCTGAGATGAAGGAGAAGGGCGATTTCCAGGGCGCGATGGCAATCATGGCCAAAGTCCAGCAAATCGGCTCTAACGAAGCGACCGGCATCTACGATTACTTCTCTGAGTCAGCAGAGCGTTACAAGACGCGTGAGTACGAGGCATCCGACGATTACGTGCCAAACAGCATCACAACGGGTCTCCCCCTGCTCGATAAACTGCTTTACCAGAAAGGCTGGGCCAAGCGTGAAATGGTGCTGTTCATGGGCTTCGCGAAGTCTGGTAAATCGACGGCGATGGGTGAGTTCTCTGTCAACGCCACGCTTGCCGGTTACAACGTCCTGTATCTGTCGCTGGAAGTTCACACCTCCATTCTGTCAGATCGCTTTGACGCCCGTCTGTCTGAGACTGAAATGTCTAAGCTGGTGGAGCGCCGCGACGACGTCCATCGCAAACTTGCAGAGCTTGGCGCGACGAAAGGCGTGGGGAGCTTGTGGATTGTTGAACGACCGTCCGGAAGCATGTCGCCCGCAGATCTGGATCGTATGTTGGGCAGCATGAAAGCCAATGGCATGATCCCCGACATGGTCGTGGTCGACTACGCCGACCTGATGCGTGCCAGCTACGACCTCCGCGACGATCGCGCCAACATTCGCAGCATCTACACTGACCTGCGTGCGCTGTACGACAAACACAACGTTGCCGGCATCACTGCATCGCAGACTAACAGGGAAGGTGGTGCTTCAGAGGTGGCCACAATGATGCACGCAGCGGACAACATCGAGAAGGTGCGTATAGCTGACCTCGTTATCACGATCAACAAAACGGAAGAGGAAGAAGCGAAAGGCGAAGCGCGTCTGTACTTCGCTGGTTCACGTAACCAGAAAGGCGGCGTAAGCATCCGCGTTAAGCAGAACCTCGAACAAATGCGATTCATCGAACGCATTATGGACGTCCTCTAAAAAAGAAGGCGTGGGGAAACGCTCTCCACGCCGGTCTCCATAAGAGAACAAATTTTCTCTTTTGCCAAAGCCACAAAAGAAAAAAACACATGAGCCTTTATGGTATTCAAATGCCGAGGCTTATCAAGATATTACCTGTAAATAGTAGGGTTAAGAACGTGAGCGACTTGAAAGAATTACTGACCGAGCTGGATTTTGAGCAATGGCTCGATATGGAAGGAATCATCTACCGTCGTGGTGGCGTCAGTACTCGTGGCCGTGAGGTGAATATCAAGGAGTGCCCGGTATGCGGCAGCTCAAACTGGAAGGTTTATTTCAACCTGACCAATGGCGTCGGCAAATGCTTTGCTGGTGATCATCCCGAAGAGGTTCAGTTCAACAAGCTGGTTTTCCTCAAGCACTACAGCGGCAAATCCCGTCGCGATTTTGAAGAGTACGTTCAGAACGCGCTGATCTCACAAGGATGGGCGCCGAAAAAGGAAGAGGTCGTGCTGGTCAGCAAGGTTGAACTCGAAGGGCCAGTAGCTCTCCCGCGCCATTACGAACTCCCCATTGACGGTCGCCTTCCTGATTATCTGGTGGAGCGCCAGATTTCCCCGGAGCTGGCCAAATACTTTGATCTGCGTTACTGCGTCGAAGGCAAGCACGCATACGTCGATCCGTACACAGACCAGGTCAAAGGGCAGGTGTTTGATATGCGTATCCTGATACCGGTTTACGATCTGGATGGCGTGATGAAGACCTTCCAGGGGCGTGACATTACCGGTGCAGCAGAACGTCGTTACCTCTTCCCCATGCAGCTGCCGGCGTCGGGTAAGTTTCTCTACAACGGCCACAACGCAGTCGGAAAACAAACGGTCGTTGTGTGTGAAGGGGCATTTGACGTAATGGGCGTGAAGCGAGCCGTTTTCGACGAAGAGACGCTGCGGGATTACGTAGAGCCAATTGGCACGTTCGGGATGCACTTGTCCGGAAATATGAATGAGGACGCTGAAGATCAGTTGGGTGCGTTCCTGACGCTCAAGGCGCGTGGATTACGCAACATCATCATGATGTGGGATAGCGAGAAGCAAGCGATCCGCAACACCATGTCGGCGGCCAAACGTCTCGCCAGCATCGGACTAAATGTCAAAGTGGCCTGTCTGGGCGAGGAAGGTCTCGACCCTGGCGACGCGACGCCAGAGCAGATCCTCAAAGCCTACTATCGTGCAAAGCCCTACACCAAACAGCTTGAGCTGCAAAGTAAGGTGCTGGGTATCAAGGCTCTGGTGTAAATTAATTCGAAGCGGTCAGACGACGGAGAACATGGGAGCAGATGTCGTCAATCGCTTGGATAAACTCTACCGAGTTAAACGAGCCATCATCGTTCGGTATTAAGCTTTTAGGGTCGAAATTTTTCCAACCATCACTTTCGCTATAGGTAAAGCTCTTTGAGTCGATATGCGAAAATACCTCGATAGTGCTATATGGTTCGCCATCCATCCCTTCACCCGTACGAGCACTAATGTAGAATGGCGCAATAATGTCTGACATAGCTCCCTCGTTTTTCACGATTCGAACTCTGAGACCACCAGCTTCTAATTTTTGCCGAATGGAAGTTCGGCAAAATTCATCAAAAAATTCATTACCTTCGATGATAATAACATCATAGCGTTGTTTGGAATCAATGCCCAAAACACTAGGTAAAAAATCATTACTATGGAAGAGATGCCCTAAAAGGGACTTTAACTCTTCAGTAAAGTTGAATATCCGATTCTTTTCTGGATGAGTGTTGATAACCTCATAAATGAGACCTGAAGCGATGAGTTTGTTGAGCGATCGTAGATTTAGTCCATTTTTTTGGGAGGTGAGATCTACTTGCGCGGCTGCCGCTGATTTAAAGCCTCTGATGTGCGAGTTTGTCGTAATGTAGAGCTTGCGAGCATACTCAATATCGAAGCAGGTTAGCTCGCTCAATGTATGGATGAAAAACATTTTTTCATCGTCGCTAAGACTGCTTCGAGCCAGACTGACCGTTAGGCGGATATAGTATTCAGTTTTTTTATCTTCATCATCAAGCACCAGCTTTTTGACCAACGCTGAGAAATGTTCTCTGGATATATCAACCTCATCTTCGCAGATTTCACCTATTCCCATTATGTAGCGATTGAATCGGTCACGGCACATTTCAGCGTTTATCTCTGAAAACAGCTTAAACATTTGCTCTGCCGCCTGTATGTGAGGCCCTGCAATTGGCACCATTTTGGCAAACTCCAAAAAAGCATCTTTCAATCCCTTTCGGTGTTGCGTCACACCTTTAGATAACGTTGTCATAGTCGTAAGCCTAGTAGGACTTCATGATTTAATTCTTTGAAATCATATAAAAATGCCCCGAAGGCGACAACGGCCAGGTCAGTGTACTTATCCATTAAATGAAACCATGCCGCCAATGATAAGTAGATACATACTTATTTTTCTGTAAGAATATGCGCGACGAAGGAATTGAGGAACCTTTATGAAAGCAGATATTCAGAAGTCCGTTACCGAAATCATCGACAAATCAGGCGTAGAAATTGATACAGAAGAGCGCCAGAACATTATCGATGAGGCGCTCCAAACTGCGCTGGAACACATCGCCACGTCTGTGAGTACCGCCCCTCTTGGGGAAGGCTCGAAATACATGCGGGTCTGGGTTCGTTTTGGAGAGTCCCCAGAGCTGCCTGGTGTTAAGCAGAAACGCGCGGCACTCGTCACGTTCACTCGCGAGATGAAAGATGCAACGATAGAAGTACGCGCCGGTGCATGGTACGACGGCCGCGTTGTCTACACCAATCAGGCGGTGTGTGATGAAGGTGAACGGTTTGAGGATATTGTCGACGCGACTCTTCGCGCAATCAAAGGTAGAGCCGGTGTAGATGATGACCCGTCCATCGCGGCGTTCCTGAGCATTGTCGAACTGCCTGAAGTTACTGAACGCGTTACCGATCTGACAACCCCACCTGGTTTGCTGGAGTTGGTGGTCAGTGGCGATACCAAAAAAGCCGTTGAGCGCATTCGAGAGGTGGAATACGGCATCATCTGCGATATGTGCCGCAGCGACTTAGACCTTGTGCGCATCATTGTCGATGCGGGTCAGGCATGTGACGGTGTGCTCGCCAGTTTTGCTGGGCAGGTGGCACGCCTGGCCAACGAGCTGCCGATGATTAAACAGGAGGCAAAATCCTACGCCGCCCACCATGCCAACGATTTACTGGAGCCATACCGGTTCGAAGCCGCTCAGGACAAAATGACCGGCTGGGCGACCTGGTAAGCCTCGATAAACCATTTAGCCCCCTGGTGGGGCTTTTTAAAACTGTGCTCAATAAGTAAGTACACGACTACGGTTAGAAGCATGTCCACAAGAACAGATTTGTCGAAAATCCCGTCTATCTCCGGAAACAACGGTTATTCGCTGCGCTGCCCAGAAGTGAAGATCAACGGCCATGAGGCCCATTGCAGCTATACAGTCTGCCAGCACACCATCCTCGCCTACAAAGAGAAGCGTCTCCCGGCTACATCGTTCCAGTCCTGCGCTGCGGCCATTGCTGCTGGAAAATGCCAGGCGCTGAAGATGATGGTCGAAGAGATCCGCAAAGGTGAACAGCTCTACTTCATCGATATGACTGCGTTTATCAAAGAAGTGGAAGAGCAAAACGACCACGCCAGAACGCTTACCCGTAAGCGCAACACCATGACGATTAACAGTCTGGTTAAACGCACGAAGAAAACAGAACCAGCCAAACCCGAAACCACGTCCACCGATTCACTGGCGCCCGTCACTGATGTGTACGCGGCACTCATTGAAGAAGCAACCAAAGAAAACACATGAAAACTCCCGAGCGACCGATGGAGGTTAAACACTAATGGAAAAACTGATCGCCCTAAAGCACAAGCTGGATGCCATAAAAACGATGGGAACCAACGCCAAGAAAGAGGCGCTGGCCAACCTTGATGAATTTGAGCAGAGCATGGTCTCGCTAATGCTCAACCCATTCATTCGATTCGGTGTGAAGAAGTACAAAGTGGCCGAGCCACTCGATACTTCCGTACCCAGCGACCAGAAGGTAATAGAGCTGCTGGAGAAGCTGGCGGCGCGCGAACTGACCGGGAACGCGGCCATTACTGCTGTTGAATCACTCGTTGCCTCAATGTGCGCTGACGGGCAGGACGTGTTTCGTCGCTTCCTGCTGAAAGATCCGAAAGCCGGTGTCGGTATCAGTCTGTGCAACAAGGTGTTCGAAAACCCAATTCCGAAGTTTGAGGTACAGCTGGCGTCTCCGTACAAGGAGAAAGGCGACAAATACCCATTTAAACCAAATCCCAAGGCCAAGTGGCCAATGATCGGCAGCCTCAAACTCGATGGTCTCCGGGTTATCTGCGAAGTCATCGTTGACGAGGAAGAGGTGAACTTCCTGACGCGTACCGGCAATCCGATTACGTCACTCGATCACCTTAAACCAGCCATGCTGGAGCGAGGCAGGTTCTCCGGTTTCAAGCACATCTTTTTCGATGGTGAGGGTACTGCAGGTACGTTCAACCAGTCCGTGTCGGCGCTTCGCAAGAAGAACGTGAAAGCCATTGGTGCCGTTTACCACATCTTCGATTTCTTCTTACCGGAGTGGCGTGCTCAGGCAAAAAGCAAAGAGTACCTGAAGACCGGCATGAAGCTGAAAGAGCGCCTGGCTATGCTGGTGGCGTTGTTCCGCAACACTTGCGGGGAAGATTACGCGCAAGATGTCCACCTGCATCCGTTCTACATCATCCATAGCCATGAAGACTTTATCGAACGCTTCATGAAGCGCCTGGACGAGAACGAAGAGGGGGAGATGGGCAAAGATCCGGATTCTGTTTACGAGTTCAAACGCACCCGCAGCTGGTGGAAGCTGAAAGACGAGGATTCCGAAGACGGTGAAATCATCGACTTCGAGCCAGGCGACCCGGACTCAGGCTTTGCACATACGCTGGGCAAGATAGTGATTCGTCTGGAGAACGGCGTCATCGTTCGTGCCAGCGGTATCAAGCATAAGTACCTGGACGAGATCTGGAACAATCAGGAGAAGTATCGTGGACGCATCGTTGAGGTTCACTGCCATGAGAAAACGCCAGACGGTAGCTTACGCCACCCACGTCTGAAGTGGCCGAAATGTCTGCGAGATACCGAAGACCGTATTGGAGATAAAGACTGATGCTCGGCTGGATGATTGTATTTTTGGTCGTTGGCATTGTTATCGGCAGTCTGGTTACGTCCAGCTGCATCAACGATTACGTAAAAGCCGGTGTCATGCAGAGACGTGGCCGCATTTACCGCATTGTAGATATCACGTACACACTGAAGGAGATTAAGGATGATCATGTTAAGTAAACGGGAGAAAGAAACTCTGCGTGAAATCAGCCAGTGGAAGGAGTTCTACGCTAACTGGAAGCCAAAGACCCGCGCCAAACTGGAACGCATGAATCTTGTCGCTAACGTTTCGCCAAAGAGATGTGTGGAGAACTATCAACTCACTGAAAAAGGTCACTCACTGTTGCAGCAATTGACTGAGGCGGGGGCGTTCTGATGATTCCATACATCCTATTATCTTTTGCTGGGGGCGTGGCCCTCGGCTTCAGTATCTGTCGCGACCTGGTCAGGCAGGAACTGAAAACCAAAACGCTTCGCATCGGTAAGCGGCTGTATCGGGTTGTTCACGAGACGGGAGTACGGAAATGAGCAATTTGACCTCTTTCGACTGGTGGCTGGCAACCTACCTTGTAGCGGCCGGCTTCGGATATGCCTTTTACATTGGTCAGTTAATCGTAAAGCTACTGCTGATCAGATTTGCCAGTCATAAACGCATAGATGACGGTCTGTGCCGCCTGGGTTCTCTGCTGGAGACTCACTACGGCGAACTGAAGGAGAACGAAACTATCACTATTCAAGCGAAGCGTTTTACGGCCATCATCACGAGAACGCCGGAACAGAAGGTGAGCTTGATCAAAAAGATAGCAACTGAACGAGCTACAGAAAAATAAGTATTTACCTACTTATCTATTATGTATAAGATTCTTTTGTTTTCGTTGAGACGCGACTGTTTGAACGTTAAATATAACTGCAAACGAAGATACGTACCTGGCAGTAGCCTAAGAAGCCAAACACCAGCGAGGTCAGTTTCCAGCCTCGTCACCGAAATGGGACACACTGAGCGAGTGTGATTGCAGAACGCAGGATAGGGCATGTTGCACCACCCATGCCCTATTCGATGAAGTAACAGGATGGGCGGTTGGTTTCCTCATTCCATTCCATCATCCCGGTTTCAGCCAGCTGACCGTCCATCCTGTTACGTCATTTCCATTACTTATGTCGTTTAATCTTGGGTTAAAAGCGGCGACGTAACTCGGCTGGCTTGGTTAGCCAGCGCACAACGTTGAGGTCACTGTTTTTCTTTTAATCATACAGGTGATTCCACAGAGCTGTAGTGACTGATCAATATGTTGGGTCGAACATAAATCGGTTCAGTGGCCTCAACGTTGTGAAAGCAGGATTCTTTAACCCCCTGGTGAAATATTGTTGCCTATGTAGCCCCTGGTTTCACAACATGGATGATTCCATACATCCAATAAGATCGAAGAATCTGGCGGCCATCAACCGCCGAGAAGGATTCCAGATCTTCGCTCTATGTGAGCGAGCCACAAGCCTCGTCTGGCACTAACGTAAAGTGCAAGTTGCGGGAAAGTTCTTGGTTGCCTGGTTGTCCATGAACAAGTACCGCCGCGAAAAATGATGGTGTAGCTCAGTGGTAGAGCGGTTGACTGTTAATCAACTGGTCGGTGGTTCGAGTCCACCCACCATCGCCAACATAGCGCTGAACGGTTTGGAGTTCGCCACCACCGTCCGAACGGAAAGACTCCGCAAATGTCGCCAGACCGTTCAGCGCTGTGATAGACACGGCAGACGTTCTTAACCATTGCTTCTTAGCATCGTAGCAACTCTTTTTTAGCGCAAAAATTAAAGGGGCTTCGGCCCCTTTTTTGCTATATTGTCTCTTCGTAAAATAGCAGGGAGAGCGTAGATGTTTTGCCCTATGTGTCGAAAAGAAGTGGAAAAATTAGAGGACAGTCACTTCTTACCAAAACAAATTTATCGCCGTGCGCGTAATATGGTCGCAGAAGGCAAAAATTTGAACATGACAGACAAGGACGGTAATACCTATATCCTGTCAAAAGAAGTTAAAAGCTATTTGTTATGCAAAGATTGCGAAGGCAAGCTATCGAGGTATGGTGAAAACAGCTACGCCCGCATGTGCTTGCCGCCACTAAACCGCGCGGATGTTTCTAAATTCTTCAAAATAGCCAAAGGGAAAGTCATCCCATTTTGGAATAGCGCCAGTTTAGACCCCAAAATAGCACCTAACGTTTCCATCGGATCGGGGTTCTTGCAAGGCATAGATGCTGATAGCATTTACTACCTGGCGATCAGTATCTTATGGCGTGCTACCTTCGATGTTTGGAACGGTTGCATACCAATTAAAATAAATGAAGAAGCGAAAGAAGAGTTGAGAGCCTACTTGCTCGATCCTGAGAATAATGACCTGAGCTATAAGGTTGAAATCGCGCCTTCGTTTTGGTTTCCACGATACGGAACCTTCTTCCCTGTTGAGACGAAAAGACCTAACTTTTATTTTTTTTCTATATTTGAGTTCGACTTCTATATAGACCTTACAGCTAAAGTTAGAAAGCTATCTGACAATGTGCCTTTGCATGTTTTGGCCGATCCCTATCGTTGCAAGTACGCCTATGAAGCATTGAAGAGGACAATCGTGAAAGCAAAACCAAGAGGCAAGGTAGACAAGACTATCTCATGGTAGGTAATGACTTACCTATTATTTGTCGGTATAGTTCTTTCAGTTACTCACTTGAAAGGACTCAATATGGGAAACAAACGTAAACAGGCGCGTCGCGCAGCTCGTCAGGCACTGAAGTCAAAGCCACGCATCCACGGCTACGAAATTGACACAATCATCGTTGACGAGCTGGCTGTCGCCCCTGCTCTGCCACCAAAACCTAAACGCGACAACTCTCCCATCGAAGCGCGAAACGAGGCCCAGGCCCACTATCTTATCTCCCTCGACACCAAATCTCTGACGTTCGCCACTGGTGAAGCCGGTTGCGGCAAAACCTACCTGGCTGCAGCCGTCGCAGCGCAGCGTCTGCTGGATAAGGAAGTCGGGAAGATCATCGTGACGCGTCCGGTATTGCAAGCAGAAGAAGATCTGGGCTTCCTTCCGGGCGACATGAGCGAGAAGTTCGCTCCGTTCTTCCGGCCCGTCTATGACGTGCTACAGAAGCGTTTGGGTGGCTCATTCCTTGAATATTGCTTAAAGCCAGAGGTGGCCAAAGTAGAGATTGCCCCCTTCGCTTACATGCGTGGGCGCACGTTCGAGAACGCTGTAGTCATTCTCGATGAGGCTCAAAACGTTACAGCGTCACAAATGAAAATGTTCCTGACCCGTATGGGCGAGAACGTAACTGTCATTGTTAACGGGGATGTGACGCAATGCGACCTGCCAGGCAATGTTAAGTCTGGTCTGGAAGATGCACTGGAACGTTTTAAACCTTCCTCCCATGTTGGCCTTATTGAGTTTGCTACCGAAGACTGCGTGCGTTCTGAGCTATGCAAAGTCGCACTGGAAGCCTATCAGTAAGGGAAAGCCAATGACCAAAGAGTACCTGCCACACCAGAAACGTGTCATGGATGAACACGAAGAACTGTGTGGCCGCATCAAAAAACTGGAGGCGTTCATTGCCGGCGACGAGTTTGCTCGCCTGCTGTATGTCGACCGCATCATCCTAATTAAGCAACTGGACACGATGAAGGCTTATGACCTGATTCTTCGTGCCCGAATCGCTCGTTTTTAACGTAAGGAAACCAAAATGACCGATATGGATATCGAAAAAGAGATTGTGGCCAAAGGCAAAACGGCCGCGCGTGTTACCCCGGAACGCATCGAGAGTATCATTATCGAAGAGCATTACTTCACTGCCTATGACGGTATACGAGCCGCCAATATGGGGGTGAACACTGCCTGGACTGCTCATCCGTCTACAGATCTTCTGACCTTCTGCGTTCTTGTGCTGGAGAACGGCTTTACCGTAACCGGCGAGTCTGCGTGCGCCAGCCCGGAGAACTTTGATCCGGAGATCGGGCGTAAAATTGCACGCCAGAACGCGATTGCCAAAATCTGGCCGCTGGAAGGCTATCTTCTCAAGCAGCAGCTGCATGAGGTGAAGTGATGAAGGTCGTTATCTACGGACGCGATAATTGCTCATACTGCAAACGTGCGGTCGAGCTGGCGAAGCAGCTGCACGGCCACGGTTTTGGTGATTACGAATACATCGATATTGTGTCTGCCGGCATCGACAAAGAGAAGTTGATCGACCTGGTTGGCAAACCGGTGGAAACCATACCGCAAGTGTTCGTTAATGGTGAACCTGTCGGCGGCTATACAGAATTTGCTGCTTTTGCGAGCACTCTGTAATACAATACGGCTCCTTTTGGGGCCGTTTATTATTTGTCGCTTTCATCAACACAGCGTACACTTAGTTACGAGCCATTGAGTAGTTAAGAGGTTTTATGCGTTTAGAAAATTGCCTGGAAGATATGAGTGTCATTAGCAATGCCCTTGCTACTGTGACCTCTAACGCCTCGCGCTTTTCAACTGCAAAGCCTAAAGCTAAATCTGGGCGTGCCTTTATTGAGCCGCTTGGCTATCGACGCTTCCGTGGCAGGGTTAAGCACTCTGCGAAATTTGCTGGATTCAAAGAACAAGCCTATGTGAGAACCGCAGGTATCCCTGTTCAAGAGAACAGCGATGCTGCACAGCTGGCAGAGATCGAAAGCAAGCTCGCAGAATTGACGGCAAAACACGTTCGCCTGGCTCATGCCATCTCTGGATGGAAAGCGGAAAAGATTCGCACCAGCTTCGGTGAAAGCCGTTACGAAGAATTGAAGAACGTTGATCTGACCATTCGTGGTTTGGAGGGATTCGTTAACAAGTTGATTCGTGACTCTGAGCAACCTCATCCCTACTTGAAACGCCTGAGCGATTCTGTAACTGAGTATCGTTTGGCTATCTCTGATCTGCTATTGATTTTAAATCAGTGTTTTACCGACGTAGACATCATCGAATCGCAGACTGGCCTCATCGACGAGGACGTCTTCGCCAACTTCTCATTCCATTGAGGTTGATCGATGAAGGTCACATGGAACAGTGCCAGTTACGCCCAATTTTTACAGCCGATCTTCGATAAAACGCCTGATTTAAAGATCACGTTACTCAACGATTTCACGTCGCTTAAACAAGGCATGTACCCAACCGTATTCGGGAAAGATGGCCCGTATACGGCTCCGGGTGCTATTGTGTCCTCCCGCGTTTATCACGTTCATCTCTTATTCACGAAGCAAGAACGAACCAGTAGCCGCAACAGATTCAATTGCACAAGCGACCGCGCACTCGTTTACAGTCAACATGCACATTTCCAAGATGTGTATAGCCTATTGGCAATCTTTCCTAACAACGCACATCAGTATGCGAAAGATCCAAAAATTATGGCCGATATCGCTGCATACGCCGCTGCATTTCAAGCGCTCACTAATCCGTGACAATCACGCTAATAAAATCTCAGAATTTAAATTTCCAGCCTTAAATGATTCCATACCTATTAAGTATGGAATCATTGTACAAAACAGGCTATTTTATGGTTGATCATACAAAAACTTATGCCTAATATACTGTTTATAAATACAGTAAAAAGGCTTCACTCAGTGAGTGGACGATGAAAAACACCTTTGATAAAGCACGCGCAGCAGAAAACACCTCTCGGGAAGCCATCGAGTACCTCGAACGCGCTTCCGGTTTGTCGGCAGTGTCGACCGCCAAATTCGACGGTGACATGTCGTTTTCTTCCGCCTTCATGTTATTCACTCGCTTATCTTTACTGATAACGAGACGTCGACCTGAAATAGCCGTTCATTGTGTTTTGATACATGTAATGCCGCATATCTCTGATGTAAAGGTAAGTGATATAAGTAGGGTCTTGGTCAACCAGCTGGTGAACCCACTGATACTGGAAGGCAAGATCGTCCAGGGCAGACGCGTGTTCTCCCTGATGAAACAGTTCCTGAGCTGGTGCGCTTTTCAGGGGCTGATTGATACATCACCGTTGAATGATATGTCGCTCAATAGAGTTGCCGGTGGCGCAAAGCCAGTGCCGCGCGAACGTAAACTGACCGACGCCGAGGTCTGGGTATTCTGGAACGTCTGGGATTACTTCAATGTGTGCGAAGGCACAAAGTGGGCGGCCAGGCTCTGTCTTGTCGCTGCCAGACGCCCCGACGAAGTGCTCCGCGCCAAAAAGGATGAGTTCAACCTTCAGCGCGATGTATGGAATCAAGGTACACGAAACAAATCGGCCAGACAGCACGCGCTGCCGTTAAGCCCATTGATGCGTCAATGCGTGGAAGAGTTGTTCGAGTACGGGAAAGGCAGCCAGTGGCTCGTTCCTTCGAATAAGAAGAAGGGCGTGGATACGCCAATGTCTAAGGTGGCCATTGCCCAGGCACTGAGAAGGATACTGGAACGACCTGAGTTGATGGAGGTTGAGTCATTCACCCCACGCGATCTGAGACGTACAGCGCGTAGTTATTTCCCTGCTCTGGGGATTAATCAGGAGGTGGCCCGTAAGATTATGAACCACAGTCTTGAAGGGATAGATCGCGTCTATGATCGCCACGATTATATGGATGAGATGCGAGACGCCTTGAATAACTTCTCAACGTACATCGCATCTATCGTTAATCAAACAGACTTAGACGAGATAGACCACAAATTCAAGGGAGATCGTCTAGCCACGGAGCTTATTCGTGTAAATTTCTCACAGTGACTTGATGGCCTCTACCACCTTTTCTGACGCACCCTGTTGACCGTCAAAACGGTTACGGAACGCTTCTAGAACGAGTTTTTCATCAGCGGAGAGAGGTGCAGTGCCCTCTTCGCGAAAAAACTCAAGCAGCTCAGGATGACGTTCTTCCAGAACCATCAGCATCAGTCGAACCGGATCTGCATCCAGCGCTTCGGCTAATGCTCGAACCTTATCTACTGGAAGTGGGATTTTGCCGCTTTTGATGAGAGAGAGATTGTTGGCGTTCTTGTACCCAACCTCTTTGGCAATGGTAGCCTGACTTTTAGGCGAGATTGTGATTAACGAGTCAATGTAAGCTGCGTAGCGACCTTGTTTGATCTCTGTTTCGTTGGTAGCCATGTAGTGAACCTTGCGTGTTTTGTTTATCTCTGGTAAGTGCTTACTGATATTACAGCAAAGGCCAGGGTTGTAAAGACTTATCTATTTAATTTCGGTAGGCACAAAATCCCGGCATACCGCCATTATACTATGGTTTTTAGGCGATTTGTCACTATTCGCTTACAGAAATAAGTAAGACGTATCTGATATAGTTGCATTCCATATTGATACAATAGGTAGTAGTATTGCCGAACTTTCAAATGTGTTCAGTTGGATGATATGAAATGAAAAATATAACTTCTAAATTGACCGCCCTTGAGGTTGGACACGCATATGCGATTGGACTGGATGGCGTCGCGACGATCCTGACAGAACTAGAATCTGAAGAGCTTCCCGTGGAAATGGTTGATACGACGGTTTTCACTTTTGAGCTAAAAAATAAACATTTCACTCTCATCAATACCGGTTGCGGCTCCCTTGCCGTGAGAACCATTTAAAACACATTCCTGCCTATAGATGCCTGTACGAACAGCTTAGTTGCCTGTTCGTACAGTGATAAATTACGCACATCAGAAAACAAATTGTTTTAATAACAAGGAAATTCTCATGTCCAAAGCCATGACCAGATCTGTGCTGAAAGAGGTACAGGACTTTCGCGACTGCGTAAAACGAGTTGTAGCGATGCTATCAGGCAAACAGATACCTGTTGCAGAGCGAGGCAATGAAGCATATGTCCGCTACAACCGGCGCGGCGAACCAGTGCTGGTAAACATCCCATCTATACCGGACGACGCGTCACCAACCCTCATGAACGCAGTACGTGGTTTTCTCGACCATGAGGTAGCCCATATCCTCTTTACTGATCCGAAAGTCGCAATGAAGATGCGCGAGAAAGGAAAGGCTCCGTCTACCGGGCTTTGGAACGCGCTGGAAGACGTTTTTATTGAACGCAGAATGGGACAGGTATTCAACGGAACTCGTCGCAATTTGCTGGCCACACAGAACCTGGTGATCGACAAATACTTCAAGGGCAAAGTGTCAGAGGCGGTTTCAATCTGCCACGGCAACCAGCGTGAATTGTTCCTGAAATTCTTCCTTTGCCCGGTCGTTCGCGCCTGGGATGGCCAAAGCCCTTTCATCGACTTTATGGAAGAACACTGGCACCTCATCGAGAAGCCTGTGGCCTTGCTCAAAGAGCATGGTATCGACGTGGCCGTTCGCAATATGTCGAACACAGAAGACTGCGTGAAGGTAGCAGCTGCTATCGCCCAAATCATGCAGGATATGAAAGACAAGCCAGAGGGCAAATTACCAGAGCTTAAATCGTCTGCTAGGAAGCCGTCGAAGAGTGAGGATGAGTCAGAGGAAACCCCAGAAGCCGGTGACGAACCGACTCATAGTGAATCAGCACCAAAGCGTACCAAAGGCGAAGACGACGACAAGGAAGAGCAAGAAGATGATGCCTCAGAAGAGGAAGAGTCTGGGGATTCTGATTTGCCCGAATCAGTAGATAAGGACTTACCTACAGAGGATAAAGAAATTAGTGATACAGAAAGTAAATATACAGAAGCAGGCGAAGAGGAATCAGGAGACACCCCAGAATCCGATGATGCCGGCATGGAATCAGGTGATTCTGATGACGAAGGTGGTAGTGATGACACTGGCTCTCCAACGCCTGGTGATGGCATTCGCGAAGACGCCGATGACTCCGATGGTTATGGCTCTGGCGCCGCTGGCGATGGGGATAGTGATAGTGATGACGGCGAAGAGGAAGATGATGCCGCCGATCAAACAGACGGCGAAGGTAAAGAAAATGAGGATGCTGCGGAAGCGCCTGAAGACAGTGAGTCAGGCTTTGTTCCTGCTCCGGATGAAATGACTCTGGAGGACGCACTCAAGGCGCTCGACGAGATGGAAGACGGAACAGGCGAAATGACCGAAGACGCACTGTCGGCCACCATCAGCAAAGAGCTTATGAGCACCTCACTTTCTGAGTATCGCCCATACGATCGTTCATACGACTTTATCGGGTTGATTGATGAGGCTGAAGAGCATGTAAAGCGCACCAGAAAGACGTTCGGCGCAATCCCGATGCACTCACCGGTCGATCGCTACCGCATGGTTCCGGAAGGCAGAAGGCTCTTTGAACTGAAAATCGAAAAACATCTGTCTGCAGGCGTTTCTTCGACTCTGGCCAAAGACCTGGAGCGAGCTATCGCCAGCCGCAATCGAGTTCAGTTTATCCCAGGCCAGAGACGTGGGCGGATACATGGCGCGAACCTGTATCGTCTGGCAATGAACGACGACCGCGTGTTCCGCAAGAAAGAAGACCACAGAGCGGTGAACGCGTGCGTCCAGCAAGTGATCGACTTGTCCGGCTCAATGGGCGGCAGGAAGATTCAACTGGCACTCGCCAGCGCCTACACCATTGCGGATGCTCTGGATCGTATCAATGTGCCTAACATCATCACCGGCTTTACCACGTTTGGTAGCCCAGATTATGAAACCATGTCGAAGCGCGGGTTTACTCGTTTCGAGGCGCTAATGCTGCCCATTATCAAAAACTGGAATGAGAAAGCTAACTCTCCAGAGATCCGCGCCCGCATGGGCTGCGTGTGTGAGACGTTCCCCCTGCTCAATAACGTCGATGGTGAGAGCGTCGCGCAGCTGGCGACTCTGTTTGCAGGGCGAATGGAGGACAAGAAGATCATGCTGGTTATGAGCGACGGGGCGCCATGTGCTGCAGGCGATGGATTCCATCAGCATTTGCGAACCGTCACCAAAGAAATTGAGACGTTGAGTGACATCGATTTGATGGCTATCGGCGTTCTGACCGACGCACCACGGCGTTACTACAAAAATTACGCACTGGTAAACAGCGTAGAAGAGTTAGGGCCGTCAGTCGTCACAGAGCTATCTCGTATCATTCTTGGGTAATTGCTTTACCCGTAAAAATAAGTAATCACTTACTATACAGCCTATTATATTTATATAAGATATACCCCACGAACGACAAACAGTAAGGAAAAACACATGACCGCTACTGCACTACAGCAAGAAGAACATTTGCCGGAAGCCATCGTCTGCAAGTGGTGTGGCAAATCCTTTCATTACCTGAAATCCCATATCTCTATGGGCCGCTGCGAGAACATTCCTGAGTCCGCGAAAGGTCTGGACGTGGACGAGGTGGTGAAAATGTACACCACTGCGTTTCCGGATGAACCAACGATCTCTCGCACGGCACTGGCCAAACTCAATGAGAAGCGTGCCGAAAAGCATTCAGGCGAAGGAAAAGTAGCGGAGATTAGCGCACACCCGGGCTACGCAGGAACGGTCGAATACAAGACCGAACTGGTGGCCGCGCACGAGCTGCTTGGCGTAACGATCAAAGAGCTGGGAACGCCACGCGGAAAACCACTACAGGTGACAGTCAATGTCAACACGCCATATCCGGAGTTCGTACCGGAAGCGAAGAAGAACTATGTGTATGGCGACTTCGACCTGATTAAAGACATCTTCATGATGCTGGAAATCGGAATCCCAGGCTATCTCTGGGGTCATGCAGGAACCGGTAAATCTTCTCTTCCTACGCAGCTATGCGCCCTGCTGAATCGACCACTGATCCGCGCCCAGCATACGGCGTCTATGGAAGAAGCACACGTTACAGGCCAGATCCTCGCTCGCGATGGCTCCACCTACTTCGAGCCGGGTTTGCTGGCGCTGGCGATGAAAAATGGCTGGGTGTACCTCGCTGATGAATATGACTTCGCGTTCCCGCAGATTCTGGGTGTGTACCAGCCAGTTCTTGAAGGAGAACCGCTGATCATCAAAGAGGCAACTCCGGACTGGCGCCGTATCACTCCGCATAAACGCTTTGCCTTCATTGGCACTGGAAACACTAACGGCTCTGGCGACGAAACGGGTCTCTATCAAGGAACGAACATCCAGAACGCGGCGAACTTCTCGCGCTTCGGCATTGTTTCGAACGTGAAGTACATGAGCACTAAGGCTGAAGTCAACATGCTGGCTGAGGCTGGCGTCATCCGCGAATACGCCGAGAAGATGGTGAAATTCGCGAACCTTGTCCGTGAAGGTTATGAACAGCATCTGATCAGCCAGCCAATCGGCCCTCGCGAGCTGCTGCTGTCCGCAAAAATCGGAATGATGCGCGGTGATTTCTCTGCCGGCATCGAAAAGTCGTTTATCAATAAACTTCCATCCACGTCTGCACAGGCAGCGCGTGAAGTGGTTCAGAAGATCTTCGGTTAATCGTGCGTAAAGGATGTTTCGGCTCTCTTATCGCAGCGTCTGAAACTGGCCGGGCTTGTCTGGCGTGTCCGGATAGGCCCGAGTGCCACCAGTCAGCCAAAGAGGTTGCGATTTCGATGTATGGGAAGTTCGTTGGCTTCCCCAATGACAAAATCAAGAAAACCAGAAAGGTAAAAACACATGAAGGCTCTGATGGTCAGAACTGACTTCTCCCTGGGAGAGTCGGCTCTAAAAGCAGAAAACGCGGTGAAAATCGCGAGAGACGCTGGCTACACCGCTGTCATTTCCGCTGACAGCATGAACATTGCCAGTGTGATCCCCTTGCAACGTGCCGCTGGCGACGACATGGCGGTTATTTGTGGTGTTAAGCTGAATGTTGTCGACGATCCGACATACGAGCACCGCGCCCGCCTTGCGAAAGAGTCAGGGGGATGTATGGAATCATTGGTACGTGATCGCAGCTACTGCTTCACGGCACTGATAAAGAACGAGCAAGGTTATCGCGACGTGTGCGAACTGATGACCTTAGCCAACAAGCGCGAGCAATTCTACTTTGTCCCGCGTCTGGCGCTTGACCAGCTGGCGGCCGCATATGCCAAAGGCAACATCATCCTGCTGACGTCTGACATTGGCAGTGTATTCCAGCGCCGGGACTTCGCAAAGATTATCGGGACGCTGGTGACAGCTGGAGGACGCGATAACTTCTACAGCGTGGTTTATCCGCACCCTACCCCATTCTACGACCAGATTAACGTCCGGGCGATGAAAGTGGCGAGCGCACTGAAAATAGAGCCAGTGGCGTTCTATCCCGCTTATTACGAAGCGGTCGACGACGCTGACATTAAAGACATTGCGCACATGGTTACGAACAACATCAAAATCGACCAGCCGCATCGTCTGCGTATTCCCCACCAGCGAGATAACGCCGTTAATGGTCGCCGCCATCTCCTTGAAGCGCTGAAAGCCTTCTCCGTTCGAATGGATGTGCCGGTAACAGCTGCAATGGCCTCAACAACGCAGGACACCATTATTGAAGCCTGCACATGGCGCTGGCATGAATTGTCACCAGCACTGCCCAAGATGGCAGACGACGAGCCTGCAACGCTGATGAAGCTGGCTGTCGCGGGGCTGCGCAAGCGTCTTACTACCAAAGAGTTTGGCTACACACCACCGGCTTCTGAGCACCGTGTGTATGTTGATCGCCTGAAGTACGAAATGGACACTCTGACCCGCCTGGGCTTCTGTGGTTACTTCCTGATGGTGCGCGACCTGATGAATCACAGCCGTGAAACTGGCATTCCTGTCGGGCCAGGTCGTGGTTCCTCTGCCGGTTCTCTGGTAGCGTGGTGCATCGGCATAACCAACGTCGATCCTATCCGTCACGGTCTTCTGTTTGAGCGTTTCATTAACCCTGAACGTCTCGACTTGCCGGATGCGGATCTGGACTTCAGCCAGGCACGTCGACATGAGGTGATCGAGTATCTGAATGAACGCTATGGCGAAGATTACGTTGCAGGTATTCCGAACTTCACCTATCTGGGCGCGGCTTCGGCGCTGCGTGACACTGCACGTATTTACGGTGTCGACGCTGCGGATATGGCGGTATCCAAAGAGTTCAAGAATCTGGAAGACGATAGCCTGTCACTGGAAGAGCTGCGCGAGCAACTGGCCAGCCTGGACAAATACGCCACGAAAAAACCGGAAGCGTTCAAAGCGGCGTGTAAGCTGCAAAACCTAATGCGTGGTTTTGGCCGTCATGCAGCGGGGATGATCGTCGCTGGCGTTCCATTGGTAGAGCGCACGCCCGTCGAGCTGCGTGGCAACGCTCGCTGTATTGCGTTCGATAAACGTTACTGCGAGGCGATGGGGCTGATTAAGCTGGACGTTCTCGGTCTGGCAACGCTCGATCTGCTGGATAGCGCTAAACGCTACATCAAAGAGAGTACCGGGGAAGACATCAATCTCGATGCCATCCCACTGGACGATCGCAAGGTTCTGGATGGGTTCGCTGCAGGGTACACGCAGGGCGTATTCCAGCTGGAGTCCGGCCCCATGCGCAAGCTGCTTAAAGATCTGGGCAGTGGCATTGAACCAATGAGCTTCAAAACCGTTGTCGCCACTACCGCACTCTTCCGACCAGGCCCGATTCAATCCGGCATGTTGGACGACTATGTCTCCGTGGCCAAAGGCTTCATGGCTCCACAGTCGTTGCACCCGGTACTGGACGAACTTACCGCGGAAACCAACGGCGTGATTCTGTATCAGGAACAGACGATGAACGCGACACGATTGCTGGCCGGCTTCACGATGGCCGAAGCTGATGGTGTGCGTAAAGCGATCGGTAAAAAGGATATGGAAAAGATGAAGAGCATGGGCGAGAAGTTCGTCGTTCAGGCTCAAGCTGGTTGGATCGACGTTGAGATGGAAGACGGCACAACGCAGCGTATTCACCGCGCGGAACACTTTAAATGTGAGGACGGCGCACTGCGGACGGTCGAAGAAGCGCTGGAGGCTGGTGTGAAATTGCCTATGGCTGCTGTACGCGTTACAGGGTCACAACCGGGCTTGTCTGAAACGAAAGCGAGGGAGATCTGGGCTGCCTTCGAGAAGAACGGTGCGTATCAGTTCAACAAATCACACTCCGTTGCCTACTCGCTGATCAGCTATCAGTCTATGTGGTTAAAGACACATTACCCTGCTGAGTTCTTCGCTGCTGCGCTCACCATTCTGGGAGAGGATAAGCACCAGGGGCTGGTTAAGGATGCGCTGACCTATGGCATTCGCGTATTACCACCAGACGTTAACGTGTCATCTAACCGAATTGAGATCCGCACGCTGGAAGACGGCAGCCAGGTACTGTATGCGCCATTCTCTGCTGTGAAAGGCTGCTCTGAGAACGGATGCCAGGCCATCATGAGAGCGCGTGAGAAAGTTGGCGGCAAATTCGAGTCACTTGAGCAATTTGAGGAAGCGGTCGAGAAGCGTGCGTGTAACAGCCGGGTACGCGAGTCACTGCAAAAAGTAGGTGCGTTCGCATCGATTGAGCCTGGCAGTCTGCCAGCGACAGATCCGGAACGACTGCGCGACCAGGCAGAGTTGATGGGCAATCTGGTGATCGACGCTGTAAAAGCCTCTCGACCGTTCGAGATGAACCCTAAGCGCTCTGCTGAAGTGAATGTACTGATGACTCGCATGGCGGCAGAAATGGGTCTGGGAGACGACCTGATCCGCCCAAGCATTGGCATTAAGCCGAAAATCATGATCATTCTGGACAACGCGAACGGCAATGATGGGCGTACCGGCTACTTCATGGAGAACGGCTACGACGACTTTAAGGCGAAGTTGCTTACTGCAGGCGATCTGCGCATGGGCGATCTCTACGTCACCGGCGTGTGCAAAAAGGTAAAGGACAAAGAGAAGGATTACACCAAAGACGAGATCGGCCAGTTCACCGACTTTATGCGTGAAGAGATCAATCTGGTGCGTCCGACCTATGTGCTGACGTGTGGCAGCCGGGCGACGTCGCTCTTCAACAACAAGAGCAAACCATCCGACCTGGTTGGACGCAAAGAGTATCTGCCAGAGCTGGATGTGACCGTTTTCTACGGATTTAACCCGAACATTTTGTACTTTCGCCCAGAGGAAGGCGAAAAGCTGGAAGCAATTCTGGCAGAGGTAGCGGAGACTATTAGCAAATGAACAAAGAGAACACCATGAACGAGGCTCAGAAGATTGCACAAGCGCTGGCGGCTATCCCAGCAGATTTTCGGGATAAGGCAGTTGCAGCCACCATGCGGTCGCAGTTCTGGGAAATCATCGACTGCCCGGTCACGTTAGATCTGGCGCTGGCGCTCAAAACGCAAGATCCGAAGGCGTGCCAGTATCTGCTGGAGATCTACGAATCGGATAACCCAGAGGAACAGCTGGAGGCGTTCAAAGTGTTCCGCAATCGGCTGGTACTGAAGGTGGCCAAAGAGTTTATGGAAGTGAACAAGATTGGCGATGTGAGACAGTACAGGCTGAAGCGCCAGACCAGAGTCACGCTATCCAATATTTTTGGTAAGAAAGTCGCTTAATGAAATGGCCCGATTCTTTCGGGCATTTTCATTAATAGTTATATATGTTATTTCTTATGATCTCTTGAATTTGCACATTGACGGGGAAACAGCTTTCCATTTCATCTTTAAAAATAGAACTCTCACCTCTAAAGTGATATGCCAAATTTGAGAAGTAATCTAGCAGTCGGTCTAAATGAAGATCGCATAGTTCCATATATTCCTGAACTACAGGGTATTGCATGACAAGTAGTTTATTATCAGTTTTAAGTCTTAAAAATTCATCATAGTCATTAAGCAATCTATTCAAGGAATGAGGATAGGTCTCCCAGGCAACAGGGAATTTAAAATCCTCTTCCGGCAAACCTGATTCTTCAATTTCTTCATTTACTTCGTTAATGACTTTCATAAGTTCATGTTTTGAACTCGTTGCCATCTCAACAACTTCCTTGTCAAGCTCGGTCATCCATAGCTTCGACCAATCCTGCTTGTGCATTGGACGAAGACGATGCTTGTGCGATTCAAAGATAATATTAGTTTTTGAATCCTTATTTTTTCGTGCCTTCTCAGAATAGTTATCAAGGCTTTCACTATCTAAATGACGCCAGTATATTTCAGGCTCATCTTTAATATTCATTTCATTAAGACTTACAAGCACAATTACTACCGGCTCATGTTGAGAACTCCAATAGCCAAGGTTATCAAGACCAACTCTAACACTTAAACTTTCTTCCATCTGTCTTGAGGTAGTTTTAACCTGAACAGAAATAAAAGCCCCTGTTGATTTGGTGTCATCTGCAAACATTTCAACCTGAGCATCAATTCCCATGTCAACACTCAATAGTCGACAAGGCCAGCCAAAGTATCGTGATATCCAGTAGGCGAATAAATACTCCCCGGCATGTCCGTAGGCACTGGATTTTGGGTAAATCATCGCCTCTTTTGGTGACTGGTTGTTTGTCTTTGGTGATTTCATTTTTAATTCCTTGTTAAAGCTCAATCTTCCCCTTTCGCCCCAAAAATGTCTACCGCCAATCATGGCAGTAACCCTCCATTTGTTTGATATAATCAGATACACAAAAGTAAGTTGGAACCTATCAATATGAACACCGATATCTACGAAAAAATCATGTCCGACCTGGAGTTCGACCGCGACAATCTGGAGGAAGTCTGGCGTCAGCAACCGCGCCTCTTGATGGAGTACGGCTCTAAGCTGGCGCGGGCAGAACGAGAGGTCGCAGATGCAAAACTCTCCCTTGATGCGATTGAGGCGAAAATCTACGACAACGAGCGTAAGAACCTGAGCATGAACGGAATTAAGTTCAATGAATCCGTACTGGAGGCGAAGGTTAGAACTAACCCACAATACCTCGCAAAGCGCCAGAAACTCGACGAAGCACGGCACATTGCAGATCTGTACAAGCACGCTGTAGCCGCCTTCTCACACCGCCGCGACATGATTGTCCAGGCGTCCAAAATGGCTATCGTAGAGATTGAACGTTTGGGCGCCGAACGTTTCCACCCCCCCCGTTAATTTATGCTAGATCGTAAGTAAGTACTGATCTATCATTCTTTTCGCTCGAAAGAGCCAAGAGTAAACGAAAGCCCAACGCGCATAGCGCCAATGGCCACAATCACAACAAGGAGAAATACATGTCTAAGTCATTACTTGATCTGCTTAACAAGACCCGTGGCGATATTGCTTCTAAACGTGGCAATAACGTTGATGTGACCCGTCTGAAAGACGGCAATAACTATCTGCGCATTTTCCCGAACAAGGACGACCCGAATGGCCTGTTCTTCCAGACTTTCGGTATGCACTACGTTAAGCATCAGAATGAGGAAGGCAAAGATGTAACCACCGCCTACATCTGCGAACAGCACACCCACGGCCACGCTTGCCAGCTGTGTGAGATGGTTATGGAAGGTCGTGCTCGCTTTAAGGGCAACAAAGCGATGGAAGAGCGCATTAACAGTATGCGTGCTACACCGCGTTATCTGGTCAACGGTGTTCTGTCTGCGCGCGAAGACTTTGCAGACGCAGAGAAATGCCAGCTGATTGAGCTGCCGTCTACGGTCTTCGACGATATCTGCAAAGTGATGTCCGAAGATATTGCGGATGATATCGGCAACCCACTGAGCAAAGAAGAAGGCTATGCGTTCCTGATTAAGCGTACCGGTTCCGGTCGTGACACCAAGTACGACGTATCCCCGAAACGTAAAGTCTACAAAGGCGACATTCCTGAGAAGCTCTGGACTACCCAACACGATCTGATCGCATACGCGAACCAGGCTGACGAAACCCGTCTGCTGTCTACTGCTCGCACTATGGGTCGTCTGATTGGTATTGCGGCTCCGGCAGCAACAATGTCCTCTCCGGCCATTTCTTCCGCTGCGAAATCAGCTGCTGCTGAACTGCCAGGCTTTGGCTCTATCACTGGTCATACGGAAGGTGCAGCTGCTGTCGCTACAGCACACACTCCGGCTCCAGAGTCCACCAGCCTGGTTGATGAAGAGATCCTGCGTGCCGCTGAAGCTGAGTTCAAGCCGGAAACTAAACCGGAAGAAGTTAAAGCTCCGGAAGCCGCCGCAGCTGCAAGTGCTTCAGCATCTGCTGCCGCTGCATCTGCACCAGCTGACGAAGGTCTCGACGACCTGCTGGCTGAACTGGACGCTCTGTAATCCCATAACGTGACCAGTAAGGCGTCTACGGACGCCTTACTTTTTGGAAGGAGTGTACCGGTGAATTATCTCTTTGTGGACGGTAACAGCCTGGGCTATTACCACCAGCAATCCGACAAATTACACAACGGCGAGATGGAAGTTCAGGCGGCTTTTGGCTTCGTGAAGAACGTTCGTCGTTACGCCTCAATTCTCCATGCCCGCCCAATGATCTTGTGGGATGGATTCAGCGACAAACGTCGCGACTTCTACCCGGAGTACAAAGCGAATCGCGATGACGACCCGGATATGAAGAAGATGAAAGAAGGCTTTGCCATCCAGAAGCCGTACATCTTGAAAATGATGACCGCGCTGGGCGTTAACCAACTCATTGCAAAGGACGCAGAAGCGGACGACCTGGCTGGAATGCTGGTCTCTCGCCTGGCTCCGCAGCCGACCGTCGATCACATCTACCTGCTGACTGGCGATGGCGACTGGCTCCAGCTGGTTCGCGAGAATGTGAGCTGGGTAAGCCTGCGTGAAGATGCCAAGCACAAGCAGGTGAACTTCGAACAGTTCGCAGAGTTGACAGGTCTGCCAACACCACGCGCGTTTCTGGAAGCGAAAGCGTTGCAGGGCGATAACTCGGACAACATCAAAGGCGTCGGTGGCATTGGTGATGGTGGCGCGAAAGAGCTGCTTCATGAATGGGGAAGCGTGGCCGCAATGGTACGCGGCATTAACGACGGCTCTATTGTCATCAACAAAGGTCGCTATAAGACGGCATTCAACAAGCTGGCAAAGAACGCCTTCAACGAGAAGACGGGCTGCCGGATGCTCGAAGCCTTTAAGCGCAACATGATGCTGATGAACCTTATCGACACAAAATTCCCACCCAGCGAAATCGAGTCGATTAAAGGCGCACGCGACATGAATGCCTTCGAACAGATGTGTTACGAGCTGAATTTCCGGTCGTTTCTGGAAGATCTGGAAGTGTTTGTTCTGCCATTTGAGAGGTACTGCTGATGCTGAAATCCATCATTAATGGCGGGGCAACTACGCCAACCATGCTGGCTAAGGAGATTGTCTTCTGCCACGGCGAGCACGCTGTGGTGGCGCTGCCGAACATTCTGGGCGCTGCTGGCATTTCTGCTACTGAGCGTGAGTTCGCGCTGGTCAGCGAGCAGGTCGTGAAGATCATCGCTCGCGTCGCCAAACACCTGAACCACGACGCAATCAAGTTTGACGAAGCCGCTGCTTCGAAGCGAATCAACGAATCAAAAGGAGCCTAATCATGGCAAAAGGCAAATCCGCACTGGCACTGGCGCTGAAAAAGAAAATCGGCAGCAATGACGAGATCCAGAAGGTCTCCCACTGGATTGACTCCGGTTTCCCTCCACTGAACAAAGCCATTTCCGGACGTTACGACGGTGGTTTTCCGTGTGGGCGTATCGTTGAAGTCTTCGGGCCACCAAGCGCCGGTAAAACCTTTTTGGCGACGGCTGCAATGGTGTCAGCACAGAAACAGGATGGTCTGGCCGTATTCCTTGACCACGAAAACAGTTTCGACGTTGGTCTGGCGGTAGCGAACGGACTGAACGCCGACGAAGACGACGGTCAGTGGGTCTACAAACAGCCGGATACCTTCGAAGACTCCGTCGAGCTGATCGGCACAATCCTCAAGCTGGTGCGCGACGAAGAGCTTATCCCGGAAACAGCCCCTATCTGCATCGTTGCCGACTCTCTGGCGTCGATGGTTCCGAACTCGAAGGCTGAGAAGTTCGACAAGATGGCAGAAGGCACTGCGAAGGACAAAGATCAGCTGAACATGAACGACAACACGGCGCTGGCGCGCGCGACGAGTGCGAACTTCCCTACTCTGGCGCTTTGGGCGCGTAAGTACAACGCGTGCATCATCTTCTTGAACCAGGTACGTACCAAAATTGGCGTGATGTTTGGCGATCCGACTACGTCTCCGGGTGGCGACTCTCCGAAGTTCTACGCGTCGGTGCGCATCCGTCTGGGCGCATCCGTTATGAAAGATGGCAAAGAGAAGATCGGACAGGACGTTGGCGCCGAGTGCATTAAAAACAAAGTCGCACCTCCGTTTGGCAAATGCTCATGGAAATTCTACTTCGACCCGACTCGCGGGCTGGACGTCATCGAATCGCTGGTTGAGTACATGCTGGAGGAAGGATACCTGCCCAAGAACGCCAGCGGACGTGTGGAAATTGGCGATAAGAAATACACCAAATCGCAGATCGTCGAGATGTACCGCGAGAAGCCACTTCCGGAAATCATCGCAGCACTCCAGGCGATAGACGAACGGCGAGCGAAAGAGTCGTCCCCAGCAGAGACAGAAGAAGCGTAATCACAAGGCGTCCGTTGGACGCCTTTTTTATACTTGAAAATATATAAGTACTTACTTATCATTTCTACACCAAAACGACAAAAGGAAACACATGATCAAGGGTTATCTCATGGCTGTTTCAGCGGTGATATCAGTCTGCTTTATCTACGGTTTACTGGTTCCATCGCTTATCTCAGCTAAAAGCGATCTGGCCTTATTTATCGGACTTGCCATCGCTGTAGTCTTCCCGGTTGCCTTGTTAAAAGCTGGCCGCAGGTATATCAACTCACTCAATAAAACTAAGGAGAAGTAAGTAATGAAGAAAGGTTTACTGGCGGTGGTTTTGGCTGCTATTTGCACAATGGGTCTGACCGGCTGCGATCGCGTGGAACCGGGATACGTTGGCATTAAGGTAAACAAATTGGGTGAAGACAAAGGTATCGGTGAAGTTGTCGGCGTTGGCCGTCAGTGGACTGGTCTGAATACCGAGCTGTACACCTTCCCCACTTTCAAACAGATGAAAACCTACGATGAGCCGTTCACATTCCAGATGAGCGACGGTACAGCCATCGGCCACAAAATTGGTGTGGCATATCTGGTTAATCGCGACAAAGTAACTACCGTATTCCAGACCTATCGCAAAGGTGTTGATGACATTACCGACACTGATCTGCGCCAGAAGATTGCGGACTCACTGAACCGTCTGGCCAGCCGCATGACTACCGACACGTTCATCGACGGTGGCAAGGCGTCTCTGCTCGACAATGCGCTGAAAGACATTCAGGCAGAAATGTCACCGGTAGGTATTGAGGTTATTAGCCTGTCATGGGTGGGCAAACCAGACTACCCGGACACTGTCATCGAATCTATCAATGCCAAAGTGACCGCGAACCAGAAAACGCTCCAGCGCCAGCAGGAAGTTGAGCAGCGCAAGGCAGAAGCGAACATGCTGCGTGAACAAGCCGAAGGTGAAGCCGACGCTATCCGCAAGCGTGCTCAAGCAGAAGCTGATGCCATCAAGTTGCGCGGTGAAGCATTACGTCAGAACCCGAACGTCATGGAGCTGGAAGCCATCAACAAATGGAATGGTCAGTTGCCTCAGTACATGACTGAAGGGGCTAATACTCCGTTTATCGCGTTGAAGTAACAGCCTTTTCAAAGATACGGCGTCCACTTGGACGCCTTTTTTATTTCCGTATTATCACCAACAAGAAAACAAATTGGTTACTAATACGGAATTACCATCCGTAGAAGTACAAAGTGACAACGCCACATAGTTGTTCGGCAACGGATGAGAAGGAGATCGGGAATGAAAAATTACAGCGAGATGACGGACTTTGAGATTAACTGCCTAGTCGCGGAAGCCACCGGCCATCGACCGCTTATCTCACAATATGGCTGGAAAGGCTCACAGGAAGGCGATTACACCGCAGTGGTCGCCATCGGCCCGAACGGAGCCGGAACCTTCGACTGGTGTAACGATCCGGAAGATGCGTGGGACATTATTTACCGACACAGAATCGGCGTAATCCCCGCCAGACAGCCAGGTGAGTGGAGAGCGGCCCACAGAAAGGTGGATAGCTCAACGCCACAACATCTGATCCAGAACCCTAACCCTTTCAGAGCGGCAATGACCGTGTTCCTTTTAATGCAGGAGAAAAAGCGTGAAGAAACTGTATGACGCGGCCAACGCTGCGCTGGATGTCGTGGATACCGAAATTGCCCAGGGCTTCCCGGAGCCAGAATGGGCGACGCAGCTGCGTGAGGCAATTGCAGAGATGAACGCACGGAACCTTCAAAAGATGAAGCCGACTGGCAGCGTTTCATCAGAATGTACGCGGAAGAGATTGGCCCGACGCCAACCGCTGAACAGGCCATGCTGCTCAAGTACTTCAAGGAGGCTGGAGAGAATCTGCCGGTTGATGATACACCGCACTGGTTTCACGCCGCCTGGCGTAAGTTCGACGTGATCTACACCCGCGGTCTGGGAAGCAAAGATATGGTCGTCTGGCATCTGATGCACATTGATAAAGCTGTAGACCGCACGCTGGAGAAGTTCTTTCCTCCAGCCTGAACACAATGATTGTGCGCCGCATGGCGCACATCAATATAAATAAGTACTTACCAACAAGGAGAAAACACATGAAGATTTTGGTTCGCATTTCAGCCAGCACCGACTATGACGTTTACCCGTTGTTCATGGTCAAGAGTGATGGGCTGAACGATGAAGAAATTCAAGCGGCAATTGATCGCAATCTCGTTGAGTACACAGGCATGGATGCAGATTCTGTGTATGTCGATGATGACGGTGTTTGTTGGCACAACGGTAGTTGCTGGTACGTCGACGACACGATGCCGGTAAGCGATGAAGACGCGGCTCATCTTGAGCGTATCTTAGGCATCAGCACTTTTGAGTGATATTTACAGCAAAAAATATATAAGTTAGCATCTACCTATCATGAAAACTGTATTAGACACTTTATTACTTATTGTCTCGATAGCTTTTGTGCTCGATTGCATCTTCACCGGAGCAATCCGTAAAGCGCTGGCGCCTGTTAATGGCGCGATGGTTAATGCGCTGGCCGTAGTGCTGGTATTCGACTCAGCATTCGGCGTTATCAAAGGAGTCGTGGCATGAAGAAAATAGCCCTGGCTCTGGCGCTGCTCTCCCTCCCTGTCTACGCGGACACGCACGTCTATGAGTGTGAGATGTCAGTGGCCGAAGTGAAAAACGACGTGATCCGCAATGTCGTCAAAGCCAGCTACGGCGCGATGGTTGTGGACAGCGGCGAACAGTTTTATGTTGTGCGCGATGATCGCGTCCTGTCTTCCCCCTATCTCACCAAACGTAACGGCAAACTGTCTGGCGTGGGTGAAGATAAGTTCGTTTACAACAAATCAGGTGATGTCTACGGCGTTCACGCGAAGAACGCCAGCTACCTTTTCGATGACTGCAAGGAGGTTCGTTGATGGCGGTTACACTGGCAGGTCTGGAAATCGAAAAAACAAGCGGCTACTGGCGTGCCAAAGGGTTTAAGCAACCCGGCGAGCTGGAGCGACTCGAACGTGAGGACGGCTTCATTGTCCACCAGCGTCGTGAATGGCGCATGTACGATCCGGAAACAGGTAAGCTCACGACGAAGGCCGGGACACTCTGGGGTCTGCTGAAGAAAATCCACTGATAACACTAACCACTGCGGTGAGTAGCCAGCTCACCGCGTGCGTATTCGGCTCATAACCACTGTAGTGAGTAGAACACCTACCGTGACATTCTGTATCCACTGTAGTGAGTAAAGCGGCGTTTATCAGCATCGCTATCCACTGTAGGTGGTAAACAGGCGTTCATTCGCAGCAAACAACCACTATAGAGAGTGATGGAATGCGTTCTCTAGCGGGTATCCACTATGGAGAGTAAACCTTCACTGTTTTCAGCGGATATCTACTCACTACAGTGGTTAGTAAATCCAGCCAACCGATTCTGCTCTCCACAATGGATAGCCAATAACGAAGGGAACAACGATAACCACTATAGAGAGTGGATTTAACAAGATACCCAGTGACCACTAACCTCGCAGCCCTTGTCTCATCTAGGTTTGTAACCACTAACATTTATTTTGTTATTTGAGCGCCACTGGCTACAGTGGTTACTCTTCGGTTGTTGTTACTCACTACAGTGGATAGCGGATTTCAGTTAAACAAAAGGCTCACTACAGTGGATAGTGAGCCTTTCTACTCTCTACAGTGGTTGGGCTATTTGCGAGCTTTTGCCTTGCGCAGCTCTTCGAGAATCGCCAGTTCTTCCTTGCTCAACATGACCATCTCGCCGTCTTTTTCTTCAGGAACAACATCGATGATGTCCTCCTGATCATCACCAGGCAAGCTATCTTTCTGCTCTTCTGGTTCTTCCGGCGCAGCTTTAGCTGGTGGCAATGCCGGGCGTAACTTCGGCCGCCTATAGTGGATGATGAAGTAGACTGAGCTGCCGCGCTTCACTTCGGTGTAATCGAGATAGCCGATCTCCCGCAGCTGCTCCATCGCTTTCCTGACCGTCGCGTTCTGGGTGATGGTGCGGCTGGTTAAGTTAAGTCTGGCGCGTAAGCGAGCCAACGAGATTGGTGCCGGGTCAGGTGGCAAACTTTCGATGAAGGTGTAGAGCGCCTGCGCGGATTCTTTTCTGGAGAGTTCGTTGATTGCCCGGAGTTGCAGAAGAACCTTTTTGTCGAACTGGTAGAGTTCGAAAATCTTAGGATCAGCCTGCAGCGAGACCGTGTCGTTCTTTGTGCTGTACTTTGCTGTCTGCACAAGGTGCGTCACGTAATACTCATCAGAGCTTTTACTGCGGAATGAGATAGTGTTTGTGGCAATACGAGTTAGAGAACTGTCCAGGCGCTTACGTAACTTAGCGGACGATCTGGCCGTTGGTATGCCACAGAGCCTGACGAACTCGACGAACGGTAACGTGACAGTGTCGCCAACAACCTTGTGCTTGGCGAACGCGTGGATGATGCCTACCCACGTTTTGAAGTCGTTATCCATATCCAGACGAACGCCGGAGATCCTTATGTCCTCGTACCCTTCGGCTTTGGCCAGAGACAGCTGTTTGAGTTCAGCAGAGGCGTCCATAGAGACCATTTGCCCCTTTCTGCCCCTGGCGGTCGATTTCAGCGTCGGAACGAAGAGACCAAGACGCATCAGAGCAACAGGCTGAACTGTGTTGTTGGTGTTAGGAACTAACGTAACAACTTCACCGGTCTTTTTGTCTGTTTCTGAGAATGCTTCAACGATCGCTATGTTTTTATTGCCGTTTTCGCTCATTCCAAGTGTCTCTTTTTATTCGACCGCTTTGGTGGCCTTTGCTGATTACAGTGGATAGTAGCACTCATCACAGCGGTTATCCTACCGCCTATAGTGGTTTTTCTACTCTCTACAGTGGTTGGTTTGCTCTTCATAGTGGCTGATCTACTCTCTATAGTGGATAGTGATCACCTCTAAGGCCATGTGGCACAACGGTTTGCAGGGTGCGGGGATCTTTTTGGGTCTTTGTGGGTCTCTTTGGTTCCCTTTGGGATCTGAATTACTGGATCGGGCCTGTGTATAAAAATCAGGTAATTGCAAAACCAGCCATCACTCCCCTTCTGGGGATAATGTGTGGTCGAAACAAACACGCCTGAACGCAAAACTTCCAACATCTCTATGAATATCAGCCACCTGACGTAGAAACACAGGCACTGAGTTATCCAGTTAAGACAATGTCTCCTGCTCACTACAGTGGATACCGACCACTCTCCAGAGAGGTTGTTTTGCTCTTCATAGCGGTTATTATGCTATCTACAGAGGTTACTTTCCTCCCCATAGTGGATAGTAACCCCCTCCCAGGCCAGTAACCGCAACGGCTGGAGACGATCGGGGATCTCTTTTGATCTTCTGTAGGATCTCTCTGGGGATCTAATTATTGGATCGGTCCTGTGAATAATGGGTATAAGTAAAACAGGCATTTGCAAACATCGGTGCGCCTTGTCAGTTATCGTTGCCCCGGACATAACTATTTGAATAAGAATTATGGATCTCAAACGCACGCGCTGGGTTCGCCGTCTTGAAGATGGCTCCTACACCATTGAATCGAACACTAGCCTGAACAAACAGAAGTTGCTCTGCGACCTGTGCGGCATTGCGTCGAAGTGCCCGATTAATGAAACCCGGCTCAAACTCCACGACGCCGGTGCGCACTTCCATCTGAACAGCTGCATACGTTACGTGCCACTGCTGGCATTTCGTAAACCGATCATCGGATTAGACGCTCCCTACTTCAACACACTCCGCTCTGGTGTAACATGGCGAGACCGGGTCGAACCTGGCAAGCTCGTTTGTCTGGTTGAGGCTGATACTGGAAATATCATCCGGTTCGGGAGAGTCGAAAAGGTCTACTCCGGCCCGGTGGATGAGATGCTGCGGAAACACAGCCGGTTTAACCATCTCTGCATGGGTGGAGAGAAGATCGAGAAGGTTGGCGAAGTGATCCGCAAATCCTACGGACACTTCCTGAACGACGACAGCCTTCTCACGGCCATCTACATTCGCCATGTCGATCGGGAGTTCGATACGGAGTATCACAGTGCTGAAGAGTTGAATCTTGTCGACCCTCGCCCAAAAGCTGGGGTAATCGACATCAGCGTAGCGCGTCAGAAGCCCCCTGAGACGTTTTAAACGTAAACTCATGGTTTTACCGGGGCATAAAATATGGTGTCTTAGAAAGACACTGAGAGCTTTAGGGATTAATACATGAGTGAATTTTATTCAAGGGCAGCAACTGTGGCAGACATGCCATTTATCATGGGTGAGTTCGAAGACGGCGCACGCAAGGGTCACTTCTACGAAGAGATCCTCACATCAAAGGGGGGTAAAACCTTTGAGAAGCAGACCAGGCTGGCCATCCAGACGAACGAGCAGGGCCAATACTCTGGCCATTATATCTACATCCTGCTGCGCCGTTCTGATGACAAAAAAGCAGGGCTAATCTGGTTCTGTGCCGCACTCGATCCAACCGGTACGCCACGACTTGAACTCCGTGCCGCCAGTATCGTCAAAGAGCTGCGCGGGAAAGGCTATGGGTCAATGCTGGTGTCCGACATGATCGATTCAAACCCGAGCCAGCCGATGATGGCGAAGTGCTACGTCAAATCCTCGCAAATGGCCGACATGTTAAAACGCAGAGGTTTTCACCTTTTCGACACGTCACCCAAAGGCACGCAGATGCTGTTTCGCGATCCAAAGTAAAAAGCACCCCATACGAGGTGCTCCTGAAGAATTAATCGCAAGTTGTTTTGCCAGTGCCGTCTGGGTATACGATGGATTCGCACGACTTGCCGTTCAAGAAGCTGTAGCTGCGAATAGTGCCGTCAGGATCGCGTTCTGTGTAGGACTCCAGCTTCTTCGGATCAGCGTTCTTACGGCGCACTTCTTTCAGCTCATATTGGGCCTTGTACATCTCCTTGTAGGCTTCCTCTATGCGCTTCATCTTGATCTCCTTTGCCTCTTTGCTACCGAGATAAGCGGCCATTTCAAGATCACAGTTGAAACGGATTTTTGGGAATGAAGGCGCGTATTTACCCATGACTTTGGTTAAATCATTGTCGTTGGAGACATAATAGGCATGGCTTCCACACAATTTGTCGGCTCTGTCTTGGGCAATAGCTACGCTTGAAGTGGAATAAATATCAACGTACCCGCCAGCTAACTTTTCATCTTGAGGCGGCTTTGGCACGCATCCGATCAGAGCAACGGCCATCGTCCCTATAATTACGCGTTTCACCGTCCGTTCTCCTTTTTCGTTTAGTTGTCATCAATGAGTGACTGCGATTATAGAGTGGCTTGTAACATTTAGAAATCTATGCCGCTTCATAAAATAGGTATTCACTTACTTATATAATTTGTCATAATCGTGTGCCTGTAGATTTTCTTCTGTGCCGTGTTGTCTGGGTTGCTCGCCTCTCAAACACGCTTAACATCTGTATCAAAATAACCACAAAGGAAAAGACACATGACATTGCCATACGGGGTGATATCAGATCCCCATTATCATCGTTGGGATGCTTTTGCGACAACAAACGCTGACGGGCTGAACTCTCGACTGGAGATCCAACTGGACGCCACGAAAGAAGCAGCCAAAGCCATGAAAGCTGCGGGCTGTAAGTACATGCTGGTGGCTGGTGATACTTTCCATGTTCGTGGTGCTATATCACCTTCCGTCCTGCATTTCGTGACTGAAACTTACGAGTGGATCATCAAAGAGTTGGGCCTCGAAGTGGTAATGCTGGCCGGCAACCACGACCTCGAAACCAACGATTCCGTATACAGCGCCAATGCAGCGGCCTCTCTGCGCTCAATCGGTGTGGAAATCGTCTGCGGCAAACGTCCTCACTCCATCAAAATGGGCGACGTTACCGTCCATCTGATTAGCTGGCGCAATAACCACGCAGAGCTTATCAGCGACCTCAAAACACTGCGTTCCGGGCTGGATGGCGACAACCACGATGTTGTTGTGCATACCTCAATCAACAAAGCGATCCCCACCATGCCTGATGTCGGCATCGACGCACAGGAACTGAAAGATATCGGCTTCCGTTTGTTGCTGTCCGGACACTACCACAACCACAAAGAAGTGCTGCCTGGAGTGGTGAGCATCGGGGCGCTGACGCACCAGAATTGGGGCGATGTTGGCTCGCTGGCTGGCTTCATGATCGTCAACCCTGACGGCACATTCACCCACCACGAAACCTCCGCACCCAAGTTCGTCAACCTTGAGGACGATGTGGAAGACGACCAAATTCGCGGTAACTACGTGCGCTTCCGTGCCGTTGTGGAGAGCGATGAAGAGGGCATCAAAATCCAGAACGTCCTGAAAACAATGGGCGCGAAGGGTGTCGTCTGCAACTTCATCCGCAAGGCATCGATGATGGAAGGCACTGCCAGTACTGCGGAGACCAGCAAAATAGACAGCCTGGGCGAGTCCGTCGCGGCGTACTGCAAGATCGTTCACGACACTGACGGCGGCTTCGACCTGAGCAAGCTGGACATGCTGTGTCAGGAGATCCTGACCGAAGCGGAGAGTGCGGAGGCAATGTGAGTACGAGCCATTCTGGGAGCTTTCGGGACTTCATCTCCACGATGAAAAGACTTGAACGAGGCCAGACGGTGATGTTCCACAAGCCCTACCCACCCAACGGAAACCCTGTGGCGTTTTATCTGGGAAGACTGAGCAAACAAGGCGTACTGAAACGCCGATCTTTCCCAGCCCACACGGAGTTTCAACTGCGAAAAGGCCAGCATTTGAATCAAAAAGTTAGAGGCATTGTATGAAATTTCTAAAGCTCCAGGTTGAGAACTTCATGGCGTTAGCCAGCGCCGAAGTTGAGTTAGACCAACGCGGTCTGGTGCTCATTCAGGGTGTTAACAGTGGCGACTCTTCCGCTGCCAGCAATGGCGCGGGCAAATCGACTTTGATGAACAGCCTGATGTGGTGTCTGTATGGCGAAACTGCGCATGGTGTCAAAGGTGACGACGTGCTCTCTACAGGCCACGAGAAAAACTGTCGCGTGATGGTGACTGTTGAGGATGAAGGAAAGCGTTACGCCATCATTCGCCACCGCAAACACAAAGAGTTCAAGAACCGGCTGATCGTCCGTGGCGAAGACGGTGATATGACCAAAGGCAAAGACACACTGACGCAGGAGTTCGTTGAACGCCTGATTGGTGCATCGAAAGAGGTGTTCATGGCGTCCATCTACGCCAGTCAGGAAGCAATGCCTGATCTGCCGGGTATGTCCGACAAGAACCTCAAAACCATCGTTGAAGAAGCCGCTGGCGTCGACCGGTTAACGCGAGCCTATGCCATTGCTCGCGAGCGTGCTAATGCAGCTGCCGCACGCATGGATGTTACCAAATCCAAAATGGACGCCTGTCTCACGCTTATCGAGACCGCGCAGTCAGAGATTGAGGCGGCCAAAGCGTCCTCTGATAGTTGGGAGCGCGATCGCGGCGAACGTCTGGACAAGGCCCGCGTCGATTTGGCTGGCGCGGAGGTAACGCTGTCCGAAGTCGTGATGGAAATTCGCTCGCTGCCGGAACAGATCCGGGATACGGAAAACGCGATTGCTGGCGAACGCAGCAAGCTGGCCTCCAAAGAAGAGCATGACGCCAAACTGCTGAAGGTGCGCGGTGCGATTACGGAGATCCGCTCAAGCATCCGCACTTCAGAAGCGGCACAGAACGAGTCCATGAACCGTGCTCGCTCGTTTAAAAGCAAAGCAGAAGAGGTCAACACAAAGGTCGGAGCACCTTGTGTTACGTGCGGAAAGCCCTACTGCGAAGAAGATTTGTCCACCGTGAAGGAGAGTTTCATTGAACAAGCGCGTAATGAGATCGGCCAGGCGCAGGCATCAGCAGCGGCAGTGGCTCAACACAAAGCTCGTCTTGAGAAAGCGCTCGGCATCGAGTCTGCACTGGTCGCAGCCACACCCGACGTCTCAGAAATCATCGCCAGAATCGAACGCCTGACCAATGAGCTAAGTGCGCTGCGTCATCGCGAACGTGAAGTTGTGGCCGTCGAAGCGATGGTGGCGCGGGCGCGTACTGACGTGAATCGCATCATGGCAGAGGTAAACCCATTTCTGGCTGTCATTAAGCGCCATGAAGACAACCTGGCTGCCAATAAATCTAATCATGCAGTACTTAAAAAAGAGTTAAAAAGCATTCAGGAACAGGCTCTGTTGCTGGAGAAAGCTCGCCAGGTTTACTCCCCAGCTGGCGTGCGTTCACACATCCTGACTTCTGTTACGCCTTTCCTGAACATCAGGACTGCGGAGTATCTCAACACGCTGTCGGACGGCAATATCGTTGCCGAATGGTCGACAATGGAGACAACGAAGAAAGGCGAGTATCGCGACAAATTCAATATCAGCGTAACCAAAACAGGCTCCAGCAAATCCTTCCAGACGTTGTCTGGTGGCGAGAAGCGTAAGGTACGCATTGCGTGCTCTCTTGCTTTGCAGGATCTGGTTGCCAGTCGCGCCAGTAAGAATATCGAGCTGTTTATCGGGGATGAAATTGACGACGCGCTCGACACTGCCGGTCTGGAGCGTCTCATGGGGATTCTGGAAGCCAAAGCGCGTGAACGCGGCACAGTGATGATCATTTCCCACAAAGAGATGAAATCGTGGTTCCGGGAAACCATCACAGTCGAAGTCAAAGAGGGTCGCAGCTATGTCGTTTAACTTGAGCCGAACGCAGTTTTTGCAGATGTTTGCCGTGATGCAGTCTATAAAGCTGATAAACCACCATACGGCAAAAGCAGCTGCGCCTGCACTTTTGTGGAAAAACGAAAACATCAATGACGACCAGTTCTCGGTATTAACCAGTCTGTTGTCATCGACTCCGTTGATGCCGAGTTTGTCTATGCTGCCGTCAGGAAGCACTGCGCTGATCCTTATTAATCCATTTACGGAAGGTGGATATCTCCCACATTCTGGGCCGGGGTTCGTTGTGATTGCTGAAACCGGAACGCTGAACATCCAAGAAAATGCGCTCTTCAATGCGATGGAGACGCACATCAGCACCGCATTCACTAATCTGATTCGACACGCTAACGCACGCGCGGATCACGTTGCAATGCCGGGTGCTGCTTTCGCCAGCTTATCTGTTGACTATGACCGGCACGCGCCAATTTCAAAGCGGGCGAAACTCTGCTTTTACGAGGAGGGATGTGAAGTAGCGATTATTGAAGTACTTCTCCCCCATGTATTCAGCGCGAATGAAACGGCTGCACGCCATCTGATCGACATCATGCGGCATTTCATCGGCCAGAGCATGATCGATGCGGACATTGCTGCAGGCGTTCTAACCAATGATAGCATTCACGTTGTTAGCGACATTCCGAAGCCGCCAACTCGCGAGCCGGAAAAGACACTTGAACAGAAACTAATGGAATGCCCAACCTGGGCTACGTGGTAAGGAGACCAAAAATGAGTAAAACCATTCGTGTGGTCGGCGTCGACCCTTCAATGAGCAACTTTGGCCTGGCGATTGGCACGCTGGATCTGGAAACGGATAAGCTGGACATTCATGGCCTGACATTGGTGGAAACCAAAGCTGGCGGCAACAAGAAGACGGTTCGCGTAAACAGCGACGATCTGCGCCGCGCTAATGAAATCTGGCGTACCGCCAAGCCCATAATCGAGCAGGCTCATATGGTGTTTTGCGAATTGCCGGTTGGTAGCCAATCGAGTCGCTCTCAGACCTCATACGGCATCTGTATTGGCGTACTGGCGTGCGTGGATAAGCCACTGATACAGGTCACGCCAAACGAGATTAAGCACTATGTCGGGAATAAGCTGACCACGTCGAAGGAAGAGATCATTCAGTGGGCTACGCAGAAGCAGCCAAACGCCCCGTGGTTGCGCCGTAAGCAATCTGGTAAGGAAGTGCTGGTGAATAAAAACGAGCACCTTGCGGACGCTGTCGCGTCGATTTACACCGGTATGCAAACAGATCAATTCCGTCAGGTTCGCGATGTTCTTGCAGGAATTTTATAAGTCGGTAATTGATAGGTAAGTACTTATCTATTAACATGAGGCCACTATATTTAGTGGTCTTTTTTATTGGGTGATACATGATAAGCATCGTAAAACGTAACGGTTCCACTGAGCCGTTGTCAGAGGAAAAATACAACCGCGTTGTGATGTGGGGAGTCGAAAACATTCGCAACGTTAGCGCGTCTGCTGTCGCTATGGGCGCTGCTGCCAGCATTTTCGACGGAATGACCACCTGCCAGCTGCATGAGGCGCTGGTAAAGTCCGCTGCCGATCTGATCTCTCCGGAAACCCCGAACTACTCGCAGGTTGCCGCGCGACTGAGCCTGTTCAAGATCCGCAAGGACGCCTTCGGGCAGTATGACTACCCGAATTTCTACAATCACATCGTCAGCAACGTCAGCCGTGGCGTTTACGATGAAGACCTTCTCAAGTACTACTCTCAGGAAGAAATTGCCGAGCTGGGCGTGTACATCAAGCCTAAGCGCGACGAATACTTCGGCTATGCCGCAACCGTGCAGCTGGCGAGCAAGTATCTCGTTCAAAACCGAGTAACTGGCGCTATCTACGAAGGGCCACAGCAACTCTACATGCTGGTCGGCATGTGCCTGTTCCAGAATTGGGAAGATGGCTGCGCCGGTAAGACGCGTCTGGAGATGGTCAAAGGCTTCTACGATGTGACCAGTACATTCAAGCTGTCTCTGCCAACGCCAATTATGGCCGGCGTGCGCACCCCTACTCGCCAGTTCTCTAGCTGCGTGCTGATTGAAGCAGCTGATAGTCTGAAAGGGATTAGCGCTGCGTCTTCCGCAATCATCGACTACGTGTCACGTCGCGCGGGCATTGGTATTGGCTTTGGGCGTCTGCGTGCGCTGGGCAGTGAGATCCGCAATGGCGAGGCCACCCACACTGGCGTTATTCCATTCCTGAAACACTTCCAGACAGCTGTGAAATCCTGCTCTCAGGGCGGTGTTCGCGGCGGCGCTGCTACAGCGTTCTATCCGATCTGGCATCTGGAAGTTGAAAGTCTGCTGGTGCTGAAAAACAACCGTGGCATTGAAGAGAACCGCGTTCGTCATCTCGACTATGGTGTGATGATCAACCGTCTGATGTATCGCCGCCTGGTGCGCAACGAAAACATTACGCTGTTCAGCCCACACGAGGTGCCGGGCCTGTACGACGCGTTCTTTGTTGATCAGGACAAGTTCGAAGAGCTGTACCTGAAGTACGAAGCCGACGAGAGCATCCGTAAGAAATCTATCCCGGCCGTCGACCTGTTCTCTACGCTGATGCAGGAGCGTGCCTCTACTGGTCGTGTTTACATTGCCAACGTCGACCACATGAACGATCACGGCGCATTCGTTCCGGAAATTGCACCGGTACACCAGTCCAATCTCTGCATGGAGATCACGCTACCGACCAAGCCACTGGCGTTCACTGACGATCCAAACGGGGAAATCGCGCTTTGCACTCTGTCTGCGTTCAACCTGGGCGCGATCCGCACGCTGGACTCACTGAAAGACGTGGCGTTTTACGCTGTGGCGGCACTGGACTCTCTGCTCGACTATCAGGACTACCCGATGGCTGCTGCAGAAATCCCGGCTAAAGCTCGTCGTAGTCTGGGTATTGGCGTGACCAACTTTGCTTACTATCTGGCGAAGAACGGCTTTAACTACTCTGACGCTGCGGGCAACCAGCTGGTTCATGAGACCTTCGAAGCCATTCAGTACTACCTGCTCGATGCGAGCTGCCGACTGGCCGAAGCGAAAGGTGCATGTGACTGGTTCTCCCACACCAAATATGCACAGGGCCAGCTGCCAGTCGACCACTATCGCAAAACGCTGGATACCAACCCGGAGACCTCTTTCGAGCTGAAAATGCCGTGGGAAGAGCTGCGTGGCCGTATCCGTGAGCATGGTCTGCGTAACTCCACTCTGACCGCCCAAATGCCGTGCGAGACGTCCAGTCAGATCACCAACTCCACCAATGGTATTGAGCCGCCCCGCGGCCCGGTGTCCGTGAAGTCTTCCAAAGACGGCATCGTGAAGATGGTCGTTCCGGACTTCGCGCAACTGAAAGACCAGTACGAGTACCTGTGGGATATGCCGGACAACCGCGGCTATCTGACTAAGGTGGCCATCATTCAGAAGTTCTTCGATCAGGCCATCTCTGCGAACACCAACTACGACCCGACTCGCTTCCCTGGCGACAAGGTTCCAATGATGAAGCTGCTGGAAGACCTGCTGTTTGCGTATCAGCAAGGTGTGAAGACGCTTTATTACCACAACACGCGTGATGGCGCTGGTAAGCGTGATGACGACGATCAGGTGTCCGAACCTTCCGCTGCGGAGGTTGTTGAGCCAGAAGATGAGTGCGATGGCGCGTGCAAAATCTGATGAGCGTGGGGAGAAACCCCCACCTTTTCATTGAGTTGAGTACCTTATTTAAACCAATAAGATAACAATTTGTTTAAAGCCACTCGATAACATTCAGAGGGAAACACATGACTTATTCTACTTTCCGTTTGGGCGCTAACGACGCAACGAAGGAACCTATGTTCCTCGGCCAGTCTGTCAACGTAGCACGCTACGATCAGCAAAAGTACCGTGACTTCGAAAAGCTGATTGAGAAACAACTCTCGTTCTTCTGGCGCCCTGAAGAAGTCGACATTACCACTGACCGCATCGACTTCAATACCAAGCTGCAAGAGCACGAACGCCATATTTTTCTGAGCAACCTGCGTTACCAGACGCTGTTGGATTCCGTTCAGGGTCGCAGTCCAAACGCAACACTGCTGCCGCTGATCTCCATTCCTGAGCTGGAGACATGGGTTGAGACCTGGTCGTTCTCTGAGACGATTCACAGCCGCAGCTATACCCACATTATCCGCGGTATGGTGGATGACCCGAGCATCGTTTTCGACGGCATCGTCACGGACGAAGAGATCATCAGCCGGGCTGTAAGCATCTCAAGCGAATATGACAGGCTGTACGAAATGACCTGCGCTCGCCAGCATCTTGGCGAAGACGAATTTGAACGGCTGTATGTCAGCGAGTTTGATGGCAAGCCCTACCCTCTCCAGCGCCAGCTGTTCCGAACACTGGTGTCGGTGAATGCACTGGAGGCGATTCGCTTCTACGTGAGTTTTGCGTGTACGTTCGCCTTTGGTGAGCGGAAGCTGCTGGAGGGCAACACGAAGATCATGCGCTTTATCGCGCGTGACGAGGCTTTGCATTGCGAAGGTACTGAACGCATGATCCGCTTTATGCGTACCGGTCGTGAAGGTCTGTTGTGGAAGATGATTGCCGCAGAAGAAGAGAGCTTCATCTATCAGACCATGATGGACGTGGCCGGGCAGGAAATGCGCTGGGCTGACTATCTGTTTAAAGACGGCTCAATGATTGGCTTGAATGCCGACATCCTCAAAAGCTATGTGAAATACCGCACCAACCTGGCAATGCGTCGTCTTGGGCTGCGACCGCTGTTCCCGGAAATCAAAGACGATCCACTGGTATGGATGAACAAATGGCTGCTGTCAGACACCCTGCAGATCGCTCCGCAGGAAGCTGAACAAAGCAACTACCTCGTTGGCCAGATTGACTCCGCTGTCGATCGCTCCGGCCTGAGCCAGTTCGCAGACCTTTAAGCCGAGTTTAACCACTTTGTGGCCTGGCGCTGCTGGGTCACAATTGACGTATCAAATGAAGTCCAAAGGAAAGAAAGAAGACATGAAATTTACGAAACTGACCGATCATCTGAAACTTGCCGCAGACAAACTCGTGGGATTTAAGCCAGAGCCTTACGAGTTGAATCTCGGTTTTGGCAAGGCAACGGAAAGCATCTACCTGATGGTTGACCAGTTCCACACACTGTTTCAGCACCCACGCCGTGCCATTCCAGATCCGGCACTACTGCGTCTGCGTGCCAAGCTGATCCACGAAGAAGCTGTTACCGAGGGCATCCCGGCAGCTAAAAACGGGGACATGACGGCGCTGCTGGATGCGATGGCTGACTTCCTTTACGTGGGCGTCGGCACAATGGTGGCCATCAAAGGCGGAATCTCTACGGGCATGAGCTACTACACCCAAGAGCAGAGTGTTGATCGCTTCATCCACACCATCATGGTTCCGGGCAACACGGTCTTTGACGATATGGCCATCCCGTTTGAAGAAGCAAAAGAAGCTGCATTAATGCTGAATGCGCTGGCTGACAAACTCGAAGCGAAGCCGATAAGCGATTCCGAATTGGTGCAGGAGCTGCGCCGCGTGATGAACAAAATCTACGTTGCCTGCATGATGACCTACCGCCTAGCTGATTTTCTCGGTATCGATATTGTTGAGCTGGTGGCAGAAATCCATCGTTCCAACATGACCAAGCTGTGGCCGGCTGACGCCGAAGAGCGTCGTGTGGCGGTAGAGAATTGCAAATACGACAAGGAAGATCTGGGCTTCCGCCACGCTGAAGGGACTGACATGATGATTGGCTTCAGAGTTTCTGATGGCAAGATCCTCAAATCCCCAACCTACAGCGATGTGGATCTGACTCGCTTTGTTGAGAAGGCGAAAGCCTCATTTCTTTACGAGATGGTAAAAAAATAATTGTAAGTATATACTTATAATTATATATTGCCTGGGCGTGTTTTATTGTCCAAGTTCTTAATTGCTCATTGCAATGGTGGCCTAAGAGCCACCATTTTTTTTACTCCCCTCCTAGCCTTACACACTTCTGACAGATAAACTTGTATAAATAATATGTATGTACTTACTTATCCTTGTGTGAGGTTGATTTTGTCTATCCTACTGAATCGAGACTTTACGAACGGTCAGTTTGCCAGTGGTTCGTATGCCAAAGTGGTTGAAACGGTGCTCAACACTGGCGTTCACGCGGGTGATCGCACCGGAACCGGCACAAAAAGCGTTTCATATGTCCCTTCCTACTACATGCTGACGGGCGGCTCTGTTCCACTTATCTCCGGAAAAGCCGTCAACCTGAAGCCGTTACTGGTTGAGCTGGAGTGGTATCTCAAAGGAACGGGCAACATCCAGTTCCTGAAAGACAATGGCGTCAAAATCTGGGATGCCTGGGCTGATGAAAATGGCGATTTAGGCCCGGTCTATGGCAAACAATGGCGTCGGTGGGAAGATACCCGCATCGTGAGCCATAGCGAGTATTTGAGCAAAATCGACACGTTCCGTGAGCGCGGGTACAAGGTCGAGGGGTATCTGGGCGTAAGTGAAGATCGCGTTGTGTTGTCCCGTGAAATCGACCAGCTACAGCGTATCGTTCACACGCTTCGCACCAACCCGACAGATCGTCGCATCCTGCTGAATGCCTGGAATGTTGGCGAACTGGAAGATATGAAGCTGCCGCCATGCCATTTCGTGTTTTCACAGTGGAGTCGCGAGCTGGACTTTGAGACTCGACTGACGATGGCCACCGACATTGGCATCCAGCACAACCGCCACGGCCACGAATCCATTTACACCCAGATGCTGTGTCTTCTGGAAAGAGATGGCGGCATTACTGAGAACATGCTGGACGAGCTGGGCATCCCGAAACGCATTCTGAACTCATGTCTGGTGCAGCGCAGCGTCGATACCTTTGTTGGTATGCCGTTCAACATCGCCGGTTACGGCATTCTCACCCACTTCCTCGCGAAGATCACCGGCCACATGGCTGGCGCATTCGTGCATTTTGGCTTTGACGTTCATCTCTACGACAACCACATGGAAGGCGTTGAGGAGCTGATGAAGCGCGAGCCGCCCAAAGAGTCCGACCCGGTTGTCATTTTTCCGCATGAATGGGCCGAACTGGACGACTTCAAATGGGAAGGTGTGCAGGTGTGCGGCTACAGCCCTCTTCCGTGGATCAAGGTTCCAGTGGCGGTGTGATATGGCCAGAGGGATGTATGTGTTGTGTGAAATTGAAGGTGTGCTGGCGAGAGCCAGCCATCGCAAAGCAGTGTCTGATGCGGATGCAGGCGCTCTCATTGCCGGTGATGAACTCATCTTTCCCACCAGCCGCATGTTGCGTGGTTTTGCTCGCTCCGGTGCTGAAGTGGTGCTTATCAGTAGTCGTCCGGAAGCGCTCGAAGGCCCAACCAAACGCTGGCTGAAGGACTTCGGCATTGATTATGACTGGCTCCACCTGGTTCCGCGCGGTGTCAGTTTTGAAACCCATATCAAGCGCACGCTGGCAGAGCACAAAGGCGACTTACTTATCGCCGCACTGGTTCATGATCCGCGTCTGCGTTCTGCGCTGGCAGATTCTCACCAGCGACCAACCATCTATGAGGTAAGCCAATGAAGATGATTGCAGCTGTCGGCCGCAACTATGAAATCGGTATTGGCAACGAACTTCCCTGGCGTTGCCCGACCGATCTGAAACTGTTCAAACAACTCACCAAAAACGCCACTGTCGTGATGGGACGCAAGACGATGGAAAGTCTCAAGCGCCCGCTGCCAGAGCGCCATAACCTCGTTTTGACGCGCTCTCGTGGGTATATCCCCAATGGTTTCTACCCCGCTGGCATCGATGACGTTTTGAGACTGCCAGATCCGGTCTGGGTGATTGGTGGCGGGCAGATTTACTCGCTCTTTATGCCACACGTAGAAGAGATCTGGCTGTCGCATATTGGCGTGGATGTGCCGGGCGCGGATGCGTTCTTCCCGGCGCCAATGATGCGTTCTTTAGGGTTCGTACCAGTCGAAACGGCTTATACCCAACGTGCAAATGAGGATGAGCCTGGCTTTTTGCAGATCGTATACAGAAGGTCGTAATGGATTACCGGATTGGAATCACTGGCGCACAGGGCAGTGGAAAAACAACCCTGGCAAGGTACATCGATGCGCATTATGGCATTCCGTATGTGGATGCCGGCGTTGGCAAGCTGATGAGCTGTCTGGGGGTGAAGGTTGGCGAGCGTTTGCCCCTTTACGAACGTCTTCAGGTTCAGATGGAGATTGCCAGACACATCGAGATGATCACCCGCGGCGTTGAAGGTTTTGTTATCGACCGCACGCCAGCCGATGTCATGGCTTATACGCTTGACCTGGTCGGCCAGACCAACGAAGACCGCTGCATCGAGCTGGCTCTCGACATTGAGCAGTTTTGCCACAAAGCGGCCATTTCCAACTTCAATGCTATCGCGGGTCTTCGCCCGGGCGTTGAGCTTTCCAGCAAAGATCTCGCGCGTCCCCAGCGAGGATCGCTTGACCGTCTCTATGTTGCTCGCATCGATGCACTTATGTGCGGTGAGCTGACGAAAATCAACACGCTTCCCCAAACCGGCGATCTGCAGGTGTTCGTTATTTCTGAAAAGTGCCGCACAGTTGAAGCGCGAGCCAGATCGGTATTGCGAGTGCTGGACAGAGCCGCTGAAAACATCGAGCGCCGTATAACAGGACGAGTGACCTTCCACTGAATGTTGCTCCCCTGTTGGGCAGTGTGACAATAAGACACGCGAAATGAATCGAGGAAAAACAGAATGATAGACGAACTTCCCCTCTCGGATGAATTAGATCGTAAAGCGATTGAAGCACTGATCCGCATTGCTGACGAACAATCCCGCTCTTTGATGAGTGAACGTGAAGCACGTCTGGCTATCCGCGCAGTGTTTGAGTCCGTTCAAGGGCTTGTTGGGGAAGAGGTTGGCGAAGCCATCAATGTGGCGATGTCGCAGTTCAATGGCGGCACCAAGCGCCCTCTGTTTCCTATGCACCTCAAACTCTCAGGCGGTACGGTTCTGTACGTGTCCGTTTGCCCGGAGACCAACCAAATCCAGATCCTCAACACATCAACGGGCGAATGGCGCGAGCCGGTCGTCTGCGAAAGTGGCGAGGACGCACTGAAAAAGGCTGCTCAGTTTGTGCGTGGCGCACTGCTGAAAGGCGCGAAGAAGCTGTAAGGAGTACGAATGACCACGATTGTCGGTGGCGTCGATATTGAGTCCACAGGGCTGGACTTCACATCCGGCCACAAAATTATCGAAATCGCGATAACCCGTTATGAACTGGAAACCCAGAAGCACATCGACAGCCTTGAGATGCGCTTCAACCCGCGTCGCAGTATCGATCCGAAGGCGCAGGCAGTGCATGGCATTTCACTGGAAGATCTGGCGACGGAACCGCTACTGGCTGACCACGCAGGCAAGATTGCTGCGTACATGGGCGCATGTAGCGCGTTAGTCGCCCATAACGGAGAGGCTTTTGACCTTCCGTTCATTCGCCACGAGTTCGGTAGCTATGGGGTGAAACTGCCAGATATCCCTCTGGTTGACTCCATGCTGGATGGCTTGTGGGCTACCGAGGATGGGAAGCGCCCACGCCTGGAAGAGCTGGCGTTCTCACTTGGGTTCACTTACGACCGTGAGAAGGCCCACAGCGCTCTCTACGATACTGACCTGATGATGCAGTGTTTCTTCAAAGCCCGAGAGAAATACGGCTTCTTCAAACTCCCATTCGAAAGCGCCTGATGGCGCTTTTTCTTTGCCTTCAGTTCTTCTAACTGCCTGTAATTATGACTTTTCCGCCTGATAGGTTTTGCCAGAATACGCTCAACCAAAACGCGGAAACGCACCAACGAAAATATAAGGAGTTAAAAATGAGCGCAGTTACAAACACTGTTAAAAACGATGACCTGGACGAACTGACTGCAATGTTGAAATCTATCGATGAACCAGTGCAGAAAGCTGCGAAAATGAGCGGTGTCGACGAGATCGACGATCTTCTCTCTGGTCTGGATGATGCAATCGCAAAACCAGTAGAGGCGGTGGCGGATGAAGTCATGAATGCCAGCTCTACCGGCGATCTGAGTAGCGTTCTGGAAGAGCTTGAGATTGAGCACGAATCGGTGAAGGTCGAGGAACCAGAGCGTGACCTTGTTGCGGAGATAGTGAACGAGCCAGCGCCTGAACTTGACGCTCGAAGTACTGAGACTACCGGTACAGATCCAACCTCTTTACCTTCAGTGGCGTCAGAGCCTAAACCTGAAGAAGAGCAGCCAAAACGCCAGAAGGCAAAATCAGAGCGTACCCCGGCCAAACCTCGCTTCACGCTGGAAGGTAAGGACGAATCGTTCTATGCGACAGCCGGTCTGGAAAGTGAGAGCTTTACTGCCGCATTCGAAGGGGCGCCAGTCAAAGCGAAAGACAAGATCTTAAACCTTTTGAACTGGTTTAGTGGTGGGCCGGAAATCAGCGTCTACACGGTAATCGCAATGCGCCATATCCTTGACGCGAACACGGCGACCAGCAATAGCATTAAACTGGCGCTAATGAGCAACCCGGAGAAACCATATCCGCTCAACACCGCTTCGACTCAGGCTGGCCAGATGATGGCTGTGTTTCCAGCTACTGGCATTGCCACCAGGGAAGGTGGAAATCTAACCCTTAATAAAGAGTCGCCGATCGTCAAAAAATTCATAGCGGAGTATTCCATTGGATGATGTTCCCCTACCCGATATAAAGCCCCCTGAGAGCTTTAGGACGCTGGGTAAGCTAATTGCATACCCAGCATCGATAAAACGCGCCAGAGAGCTTCCCGTTTGCGAATCTGGCGCGTTCTTCTTTGTTTGCTATCCGTTGGATTAAATGAAAAAATAGGTAAGTATTTATCTATCAGAGCAAAGTAATGATCGCAGCCGAAAAAATCAAAAAGCGAGAGCGTGATGCCTCTCTTCGCGACCTTTGGCGCACACCGCAGTGGTTGTTTGTCGCCATCCAACGTTACATAGGCGTAAAGTTCGATGTGGACGTCGCCTGCAACAAAGATAATGCTCTCCTGCCGAACTTTATCGGTGTTGAGCGTGATGCGCTCAAGTGCAGCTGGGGAGAACCTGGCACTGTGGCGTTCCTTAACCCGCCCTACTCCAAAATCACCCCCTGGATAGACGCAGCCATTCGCGAGCAGGCGCGTGGAGTGACGACAGTCATGCTGATACCACAATCCCTCGATACGCAGTGGTACGAGCGTGCGGCTGAATGCGCCAACGAAACCGTCATCTTGTCTGGCGGCCGCGTGGCGTTCGTTGAGCCGGATGTTGAACTTGGGCTGGTGGAGGTGAACATCAACCCTGGTGGTAGCATGTTGCTTATCTTCCGTGGCTACTGTCAGGAAGCTGGGCACACCATCAGCAAGATACCGCTGGCGGTGATGAAAAAGCTGGGTGGTTATGATCCTGCCAATGTTGTCAGGAAGAAGAGACCACGTAAAAAGGCAGCGTAAACACCAGTCTGGGAGTTAGTTTGAGAACCTGCTTCCGTATATATAAATAACTAAGTACTAATTATTAATATATACAGACGCAGGCTTTTTAAGACGTGATTTCCAAACAACTCCCAGACCGTTTTACACCTCCAGAACCCACTGGAACCCCTCTCCAGACGCTCTAGAATCGATTTTATGAACCACAGTAAGGAAAACTATCATGGTATACCCGACGAACGTCGTAGCGCTCGTTGAGAGCGATTTTCTGGCCAAAGTGCGCGACATGATGAAAGATCGCGATAAGGCTTTCAGTCTCTACGAATGGTCGCTCAAGTGTCTTCATTCAGGCGAGCACAAAGAGCTGGTGGAGCAGCTGTTAGGGGAACTCATCAATGAGGTGTTTGCCCTGAACGTCCAACTTCATGGTCGAGAAAATAATCAATCGAAATAATCGGTAAGTACTTACCATTTAAAACGCAGATCGCCAGTGATAAAATCTACCCGCTTTCCGGATTGATTCCGGCAGCTCGACCTGATGGGTGGGGGATAGCGTCACTGGCGTCAGGTTTAAAAAGCTCACTACCAGCGTAGAACCGGCACCGTTTAGGGGTTGGGGAAGGGGGAACCAAAGTGAGCAGAGAGAAGGGTCACTTTATGATTGTCGAGTCTGGAGTATTTCGAGAGGTTGAATCCAGTGCTCCCCTTCATAAAGTGTGGGAAGATCTCGGTTCTGGGGTGCTGTCATCCATAACTTCCCAAGCCTAAGCTGGCAGTAGACTTAGGTCATAACTTTTCAGGTTATGTAACGACCAGGTTGGTGAGGAAATTTTGTACTCACCTCCCTGGGAGAGTATTACCTGAAAAGACAACCTCTCACTTCGTTCGAGGTGAACTTCACTCACTTCGTTCGTTCAGTTCAGGTTTTATTAAAACCTGTTCTGGGAAGTAAGTTTTTATTTTCTAGAAAATTTTTAATATTTACATGCACGCGTGCGAGGGAAAAAATCGCCCATTGTAATGTCTTCAATGTGCCAAAAGCGGAAGTTGAGCATTAGTGAGTGCTAATGGATATTTGTCATGGATGAGGAACGTCGGATCGTTACCAATAGACAAACCTCCACCCCAGGAATTATTTTATAAGAAAGAAATATTAATCCAAAAGGACCTGGTCAATTAATGCGCCGTAAAAATGTGAACGATTATCAAGCTTTTATCGCCGTGGCCCGAGAAAAAAGCTTCACTAAAGCGGCCGCTCAGTTAGGTGTCTCACAGTCGGCGCTGAGCTACACGGTGAGGACTCTAGAAGCTGACCTTGGTCTTCGTCTTCTTACCCGTACCACGCGTAGCGTTTCTGTGACTGAAGCTGGCGAGCGGCTACTTTCCCGTATAGGACCCCATTTTGACGAAATTGAAAGTGAGATAGCTGCGCTGAGCGGACTACGAGAAAAACCAGCCGGTACTGTGCGCATTACTGCCGTTGAACACGCCGCCGATACAATTCTCTGGCCTAAACTTGCCCCGGTGATGCTTGAGTATCCCGATATCAACATTGAAATTATCAGCGAGTACGAACTCAAAGATATTGTCGCTGAGCGTTTTGATGCCGGAGTTCGTTTGGGCGAACAGGTTGATATGGATATGATTTCCCTGCCCCTTGCCAGGGACTTCCGTTTTGCGGTGGTCGGAGCGCCCTCTTATTTCATGGGGAAGACCTACCCGGGAACGCCTCGTGATTTAAACGACCATAACTGTATCAGATTACGCCTGCCCACTCATGGCGGATTTTATACCTGGGAGTTTCGCAAGGATGAGACTGAAATTAAGGTCCGTATCGATGGACGAGCGACTTTCAGCACAATAAATATGATGAGGCAGGCCGCCCTTGATGGACTGGGACTTGCTTATCTGCCGCTGGATACCGTGGAGAATTATCTTGAAAACGGGATGTTAGTCCAGGTGCTGACAGACTGGTGCCCACCGCGTCCCCCCTATCATCTTTACTACCCCAGCCGTCTACAGCATTCTCCGGCATTTGCACTTGTGCTCGAAGCACTCCGCGCCCCATAACCTTTAAGCGCTGTTTGTCCTGGTCCATATGGAACTCAGTTTCTTATAACCCTATTAATAAAACCTCCTTCTAAGCCCATGCGAAATTAAGCATCTAATTTCTCAATACTAAAGAGATTAAGATGACGGCTGAAACTATCTGTGTTCTTTCAGCGGCCAGGGCCGTCATCGTGTAAATGAAGGAGTCTTGCAATGAGTAAAAAAGCAGGCGGGTTAAGCCGCCGAAATTTTATCCTGACGAGTTCAGTGGCTTCAGCAGGATTATTGATGGCGGGTCATGCTTCAGCCCTGCTCTCACCAACACCTCGTACATCTGGCACCACGACACACGTAGATGGCGTCACAGTCAGCAGTGTCCTGTTCCGGAACAATGAAATAATGATGTCCGGAAACGTATATGTACCCCCGGACTTCAGCGAAAACCGTCAATACGCTGCTATTGTCGTTGTCCACCCTGGTGGTGGCGTTAAGGAACAGACTGCGGGACTTTATGCCCTCAAACTGGCTAAAGACGGATTTGTCACCCTGGCGTTTGATGCCTCTCATCAGGGGGCAAGTGGCGGATTACCACGCTTTATTGATGATCCCATGAAGCGAGTCGTCGATTTCTATAGCGCAGTCGATTACCTGACCACTCTTCCTTATGTCGATAATAATCGTATCGGCGCATTAGGCGTTTGTGCAGGCAGTGGTATCACGGTTAAAGCGTCGATGACGGAACGTCGAATCAAAGCGCTGGCAACAGTCAGTGCTGTGGATGTCGGAGCCGCAACCCGTAAGGGTTGGGAGGGAACAACATCAGAATCTGAACTCATTCCAACTCTGGATGCGGTTGCAAAACAGCGCACAGTCGAAGCAGCAGGCGGCGCACCGGTTTATGTCAACTATGTGCCTAAATTGGGTGATGCCAGTGCTCCAAAAGATCTTCAGGAAGCTGCGGACTACTATCTGACCGAACGCGGAAAATATCCGACTTCTACCAATCAAATGCTGATGACAAGTATCAGTACGCTGGCGTCTTTCACCGGATTTGAAGGGGCTGATGTCTATTTAACACAACCACTACTGATTGTAGCCGGTAGTAAAGCAGGATCGCTCTGGCACAGCCAGGAATTACACAACACTGCGGCCTCTGTCCAAAAAACGCTGCATATCATTCCGGGTGCAACACATATGGACCTCTATGATGGTCAGGGTGCAACGGTTGCAGCGAGTAAGCTGGCTCCTTTCTTCAAGAAAAATCTCGCATAGGTATGACTTTCCATGAAACAAACTCCACTACTTGAAAGATTTCCACTTGGAAAAGGTGTGACGCTGCGCAACCGTATTGTGATGGCCCCGATGACGACCTGGTCGGGTAATGATGACGGCACGGTATCTTATGAGGAAGAAGCATATTATCGTCGACGCGTTCAGGACATCGGGCTGGTCATTACTGGCTGTACACATGTTCAGGAAAACGGCATTGGGTTTACGGGAGAGTTTGCTGCGTATGACGACAAATTTATTCCCGGTTTAAAGCGCCTTGCTATTGCTGCTAAAAGCGGTGGAGCACCGGCAATCTTACAAATATTCCATGCAGGTGTGAAAACCAGCCCTGAACTGGTTTCGGATATTGTAGCCGCAAGCGCTATTCCCGGTGACGCCGGTCCTTTCGCACCGTCCGTTACCCCTCGTGAACTGACATGCACTGAAGTCGAAACTGTTATTCACGATTTCGGGGAAGCAACTCGTCGTGCAATAGAAGCAGGATTTGATGGTGTTGAGTTACATGGTGCTCATGGTTTTTTACTTCAGAACTTTTTCTCACCTCATTCCAACCGTAGAGAAGATCAATGGGGCGGCTCCCTTAAAAACCGTATGCGTTTCCCGCTCAGCGTCATTGAGAGTGTGCGTAAAACGATTGCTGAGCATGCAACCGATCCCTTCCTGATGGGATACCGCATTTCACTGGATGAGCATTACGAAGATGGGTTGCGCATTGATGAGTCGCTTCAGCTGGTTGACCGCCTGGTCGATGAGGGTATTGATTATCTTCATGTATCACTCGGTAATGCACTTGAAGCCAGACCCGTTGATGCACCGAATGGCCCCAAAATCATAGAAATCGTGCGCGATCACCTTGCTGGACGTATACCTCTGATTGTTGCCGGGCAGTTGCGAACGCCAGAGCAGGCCGAGGATGCTGTAAAAGCAGGGGTATCTTTGACGGCAGTAGGTCAGGGTATGGTGATGAACCCAGACTGGGTTAAATTCGTTGATGGCAAAGCTGAAGGAAAAATTGCTCTCAGTATTGCTGCATCAGACGTAGAGCAACTTGCTATACCCCAGAAACTCTGGCGTGTAATTGAGGAAACGACTGGCTGGTTTAACATCCGTTAAATACGGCCTGGCCGTAATATGACAATTAGAATCAACTTGCCTTCATAACCTGGAAAGTTCTTACATGGCCGGATTTCGGGATTAACTGGGTGACGGCCATGTAAATTTTATCTTATTCCTTTAAATCCTCTTCACACTAAAGGAACATTATTTCAGGCATAACATCCGCTTTTCGCTCACAGCGGACCTTCAGCCCACTAAGCCCGACCGCGTCGAGTAATATGCGGACAGACTGTAGTGCTAACTGCATTGTAGCTGTGAGATTTCACCATCGATGGCTTCTATAACCTGTTTATAGCGCAGCATGACCTCTTCATGAATCATCATTAATCCGCGGCCGTACTCTGTGGCTAGGATTGTGTATCTTTTTAGGTGTGCAAGATGCTCTTTGTTGCCAGTAATGTCACTTGCAACCTGCGTGGAGTCCAGCCGTTCGATAAGTGCATTATTACCGCGATAGGAATCAATTAGGCTTCTTGCGCTTGTATAAAAAGCCACAATTTTTGAGAGTGTTTCTCTATGAACTTCAGGTAGGGATGCCGAATTGGCTTCATAGAACGTGAAGTAGTTTTGAGTAATGGGGAAAATGTTATCGAACGGTGAGTTCCGGTCGTATTTTTCGATTTCCTCTGCCATTCTGGCCTGATACAGTTTAATCAGTGAGTCTATTTCCTCTCTGACACCCAATAGCGTTGTGATACGCTTCTCTCTGGCCGCTGTTGCCTGCTGTTTTGCCTGCTGTTTCACTTGAGCTGTCACTCCTTTCATCGTGAAACACCCGCCTAAAAGAGCCGCTAAAAATGCGGAGATGAGATCTGAATATTCGTGCCAGAAGGCTAGCATGGCTAAAATTCCATTGGGTTAAATCATGTCTATTTAACCACATCATGATACGAAGATACCTTCCAAAATGTTGCCATGAACTCATCTGTTGTCGCCTGGGGTATTAGCACTGTGCTCTCTCGTTATCCAGGGCTTGGTCCAATCCTCTCTCATGGCAGATCTATTGAACGGCCAGCAATGATCGCCGCCTACTTCGCAGCTGATATGCCTCACAAGCGTGACATTGGATTTTTGCCACAAAATGATAAGTAAGTATTTACCTATTATTTAAAATCAAGTATCTTACCGTTCGTCAGGATGACGAAGTACCGGTTAGGTACTGTTCCAGGATGGAACGCCAAAAGGCGGCTGGCTTGGCCAGCCGCAACTCTTTCTGACACTGAATGGAATCCAAATGGCACGTCAAACGCCTTTCACTTCTTTCAATAAACGTCCCCGTTCAATTCGCCTGGTTCTGGCCGAGCTGTTTAGCGGTCGTGTTTCTGCACGCCTTGCGGAACTGGAAGAACGAGTGTTTGAGCTGGAGAAGCGCATTGATGCGCAAGCTACCGCCATAGCAAATCTGGGCGCGACAGTAGGCATGGAGAAGGTGCGTGATTCCGTCGCCTCTCGTGTGTTGCGTGAATCCCAGGCACACAAGGACAGTTCTCATGGAAAATTTTCAACGAAATCGACTGAAGCCAATGGCCTACGGAGTAATTTTAGCAACCCTGGCAGCGGTAGCCGTACCAGCCGGTCAGAGTCTGTTGATACCGGACACAACTACTTCCACCACAACCTTGCAGACGACACCCCTGCCAGAACGACCTCCTGTCTCTCTGGATGGGATGCTGCTGGACACGATTCCAGCTCGACCTGCAACTCCGGATCTTCCTTCTGCTGTGACTGAGGCTATTGCATGAAATGGAGCTTCCAGAAAGTCACCGCGATGATTGTTGGCCTGGCCATTTTTCTGCTTGGTGGCTGGATCATGAATCTGGTGAAACTCGTGAACGGTGGCGATCTGCAGTTTGATGCCGGAATGACACTTGCGCGTGTCGTGGGCATTTTCGTTGTACCGGTGGGCAGCATTCTCGGGTTCTTTTGATGCTGAATCCCTTTTCGGCACTGTTAAAACAAATTGTTTAGCTAATTAACCAATGAGAGTTAACAACAAGGGCCACTTACGGCCCTTTTTACACTGAATGGAGAATGTATGTTTGAGGCAACTGCACACACTCCCACCACTACAGGCTTACACGCCAAACCATCGATGACCAGTCAGGAGATCGCCGAAATGGTCGGCAGTCGCCATGACAGCGTAAAACGCACCATTGAAAGACTCGCTAAATCCGGCGTTATTACTTTTCCACCAATGGTGGAAAAGCCCACTGCCGGGCGTCCGGCTACGTTTTACTTGTTCGAAGCCGAACAGGGTAAGCGCGATAGCATCGTTGTCGTGGCACAGCTTTCTCCTGAATTTACCGCACGCCTTGTTGATCGGTGGAGAGAGCTTGAGTCCATGTTTGCCGACCGCGGAACGCCTGCTATTCCACGTACCTATAAAGAGGCTCTGGTTCATTTGTTACACCAGGTCGAGGAAAACGAGCGTCTGGAGAAAGAGAACGAAGCGTTAGGCGTTGCACTATCTAACGCAAAACCAAAAGCCATTCTCATGGACACCATTTGCGGCACTGCTGATGAGCTTTATGGGCTGAATGAAGCTGGTCGCATTCTCGGAACGTCCGGGGCTGTTCTGGGTGCGCTGATGGACTCGCTGGGTGATGTGTACGTTAAGCGCAAATACACCACTGTTAACCGCCAGTTCCTCAAGATCTTCATTGACCGCGGATATGGCAAAAACGTTGTCATCGGAAACGGACGCAACCAGGCCAAGTTCACCTTTAAAGGACTTTGCTTTGCTGCCGTGAAGCTAATTGCTGCCGGGAAAATTACCGCCAGCGCCATTGAGTATGAGCCGTGTCGTGAGCATGTCGAACGTGAAATGAAGGAACCCAAACGTCTTCATTAACCGTCAGTGTGGGCGTCCGCCTTTACGTAGCGTTTGCCCACCTTTTATGTCACGTCACAATAACGCCATCAAGAAAACAACTTGTTTAAAGACATAAGGAAAAAACACATGTGCGAAAAATGCAAAAAAACTAATGCCAAAGTTGAAAGCGTGATTAAAAAAGTTGGTGCGGCTGAACTGGTTGAGATCATGGGTCTTGTGGTTGGTCACGAAGACGACGCCTCCCCTATCGACCGCCTTTTCAGCGTTCTCAAGTTCTCAAGCATGATTGATGATCCGATTGAAATTGTGATGCTGGCGCGTCATTTCGGCGAAGCGTATCTGGAAGAGAAAGAGCGCGCCGACAAACTTCAGGCAACGCTGGAAATGGTAAGCAAGCCGAAGTGCTCACCGGATTCAGTCAAGGCAGATGAAACCAACGCCAGCAAAGATCGCGAAATCGCCGGGCTGAAGTCTTCTCTGGCGATGTTGCTGGCCGCCTTCAAACTGATGTCTTCCCAGGCTGGGTTCAAAATGCCTGAGCTGAACAGCGACGATCCGATGGCCGTTCGCCAGCTGCTGGGGGCAATGGCCGACCAGCTTGACGACACCAAGAGCCGTCTTGAAGACATGATGCGCGAGCTGACCCATCGCCACGACCTGAACAAACAGCCGCACAAAACGCAGCACGTACACCACTAATTTCTCACCTGCCGACAGGGGGCGAAAGCCCCCTTTTTTACGCCTTAAATCAGCTGCAACGCCTGTAAATGCTGCTTTTACGCCTTTTCAACTTTGGGAAAATAACACCAACAAGAAAACAATTTGTTTAATGGTGCAATCATGAATGCAGCCCTTTCCATCATTGACGCTATCACCCCAAACACTGATATCGACTACCGGCAGGAAATGAACGTCATCCACGAAATTGTGGCCGAGTGCGAGAAAGAGATCGCATTCATGCATCAGGTTCACGACTTCGTTTATGGCGACGAACGCCACAACATGATTAACCGCCTGCTGCGACTCAACCACCGGCCGGATGACGAGCGCACACGCTTTAACAGAGCCTGGCTGGATAAGGTCGACCTTGAATGGGTGAAACAGAATATCTGGGCCGAGTACTGGAAGAAGGTCACGGATATGACAAACGTTCTGCTGATCATGCCAGCTTCCCGCCGCGACGAGTGGCGTGAGCAGTTCATCGAGGGCAAGCAGGAGACCATCAGGACTGACAGAACCGGCTACCAGATGAAGGTTAAGGAGTTCGTTGGCGTGCCGGAGTTCAAAGCAGAAACGGTCATCCCCACGATGCTCAATCTGCTGAATGACAGGCACAAATATCTCTCTGAGCGCGTGTATGGCTTGTTTAAGGCGCTGAGTCCTGCCCACAAGACCAATAAGACGAACGGCTTTAGCGAGCGTCTGATCATCGCCAACTGCATTTCCGAGTTCTGGCGGGACAGCGTCAGCGTGAACTACCGAAAAGAGGACTACATCGACGACCTGCGCGTCATGCTTCATTTCTTCGCGCACAAGGAGTTCATCACCATCAACCGCACAACTGAGATGCTATCTGCTGCGTACCGGGCAAACGACTGCCAGACCGGTGACTGGATGAATGTCGACGGAAACCTGATGCGCGTGAAGATGTTCAAGAACGGCAACGTTCACTTTGAAATACATCCTGACGTGGCCTGGAAGCTGAATGAGGTGCTGGCTTACAGTATGCCTGCAGCAATCCCGGCGCCATGCCGTACTGCACCCAAAACACGGGCACCAAAAGAGTTCGGGTTAATCCAGAAGACGATCTCCGAGCCGGTTCGTACCGCGCTGCGCGACGGGCGATTCAGCAAAGACAAAGGCGTCTGGTACTTCTCTGATTCCAACCTACAGAAGTCACAGGTGGAAGAGCTTGAGCGCACACTGAACTTCATTGGCGGCGTGCAGGAGAAAAAGCACTGGCAGTTCCCGTATGAGATCGGCCATACGCTCAATACGATTGTGGCCACCGGCTTAATACCGGATACAAAATCACACCAGTTCTACCCTACCCCGCGTTTGATAGCGGAGTACGTTGCCAGAGCCATAGAGCTGAAGCCAGGTGAGAAGCTGCTGGAGCCTGAAGCCGGGCGCGGAGATCTGCTGGCATGCATCGACGCCAATCCGGAAGACGTTACCTGTATAGAAGTCGCACCTCTCTTCGCTGATATCCTGCTTGGCAAGGGGTACACAAATACGGTCTGCTGCGACTTCATGAAGTGGTCTGAGGACAATGCAGGCTATCAGTTCGACAAAATCGTCATGAACCCGCCCTACTCTCTTGGCCGTCACAGAGAGCATACGCTGGCCGCGCTGGAGCATCTTAAAGTCGGTGGGAGACTGGTGGCAGTACTGCCGGGTGATGCGCCAGTTCTGAAGTGGATGACTTTGGATAATTTCGTTTATGCCAAAGGGAAGTCGTTTACTGACGAGTTTGAAGACACCGGAATCACTGTCAGCGTATACGTTTTCAAATGCGTAAAATGATAGGTAAACACTTACCTAATTTATGTAAGAATAGAGCCACTTTATCAGAGGTAAACACATGAGCGAAAAATCGAGAATTACATTCGCCAGCGTTGATCAGGCGAAGCTGCCATTTAATTTAGTGCTACAGGGGAACGCAGGAACGCCTGCCGGAACCATCATAATCGACAAGGAGCTTGTGACGTTCGAAGGTAACTTTGATGAATCGGCGCAGGTTTTTATCGATCATCTGGCACGCCGTTGGAGCCAGCAGTGGAGAGACCTTGAGAAACGCGCCAATGAGTTTGACCGGTTCATGGACGCAATTGACACAGCAAAAGAGGCTCTGGCTGCCGGTACTCCGTTAGATCTGGAGTCGCTTTTCAAAGGAGAAATGGCCTCTGCGATGTTCGCCACCATGTTCGCAGGTGAGTTTGTCCGCAGCGGCGCCAGAAATTATCTGGAGCTTGGGTACAACGTTCCTGAAATGGGCGAGTTTACCGTCACCATCCAGCGCAAAGAAGGCAAGACGCCAGGCGAACGTATCGCTGAACTTGAGGCCGTTGTGGATCAGCGTAACGGCGAGTGCGTCCGTTTGATCAACGAACGTGATGCGCTGCGCGAAGAACAGCTGAACAAAGGCTCGAACACACGCGCGGCCGCAGACATCTACTTCCAGTTGGTTGAGGAATGCCAGATCCCGCCAGGCGGCTCTTTGGTCGAGTATGTCCGCGAATTGCAGGAGAAAGCAGAGAGGTGCGCGGCATGAATGACCTGCTTGTCGAGCGAGTCTCCGCTTTTGTTAAGTCTCCGCTGGATAATCCCCTCACCCGTGGTGAGCAGATGGAGCTGGCAAGGTGGTTTCTGCATATCCATGAGCAGATGGAAGTTTTTAAACAGTTGCCGGATCTGCCCATTACAGACGGCCATGTTCAGCAGGTGATTAACAGCCACGAAAAAGGCTGGGCGATGATTGTGCCGTGCAAAATTACCTACGAGCTGGCTAAGGAAGTGCAGGCTAACAGAGCAAGGAGTAAGGAAGAGTAACTATGAAGTTGGGTAATGCCGTTTCGCTGTTTTTTACAGCATTACTGGAAGGTTTCAATTATCGCTTTTGTCCGGTCTGGGATAAGGCGCTGGATACGCTTATTGAGGAAGGAACGCTGCTTGAGGTGCGAAATGGGATCGCTCTGTTTGAGCGCGACGCCCAGCTATATGAAGTGTTCGTCGGGGCTGGCTTCAACCACTTCGGGCATCTTATTAGCTTGAATACCAAACCCATCGACGAGAGCGTCATGCGCCGTCCGTCGTTCCGTGTAATGGATAAGCTGCAACGTCATGTAAATGCCGAATTACTCCGTGTAGCCAAAGAAAAAGAACGAGAGCTACAGGCGATGATTGGATCGCTTATCGCTGAGTAAACAAAAGGCCACTCTTGTGGCCTTTAACAATTTGTTTTCTGCCTTTTCTTATCTTTGAAAATAACTACATCCAGAAAACAACGGAGTTAAGAATGTCCCGTATTTCCAAAGCCCATATGTTTGCCGCTGGCGCTCATGGCGGCGTTGGCCAGAAAAGAAAATATACCGGTGAAGATTACATCAACCACCCGGTTGCTGTCCGCGAGATTGTTGCCTGGCATGGTGGAACCGTGGAGATGCAGATCGCGGCGCTTCTGCATGATGTGGTCGAAGACACCCATGTCACCATAGAGATGGTTCGTGAGCACTTCGGTGAGCACGTAGCCGAAATGGTTCTGGCTCTGACCAACATTGCCAGACCAGAAGACGGCAATCGAATACAGCGCTTCATCATCAACGTCCGGGAGCTGGAGCAAAGCCTCGACATGCAGACGCGCATGATCAAGCTGGCTGACCTGCTGGACAATACCTCTTCTATCGTGAGTCGCGACCCTGAGTTTTCAGCCATCTACCTCGCAGAGAAAGAGCTGATGCTGGCCGTACTCTTTGACGGCAAGGAGATTGGTGCCGATGCCGGTGTTGTCGAGTACCTGGAGAAAAAAGGCATAGAGCATTCGTTGCTGATAAACGCCCGGGCGATGGTGAAGAAAGGCATTGCCAGTCTGCAACCGGTACACACCAAACGTTATGAAAAACACAAAGCGCTGATCTGGGGCGCGTGGGAGGCTGCATGAAGGTCGAAAAAATAGATGTTCTTTCCTTTGTGCTGACGGATCTGGAGCGTCTCGACCCGGTACGCGTAATGATTGAAAACTACGAGCCGGGCAAGGGAAGAGTCACCATCACCTGCTATGGGAAAGCATGGACTGCTGCCTGGTTCGCGATGGGCGGGGATGACGTGCAGACGTTTATTAAGATAGTGAGCAACGATTATTTGATTGGTTGCCTCGACCCTCAATTGCTGAGTACGGTCGACGATGACAACGACGCAAACCTGCTTTTCGTGAAGTCCGAAATCATAAAGTTGCGCAGGGAGAGAGAAATCGACGCAGAACAGGCCCGCAATATGTGGGACGAGGCAGAAAACGCTGATGACGTAAAAGAAAGTTGCTGCTGTTTCGGTGTCGGTAACGAACTGCTGAGTCTGTTTGGTGACGATCCGTGGTATGCCGGTTGGCCAACGGTGCCAAACCCCAGATACCAATACCTGGAACGTATCGTGAACGCGGTACGTGATGGGCTGAAAGAGTTGGACAAATCAGATAATAAGTAAGAGGCATCGTGATGAGAGAGAAAATCAAGAACCCGGTCGTCGTACTGTATAAACGGGAAACCAGCGATTCGTATGCGGTCGCCATTACTGACGGCAGCCAGAACATGCACGATGGTCTGCTGATGGCTTCCGTGTCTCCGGATGAGGCGGACAACTCTTTCGCTGTCTTCGCGATGGTCGGTTACTACATGGCCGCTGAAATCGAGGCGCTGCGCAAGCGTGTATCCGAACTGGAGGCCAAATCCAGCGCCGAAGAAGCCCCGAGTGTGGCAATCACTTTACCTGCAAATTTGAGTACTGAGGACTTGCGATGACGGTTTCTCTTGTAGACAAACGACGTAGTGGACAGCGTATCCCTGGTCTTGATCTTGCTAACGGAACCTGGTTTACGATACTGGACATTCCGGGCATGGAGAGTCTGGTCAACCAGAAGCATACCAATGACCCTCTTAATGTGACGCCAGCCAAAGCGAAAAAGATGGCTGATATTGTCGAAGCGTGGACACCACCAGATGGATGGTCGGGAGACGAACCAGAGAAGATGAAGCGCTATATCGTTGAGTTTCTTCGCGGTTGTAATGGATTCAGAAGCCACTAAACAGAAATCAAAAAGGCCACTAGTTGTGGCCTTAAACAATTTGTTTTATAGCTGGTGAAATTAATGGAACCCCAGGCGAACTAAATCCATTGGGCAGAACAGACCCTCCACACCTTCGATAGACACGCAGTCAGAACGGCGTAATTGTTCTTCTGATTTGCCTTCTCCGCAGATTTCCTTGATGACTCCCGTTGCACCATTCGTTGCCACCATCACTCGGCTGCCGGTAGTGATAGCGTTACGGTTGCGATCATAGGTCTTCATCGTTTCCTCCTTTCACTTGGGTCAAATCAGGTTTCAAAAATTGCCGCTTTTCATGTATGTACGGTTTGCAAAATCTCAAGTGCCGAAACAAATTGTTTTCACCAGCTTGTTATTCCCTTAACCCGCAAAGTTGACCGGTATAGTAATAAATACTACTGTTTATATATACAGTATTGAGGGCGGAAAAATGGGACTCAAAGACTCAAACTATCAGATCGTCTATAGAGGCGAGACTCTTCAAAATTTCAAGCCGGGGCAGTACGTTTTCTTTCAACGATTGAAGGAGTATGGCGGCGGATACTGGTTGGGCAGGACTCATGAAGATGGGTTCGAGTTTTTGCTGGAAGAACCAATCTCGCTGGGAAGAGGTCTTGAGTTTCTGATAACGCACTCGAGCGTGGAGGCCAGATTTATGGAGTTCGTCGACGATGCGGACGACTTCAAACTCACCTAATCATCACTTAAACATCTTGTTTTCTGCCTTTTGTTATTTGAGATAATAACGCCAACAAGAAAACAAGTTGTTTAAGGAGTTAATCATGTTCGGAACCGCAAAAGACATCATCGAGAAGCTGGAGAACTACCCAGAAGACGAGCCGCTGCTGATGGTGATGTGGCACAAGGAAGATGTAGGTGAAGTGCGACCAGACCTGACTGACGAACAGTGCGTTCAGGTTTTGCGAAAAATCAAAGAGTGCCATGACGCCAGCGTCGGCGTGAATTGGGATGTCATTTCTGACACGGCCGACACTCTGTTTCCAAAGGAGAAGGCATGATGCTGAAAATCACCGAATCGTATAAGACGGCGGTGATCAGCACCGCCCACGTTACACAGCATGACTCTGAGTGTCTGCCTAATATCTGTTTCGACCCACTAACAGATCGTGGACTGAATTGGGTACACGGCACGGAGTACGGATGGGTTGTCCGCGCAGGTATGCGTGGCAACGACTGGAAAGAAGAGCTACGTGATTACGGCGTCACATGGCAAACCATCGAGAACATTCAGAAGGTACTGGATGCCGGCTATGACGCGGTTCACTTCGATTGCGACGCCGAGCTGGTGGACGGATTACCAGCCTGGGACTGGTAGGAGATGATTATGACGACGGTTGAAGACTTGATAAATGATGTGTTGGTGAATTTAGGGAGGACGCCAGACGAGCTGCTAATAGCAACGGTTTTCGATAGTCTGCCAGACGATGTATGCAGATTGGCGAAAGAGTGGGGATGGTGTGATACAGAAGTGCGTGAAAGGGTGTACGCTGTGGCGTGGAAAATAATCAATAATTAGCTATCAGAAGTATGGCTTACAAGGAACCGCAAATGACAGACACAGCATATTCAAAAGCTCTGCAAAAAGAGGTAGATCCGGAGCAATATGTAGCATTGTTGGGTTTAGATGACAGCACCGTACATGCCTTTGCTCGTGAAGATATCGTCTGTCCTATATGTGAAACTGGTGGCGGTTCCTATGTAAGAGCATCTGTAAACGGCGCTTATCGCAAAAAGGCCCATTTCAGGTTTGCGG
>NZ_JBXWDD010000011.1:0-98085 GCF_057320665.1 Enterobacter cloacae complex sp. 385G4
GACCCCATGCCGAACTCAGAAGTGAAACGCCGTAGCGCCGATGGTAGTGTGGGGTCTCCCCATGTGAGAGTAGGGAACTGCCAGGCATCAAATAAGTGAAGAGGCCATCCGAAAGGATGGCCTTTTTGCGTTTCTGCGCTGCACAAACCGTAGGCCGGGTAAGGCGAAGCCGCCACCCGGCAAGTCAGACCGCACACCACTTCACAATAAACTCAGCAATCCCATCCTCATCATTTAAATCCAGCACCGGAACCTCAAGCGGCAATGCCACATCGCTGGCCACCGCAATCACATGCTCATCCAGCGTTAACTCGCTGATATCGTGCCCGGCATCACTTCTGAACAGTAGGATCTTAGGCACGGCCTCATGCTTAAATCCCTCAACCAGCACCAGATCCAGCGTGGAATGATCCATCCGGCTCACCAGATACGCGAGATCCAGCGGTGCCTCATCCGGCGTTTCTGTCATCAATGCCCAACGCTGGTTGCTTGCTACCATTGTCTGCGCGGCACCCACTTTGCGCAGCTCATAGCTATCTTTGCCCGGCTTATCGACATCCATATTATGGTGAGTATGCTTAATCAAGCCTGGACGAATACCGCGGGCGCACAGTGCGGGTATCAGTTTTTTCAGCAACGTGGTTTTTCCTGTCCCACTCCAGGCTGAAATGGCTAAAACAGAATTCATCTCTTCTCCTGCATGGCCTGTAAATCTTCTATTGTGTTCACATTCACGAACGATGTTTTCATGTCGCTAAAATCAACAGTATGTCCGCCGACCTTACGCATAAACACCATCACTCTTCGCTCTCCGGAAGCCAGATAGTCGCTCATAGCAGGAATCAAGGATCGGTTAATGAGCGCGATAGTTGGGTGGTCGCGCTCGCCGTCATGCACCCAGACCACGGGTGAATCACCTCGCTGTTGCACCATCCGTTCCACCAGGCAGGTGGGTATAAAAGGCGTATCACACGAACAAAAGAGAAACCACTCTCCCTGCGACTGCTGCATCACCGAAAGCATGCCGGCCAGCGGCCCCGGAAAATCTGCGAGATTATCCTGATAAACGGGAAACCCGCTGCGCTGGTAAATATCGATATGGCGATTTGCGCTCAGCGCCATTGCCGATACCTGATCGACAAGCGTATCAGCGACATGCTGCCATAAGGGCTTGCCTTTCAGGAGCTGCAGTCCCTTATCTTCCCCGCCCATCCGCGTAGCTCTGCCGCCTGCCAGAACGACCCCAGTGATTTCCAGGCTAAGATTCACGAATATCGCCTCTTTTATTGTGGGATTGACCCTGCTAACGTGTCACTCTAAATGAAAGGAGCACCACCATGAAATGTAAACGTCTGAATGAAGTCATTGAACTCCTCCAGCCAGCCTGGCAAAAAGAGCCAGAGCTGAATCTGATGCAATTCTTACAGAAACTGGCAAAAGAGTCAGGTTTTGACGGCAATCTGGCAGACCTTTCTGACGACATCCTGATCTACCACCTCAAAATGCGCGACTCAGCCAAAGATGCTGTTATTCCTGGTATTCAGAAGGATTATGAGGAAGATTTTAAAACTGCATTGCTGCGCGCCCGAGGCGTAATTAAAGAGTAAAAGCTTGTAAGCGGAGCCACCGAAATCGCTACAAGATGATATCCTGAATCATTCGTATAATTTCCGGATGATCGGATGAACGACCAGGCTTTTACTTTCCAGACACTACACCCGGATACCATTATGGATGCCCTGTTTGAACAGGGTATTCGTGTGGATTCCGGGCTAACTCCGTTAAACAGCTACGAAAACCGCGTCTATCAATTTCAGGACGAGGATCGTCAGCGCTTCGTCGTAAAGTTCTATCGCCCTGAACGTTGGTCTGCACAGCAAATTCAGGAGGAGCACCAGTTTGCTCACGATCTGCTGGTTGATGACGTCCCCGTTGCCGCACCGATAAAGTTCAATAACCAAACGCTGCTCACGCATGAAGGGTTTTACTATGCCGTATTCCCCAGTCTGGGTGGCCGCCAGTTTGAAGCGGATAATATCGATCAGATGGAGTGGGTTGCTCGCTATCTGGGACGCATTCATCAGACGGGACGTAAAAAAGCGTTCACTGCCCGACCAACGATCGGGATTCATGAATATCTCACCGAACCACGTCAGATATTCGAAACGTCTGCGCTGATCCCCGCTGCGTTAAAGGATGATTTCCTCAACGCCACCGATAAGCTTATTGCTGCGGTGAAAACCTGCTGGCGTGATGATATTTCCATTCTGCGCCTGCATGGCGATTGTCACGCCGGAAATATTCTCTGGCGCGATGGTCCACTGTTTGTCGATCTCGACGATGCGCGCATGGGACCAGCGGTTCAGGATCTGTGGATGCTGCTCAATGGCGACAAAGCCGAGCAGCGCATGCAGCTTGAAACGATTATTGAAGCCTATGAAGAATTTAGCCCGTTTAATTCAGACGAAATTGCCCTGATTGAGCCTTTACGTGCGATGCGTTTTGTTTATTATCTCGCATGGTTAATCAGGCGTTGGGACGATCCCGCATTTCCTCGTAATTTCCCGTGGCTTACCGGAGAAGATTACTGGCGCAGCCAGATATCTACATTCACTCAGCAGGTTAAGGTTCTTCAGGAACCCCCTCTGCAATTAACGCCGATGTATTAATTGGACACACCCAGGAGAGAGTTAATCATGAAAAAAATTTGGCTGGCGCTGGCAGGTATGATTCTGGCATTTAGCGCTTCTGCTGCGCAGTTTACCGACGGTAAACAGTTTATCACGCTGGAAAAGCCGGTTGCTGGCGAGCCACAGGTTCTGGAGTTCTTCTCATTCTATTGCCCGCACTGCTATCAATTCGAAGAGGTGCTGCATGTTTCTGACAACGTGAAGAAAAAGCTGCCGGAAGGCACCAAAATGACCAAGTACCACGTTGAATTCCTGGGCCCGTTGGGTAAAGACCTGACTCAGGCGTGGGCGGTTGCGATGGCGCTGGGCGTGGAAGATAAAATCACTGCTCCAATGTTCGAGGCCGTACAGAAAACCCAGACCGTTCAGACCACTGCGGATATCCGCAAAGTGTTCGTTGATGCCGGTGTGAAAGGTGAAGAGTACGACGCCGCGTGGAACAGCTTTGTAGTGAAATCTCTGGTTGCTCAGCAGGAAAAAGCGGCCGCTGATCTGCAGCTTCAGGGCGTTCCGGCGATGTTTGTTAACGGCAAATATCAGCTGAACATGCAGGGCATGGACACCAGCAGCATGGATATTTTCGTACAGCAGTATGCTGATACCGTGAAATACCTGGTTGAGAAGAAGTAATTTCGTTGATATGAAAACGCCGGTCACTGACCGGCGTTTTTGTATGAAGATTTAATGCTGTCTATCTGTTCGTCTTTCTCTTTCCAGAGCGTATTAAGCCACTGCTGGAAACCACGTTTGAAATTCTTATCGTTAACGTAGTCACCGTGCAGCCCGGCATCGATCGGCACTAAATTCACCCGAACAACAATGCGAGTCAGCTTGCCGCTTAGCATATCGAAGAATGGCGTCCTGTCATTTTCCGGATAGCAGAGCGTAACGTTCAGAAGTTTATCGAACTGTGCACCCAGCACGTTAAGCGCCATCGCAATACCCGCCGCCTTTGGCGGAAGCAGGTTCTGATAAGGGGAGCGTGTTTGTTGACGTTTATCTTCCGTAAACCGTGAGCCTTCCACAAAGTTCACGATGGTCGTTGGATGTGCGCGAAACTTTTCACAGGAGCGGCGCGTGGTCTCCACATCCTTACCGCGACGCTCCGGATGACGAATCAGATAGCTGCGCGAATAGCGTTTCATAAACGGCATATCGAGCGCCCAGCAGGCCAGCCCGATAAAGGGCACCCAGGCGAGCTGCTGCTTCAGGAAGTACTTGTTCATCGGGATATGTTTGCGAAAAAGCACGCATAACACCACGATGTCCGCCCAGCTGTGATGATTGCAGATCAGCAGGTACCAGTTCTTTTTGTTGAGGCTCTCCAGCCCTTCGACATCCCACTTCAGATGCGGATTCAGGCACAGCAGGATCGCTAGCCCTTCACACCAGCAATACATCATGAAATTACAAAACGCAGAGACGGATCGCCACACCGCAGGCACAGGCAGCAGCAGTTTAACGATCCCGGCGATAATGATTGGCACAGAACACGCAATCGTCACCAGAATTGTTAAAATGATGCTTAGCGGTAATGTTATTGCAGCGAGCAATCTCGACATGATGAGCTTTTTCAGGTGGTTAGCTTTAATGGACCCGCCGATGATACGGCGCTGGGGGCTGATTTTATCAGAAAAGTGACAAAATTATGGCGCTTTCATATCGTCAATAGACGGCTTTTCCCCTGAAGCAGAAGATTTCTCTATTATTGTGCGCTAATCAGGACTTATATCCACATAGACTAAATTGCCATCAGCAGGCTATTTTCATGCAGTGTTAGTTGTTAACATTATGATATTTAATAATTTATTATCAACGCGTGCCTGCTTTTAGTATCTGTTTTTCATTTGAAGTGAAAATATTCACAAACTTATCCACAGTTTGAATTTTGCGAGCGATCCTCACGATCGCAAAATCTTTTCCTGTATCGAACCTGAATAACTGATGTTTTCATCCTTCTGTGGCATCCTTTACGCATAAATTGATTAAAGGCACGGACATTATGGTTCAGATCCCAGAAAACCCACTTATTCTCGTCGACGGCTCTTCTTACCTGTATCGGGCGTACCATGCGTTTCCTCCTCTGACCAATAGCGCAGGGGAACCTACCGGCGCGATGTACGGCGTGCTGAATATGCTGCGCAGCCTGATTCTTCAATATCAGCCCACCCATGCGGCTGTCGTTTTTGATGCGAAAGGCAAAACCTTCCGCGATGAACTGTTTGAACATTACAAATCCCATCGTCCGCCAATGCCTGACGATCTGCGTGCGCAGATTGAGCCGCTGCACGCCATGGTGAAAGCAATGGGCCTGCCGCTGCTGGCCGTCTCTGGCGTGGAGGCCGACGACGTCATCGGTACGCTGGCGCGCGAAGCTGAAAAAATGGGCCGTCCGGTGCTGATCAGCACCGGTGATAAAGATATGGCGCAGCTGGTGACGCCAGGTATTACCCTGATCAACACCATGACCAACACCATTCTGGGGCCAGAAGAAGTAGTCACTAAGTATGGCGTGCCGCCAGAGCTGATTATCGACTTCCTCGCGTTGATGGGCGACTCCTCGGATAACATTCCTGGCGTTCCTGGCGTCGGTGAAAAAACCGCGCAGGCGCTGCTTCAGGGGCTGGGTGGTCTTGACACGCTCTACGCGGAACCAGAAAAAATCGCCGGACTTTCCTTCCGTGGCGCAAAAACCATGGCCGGGAAGCTGGAAGAGAACAAAGAGGTGGCTTATCTCTCCTATAAGCTGGCAACAATCAAAACCGATGTGGAACTGGAGCTGGGCTGTGAGCAGCTGGAAGTGCAACAGCCTTCCGCTGACGACCTGCTGAGCCTGTTTAAGAAATACGAATTCAAGCGCTGGACCACTGACGTGGAAGCCGGTAAATGGCTGCAGGCTAAAGGGGCCAAACCTGCTGCTAAGCCGAAAGAGACGATTGTCGTTGATGCCGAAGATCAGGCGGAAGAAGAAGCCGCAGCGCTCTCCTTCGACAACTACGAAACCATTCTGGAAGAGTCACAGCTGATCGCCTGGATCGAGAAACTGAAAAAAGCGCCGGTCTTTGCCTTTGACACCGAAACAGACAGCCTCGACAACATCTCAGCCAATATGGTGGGATTGTCCTTTGCGACAGAGCCGGGTATTGCCGCCTACGTTCCCGTGGGGCACGACTACCTGGATGCGCCGGAGCAGATCTCCCGCGAGCGCGCGCTCGAGCTACTGAAGCCGATTCTGGAAGACGAAAAGGCGCTGAAGGTTGGTCAAAACCTCAAGTACGACCGCGGCATTCTGCAGAACTACGGCATTGAGCTGCGCGGGATTGCCTTTGACACTATGCTCGAATCCTACATTCTGGACAGCGTGGCGGGCCGCCATGATATGGATTCCTTATCTGACCGCTGGCTCAAGCACAAAACCATTACCTTTGAAGAGATTGCCGGTAAAGGGAAAAATCAGCTCACCTTTAACCAGATTGCTCTTGAAGAAGCAGGGCGCTACGCGGCGGAAGATGCCGACGTCACGCTGCAACTGCATCTGAAGATGTGGCCGAAACTGCAGAAGCACGAAGGTCCGCTGAACGTATTCCAGCATATTGAAATGCCGCTGGTGCCCGTTCTGTCCCGTATCGAACGCAATGGCGTTAAGATCGATCCAACGGTGCTGCATAACCACTCTGGCGAGCTCGCGCAGCGTTTGACCGAGCTCGAGCAGAAAGCGCATGAGCTTGCAGGCGAGCCGTTTAACCTCTCTTCACCGAAGCAGCTGCAAACCATTCTGTTTGAAAAGCAGGGCATCAAGCCGCTGAAGAAAACCCCTGGCGGCGCGCCGTCAACCTCTGAAGAGGTGCTGGAAGAGCTGGCGCTGGACTACCCGCTGCCAAAAGTGATTCTGCAGTACCGCGGTCTCGCGAAGCTGAAGTCTACCTACACGGACAAACTTCCACTGATGATCAACCCGAAAACGGGCCGTGTGCACACGTCGTATCATCAGGCGGTAGCGGCAACCGGGCGTCTCTCGTCAACCGATCCTAACCTGCAGAACATTCCGGTGCGTAATGAGGAAGGGCGCCGCATTCGTCAGGCCTTTATAGCTCCTGATGACTACCTGATTGTCTCGGCTGACTACTCGCAAATTGAACTGCGCATTATGGCGCACCTGTCCCGCGATAAAGGTCTGCTGACGGCATTTGCGGAAGGAAAAGACATCCACCGGGCGACCGCGGCGGAGGTCTTTGGTTTACCGCTGGACAACGTGACCAACGAACAGCGCCGCAGTGCAAAAGCGATCAACTTCGGTCTAATCTACGGCATGAGCGCGTTTGGCCTTTCACGCCAGCTAAACATTCCGCGCAAAGAGTCGCAGAAGTATATGGATCTTTACTTCGAGCGTTATCCGGGCGTTCTGGAATATATGGAACGCACCCGCGCGCAGGCGAAAGAGAAAGGTTACGTTGAAACCCTGGATGGCCGTCGTCTCTATCTCCCGGACATCAAATCCAGCAACGCGGCGCGCCGCGCTGGCGCAGAGCGTGCGGCGATCAACGCCCCGATGCAGGGTACCGCAGCGGACATCATCAAGCGCGCAATGATCGCTGTTGATGCCTGGCTGGAGAAAGAGAAGCCGCGCGTGAAAATGATCATGCAGGTACACGATGAACTGGTGTTTGAAGTGCACAAAGACGATCTCGATATTGTGTCGAAAAAGATCCATGAACTGATGGAAAGCAGCATGACGCTAGACGTGCCGTTGCTGGTGGAAGTGGGAAGTGGTGAAAACTGGGATCAGGCTCACTAAAGGTTCTGTGAATAACGCGCTTTTTATGTAAGTTAGCAACATAACAACGCGCGTTTTGTGACGATCATTAGAATTCCCTATGTAAAGAATGAAAAAAAACTACAAAAAGTGCTTTTTCTACAGCAAAAAAAGGGGTAGAGTTATCGACGTAGGGTACAGAGGTAAGATGTTCTATCTTTCAGACCTTTTACTTCACGTAATCGGATTTGGCTGAATATTTTAGCCGCCCCAGTCAGTAATGACTGGGGCGTTTTTTATTGCGGCAAATAAAAGTTCGGGCAAAAAAAAGCGCGGACATTGCCGCGCTCGGTATTACTCTTCTTCCGCTTCCGTCGCGGGTTCCAGCTCGTTAAACCAGCTGTCGAGCTTCTGACGCAGCTTGTCCACGCCCTGTTTTTTCAGCGAAGAGAAAGGCTCAACCTGTACATCGCCATTGAAGGCCAGTACCGCTTCGCGAACCATATTCACCTGCGCTTTACGCGCGCCGCTTGCCAGCTTGTCGGCTTTCGTCAGCAGCACCAGCACGGCGATATCGCTTGCTACGGCCCAGTCGATCATCTGCTGATCGAGATCTTTTAGCGGGTGACGAATATCCATCAGCACCACCAGACCTTTCAGGCACAGGCGTTTTTCCAGGTATTCGCCCAGCGCACGCTGCCACTTGATCTTCATCTCTTCAGGCACCTGCGCATAACCGTATCCCGGCAAGTCTACGAGGCGTTTGCCTTCAGCCACTTCAAAGAGGTTAATCAGCTGGGTACGGCCAGGTGTTTTTGAGGTCCGCGCCAGGTTCTTCTGATTGGTCAGCGTATTCAGGGCGCTGGATTTCCCCGCATTTGAGCGGCCAGCAAATGCCACTTCAATACCGGTATCAGAAGGCAGGTGGCGAATATCGGGCGCACTGGTGACAAAATGCGTCTGTTGGTAGTTCCAGGTAGTCACGTGGTCGTCTCCAAAAATCGTAATCTGGAGGGATTATACCCGAATGCGGGCAAAAGGCTTTTCTCATTGCACGAGGCTTGCAGGCGAATGCCCAAACGGCTGTAAGAGATCGGCTAATGTTGCTATGGGAGATTTCAGAGAATTCGCAGACGTCAAAAAATGCAAACTGTTTTAAATCATAAGTTTATTTCCAGGTAATTATCTGAAAATCCGTATTTGTACCGTTTCGTTGCTTGTTAGTTTAACGGAACAAGGTAAAGTATGCGGCAAGGCGAGGAAGCCAACAGGAAATCGACTTAAGGATTAGGGTCAGGAGCGCCAGGAGGCGAAGACGCAGGATAGTCAGGACGACCAGCGCCTGGAGGCGTTTTAACAGGAAATGGAACCATACACGGACGGTATCAGCCAAAGGATAAACAGGGTGTGTTGTTGGTAAACATGGAATGTCTGACCCGTTAAGGGTTGTGAGTCAGGAAAAAAGGCGACAGATTGCTCTGTCGCCTTTTTTCTTTGCTTGCTTTCTGCTAGATTTCGCCGCAATTCTATACTGAAGAAAACGACTTTAAGATAAAACATCATGAAAAAACCAACCTCCGCTGCGGGCGCGAAACGCCCAGCAAAAGCACGCCGCAAAACGCGCGAAGAACTGAACCAGGAAGCGCGCGACCGCAAACGCGACAAAAAACATCGCGGTCATGCTGCGGGTAGCCGTGCCAACGGCGGTGGTGCAGCGGGCGCCTCTGCAAAAGGCAAACAGCAGAAAGACCCTCGTATCGGCAGTAAAACTCCCATTCCACTGGGCGTGACAGACACCCCGGTCACTAAGCAGCACAAACCAAAGAGCGAGAAACCTATGCTTTCACCGCAGGCTGAGCTGGATATGCTGGAGAACGATGAGCGCCTGGACGCGCTGCTGGAACGTCTTGAAGAGGGTGAAACCCTGACCGCCGAAGAGCAGTCATGGGTAGATGCCAAACTGGACCGCATTGATGAGCTAATGCAGAAGCTGGGTCTGTCTTACGATGACGAAGACGACGAAGAGGAAGAAGAAAAGCAGGAAGATATGATGCGTCTTCTGAAAGGTGGAAACTAACATTTGCACCCGGCAGGCACGATAGTCCTGCTTATAACCCTTCCGGTTATATGTTATCTGGTGTGGTTATTCGTTAAACTACGGCGGTTGTCGCGGCGACAGAAGTGGCTGCGCACCCGAATGATGGCCCGCGATGGGGCCAGAACGGGCCGCCGTATACGAACGCGACACCAACGGAAGGAGTGAGCATGTCAGCACCAACTATCGACTGGGATTTGGCCCTAATCCAGAAGTATAACTATTCCGGGCCGCGTTATACCTCATACCCCACCGCGCTGGAGTTCTCCGATGCCTTCGGCGAGGCGGATTTTCTTCAGGCCGTCGCGCGCTATCCAGAGCGTCCGCTGTCGCTCTACGTCCATATTCCGTTCTGTCATAAGCTCTGCTACTTCTGCGGCTGCAATAAAATCGTGACCCGTCAGCAGCATAAAGCCGACCAATACCTCGATGCGCTCGAACAGGAAATTGTGCACCGCGCACCGCTATTTAAAGGTCGTCACGTCAGCCAGCTTCACTGGGGGGGCGGCACGCCAACGTATCTCAATAAGGCGCAAATAAGCCGCCTGATGACGCTGCTGCGCGGAAATTTCAATTTTAACGACGACGCCGAAATCTCGATCGAAGTCGATCCGCGTGAAATTGAGCTGGATGTACTGGATCACTTACGCGCCGAAGGCTTTAATCGTCTGAGCATGGGCGTGCAGGATTTCAATAAAGAGGTGCAGCGTCTGGTCAACCGCGAGCAGGACGAGGAATTTATCTTCGCCTTACTCAACCACGCGCGCGACATCGGCTTTACCTCGACCAACATCGACCTGATTTACGGCCTGCCAAAGCAGACGCCGGAGAGCTTCGCCTTCACGCTGAAGCGCGTGGCTGAACTTAGCCCGGACCGCCTGAGCGTCTTTAACTACGCGCACCTGCCGACGCTATTCGCCGCCCAGCGCAAAATCAAAGATGCCGATCTGCCTTCTGCCCAGCAGAAGCTGGATATCCTGCAGGAAACCATCACCTCTCTGACCGAGAGCGGCTATCAATTTATCGGCATGGATCACTTTGCCCGTCCGGATGACGAGCTGGCGATTGCCCAGCGCGAAGGCGTACTGCACCGTAACTTCCAGGGTTATACCACACAGGGCGATACCGATCTGCTCGGCATGGGTGTCTCCGCCATCAGCATGATCGGTGACTGCTACGCGCAGAACCAGAAAGAGCTGAAGCTCTACTACCAGCAGGTTGATGCAACCGGCAACGCGCTATGGCGCGGCATCGCGCTGACCCGTGATGACTGCATTCGTCGTGATGTGATTAAGGCGCTTATCTGCAACTTCCGTCTCGACTTTAGCGACGTGGAAGCACAGTGGGATCTGACATTCAGCGAATATTTTGCGGAAGACCTGAAGCTGATTGCGCCGCTGGCGAAAGACGGGCTGGTGGATGTGTCGGAGAACGCGATTGAGGTCACGCCGAAAGGGCGTCTGTTGATCCGTAATATCTGCATGTGCTTTGACGCGTATCTGCGCCAGAAGGCGCGTATGCAGCAGTTTTCACGGGTGATTTAAGGCGCAAAGCCGGGTAAGGCGAAGCCGCTACCCGGCTTTTACATTTCACCCTGCTAGCTAAACAGCCCAACCAGCGCCGCACATAATACCGCCGCAACGGCAGTTTGTGGCGTGTGGCTTTCAGCTGCTCCGCTCGACAGTAAAGTCACTAATGATTCCAGCATGATGGTTCCCCCAATTTCCGGGCACGATCATACAAAACTCATCGGAACAGTAAAGCGCAAAATAACGGCAATTTGCGCTCAATTAATAACCTTTACACAGCGGGGTACGATCACTCCATTCCCAGCTCTTTCAGCTTGCGCGTCAGGGTATTACGTCCCCATCCCAGCAGGCGCGCGGCTTCTTGCTTATGGCCCTGCGTATGACGAAGCGCGGTGGTCAACAGCGTACGCTCCATCTCTGGCTGAGCCTCAGACAGCAGGTTTTGATGACCGGAACGCAGCGCGCGGTCGGCCCACTGCGCCAGCAGCGTTGCCCAGCTGTCCGGCAGCGCGTGCCCGGTGCTGCTTTCGGGCGCGGTGGCCTCAAACAGTTCGGCAGGGAGATCCTGAATCAACACTTCCTGGCCGGCGGCCATCACGGTCAGCCAGCGGCAGGTGTTTTCCAGCTGGCGTACGTTGCCCGGCCACGCCAGACGGGTGAGGGCGGCATCGGTTTCCGGGTGAAGCTGCTTGGCTTCCACGCCCAACTCGCGGGCCGCCACCTGCAGGAAATGACGCGCCAGGCGCGGGATATCTTCCCGACGCTCGCGCAGCGGCGGCAGGTGGACGCGGATCACGTTCAGGCGATGGAATAAATCCTCACGGAATTTGCCCTCCTGCACGCGCAGCTCCAGGTTCTGGTGCGTCGCGGCGATAATACGCACGTCCACCTTCACCGGCGCATAGCCGCCCACGCGGTAAAACTGCCCGTCGGCCAGCACGCGCAGCAGGCGAGTTTGAACGTCCAGCGGCATATCGCCGATCTCGTCCAGGAACAGCGTGCCGCCGTCAGCCTGCTCAAAGCGCCCCTGGCGAATGGTATTCGCGCCGGTAAACGCCCCTTTTTCGTGGCCGAACAGCTCGGACTCAATCAAATCCTTCGGGATCGCCGCCATATTGAGGGCGATAAACGGCGCTTTTGCCCGCGGGCTGTGGCGATGTAACGCATGCGCCACCAGCTCTTTACCTGTACCCGATTCCCCGTTAATCAACACGCTGATGGACGAGCGGGACAGACGGCCAATAATGCGAAACACGTCCTGCATCGCCGGCGCTTCGCCGATGATGTCGGTGGTTGGCCCAAAATCGGGTGCGTGGCGTGGCTGTTGTTGCTCCTGGTAGTGGCTAATCGCGCGCTCAACCAGCGCCACCGCTTCGTCGATATCGAACGGTTTGGGCAGATAATCGAACGCCCCTTGCTGATAGGCGCTCACCGCGGCATCCAGGTCGGAATGAGCCGTCATTATGATGACCGGAAGCATAGGATGGCGCTGTTTGATCTGCTTTAACAGCGCCAGCCCGTCCATGCCCGGCATGCGAATATCCGACAGCAGAACGTCCGGCGTTTTGGTGGTGAGTGCGTCGAGCACCTCGCTGCCGCTCTCAAACGTCGTGCAGCTTAAACCTGCCCCTGTGAGCGCGCGTTCAAGCACCCAACGGATGGAGCTATCGTCATCGACTACCCAGACTATCCCTCGTTGCATAAACGTCACCTTTATTTTTTAATCGGCAGGAAAACCGAAAACTCGGTATGTCCCGGCCAACTGGTAAATTCAATTTTTCCGGAGTGCTGATCGATCAAGCTGCGGGCGATAGATAAGCCCAGTCCCGTACCGCCTTCGCGCCCGCTTACCATTGGGTAGAACAGGGTGTCCTGCAGATGAGAAGGAATGCCAGGCCCGTTATCCTCAACGTCGATGCGTGCCGCCAGACGATAGCGCACGCCGTGCAGCGTGAGCTGGAAGGCGGTGCGTGTGCGTAAAATAATCTCGCCGCCTTCCGGCCCCAGCGCCTGCAGAGCATTGCGCACAATATTCAGCAGAACCTGCTCAATCTGGTCCGGGTCATGCGCCAGTTCCGGCAGGCTTGGGTCGTAATCACGCACCAGCGTGACGTTCTCCGGCAGCTCCATGGAGACGAGCTTCACCACCCGTTCAGCGACTTTATGAATACTTTCTGAAACGTGCATACCCGGCTGCTGCGGCCCGAGCAGGCGATCGACCAGGTTACGCAGGCGGTCCGCCTGCTCAATGATGACGTTGGTGTACTCCGCCAGCGCGGGATCGGGCAGCGCCTTGGTCAGAAGCTGCGCCGCGCCGCGTAACCCACCCAGCGGGTTTTTGATTTCATGCGCCAGACCGCGCACCAGGTCACGGGCGGCAATTTGCTGCGCATGCTGAAGCTGCTCCTGGCTCAGGCGACGCTGATTATCCATCGGCGCCATTTCCAGCAGGATCAGTCCTTCCGGCAAACGTTGCGCGGTAAGGGAAAGAATATGTGAGCGCCCGTCGATCACCAGCGTGACTTCGTTATCGGTGAACCCCTGACCGGCCTGCAAACTTTCCTGCATCAGGCCAATATTCAGCGAGAAATAGCTCAATAACTCAGGAAGCGGGGTGCCAAACAGTTTGCGTGAACTCTGGGCGAGCAGCTGTTGCGCCGCCGGGTTGGCGTAATGGACGGCCAGCTCGTCGTCGACCAGCAGGATGCTGTTAATCAAAGAATTGAGGATCTGCCCAGCATCGGGCAGCGTGCCAGTTGCCATTCAGCAGTCTCCTGGAGTCGTTGCACTGTTTTAGTGCAGTATAGCGGTTTCGGCGTAAAAAGCGCGTGAGATCAGGTTGTTGGTGGAGAAAAAAGCCCATCCGGAGATGGGCTAAAAGTTTCCACGGCAACTACCCCCGGCGCTTTTGACGCCGGGTAAAACAACTAAATTAAACGCTGTAGTACAGTTCGAACTCAACCGGATGCGGAGTCATACGCACGCGGTCGTTCTCTTCAGTACGCAGGGCGATGTAAGCATCGATAGCGTCGTCAGTGAATACGCCACCCGCAGTCAGGAACTCGCGGTCTGCATCCAGCGCCTGCAGGGCTTCTTCCAGAGAGCCAGCAACCTGTGGGATCTCTTTCGCTTCTTCTGGCGGCAGGTCGTACAGGTTTTTGTCCATCGCTTCGCCTGGGTGGATCTTGTTCTTGATACCGTCCAGACCGGCCATCAGCAGCGCTGCGAAGCACAGGTATGGGTTAGCCGCTGGATCCGGGAAGCGAACTTCGATACGACGCGCTTTAGGAGACGCCACCACCGGGATACGGATAGAAGCAGAACGGTTACGCGCAGAGTAGGCCAGCATAACTGGCGCTTCGTAGCCCGGGACCAGACGCTTGTAGGAGTTAGTGGTTGGGTTCGCCAGGGCATTGATCGCTTTAGCGTGTTTGATTACGCCGCCGATGTAGTACAGCGCCTGCTCGGACAGACCGGCATATTTGTCGCCAGAGAACAGGTTGGTACCGTTCTTGGACAGAGACATGTGGCAGTGCATACCGGAACCGTTGTCGCCAAACATTGGTTTTGGCATGAAGGTCGCGGTTTTACCGAAACGGTGCGCAACGTTGTGCACAACGTATTTGTAGATCTGAATTTCGTCCGCTTTTTTGGTCATGGTGTTGAAGCGGGTTGCCACTTCGTTCTGACCCGCAGTCGCCACTTCGTGGTGGTGCGCTTCAACAACCAGGCCCATCTCTTCCATCACCAGACACATGGTGGAACGGATATCCTGTGCAGAGTCGACCGGAGGAACCGGGAAGTAACCGCCTTTCACACCAGGACGGTGACCTTTGTTACCACCTTCGTATTTGGTGGAAGAGTTCCATGCGCCTTCGATGTCGTCGATAGCCACGTGGGAGCCAGAAATAGAGGCACCGAAGCGGATGTCGTCGAACAGGAAGAACTCTGGCTCTGGCCCGAACAGAACGGTGTCCGCGATGCCGGTGGAACGCAGGTACTCTTCAGCGCGTTTAGCGATAGAACGTGGGTCGCGGTCGTAGCCCTGCAGCGTGCCTGGCTCGAGGATGTCGCAGCGGATGATCAGGGTTGGTTCTTCGAAGAACGGATCAATGACCGCAGTGGTTGCGTCTGGCATCAGAACCATGTCGGATTCGTTAATGCCTTTCCAGCCACCAATGGAGGAGCCGTCAAACATTTTGCCTTCTTCAAAGAATTCGGCGTTCACCTGATGAGCAGGGATTGTGACGTGCTGTTCTTTACCTTTGGTATCGGTGAAGCGCAGATCAACAAACTTCACTTCATGTTCGTTCAGCATCGTCAAAACGTGTTCAGCGGACATACTTAACTCTCCAGATTGGTCATTGTCGTCGTGGTAACGAGGTCTTCAATTTCTGTTGGTACTGGCTGTTGCCATGTATTTTTTATAAAGCGAAATCTGTGCCAACTTTTAAAACACCCCAAAAAGGCGTTATCATGCGCACCATAGTGCAAAAGGGCTGCACCATGATGGATTTGTTGCACCAGTATAGTGCTTCAATGTGAACATTAAGCACCATATTGGTGCAATTTACGTTAAAGTGCCCTTTTACCGCTCCGTGAAAGCGATCACAAAGCATCTCTGCAATACTTGTTTGCGGGGGATGTTTGTGATCCTGTTTTGTAGTGCGATTAATCCGTGTACAATAACGCGCTATTTCTAAATGCCTGAGGCAAAGTTGTGATCGAAAATTTGCGTAACATCGCCATCATCGCGCACGTTGACCATGGTAAAACTACCCTGGTTGATAAGCTGCTGCAGCAATCCGGTACGTTTGATGCGCGTGCCGAAACCCAAGAACGCGTGATGGACTCCAACGATTTGGAGAAAGAGCGTGGGATTACCATCCTCGCGAAAAACACCGCGATTAAATGGAATGACTACCGTATCAACATCGTTGATACCCCAGGGCACGCCGACTTCGGTGGTGAAGTTGAACGTGTAATGTCCATGGTAGACTCCGTTCTGCTGGTCGTTGACGCAATGGATGGCCCAATGCCACAGACGCGCTTCGTGACCAAAAAAGCTTTTGCCCATGGTCTGAAGCCAATCGTTGTTATCAACAAAGTTGACCGCCCTGGCGCGCGTCCTGACTGGGTTGTTGACCAGGTCTTCGACCTGTTCGTTAACCTCGACGCGACCGACGAGCAGCTGGACTTCCCTATCGTTTACGCCTCTGCGCTGAACGGTATCGCAGGTCTGGACCACGAAGACATGGCTGAAGACATGACCCCGCTGTATCAGGCGATTGTTGACCGTGTTCCTGCGCCAAACGTTGACCTGGAAGGCACCCTGCAGATGCAGATCTCCCAGCTCGACTACAACAACTACGTTGGCGTAATCGGCATTGGCCGTATCAAGCGCGGTAAAGTGAAGCCTAACCAGCAGGTCACTATCATCGATAGCGAAGGCAAAACCCGTAACGGTAAAGTCGGTAAAGTCCTGACTCACCTGGGTCTTGAGCGTATCGAGAGCGACATCGCTGAAGCGGGCGACATCATCGCGATCACCGGTCTGGGTGAACTGAACATCTCCGACACCATCTGCGATCCGCAGAACGTCGAAGCGCTGCCAGCCCTGTCCGTTGATGAACCAACCGTATCCATGTTCTTCAACGTCAACACCTCTCCGTTCTGTGGTAAAGAAGGTAAGTTCGTTACCTCTCGTCAGATCCTTGACCGTCTGAACAAAGAGCTGGTGCACAACGTTGCGCTACGCGTTGAAGAAACCGAAGATGCTGATGCATTCCGCGTTTCCGGTCGTGGTGAGCTGCACCTGTCTGTTCTGATCGAAAACATGCGTCGTGAAGGTTTCGAGATGGCGGTTTCCCGTCCGAAAGTAATCTTCCGTGAAATCGATGGCCGTAAACAAGAGCCGTTCGAAAACGTAACGCTGGACGTAGAAGAGCAGCACCAGGGTTCTGTGATGCAGGCACTGGGCGAGCGTAAAGGCGACCTGAAAAACATGAATCCAGACGGCAAAGGCCGCGTACGTCTCGACTACGTGATCCCAAGCCGTGGCCTGATCGGCTTCCGTTCTGAGTTCATGACCATGACCTCCGGTACCGGCCTGCTGTACTCCACCTTCAGCCACTACGACGACGTTCGTCCGGGCGAAGTGGGCCAGCGTAACAACGGCGTACTGATCTCCAACGGTCAGGGTAAAGCGGTTGCGTTTGCGCTGTTCGGTCTGCAGGATCGCGGTAAGCTGTTCCTGGGTCACGGTGCTGAAGTTTACGAAGGCCAGATCATCGGTATTCACAGCCGTTCTAACGACCTGACGGTAAACTGCCTGACCGGTAAGAAGCTGACCAACATGCGTGCGTCCGGTACTGACGAAGCAACGGTTCTGGTTCCACCGATCAAGATGACCCTGGAGCAGGCTCTGGAGTTCATTGATGATGACGAACTGGTAGAAGTGACTCCACAGTCAATTCGTATCCGTAAACGTCACCTGACCGAGAACGATCGTAAACGTGCTATGCGCGGTGCGAAAGAAGACTAATACGGTCAATCCGTAGTAAAAAAAGCCGCTGAGAAATCAGCGGCTTTTTTATTAGAACGAATAACGTAACCCCAGGCGGATCCTGTACTGCTCGCGGTTGTAATCATTCCATCTGTCCAGCCACTGGAGTTCGAGGTACGGCAGCCAGTTTCTGTCGATCTTATAGCTGAACTTGTTGGTAATTTCCCAGTGATGGTCTTTGCCATTTTTGCTGTGGTAGTCATTCACCCGCTGGAAAAAATGCGGCTCAAAGGTGTAGAAAAACGCATCCGTCACCTTGAAATTCCAGTAGTTGGCGAATTCGTGCGTGTCGTTCTTATCCATCTGCCCGTTATAGTCCGGCGTATCGTAATTGTTATGGTTATAGCGATAGCGGAACGTCAGATTAAACCCGTCCGTGAATTTATAGTTGGTATCTAAATAAACCGCGCCACCCGAACCGGCGCTGCTGTCGTTGATCAACCCGCCCGGCTGGAAGGTGAGTTTGTCCGTCGGTTTAAAGAGCGGATACCACCCCTCTATTTCGTTATAGCTGTGCTTGAGCTCATCCCACCTCCCCACGTTGTAGGCGTTGGTGAACATCAACCCCGCGCCCATATCGAAGTTATAGCCCGCACGCAGGATCACCTCGTGCAGCTCAGAAGCCGTATTGTAGGCTTCGCGGGTTTCGACATAGGCCCCGGCAAATACCGGGCAGGACACAGACGACACGATCAGTACAGTGATGATTCTTTTCATAATTTGTCCATGTATCAGGTACAGAAAGGCCTCCCTCCTGATAAACAGGAAGGACATAGTGGCCGAATTTATTGTTATAAAGTGACTGCTGACGCTTTATTGTTGGGTGTTATCTCAGGGGTATTCGCTGACTGTTTTTTCCGTTTTCCAATCTCCTCGATAATAAAGGCGAAGCGCGCTTCGTTGAGTTTATAAAACAGCCCCATGGTCACGGCGGCGACGATTGCCAGGCCGCACGGCCAGAGGAAAATAAGCTGACGCAAACCCAGCAGCGTGCCCGCGCTCTGCACCGCATGAGGAACGTAACCGATCTGGGTCAGCATGATGCCGGGCAGGAAGCCGGCGAGAGCGGCGGAGATTTTGCGCGAGAAGGTGTAGCCGGTGTAAACCGATCCCTCGGCGCGGATGCCGGTTTTCCACTCGCCGTAATCAACGGTATCCGGCACCAGCGCCCAGTTCAGGCTATTCACAAACGCGGTGCCGAAAAAGGCCATGCAGGAAAACAGCACGAACAGCAGGGAGCTGGTTCCCCAGAAGAAGTTCAGCACGTCGCCCACCGCCCACAGCGTCAGCCCGCCCAGATAGACCGGCTTCTTGCCAAAGCGCTTCACCGCGCCGGGTACCAGAAACACGCCAATCAGAATGCAGCCCATGCTGAAAAAGCCCATCCACGACAGCAGATGCAGATCGTTTAGCACGTACTGGGTGTAATAGACCTGAATCGCCAGCTTGATGTTGAACGCGGCGAGAGTACACAGGTTGGCAATGCACAGCACCAGCAGCGGCGGATTGCGGAAAATCGCGCAGAACGATTTCAGAATGCCGGGCTTATGGTGATCGGGCGTTATCTCGACGTAGCGTTCTTTCACGCCGCTATAGCACCACCACATGCAGAACAGGCCGCCGGTGACGAACACCAGCGCGGCCACCAGATAGCCCAGGGAGGGTTGGCTGACGAACAGCGCCTGAATGGGCATAAAACCGACGGTGCAGAGTAACAGCCCCACCGTGGCGCCACCCTGTCGCCACGCCGCCAACTGCGCGCGCTCGTTCGGGTTTTTGGTGATGGCAGGGACCATCGCACCATAGGCACAGTTCATCAGGCTGTAGCAGAGCCCAAACATCATGAAGAGCACGGTGGCGATGGCCGTTTTGACCGTCAGGCTAAAGTCGTTGGCCATAAACTGCGCCGTCGCGACCAGCGCCACCGGCACGGAGGCGTAAAGAATGAATGGCCGGAACTTCCCCCTCGGTCCGATGTTTCGCCGGGAATCCAACAGCACCCCGGTCAGCATGTCGGTGAACGCGGTGAAAAACTTCGCCACCAGGAAAATTATGCCGCCGTAGAACGCGGGCATCCCCAGTTCATCGGTGTAAAACTTCAGCAGGTACAGCGTGCCAATACACAGCATCAGGTTCGAGCCAAAATCGCCCATCCCGTAGGCGCACTTCTCTCGCAGGCTCAATTTCAGGGTTAACGGATCAGTATTGTGTGTCATGGTCGATCCTCAGAGCGCCCCGCAGGGCGCTCTATCACGTCATTTAGGCCGTACGTTTGCGCAGTTCGATCTCTTCCACGATGCGCACATACATCTTCTCGTTGAGGTTGTAGAAGCAGCCCATCGCCACGATGGTGATGACCGCCAGCAGGCTCGGGTAGATAAATATCAGCTGCCGCAGCCCTTCAACCGTCCCGGCGGACTGCACCACGTTGGGCACATAGCCGATCTGCGTGAGCATAATCCCCGGGAAGAAGCCCGCCAGCGCCTGGGATACCTTACGGAAGAAGGTAAAGCCGGTGTAGACCGTCCCTTCGGAGCGCACGCCGGTGCGCCACTCGCCGTATTCCACGGTATCGGACACCAGCGCCCAGTTCAGACTGTTCACGAACGCGGAGCCGAAGAACGCTAGGCAGGAGAACGCCACAAAGCTCACCGAGCCGCCGCCGAAGAAGTAGTTGAGCAGGTCGCCCGCCACCCAAATTGCCAGCCCGCTGATGTAGACCTTTTTCTTGCCGAAGCGCCGCACCGCGCCGGGCATCATAAAGACGCCGATAAAAATACAGCCCATGCTGAAGAAACCCATGTACGACAGCAGGATTGGGTCGTTCAGCACGTACTGCGTGTAGTAGACCTGAATGGCGAGCTTAACGTTAAACGCGCCCAGCGTGCACAGGTTCGCGATACACAGGATAAACAGCGGACGGTTCCCGGCAATGGCGCGAAACGACTGCAGCAGCCCCGGCTTTTGCGCCGGGTTAGCGGGCTGCATCTCGACGTAACGCTCGGTGACGCCCTTATAGCACCACCACATAAAGAACAGCCCGAACAGCGAGAAGAGGGTGGCGGCAAAGATGTAGCCAAGCTGGTCGTTACCCTCAATCAGGTTCATCACCGGGACAAAGCCCACCGTACAGAGCAGCAGGCCGAGCGTGGCGCCGCCCTGACGCCAGGCCGCCAGCGAGGCGCGCTCGTCCGGGTTTTTGGTGATGGCGGGCACCATCGCGCCGTAAGAGCAGTTCATCATGCTGAAGAACAGGCCGTACAGCATGAACAGCACCGTCGCCATCACCGTTTTGCCGGTCATCTCAAATGGCGTACCGACGAAGTTGGCAATCGCCAGTAAGGTCACCGGGAAGGCGGCATACAGCACGAACGGGCGGAATTTCCCTTTCGGACCAATCTTGCGTCGGGAGTCGAGCATGATTCCGGTGCCCATATCGGTGAAGGCGGTAAAGAACTTCGCAATCAGGAAGATAATCCCGCCGTAGGTGCCGGGCAGCCCCAGCACGTCGGTGTAAAACTTCAGCAAATAGAGCGTGCCGATATCCAGCAGGATGTTTGAGCCGAGATCGCCCATCCCGTAGGCGAGTTTTTCTTTAAACGGCAGGCGTAGGGTTGCCGGATCGGAAGTATGTTGACTCATTATTGTTCTCCGTCTGCCCGCAGGTTTCCCTGCGGGCGAGCCTTATCAGATATCACGTAAGGTGCTAAACAGATCTGCCCATTCGCTGTGCTGGCGATAGAAGACCGGCGGCTTGCCGATCGGGGCATCAACGGTCACGTCACCGCCCTGGCAGGTTTCTCCGGTCCACGCATTGACCCAGCTGTCCTGCGGCAGATAGAGCGACCAGTCCCGGCGGCCCTCTTCATGAACCGGTGCCACCAGCAGATCGCGGCCAAACAGGTACTGGTATTTCAGCGTGTAGGCGCGCGCGTCGTCCTCATAGTGCAGGAACAGCGGACGCATCACCGGCAGGCCGCTTTTCGCGTTCTGCGCGACCGCAGCTTTGATGTACGGCTTAAGGGTGGTGAACACGGTGGTCATGCGCGCGAAGTGCGCGATGGTTTCCGCATCGCCGTCGAACTGCCAGTTGTCGCCAGGGCGGTTGCCCTCGTGGGTACGCATCATCGGCGTAAAGGCGCTGAAGTCGCACCAGCGCAGCAGCAGTTCCTTGCTGCGCTTCATCTCAAACAGGGTGGTATAGCCGCCGATGTCGCTGTGGTGCAGGCCGTGCCCGGTCATCGCCAGCGACAGCGCTGCGGGCACGACGGACGCCAGACCGTCGTCCAGGCTCCAGTCAACGTTCTGATCCCCCGCCCACATCATCACCGAGTGCTTCTGGCTGCCGGTGTAGCCCGCGCGCATGAAGAACAGGATCTCCCCGAGCTTGCCGGTCTCCTGGAGCGCCTCGTAGTTACATTTCGCCCACAGGGCAGGCCAGGCGTTATGCATGAGCTCCGCGCTCACGCCGTTGTGCAGGAAGGTATCGGTCGGCAGATATTCCCCGAAATCGGCCATCCAGCCGCCGCAACCCAGTTCGATCAGATTCTTTTTGATGACCTCTTTGTACCAGCCGTAGGCTTCCGGGTTGGTCAGGTCGATAACGCCCGCGTAGAACTCGCCGAACTCAACGTGGTAGTCCTCGCCGTTGGCGTTTTTGGTCAGATAGCCGCGTTTCGCCGCCTCTTCGCAGAGATCTTTATCGCTGGCGACGTACGGGTTGATATAGGAGAGGAATTGTACGCCCTCCTGCTTCCACTGCCCGATCCGCTCGTCAAGCTGCGGATAGAGCTCGCTGTTCCACTTCCAGTTCCACATCACGCGTTTGCCGAAGGAGGTCATGCGGATGCCGGACCAGTCCTGCGCCCAGATGCCGTTCACCTTCACGCCGCCCTCGCGCATGGCGTCGAGCTTCTGCTGGCACACCTCGGTGCCGCCCTGGATGCCCAGCGTCACGCCGTCGTAAACCCAGTCCGGCAGCTCAGGCTGGCGCCCCAGCAGGCCGGTCAGTTTTTCCAGCAGATCGACGTAGGTTTGTGCACATTCGAAGCGCAGCGTGGCGTTATCTTCCCAGAACGCCAGCTCGTGGAAATCCGGCGCGCTGAAGTCAAAGTTCATGTAGCAGCTGTTATCCACGTGGCAGTAGTACTTCTGGGTGCTCACAAAGGTAGGCTGCGGGAAGAAGGTCCAGTAGTAGTCACCACCCGCGTTCTCTTTACAGTCGGCCTGCCAGGTGACGTAGGTCTGCTTGTTGCGGCCCACGCCCTGCTCGCTAGTCCACAGCGGGAACGGCTTGCCGCGCAGATCGAAGTACGAGAACTGCTCGCCGCAGCCGTAGATATGATCTTCCGGCTGCGCCGCCAGCCGCAGCCAGATGCGGTTATGGCTGGCGGCATCATTTTTCAGCTTCAGCTCCAGACGGCCTTCCGCATCCACGCCCACCAGCAGCGTCGCGCTTACCGCATCGCCGCGGGTAAAGCGGATCGCCCAGCCCGCGCTTTGCTGCGTGACGGTCGCGTCCGTCAGGGCAATCTTTTCGTTGAGCTTGTCTTTAATGCTGAAATTGCCGCGAAACATCTCGATATCGGCCTCGCCTGCTCCGATCCAAAGGCAAGGGGCATCCACGGTGTGGGATAAAATCAGACGATCCTGCCAGCGCAGGGTAAAGCCACGTTCGTTATTTTTTAGGTCAATATTGTGTAGGGTACGCATAAAAACTCCGTCTTTATTATTTGGCCTGGCTGTCCAGCAATCCGGCGGCGACGGCAGGCGCTAAGCCCGGCGCCAGCGGCAGGCGGGGGATCACCAGGCAGTGCAGCAGATGGTAAATATCCTGCTTGCCGTCCCAGACTTTGGTGGTCACTTCGTTATTGGTGTCCAGCTCCTGCCACCAGGAACCGTTTTCGTAATCCATCAGGTACTTGATGCAGTAATCCCACCACTTCTGATACCAGGCTTCGTACTGCGCTTCGCCGGTCACGGTATAGAGGGCATAGGCCGTGCCCATCGCCTCGACGATTGGCCAGCGCACGCGTTCGCGGACGATAGGCTTGCCATCCCAGCCCACGGAATAGACAAACCCGTCGGCGCCGTCGGGTGCCCAGGCGTCGCGGATGGTGGCGTGGAACAGGCCTTTCGCATCTTCCAGCAGCCATTCAGGTGGAGTTTCAAAGCGCGCTTCCAGCGCGGCGCGCAGGTGCAGCATCAGGCGGCCCCACTCAATCCAGTGCCCCGGCGTGCCGCCGTAGGCGCGGAAGCGGTGGGCAGGGTTATCGATGTTGTAATCGCGGATCGGGTTCCAGTCGGTGTCGAAATGCTCGTTAACGCGATACTCACCTTTGCGCGCTACGTCGTGAATAATCACCGAGGCGATGCGCAGGGCGCGGTCGAGCCATTTGCGGTCGTGGGTTACGTCATAGACAATCAGGAAGGCTTCCACGGCGTGCATGTTGGCGTTACCGCCGCGGTAATCTTCCGTTTTGCTGAAGGCTTCATCCCAGGACTCGAGGCACATTTGCTCCTGTTCGCTCCAGAAGTAGCGCTCAATCACCTCGATGGCATCGTCCAGCAGCTTGCGTGCCTGCGGGTGTCCGGTGGTGACGGCGCTCGCCGCGCCCAGCAGGACGAAGAAGTGCTGATAACCCTGCTTGGAGGCGTCGACCACGCCCTCATCGTTGACGCAGGCATACCAGCCGCCGTGCTGGCTGTCGCGCAGCGGGCCGTTGAGGGCGTTAATACCGTGCTCAACCAGGGCATACGCGCCGGGACGGCCCATGTTCGCCGCCACCGCGTACACGTGAAGCATGCGGGCGGTGATCCACAGATGGGTGCCCATATCGCTGCGAACCTGCCCGTTATTGCCCAGCCAGCCAAAGCCGGTCGGTACGGCGGCGTTTTTGCCGAAATCGAGAATGCGGTCGGTCTCTTGTTCGAGCCAGCGGTTGTGGCTCAGGGTGTTAAACCATTTCATGTTCGGGTCCTTTCTTAACGGCGAGCCATCATTTCGTCGACGATCTCACCCAGACGCTGAAGTTTTGGTACGGAAATATCACGCAGCATCAGCTCGGTATCCGGCAGGCCAATCACCGAGGACCAGACGGCGCGACCGGCTAAAAAGCCCGATGCCCCAGCCTGCATCGCCACGCTCACGGCGCGCGGGAACAGCTTATCGTCCACGCCGGACGAGAGGATCACCCACGGCATGGCGATGTTCTCGTTCAGCTTCTGCGAGGCCGCCAGCAGTTCCTGCTGGGTGCCCTTGCCGAACAGCGGCATCTCCACCTTGTAAAGGTCGGCACCGCTGTCGCCCAGCTCTTTAGCCGCATCGATAATCGCCTGTTCGCGGTTAAATTCGGCTCCGCGACGCGGCGGACGCACCACAGGCTCGATAATGCTCAGCAGCCCGTTGTCGTGGCACAGCGTATTGAACGCTTTCACCATCTCCAGGCGCTGCTGCGGATCTTCATCGCTACGCCACAGCACCAGCAGCTTCAGCGCCTTGCCGCCATCGCGTTTGATCGCCTGCGCGTCGATGTTCTTGTCGATGACCACGCTGTCGACCGGGATCCCGTTCCCTGGAATAAACTCGTCGGCCGCCACAATCATCGCGCAGCTTTCGGCAACGGCCTGCTGCTCCACAATCTGGCGATAGCAAAACTGCTGATCGACGAGAATGGCAGAGGCGTACGGCGACAGAATCTTCGCCGCGTTGACCTTAAAATCCGTCAGGTGCTGGTCGGTTACCGGCACCGGCGCGCCTGCGGCGGCAAACATCAGGCGCATCGCTTCGCGCTGATCCACGGCCAGCATTGCAAAACCGCCGGAAGGTCGGGTGATATCTTTCAGGGTGTACATCGTCATTCCTCAGTCCTTTCGTATCAGTGTGATTTTTTCAGCCCGGCAGATGCGCGAACCTGTTCAAGAATGGCCGTCCAGTCTTCGCGCCCGCGCCCGGCGGCGCGAGCCTGGTTATAAACTTCGCGGGACGCCGCGCCCAGCGGCATCGGAACGTGGAGCTGGTTAGCCACGTCCAGGGCGATCCCCAGATCTTTATGCGCAACGTCGATCATGAAGGCGGGTGAAAGATCGCCTTTCAGCACCTTGTTCGGCCATGAGGTGGTGAAGTGGCCTTTACCCGCAGGCGTACCGCTCATAACCTTCAGCGCCACGTCAAAGGAGAGGCCAAGCGCTTCACACAGCACGGCCGCCTCGGCGGAAAGCGCGTTCAGGGCGATGCTCATGTAGTTATTGATGAGCTTCACGCGGATGCCCATGCCCGGCCCGCCGGCGTTAATCAGCTCACTGCCCATCGCCATTAAGACGGGGGTGGCGCGTTCCACCTGCTGCGCGGTGCCGCCCGCCAGCAGAAGCAGCGTGCCGGCGATGGCATGGTCAGACGTGCGTCCCACGGGCACGTCCATCAGGCTGAAGCCGCGCTCTGCCATGTCGCGGATCAGCGCGTCGGTTTGCAGCGGGTGAATGGTGGACATATCAATCACCAGCGCGTCGCGGGATAACCCTTCGCACACGCCGTGCTCGCCGAACAGGACGCTGCGCACCAGGTCGCCGTTTGGCAGCATGGTAATGACGAATTCGGCGTCCGTTGCGGCCTGAGCGGGCGTAGCCGCCGCCCGTGCGCCGCTCTCTACCAGCGCCTGAACCGCCTGCGGGTTCACGTCAAACACGTTAAGCTGGTGGCCTTGCTTTAACAGATTCTTCGCCATTGGCGCGCCCATCTGCCCTAAACCGATAAATGCGATTGCTGACATGCCTCTCTCCTGTCACATCGTGTCAATTTCTGCGCGTTTGCGTTGTCTGTTTTTGATCGTATTTGTAATTTATAGTCAAAAAATTGACACGGGTCACTTTTTAAACATTTGGTGAAATTAAAATGAAGGCATCAGAAATCGCAGAAGGAATCACCATGACTCGCATCGTTTGTGTCGGCATTACCGTGCTGGATCGCATCTGGTATCTCGATGATTTACCAAAGGAAGGTGGGAAATATGTCGCAAAGGACTATACGGAAGTGGGGGGCGGCCCGGCGGCAACTGCGGCTGTGGCGGCGGCGAAACTGGGCGCGGAAGTGGATTTTATTGGCCGGGTGGGGGACGACGATACCGGCAGACGGCTGCTGGCGGAGCTGGAATCCCTGGGGGTGAACACTCGCTATACACGCGTGTTTAAAGGTGCCCGATCGTCACAATCCGCGGTGCTGGTGGACGCAGGCGGAGAACGAGTGATTGCCAACTACCCCAGCCCCGATCTGCCCGCCGAGGCAGACTGGCTGCATGAAATCGACTTCTCGCAATGGGATATCGTGTTAGCAGACGTGCGCTGGCATGACGGGGCAAAACAGGCGTTTACCCTGGCCCGTCAGCAGGGCGTTCCTACTTTGCTTGATGCCGACGTTACCCCGCAGGACATCGCGGAGCTGATAGCCTTAAGCGACCACGCGGCCTTCTCCGCGCCGGGCCTGCGGCGACTAACTCAGTTGGATAAAGCAGAAGATGCCCTTAAAAAAGCACAAACGCTCACAAATGGACATGTGTATGTCACTCAGGGGCGAGATGGCTGCTACTGGCTGGAAAACGGCGCCTTGTGTCATCAATCCGGCTTTGAGGTGAAGGTGGTGGATACCACCGGCGCGGGCGACGTTTTCCACGGCGCGCTGGCGTTCAGCCTGGGGCAGCAATCCACCGCCGTAGATGCCGTGCGTTTTGCCAGCGCCGTCGCAGCCCTGAAATGCACAAAGCCCGGCGGGCGCGCGGGTATACCCGACTGTGATCAAACCCGCTCTTTTTTGTCACTTTTTGTATAAAATGCGGAGCGTGATGGTTTTCAGAGGACAGCCCATGAGCCTTACCGAACTGACCGGCAACCCGCGTCACGATCAGCTGCTGACGCTGATTGCCGATCGCGGCTATATGAACATTGATGAACTGGCGCAGCTGCTGGACGTGTCGACGCAAACGGTGCGCCGGGATATCCGTAAGCTCAGCGAGCAGGGGCTGATCACGCGTCATCACGGCGGCGCGGGCAGGGCATCCAGCGTGGTGAACACGGCGTTCGAACAGCGCGAAGTGTCGCTTACCGAAGAGAAGCGGGCGATTGCGGAGGCGATTGCGGACTATATTCCCGACGGCTCAACTATTTTTATTACGATCGGCACGACCGTAGAGCACGTTGCCCGGGCGCTGCTTAACCATAATCATCTGCGCATCATCACCAACAGCCTGCGGGTGGCGCATATTTTGTATAAGAACCCGCGCTTTGAAGTGATGGTGCCCGGCGGCACGCTGCGCCCGCACAACGGCGGCATTATCGGGCCTGCGGCGACGGCGTTTGTGTCTGGTTTTCGGGCGGACTATCTCGTGACCAGCGTCGGGGCGATTGAGCACGACGGCGCGATGATGGAGTTTGACGTGAATGAAGCCAGCGTGGTGAAAACCATGATGGCCCACTCTCGCCACATTTTGCTGGCGGCCGATCATACGAAATACCACGCCTCCGCGGCGGTTGAAATCGGCAACGTGGCGCAGGCAACGGCGCTGTTCACCGACGAACTGCCCGGCTCGGCGCTGCAAAACCACCTTAAATCCAGCAAGGTTGAGGTTGTTGAAGTCAATTCCGGAGAAGAGCAGCAGGCTGGCTGACCTTCTGATGGCCCGATATGCCTATTCGGGCCTTTCCTTTCTCTAAGCTGAATCTGGCGCATAGCTAAAGTTACTCTTTCCCGCTACAGTTACTTTTCCACGGCGAAAGGAGATAAACATGCTTTATATCTTTGACTTAGGAAATGTAATCGTCGATATCGATTTTAACCGGGTGCTGGGCGCATGGAGCGATTTTAGCCGTGTTCCGCTGGCGACGTTAAAGCAGAATTTCGCGATGGGCGACACTTTCCATCTGCACGAGCGCGGTGAGATCAGCGATGAAACGTTCGCAGAGCGTTTCTGCCAGGAAATGGGTCTCTCGTTAAGCTATGAGCAGTTTTCCCACGGCTGGCAGGCCATATTTGTCGCGATCCGCCCCGAAGTGATCGACATCATGCATAAACTGCGCGAGCAGGGGCATCGCGTGGTGGTGCTGTCGAATACCAACCGCCTGCATACCACCTTCTGGCCGGATGAATACCCGGAGATCCACGCGGCAGCAGATAAAATTTATCTCTCCCAGGAGATGGGCATGCGCAAGCCTGAAGCGCGTATTTATCAGGCGGTTCTGCAGGAAGAAGGATTCTCCGCGGCCGATGCGGTCTTTTTCGACGACAACGCCGATAATATAGAGGGAGCTAACCAGTTAGGTATCACGTCAATTCTGGTGACCGGAAAAGAGACGATACCGAACTATTTTGCGAAGCAGTTATGCTAAAAACCGTTCATCAAAAAGCCACGCACCATACTCGGCCGCTCCGGGCATGGCTGAAGCTGCTCTGGCACCGCATTGATGAGGACAACATGACGACGCTGGCGGGGAATCTCGCCTATGTGTCGTTGCTCTCATTGGTGCCGCTGGTTGCGGTCATCTTTGCCCTGTTTTCCGCGTTTCCGATGTTTGCAGATGTCAGCTTGCAGCTTCGTCATTTTGTTTTTGCAAACTTCATTCCGGCCACCGGCGACGTTATTCAGAACTATATTGAGCAGTTTGTCGCCAACTCCAGCAAGATGACGGCGGTGGGCGCCTGCGGCCTCATCGTCACGGCGCTGCTTTTGATGTATTCCATCGACAGTGCTCTCAACACCATCTGGCGAAGCAAAAAAATCCGTCCTAAGGTATACTCCTTTGCCGTGTACTGGATGATTTTGACCCTCGGTCCGCTGCTGGCGGGGGCGAGCCTGGCGATAAGTTCCTATCTTCTTTCTCTGCGCTGGGCGAGTGACTTAAACAGCGTGATTGATAACGTTCTGCGCATTTTCCCGCTCATTTTATCGTGGCTCTCATTCTGGCTGCTTTACAGCGTGGTGCCGACGACGCGCGTACCTAACCGTGATGCCATCGTGGGGGCGCTGGTCGCAGCCGTCCTCTTCGAGCTGGGCAAGAAAGGATTCGCGCTTTACATCACCATGTTCCCGTCTTATCAGCTGATTTACGGCGTGCTGGCGGTGATCCCCATTTTGTTTGTCTGGGTCTACTGGACCTGGTGTATCGTCTTGCTTGGTGCCGAAATAACTGTCACTCTCGGAATATACCGAGAACTTAAAAAAGCAGCAGAAGCTGAAAAACAACAAGAAGCAGACCAACCATGATTGCATTGATACAGCGCGTAACCCGTGCCAGCGTCACCGTGGAGGGAGAGGTGACGGGTGAAATTGGCCCAGGACTTTTGGTGTTGTTAGGTGTCGAAAAGGATGATGACCAACAAAAAGCGAACCGCTTATGCGAGCGCGTGCTGGGCTATCGCATATTCAGCGATGCGGAAGGCAAGATGAATCTGAACGTCCAGCAGGCGGGCGGCAGCGTGCTGGTGGTTTCCCAGTTTACGCTGGCAGCGGATACCGAGCGCGGCATGCGCCCGAGTTTCTCTAAAGGCGCCGCGCCGGATCGTGCAGAAGCACTTTACGAATACTTTGTTGAGCGTTGTCGCCAACAGGAAATGAATACGCAAACCGGACGATTCGCTGCAGATATGCAGGTCTCGCTGGTGAACGATGGCCCCGTCACATTCTGGCTTCAGGTATGAGCCAACTGGCGGCGTGGCCGCGGGTAACAAGAGAGAGTACAGCTATGTATCACCTTCGAGTACCGCAAACGGAAGAAGAGTTAGAAGCGTATTACCAGTTCCGCTGGGAAATGCTGCGCAAGCCACTGCATCAGCCAAAAGGATCTGAACGCGACGCCTGGGATGCGATGGCCCATCATCAGATGGTGATGGACGAAGAGGGCAACCTCGTCGCCGTCGGGCGACTGTATATCAACGCTGATAACGAAGCGTCGATTCGTTTTATGGCGGTTCACCCTTCCGTGCAGGATAAAGGGCTGGGGACGCTAATGGCGATGACGCTGGAGTCCGTCGCCCGTCAGGAAGGCGTTAAGCGCGTCACCTGTAGCGCCCGGGAAGATGCCGTGGAATTTTTTGCCAAACTCGGTTTTGTTAACCAGGGTGAAATCACCGCTCCGCAAACCACGCCGATTCGCCACTTTTTGATGATCAAACCCATCGCCACGCTGGACGATATTCTTCATCGCGCGGACTGGTGCGGGCAGCTGCAGCAGGCCTGGTATGAACACATCCCTCTGAGTGAAAAGATGGGCGTGCGCATTCAGCAGTACACCGGGCAAAAATTCATTACCACCATGCCGGAAACCGGCAATCAGAACCCCCACCACACCCTGTTTGCCGGCAGCCTGTTTTCCCTGGCGACGCTCACCGGCTGGGGGCTGATCTGGCTAATGCTGCGCGAGCGGCATCTTGGCGGCACCATTATTCTGGCCGATGCCCACATTCGCTACAGCGCGCCGATCAGCGGCAAGCCGAGCGCGGTGGCTGACCTGGGCGCGCTGGGCGGCGATCTTGATCGTCTGGCACGTGGCCGCAAAGCGCGCGTGCAGATGCAGGTTGAGTTGTTCGGCGATGAAACGCCGGGCGCGGTGTTTGAAGGAACCTATATCGTTCTTCCTGCGAAGCCGTATGGCGCTTATGAAGAGGGTGGGAACGAGGAGGAGTAGTCTCTTCCGTTTTTATCGCCGGGCGGCACTGATCCGCCAGGCGATATCCCGCATCACGTCCCTCGCCGACTGACTCACGCCGCCAAGCTGAAAGAAACCGTGTATCACACCCAGCCACCGTTGGGCCGTGCACGTCACCCCCTGCTCTGAAAGATGCCGATACAGCATCTCGCCCTCATCACAGAGCGGATCATACTCAGCGGTAACAATATGCACTGGCGGAAGTCCGCAAAAATCATCCCGCCACAGTGGGCTGGCTTCTGGATGTTGGCGATCGGTGCTGGCCAGATACATTTCATACCCGCTGAGCAGGGTGTCGCGAGTGATGACATAATCCGCGCCGTTGAGAATATAGCTTTCAAAACTAGCCGTCGCGTCGAGCATTGGGTAGATCAGGATCAGCTGTGCTGGTTGCCAGACACCTTTCGCTTTGAGCCGCAGCGACGTCACCAGCGCCAGATGTGCCCCTGCACTGTCTCCGCAAAGGGTTATCCGGTTTCTGTTAACCCCAAGCCTGTCGGCATACTGCCAAACTAAATCTGCCCCTCTTTCAGCGTCGTCATGTGCGGCGGGGAAAAGATGTTCTGGCGCAAGCCGGTACTGCACCGCAACGATACGGCAGTTGCCTTTAAACGCCAGCTGGCGAAGCTGATTATCATGCGTTTCAAACCCACCGCTGACAAAACAACCGCCGTGATAGTAGATGGCTGCAGGTAAGGTTTCGGGTGCATTGAGAGGTGAAAACACCCGAAAGGTCATCTCCTCAAGAACGAGCGTTTCAACAAGGACGCGATTTTCAGTCTCACCGGCAAGTTCTGTGCTCGCAATGTACCCGGCTCTGCGGTCATCAATACTTTGCTTTCGCGGGGAGGGCCGTCCTGCCGCAATAAAATCCTGAACAAGCTTTTTAATACCCTTTTCCAGCGCCATGGCTACGTCCTTACACTGTGTTTATATACAGCTTTATAGCCTGGTTTACGGCAGATGAAAACAGAGAAATTTGCGGGTGTGAACATTCTGGAAAGCGGCTCGCAAAACCTGCAACTCCCTTGGCTATGCCCTTTAACTCTGTTTTTAATGTGGATATATTGCCTGAAAATTAACCGCAGATGATATACTAAGGTGATATATGAGTCTTTTGGCGGACCTTGATATGGGCAGAATACTGATCGATTTGTCTGATGACGTGATTCAACGACTGGATAACCTGAAGCAGTTACGCAACCGGCCCCGTGCCGAATTGCTGCGGGAAGCCATTGAGCAATATCTTGACCAACAGAGTTCATCGGTTATCCGCGATGCGCTTGGCCTGTGGGGAAACCAGCAGGAAGATGGGCTTGAGTATGAACGCAAGCTGCGTGAGGAGTGGTAATCATGGAGCACATGGCAGTGTTTGATACCAATATTCTCATTGATCTCTTCAACAACCGTGTTGAAGCTGCGGATGCGATTGAGCATACCGCGTCGCATCGTGCCATCAGCTTAATTACCTGGATGGAAGTGATGGTGGGCGCTCGCAGGCATGGTCATGAAGCGAAAACGGCAGCCGTGATGGGCGCTTTTGAAATTATTGATGTGTCTCGGGATATCGCGGAAAGAAGCGTTTTACTACGTGAGAAGCATGGAATGAAACTGCCTGATGCTATCATCCTGGCTACAGCGCAGAGCAGAAAATGTCCGTTGATTTCCCGCAACACGAAAGATTTTGCGGGTATTGACGAGGTCCTTACGCCTTACCAGGTGTAGGCCGGGCAAGCTCGCGCCGCCCGGCACTCTCACAGGAGATTACTCCCCTTCACCCGGGAACAGGAACGGGTTGATCGAGCTGCGGGCAAAGCCCTCTTGCTCCATCTTCGCATCCAGAATCAGCGAGGCGAGATCGTCGGCCACCGCTTCGACTTTCGGGTCTTTTTCCTGATACAGGATCTTCAGGTAGGTTCCGCAGTCGCCGCAGCTTTCGGCTTTCACCGCCGCGTCTTCATTTTCCAGCGACCAGTAGTTGAGATCGCGGGTCTGCTCGCAGTTGCTGCACTTGATGCGCACCACGTGCCACTCGGTTTCACACAGGTTGCAGTGCAGGTAGCGCAGCCCCTGCGTGGTCCCAATCTGCACCATGCTGGAGACCGGCATTGAGCCGCACACCGGGCAGAACTGGCGCGCTTCGCCGTATTCGGCCCGGGCTTTGCCCGGGATCAGGCTCGCCATTTGCGCCCAGTAGAGCGACAGCGCGGCCCAGATAAACGGCGCTTTATCGCTGCTGACCAGCGAGAAGTCGGAGGCAAACAGCGCGCTCGCCATCTCTTCCAGCTCCAGGTCAGAGGCTTTTTCCAGGTTCTCAATGACAGCCAGCGCCGTGCCGCTCATTTCCGGCTTCAGCTCGGCAATCAGCGAATGCAGCAGCTTATGCCAGTGCTTGTCGCGCGGCAGGACGTGAATATCCAGCGGCGGCTTGCCCTGCTCGTTAGCTTCCTTGATGCGCGCGGTCAGGTTCATTTGCAGCGGGTGATCGTACAGTACCACCTCCTGCGCATGGGCGACCAGCGCGGCAAAACGCAGAAAATCGCCCAGCGGGTTGTTCTCTGCCAGCTCGCGCAGACGCTCTGCGCGGCGGTTGTAGAGGTTCTTGAGTCTGGGGAATAACAACGGCGGAATATACTCCGCCGTACGTTTCTCGCTCGACCCCAGCTCATCTTGCGGGATTATGCGAATACTCATTCAGATGACTTTTCCTGTTTCTGGCGGACTTCACGGTACCAGCGCGGGTGATGTTTTTTCGCCCACGTTTTGGTTACCCATCCTTCCACCATCGCGGTAATGGTGCCTTTCACCCAGAGGGCGGCGTAAATATGCACCATGATAACCACAATTAACGCCACTGCGGCAAATGAATGCAGCATTAGCGCAAATCGGATCACCGGGATTGAGAAAGCAGGCGCAAAGTACGGACGCCAGATGATCACGCCGCTCACCAGCAACAGGACCAGGAAGATAATCGCCGCCCAGAATACGCATTTCTGGCCGAAGTTATAACGCCCGGTATCACCTACTTCCTCGTTGACGACGATCTTACGAATATTCTTCGCCCAAAAGATATCATCCCGATTGATTAGGTTATGGTGCCAGTAGCGGAAAAACATGATGATAAACGAGGCAAACATCACCACCCCCACGAACGGGTGAAGGATGCGCGCCAGCTGCGGCGTGCCCAGGATCTGCATCAGCCAGTTGAAGGAGGGGAAGAAGAACCCCAGCCCGCTTATCGCCGCCAGCATGAAGCAGAAGGCGGTGACCCAGTGGTTGATGCGTTCCGGCGCGGTGTAGCGCACGATGGTGTCACGTTTTCTCATTTGCGCACCTCGTCTTTCTCTTCATGCAGGTTGTCGTCTTCCTCTTCCGCACGGTTCGGACCGACGCCGACGTAGTGGAAGATGCTCGCTGCGAAGGTGGCAGCAAAGCCCACCGCGGCCAGCGGTTTCCAGATGCCTTTCCAGAACTTCACGGTGGCGCTGATTTCGGGGTTCTCCGGCAGGCCGTGATACAGGTTCGGCTTGTCGGCGTGGTGCAGCACATACATCACGTGCGTACCGCCAACCCCGGCCGGATCGTACAGGCCCGCGTTGTCGTAACCACGGGTTTTCAGCTCGCCCACGCGCTCTGCCGCCAGCGTTTTCATATCCTCTTTGGAGCCAAAGTGAATAGCGCCGGTTGGGCAGGTCTTCACGCATGCAGGCTCCTGGCCTACGTTAACGCGGTCAACGCACAGGGTACATTTGTAGACGCGGTTGTCTTCCGGGTTCATGCGCGGCACGTCGAACGGACAGCCCGCGATGCAGTAGCCGCAGCCAATGCACTGCTCGGACTGGAAGTCGACGATGCCGTTGGCATACTGAATGATAGCCCCTTCTGACGGACACGCCTTCAGGCAGCCCGGATCCGCGCAGTGCATACAGCCGTCTTTGCGGATAAGCCATTCCAGTTTGTCGTTCTGCTCCACTTCCGAGAAACGCATTACCGTCCAGGACTTGGCGGTCAGGTCTGCCGGGTTGTCGTACACCCCGACGTTGTGACCCACTTCGTCACGGATGTCGTTCCACTCAGAGCAGGCCACCTGACAGGCTTTACAGCCGATACAGGTGGTCACGTCGATCAGCTTCGCCACTTCCTGCTGGTGGTCCCGCGCCTGAGGCGCGGGCGTGAAACCATTAGTCGCGGAACGACGGATAATGTCTTGAGATTGATAAGCCATAAGTCGTCTCCGTTACACCTTTTCCACGTTCACGAGGAAGGCCTTAAACTCCGGCGTCTGCGTGTTCGCATCGCCGACGAACGGCGTCAGGGTGTTCGCAATGAACCCTTTCTTCGCCACGCCCTCATAACCCCAGTGAATTGGGATGCCGATGGTATCCACCTGCTGACCGTGAACGTTCAGCGTGCGAATACGCTTGGTCACCACCGCCTTGGCCTTGATGTAGCCGCGGTTAGAGGAGACCTTCACGGTATCGCCATGGGCAATGCCGAGCTTGTTCGCCAGCTTCTCGCCGATCTCCACAAACTGTTCCGGCTGCGCGATGGCGTTAAGCAGCGCGTGCTTGGTCCAGTAGTGGAAGTGTTCGGTCAGACGGTAAGTGGTGCCCACGTACGGGAACTTGTCTTTTTTACCCAGCGCTTCAAAGTCGCCCTTGAAGATACGCGCTGCCGGGTTAGAGACCACGTTCGGGTGCAGCGGGTTGGTGCCCAGCGGTGTCTCAAACGGCTCGTAGTGTTCCGGGAACGGCCCTTCCGCCATCTTGTCGATAGCAAACAGACGGCCCATCCCTTCAGGCTGCATGATAAACGGCCCGACGTCGCTGCCTGGTGCGGCAGTGCTGTAGTCCGGAATATCCACGCCGCCCCATTTCGCGCCGTCCCACTTCAGAAGCTGACGCTTCGGATCCCACGGGTTGCCCTGCGGGTCAGCGGAGGCACGGTTATAGAGGATGCGGCGGTTGAGCGGCCATGCCCATGCCCAGCCCAGCGTATTGCCGAGGCCCGACGGGTCGGCGTTGTCGCGGTTGGCCATCTGGTTGCCTTTCGGCGTCCAGCTACCGGCAAAGATCCAGCAGCCGCTGGAGGTGGTACCGTCATCGCGCAGGTGGGCGAAGGTGCTGAGCTGGTCGCCTTTCTTCGCCAGAACCGCGCCGGTGACCGGGTCGATAACGTCCGCCAACGCCTTACCGTTGCTCTCCATGGCCACTTCTTCCGGCGCAGGATTTTCCGGCGTCGAGTAGTTCCAGGTCATGTTCAGCACCGGCTCAGGGTTCGCGCCGCCTTCTGCCGCATACATCTTACGCAGGCGTAAGAAGATACCGGCCAGGATCTCGCCGTCGTTCATGGCGATGCCCGGGGCATCCGCGCCTTTCCAGTGCCACTGCAGCCAGCGGCCGGAGTTGACGATAGAACCGTTCTCTTCCGCGAAGCAGGTAGACGGCAGGCGGAACACTTCGGTCTGAATCTTCGACGGATCGACGTCGTTCGACTCGCCGTGGTTCTGCCAGAAGGTCGAGGTCTCGGTGTTGAGCGGGTCAATCGTCACCAGGAACTTCAGCTTCGAGAGGGATTCAACAACCTTGTTCTTGTTCGGGAACGACGCCACCGGGTTAAAGCCCTGGCAGATATAGCCGTTGACCTGGCCCTGGTGCATCATTTCGAAGTACTGGAGAACGTCGTAACCTTTGTCCCACTTCGGCAGCCAGTCAAAGCCCCAGCTGTTTTCCGCCGTCGCTTTGTCGCCGTAGAAGGCTTTCATCAGCGAGACGAAGAACTTCGGATAGTTGCCCCAGTAGTTCACCTGGCCTTCGAGCAGCGGTTTTGGCGTGCTGGCCGTCAGGTAGGTATGCAGGTCAGTCTGTTTCTCGCTCGGCAGGTTCATGTAACCCGTCAGGCTCTGCGACAGCAGGCCGAGGTCGGTCAGACCCTGGATATTAGAGTGACCGCGCAGGGCGTTCACGCCGCCGCCTGCCATCCCCATGTTGCCGAGCAGCAGCTGCACCATTGCCATGGTACGGATGTTCTGCGCGCCGATGGAGTGCTGCGTCCAGCCGAGTGCATACAGGAACGACGCGGTTTTGTCCTTCGCGCTGGTCTCCGCGATCAGCTCGCAGACCTTCAGGAAGTCTGCTTTCGGCGTGCCGCAAATGTTCTCGACAACGTCCGGCGTGTAGCGGGAAACGTGCTCTTTCAGCAGGTTCCATACGCAGCGCGGGTGTTGAAGAGTGGTGTCGCGCTTCGCAAAGCCTTTCTCATCCAGCTCGTAGTTCCAGCTGGTTTTGTCGTACTTGCGTTTTTCCGCGTCATAACCGCTGAACAGGCCATCTTCGAAGTGGTAATCCTCACGCACGATCAGGCTGGCGTTGGTATAGGCTTCGGTGTACTCGCGGTTATATTTTTCGTTGGTCATCAGGTACAGCAGTACGCCTGACAGGAAAGTGATGTCAGTACCTGAACGAATAGGGGTGTAGAAATCCGCCACTGACGCAGTACGCGTAAAGCGGGGATCGATCACAATCAGTTTCGCACCGTTGTGGATTTTGGCTTCCATCGCCCAGCGGAACCCGACAGGGTGCGCTTCAGCGGCGTTACCGCCCATCACCACAATGAGGTTGGCGTTCTTGATGTCGACCCAGTGGTTGGTCATCGCACCGCGACCAAATGTTGGAGCAAGACTTGCTACCGTTGGTCCGTGTCAGACACGCGCCTGGTTGTCGACCGCGAGCATACCGAGTGCGCGCGTGAATTTCTGGGTTAAATAGCCGGTTTCGTTGCTGGAGGCAGAAGCACACAGCATCCCGGTGGAGAGCCAGCGGTTGACCGTAACGCCGTCGGCGTTCTTCTCAATAAAGTTGGCATCGCGGTCTTCTTTAATATGTTTTGCGATGCGGTCAAACGCCTCTTCCCAGCTGATTTGCTGCCATTTATCGGAGCCAGGTGCGCGATATTCCGGGAATTTCAGACGGCTTTCGGAGTGGATAAAGTCCACCAGACCGGCCCCCTTCGGGCACAGCGCGCCGCGGTTGACCGGATGGTCCGGGTCGCCTTCGATATGGAAAATAGACGCTTTGGCGTTTTTCGCACCGTCGCCGAGGCTATACATCAACAGCCCACAGCCGACGGAGCAGTACGTACAGGTGTTACGGGTTTCGCGGGTGCGCAGCAGTTTGTACTGCCGCGTTTCCGCCAGCGCTACGCCGGGCGCAAAGCCCAGTGCCGCCGCCGTGGTGCCTGCCATACCGCCAGCGCAGATCTTAAAGAACTGCCTTCTGCTGACCTGCATGGGTCACTCCTTGTTCGACATTGCTTATATATGTAGTTTTAACTTCGCGGTTGAGAATTGACCGCAAAGGAGAAAAATTTGCGTTAATCCCTCATTTCTCCGAGGGATATCATCAGAATACCACAATGTCGGTATACCTGTTCCAACGGCGTTAATACAAAGTGAACGTATTATCACTGTGTTGATTATAAAGTGTGACACTGATCACACTATAAGCTCTGCATGTTAAAGGGGTGTAGCGGGGGCCGGGTTGCACCTCTTCTTAATGAGTAGGACAATGAGTGTCGAAAAGTTGATCCATACTATGCGTAAGGCCTGCGGTTTATGCTGCAATAGCAGGCCTACTTCCGTGGTTGTTCAGGAATACCGCTGTGTCTAAACAAAACCGTGCTACCCGCTCATCGCCACTGCCTGCAGGCATTGTGGAAATGTCGGTACGCAGACCGCCCCACATTACCCATGCCACACCCGATTTTCTGGCGGAAGAGGTGCCCGTTGCGCTCGTTTACAACGGTATTTCGCACGTGGTGATGATGGCCTCACCTAAAGATCTCGAACTGTTCGCCATCGGTTTTTCCCTTTCGGAAGGCATCATTGCGCACCCGCAGGAGATCTACGGCATGGACGTGGTTCAGGCGTGTAACGGTCTTGAAGTGCAAATCGAGCTCTCCAGCCGCCGCTTTATGGGGTTAAAAGAGCGTCGACGCGCGCTGGCCGGACGCACCGGCTGCGGCGTGTGTGGGGTTGAGCAGCTCAACGATATCGGCAAGCCCGTTACGCCACTGCCGTTTACTCAGACGTTTAATCTCGCCAACCTCGATAAAGCACTGGAACACCTCAACGATGTACAGCCCATCGGCCAACTGAGCGGCTGCACGCACGCGGCGGCGTGGGTATTGCCGTCAGGAGATATTGCTGGAGGGCATGAGGACGTGGGCCGCCACGTCGCGCTCGACAAGCTATTAGGCCGTCGTGCGGGGGAAAGCGATCTCTGGCAGCAGGGCGCGGCGCTTGTTTCCAGCCGCGCCAGCTATGAGATGGTGCAGAAGTCCGCGATGTGCGGCGTGGAGATTCTGTTTGCGGTGTCGGCGGCAACCACGCTGGCGGTGGAGGTGGCGGAGCGCTGCAATCTGACGCTGGTGGGGTTCTGCAAGCCGGGCAGGGCGACGATTTATACCCATCCGCAGCGGTTAATGGTTGATCAGTAATTTTGAACGATAATAGCAAATCCTTCCGCTTTTAGTTGTTAAGTATGAGGGCTAGTATTTATCTCATCAAGGCACGGTGCCTTACCTAAACAACTTAATGAAAGGGTTTATATCATGAAAAGCATCAAAACTTTTGTCGCTGTAATCGCTCTGGCTGCTTCTTTCGGTTCTTTCGCTGCACAAACAGTGACCGCCTCTGCCTCCACCATTGATAGCGCAGAAGCGAAAATCGCGGCTCAGGCTCAGGAAGCGGGCGCGTCATCCTACAAAATTACCCAGGCGTTCACCGGTAACCGCGTACACATGACCGCTGAACTGAACAAATAATTTCGCTATACCGTCGAAAGAGCGCCCCTGGGGCGCTTTTTTAGTTTATACCCGCCAGACGCAGCAGCGCCGTCACCACCGCCGCCGCGACGATCACCACAATTAACGGCATTTTTCGCCATGCCAGGAACACCGCGAACCCCACGCCCAGCACGCGCGCCATGCCCGCAAAATGTTCCCCTTCATAAAACGTGGTCGCCAGCGCGACGGAGAACAGCAAAACGGTAGCCGCATCGGAAAGCAGCGCCTGCGAACGTTCAGAAAGCGCCAGCCGGTTGCCCAGCTTTGCCCCGCCGAGACGCATCAGGTAGGTTCCGGCAGAAAGAATGGCGATGCCGAGAATAAAAAACGTCATGTTTCCCATTATTTTTTCCTCGCAGCGAGACCGAGTAACGAAAGCAGAACCGGTAAACCCACCGGGGCAAACGGCACGGCAGCCAGTGATAGCGCGGCACCGCTGCAGGCGCGGATCAGCGTGGTACGGTTTTTAAACGCGGGTACCACTAACGCCAGCAGGATCGCCGGAAACACCGCGTCCAGCCCGATGGTCTCCGGGTCCGGCAGCAGTTTACCGACCATGGCACCCAGCAGCGCCCCCACCGGCCAGATAATCGCCACACCTAAACCGCACAGCCAGTAGGCCGCTTTACGCTGCTCGGGCGTTTTTTGCGACAGGCCAAAGACCACGCTTTCATCGTTCATGATGTGACAGCCGAGATAGCTCAAACCTCGTTTGCCCACCAGTTCACGCACCGTCACGCCAAACGGCACATGGCGCGCGTTGACCAGCAAACCGGCGGCCGCTGCCGCCAGCGGGTTACCTCCGCTTGCCACAATGCCGATAAACATAAACTCGGATGCGCCCGCCAGCACCGTGAGGGACAGCACAAACGGCACCCACAGCGGAAAACCGTAGGCCATCGCCAGGGAGCCGTAAGACATGCCGACCACGCCTACCGCGAGGCAGACCAAAATTATCGCTTTTATCGTGTCGCCTTTCAGGCAAGAGAGGGGATTCTTCATATCATTTTAGCCATATCGAACGTATTTCCATTATAATGAACGCATCAAAATCGTTTTACAAGATGAACGAATCGTTCGTTATAGAGAGAAAGAGGCCGTTTTTATGACGCAGCCAATCAGCGTGATCGCCAAAAGCCTGGTGCGGGAACGCCTGCGAACCGGGCTGTCACTGGCGGAAATTGCCCGCCGTGCCGGGATCGCCAAATCTACGCTTTCTCAACTGGAGTCTGGCAACGGCAATCCTAGCCTGGAAACGCTCTGGTCGCTTTGCGTGGCGCTGGATATCCCGTTTGCCCGGTTACTGGAGCCGCAGCAGCCCGTCACGCAGGTGATCCGCCGCGGCGAGGGCACCAAGGTGGTTGCCGGGCAGGCCAATTACGAGGCGATTTTGCTGGCGGCGTGTCCGCCGGGGGCGCGTCGTGATATCTATCTGCTGCTGACGCAGCCGGGCGCAGACCGTATTTCCCAGCCGCATCCGCCGGGGTCGGTTGAGCATATTATCGTGACCCAGGGGCGGGCGATGGTCGGCCTGATCGATGCGGCGGAAGAACTCGGCCCGGGCGATTACATTTGCTACCCTGCCGATCAGCCGCATATCTTTAAGGCGCTGGAGCCAGACACCCACGCCCTTCTGGTGGCGGAACAAAATTAACGAAGATACGAAAATCATGTCGCTCAAAGCCATTGCTAAAGAACTGGGGCTGTCCGTCACTACCGTCAGCCGCGCCCTCAACGGGTATGACGATGTTTCTGCTGAGACACGCGCCCGCGTGGAGGCGGAGGCCCAGCGCCGTGGTTACCGACCTAATACGTTTGCACGCCGCCTGAAGATGGGCAAAATTGATGCCGTCGGTCTCGTTTTTCCCGTGCATCCTGTTCCGCTCAATAACAGCGTTTTTATGGACATGGTCGGCGAAATTAGCCACGAACTGGCGCGACATGAGATCGACCTGCTGCTCATCGCCGACGATGATCTGGCGGATAAGCACAGCTATATGCGCATGGTGCAAAGCCGCCGCGTGGATGCGCTGATTGTGGCCCATACGCTGGATCGCGATCCGCGACTTGAACAGCTGCAGGCCGTCGGATTCCCTTTTCTGGCGCTTGGCCGCAGCCAGCTGCCGCAGCCGTACGCATGGTTCGACTTCGACAACTATGCTGGCACGTACCAGGCCACCCGCTGGCTGATTGAGAAAGGCCATCAGCGCATCGCCCTGCTGGGCGAAAGCAATAATCAGGCATTCATCACCCAGCGGCGACAGGGCTACCTGGACGCGCTGCGGGAAGCCGGGCTCTCCAGCGAATGGCTGCGCGCTATGCCCCCTTCGCGCCGCGTGGGGTATGCCACCACGAAAGAACTTCTCTCCCTGCCACAGCCCCCCACGGCCATCATTACCGACTGCAACACCCACGGCGACGGCGCGGCGATGGCGCTGGCGGAACTGGGCCGCCTGACAGGCGAGAACGCCGTTGCGCTGGTGGTTTATGACGGACTTCCGCAGGACAGCATCGTTGATGCTGACGTGGCGGCAGTGATCCAGTCCACTCGTCAGGGCGTCGGGAAACAGATTGCCGATATGGTGCGCCAGCTGATCAATGGCGAGGCGATCGAGCAGCTCCAGGTGCTCTGGCAGCCTGAATTCTTCCCGGGCCAGACGGCCTAAACTGCGTAAATTTCCAAACCCGATCACAGATCCGAAACGTTTTGGTTTGTATCCGAAACGTTTCGGATCAACACTCAAGGCATCCCGACGACAGGAGATGTCTGATGCAAGATGCCATTTTACGACTCGAAAGCGCCACGGTTGACGTGGTGATAAAAACCCAACCGTTCGCCGAAATTCTCTACTGGGGGCCGCACCTTCAGCACTTTTCGCCGCAGAATGTCGCTACGCTGGCGCGGCCGGTGGCAAACGGCAGGCTGGATGTGGACTCCCCGGTAACGCTGATGGCCGAGCTGGGGCACGGGCTGTTTGGCTCGCCCGGTATTGAGGGGCATCGCCAGGGGCTGGACGGTTCTCCGGTGTTTAAAACCACGCAGGTGCAGCAGGACGTAAACACCCTGACGATAACCGCCGAAGATGGATGCGCGGGCCTGCGTCTGACCAGCGAGCTGACGCTGGAGGCCAGCGGCGTGCTGGTGGTGCGCCATGGAGTAACCAACCTGAAAGCGCTGGCGTGGCAGGTGGACCGATTCGCCGTCACGCTGCCGGTGGCCGAGCGCGCGCAGGAGGTTATGGCCTTTCACGGACGCTGGATCAGAGAATTTCAGCCGCACCGCGTCACGCTTGAACACGACAGCTTTGTCATTGAAAACCGTCGGGGTAAAACGTCCCACGAACATTTTCCGGCGCTGATCGCCGGTACGCCATCGTTCAGCGAAATGCAGGGCGACGTCTGGGGCGTGCATCTGGGCTGGAGCGGCAACCACCGCCTGCGCGCCGAAGCGAAAACCGATGGTCGCCGTTATATACAGGCCGAAGCGCTCTACCTGCCGGGTGAAATGGCGATTGAAGAGGGCGAAACGCTCTGGACGCCGCGCCTGTATGCCAGCTACTCCCCGCACGGGCTGAACGGCATGAGCCAGCAGTTCCACCGCTACCTGCGCGACAGCATCATCCGCTTCCCGGAAAACAAACCGCGCCCGGTACACCTCAATACCTGGGAGGGGATCTACTTCAGCCACGATCCGGAGTACATCATGCGCATGGCCGATGAGGCCGCCGCGCTGGGCGTGGAGCGCTTTATCATTGACGACGGCTGGTTCAAAGGCCGCAACGACGACCATGCCGCGCTGGGCGACTGGTACCTGGATGAGAAAAAATACCCGAACGGCCTGACGCCGGTAATCAGTCACGTTAAACGGCTCGGCATGGAATTTGGCATCTGGATCGAGCCGGAGATGATTAACCCGGATTCCGATCTCTATCGCGCGCATCCTGACTGGGTGCTGGCGCTGCCGGGCTATCCCCAGGCGACCGGACGACACCAGCTGGTGCTCAATCTCAACATCCCGCAGGCCTTTGATTATCTCGTGGAGCGCATGAGCTGGCTGCTGGGCGAGCATGCGGTTGACTACGTGAAATGGGACATGAACCGCGAGCTGGTGCAGCCCGGGCACAACGGTAAAGCCGCCGCCGACGCGCAGACCCGCCAGTTTTACCGCCTGCTGGACGTGCTGGGCGAGCGTTTTCCGCACATTGAATTTGAATCCTGCTCCTCCGGCGGGGGGCGAATCGATTATGAAGTGCTGACCCGCTGCCACCGCTTCTGGGCGTCCGACAACAACGACGCCCTGGAGCGCAGCACCATCCAGCGCGGCATGAGCTACTTCTTCCCGCCGGAGGTGATGGGGGCGCATATCGGTCATCATAAATGTCACGCCACCTTCCGCCAGCACAGCATTCAGTTTCGCGGGCTGACGGCGCTGTTTGGCCATATGGGGCTGGAGCTGGATCCGCTCACCGTCGATGAAGATGAACGCGAAGGCTATCGCCATTACGCCGCGCTGCATAAGCGGTACCGTGAGGTCATTCATCACGGCATCCAGTGGCGCGTGGATATGCCGGATGCCACCACCCTGGCGCAGGGTATCGTGAGCGAAGACAGGACGCAGGGGCTGTTTTTAGTCAGCCAGCTCGCGATGCCGGATTACACCCTGATGATGCCGCTGCGCATGCCGGGGTTAGACGCCAGCGCGCAGTACCGCATCACGCTGCTCGATCACCCGAACATTCAGATTACGGGTGAGGGCGGGCACACCATGCGCAAGCTGCCGGCATGGATGGAAACGCCGCAAACGGTAAGCGGCGAGTGGCTGATGCAGGCGGGTATTGCGCTGCCGATTCTGGATCCGGAAACCGCCATTCTGATTGGCGTAGAACGCGTGTAAAGGTGACGGGCCGGGCAGCCGGCCCCCCGTTGAGGATAAAAATAATGAACACAACAACCTGTACCCACAAAGACAACCCCAATTTCTGGATCTTCGGGCTGTTCTTCTTTCTCTACTTCTTCATCATGGCCACCTGCTTTCCGTTCCTGCCGATTTGGCTGTCGGACATCATTGGCCTGAATAAAACCCATACCGGGATTGTCTTCTCCTGCATCTCGCTGTCGGCCATCGCGTTCCAGCCGGTGCTGGGCGTCATTTCGGACAAGCTGGGGCTGAAAAAACACCTGCTGTGGATAATCTCGGTGCTGCTGTTTCTGTTCGCGCCGTTCTTCCTGTACGTCTTTGCGCCACTGTTGAAAACCAATATCTGGCTGGGCGCGCTGAGCGGCGGGTTGTATATCGGCTTTGTTTTTTCAGCCGGATCCGGGGCCATTGAGGCCTACATTGAACGCGTGAGCCGCAACAGCCTCTTTGAATACGGCAAGGCGCGCATGTTTGGCTGCCTCGGCTGGGGGCTGTGCGCCTCAACGGGCGGCATCCTGTTCGGCATCGACCCGTCGTATGTTTTCTGGATGGGATCGGCGGCGGCACTTTTGCTGATGCTGTTGCTGGTGGTCGCGAAGCCGAAGCCCAACCAGACGGCGCAGGTGATGAACGCCCTGGGCGCGAACCAGCCGCAGATCACCGCTAAAACCGTGTTCAACCTGTTCCGCCAGCGCAGAATGTGGATGTTCATCCTGTACGTGATTGGCGTGGCCTGCGTGTATGACGTTTTCGACCAGCAGTTTGCCACCTTCTTTAAAACCTTCTTCGCCACGCCGCAGGAAGGGACCCGCGCCTTTGGTTTTGCCACCACGGCGGGGGAGATTTGTAACGCCATCATCATGTTCTGCTCGCCGTGGATCATTAACCGCATCGGCGCGAAGAATACGCTGCTGATCGCCGGGGTGATTATGGCGACGCGCATTATCGGCTCGTCGTTTGCCACCACCGCCGTGGAGGTCATCGCCCTCAAGATGCTGCACGCCCTGGAAGTCCCGTTCCTGCTGGTGGGGGCATTCAAATACATTACCGGAGTGTTTGATACGCGCCTGTCGGCCACCATCTATCTGATTGGTTTTCAGTTTGCCAAACAGTCGGCAGCGATTTTCCTCTCCGCCTTTGCCGGAAATATGTATGACCGGATCGGCTTTCAGGAGACGTATCTGATGCTGGGCTGTTTCGTGCTGGCGATTACGGTGGTGTCGGCGTTTACGCTGAGCGGCAGGCGGGAGATTGCTGCTGCCTCGGGGGCAGCAGCGTTAACACATCAGTCCAGGTAAAACACCTCTTTCAGCTCCGCACTCACCGGGCTGTTATCCGGGTTCGACGGCATCACGTCGCCCATGAATTTCCACCAGCGCTGGCAGACGTCGGTGTTCGCGACCGCGTTCCAGCGCTCTTCCGATTCAATCTCCACGGTTGCAAACAGCAGGTTGCGTGTTTTGTCGAGATAAATGGCGTAGTGGTGCGCGCCGTGGGCTTTCAGCACCGCTTCCAGCTTGGGCCAGATCGGGTTGTGGCGGCGTTCGTACTCGTCGTGCGCGTCCGGGTTTACCTGCATCACAAACGCTTTGCGGATCATAATGCCTCCAGGTACAGCTCGCGGACTTCATCGCGGCTGGCGGTGCGCGGGTTACACGGCGCACACGGATCGGCGAGGGCTTTATCCAGCCAGCCTTCGATATCGGCTTTGGTGACGCCGAGCTGGCTGAAGCCTGACGGAATGCCGACGCGGGCGCTCAGGTCGCGAATCGCCTGAATGGCGGACATGCTGGCGGCTTCATCGCTCATCCCGCGGGTATCGACGCCCATTGCCTGCGCCACGCGGGCAAAACGCGCGACCGCGTTCGGGCGGTTAAAGTTTTCGATGATCGGCAGTAGGATGGCGTTGCACACGCCATGCGGCAGGTTGTGCGTTGCGCCCGGCTGGTGCGCCAGAGCATGTACCAGCCCCAGCCCGGCGCTGTTAAACGCCATACCTGCCAGGTACTGACCAAACGCCATCTGCTCGCGCGCTTCCAGGTTATGACCGTCGTCGACCGCTTTCGGCAGCCAGAGGTTAATCAGGCGAATCGCTTCCAGCGCGTTGGCATCGGTCAGCGGGTGTGCGCCAACGGACACGTAGGCTTCAATGGCGTGCGTTAACGCATCCATACCGGTCGCGGCGGTCACGGAGGCCGGAATATCAAGCATCACGCTGGCATCGTCCACGGCAATATCCGGGATGATGTTCGGGTCGATAATCACCTCTTTCACCTGGCGCGCGGAGTCGATGATCACCGCGTTGCTGGTCATCTCTGCCGCGGTGCCTGCGGTAGTGTTAATCGCCACCAGCGGCACGCCTGCGTTTTTCACCTTGCCGACGCCGGAGTAATCGGTAGACGGGCCTGGATTAGCGGTGAGGATTTTAATCGCCTTGGCGGTATCAATCGGGCTGCCGCCGCCAAAGGCGATGATGTAATCACACTCCGCGTCCCGGTAAGCCGCAAATCCTTTTTGCACCAGCGCTTCCGTCGGGTTCGGAAACACCTCATCGAACAGGTGATATGACATTTGATGGGCGTCCAGCGCGGTAAACAGGCTGTCGAGCAGGCCCAGTTTCACCAGCTGGCCGTCGGTGACAATCAGCGCTTTGCCCCATTGCCTGGTCGCCACCAGGGTGACCATATCGCCGATTGCACCCGCGCCATGCAGGCTAATTTTGGGAAGTGCCAACATAAAGCTCATGATAATTCTCCTTAACTATCGCCTGTGGCGTTACGCGTATAAATCCAGGGCCGACTGCATCGGGGTAACGCCAAAACGTTTGCCCAGCGCGATCAGCTCTTCCCGGGGGATGGTCTGCTTCATGCCGCCCATGGAATAGACCTTCACCAGCACTTCTGCTGATTTCTCGGCGGTGTCGATCAGGCCGAAGGTTTCATCCAGCGTCGGACCGCTGCCGAAGACGCCGTGGAACGGCCACAGCACCAGCGAATGTTTTTGCATATCTTTGGCGGTCGCCTGGCCGATCTCGTCGGTACCCGGCACCATCCACGGCAGAATGCCGACGCCGTCCGGGAACACCACCAGACACTCGGTACTGCCTTCCCACAGCTTGCGGGTAAAGAAATCAGAATTATTTTCCAGCACGTAGGTCAGGGCGATCAGGTTAGTGGCGTGGCAGTGCATGATGACGCGGTCTTTGCCGTTGGTCGCCTTGATGCGCTCGCAGTGGGAGAGGAAGTGCGCCGGCAGTTCAGAGGTCGGCACCGCGTCGTCCGTTAGCCCCCACAGAATGTGGTAGCCCGCGCCGTCGCTGTCCACCCTCACGACGCCGAGATTGGCTTCCGGGTCCAGCTGAACGTTACGGAAGAACTTGCCGGAACCGGTAACGATAAACGGCGTGTTGGCGAGCAGCGGCATCGGCTGACTCAGGGCAATATAGCGCGGCTTCTGGTGAAAATCGGCGGCGTACGGCTCGATGTCCGCATCGTCCAGGCGCAGCGTGAGGTTGCCGCCGTTGCGCTCGTCCCAGCCCTTCAGCCAGGCGTCGGAGGTGGCTTTGATCATGCCCTGGACGAACCAGGAGGTGGTGATGGTCTGCATACAGTGTTTCCTTTGAAAATGCCGGGTGGCGCTACGCTTACCCGGCCTGCTTTTACCTGTAGGCCCGGCAAGCAACGCGCCGCCGGGCGATATTTTTTACTGACGAGCGGCGAGCACGTCCTTCTCATACGCCCGCACGTTGTCCAGCCACTGGCTGCCCGCAGGCGCATCGTGACGCTGGCAGTACATCTCCCATACCGCCTGCCACGGCAGGGATTTTTGCTCCTCCAGCAGCGCCAGACGCGCGGTGTAGTCGCCGTTTTCTTCAAGCTGTTTCAGCGCAGCAGTCGGCTCCAGCAGAGCGCGCAGCAGCGCTTTCTTCATGTTGCGGGTGCCGATAACCCATGCCGCGATGCGGTTGATGGAGGCGTCAAAGAAGTCGAGGCCGATGTGCACGCGGTCATACAGATCGTGGCGGATGATTTCGCTGGCAATCGCCTGGGTTTCGTCGTCCAGCAAGACCACGTGGTCGCTGTCCCAGCGCACCGGACGGCTGACGTGCAGCAGCAGGCGCGGCACGTAGAGCATGGCGGCGGATATTTTGTCGGAGATGACTTCCGTTGGGTGGAAGTGGCCAGCGTCCAGGCACAGCGCGGTCTGGCGGCTGGTGGCGTAGCCCATGTAGAACTCGTTCGAGCCGACGGTGTAGCTTTCTGCGCCAATGCCGAACAGCTTGCTCTCCACCGCGTCGATATGGTGCGCCGGATCCAGCTTCTCGCTGATGGCTTCATCCAGCGCGGCCAGCAGGCGCTGGCGTGGCGCCAGTCGGTCTACGGTGATGTCCTTCATGCCGTCCGGGATCCAGATATTCATCACCGACGGCGTGCCAAGTTGTTCGCCGAAATACGCCGAGACGCGTCGGCTGGCTTTGACGTGGTCGATCCAGAACTGCCGGATTTCGTCGTTGGCGTGTGCAAGGGTAAACCCGTCCGCGCTCAGCGGGTGCGAGAAGCAGGACGGGTTAAAATCCAGTCCCAGCCGGTTGGCCTTTGCCCACTCCACCCAGTTCTTAAAGTGTTCCGGTTTGATTTCGTTACGCGCGACCGGCGCGTCGGATTCGAGATAAATCGCGTGCAGATTCAGGCGTTTTGGCCCCGGGATCAGGCTCAACGCCATTTCAAGATCCGCACGCAGTTCGGTGGCGTTGCGCGCTTTGCCCGGGTAGTTACCCGTTGCCTGAATGCCACCCGTCAGGGAACCGCCCGGATTCTCGAAGCCGGCAACGTCATCACCCTGCCAGCAGTGCATGGAGACGGGCAGACGGTCGAGCTGGCGCAGCGCCTCTTCGACATCCACGCCGACGGCGGCGAAACGCTGTTTAGCCAGGTCCCAGGCTTGTTCAAGTTGAGTGGTCATGCGCAAAGCTCCTTAGTCAGTCGTTTTTGCTGAAACTGCGCCCGGTAGCGGGCAATGTCATGGCAGGGATTGGGGGTGAAGGTGGTCAGGCTGTTATTCGCCGTCACCACCGAACGGAAATCGTCGACGTTTGATAGTTCGTCCAGCGTCATCAACTGAATGCCAATGTTGCCGAGCGTGGAAGCCTCTACGGGACCTGCCACCACGGTAATGCCGCAGGCATCGGCGCAGAGCTGGTTCAGCAGCTGGTTCTGGCAGCCGCCGCCCACGATGTGCAGCTGGCTGAACGGTTTACCGCGAAGGTCAGCCAGTTCGCTCAGGATGTCGGCATAGAGCAGGGCGAGGCTGTCAAAAATACAGCGCGCCAGCTCGGCGGGGCGGGAAGGTACCGGCTGCCCCGCGTCAAAACAGGCGGCCTGGATCTCAGCGCTCATGTGCACCGGGTTAATAAAGCGGTCGTCGTTCGGGTTAATCAGGAAGGTGCAGGCCTTCAGCTTTTCGGTTTCCGCAATAAGTGCGGGCAGGTCGGTGACGTTCTGCTCTTTCAGCACCCGCTGGAGCAGCCACAGGCCCATGATGTTCTTCAGCACGCGGTAGCGTCCTTCGGCACCGCCTTCGTTGGTGATATTGGCGGCCAGCGCGGCGTCGCTGGTGTAAGGCGTTTTGCTCTCAAAACCCATCAGCGACCAGGTACCGGAGGAGAGATAGGCCGCGTCTTTGCTGGCGAGCGGCGAGGCAATGACCGCGCTTGCGGTGTCGTGACTGGCGACGGCGACAACGGGAATTTCATTCCCCTGCGGGCAAATCCACTGGCCGATGACATTGCCCGGATGGGTTGGCGTGCCGAACCAGGACGGCGAGGCGCCCGTCCATGCCAGCAGGTGTTCATCCCAGTTATCGGTGTTGATATTGACCAGCTGCGTGGTGGTGGCGTTGGTGTATTCCCAGTTCATGTTGCCGGTCAGACGATAGCCTAAGTAGTCCGGGATCAGCAGCGCATGCGCCACCTTTTCAACCAGCTCTGGCTGTTGCTCCACCAGCGCGCGCAGCTGGTACAGCGTGTTAAACGGCAGAAACTGAATGCCGCTGCGACCATAGATATTCTCTTTGCCAAGCTGCGCGATGGCGTGCGCCATCAGCCCATCGGTGCGGCTGTCGCGGTAGGAAACAGGCAGGCCAACGCGTTCGCCGTGACTGTCCAGCAGCACGTAATCCACGCCCCAGGTATCAATGCCGATACTGTCGATGCGGATACCGTCTTCGCAGACGTTGTGAAGTCCGGTGCGGATCTCCGCTTCCAGCGCATCAATATCCCAGGTCACAAAACCGTCCTGTTTTTGCAGACAATTGGCGAAACGGTGCATTTCGCGTAGCGTAAGGGTGTGCTGGTCACAGTCCCAGGTGGCGAGCATTACACGGCCGCTGGATGCGCCTAAATCGACAGCCACACAATGGCGAAAAGTCATGGTCGGGTCCTTTCTTAAGTCATTAGCGATGAGTGTAAGAAAGGGAAGAAATAGCCACCTTCTCTCCACTGACAGCCCAAATCTCGCGCTGGCAAGAAAGCAAAGGTGAACGTGAGGGAGTTCACAGTTTCCAGTAATGACGGGGTTTGCAGGCAGTGTGACGCTGACCACATTTCCCGATCTTTCCGCCTGTTTCTTGAAAAATCGGCAGCTTTTGCGCGGTTTACTGTCAAAAATTTAAGGTGAGCGTGGAGGGCCTTAATTACTATTTTGAGAACTTTTCTCATTGGTGGGGGCCGTTATGACCGTACTGCACAGCGTCGATTTTTTTCCTTCGGGGGCTTCTCCCGTCGCGATTGAGCCACGGCTTCCTCAGGCTGCGTTCCCGGAGCATCATCATGATTTTCATGAGATTGTGATTGTTGAGCACGGAACAGGCATCCACGTATTCAACGGTCAGCCGTATACCATCAGCGGCGGTACGGTGTGCTTCGTGCGCGACCACGACAGGCACCTGTATGAACATACCGACAACCTGTGTCTGACCAACGTGCTCTATCGTTCCCCGGATGCGTTCCAGTTTCTCTCCGGGTTGAATCAGCTGTTGCCGCAGGAGAAAGACGGCCACTACCCGTCGCACTGGCGGGTGAATCAATCCACGTTACAGCAGGTGCGTCAGCTGGTGAGCCAGATGGAGCAGAGCGAGGACGTGCAGGAGACGCACGCGATTGCCACCCGCGAGCTGCTGTTTATGCAGCTGCTGGTGCTGCTGCGCCGAAGCAGCCTGGTGGAAGGGATGGAAAATAATGACGCACGGCTGAACCAGCTTATGGCCTGGCTGGAAGATCATTTCGCTGAAGATGTCTGCTGGGAAACGCTGGCGGACGACTTTTCGCTCTCGCTGCGCACGCTGCATCGTCAGCTCAAGCAGCATACCGGGCTCACGCCGCAGCGTTACCTTAACCGTCTGCGCCTGATCAAAGCGCGTCACCTTTTACGGCATACCGACGAAAGCGTTACAGAAATTGCTTATCGCTGCGGTTTCGGCGACAGTAACCACTTTTCGACGCTATTTCGCCGGGAATTTAGCTGGTCGCCGCGCGATATTCGTCAGGGGAAAGACGCGTTGCTTCAGTAACGCGAGGGCAGTCACCGTTTTCAGGCCGCAAAAAAGCTAATAATGCCCGGTTATTCGCCGTAGAGGTTGTGGTGTGGCCGCTCAGTTAATTCTTCGCAAAGATGATTTTTTTGCCTCCGCGAGTCAGGCCGTCGCGGTGGCCGACCGTTACCCGCAAAATGTCTTTGCCGAGCACACCCATGAGTTCTGCGAGCTGGTGCTGGTGTGGCGCGGCAACGGCCTGCACGTCCTCAACGACCGGCCCTACCGCATCACGCGCGGGGATCTGTTTTACATTCGCGCCGAAGACAAACACGCCTACGCCTCGGTTAACGATCTGGTGTTGCAGAACGTCATCTACTGCCCTGACAGGCTTAAACTGAATGTCGACTGGGCGAGCAACATTCCGGGCATTCTGAATGCCGGAGGCGAACCGCACTGGCGCTTAAGCAGCAGCGGCATGGCTCAGGTGCGCCAGACGATTTCCCAGCTGGAGCAGGAGAGCCAGAAGAGCGACCCGGTGGCAAACCAGATGTCGGAGCTGCTTTTCGCCCAGCTGGTGATGACCCTGAAGCGTCATCGTTACGCCACGGATAATCCCTCCGCCACCACGCAGGAAGCGCTGCTGGATAAGCTGATCGCCCGGCTTGCGGGCAGTCTGAACAAGAGTTTCGTGCTGGAAAAATTCTGCGAGCAGGAGCAGTGCAGCGAGCGCGCGCTGCGCCAGCAGTTCCGCACCCAGACGGGGATGACGATAAACCATTACCTGCGCCAGCTGCGCATCTGCCACGCCCAGTATCTGTTACAGCATACGGAGCTGATGGTCAGTGAAGTGGCGATGCGCAGCGGCTTTGAGGACAGTAACTACTTTTCGGTGGTGTTTAACCGTGAGGTGGGGATGACGCCGGTTCAGTGGCGTCATCGCAGTCGAAAAGCAGCGTAATCAGTTCGCCATGCCGAGGCCGACGATATTGGCCGCAATGATAATCACCACGCAGCCCAGGCTCAGTACGCCAACCGGACGACGTCCGGCGTTGTTCCACTCCTTCAGCACCAGCCCAACCAGCCCGCCGCACAGCACGTAGAAGCTCATGTGCAGCATCCAGCTTATGTAGTCGTACTGCGGCGGAATGCTGGCGTGGCCCCAGGCGTAGAAGAAGAATTGCAGATACCACATCAGGCCGCCGAGCGCGGAGAGCAGAACGTTGGTAAGGATCAGCGGTTTTGCCAGCGAGAAGTCGGCTTTTACCGACAGGTTCTTCACTTTTGCCAGACGGATAAAGCAGAAACCGAGGTTTACCAGCGCGCCGCCGCCCATGATCACCACGTAGCTTGGCAGGGCAACATACAGCGGGTCAACGCCCAGCGCCGCAGCGGCGTCGTGCATCGGTTTGGCGGCGTTCATGGCGAACGACATGCCCGCCGAGAAGACCCCGCACATCACCGCCAGCAGGAGACCTTTCTTCAGGTTGAATTCTTCGGCCCTGATGCCCATCTTGCGTTCTTTTAGCTGGCCTGCGCGGGTGACGATCCCCACGCCGATCACCGCCACCAGCACGCCCAGCAGCGTCATCCGGCCGCCCTGGGTGTTGATCAGCACGTCGAAATGGCCGTTAAGAATGGGCGTCATCAGGGTGCCCACTATCAGCGTAATGCCAATCGCGATTCCGATACCCATCGACATCCCGAGGTAGCGCATGGTCAGGCCGTAGTTGATGTTGCCGATGCCCCACATTGCGCCGAACAGGAATACCGGTAGCAGGGTGGAGGCGTTGAAGGAGGAGAAGTAGCCCCAGAAATCGGGCAGCAGCATGGCGCTGATTGTCCACGGCAAAATCAGCCAGGACACGGTACCGCCAACGGACCACATGGTTTCCCACGACCAGCCTTTCACCTTTTTGAACGGGGCATAGAAACAGGCTGCACTGGCTGCGCCTATTAAATGCCAGAAGATACCCATCGTAATCGCATGATTCATTTTTACGTCCTCATCGTTTTTATAGCCGGAGGCTTCCCCCCGACTTGATGAGTGTAAAAATTAGGCTGTTCAGGAACCTTCAGAAGGTTGCCGCACTTTTGTTTTGAATGGCAATCAGCACGTTAAGCGCGTGAGCAGACTCACAATTCTTTTATTTCTCAAAAACCGAATAACCATATAAAAACTACGGCATTGATAATCATTTTCAATATCATTTAATTAACTATAATGAACCAACTGCTTACGCGGCATTAACAGCTGTGCCGCCCGACAATAATGGAGAGGATTATGAGTTATACACTGCCATCCCTGCCGTATGCCTACGACGCACTGGAACCGCATTTCGACAAGCAGACGATGGAAATCCATCACACTAAACACCACCAGACCTACGTGAACAACGCGAATGCTGCGCTGGAAAGCCTGCCAGAGTTCGCTAATCTGCCTGTTGAAGAGCTGATCACCAAGCTGGACCAGCTGCCAGCAGACAAGAAAACCGTACTGCGTAACAACGCGGGCGGTCACGCTAACCACAGCCTGTTCTGGAAAGGCCTGAAAACCGGTACCACCCTGCAGGGCGACCTGAAAGCGGCTATCGAGCGCGACTTCGGTTCCGTAGACAACTTCAAAGCGGAATTCGAAAAAGCCGCTGCAACCCGCTTCGGCTCTGGCTGGGCGTGGCTGGTTCTGAAAGGCGACAAGCTGGCAGTGGTTTCTACTGCTAACCAGGACTCCCCGCTGATGGGTGAAGCGATCTCTGGCGCATCCGGTTTCCCAATCCTGGGTCTGGACGTGTGGGAACACGCTTACTACCTGAAGTTCCAGAACCGTCGCCCTGACTACATCAAAGCGTTCTGGGATGTCGTGAACTGGGACGAAGCAGCAGCGCGTTTCGCCGCTAAAAAATAAGGTTGCATTGACGCCTGTGAGAAGCGAGTCTGATGACTCGCTTTTTTTGTATCTGCGTAATGGAGGCAGCGATGCATTACCCGGTGAACGTGTTTACAGGCAAGGTAAGGGAGTACGACGGCAGCCGCCCGAGCGCCATCGCCAAAGTGCAGGTCGACGGTGAGCTGTCGCTGACCGAGCTCGGGCTTGTGGGCGACCAGCAGGCTGAAAAGAAAATCCACGGCGGGCCCGATCGCGCGCTGTGCCACTATCCGCGCGAGCACTATCAGCACTGGAAAACCGAATTTCCTGAGCAGGCGGACCTCTTCGTCGCGCCCGCGTTTGGCGAAAATCTCTCAACGGAAGGGCTGACGGAAAAGAACGTCTTTATTGGCGATATTTACCGCTGGGGCGATGCCCTGATTCAGATCACCCAGCCGCGCTCGCCGTGCTTTAAGCTCAACTACCATTTCGGTATTCAGGATATGTCGGCCCAGCTGCAAAACGCGGGTAAAACCGGCTGGCTGTACCGCGTTGTGCAGGCGGGACAGGTTTCGGCGGATGCGCCGCTTGAGCTCGCGTCGCGCCTGAGTGAGGTGTCGGTGTACGACGCCTGCGCGATTGCCTGGCATATGCCTTTCGACGATGAACAGTATCATCGCCTGCTGTCGGCGGCGGGGTTGTCTACCAGTTGGACGAGAACGATGCAAAAGCGGCGTATAAGCGGGAAGATCGAGAGTAGTTCGCGGAGATTGTGGGGGAAATAGGTTCCGTAGGAAGTAGGCCGGGTAAGGCGAAGTCGCCACCCGGCACATACCGTTACGAACGCTTATACAGCGGTAGCCACAGCGTTAACCGCAGCCCGCCCAGCGGGCTGTCGTCGGCTTTCACCCAGCCGCGGTGCTGCTGCATGGCGGTTTCTACAATCGCCAGCCCCAGCCCCGTGCCGCCAGACTCACGGTCGCGCGCTTCGTCGGTGCGGTAGAACGGACGGAAAATCTGCTCGCGATCTTCCGGGCTGACGCCTGGACCATCGTCATCGACAATGACGGTGATCCCGTCTTTATCCACCGAGAACGCCACCTCAATCTTCGTATGCGAGTAGCGCAGGGCGTTACGCACGATATTCTCCAGCGCGCTTTCCAGCGCGTTGGGGTTACCGTACAGCGGCCACGGGCCCGGCGGGAAGTTGACGGTGAACGATTTACCCATCTGCTCCGCTTCGAACGCCGCGTTGTCCAGCACCTCGTGCCACAGGTGATTGGCTTTCACCGTTTCGCTCACCAGCGCGTTTTTCTGCTGGTTGCGCGACATCACCAGCAGATCGTTAATCATGCTGTCCAGACGATGCGCTTCCGTTTCAATACGTTCCAGCTCTTTGCTCTCCCCGCTGCGGCGACGCAGCAGGGCGGTGCCCAGCTGTAAGCGCGTGAGCGGGGTGCGCAGTTCGTGTGAGATGTCCGACAGCAGGCGTTGCTGGGCCGTCATCATCCGATCAAGCGCGCTGACCATCTGGTTAAAACTGGTGCCGGCGGCCAGGAACTCCTGCGGCCCGGATTCCAGCTCCGGATGCTGCCTGAGGTTGCCTTGTGCCACTTCGTCCGCCGCGTTTTTCAGCTTACGCGCCGGTTTCGCCAGGCTCCACGCCAGCCATAACAGCAGCGGGGAACTGACCAGCATCGTGACGATCAGCAGCAGAAGCGGACGGTCAAACAGCAGGTTGATGAAGTCGGACTGGGAACTGCTCGCAGGGCGAATCAGGTAGAGCTGGTAGTTATCTTCCCCATCCCGTACCGAGAAAGGGCCGACCATCTCTACCCGACCATATTTCTTTTTCTGTGGGTGATCGGCGTTATCCGCCTGGCCAATAAAGTTGCGGATGATTTGCATTTCATTGCGATCGGCACCAATCACGCGGCCTTCGCTGGTAACCAGCAAAAGACGTTGTCCTGGCGGCGCCCACTTGTCGATAGCGCGAAATAGCCTGCGCCACCACATTAAATCGTTCGGCGGATCGTTTGCCAGCTCCGCTTCCACGTGCTGCTCGATCATCACGCCCTGACGTTGCTCGCTGTCGAGCAGCTCCGTCATCTGGCGTGAGTCGAGCTTTGGCAACATCAAAACGAGCATTAAAACCAGTGCCAGCGTCAGCCAGAAGATGGCGAAGATGCGGGCGGTTAAGCTGCCTATCATGAAGCAGAAACCATCAGATAACCACGACCACGCAGGGTTTTAAACCATGGGTGACCGTCTTTACGCTCCGGCAGCTTGCGGCGCAGGTTAGAGATGTGCATGTCGATGGCGCGGTCAAACGGCGTGAGGCGTTTGCCCAGCACTTCCTGGCTTAAATGTTCACGCGATACCACCTGGCCAAGATGTTGCGCCAGTAGATACAGCAGTGTGAACTCGGTGCCGGTAAGCTCGAGCGTCTGGCCGTCGAAGCTTGCTTCCTGACGGCCCGGGTTCAGGCTCAGGGAGTCCACTTCCAGCGTTGGCGAGCTGTTGTCGGTATTCTGCTGCTGCTCGCTCCAGTGGGAACGACGCAGGATCGCGCGAATACGGGCCACCAGTTCACGGTCGTTGAACGGCTTCGGTAAATAGTCATCCGCACCCAGCTCAAGGCCGAGAACGCGGTCAAGCTCGCTGCCGCGGGCGGTCAGCATGATAACGGGGGTCTGGTGTGTCTGGCGAAGCTCTTTCAGCGTATCAATACCGTTTTTCTTTGGCATCATTACGTCGAGCAAAAGTAGATCGATGCTGTCGTCAAGGAGACTCAGCGCCTGCTCGCCATCATGGGCAACCAGGACGTTGAAACCTTCCATGTCGAGCAACTCCTTTAAAAGGGATGTGAGCTCTCGGTCATCGTCAACTAACAGGATTTTATTCATTGTTTAAATACCTCCGAGGCAGAAATTACGACATCAAGGCTATCTAATCCATGACTTTACGTTGTTTTACACCCCCTGACGCATGTTTGCAGCCTGAATCGTAGACTGTCTCTCGTTGAATCGCGACACGAAAGATTTTGGGAGCAAGTGATGCGCAAAGTTACCGCTGCCGTCATGGCCTCAACGCTGGCGTTCAGTGCGTTTAGCCAGGCTGCTGTAGCTATCATCGGCGATAACGGTTCCTCGCAAGAGGGCGCAACGCAGCACAGCAGCCAAAGCCATATGTTTGACGGCATAAGTTTAACCGAACATCAGCGTCAACAGATGCGAGATCTGATGCAGAGGGCACGACACGACCAGCCCCCTGTTAATGTTAGCGAAATGGAGACAATGCATCGCCTTGTCACCGCAGAAAATTTTGACGAAAGCGCTGTTCGCGCTCAGGCCGAAAAAATGGCACAGGAACAGGTTGCCCGCCAGGTAGAAATGGCGAAGGTCCGCAACCAGATGTTCCACCTGCTAACGCCCGAGCAGCAAGCGGTTTTGAATGCCAAACATCAGCAGCGTATGGACCAGCTGCGTGAGGTTGCACGGATGCAGCGAAGCTCAGAAGCGACGTTTTTCAGTAGCAATAGCAGTACCCGTAGTAACCAGTAAACCCTGTTTTCCTTGCCATAGACACCATCCCTGTCTTCCCCCACATGATGTGGGGGTTTTTTTTGCCCCGCATTCTGATTTGTTAACCGTTTATTCATCCTTTGCCTCCCCATGCTTCCGTTATACTAGCGGCATGACATGACAGGAGCGTTTATGAATCAATCCTATGGAAGGCTGGTAAGCCGGGCCGCCATTGCGGCGACCGTCATGGCCTCTGGCCTGCTGCTGATCAAAATCTTTGCCTGGTGGTATACCGGCTCGGTCAGTATTCTGGCGGCGCTGGTGGATTCACTGGTCGATATCGCCGCCTCGCTGACCAATCTTCTGGTGGTGCGCTACTCGCTGCAGCCGGCGGATGAAGAGCACACGTTTGGGCACGGCAAGGCGGAATCGCTCGCGGCGCTGGCGCAAAGTATGTTCATTTCTGGCTCTGCACTGTTCCTGTTTTTGACCGGTATTCAGCATCTGGTTTCACCTTCACCGATGAACAATCCCGGTGTCGGCGTGGTCGTCACGGTAATTGCACTTATAAGCACACTTGTTCTGGTAACGTTCCAGCGCTGGGTCGTTCGCAAAACGCAAAGTCAAGCCGTACGGGCGGATATGCTTCATTATCAATCTGATGTTATGATGAATGGGGCTATTCTTATTGCGCTCGGTCTGGCCTGGTATGGCTGGCATCGGGCCGATGCGTTGTTTGCGTTAGGGATTGGTATCTATATTTTATATAGCGCCTTGCGGATGGGGTATGACGCGGTGCAATCACTGCTCGATCGCGCTCTTCCGGACTCAGAACGTAACGAAATTTTTTCTATCGTGACCTCCTGGCCCGGCGTCAGCGGTGCACACGATCTTCGAACGCGGCAGTCAGGGCCGACCCGCTTTATTCAGATTCATATTGAAATGGAAGACAACCTGCCACTGGTACAGGCTCACGTTATTGCTGAGCAGGTCGAGCAGGCGATTTTGCAGCGTTTTCCTGGTTCAGACGTCATCATTCACCAGGATCCCTGCTCGGTTGTACCCGGACATGTTGGGCTTTCGTAATTCGTTGTAAAAAAGTGAGCCAGGCCAGCATTTTGTGTATAAATTACCGCCATTTGGTCTGACCTGAATCAATTCAGCCAGAAGGGATTGATATACTATTTGCAGTATTCGTTGGTCGATAAGTTTCTTCCGGCAACAGATTTCAATTTTGCATTCCTAAGTTCAGAGGTAGTCATGATTAAGAAAATCGGTGTGTTGACAAGCGGCGGTGATGCGCCGGGCATGAACGCGGCAATTCGTGGGGTTGTCCGTGCAGCGCTGACGGAAGGTCTGGAAGTTTTTGGTATCTATGATGGTTACCTGGGTCTGTATGAAGACCGTATGGTTCAGCTCGACCGCTACAGCGTGTCTGACATGATCAACCGTGGCGGTACCTTCCTTGGGTCTGCGCGCTTCCCGGAATTCCGTGACGAACACATCCGTGAAGTGGCTATCGAGAACATGAAAAAGCGTGGTCTGGACGCGCTGGTCGTTATCGGCGGTGACGGCTCGTACATGGGTGCAAAACGTCTGACCGAAATGGGCTTCCCGTGCATCGGCCTGCCGGGCACCATCGACAACGACATCAAAGGCACTGACTACACCATCGGTTACTTCACCGCGCTGGGCACCGTTGTGGAAGCCATTGACCGCCTGCGTGACACCTCTTCTTCTCACCAGCGTATCTCTATCGTTGAAGTGATGGGCCGTTACTGCGGTGACCTGACCCTGGCAGCCGCTATCGCCGGTGGTTGTGAGTTTGTGGTGGTTCCTGAAGTGGAATTCAGCCGCGAAGATCTGGTTGCTGAAATCAAAGCCGGTATCGCGAAAGGTAAGAAACACGCGATTGTGGCTATCACCGAGCACATCTGTGACGTTGACGAGCTGGCGAAGTACATCGAAACCGAAACCAAACGCGAAACCCGCGCGACCGTTCTGGGCCACATCCAGCGCGGCGGTTCCCCTGGCCCGTACGACCGTATTCTGGCGTCCCGCATGGGCGCGTACGCTATCGAGCTGCTGCTGCAGGGCCACGGCGGCCGCTGCGTCGGTATTCAGAACGAACAGCTGGTTCACCATGACATCATCGACGCAATTGAAAACATGAAGCGTCCGTTCAAAGGTGACTGGCTGGACTGCGCGAAAAAACTGTACTGATCCTTCGAGCCCTCTTCTTTCTGAAGAGGGCTTTTATTCCTCCACGTTATAGCCAATCTTTTTTTATTCTTTAATCATCGATTCGCTTTCTGGCACGCTGCATTCATCAAAACACTACACAAGAGAGCTGGGCGATGAATAAATGGGGCGTGGGGTTAACATTATTGCTGGCATCGACCAGCGTGCTGGCAAAGGACATTCAACTTCTCAACGTGTCGTACGACCCGACGCGTGAGCTGTACGATCAATACAACAAAGCCTTCGCGGCGCACTGGAAGCAGGAAACCGGCGATAACGTGGTGGTTCGCCAGTCGCACGGTGGCTCTGGTAAGCAGGCGACATCGGTGATTAACGGTATTGAAGCCGACGTGGTTACCCTGGCGCTGGCCTATGATGTCGACGCTATCGCCGAGCGTGGCCGTATCGACAAAAACTGGATCAAACGCCTGCCGGACAACTCCGCGCCATACACCTCGACCATCGTCTTCCTGGTGCGTAAAGGCAACCCGAAACAGATTAAGGACTGGAACGACCTGATCAAACCGGGCGTTTCTGTGATTACCCCGAACCCGAAAAGCTCCGGCGGGGCACGCTGGAACTACCTGGCGGCCTGGGGCTACGCGCTGCACCACAACAACGGTGACCAGGCTAAAGCACAGGAGTTCGTCAAATCCCTGTACAAAAACGTTGAAGTGCTGGACTCCGGCGCGCGCGGTGCCACTAACACCTTCGTCGAGCGCGGAATTGGCGACGTACTTATTGCCTGGGAAAACGAAGCCCTGCTGGCGACCCACGAACTGGGTAAAGACAAGTTTGAGATCGTGACTCCGAGCGAATCCATCCTCGCCGAGCCGACCGTTTCCGTGGTCGATAAGGTCGTTGATAAGAAAGGCACCAAAGCGGTGGCGGAAGCCTACCTGAAGTATCTCTACTCGCCGGAAGGCCAGGAAATCGCGGCGAAGAACTTCTATCGTCCACGCGATGCGGCTGTCGCGAAGAAATACGACAGCGAATTCCCGAAACTGAAGCTCTTCACCATTGATGATGTGTTCGGCGGCTGGACGAAAGCGCAGAAAGAGCACTTCTCTAATGGCGGCACCTTCGACCAGATTAGCCAGCGTTAACGGTTAGCAAACGACACGGCGACCCGGTGTGAGAAATCCACCGGGTTTTTTATTTGGTCATCATTTTGCGTTACTCTTTTGCCTCTATTGAAAACAGGGAACGCGTTGTGAAAAAAATTATCTTATTGATCCTGATTGTCATCGCCCTTGCCGCAGGTGGCGTGTACTGGATAAAAGCGGGTAATCCGAATGCGTTGCGCCATATCGTCCTCGACCAGTGTTTGCCTAATCAGCTGCAACACCGTAACCCGGCACCCTGCGTGCAGGTGAAGCCTGACGCGGGCTATGTGGTATTTAAGGACCGCAACGGGCCGCTGCAGTATCTGCTGATGCCAACGTACCGCATCAACGGCACCGAAAGCCCGCTCCTGACCGAGCCTCATACGCCAAACTTCTTCTGGCTGGCGTGGCAGTCGCGCAGCTTTATGACCCTGAAGCGTGGCTCTGAAGTGCCGGACAGCGCTATTTCGCTGACGATTAACTCACCGACCGGACGCACGCAAAACCATTTCCATATCCATATCTCCTGCCTGCGCCCGGACGTGCGCGAGAAGCTCAACGCGGCGCAGGGAGATATCAGCACCCAGTGGCTACCGTTCCCGGGTGGGCTGGAAGGGCATGAGTACCTCGCACGCCGGGTGACGGAGAATGAACTGGTCCAGCGCAGTCCGTTTATGATGCTGGCGGAAGAGCTGCCGGAGGCGCGCGACCATATGGGACGCTTCGCGCTGGCGATGGCGCAGCAGTCGGATGGTTCGTTTGTTTTGCTGGCGACCGAGCGTAACCTGCTCACGCTTAACCGCGCGTCGGCAGAGGAATTGCAGGATCATCAATGCGCTATCCTGAAGTAACCCCACTATAAATCGCGTTTACGCAGGCTGCCTGTCACCGTAGACTTGCTGAAAAAATCTACAGGAGACAGGTATGTCGCTCTGGTTAACGCATCCTCTGCTGCTGCCCTCGCTGATCGTCGGCGTCACCATCGTGCTGTGGGCGACGTCGCTGTTGCCGGAATTTATCACCGCGCTGCTGTTTTTCACGGCGGCGATGATCGCCAGAATCGCCCCGCCGGAGGTGATTTTTGGCGGTTTTGCCTCGTCGGCCTTCTGGCTGGTCTTCAGCGGCTTTGTGCTCGGCGTGGCGATCCGTAAAACCGGCCTGGCGGACAGGGCCGCCCGGGCGCTGTCGGCAAAGCTCACCGACTCCTGGATGCTGATGGTGGCGAGCGTGGTATTGCTCAGCTACGCGCTGGCGTTTGTGATGCCGTCAAACATGGGGCGTATTGCGCTGCTGATGCCCATTGTCGCGGCGATGGCGAAACGCGCCGGTATTGCCGACGGCTCCCGCGCCTGGTTCGGCCTTGCGCTGGCAGTCGGCTTCGGTACCTTCCAGCTCTCGGCCACCATTCTGCCCGCCAACGTGCCTAACCTGGTCATGAGCGGCGCGGCGGAAGGCTCGTACGGCATTCACCTGAACTATGTCCCGTATCTGCTGCTGCACACGCCGGTGCTCGGTATTCTCAAAGGCCTGATTCTGATTGGCCTCATCTGCTGGCTGTTCCCTGGCTGCCCGAAACCAGCGAAGGATTTCACGCTGTCTGAACCGATGGGGCGTGACGAAAAACGACTCGCCTGGCTGCTGGTGGTGGTACTGATGATGTGGGTGACGGAGAGCTGGCACGGCGTGGGGCCGGCGTGGACGGGGCTGGCGGCCTCGATTATCGTTATGCTGCCGCGCATTGGTTTTATCACCGGCGAGGAGTTCTCGGCGGGGGTAAATATGCGCACCTGCATTTACGTTGCGGGTATTCTCGGGCTGGCGATCGTCGTGACGCAAACGGGTATCGGAGCGGCCGTAGGCGAGGCGCTGCTGCGCATAATGCCGCTGGATGCGGACAAACCGTTCACCAGCTTCCTGGCGCTAACCGGAATTACTACGGCACTCAACTTCATTATGACTGCCAACGGCGTTCCGGCGCTGTACACCACGCTGGCGCAGAGCTTCTCGGACGCGACCGGTTTCCCGCTGCTGTCGGTAATCATGATTCAGGTACTGGGCTATTCCACGCCGCTGCTGCCGTATCAGGCGTCGCCGATTGTGGTGGCGATGGGGCTAGGAAAGGTGCCTGCAAGGGCGGGGATGGTGCTCTGCCTGGCACTGGCGATTGCGACGTATCTGGTGCTGCTGCCGCTGGATTATCTGTGGTTTAGCGTGTTAGGGCGTTTGTAGCGGCGGGTAAGCGCAAGCGCCCCCCGCCACAAAGGCCATTACGCCTGTTTAGCCGCTTCTGCCGCTTTAACGATCACCGCGAAAGCGTCCGCTTTCAGGGATGCACCGCCAACCAGCGCGCCATCGATATCTGGCTGGGTAAACAGCTCAGCAGCGTTGGAGGCGTTTACGGAGCCGCCGTACTGGATGATCACTTGCTCAGCCACTTTCGCGTCGGCTTTAGCAATGTGGTCACGGATGAATTTGTGAACTGCCTGAGCCTGCGCAGGGGTAGCAGATTTGCCGGTACCGATCGCCCAGACTGGCTCGTAAGCGATAACCGCGCCTTCGAACGCTGCCGCGCCCTGCGTTTTCAGCACGGCGTCGATCTGACGTGCACACACTTCTTCGGTTTTGCCCGCTTCGTTTTCCGCTTCGGTTTCACCGATGCACAGAACCGGGATCAGACCCTGCTCTTTCAGCACGGCAAATTTCTTCGCTATGAACTCGTCAGATTCTTTGTGGTAGGTGCGACGCTCGGAGTGGCCGATGATGATGTATTTCGCGCCGATATCTTTCAGCATTTCAGCGGAAGTTTCACCGGTGAACGCGCCAGACAGGTTAACGTCAACGTTCTGCGCGCCCAGCACGATGTGGCTGCCGTCAGCGGCACGTTTAGCCAGATCCAGGTACATATCCGGCGGAGCGATAGCAACCGCGCAGCCGGTCACGCCAGCCAGCTCTTTACGCAGGTTTGCAACCAGTTCGTTTACCATGTGGCGGCTGCCGTTCAGTTTCCAGTTACCCATCACTAAAGGATGTCGCATTTCAATTCTCCACGCTAAATAAGCGAATTAAGGAATATGGCCGCCCTGTCGGGCAGCATGGTCTGTGAATCAGTATAGAGATTTTCCCTCGAAAGGCTTTGCTTTTTGTCATTAATTGGCCCCGCCAAGGGTGTCAGATAGCGCCAGCTTAATCGGTTCAACGGCGAAGGTCAGTCCTTTTTCGCCGTTATCCGCCACCACATAGCGAATCGCACCTTCGGTTGTGGCGTAGTACCGCTTGTTTTTACCGGCGGCCAGCAGCTTTTGCAGCTTTTGCTGGCTCTGCTTTTTCGTCAGCGCAGGCGTAAACGCCTGCAGCACCGCGCTCATGTAATCAAGCGCCTTCGATTTAGCCGCTTTCTGCTCTGGCCCCTGAATCGGCAGCCAGGTGATTTGCATGCTTTTGATTTTTAACGTACCGCGCTCCAGCGCCGTGGAAGCATACAAATTCTCGTTAATCTTGCTCGCTGCACGGGTCAGTGTAGGGGTATCGCGCGAGCTATCAATGGCGCGAAACTCATCCAGCGGCAGCCCTGGGTTGGCCTGATTGAAAGCTTCGCGAAACTGGCTGATGGACTGATCGAAAGACGGTGCGCCCGCCAGCAAATACGGCGCAGTGGTGGGGGCCGCGGTGTTGGCGGCGTGCAGCGGAAAACCCGCGCCGAGCATCGCTAAACACAGGAAAAGAGAATGTGCCGAATTTTTCATCAACATTGCACCTGGCCGTAAGTGCTCATGATTAAAACGATATCTGGTCGGCTTGTCAAAAGGTCACAACTCCAGGGTAAAATGCGGGCTAAACGATAATAAGGAACCTTACATGACCATACAGCAGTGGCTGTTTTCATTCAAAGGGCGTATTGGACGCCGTGATTTCTGGGTCTGGATGGTGACGTGGGTCGTCGCCATGCTGCTTCTTTTTTTCGTTGCCTACAACGCTTGGCTGAGCACGCAAACGGCGGCATTTGCACTGGTCTGCCTGCTATGGCCAACGGCGGCCGTCGTGGTGAAACGCCTGCACGATCGCGGCCGCTCCGGCGCGTGGGCATTTTTGATCATACTGGCGTGGATGCTGGTGGCAGGGAACTGGGCGATGCTGCCTTCCATCCTGCCGTGGGTCGTGGGCAGGCTGCTGCCGTCGGTCATCTTCGTGATGATGATTGTCGATCTGGGCGCGTTTATCGGCACCCAGAGCGAAAATAAATACGGTAAAGATACCGTCGAGGTGAAATACCGCTGATCACCAGTAGTGTTCGGCGGTCATATGACCCGGCCGGCGGCGAAGATGTTTCGTCATCTGCCGGGTATCCTTCAGAAGCTGCTGCGTGTCCCGGACCATCTGCGGGTTACCGCACAGCATGACGTGGCTGGTTTCGGCTGTCATCGGTAAACCCACCGCGTCTTCCAGTGCGCCGCTCTCAATTAACGCCGGTACGCGACCGGTAAGCGCTCCTGCTACGGTTTCGCGGCTGACTACCGTCTGAATCTTTAACTTTCCGCCGTACTGCTGTTCCAGCGCCTGCATCTGCGGGAGATAGCTTAAATCTGCGGCATAGCGCGCGGCGTGCACCAGCACGATGTTTTTGAAGCGCTCCAGATCCTTACCGTACTGCAAGATAGAGAGATACGGACCGATGGCCGTGCCGGTTGCCAGCATCCAGAGCGTGTCACAGTCAGGGATCTCTTCGAGCACAAAGAAGCCTGCCGCTTCGCTCACAATCTGCACTTCGTCGCCGGGCTGAAGGGCGGCAAGGCGCGGGCTGAGCTTACCTTCAGGAACGGTGACCAGATAGAACTCGAGGTCCGGGTTATCCGGCGCGTTAACGTAAGAGTAGGCGCGCTGCACGCGCTCGCCGTCGACATCCAGCCCCAGCTTGGCAAATTGCCCGGCCTTAAACGGGTGAACGGGAGCATGCAGGGTGAGACTAAATAGCGCATCGGTCCAGAATTCTATCTTTGTGACTTTACCTGTTACCCAGTCCGCCATGATCTTCTCCTGTGCTGTTTCTCTGTTCTATCTTCCGTACTTGTGGGAAACATTTCCAGCCCCTTCGGGCCGGAAAGCTCTATCGATCAAACGGTTTTACAGAATGTGCGTCTGCACGTCCGGGTCTTTACGGTCGAGATAGTGAATGGACTGAATGCGTCGGATGGTGCGCGATTTACCGCGGATCAGCAGCGTTTCAGTGGTCGCCATGTTGCCCTTGCGGGTGATGCCGTCCAGCAGATCGCCTTTGGTGATGCCGGTTGCAGAGAAGACGACGTTATCGCTGCGCGCCATGTCGTTCAGCGCCAGTACTTTATTGGCTTCGATGCCCATCGCTGCGCAGCGCGCCAGCTCGTCCTCACCGATACGACGGTTTTCGTCGCTGTCGCCTTTCACCTCATGGCGCGGCAGAAGGCGCGCCTGCATATCGCCGTCCAGCGCGCGGATCACCGCCGCAGAGACCACGCCTTCCGGCGCGCCGCCGATGCCGTAAAGCACGTCGACTTCGCTGTCCGGCATGCAGGTCAGAATAGACGCGGCAACGTCGCCATCCGGAATGGCAAACACGCGCACGCCGAGTGTTTGCAGATAAGAGATGGTGGCGTCGTGGCGCGGTTTCGCCAGAATGGTCACGGTAAGTTCGCTAAGGGGTTTGCCCAGGGCTTTGGCGATGTTGCGCAGGTTCTCTTCCAGCGGCAGGCTGAGATCGATTGCACCTTTCGCACCAGGGCCGACAATCAGCTTTTCCATGTACATGTCCGGCGCGTTGAGGAAGCAGCCTTTATCGCCCACGGCCAGCACCGCCAGCGCGTTGGCCTGGCCCATCGCCGTCATGCGGGTGCCTTCAATCGGGTCGACCGCGATATCCACGGCATCGCCTTTGCCGGTCCCGACTTTTTCACCGATATAGAGCATCGGCGCTTCGTCGATCTCGCCTTCGCCGATCACGATGGTGCCGTCGATGTTGACCTGGTTAAGTACAATGCGCATGGCATGGACGGCCGCGCCGTCGGCGGTATTTTTGTCGCCACGACCCAGCCATTTATAGCCTGCAAGGGCGGCTGCTTCGGTGACGCGGGAAAACTCGATAGCAAGTTCACGTTTCATGAGGGACTCGTACAATCAAAAGGAATTGCACGAAGTTTATCACAGAGTGGGGAGGGGTGAGGGGACCGGTACGGTTGGAGCCCCTCACCCTAACCCTCTCCCACAGGGAGAGGGAATATAGGCTTACTCTTCGTGCTCTTCCCACGCAAGGGCGCGTTTCACCGCTTTCTTCCAGCCGCTGTAGCGGTAGTTGCGCTCGGTGGTTTCGATACCAGGGCGGAATTCGCGTTCGATGACCGCTTTCTCCTGCAGCTCGTCCAGGTTCTGCCAGAAGCCTACCGCGAGACCCGCAAGGTACGCCGCGCCCAGTGCCGTCACTTCACGTACTTCAGGGCGCTCAACGCGGGTACCCAGAATGTCGGACTGGAACTGCATCAGGAAGTTGTTGGCCACCGCGCCGCCGTCCACGCGCAGGGCGTGCAGACGAATGCCGGAGTCTGCCTGCATCGCTTCCAGTACGTCACGCGTCTGGTAGGCGATGGATTCCAGGGTCGCACGAATGATGTGGTTTGAGTTCACACCACGCGTCAGGCCGAAAATTGCGCCGCGGGCATACGGGTCCCAGTACGGTGCGCCCAGACCGGTGAACGCTGGCACCACGTACACGCCGTTGGTGTCTTTCACTTTGGTCGCGAAGTACTCGGAGTCAAACGCATCGCTGATCAGCTTCATCTCGTCGCGCAGCCACTGAATAGATGCGCCCGCCATAAACACCGCACCTTCCAGGGCATAGTTCACCTCGCCGCGCGGGCCGCAGGCGATGGTGGTCAGCAGGCCGTTTTCTGATTTCACCGCTTTCTCGCCGGTGTTCATCAGCATAAAGCAGCCGGTGCCGTAGGTGTTCTTCGCCATCCCTTCCTTGACGCACAGCTGGCCGAACAGCGCAGCCTGCTGGTCACCGGCTATACCGGCGATAGGAATACGGGTGCCGCCTTTACCGCCGATGTTGGTCTGGCCGTAGACTTCAGACGACTTACGCACTTCAGGCAGCATCGCGCGCGGAATATCCAGCGCGTCCAGCATCTTGTCATCCCACTCCAGGGTGTTGATGTTGAACAGCATGGTGCGCGAGGCGTTAGTGTAGTCAGTAACGTGGACACGTCCCTGAGTCATCTTCCAGATAAGCCAGGTATCAACGGTACCGAACAGCAGCTCGCCGCGTTTTGCACGCTCGCGTGAACCTTCCACGTGGTCGAGGATCCACTTCACTTTGGTGCCGGAGAAGTACGGGTCAACCACCAGGCCGGTGGCGCTACGCACGTACTCTTCCATCCCGTCACGCTTAAGCTGTTCGCAGATCTCTGACGTACGGCGGCACTGCCAGACGATGGCGTTGTAAATCGGCTTACCGGTTTCGCGTTCCCACACCACGGTGGTTTCACGCTGGTTGGTGATACCGATAGCGGCGATTTCGTCGGAACTGATGTCTGCTTTCGCCAGCACTTCCACCAGCGTGGAGCTTTGTGACGCCCAGATCTCCATCGGGTCGTGTTCTACCCAGCCTGGACGAGGATAAATTTGCTCAAATTCGCGCTGTGACACGCTGACGATATTCGCGTCATGATCCATTACGACAGCGCGGGAGCTGGTAGTGCCCTGGTCGAGCGCAACGATATATTTTTTTTCGGTCATGGTATGTGTCCCGTAGTCAGATTACAGCGAAGCTTTTTGTTGTGCGGTAGAAGTCGTCTCCTTCTCCTCTTCCACACAGGTGTCGCACGGTAAGTGGCGACCAATTAATTTGCGATAGCCAAATGCACCCAGTGCCGCCCCTACGACTGGTCCGAACAGCGGTACCAGGAAGTAAGGAATATCTTTGCCGCCGGTGAAAGCCACGTCGCCCCATCCTGCAAAGAAGGCGAAGGTTTTTGGACCCAGGTCACGCGCCGGGTTCATCGCAAACCCTGTTAACGGCCCCATGGACGCACCTATGACGGCGATCAGGAGGCCAATCAGCAATGGCGCCAGCGGGCCACGCGGAATGCCGTTACCATCATCGCCCAAAGCCATAATGACGCCCATCAGAATAGCGGTAATCACCATTTCAACTGCGAACGCCTGCACAAAATTGATATGCGGGTTAGGGTAGGTTGAGAAGATGCCTGCCAGATCCAGACTTTCGACGCTGCCGCGCACCATATGATGCGTCTGTTCGAAGTCGATGAAAAGATTGTAATAAAGCCCGTAAACTAACGCCGCTGCGCAAAACGCGCCGGCAAATTGAGAAATAATGAAGGGAACAACTTTGCGTCCGTCGAAGCACGCGAACAGCCACAGTGCGATAGTCACCGCCGGGTTAAGATGTGCGCCAGAGACCCCTGCAGTCAGGTAGATGGCCATCGCCACGCCCAGACCCCAGATGATACTGATTTCCCACTGACCAAAACTGGCACCCGCCACTTTCAGTGCAGCGACACAGCCCACTCCGAAGAATATCAACAACCCGGTACCAAGGAACTCGGCAATGCACTGGCCTTTTAAGGTTGATGTCTGACTCATAATCGGAATCCTGAAGAAATTGATGTTTATTGTTAGCGTGGCCGCCCGTGACAGCCACGATGCCCTGTAGACATAGTGTTAATTTATCGTTAACGAGCAAAAACGAGAAATATCGAAATTAAAATGTGTGGTCTGTGTCAATAAAATGAGCGTTTTCGCGCCATAAAGCGCGTTTTTGCATCAGTCGCGCATGGTGAGCTGAATCATTTTTTTAACGAATGGGTTAACAACTTAGAGGTATATGCCGCGAACGCACCAGGACGAGGCCGAAAAGTGTTGCAAACCGCGATCTGCGTGGCATGCCGCTGGACAGGGGCGACTGCGCTCCATACAATCGGAACATATGTTGTGCGCGTTTACGTTAAAGCGTCGCCTTGCAATTCAGGAGAGGTAGGATCATGTCTTTAGAAGTGTTTGAGAAACTGGAAGCGAAAGTACAGCAGGCGATTGACACCATCACGCTGCTGCAGATGGAAATTGAAGAGCTGAAAGAGAAGAACAACAGCCTGGCGCAGGAAGTTCAGAACGCTCAGCACGGCCGCGAAGAACTGGAGCGCGAAAACAACCAGCTGCGCGAACAGCAGAACGGCTGGCAGGATCGCCTGCAGGCGCTGCTGGGACGTATGGAAGAAGTCTGATTCCCACTGGGATGAACTGAACAGGCCGGGTAAGGCGATGCCGCTACCCGGCTTTTTTTATGGTTCTCGCTGACTGACATCCAACCATAAAAAAGGCCGCCCAAGGCGGCCTTAACGCTACTTGTCCTGCGCTGTCGTGGTAAACGCAACAAACCCGATCGGTTCATCACTTTTTACAACGAGTACGCTGGCGACAATGAACGCGATACATAAATAGCGTTTCATTATGCGGTCCCTGCGGCTAACCGCTCCACCGTTCACCACCGGTGATAAGTCGGTGGACACAAGCCTGGTTAAAGGCTGCTTTACGGTTGTGGTTACACCTTTCCCTGGACCGATGCCCATGTGCGAAATGGCGGAAAGGGACGCTGCATCATAATGAGCAATAGCAGCGTAGTTAAGGTTTTCATAGATAATTAGGAACTTATAAAGGGTCGATGGGGTTACCTGAGGTTTGAACCAGGGTAAGATAAAAATCCTGGTTAAAGGTTGCAAAACTTCCCAACGGACCGCGAATCCCGAGGGACAAAAAAACCGCCACATTGCTGTTGGCGGTTTTTTTATGGTTCACGCTTATGGTTTTATTACTCAATATCCAGCGGATCTTCAGAAAGGATAATGCCGGTATTATCGGCGTAGAGATGATCGCCTGAGAAGAAGGTCACGCCGCCGAAGTTAACGCGCACGTCGCTTTCGCCGATGCCGTCACCCGCAGCGCCTACCGGAATGGCCGCGATGGCCTGAATCCCGATATCCAGGTCTTCGAGATCGTCCACCTGACGCACGGAGCCGTACACCACAATGCCTTCCCACTCGTTCTGGACGGCAATGCCGGCCAGTTCAGCATCAATCAGTGCGCGACGCACGGACCCGCCGCCGTCGACCACCAGAACGCGGCCACGGCCGTTCTGTTCGAGCAGATCGTACAGCAACCCGTTGTCCTCGAAACATTTCACCGTGACGATTTGCCCGCCAAACGATGACCGCCCACCAAAGTTGGAGAACAGCGGTTCAACGACGTTGACATCTTCCTGGTAGATGTCACAAAGCTCGGAGGTATCGTATTTCATAGGTTTAACGCTCAGTTGCTGCGAATGTGTTCAGTATATCGTGCGAAATGCGTTGTTGGCAAAATCATCAATTGTTAATTGATATTTGTCAGCTAACTGAGCGTCTGGCTTAACACAATCCCAATAACGAACAACAGGTTAGTCAGCAGAGCGCCTTTTACCGTTCGCTCCAGCATCGGCGGCATGGCTGCCGGGCTGAGTTCACGCATCACAAAGCGGGCCTGCTTAACCAGCAGCGGCGCGGCAAGCACAAACAGCCAGCCCCACAGACTGTGCAGGGAAATCAGGTTAAATAGCGCCAGGCAAACCAGCGCGCCAATAAGCAGGCAGGCATGATAGCGGCGCGCATTCACCGGCCCCAGACGCACCGCCAGCGTGTTCTTGCCGTTCTCGCGATCGCTGTCGATATCGCGCAGATTATTGATATTGAGTACCGCCGTCGCCAGCAGGCCGCAGGCGGTCGCCGGGAGGAACAGGGCAGGGATCACCGTATGCGCCTGTAAGTACCAGCTCCCCATTACGCTCAGCCAGCCGAAGAACACCAGCACAGAGATATCCCCAAGGCCAATATAGCCGTAAGGGCGCGTGCCGACGGTGTAGGTGATGGCCGCGATAATGGCGAGCAGGCCCAGCACCAGGAAGCCAATGAAGTCGCTGGTAGTTTTCGAGGCGACCGTCACCAGCGCCAGGCCAGATAAGCAAATCAGCACCACGGTGATAATCAGCGCGCGCTTCATCTGTGCCTGGGTGATCACCCCTTTTTGCATCCCGCGCAGCGGCCCGATACGGTCAGGCTTGTCGCTGCCTTTTACCGCATCGCCATAATCGTTCGCGAGGTTAGAGAGGATTTGCAGCAGCCCGGCGGTAATGAGCGCCAGACCTGCCACCAGCGGATCGAAATGCCCTTGCCACCAGGCAAGCGCGGTGCCGACAATAATGGCGGCAAAAGCCAGAGGAAGCGTTTTAGGGCGCAGACTTTCGAGCCACGCCTGAGTACGGCTGATATCAGTCATAGTAATTTAGCCAATAAAAATGGGGGCCTTAGCCCCCATTAACAGTGATGAGAATGCAGTAACCGCGATTATAGGATAAAACGGCTCAGATCTTCATCTGCCACTAACGCATCCAGATGTTTGCTCACATAGTCTGCGTCGATGGTAATGGTTTGACCGTTGAGGTCGCTCGCGTCATATGAGATGTCTTCAACCAGACGTTCCAGCACGGTGTGCAGACGACGCGCACCGATGTTCTCGGTGGTTTCGTTGACCTGCCATGCGGCCTGGGCGATACGCTTGATACCGTCTTCGGTGAACTCGAGGTTCACGCCTTCGGTCGCCATCAGCGCCTTGTACTGTACGGTAGCAGAGGCGTTTGGCTCCGTCAGGATGCGCTCGAAATCTTCGGTGGTCAGCGCCTGCAGCTCAACGCGGATAGGCAGACGACCCTGCAGTTCGGGGATCAGATCCGACGGGCTGGCTACCTGGAATGCACCGGAAGCGATAAACAGAATGTGGTCCGTTTTCACCATGCCGTGCTTGGTAGAGACGGTGCAGCCTTCAACCAGCGGCAGCAGGTCGCGCTGTACGCCTTCGCGGGACACGTCCGGACCGGAGCTGTTGCCGCCGCGCTTACAAATTTTGTCGATTTCGTCGATAAACACGATACCGTGCTGCTCAACCGCGTCGATAGCGTCCTGCTTCAGCTCTTCCGGATTTACCAGCTTCGCCGCTTCTTCTTCAATCAGCAGCTTCATCGCGTCTTTGATTTTTAGCTTACGCGCTTTCTGCTTTTGGCCGCCCAGGTTCTGGAACATGGACTGCAGCTGGCTGGTCATCTCTTCCATGCCCGGAGGCGCCATGATCTCCACGCCCATCGGCGCGGCCGCGAGGTCGATCTCAATCTCTTTGTCGTCCAGCTGGCCTTCACGCAGTTTTTTGCGGAACGCCTGACGCGCGGCTGAAGGCTCAGCCTGCTGTTCAGCCTGGCCCCAGTTGTTTTTCGCCGGTGGGATCAGCACGTCGAGAATACGCTCTTCGGCCATCTCTTCCGCGCGGTAGCGGTTTTTCTCAATCGCCTGGACGCGCACCATCTTAATCGCAGAATCGGTCAGGTCGCGGATGATAGAGTCCACTTCTTTACCCACATAGCCCACTTCGGTGAACTTGGTGGCTTCAACTTTGATGAACGGCGCGTTCGCCAGCTTCGCCAGACGACGGGCGATTTCGGTTTTACCGACGCCGGTCGGGCCGATCATCAGAATGTTTTTCGGGGTGACTTCGTGACGCAGCTCTTCATCAAGCTGCATACGACGCCAGCGGTTACGCAGCGCGATAGCCACGGAGCGCTTGGCGTTATCCTGGCCGATAATGTGTTTGTTCAGTTCGCTGACAATTTCGCGTGGGGTCATTTCAGACATGGGAGATCCTTACGCTTTGGAGGTCAATTCTTCGATGGTGTGGTTGTGGTTGGTATAGATGCAGATATCACCTGCAATATCCAACGCCTTCACCGCGATATCGCGCGCGTTCATGTCGGTATTTTCCAACAGCGCGCGGGCTGCAGCCTGGGCATAAGGGCCGCCAGAGCCGATGGCAATCAGGTCGTTTTCCGGCTGAATCACGTCACCGTTACCGGTGATAATAAGCGAAGCGGTTTCATCCGCGACCGCCAGCAACGCTTCGAGCTTGCGCAGCATACGGTCGGTACGCCAGTCCTTTGCCAGCTCAACGGCAGCTTTCACCAGATGACCCTGGTGCATTTCCAGCTTGCGTTCAAACAGTTCAAACAGCGTGAAGGCATCCGCCGTGCCGCCTGCGAAACCGGCGATCACTTTGTCGTTGTAGAGACGACGGACTTTCTTCACGTTGCCTTTCATGACGGTATTACCCAGCGTGGCCTGGCCATCACCGGCGATTACCACATGGCCGTTACGGCGTACACTTACTATTGTTGTCACGAGCAGACCCCCTGGTTACAGATTCGGGAAACAGAAGCCCTGAGCCTGTGCTCAGGGCTGAATTAAATGATAGATGGGGGGGATTTTGGGGGTTTCAACCCCCGGAGGCGAGTCGAATGCAGTTTGTGTGGCCAGCCACTTTCAAACGGGAAATGGTGCCGTCTGCGTTTTCTTTGCCTTTGACCGGGCCGATCACTACGCGATTCCAGCCGTTATTGGTGGTAATGCGTGAGTCAAATCCTTCAAACGCCAGCTGTGCACGCACCGTTTCCGCCTGCTCGGCACCTTTAAACGAACCGCACTGCACCATCCAGCGGCGCTCGTCTTTTTTCTCTGCCGTCTGCTTCGGCGCTTCGGTCTCTTTGGTTACCGGCGCGGCCTGCTGCGTTTTCGGCTGCTGCGCGGTGGTATGCGCTGGCGTCTGGAGCAGATCCTGATACGGCTGCGCCGCTTGCTTTGGCGGCTGCGCTTTTGGCTGTTGAACAGGCTGCGACTGCACCGTACGCGTCTGCTGCTGCGGTTGCTGGTATGGCTGGGCCTTCGGCTGCTGTACCGGCTGAGTTTGCGTCCACTGCTGCTGTTGCTGCTGTTGCTGCTGTTGAATTTGTGCCTGGCGCTGGCGCTGACGCTGCAGCTGCAACGTTTGCTGACGCTGCGCTGGCGTTTGTTCATTCCACGGCACTTCATTCAGCTGCGTCGGCTGCTGGCGCATATCGGCCTGCATCTGTGCCAGCAGCTGGCGCTGCTCGTCCGTCAGCTGATCGGCATTCTTCACTTCGCCACCGGCTGAGGGCTCAGTAGGCGCACGCACGCCGGGCTGACGACTTTCCAGCTCTTTAATATAGCGCCAGCGCTCTTCAGGTTTCGGCGGCAGACCATTTCCCACCACTTTGTTGCCCTGAAGGGCCTCGGACTCTTCTTTTTTATGGTGCGTGATGAAGTACAGGCCGCCAATAAAGGCCACCAGCACGGCCGCAGCAATAGCGACCATTGCTGGCGAGACCGCAGGCAGATTACGCTGCTTGCTTTTTGAACTGCTCTTTTTGCGTCGCGAAGGTGCCGGCTGGCCGCGACGTACATAATCTCGTTGTGCCACTATCGTTTCGCTGTATTTATTCGTTCGTCAGCCCGCCATGTTACTTAAGCGGCGGGGCTTTGACCAGATAAGGGTGTCCGAAAGGCGTTTACTTTAAGTCAATGCCTGGGTAGAGCCGCGAATAATCAGCTCGCAGTCCAGCAAACGCGAGCCGCTGCTAACCGTTTGACCCTGCAGCTGATCCAGCAGAAGTAGCATCGCTTCGCGGCCAATCTGATAGCGCGGTTGTGAAACGGTGGAGAGCGGTGGATCGCAAAACTCTGAAAGTGAAATGTTATCGAATCCGATAATCGACAAATCTTTCGGCACACGTAAGCCACGGCGCTTGGCGTGTGAAAGCGCACCCAGCGCCATCACGTCGCTGTGGCAGAACACCGCCGTTGGCGGTTCCGGCAGCGCCAGCAGTTTCTCCAGCGCCTGTCCGCCCGCTTCAAAGGTAAAATCACCGCGCGCAATATAGTGCGGATCGACAATCGCACCGGTACGGCGCAGCGCCTGAACATAGCCCTGCAGGCGGTAGTGGCACAGCGGCATCTCTTCCGGCCCGGCAATGCAGCCAATCCGCTTATGCCCCAGCTCCTGGAGATAGTTTACGGCGTTGAACGCGGCGGTGAGGTTATCAATGTGGACCGTCGGCAGCTCAAGCTCTGGCGCAAATTCGTTGGCCATTACCATCGGCGGTAAATTGCGCTGCTCTTCGATGCTGGCATCAAACGGCAGGCGCGAGCCAAGCAGCAGCATGCCGTCAATCTGCTTGGTGATAATGAGGTCGATAAAGGTTTTTTCCTGCTGGTTCTGGTGAGCGCAGTCGCCAATCAGCACCAGATAGCCCTGCTCAGCCGCCGTCACTTCGATACCGCGAATGATCTCGCTGAAGAAGGGATCGCAGATATCCGGCACTATTACCAGGATGGTCCGAGATTCATTGCGCTTGACGTTCCGCCCCATCGCCTGCGGGAAATACCCCACTTCCAGCGCCGCCTGTTCAACCTTGTTACGGGTCGCCTGGGAGACTTTATCCGGGTTCATTAATGCGCGGGACACGGTTGCCGTTGAGACTTGTGCTTTCTCGGCAACGTCTTTCATGGTCGCCGTGGCAACCTCTTTCCTGGACTTCAACGTCTTCTCCTCGCCTGAACACCGAACTGCGGACATCACCATTTTTACAGATAGTTAATGGAATCGGTTACAGAATTTTCATAAAAAGTGTGAGGCGCGTTAAATTTTTCGATCCGTCTTCAGCCTTCGATGGGATCGACGTCCAGTACCCACTTCACTTTACGCGCTTCCGGCAGGGTATTGATGAGCGCCAGCGTGCCGCTGACGATGTGCTGCAGGCGAATACGCGAGGGATGCTGAAGCAAAATTTGCCAGCGGAAACGTCCACCGCGTTTTGGTGCCAGCGCCGGCACCGGGCCCAGGATCCACAGCTGGTTATCCACCAGCGGGCTGGCCTGCAGGAGATTCCTTAGCTGTTGCAGGAAAAGCGGCGCCTGCTGGTTGTTATGATCCTCCGCGCGGATGATGACGTGGCTGGTCCACGGCGGCAACTGCATGGTCTGGCGTTCGGCCAGCGCCTGCTCGGCAAAGGCGTCATAACCTTTGTGCAGCAGAGTCTGTAGCAGCGGGTGCTCAGGGTGATGCGTTTGCAGTACTACCTCGCCCTGTTTACCCGCGCGTCCGGCACGCCCTGCCACCTGAGTATAAAGCTGGGCGAAGCGCTCGGCGGAGCGGAAATCTGCCGAGAACAGCGCGCCGTCGACGTCGAGCAGGGCGACCAGCGTCACGTCCGGGAAGTGGTGCCCTTTGGCCAGCATCTGGGTGCCAATCAGGATGCGCGCGCCGCCGCGATGCACTTCCGCCAGCTGCTGCTCCAGCGCCCCCTTGCGGCTGGTGGTGTCCCGGTCGATTCGGGAAATAGGCACGTCCGGGAAGAAAGGGCCAAGCGCCTGTTCCAGCTGTTCCGTTCCCAGCCCCACCGGCACGATATGCGTGGAACCACATGACGGGCACTGGCGAGGAACCGGACGCTGGCTGTCGCAGTGGTGGCAGCGCAAATGTCGCTGGGCCTGATGGAAGGTGTAGTAGTGGTCGCAGCGCGGGCACTCGGCAATCCAGCCGCAGTCGTGGCACAGCAGGGCGGGGGCAAATCCGCGACGGTTGAGGAACAGAATGACCTGGTTCCCCGCCTGCAAATGCTGGCGCATGCGGCTAATCAGCGCAGGCGCTAACCCGGCTTGCACCTGCTGGCCTTTCAGATCCAGCACGTGTTGAATGGCCGGGCGGGCATTCCCCGCGCGGCGCGTCAGGCGCAGCATGTGGTATTTACGCTGGCGAACGTTGTGCAGCGTTTCAAGCGCGGGGGTGGCGGACCCGAGAATAATGGGGATTTGCTCGCTGTGCGCACGGTAGACCGCCAGATCGCGGGCGTGATAGCGCCAGCCTTCCTGCTGTTTATAGGAGCTGTCGTGCTCTTCGTCGATCACGATAACGCCAAGGTTTTTAAACGGCGTAAACAGCGACGAGCGGGTGCCGATCACAATCGCCGCTTCGCCGTTTTTCGCTTTCAGCCAGGCGCTGAGGCGCTCGCTGTCGTTCAGCCCGGAGTGCAGCACCTCAACGGGCGCGTTAAAGCGCTCGCGGAAGCGGGCAATGGTCTGCGGCGTCAGGCCGATTTCCGGCACCATCACCAGCGCCTGTTTGCCCTGCGCGAGCACGTTTTCCAGCACGCTCAGATAGACTTCGGTCTTGCCGGAGCCCGTCACGCCCGCCAGCAGCCAGGCGGAAAAGTGGTCCGAGGCGCTATGAATGGCGCCTACCGCGGTGGCCTGCTCGGTATTCAGGCGCAGGCGATCGCCCGAGACGGAGAAGCCGTCGCGCCAGTCGTGAAGGGCGGGCGCTTCGCTGGCCAGCTCGCTCAACCCTTTCTTTCTTAATGCCTGTAGCGCCGTTTCGCTGACCTCAAGCTCGTCGACCTGGTGCCGCCAGATTTTTCCCTGACGCAGCGCCGCCAGCGCCTGCTGCTGTTTCTGCGAACGCTTCAGGCTGTTGATGTCCACGGCCTGCCCCTGTTCGGTGGCAAACCAGTACCACATCGGGGCGTGGCTGGCGCTTTTGCCCTGGCGCAGCAGGATCGGCAGGGCGTGGAACAGAACGTCGCCAATCGGGTGATGATAATAATCTGCCGCCCACAGCAGCAGTCGCCAGGTGCTGGTGGAGTAAACCGGCTCGCTGTCCAGCACCTCAACCACCGATTTCAGTTCATTGAGGGGCAATTCGCTTTTATCGCTGACGGAGACGACGATCCCCACGCGCTGCTGTTTGCCAAACGGCACGGTCACGCGACAGCCCGCTTTGGCGCTCATGCTGTCGGGCAGCAGGTAGTCAAAGGTGCGGGGAAGCGGAACGGGCAGGGCAACGTGAGCGACGGGCATCGAATCTTCCTGACTTGAAAAGTGGCGCGTTAGTATACACATTAGTAAAAGCGGCGTGCGGATCAGTTTGCATACGTTGGTTAAATTCTGTATGATTCGCCGCCTTTGGTGTACTTTACGCCAAAGAACTTACATTCAACATCGCGTGGTGTCTGGCGTTAGGGCTGGAAGAGCGACGCGGCCTTAACTGAGGTTCTCCCATGAAAAAAGATATTCACCCGAAATACGAAATGATTACTGCAAACTGCTCTTGCGGTAACTCTATCCAGATCCGCTCTACCGTGGGTCACGATCTGAACCTGGACGTGTGCGGCAAATGCCACCCGTTCTACACTGGTAAGCAGCGTGATGTTGCAACCGGTGGCCGTGTTGACCGCTTCAACAAGCGTTTCAGCATCCCGGGCGCTAAATAAGTTTCCCGAAAAAAAGGCACCGCAAGGTGCCTTTTTTGTATCCGCTTCTCAGTATTCCCACGTCTCCGGGTCAATACCCAGTTCACGCATGATCACCTTCGCCTCTTCCGGGATTTCGTCGCTACGCTCTTTGCGCAGATCGTCATCGTTCGGCAACGGTTGGCCGGTAAACGCATGCAGGAACGCTTCGCACAGCAGTTCGCTGTTGGTCGCGTGACGCAGGTTGTTCACCTGACGACGCGTACGTTCATCGGTGAGGATCTTCAACACCTTCAGAGGAATGGAAACCGTAATTTTCTTTACTTGCTCACTCTTCTTACCGTGCTCAGCGTATGGGCTGATATATTCGCCGCTCCATTCAGCCATGAGATACCTTTAATCCTCTCAGTCATTAATCTAAAGGTGCAAACCGGTCACTGCCCGTTTTGAACCGTAATCTTGCGTAGTTTACCGTAGAGACGATACCGTGGCACGGATATTGCCGCTGCAGCGTGCACTAAAGCATATAATTTTAACGGCTATTTGCGCATTGCTCAATCTATACGCAAAGAAGTTTAGATGTCCAGATGTATTGACGTCCATACTTTCAATGTTTACTCTGGTGGCTGACTTTTCACCTCATTCGCCAGGAAGCCCTCACCATGACGCGTAAACAGGCCACGATCGCAGTGCGTAGCGGATTAAATGATGACGAGCAGTACGGCTGCGTTGTCCCGCCCATTCATCTTTCCAGCACCTACAATTTCACCGGATTTAATGAACCGCGCGCGCATGACTACTCGCGTCGCGGCAACCCTACGCGTGATGTAACCCAGCGCGCGCTGGCGGAACTGGAAGGCGGCGCGGGTGCGGTATTAACCAATACCGGTATGTCTGCCATTCACCTGGTGACCACGGTGTTCCTGAAGCCTGGCGATCTGCTGGTTGCGCCGCACGACTGTTACGGCGGCAGCTATCGTCTGTTTGACAGCCTGGCAAAGCGCGGCTGCTACCGCGTGCTGTTTGTCGATCAAAACGACGAACAGGCGCTGAAACAGGCGCTGGCAGAGAAGCCGAAGCTGGTTCTGGTGGAAAGTCCAAGCAACCCATTGTTGCGCGTTGTCGACATTGCGAAAATTTGTCAGCTCGCAAGGGATGCGGGAGCGATAAGTGTAGTGGATAATACCTTCCTCAGTCCGGCCCTTCAGAACCCGTTAGCACTGGGTGCGGATCTGGTATTGCATTCATGCACCAAATATCTGAACGGTCATTCTGACGTGGTGGCGGGCGTGGTGATTGCAAAAGATCCCGACGTTGTCACGGAACTGGCATGGTGGGCTAATAACATCGGCGTCACCGCGGGCGCGTTCGACAGCTACCTGCTGTTGCGCGGCATCCGCACGCTTTCGCCGCGCATGGACGTGGCGCAGCGTAATGCCCAGGCGATTGTCGATTTCCTGAAAACCCAGCCGCTGGTGAAGAAGCTTTATCACCCGTCGCTGCCGGAAAACCAGGGGCATGAGATTGCCGCGCGCCAGCAGAAGGGATTTGGCGCGATGTTAAGTTTTGAACTGGACGGTGACGAGCAAACGCTGCGTCGCTTCCTGAGCGGGCTGTCATTGTTTACGCTGGCGGAATCCTTAGGTGGGGTTGAAAGCTTGATCTCCCACGCCGCGACCATGACGCACGCAGGTATGGCACCGGAAGCACGTGCCGCCGCCGGGATTTCCGAGACGCTGCTGCGTATCTCGACCGGTATTGAAGATTCTGAAGATTTAATTGCCGATCTGGAAAATGGCTTCCGGGTCGCAGCCAAGGGGTAATCATGAGTGTGATAGCGCAGGCAGGGGCGAAGGGTCGTCAGCTGCACAAGTTTGGTGGTAGTAGTCTTGCTGATGTGAAATGTTATCTGCGCGTCGCAGGGATCATGACCGAATATTCACAGCCGGGTGACATGATGGTTGTCTCGGCGGCGGGCAGCACCACCAACCAGTTGATTAGCTGGCTGAAACTGAGCCAGACCGATCGCCTTTCTGCGCATCAGGTGCAACAGTCCTTACGTCGTTACCAGAGCGAGCTGATTGCCGGCCTGCTGCCTGCGGACGTGGCGGACGGGCTGATCAGCGCCTTCACGCATGACCTTGAGCGTCTGGCTGCTCTGCTGGACAGCGGGATTACCGACGCGGTGTATGCCGAAGTGGTGGGCCACGGTGAAGTGTGGTCCGCGCGCCTGATGGCCGCCGTGCTGCAACACCTGGGCGTGGACGCGGCCTGGCTCGACGCGCGTGATTTCCTGCGTGCGGAACGCGCCGCGCAGCCGCAGGTGGACGAAGGGTTGTCCTATCCGCTGCTGCAACAGCTGCTGGTGCAGCATCCGGGCAAACGTATTGTCGTCACTGGCTTTATCAGCCGCAGCAACGCCGGTGAAACCGTGCTGCTGGGTCGTAACGGTTCGGACTACTCGGCAACGCAAATTGGTGCCCTGGCGGGCGTGTCCCGCGTTACCATCTGGAGCGACGTGGCCGGTGTCTACAGCGCGGACCCGCGTAAAGTGAAAGATGCCTGCCTGCTTCCGTTGCTGCGTCTCGACGAAGCCAGCGAGCTGGCGCGTCTGGCGGCACCGGTTCTGCACGCGCGCACGCTGCAGCCGGTTTCCGGCAGCGATATTGACCTGCAGCTGCGCTGTAGCTATACGCCGGATCAGGGGTCCACGCGCATTGAGCGCGTGCTGGCGTCCGGCACGGGCGCGCGCATTGTCACCAGCCACGACGACATCTGCCTGATTGAGTTCCAGGTCCCTGCGGGTCAGGACTTCAGGCTGGCGCATAAAGATATCGACACGATCCTGAAGCGCGCCCAGGTGCGTCCGCTGGCCGTTGGCGTGCATAACGATCGTCAGCTGCTGCAGTTCTGCTATACCGCCGAAGTGGCGGACAGCGCGCTGAAAATTCTTGACGAAGCGGGCCTGCCGGGCGAGCTTCGCCTGCGTCAGGGGCTGGCGCTGGTGGCGATGGTCGGCGCGGGCGTCACCCGTAACCCGCTGCACTGCCACCGCTTCTGGCAGCAGCTGAAGGGCCAGCCGGTGGAGTTCACCTGGCAGTCGGAAGAGGGCATCAGCCTGGTCGCCGTGCTGCGTAAAGGCCCAACCGAAAGCCTGATTCAGGGTCTGCACACCTCGCTGTTCCGCGCGGAAAAACGCATCGGCCTGGTGCTGTTTGGTAAGGGTAACATCGGTTCCCGCTGGCTGGAGCTGTTCGCCCGCGAACAGGTCACGCTTTCGGCGCGTACCGGGTTTGAATTTATTCTTGCGGGCGTGGTGGATAGCCGCCGCAGCCTGCTGAACTACGAAGGGCTGGACGCCAGCCGGGCGCTTGCCTTCTTTAACGATGAAGCGGTTGAGCAGGATGAAGAGTCGCTGTTCCTGTGGATGCGCGCGCACCCGTATGACGATCTGGTGGTGCTGGACGTCACCGCCAGCGAACAGCTTGCCGATCAGTATCTGGATTTCGCCAGCCACGGTTTCCACGTCATCAGCGCCAACAAGCTGGCGGGGGCGAGCAGCACCGATAAATACCGTCAGATCCACGACGCGTTTGAAAAAACGGGCCGCCACTGGCTCTATAATGCCACCGTTGGCGCGGGCCTGCCGGTTAACCATACCGTGCGTGACCTGATTGAAAGCGGCGACAGCATTCTGGCGCTGAGCGGGATCTTCTCCGGCACGCTCTCCTGGCTGTTCCTGCAGTTTGACGGCACCGTACCGTTCACCGACCTGGTGGATCAGGCGTGGCAGCAGGGCTTGACCGAGCCCGATCCGCGCGTTGACCTCTCCGGTAAAGACGTGATGCGCAAGCTGGTAATCCTGGCGCGTGAAGCCGGTTATGACATCGAACCGGATTCCGTACGCGTCGAGTCGCTGGTGCCTGCGGGCTGCGAAGAAGGTTCTGTTGATCACTTCTTCGAAAACGGCGACGAGCTGAATGACCAGATGGTGCAGCGTCTGGAAGCGGCAAACGAGATGGGGCTGGTGCTGCGCTACGTGGCGCGTTTCGAGGCGAACGGTAAGGCGCGTGTGGGTGTCGAGGCGGTGCGTCCTGACCATCCGCTGGCGGCCCTGCTGCCGTGCGATAACGTCTTCGCCATTGAAAGCCGCTGGTACCGCGATAACCCGCTGGTGATCCGCGGCCCGGGCGCGGGGCGCGACGTCACCGCTGGGGCTATCCAGTCCGATATTAACCGTCTGGCTAAGCTGCTGTAAAAAGTGAATTTCCCTCTCCCTGTGGGCTGAGGAATCCCCAGTAATTTTTTCCTGAAGCGATGAACATTGCTTCAGAGAAATGAATAACTAACAGCGATGTCCTGGTCCGGCTGTAAATCGCTGAGGCGTTTCCTGTAGGCCGGGGCGAGGCGCATGGATGCGCCGAGAGGGCGGGCTTTACAGGGACGTTACCTCCGCCCGCCCCCGACAAGCCGGAAGGAATAAGCCGAAGGCACCGCGAAGCGGCGATTTACCGCCGGGAGCCCGGGTCGCCAGGGCGGCGGCGATTGAGCCGCCCTGGCACGTTCACAGGTCATGTCCTTACAGAGTAGCAAGGAACATAAAGTGAACGGAATGACCACCAGAGCCGTATGTTCCCCCTCACCCCAGCCCTCTCCCTCAAGGGAGAGGGGGTCGTCCGTGCTGGTATTATTTTGTGGGGATCCCTCAGCCCACAGGGAGAGGGTTAGGGTGAGGGCATCAGACCGCGCTCACCCTCATCATGAACTCCCTTCATCTTCCCTGAGCAAACCTCACCGTTATTGTGATTATTTCTGTTGACGTCACGCCGCTTTTCCGTCATTTTTACATCTGGACGTCTAAACGTATAGAAGTTCACAACACAACAGACAATGACACGCGAAAGATAGAGGTAAGGTATGAGCTTTTTTCACGCCAACCAGCGGGAAGCACTGAATCAGAGCCTGGCCGAAGTAAACGGCCAGATTAACGTCTCTTTTGAATTTTTCCCGCCGCGCACCAGTGAAATGGAGCAAACCCTGTGGAGCTCTATCGATCGCCTGAGCAGCCTTAAGCCGAAGTTTGTCTCCGTGACCTACGGCGCCAACTCCGGCGAGCGCGACCGCACGCACAGCATTATTAAAGGCATCAAAGATCGTACCGGTCTGGAAGCAGCGCCGCATCTGACCTGTATTGACGCCACCCGCGATGAGCTGCGCGCCATTGCCCAGGACTACTGGAACAACGGGATTCGCCATATCGTTGCCCTGCGTGGCGATCTGCCGCCGGGAAGCGGCAAGCCGGACATGTACGCTACCGATCTGGTCGCGCTGCTGAAAGACGTTGCTGATTTTGATATCTCCGTGGCCGCCTACCCTGAAGTCCACCCGGAAGCGAAAAGCGCCCAGGCGGATTTGCTTAACCTGAAGCGTAAGGTGGAGGCCGGTGCCAACCGCGCCATCACCCAGTTCTTCTTTGACGTGGAAAGCTATCTGCGCTTCCGCGACCGCTGCGTCTCGGCAGGTATCGACGTCGAAATTATCCCGGGCATTCTGCCAGTCTCTAACTTCAAACAGGCGAAGAAGTTCGCCGATATGACCAACGTTCGCATTCCGCTGTGGATGTCCAAAATGTACGAAGGGCTGGACGATGACGCGGAAACCCGCAAGCTGGTGGGGGCCAATATCGCGATGGACATGGTGAAGATCTTAAGCCGCGAAGGGGTGAAGGACTTCCACTTCTACACGCTTAACCGCGCGGAGATGAGCTATGCCATTTGTCATACGCTGGGCGTTCGTCCGGCGTAATCAGCAAAAAGCCCTCATAAAGTGAGGGCTTTTTAATCATATAAAAAGTTAAAAGGTATTAACTATCGAATCTGTGGATTAATTCAACTATATCTTATTGCTAGTGGTGTATATCGTAACGGTATCACTGTAAAGGGAGCATAGCGATGAGCACGTCAGACGAGACCAATAACGCGGCATCCGCCGGCAAATGTCCGTTCCATCAGGGCGGCGTCGATCACAGCGCGGGCGCTGGTACCGGCAGCAAAGAGTGGTGGCCTAAACAACTCCGCATCGATCTTCTAAACCAACATTCCAACCGTTCGAACCCTCTGGGTGAAGACTTCGACTACCGCAAAGAATTCAGCAAGCTCGACTATTCCGCCCTCAAGGGCGATCTCAAAGCCCTGTTAACCGATTCTCAACCGTGGTGGCCTGCCGACTGGGGCAGCTACGCGGGTCTGTTTATTCGCATGGCCTGGCACGGTGCCGGTACTTACCGCTCCGTTGACGGACGCGGCGGCGCCGGACGCGGCCAACAGCGCTTTGCGCCGCTGAACTCCTGGCCTGATAACGTCAGCCTGGATAAAGCGCGCCGCCTGCTGTGGCCAATCAAGCAAAAATACGGACAAAAAATCTCCTGGGCCGACCTGTTTATTCTCGCGGGTAACGTGGCGCTGGAGAACTCCGGCTTCCGCACCTTTGGTTTTGGCGCCGGTCGTGAAGACGTCTGGGAACCGGATCTGGACGTGAACTGGGGTGATGAAAAAGCCTGGCTGACCCACCGTGACCCGGAAGCACTGGCGAAGCGCCCGCTGGCGGCCACCGAAATGGGGCTGATTTACGTGAACCCGGAAGGGCCAAACGCCAGCGGTGAACCGCTGTCTGCTGCGGCGGCGATCCGCGCCACCTTTGGCAACATGGGTATGAACGACGAAGAGACCGTCGCGCTGATTGCCGGAGGTCACACGCTCGGTAAAACCCACGGCGCGGGTGAAGCCACGCACGTAGGTACCGATCCAGAAGCCTCGCCGATTGAAGCGCAGGGCTTAGGCTGGGCCAGCACGCACGGCACCGGTATTGGCGCTGACGCCATCACCTCCGGGCTGGAAGTCATCTGGTCGCAAACTCCGACCCAGTGGAGCAACTACTTCTTCGAGAACCTGTTCAAATACGAATGGGTGCAGACCCGCAGCCCGGCAGGCGCGATTCAGTTTGAAGCCGTGGATGCGCCGGAAATCATGCCAGACCCGTTTGACCCGTCGAAAAAACGTAAGCCAACCATGCTGGTCACCGACCTGACGCTGCGTTTCGACCCGGAATTCGAGAAAATTTCCCGTCGCTTCCTGAACGATCCGCAGGCCTTTAACGAAGCCTTCGCGCGCGCGTGGTTCAAACTGACCCACCGTGATATGGGGCCAAAAGCGCGGTACATCGGCCCGGAAGTGCCGAAAGAAGATCTGATTTGGCAGGATCCGCTGCCTCAGCCGGTGTTCCATCCGACGCAGGAAGACATTGAAAGCCTGAAAGCGGAAATCGCGGCCTCTGGCCTCTCCGTGAGCGAGCTGGTTTCCGTGGCATGGGCGTCTGCATCGACCTTCCGCGGTGGCGACAAGCGCGGCGGCGCCAACGGCGCGCGTCTGGCGCTGGCGCCTCAGCGCGACTGGGATGTGAACGCCGCGGCGGTACGTGCGTTACCGGCTCTGGAAGCTATTCAGCGCACCACCAATAAAGCCTCGCTGGCGGATATCATCGTGCTGGCGGGCGTTGTGGGCGTTGAGCAGGCGGCGAAAGCCGCGGGCGTTTACGTCAACGTGCCGTTCACGCCGGGCCGTGTGGATGCGCGTCAGGATCAGACGGATATCGAGATGTTTAACCTGCTCGAACCGATTGCCGACGGCTTCCGCAACTACCGTGCGCAGGTGGATGTGTCCACGACGGAATCATTGCTGATTGATAAGGCCCAGCAACTGACCCTGACCGCACCTGAGCTGACGGTGCTGATCGGTGGCCTGCGCGTGCTGGGCACGAACTTTGATGGCAGCAAGAATGGCGTATTCACCAGCCGCGAGGGCGTGCTGAGCAACGACTTCTTCGTGAACCTGCTGGATATGAATACCCAGTGGAAAGCGACCGACGATTCAAACGAGCTGTTTGCCGGTAGCGATCGCGCCAGCGGTGAAGTGAAATACACCGCGACCCGCGCCGACCTGGTCTTCGGTTCGAACGCCGTCCTGCGCGCGCTGGCCGAGGTTTACGCCAGCAGCGATGCGCACGAGAAGTTTGTCCGTGACTTCGTTGCCGCATGGGCGAAGGTGATGGATTTGGATCGGTTTGACGTGAAGTAAAAGCAATCCCCGCCACGGCGGGGATTTTTTTGCCAGTCATCCAGGCGGGGTAAGGCGTAGCTGTCACCCGCTTTTCAGGCGATCGAGTTTTTTTTTGCGAACCTCTTCTCCCTTAGAGATTGAGGTTACCAAACGCGTTTTTCCAGTCCTGCTCGAACTTTTCTATGGCCGACTCTACCGCTGGGGTACCGAGCATTTGTTGCGCTACGTCTAAGGGGATCGTGATTGCCTCGCATCCGGCCAGCAGGCAGTCCAGCGCCTGACGCGGTGTTTTAAAGCTGGCAGCCAGCACCATGCTTTCCGGCGCATGCAATTCCAGCAGGGACTGCAGTTCCTGTACCATGCCAATACCGTCGCCGCCCTGTGCGTCGACGCGGTTGACGTACGGCGCAACGTATTTCGCGCCTGCCAGCGCGGCCAGTAAACCCTGAGCGGCGCTGTAAACGGCGGTGCCCAGCGTGGTAATACCCTCTCTTTTCAGCCCTTTAATGGCGATAAGCCCCTGCGCGGTGACCGGAATTTTCACCACAATACCCGGGATGGCGTTACTCAGGCGTTTGGCCTCCGCCACCATGCCTTCGGCGTCGCGGCTCATGGTTTGAGCAAACAGCGTACCGTTCGGCCCGACGGCTTTTTGCAGCCGCGGCAGCACGTCCCAGATGGATTCACGGCTGGCGGCAATGATGCTTGGGTTGGTGGTGACGCCCACGATGGGGAAGACGCGGGCAAGGCGTTCCACTTCCGCCACGTTCGCGGTATCCAGATACAGTTCCATTTTTTTTCCTTAAGTCAGAAAGGTTGAATAAAGGATAAGGCCCGGCTGAGTGCGGCGGATACAGGTCAATTTTGCCAAATACTGGACAAATGTAATGTCCTTAGCGAAGTGCGATAGCGATCACAATGCTATTTTTTGGCGATAAGCTGGCTGTGATACTGGCGACGATATTCGGAAGGGGAACGCTCGGTGTGCTTGCGAAAGAGGCGACAAAAGTAGTTGCTGTCAGGAAATCCGCAGCGTGCGGCAATATCTTTAATTTTGAGATCGTAGCCTTTCAGCAGCTGGCGTGCATGTTCCAGCCGCGTTTGTGTCAGATACTCGTTGAACCCCACGTGGCCGATCTTCTGAAAGAGATGGGAAAGGTAATTTGGCGAGATGTAGAACGCCTGTGCCACGGATTCGCGCGTTAACGAAGAGGCATAATTTTCTTCGATATAGCTACGAACGGCTTCGAATAGCGCCCGGCTGCGGTTAGCGGTGTGGATGTCACTGCCAAGCAGATCCCGGCAGTGGCTGAGCAAGCTTAATACCACCAGCATGGCTGTGTCTTGCTCGTCTGGCTGCATCTGTAATTCTGTGAGCGCTTGCAGAAGAAAAGCACCCGTTCGCGGGCCACGCCGGGGAACCTGCAGCTGCTGCAAAAGCGCGTTGTCACGCTGTAAATCGAGAGTCAGCTGCTGCTTACCGAAATGTATGCTCAGGACGTTAGGCGGTGGAAGCGTGATGTGTCCAAAGGATGAAAATATCGCCTCACAGGGGGGAACAAGGGTAATGACGAGGCAGGGAGATGTTCGGGGATGCTGTTCAGCCAGCGCTGAGAAATGAATCTGACCCAGCGGTAACGTACGGTTCACCAGGTCAGCCAAAATTCGGGTGATATCGGAATACATGAGAAGACTACCGAAACGTGCCGGGCGGCGCTAAAAACGCCTGCCCGGCATAAAGCATTACCCAGTGTTACGCATACCCGCCGCAACGCCCGCAATCGTCACCATCAGCGCCTGTTCAACGCGCGGATCCGGCTCTTTACCTTCCTCTTCCGCCAGGCGGGAACGGTGCAGCAGTTCAGCCTGTAAAACGTTCAGCGGGTCGGTGTAGATGTTACGCAGCTGGATTGACTCGGCGATCCACGGCAGGTCCGCCATCAGGTGCGAGTCGTTGGCGATGTCCAGCACCACTTTGATGTCGCCTTCCAGCAGTTCGCGCAGTTCTTTACCCAACGCCCACAGCTCTGGTTTCACCAGCCGCTGGTCGTAGTATTCCGCCAGCCACAGGTCGGCCTTCGAGAAGACCATCTCCAGCATGCCCAGACGGGTAGAGAAGAAGGGCCAGTCGCGGCACATGGTTTCCAGTTCGTTCTGTTTGCCGTCTTCCACCACTTTTTGCAGCGCGGCACCGGCACCCAACCAGGCGGGCAGCATCAGGCGGTTCTGCGTCCAGGCGAAGATCCATGGAATGGCGCGCAGGGATTCAACGCCACCGGTCGGGCGACGCTTTGCAGGACGCGAGCCCAGCGGCAGTTTACCCAGCTCCTGTTCAGGGGTGGCCGAGCGGAAGTAAGGGACAAAATCTTTGTTTTCACGCACGTAGCCGCGGTACAGATCGCAGGAGATGTCTGACAGCTCGTCCATGATGCGGCACCAGGATTCTTTTGGCTCCGGCGGCGGCAGCAGGTTCGCTTCCAGGATCGCGCTGGTATAGAGCGACAGGCTGCTGATGGTCACTTCCGGCAGGCCATACTTGAAGCGGATCATCTCGCCCTGCTCGGTCACGCGCAGGCCGCCTTTCAGGCTTCCCGGCGGTTGAGAGAGCAGCGCCGCGTGAGCAGGCGCGCCACCGCGGCCAATGGAGCCTCCGCGACCGTGGAACAGGGTCAGCTCGATACCGGCTTTCTCGCAGGTTTTGATCAGCGCATCCTGAGCCTGATACTGCGCCCAGGACGCCGCCATCACGCCCGCATCTTTCGCGGAGTCGGAATAGCCAATCATTACCATCTGCTTGCCCTGAATAAAGCCGCGATACCAGTCGATGTTAAGCAGCTGGGTCATGACGTCGTTGGCGTTGTTCAGGTCGTCGAGGGTCTCAAACAGCGGGGCGACTGGCAGGGCGTAGTCGATGCCCGCTTCTTTCAGCAGAAGATGAACACCCAGCACGTCGGACGGGGTTTTCGCCATAGAGATCACGTAGGCGGCCACCGATCCTTTCGGCGCATCGACGATCGCTTTACAGGTGTTGAGCACCTCGCGGGTGTCGTTGCTTGGCTCCCAGTTGCGCGGCAGCAGAGGGCGCTTGGAGTTCAGCTCGCGGATCAGGAACGCCTGCTTGTCGGCTTCGGACCAGCTTTCATAGTCGCCGATGCCGAGATAGCGGGTCAGCTCGCCCAGGGCTTCAGTATGGCGGGTACTTTCCTGACGGACGTCGATACGCACCAGCGGCACGCCGAAACACTTCACGCGGCGCAGGGTATCGAGCAGTTCGCCGTTGGCGATGATGCCCATGCCACAGGCCTGGAGTGATTTATAGCAGGCGTACAGCGGCTCCCAGAGCTGTTCGTTCTGGCTCAGCAGACCTTCCGGCTTCGGCAGGCGCTGGCCTTTAAGGCGCGCTTCCAGCCACGCCTGGGTGGCCATCAGCTGACCGCGCAGCTTTTTCATCAGGAAACGGTACGGCTCGCTGGCACCTTCTTCACCGGCCAGCGCGCGCAGTTCCGGCGTCGCTTCAACCATCGACAGCTCGGAGATCAGCACCTGAATATCCTTCAGGAACAGGTCGGTCGCTTTCCAGCGGCTCAGCAGCAGGACGTGACGGGTGATTTCCGCGGTCACGTTCGGGTTGCCGTCGCGGTCACCGCCCATCCAGGAGGTGAAGCGCACCGGCACAAAGTCTACCGGCAGACGATAGCCGAGGTTTTCTTCCAGCTGTTCGTTCAGCTCGCGCAGGTAGTTTGGAACCCCTTCCCACAGGCTGTTTTCCACCACCGCAAAGCCCCATTTGGCTTCGTCGACCGGGCTTGGGCGATGCTTACGAATTTCATCGGTGTGCCAGGACTGGGCAATCAGCTGGCGCAGACGGCGCATCAGCTGGTTGCGCTCGTAGTCGGCAATGTCTTTGTTATCCAGCTGCTTCAGGCAGCTGTTTACTTCCACCATCTTGTGGATCAGCGTACGACGGGTGATTTCGGTTGGGTGTGCGGTCAGCACCAGCTCCAGCGAAAGGGACTCCACCGCTTTTTTGATGGTGGCTTCGTTGAGGTCTGGCTGGTCTTTCAGTTTACGAAGGGTGCGGGCAATGACTTCCGGGTTGCTGGCCGCTTCGCCGTTTGGCGAAATGCTGTGGTATTGCTCAGCGGTGTTTGCCAGGTTCAGGAACTGGCTGAAGGCGCGGGCAACGGGCAGCAGCTCATCGTTAGAGAGGTTCTGCAAGGTGGTGAGCAGCTCCTGACGACTGGCCTCGTTACCGGCACGGGAAGATTTAGACAGCTTGCGGATGGTTTCAACGCGGTCGAGGATGTTCTCCCCCAGCGCGTCTTTGATGGTATCTCCAAGCACTTTGCCGAGCATGCTGACATTACTACGCAACGCGGAATATTGTTCGTTCATAAAAACCCAGTCACCCCATCATTTTTGTTTATGCCCAGGCGAAAATCTTCTGGACATTATTTTGTCATCTCCCTTTATAAAGCCACGTAAAACCCCCGTCGTCAATTGCTGCGAAAACGGTTCAGCAAACGAATAAATGCGGGCAATTTACGAAATTTAATTCGCATTGCGTCAGATAAGAGATGCTTATGGAAATGTGACGGTGATCATGCGATTTGTTGCCCTCACCCTAACCCTCTCCCACGGGGAGAGGGGACTTTTCGGTGCGGTTTTAATGCCAGCAGAAGTGATGCACAACCTGGGTAATCAGCTCGCGGGTGGGCTTGATGAAGCGGGTTTCCAGATATTCATCCGGCTGGTGGGCCTGATTAATGGAGCCAGGGCCGAGGACCAGCGTCGGGCAAAGCGTTTGAATAAAAGGCGCTTCGGTGCAGTAGTTCACCACGTCGGTTTTCTCGCCGAGCAGTTTTTCCACCACCTGAACCAGCTGGTGGTCTGGCGGGCATTCGTAGCCCGGGATTGGCGGATGCAGTTCGGAGACTGTCAGGCGTCCCGGCCAGCGCTCGCTCACCGGGGCCAGCGCTTCATTCAGCAGGCCATCCAGATCGCTCAGCGTCATGCCCGGCAGCGGACGGATATCCATATGCAGTTCGCAGCAGGCGCAGATGCGGTTGGACGCATCGCCGCCGTGCAGGCTACCGAGGTTCAGCGTCGGATACGGCACGGTGAATGCCTCGTAGTGATACCGCTCTTTCAAATCGTCGCGCAGGGTCATAATGCGGCCAATGGCGTCGTGCATCAGCTCAATGGCGTTCACGCCGCGCGCCGGATCGCTGGAGTGACCGGACTGGCCCAGCACGCGCACCGCGGTAGAAATATGGCCTTTGTGCGCACGAATCGGCTGCAGAGAGGTCGGTTCACCGATGATCGCGCAGTCCGGACGAATCGACGTGTTTTCAGAGAAATAACGTGCGCCCGCCATGCTGGTCTCTTCATCGGCGGTTGCCAGAATGTAGAGCGGTTTTTTCAGCTTCGTCACGTCCACGTCACGCAGCGCGTCGAGGATAAAGGCAAAGAAGCCTTTCATGTCGGCGGTGCCCAGACCGTAGAGCTTGTTGTCATGCTCGGTCAGGGTGAACGGATCGCGCGTCCAGCGGCCGTCGTCAAACGGTACGGTGTCGGTATGGCCGGCCAGCAGCAGGCCGCCCGCGCCGGTTCCGGTGCTGGCGAGCAGGTTAAATTTGTGGCGTGTTCCGGGGACGGGCTGAACCTCAACGTTAAACCCAAGATCGCTAAACCAACCCGCCAGCAGATTGATTAAAGACTCATTGCTCTGATCCAGCGCTTCTTCGGTCGCACTGATGGACGGTGTGGCAATCAGGGCGCGGTAGATCTCGATAAATGGCGGTAAGTTCATTTTCATTGTTGACACACCTTAGGTCGTGATAGTATCAATATTCATGCAATAAATGTGAATAAAAATACATTAACGTTGAGCATAAAGGAACCCGATGTTGAATACGCTGATTGTAGGCGCTAGCGGTTATGCGGGCGCAGAGCTTGTAAGCTACGTAAATCGCCACCCTCATATGACCATAACCGCTTTGACCGTGTCAGCGCAAAGCAATGATGCAGGAAAGTTAATTTCCGATTTGCATCCGCAGCTTAAGGGCATGGTCGATCTGCCGCTGCAGCCGATGTCTGACATCAGCGAGTTTACCGACGGCGTCGACGTGGTGTTTTTAGCCACCGCGCACGAGGTCAGCCACGACCTTGCGCCGCAGTTCCTGGCGGCCGGCTGCGTGGTGTTTGACCTCTCCGGCGCGTTCCGCGTTAACGACGGCGCGTTCTACGAAAAATATTACGGCTTCACTCATCAGCATCCGGATCTGCTTGAAAAAGCGGTGTACGGCCTGGCGGAGTGGAGTGCGGATAAACTGAAAGAAGCGGACCTGATTGCCGTTCCGGGCTGCTACCCGACGGCGGCACAGCTCTCCCTGAAGCCGCTGATCGACGCCGGTCTGCTGGATCTAAGCCAGTGGCCGGTGATCAACGCCACCAGCGGCGTGAGCGGTGCGGGGCGCAAGGCCGCTATCTCCAACAGCTTCTGCGAAGTGAGCCTTCAGCCGTATGGCGTGTTTAATCACCGCCATCATCCTGAAATCACCACCCATCTGGGCGCGGAGGTGATTTTTACCCCGCACCTGGGCAGCTTCCCGCGCGGGATCCTCGAAACCATCACCTGTCGCCTGAAGTCGGGCGTGACGAAAGAGCAGGTGAGCGAGGCCTTCACGCAGGCGTATGCGGATAAGCCGCTGGTGCGTCTGTACGACAAAGGCGTGCCGGCGCTCAAAAATGTGGTTGGCCTGCCGTTCTGCGATATCGGCTTTGCCGTACAGGGCGAGCATCTGATTGTGGTCGCCGCAGAAGATAACTTACTCAAAGGCGCTGCCGCACAGGCAATGCAGTGTGCAAATATTCGTTTCGGCTTCCCTGAAACGCAGGCTCTTATTTAAGGTGTGATGATGAACCCATTAATTATCAAACTCGGTGGTGTACTGCTGGACAGCGAAGAAGCGCTGGAGCGCCTGTTTACCGCGCTGGTGAACTATCGCGAATCGCACCAGCGTCCGCTGGTGATTGTGCACGGCGGCGGCTGCGTGGTGGATGAGCTGATGAAAGGGCTGAATCTGCCGGTGAAAAAGAAAAATGGCCTGCGCGTCACGCCTGCTGACCAGATTGACATCATTACCGGCGCGCTGGCGGGCACGGCGAACAAAACGCTGCTGGCATGGGCGAAGAAACACCATATTGCGTCCGTTGGCCTCTACCTGGGCGACGGTGATAGCGTAAAAGTGACCCAGCTCGACGAAGAGCTCGGCCATGTTGGACTGGCGCAGCCAGGTTCGCCTAAGCTGATTAACACCCTGCTGGAAGGCGGTTTCCTGCCGGTGGTGAGCTCTATCGGCGTGACCGAAGAGGGCGAGCTGATGAACGTTAACGCGGACCAGGCGGCAACCGCGCTGGCGGCCACGCTGGGCGCGGACCTGATCCTGCTCTCCGACGTGAGCGGCATTCTGGACGGTAAAGGCCAGCGCATAGCGGAAATGACAGCCGCCAAAGCCGAGCAGCTGATCGCTCAGGGCATTATTACCGACGGCATGATCGTCAAAGTGAACGCCGCGCTGGATGCGGCGCGCACGCTGGGCCGTCCGGTAGATATTGCCTCCTGGCGTCACGCGGAGCAATTGCCGGCGCTGTTTAACGGCACGCCGATTGGCACACGTATTTTAGCGTAAGTTTTTAATGAATGACCGTAGGCCGGGTAAGCGTAGCGCCACCCGGCGGAACTAACGAATAAAGGAACGATGTTATGGCACTTTGGGGTGGGCGTTTTACACAGGCAGCGGATCAGCGGTTCAAACAGTTCAATGACTCTTTGCGCTTCGACTACCGCCTGGCCGAACAGGATATTGTCGGCTCTGTGGCCTGGTCCAAAGCGCTGGTGACCGTTGGCGTACTGACCGCAGACGAACAGCAGCAGCTGGAAGAGGCGCTGAACAACCTGCTGGAAGAGGTGCGTCTGGATCCGCAGCAAATCCTGCAGAGCGATGCCGAAGATATTCACAGCTGGGTGGAAGGCAAGCTGATCGACAAGGTCGGCCAGCTGGGTAAAAAGCTGCACACCGGCCGTAGCCGTAACGACCAGGTCGCCACCGACCTGAAACTGTGGTGTAAAGAGACCGTTGGCGAACTGCTGGCGGCAAATCGTCAGTTGCAGGGCGCGCTGGTGGAAACCGCGCAGAACAATCAGGACGCGGTGATGCCGGGTTATACCCACCTGCAGCGCGCGCAGCCGGTGACCTTTGCGCACTGGTGTCTGGCCTACGTTGAGATGCTGGCGCGTGACGAAAGCCGTCTGCAGGATACCCTGAAGCGTCTGGACGTCAGCCCGCTGGGCAGCGGCGCGCTGGCCGGTACGGCGTATGAAATCGACCGCGAGCAGCTGGCAGGATGGCTGGGCTTTGCTTCCGCCACCCGCAACAGCCTGGACAGCGTATCTGACCGTGACCACGTGCTGGAGCTGCTCTCCAATGCCTCTATCGGGATGGTGCATCTTTCGCGCTTTGCCGAAGACCTGATCTTCTTTAACTCCGGTGAAGCGGGCTTCGTTGAGCTGTCCGACCGCGTGACCTCAGGCTCATCGCTGATGCCGCAGAAGAAAAACCCGGACGCGCTGGAGCTGATCCGCGGCAAGTGCGGTCGCGTGCAGGGCGCGCTGACCGGCATGATGATGACCCTGAAAGGGCTGCCGCTGGCGTATAACAAAGATATGCAGGAAGACAAGGAAGGGCTGTTCGACGCGCTCGACACCTGGCTGGACTGTCTGCACATGGGCGCGCTGGTGCTGGACGGCATTCAGGTGAAACGTCCGCGCTGCCGGGAAGCGGCGCAGCAGGGCTATGCCAACTCTACCGAACTGGCGGACTACCTTGTCGCGAAGGGCGTACCGTTCCGCGAGGCGCACCATATTGTGGGCGAAGCGGTGGTGGAAGCGATTCGTCAGGGTAAACCGCTGGAAGATCTGGCGCTTGCCGACCTGCAAAAATTCAGCGCGGCGATCGGGGAGGATGTGTACCCGATTCTGGCGCTGCAGTCCTGCCTGGATAAACGTGCGGCGAAAGGCGGCGTGTCGCCGAAGCAGGTGGCGCAGGCGATTGCGGATGCGAAAAACCGGCTGGTTTGAACCGTGCGGGCTGATGCCCTCACCCCGGCCCTCTCCCACTGTACGGTCCGGGGACATAGTGAACACTTGTTCGGGGACATGGTAGACACTTACAACTGAGGCATAAGAACCCGTCTATGGAGTCGCTTATGCCCTGGGATGCGAGAGATACCATGTCATTACGTACCGAGTTTGTACTGTTCGCCTCGCAGGACGGGGCGAACATCCGTTCCCTCTGCCGTCAGTTCGGCATTTCTCCTGCCACCGCCTACAAGTGGCTTCGCCGCTG
>NZ_JBXWDD010000012.1:0-89649 GCF_057320665.1 Enterobacter cloacae complex sp. 385G4
TTGGTATTCATTTTTCGTCTTGCGACGTTAAGAATCCATGTCACTTTGAGTGCCCACACAGATTGTCTGATAAATTGTTAAAGAGCAGTGCCGCTTCGTTTTCGCTGCGGCGCGGGGTGTGCATATTACGCTTTCCCGCTTCAGAGTCAAGCGTTTGTTTCGCTTTTCTCTGCTGACCCGGCGGCGTGTGTGCCGTTGTTCCGTGTCAGTGGAGGCGCATTATAGGGAGTAATTCCGAAGCTGCAAGGATAAAGTGAAAATTATTTACTGACTGCTCACTTTCCAGGCAAAACGCATCCCAGACCTCAATTTACGCCTGGTTTTTAAACAAAAACGAGCCGCAAGCGGCTCGTTTTTGCATTTTGTGACTTACTGCACTGCCACAATACGATCGTCGTTGGCTTCCAGACGGATAACTTTGCCCGGAATCAGTTCTCCGGAGAGGATCTGCTGCGCCAGCGGGTTTTCGATCTGCTGCTGAATAGCACGTTTCAGTGGACGCGCACCATAAACCGGATCGTAACCATTCTCGCTCAGCAGCTTCAGCGCATCGTCGGAGATGTGAATTTCATATCCACGCTCTTCCAGACGTTTGTACAGACGCTGCAGCTGGATCTGCGCAATCGACGCAATGTGTTTCTCACCCAGAGGATGGAATACAACCACTTCGTCAATACGGTTAATGAACTCCGGACGGAAGTTATGGCTCACCACACCGAGCACCAGATCCTTCATATGGCTGTAGTCCAGCTCACCGAAACGTTCCTGAATCAAATCGGAACCCAGGTTCGAGGTCATGATGACGACCGTATTACGGAAATCGACCGTTCTCCCCTGCCCGTCTGTCAGACGACCATCATCCAGCACCTGAAGCAGGATGTTGAACACATCCGGATGCGCTTTTTCCACCTCATCCAGCAGGATGACGGAATAAGGACGCCGGCGCACCGCTTCGGTCAGGTAGCCGCCCTCTTCATAACCCACATATCCCGGAGGCGCACCGACCAGACGCGAGACGGAGTGTTTCTCCATGAACTCGGACATGTCGATACGCACCATCGCATCGTCGCTGTCGAACATAAAGTTTGCCAGCGCTTTACACAGTTCGGTTTTACCGACACCGGTCGGCCCCAGGAACAGGAACGAACCGATCGGGCGATTTGGATCGGAAAGCCCAGCACGGCTACGGCGAATAGCGTTGGAGACCGCTTCAACCGCCTCGTCCTGACCAATCACCCGCTGATGCAGATCCTGCTCCATACGCAGCAGCTTATCGCGTTCGCTTTCCATCATGCGCGCCACCGGAATACCGGTCCAGCGAGCGAGCACTTCGGCAATTTCGGCATCCGTCACTTTATTACGTAACAGACGCATGGTTTTTCCTTCAGACTGCGTGGCGATCTCAAGCTGTTTCTCCAGCTCAGGGATTTTGCCGTACTGCAGTTCAGACATACGTGCCAGGTCACCCACACGGCGAGCCTGCTCAATGGCAATTTTGGCCTGTTCGAGTTCAGCTTTAATGGTCTGCGTGCCAGAGAGGGAGGCTTTCTCGGCTTTCCACTCTTCTTCCAGCTCAGAATACTGGCGCTCTTTATCGTCCAGCTCTTCATTGAGCATATCCAGGCGTTTCTTACTGGCTTCATCAGACTCTTTTTTCAGCGCCTGCTGTTCCAGCTTGAGCTGAATGATGCGGCGGTCGAGTCGGTCCAGTTCTTCCGGCTTCGAGTCAATCTGCATACGAATGCTCGACGCCGCTTCATCGATCAGGTCGATTGCTTTATCAGGCAACTGACGATCGGCGATATACCGATGCGAAAGCGTCGCCGCCGCAACGATGGCCGGGTCAGTAATTTGCACATGGTGGTGCAGTTCATAACGCTCTTTCAGACCACGCAGGATCGCGATGGTATCTTCAACGCTTGGCTCAGCAACAAACACTTTCTGGAAGCGACGTTCCAGAGCGGCATCTTTCTCAATGTACTGACGATACTCATCAAGCGTAGTGGCACCAACGCAGTGAAGTTCACCACGCGCCAGCGCAGGTTTCAGCATGTTCCCGGCATCCATCGCGCCGTCAGCCTTACCAGCCCCCACCATGGTGTGCAGTTCGTCGATAAACAGAATGACGTTGCCTTCCTGTTTCGCCAGGTCGTTAAGCACGCCTTTCAAACGCTCTTCAAACTCACCGCGGTATTTCGCCCCGGCCACCAGCGCGCCCATATCCAGCGCCAGTACGCGGCGGCCTTTCAACCCTTCCGGCACTTCACCGTTTACGATACGCTGCGCAAGCCCTTCAACGATAGCGGTTTTACCGACCCCCGGCTCACCAATCAGTACCGGGTTGTTTTTGGTACGACGCTGCAGTACCTGAATCGTACGGCGGATCTCTTCGTCACGGCCGATAACCGGGTCAAGTTTGCCCTGCTCGGCACGTTCGGTCAGATCGACCGTAAATTTCTTCAAAGCCTGACGTTGGTCTTCGGCTCCCTGATCGTTCACGCTTTCACCTCCGCGCATTTTCTCAATCGCCTGAGTCACATTGGCGGTGGTTGCACCGGCAGATTTCAGCAGGTCGGTCAAGGTACCGCGTGATTCAAGCGCCGCCAGAACAAAGAGCTCCGACGAAATAAAGTTGTCCCCACGTTTTTGCGCCAGCTTGTCGCAAAGGTTCAGCACGCGCACCAGATCCTGCGACGGTTGAACGTCGCCGCCGGTACCTTCTACCTGCGGTAAACGGCTCAGCGCCTGATCGATAGCGGTGCGTAACTGGCCAGCATTAATGCCAGCAGACGTTAATAAAGGACGTACCGATCCCCCTTCCTGATTCAGCAAGGCGCTCATTAAATGAAGAGGTTCGATGAATTGGTTGTCGTGCCCCAGTGCAAGGGACTGGGCATCGGCGAGAGCAAGCTGGAATTTATTAGTAAGACGATCCAGACGCATAACTCCTCCCATAACAGGTCAAATTTGCTACTGGAGATTAAATGAGGTCATCCCTCAATTATTCAAGGTTAATGACCTGAATTATGTGAAAAGAAAACGGCACGTGCCGGATCGTCTTGATTCTTTAGGTTATATCAGCCAAATGAAACTTGCCATACGACCCGTCGTCTTGTCGCGGCGATAGGAGAAAAAATCATCCTTTTCGGTGAACGTACAGCGATCGCCGCCGAAGATCTGCGTTACGCCAATATTATTCAGACGCTGGCGGGCAAGCTGGTAAATATCCGCCAGATATTTTTCCCCGGCAGGCAGAAAGGCCTCAATGGCTTGCGGATCTTTTTCCATGAATGCTTCGCGAACCTCCGGCCCCACTTCAAAAGCACGAGGGCCAATCGCCGGACCTAGCCAGGCCATGATATAGGCGGGATCATCATTGAAGCAGGCGACGGTCTCTTCCAGCACGCCCTCGCATAAGCCACGCCAGCCCGCGTGCGCTGCTGCTACCTCCGTACCGGCACGGTTACAAAACAGAACCGGCAGACAATCGGCGGTCATTACGGCACAAACCGTACCCGGCGTATTACTGTAAGAAGCATCGGCGCGTTTGGAAGCGTAAGGTTCTCCCGTCAGCTTCAGTACCGCTTTGCCGTGAACCTGCTCCAGCCAAACCGGTTTCGACGGCAGATTTCCCGCAGCAAACAGACGCGTGCGGTTCTCTTCAACGTGTTCCAGGCTGTCGCCGCAGTGCGCGCCGAGGTTTAAAGACTCCCACGCGCCCTGGCTCACGCCGCCAATACGGGTCGAACTACAGGCGGCCACGCCTGCAGGCAGCGGCCACTCCGGGACAATCAGTTTGGTCATAACCAGTCCACTTGATCCTTATGTTCTTCGAAATCGGCACGCATGGCATCAATGAGTTCCACCATATCCTGCGGGATAGGCGCATGCCATTCCATCTGGATACCACTGATCGGGTGATAAAGACGCAGCATGGTCGCGTGCAGCGCCTGACGATCGAATTTACGCAGTACGCTGATGAACTCATCCGACGCGCCTTTTGGCGGACGCGGACGACCGCCGTACACCTGATCCCCCACCAGCGGATGGGTAATGTGCGCCATGTGTACGCGGATCTGGTGAGTACGACCGGTTTCCAGGCGCAGGCGCAGGCGGGTATGAATACGGAAGTGCTCCATAATGCGATAGTGCGTCACAGCCGGTTTACCCATCGGATGCACCGACATATGGGTACGTTTCGTCGGGTGACGGCTGATCGGCTCTTCTACCGTGCCGCCAGCGGTCATGTGTCCAATCGCCACCGCTTCATATTCGCGAGTAATCTCACGCAGCTGCAGCGATTCCACCAGACGGGTCTGAGCGGGAACGGTCTTCGCCACCACCATCAGACCGGTGGTGTCTTTATCCAGACGGTGAACGATACCGGCACGCGGGACATCCGCAATCGGCGGATAATAATGAAGAAGTGCGTTAAGTACCGTACCGTCTGGATTCCCTGCGCCCGGATGAACAACCAGGTCGCGCGGCTTGTTGATCACCAGAATGTCATCATCTTCATAGACGATGTCCAATGGGATATCCTGCGGCTCGAAGCGGATTTCCTCTTCGATTTCAGCATTGATGGCAACAGCTTCCCCACCAAACACTTTCTCTTTTGGTTTGTCCCAGATCTTGCCGTTTACCAGCACGCGCTGGTCAAGGATCCATTCTTTTATGCGTGAACGCGAATAATCAGGGAACAATTCGGCCAAAGCCTGATCTAAGCGTTGACCGAGCTGATTTTCGGAGACTGTTGCGGTGAGTTCTACTCGTTGTGCCATAAACTGCTTCTTTGTTTAACGTTGGGTTTTACGGCTTTGCCGTTTAATATAGTGTGCTATTGTAGCTGGTCTTAATCGGGAGCAGGAACAGAGTTTCTCCCGGACAAACATTTGAGGAAAGTCAAAACGTCATGACGCGCATGAAATATCTGGTGGCAGCGGCCACGTTGAGCCTGGCTTTGGTGGGCTGCTCCGGTTCGAATGAACAGGTCCCTGACAATCCGCCGAATGAAATCTATGCGACTGCACAACAAAAGTTGCAGGACGGTAACTGGAAACAGGCGATAACGCAACTGGAAGCGTTGGATAATCGCTATCCATTTGGTCCGTATTCGCAGCAGGTACAGTTAGATCTTATCTACGCCTACTACAAAAATGCCGATCTGCCGCTGGCTCAGGCAACTATCGATCGTTTCATGCGTCTGAACCCGACTCATCCTAACATCGACTACGTCATGTACATGCGCGGCCTGACCAACATGGCGCTGGACGACAGCGCCCTGCAGGGCTTCTTCGGCGTAGATCGCTCCGACCGTGACCCGCAGCATGCGCGCGACGCCTTCAATGACTTCTCCAAGCTGGTGCGCGGCTATCCGAACAGTCAGTACGTCACCGACGCGACCAAACGTCTGGTGTTCCTGAAAGATCGTCTGGCGAAATATGAGTACTCCGTTGCGGAATACTATACCCGTCGTGGCGCATGGGTTGCCGTGGTTAACCGCGTAGAAGGTATGCTGCGTGATTACCCGGATACTCAGGCAACGCGCGACGGCCTGAAGCTGATGGAAAATGCTTACCGTCAGATGCAGATGACCGCTCAGGCTGAAAAAGTGGCGAAAATCATCGCCGCGAACAGCAGCAACACGTGATAGCGTTTCAATGCAAAACGGCAGCCCGAAGGCTGCCGTTTCTTTATTCAATTCAGACATCCGCTGAAGCGCTTTAGCCTCAACACATCCCGTCAACTATGACCGCAATTCGTACCTTCCACAAGGTAAATCTCATCTCTTCCTGCCCTGCCTCACAAAAAAGATTCCCTGACAAAAACCGACAAAATAACGTGATCTAAATCACACATTTTGACATTAGGTCGGGTATGCTGGAATCACCAAGACGGAAAGACAAGAGGTAAAATTTATGACAATGAACATTACCAGTAAACAAATGGAAATTACTCCGGCAATTCGCCAGCACGTCGCAGACCGTCTCGCCAAACTGGATAAATGGCAAACACATTTGATTAATCCACATATCATCCTGTCCAAGGAGCCTCAGGGTTTCATCGCTGACGCAACTATCAATACTCCAAACGGCCATCTGGTCGCCAGCGCAAAACATGAGGATATGTACACCGCAGTCAACGATTTGATCAACAAGCTGGAACGGCAGCTCAATAAAGTGCAACACAAAGGTGAAGCCCGTCGCGCCGCAACGTCGGTGAAAGACGCCAGCTTCGCGGAAGAAGTTGAAGAAGAGTAATCCTTTAAATTGAGTGTACCGCCAACGCGCCTTCGGGCGCGTTTTTTATTGACAGGGTGAAAACAGTACGGGTACTTTAACGGTATCAATCACAGGATGACTTTATGAAACTTACGCCGTTCTTCTTCGCATTCTTTTTTACCTTCCCCTGAACGGGAGGCGTTTCGTCGTGTGATAAAGAATGCGAAGACGAACAACAAGGCCTCCCACACCGGGGGGCCTTTTTTATTGATAACGATAAAATGAGACAGGCAACACTATGACACCGGAAAACCCGTTACTGGATCTGCGAGTAAAAATCAGCGCGCTGGATGAAAAATTACTGGCGCTGCTGGCCGAACGTCGCGCCCTCGCCGTTGAAGTGGGCAAAGCCAAGCTGGACTCTCATCGCCCGGTGCGTGATATCGACCGCGAGCGCGATCTGCTGGAGCGTCTCATCCAGCTCGGTAAAGCGCATCACCTCGATGCCCATTACATCACCCGGCTGTTCCAGCTCATCATCGAAGATTCCGTTCTGACCCAGCAAGCGTTACTCCAGCAGCATCTCAATAAAACCAACCCGCACTCGGCGCGCATCGCCTTCCTTGGGCCTAAAGGCTCCTACTCTCATCTGGCCGCACGCCAGTATGCCGCACGTCATTTTGAAGAGTTTATTGAGAGCGGCTGCGCAAAATTCGCCGATATTTTTAACCAGGTTGAGACCGGCCAGGCGGATTACGCCGTGGTGCCGATTGAAAACACCAGTTCCGGTGCCATCAACGACGTTTACGATCTGCTGCAGCATACCAGCCTGTCGCTGGTCGGCGAGCTGACGATCCCTATCGATCACTGCGTGCTGGTCTCCGGTTCAACGGACCTGAACACGATCGAAACGGTCTACAGCCATCCGCAGCCTTTCCAGCAGTGTAGCCAGTTCCTGAACCGCTATCCGAACTGGAAAATTGAGTACACCGAAAGCACCTCGGCGGCAATGGAAAAAGTAGCGCAAGCCAACTCCCCAACCGTTGCTGCGCTCGGCAGCGAAGCGGGCGGCGCGCTGTATGGCTTACAGGTTCTGGAACGCAATCTTGCTAACCAGACGCAAAACATTACCCGCTTCGTGGTGCTGGCCCGCAAGGCAATCAACGTGTCAGACCAGGTGCCGGCAAAAACCACGCTGCTGATGGCGACCGGCCAGCAGGCGGGCGCGCTGGTAGAAGCCCTGCTGGTGCTGCGCAACCACAATTTGATCATGACCAGGCTGGAATCACGCCCAATCCACGGTAATCCATGGGAAGAGATGTTTTACCTCGATATCCAGGCCAACCTGGAATCTGCATCCATGCAGAAAGCCCTGCGCGAACTGGGTGAAATTACCCGTTCAATGAAAGTGCTGGGCTGCTATCCGAGCGAAAACGTCGTCCCGGTCGATCCAAGCTAGCATTCGATAAAACGGCTTTTCTTCATCCCTGCCACATTAACCGGCAGGGTGAAGACGGCTCCGGAAAGCGGATACTTCGCCACCTCCTCCGCATCCATATTTTCCCGCGTGGTGGTAATGAACAGCGTTTTCATATCGTCGCCGCCAAAGCAGACCATCGTCGGGCAACGCACCGGCATGCGGTATTCTTCCAGTTGCTCCCCTTGTGGAGAAAAACGTGCGATACGCCAGCCGTCAAACAGCGCGCTCCAGTAGCAGCCTTCCACATCCATCGCCGCACCGTCCGGTATCCCCTCGCCCTCTTTAAACTGACGAAACACCCCACGCCTGCCGGGTTCGCCCTGCTCGTTAAGCGGCGTGCGGTAAATTACGCCGTTTGGCGTGTCTGAGGTAAACATCCACTGTTTATCCGGGGTAAACGCTAAGCCGTTGTGCCCGTGAATATCGCACTGGATCACTTTCGGCGTCAGGTCATTGTCGATGCGCATCAGCAGGGCACCGTTGTAATCTCCCGGCCCCCAGAACGTGCCCGCATAGAACCGGCCCTGATGGTCGGTGCCCCCATCGTTAAAACGTGCGAGTTGCGGGTTAGAGGGGTTATCACACACCTTGCGCTGCAGGAGCCCATGCTTATCGGCAAGCCAGATGCCGTTGCGCATAGCGACGATAAAACCGCCTCGCTCACGCAGGGCAAAGCAGCCCACCTCTTCATGGAAGGAAAGCACGGTATGTTCCCCCGTCGGCAGGTGGTAGCGGTGGATCTCCCCTTCCAGAATATCAGCCCAGTAAAGCGCATTTTCTTCTGCGCTCCACGTCGGGCATTCGGGCAGATGCCCGGTGTAGTTTAACAGCAGCTGCGGTTCAGCCATGACAGTTCCCCAAAATGAAAAAAGCCAGCATTGCTGGCTTTCAGTATATACATCATTGGATTACTGGCGACTGTCATTTGCCTGGCGCAACAGCGTGCGGCTTTCACTCTGGAAACGCGTGGCGTAATCGCCGAACCAGTGCTCCACTTTGCGGAAGCTGTCGATAAACGCCTGCTTGTCTCCGTGCTCCAGCAGCGTAATGGCTTCGCCAAAGCGCTGATAGTAGCGCTTGATCAGCGCCAGATTATTTTCAGACGACATGATGATGTCGGCGTAAAGCTGGGGATCCTGCGCAAACAGACGCCCGACCATCGCCAGCTCAAGACGATAGATCGGTGAAGAGAGCGCCAGCAGCTGTTCAAGCTGCACGTTCTCTTCCGCCAGATGCAGACCGTAGGCAAAGGTCGCAAAGTGGCGCAGCGCCTGAATGAACGCCATGTTCTGATCGTGCTCGACCGCGCTGATGCGGTGCAGCCTCGCGCCCCAGACCTGAATCTGTTCCAGGAACCATTGATAGGCTTCAGGCTGACGGCCGTCGCAGTAAACCACCACCTGCTTTGCCAGGCTGCCGCTGTCCGGGCCAAACATCGGGTGCAGCCCGAGCACCGGGCCCGTATGCGCAGCCAGCATCGCCTGCAGAGGACCGTTTTTAACGGAAGCCAGATCCACCAGAATGCAGTCTTTTGGTAAAGGAGGAAGCTTCCCGATGATCTGCTCCGTCACGTGGATCGGCACGCTGACGATAACCATTCCGGCATCTTTCATCAGTTCTGGTGCTTGTGCCCAGTCCTCTTTTTCCAGAATGCGCACCTGATAGCCAGAAAGCGTCAGCATTTTCTCGAACAGACGCCCCATCTGCCCTGCTCCGCCAACAATCACCACCGGACGCAGGGACGGACAGAGGGTTTTAAAGCCCTTGTCGTTTTCGCTGGAATAGGATTCCCGCATCACGCGACGCAGAACATCTTCAATCAAATCCGGCGAAACGCCCAGCGCCTGCGCCTCTTTACGACGGGAGGCCAGCATTGAGGCTTCGCGCTCCGGGACGTAAATCGGCAGGCCGTATTTGCTTTTCACCTCACCGACTTCGGCAACAAGCGCCATGCGGCGCGCCAGCAGGTCCAGCAGCGCCTTATCCACTTCATCAATTTGATCGCGCAGTGCGGTCAATTCAGCAACCATAACTACCCTCTTAAGCCAGACGCGTCGCCAACTGGCCGCTTAAATCTTTATGGATCTCACGCAGCAGCGCATCGGTGGTTTCCCAGCTGATGCAGGCATCCGTCACGGAGACGCCGTGCTTCATCGCGCTGCGCGGCTGTTCTGATGACTGATTACCTTCATGAATGTTGCTCTCAATCATCAGGCCGATAATCGAACGGTTTCCGTCTTTGATCTGTGCGACCACGGATTCCGCAACCGCTGGCTGGCGACGGTAATCTTTATTCGAATTACCATGACTGCAATCTACCATCAGTGCCGGACGCAGTCCCGCCTGTTCCATCTCTTTTTCACACTGCGCCACGTCCGCCGGGCTGTAGTTTGGCGCTTTACCGCCGCGCAGGATCACATGACCGTCCGGGTTGCCCTGCGTTTGCAGCAGGCACACCTGGCCCGCCTGGTTGATCCCAACAAAGCGGTGCGGCATGGCGGCGGCGCGCATGGCGTTGATCGCCGTCGCCAGGCTGCCATCGGTACCATTTTTGAAGCCAACCGGCATCGACAGGCCAGACGCCATCTCACGGTGGGTTTGCGATTCAGTCGTACGCGCACCAATTGCGGACCAGCTAAACAGATCGCCCAGGTATTGCGGGCTGTTTGGATCCAGCGCTTCGGTTGCCAGCGGCAGCCCCATGCTGACCAGTTCCACCAGCAGGCGACGCGCAATCTTCAGGCCTGCTTCCACATCAAACGAGCCATCCATGTGCGGATCGTTGATCAATCCTTTCCAGCCAACCGTCGTACGTGGCTTTTCAAAATAGACGCGCATCACCAGGTAGAGGCTATCGCTGACCTCCTCCGCTAATGCTTTAAATCGACGCGCATACTCAATGGCGGTTTCAGGATCGTGAATAGAGCAAGGACCACAAACCACCAGCAGGCGCGGATCGCGGCCGGCAATAATGTCAGAAATGGTCTGGCGAGAGTGCTCGATCTGAGCCTCCTGCGCGGCGCTCAGCGGAAACTCCGCTTTCAGTTGATCCGGGGTAATCAAAACCTGTTCGTCAGTGATATGTACGTTGTTCAGCGCGTCTTTTTGCATGATAGCGATCCTGTAAAGCTCGTTTGCGATAGTTGTTTTCCTCAGTGAGGTGAAACCACGATACCATAAAAAGTAAACATTTCAATCCAAAATACGTACACATTAGTTTACATTGGCACAATAAAGGCAAAAATCAGCCGCTAAAATCGTAAAGTTTAAATTACACTCTAAATTTCTCCCGCCAGGCTATGCTGAAGAAAAAGGAGAAGGGTTATGCGATCGATTGCTTTCGTCCTGCTGTCGCTGTTTTTATCGGGCTGCCAGATTAATCCTTACACTTTCCAGCCCAACTGGACGAGCCCGGACTGGTTCAGCGCGGGTAAAGAAGACGCCATAAATGGCCTGCCGGTTAAAGATAACCAGACCCTGGCCGATAGTTTTAACGACCCCCACGTCGATCGTAATGAATATCTTCGCGGCTATGCTGATGGTCAGAAGAAAGTGTGTGAAGAAGGCTTTATTCATGCATGGGGATTAGCGGGCAAATCTTATCCAGCCAGTTGTGATACTGTTGAAAATGCAGCGAAACTGCATGCGTCATGGCAAAAAGGTATGGATGAAAGTATGCGTTCCAGCAGGCTTAATTAAGTCTGCTTTTATTCTTTGGAAAATAAACAACTGTAGGATTTAGCTTAGGTCAGCCATGGGCTATTTCTGACATAATGACGGTTCTGATAAACAATGGTATTCTGCCCGCAACTCTTAAGGACATCTATTTCCGGAGCGGTACGGCGGATTCTGGTGAGAAATTTATACTTGAACTCTTTGTTCCGACTCACTCTGGTGCTAATGCTGTTCCTTATGGTGGGCCCGGCGATGGCAGGCGCGCTCTCGGAGACAGATAAATCGGTACGTTCTATTGTCTCAGGCATAGTGAGCTATACGCGATGGCCGTCGCTTTCCGGTCAGCCTAAACTCTGCATCTATGCCACTTCTCACTATACGCACGCGCTCAGCGAAGACCAGGGGCATAACGAGTTACCTTATACCCCCGTTATTGTACGTAACGATCGGGAAGCCCTGGCCGCGACATGCGATGCTGTTTATTTCGGGACTGAACCACCTGCGAAACAACTTGAATTAATAAGTCAATATCAGGGCAGAGCATTGCTATTAATCTCAGAGCAAAATCCGGAATGTGTTATTGGCAGCGCCTTTTGCCTGATAATCGATCGTGACCAGGTGCGATTTTCCGTCAATCTGGATGCGTTGACACGCAGTGGCGTCAGGGTTAACCCGGATGTATTGATGCTTGCACGGAATAAGCAGCATGGATAAAGATTTCATCTCGACGCAGCGTCCGACCTTTAAAAGAACGCTGAGGCGAAACAGCATGATAAGCGTCATCATCACAATGACGTTAATATGGCTATTGCTCTGTTTTGCCTCGGTCGTAACATTAAAACAATACGCGCAAAAAAATCTCGAATTAACCGGCGCCACAATGAGCCACAGCCTTGAAGCCTCTCTGGTTTTCAACGATTCACTGGCGGCCAACGAAACGCTCGATGCGCTGGGTAAGCAGGGGCAGTTTGCCGTAGCAGAAGTCATCAACGGGCATAAAAAGCGCTTTGCCTACTGGTCCTGGAACCCGAAGGATAATAACGACACGCTGGGGGCGCTGGTCAGCCGCTGGCTTTTCCCCGTTCCGGTTGCGCAGCCCATCCTGCACAACGGCGCGAAGATAGGTGAAATACGTCTTACCGCGCGTGACAGCCTTATCAGCCATTTCATCTGGATGTCGTTTGCCGTCCTCACCGGCTGTATTCTTTTTGCAACCGTCGTCGCGCTCACCATTACCCAGTCTCTGCACCGCGGCATGGTCACGGCGCTGCAAAATATCACCGACGTTGTGCATGACGTCCGCACCAATCGCAACTTTTCCCGTCGGGTGAAAGATGGGCGCATTGAAGAATTCCATCAGTTTGGAGAAGACTTCAACAGCCTGCTGGACGAGATGGAGGAGTGGCAGCTTAAGCTCCAGGCGAAAAACGCTCAGCTGCTTCGTACCGCCATGCACGACCCGCTCACCGGTCTTGCTAACCGCGCTGCGTTTCGTAACAGTATTGCGGCATTAATGAATGACCCCTCGGCAAAAACAAACTCGGCCCTGCTCTTCCTCGACGGTGATAATTTTAAGTTTATTAACGACACCTGGGGACACGCGGCAGGAGACTGCGTGCTGATTGAAGTCGCCAGCAGGATGGTGGAATTTGGCGATAAACGCCATCAGTCCTACCGCCTTGGCGGTGACGAATTTGCCATGGTGCTGTACGGGGTGCATTCTGAACCAGAGGTTCAACACATTTGTGCTGCGCTAGCGCAGCAGTTTATCCGTCCGTTTGATCTGCATAACGGACAAAAAGCATCGATGTCACTCAGCATTGGCTTTGCTCTGGCGTGGGAAAATGCTTCCGTGGAAGCATTACTGGAGAGGGCTGACCGCAACATGTACCAGGTTAAAAACCAGCGTACGAAAACAATAAGTTAGAAAGGATACACTATGTTAAAACGTTACTTCGCGCCGTTAGTTATGGCCTCACTGGTTCTGGCAGGCTGTCAGTCGCCGCCCCAGGGCAAATTTACTCCTGAGCAAATCGCGGCGATGAAGTCATACGGTTTTAACGAACTGAACGGCGACTGGTCGCTTGGTATGTCGGACACCATCCTCTTTGATAAGAATGACGCCAGACTGCGCCCGGAAAGTGAAACACAGATCCAGTCTATGGCCTCTCGTCTGGCGAAAACTGGCCTGAATCACGCGCGAATGGACGGTCATACGGATAATTACGGTGAAGCAAGCTACAACGAAGCCCTGTCGTTAAAACGCGCCAATGCCGTGGCCGACGCGTGGGCGAAGGGCGCGAATATCCCGCGCAGCAATCTCACCACCCGGGGATTAGGCCAAAAATATCCGATTGCGAGCAACAGCACTGCACAAGGGCGCGCTGAAAACCGCCGGGTGTCAGTGGTTATCAGCGCGCCATAGGATTATTTAGCGGATGATTCGGTGAGCGACACGCCTGTTGCCGCTCGCCAGCGCAGCCAGTCAATCAGAACAAACAGCGCCAGACTCACGCCCATCACCGGCAAAGCCAGCCCCAGCAGTGCGCTGATGACCACGGTAACACCTCTTCCCCACCCTGACAGCGCCAGCCAGCTCTGAGTAAGCGTCTGCACCGGATTCATTGCCGACTGTGCCGGACGACGCATCCACCACATCCGGTATCCCCAGATGATAAGCACGCACAGGGCAAGGCCGAAGGCAACGAGCAGCAGCTGATTCACCAGCCCGAATAAGATCCCCATATGGAAATCCACGCCCCAGCGGGTCAGTTTTGCCATGAGCGGGAAATCCTCGAATCGGGTTCTGTCGAGGATCTGCATCGTACCGGGATCAACCGCAACGGCGTCCACCTGAGTCGGCCAGCTGCGGTCGATTTCCGTCACTGTCCATGCGCGATCCATTGTTTTCGCCGGGCGGATCTCCAGCCTGTTGGCATCAATCCCCCCTTTACGCGCCGCGCTTAACACACCGTCAAACAGCGTCAGATCCATCGCCATTTCCGGCATCACCATTCCGCCGTGATGGCCACGGTGTTCGGCGTGCTCATCCACGCTCTCCGGCACGCCGGAGAGCGTCGTGTTCACCTGCGGGGTTAGCCAGTTCAACTCAGCGCGCAGCTTATCAACATTCCCCCCCGCCCACTGGGACCAGGTCAGGCCGGTTGCAGAGAAGAGCAGCATGCCCCCCAGTAATATCCAGCCGAGCGTCACATGCACCCGACGGCGGTTCTGGAAGCGATTGTTAATCCGGCGTTTTGGTCGGGTATAAAACCACAGGGCAATCCCTCCCAGTGCGGCCACCCACATCCAGGAAGCGGCCAGTTCGCTATAGAGCCGCCCGATATCGCCCAGCATCAGAGAGGTATGCAGATAATCAATGGTCTGACGCAGCGGTAAAATCCCGCTGGTGCCGTACACCGTCATATCCCCCAGCACCGCCAGGCTTACCGGATCGATAAAGATCGCCCGGTTTTCCGAGGGCCCCAGCGTCGGGTCAGCAAACATCACGCGGGTGGTTTCACCTTCAACCAGCCCCGGGCGAACGGCGTGCAAACGCAAATCTGAGCCAACGGCCTTTTCCGCCGTGGCGATTTGTTCCGCCAGCGGCTTCGGTTCGCCCACGGAATTCGTGTGGAGCGCGTCCCGGTAGAGCGCATTCTCGAGCTGCGGGGTCGCCACGTACAGCGTACCGGTCAGCGCGGCGAAGAAGATAAACGGGCCGACAAATAGCCCGACGTAGAAATGGAGGCGACGCAGCAGGTTTCCCCATGCCGCGCGCGGTGTGCAGGTAGTCATACTTTTCCTTTTTAAGGCAAAAAGTTATCGATTGAGTTTTTAAAGGGAAAAAGCAGACTTCCGCGGCGGCGCGCGGGTATCAGGGTAAAGCCAGGGGAAAAAGTGCCAGTGGCTGACCGCCTGACGTGGCGGCTTAACGCGAAGCCTCTGCAGCACGATACTGAGCAGCACAATCAGCGCGAGCATCACGCCCGGCACGTGGGCTAACAGCACGCAGTAGCCGCACGCTTCCGCATGGTCGACCGGCATCGTGTGCGGCATATCGCCGTGATGCTCGTCCATCGACATCATGCTCATGTCATGATGCATGCCCGGCATGGCGCTCATGGGGTCTTTCTGCAACGAGACGGAGATAAGGGGTGCCACCACGATCAGCAGGATCGCAAACAGCGCGGTCAATGCCGCTGCGCGTTTCCGGTTTTGCTGATGCAGTACGTTATCCACTTCCCCTCCATTCAAGAGGCAAGCATTGTAAATGATTTATGACGAAAGGGTTAATGCGAGAGGTGCGATGGGATAAAAAAAGGGCCAGCCTTTCGGCTAGCCCTTTCTAACAGGATGTCGCTTAAGCGAATCTTAGTTCAGACGCTCTTTAATACGAGCAGACTTACCAGTACGCTCACGCAGGTAGTACAGTTTAGCTTTACGTACAGCACCACGACGTTTAACAGCAATGCTGTCAACTACCGGAGAGTGAGTCTGGAAGACACGCTCAACGCCTTCGCCGTTGGAAATTTTACGAACAGTGAATGCAGAGTGCAGACCGCGGTTACGAATAGCGATAACCACGCCCTCGAATGCCTGCAGACGTTTTTTGGAACCTTCAACAACCCATACTTTCACTTCCACGGTGTCACCTGGACGGAAGGAAGGTACGTCCTGCTTCATCTGCTCTTGTTCAAGTTGCTTAATAATGTTGCTCATAATTTAATCTCTTATCCTGGGTAAACTGATATTCGGGAGCGTATTACGCATTCCCATCATGTTCATGCTGCTGGTGCGCGTGTTCGGTTTTGAACTCGGCCAGCAACTTTGCTTGCTCTTCAGTCAGAGCCAGGTTTTCCAGAAGTTCAGGTCTTCTAAGCCAGGTTCGGCCCAGCGACTGCTTCAAACGCCAGCGACGTATCTCGGCATGGTTTCCAGACAGTAACACTGCCGGTACTTCCATCCCTTCTAACACTTCAGGACGAGTATAGTGTGGACAGTCCAGCAATCCATCGGCAAAGGAATCTTCCGTTGCCGAAGCTTCATGGCCCAGTACCCCCGGAATAAACCGGGCGACGGAGTCAATCAGCGTCATTGCCGGTAACTCACCACCGCTGAGAACGTAATCGCCGATAGACCATTCTTCGTCAATCTCGGTTTGAATTACGCGCTCATCTATCCCTTCGTAGCGCCCACAGACCAGAATCAGCTTTTGATTCGTCGCCAGTTCGCTCACGCCCGCTTGATCAAGCTTGCGTCCCTGAGGTGACAGATAAATCACCTTTGCGCCTTCACCTGCCGCGGCTTTTGCTGTGTGAATGGCGTCCCGTAAGGGTTGCACCATCATTAACATCCCCGGTCCGCCGCCGTAAGGACGATCGTCCACGGTACGGTGCCGGTCATGAGTAAAGTCACGAGGACTCCAGCTCTGGATGCTCAGCAGGCCATTCTTTACTGCCCGGCCAGTTACCCCGTAATCGGTAATCGCGCGGAACATTTCAGGAAACAGGCTAATTATGCCAATCCACATAGCGCCGTCTTTTACCGTTTATCCGGAGAATTTAAAAACCAGGATCCCAATCTACTTCAATGGTTTGAGTAGCGAGATCGACTTTCTTGATAACCTGTCCATCGAGGAACGGGACCAGCCGCTCCTTGATGCCAAATGCATCTTTCAGGTTTGCCTTAATGACGAGAACGTCATTTGACCCGGTTTCCATCATATCGATGACTTTCCCCAGGCTGTAACCTTCAGTGGTGACTACCTGGCAGCCCATAAGGTCTTTCCAGTAGTAGTCGCCCTCTTCCAGCTGTGGCAACTGCGACGAATCCACGACAATTTCACAATTAGTCAGCGCATTCGCGGCATCACGATCGTCAATGCCTTTCAGCTTGATGATGATGTCCTGATTGTGGTGACGCCAGCTTTCCAGCTCGACCTCTTCCCACTTACCGGCTTTCTGGATGAACCAGGGCTGGTAATCAAAAATGCTATCAGCGTCTTCAGTGGAGGAAAACACTCTGAGCCAACCACGGATACCGTAGCAAGAACCCATTTTTCCCAATACGATCGGTTCAACAGGTGCTTTATTGCTCATCATGACCACCGTGACAGATTAAGCTGCTTTGTTTGCTGCTTTGATCAGCGTAGCAACGCGATCGGAAACAGTAGCGCCCTGGCCAACCCAGTGAGCGATACGATCCAGATCCAGACGGGTTTCTTCTTCTGCGCCAGAGGCCAGTGGGTTGAAGAAACCAACGCGCTCGATGAAGCGACCGTTGCGTGCATTACGGCTGTCAGTCACAACAACCTGGTAGAACGGACGCTTTTTAGCGCCGTGACGTGCTAAACGAATAGTTACCATAACATCCTCTTGTGTGAATAAAACAACCGGGCCCCATCGAGGAACGGAGCCCGGGTGTCATATTAAAAGCCCGAAAATTTTACTCATTTTCGGGCAAAAAGCAATCTCAAAAGCGATTAACGCCCTGGAAAACCGGGAGGCATCATGCCTTTCATGCCGCGCATCATCTTCGCCATGCCGCCTTTCTTCATTTTCTTCATCATGCGCTGCATGTCGTCGAACTGTTTCAGAAGGCGGTTAACGTCCTGCACCTGCATGCCGCAACCGGCAGCGATACGGCGCTTACGGGAACCTTTGATGATTTCTGGCTTGGCTCGTTCTTTCAGCGTCATGGAGTTAATGATCGCCTCCATACGCACCAGCACTTTGTCATCCATCTGGGATTTAACGTTGTCAGGGATCTGGCCCATGCCCGGCAGTTTGCCCATCAGGCTTGCCATGCCGCCCATGTTTTTCATCTGACGCAGCTGCTCAAGGAAGTCGGTCAGATCGAAACCGTCACCTTTTTTCAGCTTGCTGGCGAGCTTTTCAGCCTGCGCGCGGTCGACCTTGCTCTCGATATCTTCGATCAGCGACAGCACGTCGCCCATGCCAAGGATACGGGAGGCGATACGGTCCGGGTGGAACGGCTCCAGCGCTTCGGTTTTCTCGCCCACGCCGAGGAACTTGATCGGCTTACCGGTGATATGACGAATAGAAAGCGCCGCACCGCCGCGGGCGTCGCCGTCGACTTTGGTCAGCACCACGCCGGTTAACGGCAGCGCTTCGTTAAACGCTTTCGCGGTATTCGCCGCATCCTGACCGGTCATGGCGTCAACGACAAACAGGGTCTCTACCGGGTTGATAGAAGCGTGCACCTGCTTGATTTCGTCCATCATCGCTTCGTCAACGTGCAGACGACCGGCGGTATCCACCAGCAGCACGTCGTAGAATTTCAACTTCGCTTCTTTCAGCGCGGCGTTAACGATGTCGACAGGCTTCTGGGCAACGTCGGACGGGAAGAAGTCCACGCCGACCTGCTCGGCCAGCGTTTCCAGCTGCTTGATCGCCGCCGGGCGATAGACGTCCGCAGAGACCACCAGCACTTTCTTCTTGTGCTTTTCGCGCAGGAATTTACCCAGCTTACCGACGCTGGTGGTTTTACCCGCACCCTGCAGGCCCGCCATCAGCACCACGGCCGGCGGCTGAGCCGCCAGGTTAAGCACCTGGTTCTCTTCGCCCATCGCCGAAACCAGTTCGTTACGAACGATTTTGACGAACTCCTGACCCGGGGTCAGGCTCTTGTTAACTTCATGACCAACCGCCTTCTCTTTTACGCGGTTGATAAAATCACGAACAACCGGCAACGCCACGTCTGCTTCCAGCAGCGCCATGCGCACTTCGCGCAGCGTTTCCTTGATGTTCTCTTCAGTAAGGCGTCCGCGGCCGCTGATGTTGCGCAGCGTGCGCGACAAACGATCGGTTAAATTATCAAACATTGTCTCTCGCCTGAGTAGAAACGTTGGGCCGCATTGAGCGACACATACACAGAATTTTGCCGGAGTATAACATGAAGGCGCCTTTGTTGTTATGCAACGGTTGGAGCAGGCGTCACGTAACGTTATACTGCTTCTCTTTCTTATTAAGACAACTGTCGATGCCTATATGCCTGTTTTCGCACTGATCGCCCTTGTTGCCTACTCTGTCAGCCTCGCGCTGATTATTCCCGGACTGCTGCAAAAAAACAGCGGCTGGCGGCGCATGGCTATTCTTTCGGCGGTCATCGCACTGATAAGCCACGCGTTTGCGCTGGAATCACGCATCATTCCCGGCGACGGCAGCGTGCAAAACCTGAGCGTCCTCAACGTCGGCTCGCTGGTCAGCCTGATGATCTGTACGGTAATGACCATCGTCGCGTCTAAAAATCGCGGCTGGCTGCTGCTGCCGATTGTCTATACCTTCGCGCTGATCAATCTGGCTTTAGCCACTTTTATGCCTAATGAATTCATTACGCATCTGGAGGCGACGCCGGGGATGCTGGTGCACATCGGCCTGTCACTGTTCGCCTATGCGACGCTGATCATCGCCGCGCTTTACGCCATGCAGCTCGCCTGGATTGATTACCAGTTGAAAAACAAAAAGCTGGCGTTCAACCATGAAATGCCGCCGCTGATGGTCATTGAGCGTAAGATGTTCCACATCACCCAGATAGGCGTGGTGCTGCTGACCCTCACGCTTTGCACCGGCCTGTTTTACATGAAGAACCTGTTCAGCGTGGAGAATATCGATAAAGCAGTGCTCTCCATCATCGCGTGGTTTGTCTATATTGTCCTGTTGTGGGGCCATTATCATGAAGGCTGGCGCGGTCGTCGCGTCGTCTGGTTCAACGTCGCGGGTGCGGGCATTCTCACCCTTGCCTATTTTGGCAGCCGCTTCATACAGCAATTTGCTGGCTAAGTTATAAAAGGAGTTCCCCCTGGAACACATCTCTACCACCACGCTGATCGTTATCCTGATCGTCATGGTGGTCATCTCCGCCTATTTCTCCGGCTCGGAAACCGGCATGATGACCTTAAACCGTTACCGGTTGCGTCATCGTGCTAAACAGGGTAACCGTGCCGCCCGCCGCGTTGAAAAACTGCTCCGCAAGCCGGATCGGCTGATAAGCCTGGTACTTATCGGCAACAACCTTGTCAATATTCTGGCCTCAGCCCTCGGCACCATCGTTGGGATGCGCCTGTACGGCAATGCCGGGGTCGCGATTGCCACCGGCGTGCTGACGTTTGTGGTGCTTGTGTTTGCCGAAGTACTGCCAAAAACCATCGCCGCGCTTTACCCGGAAAAGGTGGCCTACCCGAGCAGCTTCCTGTTGGCGCCGCTGCAGATCCTGATGATGCCGCTGGTCTGGCTGCTGAACATGGTCACGCGCGTTTTAATGCGGATGGTGGGGATCAAAGCCGACGTCACTATCAGCAGCGCGCTCAGCAAAGAAGAGCTGCGCACCATCGTGAACGAATCCCGCTCGCAGATCTCCCGGCGCAATCAGGATATGCTCCTGTCGGTGCTGGATTTGGAAAAAGTGAGTGTGAATGACATCATGGTGCCGCGCAACGAGATCGTCGGTATCGACATCAACGACGACTGGAAAGCCATTGTCCGCCAGCTGACGCACTCTCCGCATGGGCGCATCGTGCTCTATCGCGACTCGCTGGATGACGCCATCAGCATGCTGCGCGTGCGCGAAGCCTACCGTCTGATGACCGAGAAAAAAGAGTTCACCAAAGAGGTGATGCTGCGCGCCGCCGACGAGATTTACTACGTGCCGGAAGGTACGCCGCTCAGCACGCAGCTGGTTAAATTCCAGCGCAACAAGAAAAAAGTCGGCCTGGTGGTCAACGAGTACGGCGATATTCAGGGCCTGGTGACGGTCGAAGATATTCTGGAAGAGATTGTGGGAGACTTTACCACGTCGATGTCCCCTTCCCTCGCGGAGGAAGTGACTCCGCAGAACGACGGTTCGGTGCTGATTGACGGTAGCGCGAACATCCGTGAACTCAACAAAGCCTTTAACTGGCATTTGCCGGAAGATGAAGCTCGTACCATGAACGGGATGATTCTGGAAGCGCTGGAAGAGATCCCAGCGGCGGGCACGCGGGTGCGCATTGAGCAGTACGATATTGATATCCTGGACGTGCAGGACAATATGATTAAGCAGGTGAAGGTGCTGCCCGTCACGCCACTTCGGGAAAGTATTGCCGAATAAAGCGTAGGCCGGGTAAGGCGAATGCCGCCACCCGGCACTACAGGTAGCAAATTAGGCTTTCGCTTTCGCCACGGTCACCATCGCAGCGCGAATGGTACGGCCGTTCAGGGTGTAACCTTTCTGCATCACGCCCAGCACTTTACCGGCTTCAATCTCTTCAGATTCCACCATCGCAATGGCCTGGTGAACGTTTGGATCCAGCGGCACATCGGTATCCGCAATCACTTCCACGCCAAACTTACGCACGACGTCAAGCATGGATTTCAGCGTCAGTTCGATACCTTCGATCATCGCCGCGTTATCCGGATTCGCTTTGTCAGCCACTTCCAGCGCGCGGTCGAGGCTATCGATCACCGGCAGCAGTTCGTTGACGAATTTCTCCAGCGCAAATTTATGCGCCTTCTCAACGTCCTGCTCGGTGCGACGACGCAGGTTTTCCATTTCCGCCTTGATGCGCAGAACGGTGTCGCGTTCGCGATTCTGTGCTTCTACCAGTTGGGCTTCCAGATTCGCAATTTTTTCATCGCGCGGGTCCACCTGCTCAGCAGATGCGTCTGGCTCTACAGCCTCAACTTCATCATGCTGTTCCGTGATAATTTCTTCAGGGGCTTGCCCCTCAGGCGTTTTCTGTTCTTTACTACTCATGAATTTCTCCGCGTTTTTCTGCATTCATCTCGCTAACTTCGCTTATTATGGGGATCAGTTTCCTGGATTCAAGGGAACAAGAGAGATTGTCATCATTCATCAGGCACAAGGACCTCCAGAAAATGAATAATCATTTCAGGTGTATTGGGATCGTCGGGCATCCGCGTCACCCTACCGCATTGACGACACATGAAATGTTGTATCGCTGGTTGTGTAGCAAAGGCTATGAAGTGATGGTCGAGCAGCAAATTGCGCAGGAACTGCAGCTGAAGAGCGTCAAAACCGGCACGCTGGCGGAAATTGGCCAACAGGCCGATCTCGCCGTGGTGGTGGGCGGCGATGGCAACATGCTCGGTGCGGCACGCACGCTGGCGCGTTATGACATCAAGGTCATCGGTATCAACCGCGGCAATCTCGGCTTTTTAACCGACCTCGACCCGGACAACGCGCAGCAACAGCTGGCCGACGTGCTGGAAGGTCATTATATCAGCGAAAAACGCTTTTTACTGGAAGCGCAGGTGTGCCAGCAGGACTGCCAGAAGCGCATCAGCACCGCGATTAACGAGGTGGTGCTTCATCCCGGTAAAGTGGCACACATGATTGAGTTCGAAGTTTATATCGACGAAATCTTTGCCTTCTCCCAGCGTTCTGACGGTTTGATTATCTCCACCCCGACCGGCTCAACCGCCTACTCGCTTTCTGCGGGCGGCCCGATCCTGACGCCCTCTCTGGATGCTATTACGCTAGTGCCGATGTTCCCGCACACGCTCTCCGCGCGCCCGCTGGTGATTAACGGCGACAGTACGATACGTCTGCGCTTCTCGCACCGCCGTAACGACCTGGAGATCAGCTGCGACAGCCAGATCGCGCTGCCAATCCAGGAAGGTGAAGATGTTCTTATTCGCCGGTGTGATTACCACCTGAACTTGATTCACCCGAAAGATTACAGCTATTTCAACACATTAAGCTCGAAGCTTGGCTGGTCAAAAAAATTGTTCTGATTTTGCATCCAGTACTTTACTGTATAAAAAACCAGTTTATACTGTATGAAAACACAGTTATGGTTTTTCATACAGGAAAACAATTATGCTGGCACAACTGACCATCAGCAACTTTGCCATTGTTCGTGAGCTTGAGATCGATTTCCACAGCGGCATGACGGCGATCACCGGCGAAACCGGTGCGGGTAAATCCATTGCCATTGATGCCCTCGGCTTGTGCCTTGGCGGCCGTGCAGAGGGCGACATGGTGCGCATGGGCGCAAACCGTGCCGATCTTTGCGCACGTTTCTCCCTGAAAGATACCCCTGCAGCCCTGCGCTGGCTGGAACAAAATCAGCTCGAAGATGGACGTGAGTGTTTACTTCGCCGCGTGATCAGCAGCGACGGGCGCTCCCGTGGCTTTATCAACGGCACGGCAGTCCCCCTCTCCCAACTCCGCGAACTCGGCCAGCTGCTTATCCAGATCCACGGTCAGCACGCGCATCAGCAACTCGTCAAACCAGAACAGCAGAAAGCCCTGCTTGATGGCTATGCTGGTGAGTACGCGCTTACTCAGCTTATGGCGGAGCACTACCGCCAGTGGCATCAGAGCTGCCGCGAGCTTGCCCAGCACCAGCAGCAAAGCCAGGAGCGCGCCGCGCGTGCGGAGCTGCTGGCGTACCAGCTTAAAGAGCTGAACGAATTCAACCCGCAGGCGGGTGAGTTTGAACAAATTGACGAAGAGTACAAGCGCCTCGCCAACAGCGGCCACCTGCTCTCAACCAGCCAGAATGCCCTCAACATGCTGGCAGATGGCGAAGACGTTAACCTGCAGAGCCAGCTGTACAATGTCCGTCAACTGGTCACCGAACTGGCCGGCATGGACAGTAAACTTTCTGGCGTACTGGATATGCTGGAAGAGGCCGCGATTCAAATCTCAGAAGCCAGTGACGAACTGCGTCATTATTGTGAACGGCTGGACCTCGACCCGAACCGCCTGTTTGAGCTGGAGCAGCGCCTTTCTCGTCAGATTTCACTGGCGCGCAAGCACCATGTTACGCCGGAAGAACTACCAGGCTATTATCAGTCTCTGCTCGAAGAACAGCAGCAGCTTGACGATCAGGTGGATTCGCAGGAAACCCTCTCTCTGGCAGTGAACCTGCATCATCAGCAGGCGCTGACCACGGCGAAAAAACTGCATGAGATCCGTCAACATTACGCTCAGGAGCTAAGCCAGCACATCACCGACAGCATGCACACGCTGGCGATGCCGCACGGTGTATTCACCATTGATGTCCGTTTTGAAGAGAACCACCTGACGGCAGAAGGGGCGGATCGCATCGAGTTCCGCGTCACCACCAACCCGGGGCAGCCGCTGCAGGCAATCTCCAAAGTGGCATCCGGCGGCGAACTGTCGCGTATTGCGCTGGCGATTCAGGTGATTACCGCACGTAAAATGGAAACCCCGGCGCTGATTTTCGATGAAGTGGATGTCGGCATCAGCGGCCCAACGGCGGCAGTGGTGGGTAAACTGCTGCGCCAGCTAGGTGAGTCAACGCAGGTGATGTGTGTCACCCACCTGCCGCAGGTCGCGGGATGTGGTCATCATCACTTTATTGTCAGTAAAGAAACCGACGGCGAAATGACCGAAACGCACATGAAGCCGCTGGATAAACGCGCGCGTCTGCAGGAGCTGGCACGACTGCTCGGAGGCAGTGAAGTCACGCGTAATACGCTCGCGAACGCGAAAGAACTGCTGGCGGCATAAACTTTTTCGGGATCTCAGGGTCATACAGAACAACAAAAACGCCGCCAGACCGGTTTCAAAGTGGGGCAAGGTCTATTATCATCGGCATATTACATATGAGCCGCGTTCTGCTCGGGCCCGAAAAGGAATCAAATCACTATGCGTTGTAAAATGCTGACCGCTGCCGCAGCGGTTCTTCTGATGTTGACCGCAGGCTGTTCCACTCTGGAGAAAGTGGTTTACCGTCCTGACATCAACCAGGGGAACTACCTTACCCCTAACGATGTGTCCAAAATCCGCGTGGGGATGACACAACAGCAGGTCGCTTATGCACTGGGAACCCCGATGATGACCGATCCGTTCGGCACTAACACCTGGTTCTATGTATTCCGTCAGCAGCCTGGCCACGAAAGCGTGACCCAGCAGACCCTGACGCTGACCTTCAGCAGCGCCGGTGTGTTGACCAACATCGACAACAAACCTGCCCTGACAAAATAATCAGAAGCCAGAAATGCAAAAAGGTGCTCAACGAGCACCTTTTTTGTTTTTCTTTATCCCTTCCCCCCTTTGGGAAGAGGGACAGGGTGAGGGGGAAACACGCTACTTAGCCGACTTCTCCGCACGCTGACGACGCAGCTCTTTCGGGTCGGCAATCAGTGGACGATAAATCTCCACCCGATCGCCCTCTTTCAACACGTCGCCCAGCTTCACCGGACGGCTGTAAATCCCGACCTTGTTCTTCTCCAGGTCGATATCTCTGCGAAGCTCAAGGATGCCGGACGCGCGGATAGCCGCCTCAACGGTTGCCCCCTCTTCCAGCATTACACGCTGTAGGTACTGCTTCTCCGGCAGCGCGTAGACCACCTCTACAGCAATCTTATGCGACACTGTAAACCTCTTTGGCGCGGGTGGTAAACGCCTGAACCATATTTGACGCCAGCTCTTTAAAGATGCGGCCAAACGCCAGCTCAATTAGCTTATTGGTGAACTCAAAGTCCAGATGGAACTCAATGCGGCAGGCGTCAGCGCTCAGTGGCGTAAACTTCCAGCCACCCATCAGGGTTTTAAATGGACCATCCACCAGATGCATCAAAATACTCTGATTGTTAGTCAGCGTATTGCGGGTGGTGAACGTCTTGCTGATCCCCGCTTTGGAGACATCCACCGCCGCAGTCATCTGCGTCGGGCCAGACTCCAGAACGCGGCTCCCGGTACATCCCGGGATAAACTCTGGATAAGACTGAACATCGTTCACTAACTGATACATTTGTTCCGCGCTGTAAGGAACGAGCGCAGTACGGCTAATCTGAGGCATAGCATTTTCCATGGTCACACAACGGACAAATAATAACATTTATCACCTGTTAAAAAAACGCTAAGCCTCATCTCGTGCTAAGATAGCGCGTTAGACCTCACAGGACGCAATGAGGTGACTTTTTGAAATCAGATTACCGACGGCTTTACGACACTTATGACGAAGAAAAAAGCACATAAACCAGGCTCGGCGACCATTGCGCTCAACAAGCGTGCTCGCCACGAGTATTTCATTGAAGAAGAATTCGAAGCTGGCCTTGCGTTGCAGGGCTGGGAAGTAAAATCGCTGCGCGCCGGGAAAGCCAACATCGGCGACAGCTACGTGATCCTTAAAGATGGCGAAGCCTTCCTGTTCGGCGCGAACTTTACGCCGCTGACCGTCGCCTCGTCGCACTACGTATGTGACCCAACGCGCACCCGTAAGCTGCTGCTGAACAAGCGTGAGCTGGAATCCCTCTACGGACGCATCAACCGTGAAGGTTTCACCGTGGTCGCCCTGTCACTGTACTGGAAAAATGCCTGGTGCAAAGTGAAAGTTGGTGTCGCGAAAGGTAAAAAACAGCACGACAAACGTACTGACCTGAAAGAACGTGAGTGGCAGTTGGATAAAGCGCGCATTATGAAAAACGCAGGACGTTGATTCTGCACACTTATTGTACTATTCAATAAGTTAGCGTTCCGGGCTGGTATCCAGGAAGTGAAATCTGGTATACTTAGTTCAACACTATTGGGGCTGATTCTGGATTCGACGGGATTTGCGAAACCCAAGGTGCATGCCGAGGGGCGGTTTGCCTCGTTAAAAGCCGCAAAAAAATAGTCGCAAACGACGAAAACTACGCTTTAGCAGCTTAATAACCTGCTCTGAGCCCTCTCTCCCTAGCTTCCGCTCTTAAGACGGGGATCAAAGAGAGGTCAAACCCAAAAGAGATCGCGTGGAAGCCCTGCCTGGGGTTGAAGCGTTAAAACTAATCAGGCTAGTTCGTTAGTGGCGTGTCTGTCCGCAGCTGGCGTGCGAATGTAAAGACAAACTAAGCATGTAGTACCGAGGATGTAGAAATTTCGGACGCGGGTTCAACTCCCGCCAGCTCCACCAAAATTCTCCATCGGTGATTACCAGAGTCATCCGATGAAGTCCTAAGAGCCCGCACGGCGCAAGCCCTGCGGGCTTTTTTGTGTCTGCATTTTATCCCGCGAAGTTCGTAAAATATTCCGGCAACAATGGAACATTACGCCATTAAACGTTATTTCGCTCATGCTCAATGAGCCATTCTTTGCGCGAAATACCACCGCCGTAACCCGTCATCTTTCCATCTTTGCCAATTATCCTGTGACAAGGGATCACAATCGCAATCCGGTTTGCACCATTAGCTGCAGCGACGGCGCGCACAGCATTGGGCTTATTCATCCCTAGCGAAATGGCCTGATAGTGCGAAGTCTGTCCATAAGGAACTGCACGCAACTCATGCCAGACGGATTGTTGAAAATCACTGCCCGGGGCATCCACAGAGAGCTCAAACTGTCGGCGAGTTCCGGCAAAATACTCGCTGATTTCTTTTACTGTCTGCCGGGTATGGCTGTTTTCTCCGGTGACAATTCTGGCGTTAAATAAACGCTGGATATCGCGGAATTCCGTTTCTAACATCCGGCGATCGGTAAACTCCAGCAGACACACTCCCCGCTCTGTCGCGCAGACAAACATAGGCCCAAGCGTAGTGGTAAACCGATGAATGACAATCACCTCGGTTGCCTGAGTCGGCGCTGCGCCAGTAAGCCGCTTGTAGATGTAACCAAACCCGCTCAGGGATTCATAGCCATTGTCCAGCGCAACGTCAGTAGCCGCTCGTCCGCTTTTGAGCTCCTGTAGGGCAACGTTCACCCGCTGCATTCGCTGGAAAGCCTGAAAAGTGATGCCGTGATGTTGCAGGAACCAGCGTCTTACCCGCTCCGGACTGATTCCGTGCTGGCGAAGCTGCGCGTCAGCCACACGGGATTTAATATCGCGCCTGACAAGCGCAAGCGCTTGTTCAACATATAATGGCGCACTGTGCGCATTTTCAGCGGGTCTGCAGACCTTACAGGGACGAAAGCCATCCGCCAGGGCGGATTTGGCATCTTTATAAAATTCAACATTTTCGCGCCTGGGCTTTCGCGCCCGGCATACCGAAATGCAGAATACGCCAGTAGTTTTGACGCCAACAAAAAATACGCCGGTATATTCTGAATCTCGTTCAAGTAATGCCTGATACCAGACATCACACAAATTCTTATCGGTTATTTTCATCGCTAAAAAGTCCTGCAAATGACTGACGAGTTCGAATCGCATGCATTACATCACTCAGCGTTGACTGCATGGCTGAATGAACAAAATTGCCCATTGAAATGCGGTTTACCCCGGCCAGCTTCAGCCTGTCGAACGACGGAAGATCGGGCATACACATGACGTTCAGAGGCAGGCCCGTTGCCTCTGCAATGAGGCTGATGTCTTTCTCTGACGTCAGGCAGGGAACAAAAAGGCCATCAGCACCTGCGGCTTTATAGCTCTGACCCCGTAATATCGTCTCCTGCAATGCGTCATCATGCCCGAGCAGGTAAGTGTCAGTCCGAATGTTCAGAAACAGGCTACAGTTTTCGCTTCTCAGCGCATTGCATACTGTTCTGAGATTACGGGAAAAATCAGAGATATCGTCAAGCTGACGCTTACCATTAATGACTCTGCTGTCTTCAAGGTTAACGCCTGCTACGCCTGTCTGAGCAAGGCGCCTGAGATTAGCGACTATCTCTTCGGCTGAATCACCATATCCTGCTTCCATGTCAACACTCAATGGCAGGCTGCTGACAGCCCGGATACGGGTGACCACATAAAATAATGCATCAAACGGCATTCCCTGCCCGTCTTCATATCCCAGCATGGACGCTATTGCTGCACTGGACGTTCCCAGTGCCTGATAGCCTGCTTCTTGCGCTGCGACAGCACTGGCGGCGTCCCAAACGTTAGCGATAAGCAGGGGCTGCTCCTGGTTGTGGAGTTCTGCAAAATTCATATTCATTTCCTCTCAATAGATTGAAAATGAATCTAAGCATTCAGTATGAACGTCACAACCGAAATTCAGACGACCATTTTTTAGCAAGCGTAGTCTGGATTCGCAGACCAGTCAGATCTGTTGTAAACCAGCTGCGCTAACCTGCATTTTTTCATCCGCAACGTTAGTTCGCAGATGCCGTCGGTCTGATCGTAATTTCTGTTGTATCGACACTCTCAGGCGCCTCGATGATGTGGCGTACAGCGCGGGCGATATCAGCAGGTTTGAGGGCAATAGCACGGTACGCGTCCATCGCCGCCATGGTTTCCGGGTGCGTAATGGTCGAGGCCAGTTCGCTTTCCACTACCCCAGGGTTAACGCAGGTCACGCGGATGTTCGAACTTTCCTGACGTAAACCATCCGAAATCGCCCGTACGGCGAATTTGGTGGCACAGTAGACGGCAGCCGTGGGCACCACGGACAAGGCACCAATCGAGCCGATATTAATGATTTGTCCCGAGCCCTGGGCTTCCATAATCGGCAGAACGGCGCCTATCCCCCACAGCACGCCCTTGATATTCACGTCAATGGTGCGCTCCCACTCATCCTGCTTGCCTGCCGAAAGCGGAGAAAGAGGCATGATGCCCGCGTTGTTAATCAGCACGTCAATGCGGCCCCACTTTTCACGCGCTGCCTGTACGAAGTCAGCCATCGACTGCCGGCTGGTAACGTCTAAGACTGCGGCCTCTGCTTCCCCCCCTGCACTGCGGATTTCAGCAGCCAGGGCGTTGATGCGATCCAGCCTGCGAGCGCCCAGGAAAACGTTCGCGCCTGCCTTGCCTAACTCTCTGGCAATACCTTCTCCGATACCGCTTGATGCACCGGTAATTAAGATAACTTTGTTCATATTTTGCTCCTTACGTTGAGTTCAACGTGATAATAGATACTCACCATTGTTTCTTGTATCCTGCATTTACTGAACTCACTGGTTAGCAATGTTAAACAATGAAAATCGATCTCAATCTGTTACCTGTTTTTCTGGCGGTCGCAGAGGAGCGCAGCTTTAGCGCTGCCGCCGCGCGGCTGGGCATAACCCGCTCCGCTGTCAGCCAGGGGATTAGGCGTCTTGAAGATGGTTTTCAAACCCTGCTGGTGATGCGCACCACGCGCTCGGTAAGCCTCACTGAAGCAGGGGAACGGCTGCGTAAATCGTTGCAGGCCCCCATCGCCAATATTGAAGCGGCATTTGAAGACGTCGCGTCGGACAGCGCACCGCGCGGCCAGCTCAGAATCGCGGTCACCTCAATCGCGGAAGCCTTTCTCTCTGGCCCGCTGCTCGCTTCGTTTGCGGCTGCGCATCCTGCGGTATCGCTTGATATCTTCGTGTCGGACGAGGAGTTCGATATCGTGGCGGCGGGCTATGACGCCGGGGTAAGGCTGGGTGAAGTTATTGAAAAAGACATGATCGCCGTTCCCCTTACGGGTCAGCAGCGTGAGAGGGTGGTGGCTTCACCATCCTATCTGGCGACTCATGGCGTACCTGAGCACCCCCGCGAGCTGGTGGCTCACCGGTGTATCGGCTGGCGCCCAGCCCCGGACGTTGCCCCCTATCGCTGGGAATTTGAGGAGGCGGGAGTTCCTTTCGATGTGGCGATTGAACCGCAGATCACCACAAACGATCTCCGCCTTATGCTCAGCCTGGCACTGGCCGGCGGCGGCATAACCTTAGCCACAGAGGATACATTCACTCCGTATATTGAAACGGGGCAGCTTGTTGCCCTGCTGGATGCGTTTCTTCCGTCTTTTCCAGGCTTTTATCTCTATTTCCCCCAGCGTCACAATATGGCGCCCAAGCTAAGAGCCCTGATCGAGCACGTCCGCCAGTGGCGACAGCCAGCGGCAACGCAAAGCGTTCAACGCTAACAAGGCCAGTAACTTTCATGCAGATTTTCCTTACCCTGCCGCTGCCCTTTGATAAACATCAACGACACCGCCCTCCTCCCATGGAAAAGTAAAAACGGACACAATTCACTCAGGGGATATGTCGTGCCGGGGATGGCTTAACGATGTATCCCGTACGCTGGACAAGACATCACACAAGGATGGAGCCTTAAAATGTACAGACCCATGGTCGTTATTTTCTTTATTCTGCTGACCCTTGCAGCCCTCATAGAAATAGGTTTTTTATCCTTCGGGTGATCCTCAAGCAAGGAGGCGCTTACCTGGGTACTTTGATCTCATTACAGTTTTTTCCTAAAGCCACCCCGCTTCGTCTGTGCCATGCTGAATCACGCTCATAACCGATAACGTTAAATGAGGATATTATGAAAAAAACAATTATCGCATTATCTGCCGTTCTGCTGGCCTCCCCAGTATTTGCTGCGACCACACATGCAACTGACGATACCGTCGCTGCGGCGAATGCAAACGCCAACGAAGCGAAGCAAAAACTGCACGAAGAGCAGAACAAGGGCGAAGAGCTGAAGCTGAAACAGCAGCATGCTGCGGAAGGTAAGAGCGAAAGCTTTGGCAGCAAAGTCAGCGAAGATTCCCAGAAAGCCTGGCATAAAACCAAAGAAGGCACCGAGAAGGGGTGGGATGCCACTAAAGAAGGCGCAGAGAAAGGCTGGAACAAAACCAAAGAAGGTGCCAGCGAGCTGGAAAAGAAAGTCACTGAGTAATCGACACACTCATCTCAGGGCCGCGTTAGCGGCCTTTTTAATGCTTCGAACAGAGGGTATTAATGCAAACGTCCGGCTGCCCATCCCCGTGGTCATATTTTTTCGACCTTAGTATCAGGCTAATAGATGAACCGCATTGAAAATAAAGCAGGTTATTATATTTTCGCTCGCAGTAGCAGAATTCCCACACCATATAAGAATATATTTTAAATTCTAATTAATATAATATATCCTACATTAAAAATGTTACCCTAACTTAAACACAAATTAAGCAGATTTAAATAATAACATTTTTAATTAGATTCAAAAACGTCACTACCAATTATTAAATTACACCTAAAGCACAAATAAAACACGCAAACTAAAAATAAAAAAACCAATAAAAACAAGACAGTAAGAAAATAAACACATAATCCACATCAATAAATTAATGCCCTTCTTACGACTTACCCCTTTATTTACGAAAGCTTAATTTGCACATTCACCGTTTTCTGTCTATATCATTTTTATATCCTCAAAACCAATTCCTCTATTAATTACAGGGTTTTATAAGGCGAAAATACGCATAGCAAACATTCTGTCTGATAAGTAATTACATTCGCTCTGATGTTGCCACTCTGAGTCCTGGCGGGCATCGTTCGCTCTAAAAAAGACGGTGAGTGCTGTTTAATAAACAGTAACTCCGCCGGGGGCGCCCTTTACCTTCTCCAGAGATGGCTCGTCTTGCTCGTCGTTCACGATAACTCTGCTGGAGTAATACCTAAATGAGCCAAATCTCTGTTATATCAAAACTCACTGGCGTGGAAACGACTACGGAAGGCACACAGGTTACGCTGAGCCATTCCTCTATCGTTGAGCTTCATGTAGAGCGAGCCGATGTCTCCCACTTCGCGCGAAGTGGTAACGATCTGGTGGTGACACTGCACTCAGGGGAAGTGATCACCCTTAAAAACTTCTATGTCACCGACGCGCAGGGCGTGAGCCAGCTGGTGCTCCAGGAGAGTGACGGTGCGTTATGGTGGATTGAAGATCCCACAGGAGCCGCCACGTACGAATCCATCGCGTCCACGGACGCCTTGCTGGCCGCATCCGGGAGTGATGCAGGTGGTGCCGCCATCTGGCCGTGGGCGCTGGGCGGCATTGTCGCGGCTGGCGCCATCGCGGCGGTGGCAAGCTCCAGTGGCGGCGGCGGCGGCGGGGATGACGATGATGGGAATAACAACAATCCTAACCCTAACCCCGGTACGCCAGTCGATCCCACCAACCCGGATACAACACCGCCGAATGCACCCTCCAGCCTTCAGTTCTCGTCGGACGGTAAAAGCGTCACCGGTACCGCCGAGCCCGGCAGTACCATCACGCTGAAAGATGCGTACGGCAACGTCCTTGGCACCGGAAAAACCGGCAGTGACGGCAACTTTACCGTGTCTCTCGGCACTCCGCTGACCAACGGCGAACAGGTGACCGCCACCGCGACGGATGCGGCCGGGAATACCAGCCAGGGCACAACGATTACGGCGCCGGATCTCACCGCACCCGATGCCCCAACGATCGGCAGCGTGACGGACGATATTGATCCTCAAACGGGGTCGGTCACAAACGGCGGCAGCACCAACGATCCACGCCCGCAGCTCAGCGGCACCGCGGAGGCGGGCTCCACCGTAACCATCTATGACGGCGGAGTCGCCATTGGCACGGCGCTCGTCGCCAGCAACGGCACCTGGACATTTACCCCGTCAACCGATCTGACTGAAAGCACCCACCAGATTACCGTGCGGGCAACCGACGCCGCCGGCAACCTCGGACCGGCCTCACCGGTATTTACCCTCACCGTGGATCTTACCCCGCCGACCGCGCCGACCGCGATTGTGCTGACCGACGACACGGGTGCGATCAGAGGGACCATAACCGCAGGCACGCCTACCGATGCGTCAAAGCCGATCCTGGCGGGAACGGGCGAGCCCGGTGGCACAATCACTATCTACGATAACGGCGTCGCGGTTGGAACCACAACGGTGCTGCCGAACGGCACCTGGAGCGTCACGCCAGACGGCCCGCTCGCGGACGGAACGCACACGATAACCGTCGTTGAAACCGATGCAGCCGGAAACCAGAGTGCGGCCTCAGAGCCAATCATCTTCACCGTGGACACCACGCCGCCGCTGGCCCCCGGCGACCTCGTCGTATCGAATGATGGCGGCACCATCACCGGCACCGCGGAGCCTGGCAGCACGGTAACCATCCGTGAAGGCGACGCTATCCTTGGCACCCCTGTGGCCGACAGCGAGGGCAACTTTAGCCTGACGCTGACCCCGCCTAAGCTCAACGGCGAAATCCTGACCGCAGACGCCACCGACGCTGCGGGCAACACGGGGCCAGCAACCTCCGCAGCAGCGCCGGATATCACCCCACCGCAGGCCCCGGTTATCGTGTCGGTGATTGACGACGTGCTGAACACAACCGGTCCCGTGGACCAGAATGGGCTGACCAACGACCGGGCGCCGACCCTGAACGGCACGGGCGAACCCGGTTCGACCATCACGATTTTCAACGGCAGCGATATCATCGGCGCGGTGGTCGTCCCCTCATCCGGCCTGTGGAGCTTTACGCCGCCCTCACCGCTGGCCGATGGTACGTACGTGCTGACGGCAACGGCGACGGATGCCGCCGGTAACCCGAGCGGACAATCGAACGCGTGGACCATTATCGTCGACGGGACGGCACCGGCCGCCCCGGTGATTACGCAGGTCGTTGACGATGTGCCTGAACGTACCGGCTCGCTCGACCTCAATGAGACCACCAATGATTCAACCCCGACGCTCAGCGGTACCGCCGCGGCCAACGCCACGGTCACCATCCGCGTGGATGGGGTTGATATTGGAACCACCGTCGCCGATGGCCTCGGCGCGTGGAGCTTTACTCCGGACACCCCGATCGCTGAGGGTCAACATACCCTGACCGCCGTCGCAACTGACGCGGCGGGCAACATTAGCGACGTTTCCAACAGCTGGGGCATCATCATTGACAGCGTTGCCCCGGATGCGCCGGTCATTACCCAGGTGGTGGATGACGTGCCAGAGCGCCTCGGCGCGCTCAACTCTGGCGACAGCACCAATGACACCACGCCGACGCTCAACGGCACCGCGGAGCCGGGCTCAACCGTCACCATCCGCCAGGACGGCGTTGATCTCACTACAATTGTAATCGACAGCAGCGGCACGTGGACCTATACCCCAACCACACCGCTTGTTAACGGCACCTATACCTTTACCGCTGTCACCACCGATGGAGCGGGTAATACCAGCCAGCCGTCAGGCGGCTTTACCCTGACCGTCGATACCACGCCGCCAGCGGCGGCCACCATCGCCACCGTAACCGATGACGTGGGCGGCGTTAACGGGCCGCTTACCAGCGGCGACACCACCGACGACACCACGCCGACCCTGAACGGCACGGGCGAACCCGGTTCGACCATCACGATTTTCAACGGCAGTGATATCATCGGCACGGTGGCCGTCCCCTCATCCGGCCTGTGGAGCTTTACGCCGCCCTCTCCGCTGGCTGATGGTACGTACGTGCTGACGGCAACGGCAACGGATGCCGCCGGTAACCCGAGCGGACAATCGAACGCGTGGACCATTATCGTCGACGGGACAGCACCGGCCGCCCCGGTGATTACGCAGGTCGTTGACGATGTGCCCGGACGAACCGGCTCGCTCGACCTCAATGAGACCACCAATGATTCAACCCCGACGCTCAGCGGTTCCGCCGAGGCCAACGCCACGGTCACCATCCGCGTGGATGGGGTTGATATTGGAACCACCGTCGCCGATGGCCTCGGCGCGTGGAGCTTTACTCCGGACACCCCGCTCGCTGAGGGTCAACATACCCTGACCGCCGTCGCAACTGACGCGGCGGGCAACATTAGCGACGTTTCCAACAGCTGGGGCATCATCATTGACAGCGTTGCCCCGGATGCGCCGGTCATTACCCAGGTGGTGGATGACGTGCCAGAGCGCCTCGGCGCGCTCAACTCTGGCGACAGCACCAATGACACCACGCCGACCCTGAGCGGCACCGCGGAGCCGGGCTCAACCGTCACCATCCGCCAGGACGGCGTCGATCTCACGACAATTGTGATCGACAGCAGCGGCACGTGGACCTATACCCCAACCACACCGCTTGTTAACGGCACCTATACCTTTACCGCTGTCACCACCGACGGAGCGGGTAATACCAGCCAGCCGTCAGGCGGCTTCACCCTGACCGTCGATACCACACCGCCAGCGGCGGCCACCATCGCCACCGTAACCGATGACGTGGGCGGCGTTAACGGGCCGCTTACCAGCGGCGACACCACCGACGACACCACGCCGACCCTGAGCGGCACCGCGCCGGCAGATGCGGTGATTACCGTTTATGACGGTACCACCCTGCTCGGCACCGCGACCCTCGACGGCAGCGGCGGCTGGAGCTTTACCCCCGTTATCCCGCTCACCGACGGCCCGCATACGCTGACGGTGCATGCCACAGATGCCGCGGGCAATACCACCATCTCAACGCCGTTTGAACTGACGGTAGATACCGTTCCGCCAGCTACGCCGGATATCCCGGCAATCACCGTCAATCCTGACGGCACAGAAACGCCGCTGAACCCGGGAGAAACCACCCGCGACACCACACCGACCCTGAGCGGCACCGGCAATCCGGGCGATACCGTGACCATCTACAACGGTGGCGTCAAGCTTGATGATGTGCTCGTGGACGGCACCGGCAACTGGACCTGGACGCCAGCTACCCCGCTGCCTAACGGCACCTATGACATTACCCTGACCGTCACCAATATGGACGGCACGGGCAACGAAAGCGCCCCGTCGCAGCCGGTCACCATCACCATTGATACCGATGCGCCAACAGCACCAGCAGCACCGGTGATTACCGACAGCGTCAGCCAGATAACCGGCCCCGTTCCCGATGGCGGAACCACCAACGATCCGCGCCCGGTCCTGAGCGGCACCGGTACGGCGAATGACGTTATCAACATCACTGATACCGTTAACGGCATACCGACCATCGTGGGCACCGTGACGGTAGACAGCAACGGCAACTGGAGCTGGCGTCCTGACAGTAATATTGGGGAAGGCAGCCACGTCTATACCGCCACCGCCACCGATGAGGCGGGCAACGTCTCTGACCCGTCGCCAGCGATTACGATTAACGTGGATACCGTAGCACCGGATGTCCCGGTATTTGACGCCGTCGGGGGCCAGCCGAATGGGGGCTTAATCACCGATGCGACGCCAACCGTCGGAGGTACCGGCACGACTGGCGACACGGTCATCGTTTACAACAACGGCGTTGAGGTAGGACGTGTCGATGTCGTTAACGGAGAATGGAGCTTTGTCCTGCCACCACAGCAGGACGGCCTGCTGAACATCACCGTTGCGGGAGTCGATGCCGCGGGTAACGTCAGCGCGCCGAGCCCGGTCGTTTCCGTCACGCTCGATACCCTTGCGCCGGAAATCCCAGTCATTAGCGCCGTTGCTGACAGCCAGCTGTCCAACAACCAGCTGTATACGCAGGACGGCACGCCAACCCTTACCGGGACCGGTGAGCCGGGAACTACCGTGATCGTTTCCGTAGACGGCACGCCATCTGCCGTGACGGTAACAGTGCAGCCGGATGGCACCTGGAGCTGGACTGCCGACGCGACGCTGCCGGATGCTACATATACCTTCACCGTCTCTTCCAGCGATCCGGCGGGTAACCTCTCTGGTAGTTCAGCACCGCTGAGCGTTACGGTCGATACCGTCGCCCCGGCCGATCCGGGCAACATGCTCCTGGCTGATGAAGGGACACCGCTGACCGGTACCGGCGAAGAGGGAAGCACCATTACCGTGAAAGACAGCGGTGGCACGGTCATTGGTACCGGCGTTGTCGGCAGCGACGGCAGCTTCTCCATTGCGCTGAGCCCGGCGCAGCTGGATCCAACCACGCTGACCGTGACCGCCACGGACGCCGCAGGAAATGCCAGCGCTGACGTGCCTTTTATCGTCACCGACTCGCCGCTTGAGCTGCCGCAGGTACCCGTCATTACGGCTATTGTCGATGACGTGGACCCGGTCATCGGCGATGTGAAAGGCAAAACCACCAACGACACCACGCCAACGCTTACCGGTACGGCCGAAGCGGGCAGCGTGATTACTATCTATCAGGACGGTAGCACGACGCCATTAACAACGGTGACCGCCGACGGCAGCGGCAACTGGAGCTATACGCCGGCCGCGCTTGGCGAGGGGCTGCACACCTTTGAGGTGACCGCGACCCTCAACGGTGCCACCAGCGGCCGCTCTCCGGCGGCCAGCGTAACCGTCGATCTGACCGCGCCGGGCACGCCAACCATTGGCTCGGTCATTGATGACGTAGGTCCTGTCACCGGTCCGCTGACCAGCGGCCAGACCACCAACGACAGCCAGCCGACCCTCACCGGCACCGGCGCGGTGGGAGATACCATCTCCATCTACAACAACGGCGTGCTGCTGGACAGCGTGGTGGTTGGTAATACCGGCACCTGGAGCTACACCACGCCCGCCCTGCCAGAAGGCAGTAATGTTCTGACCATCCGCGAAACCGATCCGGCGGGAAATCAGAGCGGTCCTTCGGCGGACTTCACCATCGTGGTGGATTCCATTTCCACCACGCCGGTCATCACCAGCGTAACGGATAATGTGGGCAATACCGCCACCCCGGTAGCGAGCGGCAGCGAAACGAACGACGCCACGCCAACCCTTTCGGGGACAGCGGACGCAAACAGCATCGTGACCATTTTCGATGGCGCTACCCAGATTGCCGTGGTTACGGCTGATGACACCGGCGCGTGGAGCTTTACGCCAGAGACCGCTCTTGTCGAAGGGCCACACGCGTTCACGGTTCAGGCAACCGATCCGCAGGGTAACCTGAGCCTGGTCTCCGCCCCGTGGAGCGTGGTGGTTGACCTCACGGCGCCGACGGTTCCAACGCTGGATACGGTAAGTGATAACGTCCCTGGCGGCGTCACGGGCAACCTCACCAGCGGGCAGGCGACCAACGACAACACCCCAACGATTAGCGGCACCGGACAGGCAGGCAGCACCATCTACATCATGAATAACGGTACGCAGTTGGGTACGACGACCGTCGACGTAAACGGTAACTGGTCCTTCACCCCGACCACGCCGCTGGACGACGGCAGCTACTCCCTGCGCGCGTACGCAACGGATGCCGCGGGCAACGCCTCGGCGAACTCGTCGGTCTTCGCCTTCACCGTCGATACCGCAGGCCCCGGCGTGCCGGTGGTGACCAGCGTGATTGACGATGTCGCACCGATCACGGGGACGCTCACGTCGGGTAACAGCACTAACGACGCGCGTCCGACCTTCAACGGTACGGGCGACGTGGGTTCTACGGTGCACGTGATTGTTGATGGCAACGAAATTGGCACCGCCGTGGTCAATGCCCAGGGCAGTTGGACCTTCACGCCGGGTACCGATCTGATCGACGGACCGCATGCCATTACCTTCAACGCCACCGACGCGGCGGGCAACGTGGGTACTGCAACAGCACCGTTTAACCTGACGGTGGATACGGGCGTGCCGTCTGCGCCGGTCATTTCAGCGGCGGCAGATAACGTGGGCAGTATTCAAATCCCGCTCACTTCCGGGCAAAGCACCGACGACACCACGCCAACGCTGAGCGGCACCGCGACGGCCAACGCCACGGTCACTATCTATGAAAACGGGCAGCCTGTCGGCACCGCGCTGGCTGACGGTACCGGTGCATGGAGCTTTACGCCGTCCACGCCGCTGGCGGCTGGCAGCCACACCTGGACCGCCACGGTCACCGATGCCGCAGGGAACATCAGCCCCGCCTCGCCAGGCTTTACGCTGGTTGTCGATAGCACGGCACCCACCGCGCCGGTTATCAGCCAGGCGATTGACGATGTGGGGAGCATTACCGGGCCAATCACGTCCGGGCAGACGACTGACGACACCGTACCGCGGCTGGTCGGAACCAGCGAACCGTTTGCCACCGTGAATATCTATGAGGGAACCACGCTGGTCGGGACGGGCACCGCAGACGGCAGCGGCAGCTGGAGTATCTTACTCAATACCACGCTGACAGAGGGGGCGCACAGCTTCACCGCGCAGGCTACGGATGCCGCAGGCAACACCAGCGCGTCGTCCGCAAGCTTCAGTCTGACGATTGACACCGCGCCGCCAGCGCTGCCGGTGCTCACCAGCATTCTGGATGACGTCGGCAATGCGGCAACGCCAGTCGCGAACGGAGGAATAACCAACGACGCGCAGCCAACCCTCAGCGGTACGGCGGAAGCGGGTTCTACGGTGAAAATTTTCGATAACGGCGTGCAGATCGGCAGCGTGATCGCTACCGGCGGGGCGTGGAGCTATACGCCTTCTCCGGCGCTGGGCAACGGCCCGCACACGTTGACCTTTACCGCCACCGATGCGACGGGCAATGCCAGCGCGCCAACCGCCGGGTACACGATTAACGTCGATACCCTTGCCCCGGCAGCGCCGGTCATCAGCTCGGTAATTGATGATGTCGGCAGCGTCATCGGCCCGGTAACCGGCACCAACCCGACCAACGACACGCGTCCGGCGCTGAGCGGGACCGCCGAAGCGAATGCAACGGTACGGATCTACGATGGCATCACGCTGGTGGGCACCGTCACCGCCGACGGCAATGGCAACTGGACGCTGCCGGAAACCACCACGCTGACACAGGGCACCCACAACTTCACCGCCACGGCCACCGATGCCGCAGGCAACACCAGCCCGGCATCGGCCGTGACGACGATTATCGTCGATCTGACCGCGCCAACGGCCCCAACCGGAACCTTCAACGCCGACGGTAGCGTATTAACCGGCAATGCTGAAGCAGGAAGTACCGTCACCATCCGTCTAACGGACGGCTCGACGGTCACGACCACAGCGGGCAGCAACGGCACGTACAGCTACACCTTCGTTAACAAACAGACTGAAGGCCAGACGCTGCAAATCACCGCCACCGACGCGGCGGGCAATATCTCGCAGCCCGGCTCGGCGCTCGCGCCGGTGGTGCCGCTCTCCGCCAGCAATAATGTCGAAGAGCTGGATCTCAGCACCACGGCCACCGTCACCAACAGCCAGTACAGCGACTACGGCTTCCTGCTGGTCGGCGCCGTGGGCAACGTCCTGACGCTGCTCGGTAATGACACCGCTCAGGTCAACTTCACCGTGGGCAGCGGCGGCAGCGCGGATATCGTCGTGAACGCCAACGCCACGGGGGCCGTGCTCTCTCTGCTCAACACCCTTGAGCTGGTGGTTCAGCGCTTTGACACCGTTAACAATACCTGGACTACCGTAGTCGATACCGGACAGCCGCAGTTTGCCGACCTGCTGACCCTGGGGGCAACAGGCGTTTCACTAAACCTGACCGGGCTGGCGGACGGCAACTACCGCGTGCTGAGCTATAACACCAACCTGCTGGCAACCGGCTCCTACACCAGCCTCGACGTGGCGGTGAAAGAGACCGGGCCGGGCACCGTTACGGGCGACACCAGCCTCGGCGGTAACGTGATCACCGACGTTGACCCAACCGCAGGCAGCGACAACGCTCCGGCAGGGGCAACGGTCACGGCCGTCACTAACGCCCAGGGTGTCACCACCAGCGTCACTGCCGACGGCACGGTGATCCAGGGACAGTACGGTACGCTGACCATTAACCGCGACGGCAGTTACACCTACGATCTGACCAACACCAGCGCATCGGTGATTGGCCGGACGGAGAGCTTCAGCTACACCATCACGCATAACGGCGTCAGCGCGTCGGCGAATCTGGTGCTGTCGCTGGGCACCGGTACCGCCACCAGCGGTATTGTCGCGGTTGACGATACGAACTCGCTGACCTTCGATACCACCGTCAACGCGATTAACAACGGTACGTCGTCCCAGGGCGGCTTTACCCTGGTGGGAATCAATCTCGGCAACACGCTGGGGCTGAACCTGCTGGACGATATGACCAATCCCATCATCTATAACGTGGAGGAAGGCACTACCCGCACCATGACCATCCAGGCCTCCGTGGGCGGCGTGGCGCTGGCGTCGGTGTTTGATTTGTACGTATACAAGTTCAACAACGCGACCCAGACCTTCGAGCAGATGCGCGTTGAACCAGGCTGGCTGCGCGCGCCGCTGTTGGGCGGCACCTCGCCTCAGCTGACGCTGCAACTGCCGGCCGGTGAGTACCTGTTCCTGCTGAATACGGCTGCGGGGATCACCGCCCTGACGGCCTACACGCTGGACGTGCTGCAGGATCATGTCTACAGCGTGGCGAGCGTCAGCGCGAGCACTACCGGGGACGTTCTGTCGGATGATATTGCGCCAGTCGGCACGCTGGTGACGGAAGTTAACGGCGTAGCGGTGAACAGCAGCGGTCTGACGAACATTACCGGCGAGTACGGTACGCTGAGCATCAACGCGGCCGGGGAGTACACCTACACCCTGAATAGCGGCGTCGGCGTTGACCACATCAGCACCCCGGATACCTTCGTCTACACCATTACCGCGCCGGACGGCACGAAAGACACGGCTTCGCTCAACATCACCCCAACCGCGCAGCCGATGAATGCGGTGAATGATGTCAGCACCGCGATGGACGTGACGTCGGTACACCACACCGCCGCGTACTCGGATACAACCGTCGGGTCGGCGAGCTGGAACGCCGCGCTGCTCGCTTCAACCCAGGGCTCCGGCTCCGGCACCTTCGTGGTGGATGCCAATACCGCGCTGCACAACGTGGTGCTGTCGTTTAACGTCGCCTCGTTGCTGACGCTTACAGGATTGACGGTTGACTGGACGCTGACCAACGGCGCCACCACCGTCAGAACCGGCTCGTTCAACGGCGGGCTGCTGCTGGGCGGCACGGCAACGGTCAACCTGACGGGTCTCGACCTGGAGGCGGGGACCTACACCCTGAGCTATACCGGCAGAATGGGGCCGCTGGGAGTAGGAAATATCACCATCACCCCAAGCGTCACCGGCACAAGCTACTCGCTGTCGCAGTTCGACGCCACGGGCACCCACACCGTTGACGGCAACATTTTCGACGGCACTGGTTCCGCAGGGACGATGGACCAGCTGCACTCGGTGGATACCCGCGTGAGCATTACCGGCTACGACGGCGTTACCACTACGCTGGATCCCTACACCGGCAGCACGCAGTCGAGCATCACGGGTCACTACGGCACGCTGGCAATTGCCGCAGACGGCAGTTACACCTATACGCTCAATCCGGGGATATCGCTCTCTACCATTACCACGAAGGAGGTCTTTAACTACACCCTGACCGATGCCAACGGCACCACGGACACCGCGTCGCTGACCATCAACATGGCGCCGAAATTTATCAGTTCGGAGCATAACGATGTGATTAGCGGTACGGCCTACGGAGACACGCTGATTTATCAGGTGCTGAACAGCACGGCGGGCAACGCGACGGGGGGCAACATCACCAGCGCCGGCGGCGACCACTGGACGAACTTCTCCCTGGCGCAGGGAGACAAGATCGACATTGGCGATCTGCTGGTGGGCTGGGACGGTAATACCGCCTCGCTGGGGAATTATATCCATGTCACACAAAGCGGTAGCAACACTGTGATCTCCATCGACCGTGACGGCGCAGGGAGCACCTACACTAATACTGCACTCGTTACGCTTGATAACGTGCAGACCACGTACGACGAGCTTGTGAACCAGCAACACATCATTACCTGATAGCACCTGCAGGACATGACCCGGGCGCACAGCGCCCGGGCATAAATAATAAAGCTGTACTTATTTATTAGGGACAAGACATGGGAATAAAGATGCCTTACTGGTGGCTCTCGTGCTGCCTGATATCTGTACCCGCCATCGCGGCAAACCCGGCGGCAACCATCAATACCGGACAGCTCCGCGAAACGCAGGAACTCCCCTCACTGAATGGCCGCGTCGCCCCGGTGGCAGGCAAAGCCGCTCCCGGTTCACTACAGCTTGGCGAGGCCGTTAATCGCGCCGTCACCTGGCACCCGGCGATCGCTGAAGCCGTGGGCAAACTCTACGAACAGAACGAAGAGGTCGACGTCGCCAAATCGAAATACTATCCGCAAATCAACGCCGGCATGGACAACGGGTATTCCCACGACGGCGACCAGAACGGCTTTACGCCGTCGCTGGTGCTCTCTCTATCACAGATGCTCTACGACTTCGGCAAAGTGGCAAGCCAGGTGCGGGCCGAAAACGCCGGGGTCGCCCAGCAGCAGGCCAACGTGCTGGTCAGCATCGACACCATCGCCCACGATACCGCTATCGCCATGGTGCAGGTGCAAACCTGGCAGCAGATGGTCGACACCGCCAAAGAGCAGCTTGACGCCCTCTCATCAATAGGCACCCTGACCCGCCAGCGTAACGACGAAGGGGCCACTTCCCTGTCTGACGTGGTGCAGACCGACGCGCGCATTGAAGGGGCGCGCGCCCAGCTGATGCAGTATCAGGCCAGCCTCGACAGCGCCCGCGCCACGCTGATGAGCTTTCTCGGCTGGAACAGCCTGAACGATATCAGCAATGACTTTCCGCAGAAGCTGGCCCGCAGTTGCGATATCGCCGAGCCGGACGATCGTCTGGTGCCTGCGGTCCTCGCCGCCTGGGCACAGGCGAATGTCGCTCAGGCTAACCTTGACTACGCCGACGCGCAGATGACGCCAACCGTCTCGCTGGAGCCGGAAGTCCGTCACTACCTGAACGATCGCTACGCGGGTAACGAAACGCGGGATCGCACCCAATATTCCGCCTGGGTGAAAGTCCAGATGCCGCTCTATCAGGGCGGCGGACTCACCGCCCGACGCAACGCCGCCGGTCACGCGGTGGAAGCGGCGCAGTCGACCATTCAGCGCACGCGCCTCGATGTCCGCCAGAAGCTGCTGGAGGCCCGCAGCCAGGTCATGAGCCTGCAAAGCACGCTGCAAATTCAGGGCCGCCAGGAGGCGCTCAGCGCCCGCACCCGCGAGCTCTACCAGCAGCAGTATCTCGATCTCGGCTCGCGCCCGCTGCTGGACGTGCTCAACGCCGAGCAGGAGGTCTATCAGGCGCGCTTTACCCAGCAGCAGACCCTCGGTCAGCTGCATCAGCTGCAGCTCAACTGCCTCTATAACACAGGGCAATTGCGTCATGCGTTCGATCTTGATAACCGCACCATCCAGACCGTGGAGATCCAGCCATGAAGCAACGCGACATCCCGCAGGGGGAAACGATGACGGATGAGGCGCTGGAGCAGTGGGCTCAGGCGTTTGGCTTTGTCGCCACGCGCTACCGCGTTGCCTGTTCGCCAGGCTCGCTCGTCGCGGGCGCGCCGTGGCTGAAAGGCAAACCGATGGTGCCCGCGCTGACTCAGCTTGCCCGTGAAGCCGGGCTGACGTTCCAGCTGCTGACGGCCGATCAGCAGTCGATCAACAGCTGGCGTCTGCCGGTGGTGGTGGCGCTGAACGACGGAAAAATCGGCGTGATTGAGAATTTCGACGGAGAAGATACGCTCGAGGTCAGCTTTTTCGACGACAAGACATACACCAACCGCCTGTCGATGAGCGCAATGCTGCCCGCCATCCGCCACGTTATCGCCCTGCGTCCGCTGGCCGCGCTGAAAGACAGCCGCGTGGACGCCTACATCTCAAAGTACCGTCCGGACTGGCTCTACCGGCTGGTGATGCGCGACCTGCGTCCCTACAGCTGGGTGATGCTGGCGGCGCTGTTTATCAATGTGCTCTCCCTCTCCGGCATTGTCTTTTCCATGCAGGTGTATGACCGGGTGATCCCCGCCCAGTCCTACCCGACGCTCTACGTGCTGACCATCGGGGTGCTGATCGCCACCCTGTTTGGCTTTGTGCTGCGCGTTGCGCGCGGGCACATTATGGATCTGCTGGGCAAACGCTCGGATCTGCGCGTCTCGGATCGCGTGTTCGGCCACGCGTTACGGCTGCGCCACAGCGCCATTCCGCGTTCCACCGGCAGCTTTATCTCCCAGCTGCGCGAGCTGGAGCAGATCCGCGAGATGGTCACCTCTTCCACCATCTCGACGATTGTCGATCTGCCCTTCTTCTTCCTGTTTGTGGTGGTGCTGGCGATCATCGCGCCGCAGCTGGCGTGGATCGCCCCGGTAGCGGCGGTAATCATGGTCCTGCCGGGCCTGCTGCTGCAAAAGAAGCTGGCCGAGCTGGCGAGGCAGTCGGCGCATGAATCCACCCTGCGCAACGCGGTGCTGGTGGAGAGCGTACAGGGGCTGGAGGACATCAAGCTGATGCAGGCGGAGAACCGCTTTTTGCAGCAGTGGAACAGCTATATCCAGATCACCGCGGAATCCGGCCTGCGCACCCGCGAGCTGACGCAGAACCTGATCAGCTGGGGGATGACCGTCCAGAGCCTGGTTTACGCCGCCGTGATCGTGGTTGGCGCGCCGATGGTGATTGACGGCACGCTGACCACCGGCTCGGTGGTGGCCGCTTCGATGCTGGCCTCGCGGATGATCGCCCCGATGGCGACGCTGTGCGGCGTGCTCGCCCGCTGGCAGCAGGTTAAGGCCGCTAAAGAGGGGCTGGACAGTATTATGCAGCTTCCTACTGAAAATCAGCGTGAAGAGACGCCGATCCGCCAGGACGTGCTGCGCGGACACTATCTTTTCGAGCAGGCGCAGTTCCGCTATCAGCCGGAAGATCCGCGCATGGCGCTGCGCATTAACCGTCTTGAGATCAGGCCGGGCGAGAAAGTGGCGATCCTCGGGCGTAACGGCGCGGGCAAATCCACTCTCCTGCAGGCGATGGCGGGCGGCATGGATCTGGCGGCCGGCGAGTTGCGGCTCGACAACCTCAGCCTGCCGCATCTGGACGTGGCCGACGTGCGGCGAAACGTTGGCTTTATGACCCAGAACGCGCGGCTGTTTTACGGCACCCTGCGCGAGAACATCACCCTCGGCATGCCGCGCGCCACCGACGAAGAGATCTTCGAGGTGCTGGAGATGTGCGGCGCGGCCAGCTTTGTGCAGAAGCTGCCGAAGGGGCTGGACTACCCGATTATGGAGAACGGCGTGGGATTGTCCGGCGGGCAGCGGCAGTCGATTCTGCTGGCGCGGATGCTGCTGCGCGATCCGAATATCGTGCTGATGGACGAGCCGACCGCTTCCCTTGACGAGCACACCGAGCGGGAATTTATCCAGCGCCTGGGGGCGTGGCTCGGCAACCGGACGCTGGTTGTCGCCACCCACCGCGTGCCGGTGCTGGAGCTGGTGGAGCGCGTGGTCGTGCTGAAAGATGGGATGCTGGTCATGGACGCGCCAAAAGCGCAAGCGCTGAACAACAGCCGCATGCAGCAACAGCAGCAGGCAGCAACCGGACGGGAGTGGAAAAATGAAAATCAGTCAGCGTGACGTGGCCGCGATGGACGATCTGGATAATGCGCTCGACTCCGAAAGCGGCTATACCGGCGCGCGGCGGATTGTGATCTTCTCGCTGCTGATGTTTGTGGCGCTGGGCGTCTGGGCGTGGTTTGGGATGCTGGATGAAGTCTCAACGGGAACCGGAAAAGTGATCCCCAGCTCGCGCGAGCAGGTGTTGCAGTCGCTGGACGGGGGGATCCTCACCGAGCTGAACGTACACGAAGGCGATCAGGTGCAGGCCGGACAGGTGCTGGCGCGGCTGGATCCTACCCGCTCGGAATCTAACGTCGGCGAAAGCGCGGCGCGCTACCGCGCGTCGCTGGCCTCCAGCGCCCGTCTGTACGCCGAGGTGAACGATCTGCCGCTGAAGTTCCCGCCTTCGCTGGAGAAATGGACCGAACTGACCGCCGCCGAAACGCGGCTCTACAATTCGCGCCGCGCGCAGCTGGAGGACACGCAGCGTGAACTGCGTTCAGCGTTAGATCTCGCAAACAAAGAGCTGGCGATCACCCAGCGGCTGGTAAAAACCGGCGCCGCCAGCCACGTGGAAGTGCTCCGCCTGCAGCGGCAGAAAAGCGATCTGGAGCTGAAGCTCACCGACGTGCGTTCCCAGTATTACGTTCAGGCGCGCGAGGCGCTATCCAAGGCCAACGCCGAGGTGGATATGGTCTCGGCGATCCTCAAAGGCCGCGAGGATTCCGTCACCCGCCTGACGGTAAAATCCCCGGTGCGCGGGATCGTGAAAAATATCAAAGTCACCACCATCGGCGGCGTGATCCCGCCCAACGGCGAACTGATGGAGATTGTGCCGGTGGACGATCATCTGCTGATTGAAACCCGCCTCTCGCCGCGCGATATCGCCTTTATCCACCCGAACCAGGAGGCGCTGGTGAAGATCACCGCCTACGATTACGCCATCTACGGCGGGCTGCACGGGGTGGTGGAGACTATATCCCCGGACACTATCCAGGACGAGGCCAAGCCGGAGGTGTTCTACTACCGCGTGTTTATCCGCACCAGCCAGGATTACCTGGTGAATAAGGCGGGCAGGCATTTCTCGATCGTGCCGGGGATGATTGCCACAGTGGACATTAAGACCGGGGAGAAAACGGTACTGGATTATCTGATCAAGCCGTTTAACCGGGCGAAGGAGGCGCTGAGGGAGCGATAGTCTTCGCCGGGCAGCGGCTACGATCTTCTCCCTCTCCCCAAAGGCTGAGGGTTCCCCACACATTAATGCTAGCACTGAACAATCCCCTCGCCCCTTTGGGGAGAGGGTTAGGGTGAGGGGAACATACGGCTGTGGTGGTCATTCCGTTCACTTTAGCCACCTTTAATCCCCCACTGCCCCGGCGTTTTACCGGTCCATGCTCTGAAAACCTCAATAAATGCGCTGACGCTGCTGTAGCCGCAGGACAGCGCAATCCATCCCACCGGCTTCCCCGCCGCCAGCCACTCCATTGCCTGCATGACGCGCGCCAGCTGCCGCCAGTTGACGAAGTTCATTCCCGTCTGGGCGCTAAATCGACGGTTAAAGGTACGCACGCTCATCCCGGCATGGCTGGCATGGCTCTTGACCGTTTGATTATCATCGACACACTGCAGCAAGTGGCTGACCACGTTCTTCAGACGCGGATCCGTCGGTACGGGCAGATAAAAGCGCACCTGAGGCGTCAGGGCAAGCTCATCCAGCAGCAGGGTGAGCTTTCGCGGATCGTACTCGTTTTCTGCAACGCTTAAGCGGGAAAACAGTGCATGAGTGAGATCGTCGGGCTCGAACAGCGCGGGGGCATCGGGAAGCATTGCACAGCACGGAGGGTCAAGATAGATAGCGCAGCCTTCTATCGCGCTTTCAGAAAAGGCGGCATGCTGCTGGCCCGGCGGGATCCAGCCAATATGGTTTGCCGGTACAACCGAACGCCCCTGTTGGGTCTCAATCACCAGCAGCCCCGTTGCAATACGCCAGAGCTGTCCGGTGGGATGGCTGTGCCACGCGGTGCGGTAACCGCTGGGATGGCGGAGCGTCTCTGTACCGATCATTTTATCCTGGCCGAAAATCGTTATTCATCGACGTATTACAGAAACTGCGCCGCCGACTGTCAAGGATAATGGTGGCTCAACTACACAAGGAGCCAACATGAGCATCATCACAACCCTGATAGCCCAGCCTGACAATACCCTACAGCGCGAAAAAATGGCGTGCCTGTTAAGCCGCTTGTTCAAAGGCGAATTAGATCCCGCAGAGGTGTTCACGCCCGATTACCAGCAGTACACGGATGGTCACGCGCTTGATTATCGGGGTTTTGTGCAGCACCTGAACCACGTCCGCTCGCAGATCCGCGCGATCGCATTCAGGGTAGAAGAGCTGGCCTGTCACGAGAATCTTTTAGCAGACCGGCACTGGGCTACGGTGACATATCCAGATGGTCGCCAGGCGGAATTAGAGGTGTATATGTTTGCCGCGTTGCGGGAGGGGAAAATTTGTCGGATCCATGAAGTTACGCAGGCGATCGGCGGTCATGCATCTGACCGCGCGCTCGCCCACGCCACACAATAAGCCCCGGTTACAGGGAGATCTTCAGGCGTCGAACCGCTTCTTTAAGCTGCTCATCCGTTGGGGTGACGAATGACATGCGCAGCGTTGTCTGGTCCGGTTCGTTGCAGTAGAAGAACTCGCCCGGTACAAACACCACGCCGTTGCTTAAGGTTTTTTCCAGCCATTTCGTCGTATTCATGCCGTTGTTCATTTTTGCCCACAGGAACATCCCGCCCTTCGGCTTGTGGAACGACATCACATCGCCCAGCTCGGCTTCCAGTTCCGTTGCAAACGTCTGGTATTTCTGGCGATAGGCCTCGCGGATCATTTTAATCTGGTTCGCCAGACGCCCGGTTTTCAGGTACTCGTAGGTCATCAGCTGGGACAGCGTGCTGGTGTGCAGATCGGTGGTTTGCTTGAGGTTCACCACCGCGCGCTTCAGCCATTCCGGCACCAGCACCCAGCCCACGCGGGTGCCCGGCGCGAGGATTTTGGAGAAGGTAGAGGTGTACACCACGTTATCTTCATTGCCGATATCTTTCGCATGGGCAATCAGCGGGCGGAATACGTCGTCGGTGTAGTTAATTTCGCTGTATGGATCGTCTTCGATAATCACGAAATCATAGCGCTTTGATAATTCCACCAGCTGTTTACGGCGCGCTTCGGAAAGCGTTACGCCGCCAGGGTTACCAAAGGTTGGAACGATATAAACCGCCTTGATGGTTTTCTTCGCCACCAACGCTTCAAGTTCATCGACCTTCATGCCGTCGCCGTCGGTGCCGACGGATTCAAAATTCGCCTGTGCCAGGCCAAAGACCTGCAGCGCGGCGAGATAGGTAGGACGTTCAACGACAACCGTATCGCCCGGATTAATTAACGCACGCGCCAGCACGTCCAGAGATTGTTGAGAGCCGGAAGTAATGACCACGTCATCGGCCTTACAGGCGATGCCGCGCCCCTCGCAGATGCGTTTAATTTCTTCGCGCAGCCCCGGTACGCCTTCCGTCAGGCCATACTGGAACGCCTCGCCAAAATTCTGTGACAACACGGCATCGGCGGCAATTTTAAGCCCTTCGCGATCGAACAGGTCCGGATTGGGAATACCGCCGCCCAGCGAAATCACGCCCGCCATTTTGCTATGTTTTAATAATTCACGGATGGCAGATGATTGCAGGCCCTGCGCGCTGCTGGCGAGTTTGTTTGCAGACATTCTTTGATTACCTTCTTTTTTTATATTGTGCCCAATCTTAGCAGAATATGAGCAATAAATTCCGTTAGCTTAGGGAGGGGACGCAAATCCTGACGCCACAGTAAATGTACCGGCCTCGGCGCGGGCGTGAACGGCTCCAGCACGCGCACCAGCCTGCCGCTTGCCAGCTCTTCCGCCACCAGCACTTCCGGTTGCAGCAGCAGCCCTGCCCCGGCTCGCGCCGCCATGCGTAAGCCGTAGCCGTCGTTGCATCTTAAGATCGCATCACGCTTCCAGCGCACCTCCCCTTCCGCACCCGGCAGCCGCCACTCGTTGCGCGCGGTCCACACCGTATGCGACAGGCACAGATGATCCACCAGATCGGCGGGCGTCTGCGGCGTGCCGTGTCGCGCCAGATAATCCGGCGCGGCGCAGATCACCATGTTGTAGGGACACAGATATTTCGCCACCAGATCGTCATTGCGGATATCGCCAATGCGAATGGCCAGATCGACCCCCTCTTCCACCAGATCGACCATCCGGTTGGTGAGATCCAGTTCGATACGCACTTCCGGGTGGCGCTGCAAAAATGTGGCCGTCAGAGGGGCGATCGCGCAGCCGCCAAACGACGTGGGGGCGGTGACGCGCAGGGTGCCGGCGGGCGCCGCGCGCAGCCGTTCAACCGCGCTTTCGGCAATCGAGACCTGCTCCAGCACGCGCCTGGCCTCTTCGAAATAAACGCGTCCGGCGTCGGTCAGGCTCTGGCGACGGGTATTGCGCTCCAGCAGCCGCGTGCCGAGCTGAGATTCGAGCAGCGCAATATATTTCCCGACCATCACCGCCGACATCTCCAGCCGCGCCGCCGCGCCGGTGAAGCTGCCGCTCTCTACCACCGCGATAAACGTCTCCATGCCGCGAAGCTTATCCATATTCCAAACCCCTGGTTAGCAATCATCTAACTTTAGCCCAGTTTATCTGACTTTTTATTTATTAAAGAATGAGGGCTCACAACATGAGGAGTCGGATATGAAAATCGTCATTATTGGTGCCAGCGGTACGGTCGGTCGTGCCGTAACCGAAGAGTTAAGCCGTCGTCACGAGGTCATCCGCGTGGGTCGCACGCGGGGCGACTACCAGGTGGATATCACCTCGCAGGCGAGCGTGCAGGCGCTGTTTGAGAAAATCGGCCCGGTGGATGCGATTGTCTCCGCCAGCGGTGGTCTCTACTTTGGCCCGCTCGCGACCATGAAGGACAGCGACTTCAACCAGGGCCTGCAGGACAAGCTGCTCGGGCAGGTGCGTCTGGCGCTGACTGGCCAGCATTATCTGAACGAAGGCGGCTCGATTACGCTGATAAGCGGGATTGTGGCGCACGAGCCGATTGCGCAGGGCGTGAATGCCACCACGGTCAATGCGGCGCTGGAAGGGTTTGTCCGCGCCGCAGCCTGCGAACTGCCGCGCGGGATCCGCATTAACCTGATTAGCCCAACGGTACTGACGGAATCCGCCGAAGCATATGACGGGTTCTTCCCTGGCTTTGAAAGCGTTCCCGCCGCGACCGTGGCCCAGGCCTACCGCCGCAGCGTGGAAGGGGTGCAGAGCGGGCGGGTGTATAAGGTAGGTTACTGAGCCTTACGGGCGGACATCAGCACCAGCATCGGGCGCTCCGCCTCTTCGGACAATGCAGGCCAGGCGTCAATCTGCGCCTGCGTTGGTCCCCACTCATTGACTTCACTTATCGTTAACCCGGCCTTTATCAGCGCGTTAAGCGTGGTGCCCAGCGTTCGGTGGTATTTAATCACTCCATCCGCCAGCCAGTTGCTGACGCGCTGGCTTTCGTCCTGATAATGGTTCACGCCCCAGAACCGCTCGCCACTGTCGTCGGTCAGCCAGCCCTGACGGGTGGCGCAGGTGTAAATTGGGTGCTCCATCGAGAAGACCAGGCTGCCACCCGGTTTTAGCGCGCGCTGAACGTTGGCGAATAGCGTGTCCAGCTCCGGCAGGTAGTGTAGCGCCAGCGAGCTATAGACCAGATCGAGACTGTTTTCGCGAAGCTGAAGAGATTCCAGATCGCTACGCTGATAGTGAATCTGCACGTCATCCGTCAGTTCAGCCGCGCGGGCAAGCATTTTTTCTGAGATATCGACGCCCGTAACGTCGCTAGCGCCCAGCGCGCGCGCCGCGCGGCAGAACCAGCCGTAGCCGCAGCCGAGATCGATAACCGCTTTGCCGGTTAAATCAGGCAGCATTGCCTTGAGCGCAGGCCACTCAGGCGCACCGTCCAGCCCGTGCACCGAACGCGGAAGCTGAGCGTAGCCTTCAAAAAACGCCGGGTTGTCGTAGATGTTTTGTGCCATGACGGACTCCTTTATCGCAACAGAGGCGAGGGTAAAGCACCCCTCGCCCGTTGGCAACGTATCCGTCTGATAAATCACAGCCTGCGCCGGATTTTCTCCACCATGGCTGTGGTTGAGATCCCGTAGCGGTCATGGAGGGTGGGCAACGCGCCCGCATCAAGGAACGCGTCCGGCAGCGCGACGGTATCGAAATCCACGTTCACGCGGTTGCGCATCAACAGCGACGCGACGGCTTCGCACAACCCGCCTACGCTGCTGTGGTTTTCCGCCACGATGACCAGCCGTCCCGGCTTCGCGGCCTGCGCCAGGATCGTCTCTTCGTCCAGCGGCTTAATGGTGGGCGAGTGCAGCACCGCCACGCTGACGTTATCCTTACGCAGCTGCTTCGCCGCCTCCAGCGCACGCATGGTCATCAGGCCTGAGGCGACGATCAGGACATCGCTCCCCTCTTCCAGCAGCGCAGCTTTGCCAATCTTAAACTGGTAGTTGTACTGGTCCAGCACCACCGGCACCTTGCCGCGCAGCAGGCGCATATAGACAGGGCCATCGTGCGCTGCCATCGCCGGCACCGCCTGTTCCGTGTCGATTGCGTCACAGGGATCGATAATCGTCATGCCCGGAATACCGCGCATAATCGCAATATCTTCCGTCGCCTGGTGGCTCGGCCCGTAACCGGTGGTTAGCCCCGGCAGCGCCGCGCAGATCTTCACGTTCAGGTGCTCTTCAGCAATCACCTGATGGATAAAGTCGTAGGCGCGGCGGGTAGCGAAGACGGCATAGGTTGTGGCGAAAGGAATAAAGCCCTCTTTCGCCATGCCGCCCGCGGCCCCCATTAGCAGCTGTTCGGCCATGCCCATCTGGAAGAAGCGTTCCGGGTAGGCCTGGGCAAAAATGTGTAGATCGGTGTACTTCGACAGATCCGCCGTCATGCCGACGATCTCCGGTCGCTGTTCCGCCAGCTTCACCAGCGCGTGACCGAACGGTGCGGCGCGCGTCTCCTGGCCCTCTTCCGCGATGGAGGCAATCATCGCCGACGTGGTTAAACGCGGTTTTTTCTCCGTGGTCTGGCTCATTACAGCACTCCTTCAGGTTTGTTGGCATCCAGCACGGCGAGTGCCTTTTGCCACTCGTCAGCATCCACGCGAATAAAATGGTTCTTGTCACGCTTTTCGAGGAACGGCACGCCCTTGCCCATCAGCGTGTCGCACAAAATGACGCGCGGCTGGTTTTCCGGGTAGCGTTTGGCGTTATCAAACGCCGTCACCAGCGCAGGAACATCGTTGCCGTTCACGCGCTGCACGTACCAGCCGAAGGAGGTCCATTTATCCTCCAGCGGCTCAAAGCCGAGGATCGCGTGCGAGTTGCCATCCGCCTGCTGGCGGTTAATGTCCACCAGCACGATCAGGTTCGACAGGCCGTGATGTGCCGCCGACATCGCCGCTTCCCAGGTTGACCCTTCGTCCAGCTCGCCGTCCGACATGGAGTTAACGACCCATGCCGCGCTCTGCTTGTGCTTCAGCCCCAGCGCCATGCCAACGCCAATGCTTAAGCCCTGCCCCAGCGAACCGCCGGAGATCTCCATACCTGGCGTGTAGGTTGCCATACCGGACATCGGCAGGCGGCTGTCGTCCGCACCATAGGTCTCCAGCTCCTCTTCAGGAACGATCCCGGCTTCAATCAGGGCCGCATAACAGGCAATGGCGTAATGGCCGTGGGAGAGCAGAAAACGGTCGCGCTCTTCCCACTCCGGCTCGCCCGGCTTTAGGTTCATTCCGTGGGTAAACGCGGTGGCCAGCACATCGGCATAGCCCAGCGCCTGCCCGATGTAGCCCTGCCCCTGCACTTCGCCCATGCGCAGCGCGTAGCGGCGAATGCGCCAGGCCGCAGCGGCAACCTGTTGAACTGTGGTATCCATCATCGTCGTATCTCCTTAATGGATCAGCATCCCGCCGTTCACGTCGAGCGTGATACCGGTGGAGTAAGAAGAGAGGTCGCTGCCGAGGAACAGCGCGGCGCGGGCAATATCCTGCGCGTCTCCGAGGCGGTTAAGCGGAATGCCCGCCAGAATGGACGTTTTCATCTCATCGCTCAGCTTGCCTGCGGTGATGTCCGTCTGGATAAGACCCGGCGTGATGCAGTTTACCCGCACATTGTCGGGCCCCAGTTCACGCGCCATGGCTTTTGCCAGTCCCAGCACACCCGCTTTTGCAGCGCTGTAGTGTGGGCCGCCGAAGATGCCGCCGCCGCGCTGGGCCGATACCGATGAAATGCAGACGATGCTGCCCGACTTTTGCGCGCGCATAGTGGGAATAACCGCCTGGGACATTAGCAGCGTGCCGCGCAGGCTGACGTCAAGCACCGCATCGTAATTTTCGCGTTTGATATCCATCAGCTTGATCGGCTGAGTAATGCCGGCGTTATTCACCAGAATATCGATGCGCCCGTATTTCCCCAGCACCTGCTCAATGGCGGCATTAACCTGTAATTCATTGCTGACGTTCGCCGCAAGGCCCAGATGTTCGTCGCCCAGACTCGCGGCGGCAGCCCGGCTGGCTTCAGCGTTTAAATCGATAATCACCACTTTCGCACCCTGTTCGGCATATAATTTCGCCGTAGCGAAACCCAAACCGCGTACGGAAGCCGCGCCGGTAATAACGGCGACTTTATTTTTCAGTAGCATATATTTACTCCATTCGGACAAGAGATATTTAATGATTTATTTCGGTTCTTCCAGCAGCATAATCATAATTAAGCCAATGGCTGCGCAAATACCGAAATAAATAAACACGGAATTAAAACTACCTGTTTTATCCAGCAGATAACCTGCCAGCATCGGGGAAACAAATCCGCCGAGATTACCGCCGCTATTGATGATGGACGCGGCAATGGGATAGGTTTTACTGTCCGCAACAGCCATGCCATAAGCTGTAAAAGCGGGCCAGCCAATATTCAGACAGAGACCGACAAAAAATAGTCCGACGCAAACCGCCACGGTGCTTTGCGGAATATTCAGCATAATGACCATCATTAAAACGGTGCTGATGGCGGTAAACATCATGGTCGGTTTACGTCGGCGGCCGAGCAGTTTGTCGGAGACGTAGCCGCCAAAAATCGCACCGATAAATCCACCGATGCACGGCATGCTGGCGACCAGCCCCATGCTCATAAACGTAAAGCCTTTCTCTTTCACCAGATAGAGCGGGATCCACGTCAACAGTCCGTACAGCACGCTGACCATCATAAAATAGGCCAAGCAGTCGCCGAGAATATTCTTCGAGGTAAACAGCCCTTTCACCGTGCTTACCGGGGCTAACTCCCGCACGCGGATCAGCCGATCGAGGCGTGCAAAGCCCGGTGAAATCACGATGTTTTCACGTCTGGCGTCCGGCGTCTCCTGACCGGCGGTAATGGTCTCCAGCTCCGCTTTAGAGACGAATGCGCTCTCGGACGGCTTCGTGCGTACCAGCAGATACCACAGGACGGCAATGACCAATCCTGGGATCGCAAAGGAGAAGAAGACCCAGCGCCAGCCCCAGGTCATGGCGATCCACACGGCCAGCGGCGGCACGAGGATGGGCGCGAACATGGTGGCGGCGATGTAGACGCCCGTGGCCGTGGCCTTCTCCTTTGGCGGAAACCAGTTATTGATGGTGGAGGCCAGCCCGACCGGGCACGGCCCCTCTGTTAACCCCAGCCCCAGGCGGATACACTTCAGGCCCAGAACCGAGGTTGCGGTGCCCATCAGCCAGGTAAAGGCAGAGAAGCCGAATATCGACAGTGCCACCATGCCGCGAATTCCCTTTTTGGCAATAAAAAAGCCCGCAGGAATTTGGCTCAGGGCGTATCCCAAAAAAAACATGCTGGCGATGGCACCGGCTTCGAAATTATTGATATGAAATTCGTCAATGATAAACGGCAGTACCGCACCAATATTTGTTCGGTCAGCATAGTTAATGGCATAAACAATAAAAATTAATGCCAGCACAACGAAACGGTAATTGGTTTTTTTAGTCTTTATGTAGGGGACAGCTTGTTCTATACGAGACATAACTTACCTCATTATTCGAACACCGTGAGTCGTTTTATTATTGCGTTCAACGTCAATATATCGGCTCCCCCATGAAACGCCATTCAATAAAGCTCATTTATTGCTGAGATAAATTTGATTCGCGATACAGCTCAAAAAAATAACATCGGGATAAAATTGCCCGCTCGCAGTCTCAATGTTATGTTTTTTATCAATTATCGTGTAAGGAGTAGGCCATGTCCGCGCAGGATCGCCAGACGTTATCGCTGCCCTCGCTCAGAAATTTGCAGGCGTTTATCGCCGTTGCTAACGCCCTGAGCATCCATCAGGCGGCGGAACAGCTCAACGTCACGCCTTCGGCGGTAAGCCACCAGATCGCGTCGCTGGAATCGTGGCTGGGCAAGAAATTATTTATCCGCAGCGGCAAAGGGGTTCAACTCACCCCGACGGGAGAAAAATATCTGCGGGAGGTCTCGGCGGCGATGAGCGCCATTGGGCGCGCCACCGATCAGATCGTGAAAGAAAAAGACAATGCTGTGCTTCGCGTGCACTCTTCCCCCACCTTCGGACTGTCATGGCTGTTGCGCCGTCTGGGCAGATTCCGCGCCGAATATCCTGATATCACCATCAATCTCACCTGCTCCTATGAGAACCTGCAGTTCGCCAGAGATAATATCGACATTGATATCCGTCATGGTATTCCGGACTGGGATGCTTACCGGGTGATGACCATTAAAAACGACACGCTGGTAGTATTGGCCTCGCCGGGCTATGCAGAAGAGCATCCCATCAGCACGCCCGCCGATCTGCTGCAACAGTCGCTTATCTCCTCCACCAGCACTCTGGTGAACTGGGAAAAATGGTTCGCCTGGCACAATATCGACAGGCCCTGGCTCAATTTCAGCCTCAGCTTCGACCGTTCCTACATGAGCTTTGAAGCGGCGCGCATGGGGCTGGGGTTTATTCTGGAGAGCAAAATGATGGCTACCGATCACCTGAAGGATGGCTCGCTGGTACAGGTGCTGCCGGATGAGATGGGAATCGCCATTAACGCGCATCATCTGGTGATGCCGCACATGAACGAACGCGCGTGGAAGATCCAGCAGTTCGTCGAGTGGATTGATCGGGAGTTGCGATTGTCGGGGTATCACCTGTAGCGATACCCCATCGTGGCGTCAGGCGACCGTGCCCCAGACGAGATTCCCCTTGTGGAACGTCGCGGTGCGCGGAGAAATGCGCGCCACCGCCTCGGCGGAACAGGAGGCGTCCACCAGCACAAAGCTGGCGTCGTCCTGCGCTTTCGGCCATACGCGTTCACCTTTATCGTTCAGCGGCAGCACGTCGCCGGTGGCGATGCCGAGCGCGCGGGAGAGCGTCTGCTCGTTCGGGCGAATATAGAGCTGGGCGTACAGATTAGCTTTCTCCAGCATGTCCCCCAGACCGTACGGCGACCAGTGGTCGATCACGCTGTCGGTGCCGGTCATAACAAACACGCCCTTCTCCCGCAGCTGCTTCAGCGGCATGTGCAGGGTGCCAATCGGCACGGTGGAGGCGATGGTCACCTGCTGCGCCGCCATGCGGGTGGCAATCTCATCCACCTGCTGCTCGTTGAGCGTCGCCAGCGCGAAGGCGTGGCTTATGGTCAGTTTTCCCTTCAGCTCCGGCGTTTTCTCCACGGTTTCCACCATGTAGTTCACCGCCGCCACGCCCGCCGGGCTGGTTTCATGGAGGTGAATATCCACCCCTTTGTCGTAATCCAGCGCAATCTGGAACATGGTATCGAGCGATTTCTCCATCGCGCCGTCAACGCTGGTTGGGTCCAGCCCGCCTACGTAGTGCGCCCCCGCCTGCATCGCCTCGCGCATCAGCTTTTCAGCGTTGGAGAGCAGCAGGCCGTGCTGCGGGAAGGCAACGATTTCGCAGTCAAAACCTGCGCTGCGGCGCGCCAGAACCGCCTGCAAATTTTCCAGGTTTTTCAGGCCGGAAACCGGCTCAATATTGCAGTGGCTGCGGGCGATAGTGGACCCTTTGGACTGGATCAGGTCGATCAGCTTTTCGGCGCGTTCTTGCGTGTAGGGCTTTAACTCCGGCAGCAGCTTCTGCTCCAGGCGGATCATGTCCTGAATGGTGGTGCCCGCCGGACGGTTCAGGGAGCGCCACGGGCCGCCGTAGAAGGTTTTATCCAGGTGAATGTGCATGTCGCGCATCGCCGGAAGCATCAGCTTTTTACCCGCGTCGTAGTGCGGCAGGGTCGCGTCGGCGTGGCTGCCGTTGTCGCGCAGGGCGACGATTTTACCGTCTTTAATCTCCAGCGTTTTCAGCTCGGTGCGGGTGCCTGTCGCCACGCTGCCCTCGAAATTAAACCCGGCTTCAAGCAGCACGTTGTCCAGATAGTAATGTTTCGCGGTGATCTTCATCGGTTTACCGGTCTCGCAGAGTGGCTTTGCAGAATCGGCAGCATACGCGACGGAGCCGGTTGCGCCAAACAGCGCGCAGGCGGTGACCATTTTGCCGCTCTGGCTGATAAATTCACGGCGGCTTTTGTTTTCACTCATCTCATCTTCCTTCATTCACAATATGGGTACCGGTTTCCCCGCGCAGCGCGGCGGGCAGGCAGTCTGGCGAGGTGATGATCACCCGCCTGCCGCCATGACGTAAAAATGCCAGCGAGGCGACGATTTTGGGCAGCATGCTGCCCGCCGGGAAGTGACCTTCGTCCATGTAGCGCGTCATCTGCGCTACATTGACGGTGTCCAGCGCCTGCTGGTCTGGCTTGCCGAAGTTAACGCAGACTTTCTCCACGCCGGTGGTTATCACCAGCACGTCGGCGCAAATCTCACGGGCCAGCAGCGCGGTGGAGAGATCTTTATCGATAACCGCATCCACGCTCTGATAATCCCCCTGCTCGCTGCGCACCACGGGAATGCCTCCGCCGCCCGCGCCGATGACCACAAAACCTTTCTGCGTTAGCGCCTTAATCGCATCCGCCTCGACGATGCGCAGCGGCTGGGGCGAGGCCACCACGCGGCGATAGCCCCGGCCTGAATCCTCGACAAAATGCCAGTCCGGGTGCGCGAGCTGTAGCTCGTCGCGCTGCGCCTCGCTGAAGAACGCGCCGATCGGTTTTGTCGGGTGCGTAAAGCCGGGATCGTTTTTATCCACCTCCACCTGGGTGACGACCGTGACCGCCTTTTGCTCGCCACGCGCCGCCAGGCGGTTGTTGAGCGCCTGTTGGATCAGGTAGCCGATGCCGCCCTGGGTATCCGCCACGCAGTTTGCCAGCGGGGTCAGCGGCAGCCCTTCCCGCTCATGGGCGATCTCGGCGCGGCGCAGATCCAGCCCCACCTGCGGGCCGTTGCCGTGGGTGAGGACGATGTCATAGTCGGAGGCCAGCATTTCGAGCACCGACTCGGCCACCGCTTTGACCGCCTGCGCCTGATGTTCAATCGACTGGCTGGCGTTGTCTTTGATAATGCTGTTGCCGCCGATGGCGACGACCATTAGCTCTTTCATACGTTTTCCTTCGCAACAGTAACTTCAGCGCTCGCAACTTCGCGGCTGTCGAGGAAATGCTTCACCACAAACATGCCGCCCATCATCAGGTAGGCCGTGACGAACATCAGGGAACTGCCCTCGGCAAAGCCCACCACTGGCGCGTGGATCACGCCAAACAGCGCCAGCAGCGCGCCTCCTGCGGCGGCGGCGGCCCCGCGCAGCGGTTTGTTGATGATGGCGAAGATAGCGATACAGCCCCAGAGCATGCTGGCGAGCGGCGCGCCGTTGCCGAGGTGCATCAGCCCCTCGTAGTAGATCCCTTTGCTGTGCAGCACGTCGGTGCCAATTTTCGCCGCGCTGGTTCCCGCCGCGCTCATCACGCTGTTCATCATGGTCAGCGCCCAGTTAGCGATCCACGGGAACAGGCAGATAAAGATGACGGGCACCTCCACTTTCGGCGTTTCCCGCACCACCTGGTTGGCGGTGACGACGCCGATAAACACCAGAATCGGCACGATAGCGGTCATCGGTATGATGGCAAGCATAAAGGCCCCCAGCCCGAACAGCGGCACGATGAACATGGTCACGCCGGACGCCAGCGTGTAGCCGATGCTCGCCCCCATCGCCTTCCAGCCGGGATGGCCCACGTAGACCGTGACCGGGAACGGGTTGCCCATCAGGCAGCCGAGCATGGAAGCCAGGCCGTTCGCCAGCATCACCTTGCGGGTCGGGTACTCATCCCCCGCCGCGTGGGCGCTTTCGATGTTCTCCAGGTCAAAGATGTAGTTCGCCAGCCCCAGCGGTACGGCGGACGCCAGATACGGCAGCGCGTGCGGCAGGCCCTGCATAAAGCTGTCCACGTGCACTTCCGGCGGATTAAAGCCGAAGGAGGACATAGACGCTTTAATGGCATCCGGGCTTTGCAGTCCGGAAATCCACGCCAGCGCCGTTCCGGCAATCAGCAGCAGCAGGCCGGTCGGGATTTTGGCGAAAATCGGCTTTTTACCGAACCAGTTAATGAAGATCAGCAGCAGAACGATGAACGACACGGTGGGCGCTTCGAACGCCTGCAACATTGGGTTCATCGCCAGCAGCAGCAGGCCAAGACCGGACAGGCACGACAGCAGCACGGTGCGCGGGATCATCTTGCGGATGGTCTCACCCAGGAACGAGCCGCCCGCGAGGATCATCGCTTCCACGAAGCACCACACCAGGCCAATCTGAATCGCGAAATCCGCATCGCCGGTTTGCTGGTAGACGGGCATCAGGACCAGGAAGGTCACGGTAAAAATCGAGGGTGCGCTCGGGCCGGACGGCAGCGCGGTGACGTCCGTACGTCCGGTGGTGCGCGCCATTTGCAGACCAAACCATGTGTAGCATAAGCTCGCTACCAGCACCGCCAGCCCGAAGGCCGGCGCGATGCGTCCATAAACAATCTCCTTCGGGATGCCGACGACAAAAATGAGCAACCCCATCATGGTCAGCAAATTAGTCAGGTTGTTGGTCATCAACCCGAAATAGGCCGCCCAGTCACCTCTTTTCCACTCCAGTTTCATGTTTTTCATGGATGCATACCTTATAGAACGTAGCGATCGCGGAAGGTCAACAGCGCCTTTTCAAAACAGCTAAACGGCGGGTGAACGATGCCCGCCCCAATCATGCCGATACCCGCGTCTTTGTGGGCAATGGCGGTGTTGATCACCGGCAGAATGCCGCTGCCCGCCACTCTGGTGATGTCGATGGCGGTTGGAATGCCCATAAACGACAGCAGCGGAATGGTGACGTTCGGGTTCTCGCCGAGGGTGATCTCGCGCATCTGGCGCGAGAAGTCGATGGCTTCCTCCACCGTGCCGCCCACCAGCGCAACGATGGCCGGTGCCGTCGCCATCGCAAAGCCGCCGATGCCGTAGGTTTCGGTGATGGCGCTGTCGCCAATATCCAGTCCGGAGTCTTCCGGCTTGTAGCCCGCGAACATCGGGCCAATCACCTGCTGCGCCGGGCCGGTGAACCACTGCCCCGGCAGGCCGGAAACGCTCAGGCCGAACTCGTAGCCGTTGCGCGCCATGGTGGTAACCACGGTGCTGTATTCAATGCCGTGAGCGGCATCCAGCGCGGCTTTACACATCGCCATCCACGTCGGGCCGGAGAAGTAGTCGCTGCTGGCGACAAACTCGAACACCTCACGCTGCTGCTCCACCGGATAGCCCGCCTGAATCAGCCCCGGCGTCAGCGCCTGGATCAGCAGCGTGGTGCCGGCGTTGTTGCGGTTGTGGCACTCGTCGCCCATGTGCAGCGCCTGGGCCAGCATCAGGCGCAGGTCGATTTCGCCGATGATATTCATCGCGTCGCGCAGCATCGGGCCGAGCACGTCGCGCATCCAGTTCAGGCGGTCGATCACGCTCTGGTCGTTAGCGCCCATACGCAGGATCTTCGCCATCTGCTCGCTGAGGTTGGTGAAGGCGCGGTTGCCGTAGGTTTTGTTTTCAACAATGTGCATAAACATTGACGCGGAGGTGACGCCCGCCATGGAGCCCACGCAGTCGTGCTCGTGGCACGGCGAGAAGGTGATCTCCCCGGAAGCCGCCAGCCTTGCGGCATCCTCCAGATCCGTCGCCAGCCCTTCAAATACCAGCGCCCCGGTAACCGCGCCCTTCATCGCGCCGCACATGTTTTCCCATGCGACGGGCGGACCGGCGTGCAGAATGGTGGTGCGGGTCATGCCCGGCACTACGTTAATTGCCTGGTCATAGCCCACCAGCACCGGGTGAGACTGGATGATGCGCTCAAGGGCGATTTTGTTCGCGGCGGCGATCTTCTCCGCCAGCGGTTTCTCTGCCAGCTGGTCGAGCGCTTCTACCACCTGCATGTTGCCCTGCCCCGGCGGCGTCCAGTCGAGCTGGGTCACGGGAACGTGCTGCTTTTTGAGGTCGTCGCTGAACATCGCAATGCCGACGTTAATGACGTTAAGCGGCTGGTTGAATAAAGTGGTCATTATGCTTTCTCCCCTTTGCAGACAAATTCGCGTGCCAGTAATCCGGTATTGGTGCTGCTGCTGGCCCAGATGACGCCTGCGTCGGTCAGCATCTGGCACTGCTGCGCCAGCGACTGCGGATCCTGATCGGTGCCGAGCACGTATCCGAGGATCTCAAGCGGACGGTTATCGGCCTTCGCGATGGCCTGCGCCTCTTTGATCGCCTCGATCATCACCCCTACCGGATCCTCGTGCGCGCCGAAGCCGAGCACGAAGTCCATGACGATAACGCCCACCTGCGGATCGCGCGCCTCCTGCAGCAGGCGGCTGATGCGGTTGGTCGGGTCGATCATCGGGTGCGGTTTGCCGTTGGTGAAGTCGTCGTCACCGAAGTCCAGGAAGGTGTGGGCCTGGCTGACGCTGATGTCCTTCAGGCGCTTAGCCGGATCCGGCTGGATATTGCTCCAGACATCGTCGAACTTCTCCAGCGCGGCAAACATCGCCTCGTCGCACAGGGTGCCGCCGCAGAACAGGCCGCGAATGTACTTCTGCTGGGGGGTCAGGCGGGCGCGCACCTCTTCAATCAAAGGCCAGTTGAGCGGATGCAGATCCAGGGACTCTTTTTTAATGCCGGTAAGCAGCACCGCCTTCAGCGCCGCTTCTTTGGTGCCACGCGCAAACTGCAGGCCGTCTTCATCGGCGGGCGGTTCGCTACGGCCGAGGAAGCAAACAACCACCGGCTTGCGGCAGGCTCTGGCGCGGGCCAGCACCTTTTCTGCCACGGCAGGAGCCGCTGGTTTGGAGATGAGCGCAATCACCCGGGTGCCCTCATCCGCCTCAAGCATGTCGATGGCGTCGAGCATCATCAGGCCGCCGATTTTTTCGCTGAGATCGCGCCCGCCGGTGCCAATCAGCTGCGACACGCCGCCGCCGAACTCGTGAATGCGCACGCTCAGCTCCTGGCTGCCGGTGCCGGAGGCGCCAACAATCCCAATCGGCCCGCGACGCACCGCGTTGGCGAAGCACAGCCCCGCACCGTTGATGATGGCGGTTCCGCAGTCAGGCCCCATCATCAGCAGCCCTTTCTCATGCGCCAGCTGCTTCAGCGCCAGCTCGTCGTCGAGCGACACGTTATCGGAGAACAGCATGACGTTAAGATCGTTTTCCAGCGCCTGACGCGCTTCGCGGGCGGCAAAGGTGCCGTTGACGGAAATGACCGCCAGGTTGCTGTCCGGGCGATGAGTTTTGGCGCTGGCAATCGTCGCGTAGCGTGCTTCATGGGTGCCGCTGCTCGCTTTATGTGTAAATAAAGCTTCTATTTCCGCCAGCGTTTCATCGTTCGCCGCGTCGCCTTTAATCACGATCATCAGGTCGCCATTTTTGGCTTCCGCTAATTCCGGCGTGAGCAGCCCGAGATTTTTCAGAACGCCTTTATTCATTTCCGTCGCCATTGCCACAAACGCCTGTTCGACGCCCGGCAATTTATTGGCTTTGGTGGAAACCGACATTAAGGAAACCGAATCGAAATACGTTTTCTTTTTTATGACGATTTTGGTTGGCATTGTTTTCTCCTGAATAAGGATAAAAGGGGGCCGCCGTCGCGCAGAATGCACGTCGGTAAAAATACTGTTTGAATTAACGGCCAGCCGGACGTGGCTGGCCAAATGCGTTATGCGCCCGCCGCCAGCAGCAGGTCGGCTATTGCATCGAAGCCTTTTTCCCGCGCCAGTTCGAGCGGGGTTTTACCGTATTTATCGGTCATGTGCGGGTTCGCGCCGTGATCCAACAGCAGCTTCACAATTTCCTGCTGCTTTGCGCCGCCGTCATTCAGCACGATGGCTTCCAGCAGCGGCGTCCAGCCGACAAAGTTAGTGTGGTTGACGTTAATATCGGTTTTTTCCAGCAGCTTGCGCACGATTTCAACGTGGCCTTTTTCACTGGCAGGGGTTATGCCCACGCCGCCGAAGCGCGTCAGACGGTCGAGATCCGGATTCGCCGGAAGAACGATGCGCAGCAGGGTTAAATCATTGGTCAGGCAGCTTATCAGGAAGGGGTTAAAACAGGTCTGGTCCTGTTTATCAATATCCGCGCCGGCGGCAATTAAAAATTCCACGCAGGCATAATGCTTTTTCAGGCTGGCAATAATAATGGCGGTTCTTTTCTGGCGGTTGGTGGCGTTAATATCCACGCCGTTATCCAGGCAGGCTTTTAGCGCGTCGATGTTGCCCTCTTCTGCCGCCAGCAGAAATTCCGTAACGAGTGCGTTTGCAGACATATTCAGTCTCCCAATGTTTCACTTCTGATGACCTGAGAATAGCAACAGCCTGGTCACAAAAGAATCCGCTTAAAAATGATTCATCGACACGCAATTCATTGTTGAGTTAAATTCAACAGTCAGGCTAAAACGTGCGTCTGTGCAACCTTTTTCTTATGGTTTACCGCTTTTTAACGCCTCAGGCAGCATTATCCTTATGGCTGTAAAAGCCTTGCAGGACGTGGCCCCGCGTAAATAGTCAGAACTGTGACACACTTCAAATATGATGTAACGGCGCTGTTAAAATATGTTCAAAACTGATGGCTGAGGATGCTGTGATATGAATTCCATCTTTACCGAAGAGAACCTGCTGGCCTTCACCACCGCGGCACGCTTCGGCAGCTTCAGTAAAGCCGCCGCCGAGCTGGGTGTGACGACCTCCGCCATTAGCTACACCATTAAGCGCATGGAGACCGGGCTGGACGTGGTGCTGTTTGTGCGCAACACGCGCAGCATCGAACTGACGGAGTCCGGGTTTTATTTTTACCGTAAGGCCACCGATCTGTTGAACGACTTCCACGCCATCAAGCGCGGGATTGATACCATTTCGCAGGGCATCGAGGCGCGAGTGCGCATCTGCATTAATCAGCTCTTGTATACGCCGCGCCATACCGCGCGTTTGCTGCAGGTGCTGAAAAAGCAGTTTCCCACCTGCCAGATCACGGTGACGACCGAGGTGTATAACGGCGTATGGGATTCGATCATCAACAATCAGGCCAACATCGCGATTGGCGCGCCGGATACGCTGCTGGACGGCGGCGGGATTGATTACACCGAAATTGGTGCCATTCGCTGGGTGTTTGCCATCGCGCCGGAACATCCCCTCGCCTTTGTTCCCGAACCGATAGCGGAGAGCCAGTTGCGCCTGTACCCCAACATCATGGTGGAAGATACCGCGCATACCATCAACAAGAAGGTCGGCTGGCTGCTGCACGGGCAGGAGGCGATTCTGGTGCCGGATTTCAACACCAAGTGCCAGTGCCAGATTCTGGGGGAAGGGATTGGCTTTTTGCCGGAATACATGGCAAGAGAAGCGATGGAAGACGGTCTGCTCATCACGCGGCGTATTAACAATCCGCGTCAGGACTCGCGCATGCTGCTCGCCACGCAGCATGCGGCGACCGGCCAGGTGACGCGCTGGATCAAACAGCAGTTTGGCCCGGAAGGCGTATTAACCGGTATATACAGTGATTTACTGTGGCGTGCTTAGTTTTTCGTCTGCACCCAAAACGCGTGGATAAGGCCCGGGAAGTAACCCAGGATGGTCAGAAGGATGTTCAGAATAAACGCCCAGCCCAGTCCCTTGCCAAGCAGCACGCCCAGCGGCGGGAGAATAATCGTAAAAACAACGCGCCAAAAACCCATAATCACTCCGTGCAAGCTAACCAATTGAAAATTAAAAAGAGACATTTCTCTAAGCATAGCCAGTTTACGGGTTACTGCCATTCGTCTCTCGCGCTTTTACCTGCCTTTACCCTCTTTACACTGGCTTAAGCCCTTCCTTAAATGTTCTACTACTCATAAATTGACCGTAAGGAAACACCATGTCTCTTTCTCTTATTTCGCCACAGCAGGCGAACGCGCTTATTAAAGAAGGCGCAAAACTGATTGATATTCGCGATCCCGATGAGTATGCCCGCGAGCATATTCCGGCAGCACGCTCCATACCGCTGGATTCTTTACCCGGCGGGCTCAACGCTGCCCCTGGTGAAACGGTGATTTTCCACTGTCAGTCCGGGACACGGACATCAAACAATGCTGCGCGACTTGCGCAGGCAGCGTTGCCGGCTCAGGCCTTCGTGGTTGAGGGGGGCATTCAGGGCTGGAAGCAGGCCGGGCTGCTGACCGTTGAAGATAAATCCCAGCCGCTCCCGCTGATGCGGCAGGTACAAATTGCCGCCGGGCTGCTGATCCTCTGCGGCGTGGTGCTGGGTTATAGCGTCTCCAGCGGCTTTTTCCTGCTGAGCGGTTTCGTCGGTGCCGGGCTGCTGTTCGCCGGTGTGACAGGTTTTTGCGGTATGGCACGGTTGCTGAAAGTGATGCCGTGGAACCGTCATACCTCATAAGCAGTAATCAATGAATTACGCTGTACCCGGCATCAGACGTCGGCTAAGGTGAAGATCGCTAAAACGATGAGGAGGTTATATGTTTTCTGTCGGTGATTATGTGCAACCGCTTAAAGGCGGCCCAAAGCTGAAAGTGCTCGAAGTGAACGGTGAAAACGTGGTGGCGGTACAGGCCAGCAATGAACAAGGCGAGAAATATACGCTGAAAGCGGCCGATTTGGCGCCGTATACCGAAGAAGGTGATTTCGGCGTCTGCTGAACAGACAACCGGGCGGCTTGTTCCGCCCGGTCCACGTATTAGATCAGAAAATCATCCAGTGATTTACCCTCTGCCAGCGCGCTGGCAATAGGCTTCGGCGTGCGGCCCTGGCCGGTCCACGTTTTTTCTTCACCGTTCTGGTCAATAAAGCGATATTTCGCTTCACGCGGTTTACGCTTTTTAGTCGGTTTACCCGCCTGCGCCAGTTCTGAACCCAGCAGGTCAGTCGGAGAAATACCATCGGCTTTCATCAGTTCCAGCAGGGTATTAATTTTTTCCTGCTGTTCAGCGCGCTGCTGCTCTAATTCCGCCAGCTCATTGCGTTTTTCTTCAGTAACGACCCTGACCTTTTCCAGCATTTCCTCAAGAACGTCCAGGGTTAATTCTCGCGCCATCGCGCGCAGGGTTCGGATATTATTAAGATTCTGTAACGTCAAAGACATATTATTGAAAACCTTTTCTTTGGGGTAAATAGATAAATCGCCCCAAGAATAATTCATTTCAGTTGAAATATCTACCCAAGGATCCAAACGGGCATAAATGTAAATATATTTAAATATCGCCGTTAATAATAGCGCATAGCATTGGCGGGAAACACGTAGATCTAATCACTGAATCAATATAAATGGTCAACTTTAATCCAAATCACAGCATACTGCGCTCTCATCAGGGGAGTGGATTTCTGCGTCAAAAGCAAAACACATAAGACATTGATTTATATAAGCAAAACATTTGATGAGACAGATTATAACGAACCGGATAAAAAACAACCAATTTTAGAGAATTTTGTGGACAAAAGGCGAGTAAATAAAAATTAATCACTAGTTGTTAGTTCAAACATAGAGATATACGCTATACACCTCAAACAAACCAACCTAAAGCACTAGCCGCTGAAGGAAAACCGATTCCACTGCGTTCTTCTCAAGGAGTTCAGACATGTTCTCGCCGCAATCTCGCCTGCGCCACGCGGTGGCGGATACTTTCGCGATGGTTGTCTACTGTTCCGTTGTGAACATGCTGATTGAAATATTCCTCTCCGGAATGACCTTCGAGCAGTCACTTTCTTCTCGTCTGGTGGCGATCCCGGTCAATATTATTATCGCATGGCCTTACGGGCTATACCGCGATGCCGTTATGCGTTTCGCGCGCCGCATCAGCCCGGCGGGCTGGATGAAAAATCTTGCCGACGTGCTGGCGTACGTCACGTTCCAGTCGCCGGTCTACGTGGCTATTCTCCTGACAGTGGGCGCGGACTGGCACCAGATTGCCGCAGCGGTCAGTTCGAATATCGTGGTATCAATGCTGATGGGTGCGGTATACGGCTATTTCCTCGACTACTGCCGCCGCCTGTTTAAGGTCAGCCAGTATGGCCAGGTAAAAGCGTAATGTGAAGCGACTGGCGAAAGCCAGTCGCAGATTTACTGTACGTCGCCAAACAGTCCCTTTAGAAACCGCTCCAGCGCCATACGCGAACTGAAACCGTGCGGAATACCATAATGCTCATGCCGTTCACCGCCTAAATAGAGCGGAAATTGCTGATAGTGGTCGCAGGTTTTAATATCCGAGGCAGGCTCAGCAAATGACAGACTTCTGTCTTTCAGCGTCGGGTGAATAATGAGAGCGGTACGTCCCATCCTGGCTTCACGATTAACATAAACATAATTCTCGCCGCGGCGATATCCATACGCTTTTGGCGTCACCTCATCCATGGTGAATCCCTCTTTTTCAAGAACGCGTGCCACCTCGTCAGGTCGTAAATACATATCTTTTCCTCGTTATCTTTTCCTGCCCGGCAACCTTACAGTAATCAGCATTAGCAGGGCTTTCAGAATAGTCCATAAACTGGCGGATAACGCGTGACGCGCTTCAGATATTAAATTTCTGAACTAAACTAAACGGGAACACAAAATTACGGAGGATCGTATGTTTAACAGACCGAACCGAAACGATATTAACGACGACGCGCAGGATATTCGTAATGATGTCAGCCAATTAGCGGACACGCTTGAGGAAGTGCTGAAATCCTGGGGATCGGATGCGAAGGATGAAGCAGATGCTGCGAAACGTAAGGCTCAGTCTCTGCTCCGTGAAACCCGCGCCCGTATGAACGGACGTTCACGCGCTACGCAGGCGGCCTGCGACATGGCAAGCTGTGCTACGACCTTCGTACGTGAAAAACCACTGTGTACGCTGGGAACCGTCGCGGCGGTCGGCATTTTTGTCGGAGCCCTGCTCAGCCTGCGTAAGTAAGCCCGCATTCTCAACCCCGGTAGCCTCAGGCGCCGGGGCTTTTTTATGCCTGTAAGCCTGAAAAACCCGTACAGCCCGCCCTGCCCCGCTGTGCTCATCACCAGGGCAATACTAATCTGAATTTCCCATATCTTGTATGGTTGAATCTTTTCTCAACTACATCTAGTATTCCCTTAAGAAAGACACACACTCTATGACGCGTTAACTCGCGCCGTTTTCTCATTCTAAATGGAAATACGAATCATGAGCATTATTATTTACACTCGTAACGATTGTGTTCAGTGCCACGCCACCAAACGGGCGATGGAGAGCCGCGGCGTGGCGTTTGAGATGGTAAATATCGACCTGGTGCCCGATGCCGCGGATACCCTGCGCGAACAGGGATTTCGTCAGCTTCCGGTAGTGGTTGCCGGTGATACCAGCTGGTCTGGCTTTCGCCCGGACATGATTAACCGCCTGAGCGCTCAGGCCACGCGTGCATGAGTGGGCTGGTCTTCTTCTCCAGCAGCTCAGAAAACACGCTGCGCTTTATTGAGCGCCTCGGGCTGCCTGCGGTGCGTATTCCGCTCAATGAGCGGGAGCGCATTCAGGTAGACGAACCTTACATTCTGGTGGTGCCCAGCTATGGCGGCGGCGGTACGGCAGGAGCAGTACCTCGCCAGGTGATCCGCTTTCTGAACGATCCTCATAACCGGGTACTGATTCGGGGCGTGATCGCGGCGGGCAATCGTAATTTTGGCGATGCCTTTGGCCGCGCCGGGGATGTCATCTCTCGAAAATGCGGCGTGCCGTATCTCTATCGTTTTGAACTGATGGGGACACAGCAGGACGTAGAAAACGTGCGTAAAGGAGTGAACGAATTTTGGCAACGACAACCGCAGAACGGGTAATTCAGGCGACGCCGGACTACCACGCATTAAACGCGATGCTTAACCTCTATGACCGGGAGGGGCGCATTCAGTTTGGCAAAGATCGCGAGGCGGTAGAGGCTTTTTTCGCCGCCCACGTGCGGCCCAACAGCGTGACGTTTTCAAGCCAGAATGAACGTCTCGACTATCTGGTTAACGAGGGCTACTACGAGGAGCGCGTCCTGGCCCGCTACGATCGTCCCTTCGTGGTAAGACTGTTTGAACGTGCGCACGCCAGCGGTTTTCGCTTCCAGACGTTTCTTGGCGCATGGAAGTATTACACCAGCTACACCCTGAAAACCTTCGACGGCAAACGCTACCTGGAAAGCTTTGAAGATCGCACCGTGATGGTGGCCCTGACGCTGGCCCAGGGCGATGAAGCGCTGGCTGAACGGCTGACGGAGGAGATCCTCTCCGGCCGCTTCCAGCCCGCCACGCCGACGTTTCTCAACTGTGGTAAAGCCCAGCGCGGCGAGCTGGTCTCCTGCTTCCTGCTGCGCATCGAAGACAATATGGAGTCGATTGGCCGTGCGGTGAACTCGGCGCTGCAGCTTTCCAAACGCGGCGGCGGCGTGGCGTTTCTGCTCTCGAACCTGCGGGAAGCGGGCGCGCCGATCAAGCGCATCGAAAACCAATCCTCCGGCGTGATCCCGGTGATGAAGATGCTGGAAGATGCCTTCTCCTACGCCAACCAGCTTGGCGCACGCCAGGGGGCGGGGGCGGTTTACCTGCACGCGCACCACCCGGATATTCTGCGGTTTCTGGATACCAAACGCGAAAATGCCGACGAAAAAATCCGTATCAAAACCCTGTCGCTGGGGGTGGTGATCCCGGATATCACGTTTAAGCTGGCCAAAGAGAATGCCGACATGGCGCTCTTCTCGCCGTATGACGTGGAGCGGATCTACGGCAAAGCGTTTGGCGACGTGGCGATAAGCGAGCTTTATGACGAGCTGGTTGCAGACGATCGCATCCGCAAGAAATACATCAACGCCCGCGATTTCTTCCAGACGCTTGCGGAAATTCAGTTTGAATCCGGCTATCCGTACATCATGTACGAGGATACGGTAAACCGCGCCAATCCGATTGCCGGGCGCATCAACATGAGCAACCTGTGCTCGGAAATTTTGCAGGTCAACAGCGCCTCCGCTTACGACGAAAACCTGGACTACGCGGAGATCGGCAAAGATATCTCCTGCAACCTCGGCTCGCTGAATATTGCCCACACCATGGATTCGCCAGATTTTGGCCGCACGGTGGAGACTGCCGTTCGCGGGCTGACGGCGGTATCGGACATGAGCCACATCCGCAGCGTACCGTCCATCGAGGCGGGCAACGCCGCATCGCACGCCATCGGCCTGGGGCAGATGAACCTGCACGGCTATCTGGCACGGGAAGGCATCGCCTACGGCAGCCCGGAAGGGCTGGATTTCACGAATCTCTATTTCTACACCGTCACCTGGCATGCGCTGCATACCTCAATGATGCTGGCGCGCGAGCGCAACCAGCGGTTCGCAGGCTTTGAGCAGTCGCGCTACGCCAGCGGGGCGTATTTCAGCCAGTATCTGGAAGGCGACTGGCAGCCGAAAACCGAAAAAGTGCGCGCGCTGTTTGACCGCGCCGGCATTACCCTGCCGACGCGCGAGATGTGGCAGCAGTTGCGCGACGACGTGATGCGCTACGGCATTTATAACCAGAACCTGCAGGCGGTGCCGCCAACCGGTTCGATTTCCTACATCAACCACGCCACGTCGAGCATTCACCCGATCGTGTCGAAGATTGAAATTCGTAAGGAAGGCAAAACCGGACGCGTCTACTACCCTGCCCCGTTTATGACCAATGAGAACCTGGCGCTGTACCAGGACGCGTACGAGATCGGCCCGGAAAAAATCATTGATACCTACGCCGAGGCCACGAAGCACGTGGACCAGGGGCTGTCGCTGACGCTCTTCTTCCCGGACACCGCCACCACGCGGGATATCAACAAAGCGCAGATTTACGCCTGGAAGAAAGGCATCAAAACGCTGTACTACATTCGCCTGCGCCAGCTTGCGCTGGAAGGCACCGAAATCGAAGGCTGCGTGTCCTGCGCGCTGTAAGGAGAAAGGATGAAACTGTCACGCGTGAGTGCCGTTAACTGGAACAAGATTCAGGACGATAAAGACCTGGAGGTGTGGAACCGCCTGACCAGCAACTTCTGGCTGCCGGAAAAGGTGCCGCTCTCCAATGATATTCCAGCCTGGCAGACGCTGAGCCACGCCGAACAGCAGCTGACGATCCGCGTCTTTACCGGCCTGACGCTGCTGGACACCATTCAGAATACCGTCGGTGCACCCGCTCTGATGAGCGACGCGCTGACGCCGCACGAAGAGGCGGTGATGTCGAATATCAGCTTTATGGAGGCGGTGCATGCCCGCTCCTACAGCTCGATTTTCTCGACGCTGTGCCAGACCAAAGACGTGGACGCGGCCTACGCCTGGAGCGAAGAGAGCGCGTCATTGCAGCGCAAGGCGGAGCTGGTGCTGGAGTATTACCGCGCCGACGAGCCGCTGAAGAAGAAGATCGCCAGCGTGTTCCTGGAATCCTTCCTCTTCTATTCCGGCTTCTGGCTGCCCATGTACTGGTCGAGCCGGGGCAAGCTCACCAACACCGCCGATTTGATTCGCCTCATTATCCGTGACGAGGCGGTGCACGGGTATTACATCGGCTATAAGTATCAGAAAGGGCTGGAGACAGTCAGCCCGGAAAAACGCGAGGAACTCAAAGGTTTCGCCCTCGATTTACTGATGGATCTGTATGACAACGAGTTGAGCTATACCGAAGAGCTGTACGCCGGAACGGGCTGGGAAGAGGACGTGAAAGCGTTTCTCTGCTACAACGCGAACAAAGCGCTGATGAACCTGGGCTACGACGCGCTTTTCCCGCCGGAGATGGCGGAGGTAAACCCGGCGATCCTCGCGGCGCTGTCGCCCAATGCGGACGAAAACCACGATTTCTTCTCCGGGTCCGGATCGTCGTACGTGATGGGTAAAGCGGTGGAGACAGAAGATGAGGACTGGGATTTTTAATGTATGAATTAACGTTCATTAATTAAATATAAATCTCATTATTTCCACACCACTATTTCACCAGGCACTACACTGTAATTTCCCCGTCATATTCTCCTGAATCACACCGATTCAGGCGAATTTCCCGACGCAGCAGCAAAAAATTGAGAAAAATTCAAACCGCCCTCAGCCCTTTATTCATGGGAAATTCAGCCGTTTCGCTTGCAGCAAAATTCCGGCATCAGGCCAAGTCAGGGTTGTCTCAGATTCTCAGTATGTTAGGGTTATGCCCGTTAACAATTTACCATGGTAATCATATCGACATAAACAAATAACAGGACACTCTCTATTGCATGGCAATTAAATTAGAAGTGAAAAATCTTTATAAAATATTTGGCGAGCACCCGCAGCGCGCATTCAAATATATTGAGAAAGGCCTTTCGAAAGAGCAAATTCTGGAAAAAACCGGGCTGTCGCTTGGCGTTAAAGACGCCAGTCTGGCCATTGAAGAAGGCGAGATTTTTGTCATCATGGGGTTATCCGGTTCGGGTAAATCCACTATGGTTCGCCTTCTCAATCGCCTGATTGAACCCACCCGCGGACAGGTGCTGATTGACGGCGTGGATATCGCCAGAATCTCAGACGCAGAACTCCGCGAGGTGCGCAGAAAGAAGATCGCAATGGTGTTTCAGTCATTCGCGCTGATGCCGCATATGACGGTGCTCGATAATACCGCCTTCGGTATGGAATTAGCCGGCACGCCTGCTCAGGAACGTCAGGAAAAAGCCCTGGATGCTTTGCGTCAGGTTGGGCTGGAAAATTACGCTCATGCCTACCCGGACGAGCTTTCGGGCGGGATGCGTCAGCGCGTCGGATTAGCCCGCGCGTTAGCCATTAATCCAGACATATTATTAATGGATGAAGCCTTCTCCGCCCTCGATCCTTTAATTCGCACCGAGATGCAGGATGAGCTGGTAAAATTACAGGCCAAACACCAGCGCACCATTGTCTTTATTTCTCACGATCTCGATGAAGCCATGCGTATTGGCGACCGCATTGCCATTATGCAAAATGGCGAAGTGGTGCAGGTCGGCACGCCGGATGAAATTCTGAATAATCCGGCGAATGATTACGTGCGCACCTTCTTCCGCGGCGTGGATATTAGCCAGGTATTTAGCGCGAAAGATATTGCCCGCCGAACGCCAAACGGCATTATTCGAAAAACGCCAGGCTTCGGCCCGCGCTCCGCGCTGAAGCTGTTGCAGGATGAAGACCGTGAATACGGTTATCTGGTTGAACGCGGCAATAAATTTGTCGGCGTTGTCTCCATCGACTCTCTGAAAAACGCCCTGAGCGAAAACCAGGGAATCGATGCGGCGTTGATTGACGCTCCACTTGCCGTGGATGCCGAAACGCCGCTCAGCGAGTTGCTCTCTCACGTGGGTCAGGCGCCTTGCGCCGTGCCGGTTGTCGGTGAAGAACAACAGTACGTTGGCATCATCTCAAAACGGATGCTGCTACAGGCTTTAGATCGCGAGGGGGCAAACAATGGCTGATCAATCAAACCCATGGGGTACCACTGAAGCTGCGGACAGCGCGGCGCAATCTGCCGATGCGTGGGGTTCCACGCCCGCACCTGCCGACGGCGGCGGCGCGGCGGACTGGCTCAACAGCGCACCCGCGCCTGCGCCAGAGCATTTCAATATTATGGATCCGTTCCACAAGACGCTGATCCCGCTGGACAGCTGGGTGACGGAGGGGATCGACTGGGTCGTTACCCATTTCCGCCCGGTGTTCCAGGGGATCCGCATCCCGGTGGATTACATCCTGAACGGCTTCCAGCAGCTGATGCTGGGCATGCCGGCGCCCGTGGCGATAATCCTGTTCTCGCTGATCGCGTGGCAGTTCGGTAGCGCGGGTATGGGCGTCGCCACGCTGATCTCCCTGATTGCCATCGGCGCGATTGGCGCGTGGTCTCAGGCGATGATTACCCTGGCGCTGGTGCTGACCGCCCTCCTCTTCTGCATTGTCATCGGCCTGCCGATGGGGATCTGGCTGGCGCGCAGCCCGCGGGCGGCGAAGATTATTCGTCCCCTGCTGGATGCGATGCAGACCACCCCGGCGTTCGTCTATCTGGTGCCTATCGTGATGCTGTTCGGCATCGGTAACGTGCCGGGCGTGGTGGTGACCATTATCTTCGCCCTGCCGCCAATTATTCGCCTGACTATCCTGGGCATTAACCAGGTGCCTGCGGATCTGATTGAGGCCTCGCGCTCGTTCGGCGCCAGCCCGCGTCAGATGCTGTTTAAGGTTCAGCTTCCGCTGGCGATGCCGACCATTATGGCGGGCGTTAACCAGACGCTGATGCTGGCGCTGTCCATGGTGGTGATCGCCTCGATGATCGCCGTTGGCGGTCTCGGCCAGATGGTGCTGCGCGGTATTGGCCGTCTCGACATGGGGCTGGCGACCGTCGGCGGCGTCGGGATTGTGATCCTCGCCATTATCCTTGACCGCCTGACCCAGGCTGTCGGTCGTGATTCACGCAGTCGCGGCAACCGTCGCTGGTACACCACCGGCCCTGTCGGGTTACTGACCCGCCCATTTAGAAAATAAGGAACAACGATGCGACATAACGTACTTTTTGCCACAGCGTTTGCCACCCTTGTCTCCACCAGCGCGTTTGCCGCTGACCTGCCGGGCAAAGGCATTACCGTGCAGCCGGTGCAAAGCACCATTTCGGAAGAGTCCTTCCAGACGCAGCTCGTCAGCCGCGCGCTGGAGAAGCTGGGCTATACGGTCAACACGCCGAGCGAAGTGGATTACAACGTGGGCTACACCTCGATTGCCTCCGGTGACGCCACCTTTACCGCAGTGAACTGGCAGCCGCTGCACGACGACATGTATGCCGCCGCCGGTGGTGACAAGAAATTCTACCGCGAAGGCACCTTCGTGACGGGCGCAGCGCAGGGGTATCTGATCGACAAGAAAACCGCCGACCAGTACCACATCACCAATATTGAACAGCTGAAAGATCCGAAGATCGCCAGACTGTTCGACACCAACGGTGACGGTAAAGCCGACATGATGGGCTGCTCGCCGGGCTGGGGCTGTGAAGCGGTGATTAACCACCAGAACAAAGCCTTCGATCTGGCGAAAACCGTCGACGTGAGCCACGGCAACTACTCCGCGATGATGGCCGATACCATTGCCCGCTTTAAGGAAGGCAAGCCGGTGATCTACTACACCTGGACGCCATACTGGGTGAGCGACGTGCTGAAGCCGGGTAAAGACGTGGTGTGGCTGCAGGTGCCCTTCTCCTCCCTGCCGGGCGAGCAGAAAGATATCGACACCAAACTGCCGAACGGCATGAACTATGGCTTCCCGGTGAACACCATGCACATCGTGGCGAACAAAGCCTGGGCGGAGAAAAACCCGGCTGCGGCGAAGCTGTTCTCGGTGATGAAGCTGCCGCTGGCGGACATCAACGCCCAGAATGCGATGATGCATGCGGGCAAATCCTCTGAGGCGGATGTCAAAGGCCACGTGGATGGCTGGATCAAAGCCCACCAGCAGCAGTTTGATGGCTGGGTGAAAGAGGCGCTTGCGGCGCAGAAGTAAAAACACAACACAACCTTACCCCTCACCCCGGACCGTACACCCCTCTGGGGAGAGGGTTAGGGTGAGGCGATTAACCGCACAAACACACACATAACAATCCCCCAACATTCACAATCATTAGCTATTATGGTTTCCGGAAAAATAATCACTTAACTCACGATTCCTGAAACTAATGACAAAAACATCTCAGGGGCTTAGCCCCGCACTCATCCTTTTAATGTCCGTGGCAACGGGTCTGGCAGTCGCCAGCAACTATTACGCACAACCTCTGCTTGATACTATCGCGCGCGCCTTTGATCTCTCAGCCAGCTCCGCCGGCTTTATCGTCACCGCTGCGCAGCTAGGCTATGCGGCAGGGCTGCTGTTCCTGGTGCCATTGGGCGATATGTTTGAGCGCCGGATGCTTATCGTCTCTATGACGCTTCTGGCGGCAGGCGGCATGCTGATCACCGCCAGCAGCCAGTCGCTGACGATGATGATCGTCGGTACCGCGCTAACGGGGCTTTTCTCCGTCGTCGCGCAAATCCTGGTGCCTCTCGCCGCAACGCTCGCCTCGCCGGAAAAACGCGGCAAAGTGGTCGGCACTATCATGAGCGGCCTGCTGCTGGGCATTCTGCTGGCGCGAACCGTTGCCGGGCTGCTGGCAAGCCTCGGCGGCTGGCGCACCGTTTACTGGGTGGCGAGCGTATTGATGGTGGTGATGGCGCTGGCGCTGTGGCGCGGGCTGCCGAAGGTGAAGCAGGAGAACCACCTGAATTACCCGCAGCTTCTGGCCTCCGTGTTTAGCCTGTTCACGCAGGATAAACTGCTGCGCACCCGCGCTCTGCTGGGGTGTTTAACCTTCGCCAACTTCAGCATTCTCTGGACGTCGATGGCGTTTCTGCTGGCAGCACCGCCGTTCAATTATTCCGAAGGGGTGATTGGTCTGTTCGGTCTGGCCGGTGCTGCCGGTGCACTGGGCGCTCGCCCGGCAGGCGGGCTGGCTGATAAAGGCAAATCGCACATGACCACGACAGCCGGACTGATTTTGCTCCTGCTCTCCTGGGCGGCCATCTGGTATGGGCACGTCTCGGTGCTGGCGCTGATCGTCGGTATTCTGGTGCTCGATCTCACCGTACAGGGTGTGCACATCACCAACCAGACCGTGATTTACCGCGTGAAGCCCGAGGCGCGTAACCGCCTCACGGCCGGATACATGACCAGCTACTTCATTGGTGGTGCGGCGGGTTCGTTAATATCAGCGTCGGCGTGGCAGCATGCCGGCTGGTCAGGTGTGTGCGGGATAGGGGCACTCGTCGCCGCGCTTAACCTGGTTGTATGGTGGCGCGGCTATCATCGTCAGGAAGCAATTCATTAAGTTTTACATTGCTTTGGGCCTCTTAGGGTGTAAAGGGGCCCGGCAGTCTGTTAATGTAAACGTAATCATTTATCCCAAAAATTTTAATGTGGGTGACATATCTACAATTGGCATGAATAGTTCAGACCCCCGTCCCCACATCCTCTCTTCAGCGGGTTTATACCCTACGCTTTCTGTGCTCACCGGGTCACGGACTTACCCGGCGCTCTTTGATGGTGGCATTCGTTTGGCGGATATAACCGCACAAATAATTCATTTACATTATTTGTCACCATCGTTACTATATCGGCTGTAATTAATGAGGTTATGCCCAAAATGGATAGTTCGTTTACGCCCATTGAACAAATGCTTAAATTCCGCGCCAGTCGTCATGAGGACTTCCCGTATCAGGAAATCCTGTTGACCCGCCTGTGCATGCACATGCAGGGTAAGCTACTGGAAAATCGTAATAAAATGCTGAAAGCTCAAGGGATTAACGAGACGTTGTTTATGGCGTTGATTACGCTGGAGTCTCAGGAAAACCATAGCATTCAGCCTTCTGAGCTGAGCTGCGCGCTGGGATCGTCCCGTACCAATGCGACCCGTATTGCCGATGAGCTGGAAAAGCGCGGCTGGATTGAGCGCCGTGAAAGCGATAACGATCGCCGCTGCCTGCATCTGCAATTGACCGATAAAGGTCACCAGTTCCTGCGTGAGGTGCTGCCACCTCAGCACAATTGCCTGCACAAACTCTGGTCTGCCCTCAGTACTTCCGAGCGCGACCAGCTTGAGCACATCACTCGCAAGCTGCTCACCCGTCTGGACCAGATGGATGAAGAAGGCGCTGTTCTTGAGGCGCTGCGCTAACGCGACGACACGCTCAACAATCCAGATTTATATAAGAAAACCGACAGGCCAGCACGTCACACTGCTGGCCTTTCTGACAACAGGTCGGCTCAGCCGATGTGAAAATAAGAAGATCGTGGAGAACAACAATGAGCGCAAATGCGGAGAGCACTACCCCGCAGCAACCGGCCAATAAGAAAGGCAAACGTAAAAGTGCCCTTCTTCTGTTGACCTTGCTCTTTATTATTATTGCCGTGGCATATGGGATCTATTGGTTTTTAGTATTGCGTCATGCAGAAGAGACTGACGACGCATACGTGGCAGGGAACCAGGTACAGATTATGGCGCAGGTGTCGGGCAGCGTGACGAAAGTCTGGGCTGACAATACCGACTTTGTGCAAAAAGGCGATGTGTTGGTGACCCTCGATCCAACCGACGCCCAGCAGGCATTTGAGAAAGCCCAGACCGCGCTGGCCTCCAGCGTCCGTCAGACCCGCCAGCTGATGATCAACAGTAAACAGCTGCAGGCCAACATCGACGTGCAGAAAACCGCACTCGCGCAGGCGCAGAGCGACCTGAATCGCCGTGTACCGCTCGGCACGGCCAACCTGATTGGCCGTGAAGAGCTGCAGCACGCCCGCGACGCCGTCGCCAGCGCTCAGGCACAGCTGGATGTGGCCATTCAACAGTACAACGCCAACCAGGCGATGGTGCTCGGCACCAGCCTCGAAAACCAGCCCGCCGTACAACAGGCGGCGACTGAAGTACGCAACGCATGGCTTGCCCTGCAGCGTACCAAAATCGTCAGCCCGATGACCGGCTACGTCTCCCGCCGTTCCGTCCAGCCAGGGGCGCAGATTAGCCCGACCACGCCGCTGATGGCGGTCGTGCCGGCAGACAACCTGTGGGTAGACGCCAACTTTAAAGAGACGCAGCTCGCCCATATGCGTATCGGCCAGACCGCAACCGTGGTCAGCGACATCTATGGCGATGACGTGAAGTACACCGGGAAAGTGGTGGGTCTGGATATGGGGACCGGCAGCGCCTTCTCCCTGCTGCCTGCGCAAAACGCCACCGGTAACTGGATTAAAGTGGTTCAGCGTCTGCCCGTGCGTATCGAGCTGGATGCCAAACAGCTGGCGGATCACCCGCTGCGTATCGGCCTCTCCACGCTTGTGACGGTCGATACCGCCAACCGCGACGGTCAGATCCTGGCAAGCCAGGTGCGTAGCAGCCCGGTTTATGAAAGTAACGCCCGTGAAATTAGCCTCGATCCGGTCAACAAACTGATCGATGACATCGTGAAGGCAAACGCCGGTTAATCCGAAGGTGAGCGTTATGCAACAGCAAAAGCCGCAAAAACCGCTGGAAGGCGCGCAGCTGGTCATTATGACCATTGCGCTGTCGCTGGCGACATTCATGCAGGTGCTGGACTCCACCATCGCAAACGTGGCGATCCCAACCATCGCCGGCAACCTTGGCTCGTCGCTGAGCCAGGGGACCTGGGTCATTACTTCGTTTGGGGTGGCAAACGCCATCTCCATCCCTATCACCGGCTGGCTGGCGAAGCGCGTCGGTGAGGTGAAGCTGTTCCTCTGGTCCACGGTAGCGTTTGTTCTTGCCTCCTGGGCGTGCGGCATGTCCAGCAGCCTGACGATGCTGATTTTCTTCCGCGTCATTCAGGGGATTGTCGCCGGGCCGCTGATCCCGCTGTCGCAGAGTTTGCTGCTGAGCAACTACCCCCCAGCAAAACGTTCGGTCGCGCTGGCGCTATGGTCAATGACCGTTATCGTCGCGCCTATCTGCGGACCGATTCTGGGCGGGTACATCAGCGATAACTACCACTGGGGCTGGATCTTCTTTATCAACGTACCGATTGGCGCCGTCGTGGTATTGATGACGCTGCAGTCGCTGCGGGGACGAGAGACGCGCACCGAACAGCGCCGTATCGACAGCATCGGGCTGGCGCTGCTGATCCTGGGTATCGGCAGTCTGCAGATCATGCTCGACCGCGGTAAAGAGCTCGACTGGTTCAACTCGCAGGAGATCATCATCTTGACCATTGTCGCGGTGGTATCGATAAGCTTCCTGATTGTCTGGGAGCTGACGGACGACAACCCGATTGTCGATCTCTCGCTCTTCAAATCGCGAAACTTCACCATCGGCTGCCTGTGTATCAGCCTCGCCTATATGCTCTACTTCGGCGCGATTGTTCTGCTGCCGCAGCTGTTGCAGGAGGTGTATGGCTATACCGCGACCTGGGCGGGTCTGGCCTCAGCGCCCGTTGGGGTGATCCCGGTTCTGCTGTCGCCGATTATTGGCCGCTTCGCCCACAAGCTCGACATGCGTCGGCTGGTGACGTTCAGCTTCATTATGTACGCCGTGTGCTTCTACTGGCGCGCGTATACCTTTGAGCCGGGAATGGACTTTGGCGCCTCGGCGTGGCCGCAGTTCATTCAGGGCTTTGCGGTGGCGTGCTTCTTTATGCCGCTGACCACCATTACGCTCTCTGGCCTGCCGCCTGAGCGTCTGGCGGCGGCATCAAGTCTGTCGAACTTCACCCGTACGCTAGCGGGTTCCATCGGGACGTCGATCACCACCACCCTGTGGACCAACCGTGAATCGATGCACCATGCCCAGCTGACCGAAGCGGTGAACCCGTACAATCCGAATGCCCAGCAGATGTACAGTCAGCTTCAGGGCATGGGGATGACGGAGCAGCAGGCATCCGGCTGGATTGCCCAGCAGATCACCAACCAGGGGCTGATTATCTCGGCAAACGAGATTTTCTGGATATCAGCGGGGATCTTCATCGTCCTGCTGGGGCTGGTGTGGTTTGCCAGACCGCCGTTTGGCGCCGGTGGCGGCGGCGGAGGGGCGCACTAATTCGCGTTGTCCAGAACGCGACAGCGAATGTCAGTTTCGATAAAGCAGCGCTCCTGAAATCAATTCACGATAGTGAAAAGACAACAGGAGCGCATCATGCTGAATACACCCGCCGACAAATACCAGCCTTATCCCACCGTTTCATTGCCCGACCGCCGCTGGCCGGAGCAGACCATCACCCGCGCGCCGCGCTGGCTTTCGACAGACTTACGCGACGGCAACCAGGCGCTTGCCGAGCCGATGGACAGCGCGCGCAAGCTGCAGTTCTGGGATTTGCTGCTGGGCTGCGGATTTAAAGAGATTGAGGTCGCCTTCCCGTCCGCCTCGCAGACCGACTTCAACTTTGTCCGCCAGCTCATCGAAGAGAACCGCATTCCGGATGACGTTACGATTCAGGTGTTAACACAGGCGCGGGAAGATCTTATCCATCGTACTTTTGAATCCCTGCGCGGCGCGAAGCAGGCCACCGTCCACCTGTATAACTCCACCGCCCCGCTGTTCCGCCGCCTGGTGTTCGGCATGGAGAAAGCGCAGATCGTCGAGCTGGCCACCCGCGCCACGCGGCTTATCCGCCAGCTTTGTGAAGAGAACCCTGAAACCCGCTGGCAGTACGAGTACTCCCCGGAAACCTTCTGCTTTACCGAGCCGGAGTTTGCGCTGGAGATTTGTGAAGCCGTGGCGGAGATCTGGCAGCCGTGCGATGAACGGCCAATGGTGATCAACTTACCCGCTACCGTCGAGGTCAGTACGCCGAACGTCTATGCCGATCAGATAGAGTATTTCTGCCGCCACTTCAGCCGCCGCCGCGACGTGTGCATCAGCGTGCATCCGCATAACGACCGCGGAACGGGCGTCGCCAGCGCGGAGCTGGCGGTGATGGCCGGGGCCGACCGCGTGGAGGGCTGCCTTTTTGGCAACGGCGAACGCACGGGCAACGTTTGCCTGGTAACGCTGGCGATGAACCTCTACAGCCAGGGCATTAGTCCCAATCTGGACTTTAGCGATATGAATCGGGTGGTCGAAACGGTAGAGGCCTGCAACCAGTTGCCTGTCCATCCGCGCCATCCGTGGGCAGGACGGCTGGCCTATACCGCCTTCTCCGGCTCGCACCAGGACGCCATCAAGAAAGGCTTTGATTCCCGCAGGCCTGGCGATCGCTGGGAGATGCCCTATCTGCCCGTCGATCCGCAGGACATCGGCTGCACCTACGAAGCGGTGATCCGTGTGAACAGCCAGTCAGGAAAAAGCGGCAGCGCCTGGCTTATTGAGCAAAACCACGGCCTGAAGCTGCCCCGCGCCCTGCAGCAGGATTTTAGCCAGCACGTGCAGCAGGAAACGGATCGCCACGGGAAAGAAATGACGCAGAACGCACTGTGGCAGCTATTCCGCACGCGCTACGGGCTGGTAACGACGCCGCAGCTGGCGCTGCAATCCTACCGCAGCGACGGCCAGCAGGACGGCCAGCTGCGGCTGACGGCAAGCGTCGTCACGCAGGGGGGAACGCGCCAGCTGGAGGGTCAGGGCAACGGTCTGCTCTCCGCTGCCGCGCAGGGCCTGAGCCGCTGGGTCAACGCGCCGTTTGTGATTAAGGATTATCACGAACATACGCTGGGCGAACGCAGCGACAGCCGCTCGGTGGCCTATATCCGCTGCCTGTTCCAGGACGGCACCAGCAGCTGGGGCGTGGGCATTGACAGCGACGTGGCGCGCGCGTCGCTTCAGGCGCTGTTTAACGCGGTTAGTCGTTCTTAAAGTAATCGCTGGGTGAGATACCCATCGCCCGGCGGAACATCGCCGTAAAGGCGCTGTGGCTGCCGTATCCCAGATCCAGCGCCACGCGCAGCACCGGCTGGCCCTGCGCCAGCCGCACTAAGGCTTCCAGCAGGCGCGCCCTTCTCACCCACTCGCCGTAGCTTAACCCGGTCTGCTGCTGAAAATGGCGGTTCAGCGTACGCTCGCTCATGCCGAGCAAGCTCGCGCTCTGTTGACCGCTCCAGCTTTCACCTGGTAACTGACGGACCTGCCGACATAGCTGGCGTAACGCTTCACTTTCCGGTTCCGGCAGGTGAAACGGCAGCACCGGCATGATGCGAATTTCATCCAGAATGAGCTCATACACGCGCTCGTCACGGCTTCCCGGCGAGTACGACTCCGGTAGCGTCAGGGAGGTGAGGATCAGCTCGCGCAGCAGCGGGGAGATCTGCACGATCTGACAGGTCGCCGGGAGATCGGCTCGCGCCAGCGGATCGATAAACAGCGTGCGGGCTGCAACGTTGCCGGTGATGCGAAGCGAGTGCTGTGTTCCCGCCGGTAGCCAGACGCCGCGCCCGGGAGGCACTACCCAGCAGCCGGATGCGGTATCGACCCGCACGACGCCCGTCAGGCTGTGCAGCAGCTGCGCGCAGTCGTGCTCATGCCACGGCTCGCTATCGCCATGAGCATAATCATGCGAAAACGGCACAAGCGGGCGATGGGTAAAGGAGAAGGTGGTGGTTGTCGTCATGAGGATTGTAGGCCCGGCCAGCGAAGCGCCACCGGGCATCCACAGGCACAATACTAGATGTGCAGCTCCTGCAGTTTTTCTTTTGGCAGGGCCAGCTCTTCATTGCTGTTTACGCGAACGTCACGCTCGATGATGTGACGGGCAATTTCCTGGGCTTCTTCCAGAGAGTGCATCTGGTAAGTGCCGCACTGGTAAACGTTCAGCTCAGGGATCTGGTTCTGCTCTTTCACTTTCAGCACGTCTTCCATCGCCGCTTTCCACGCATCGGCGACGCGTTTCTCTTCAGGCTGACCAATCAGGCTCATGTAGAAGCCGGTACGGCAGCCCATCGGAGAGATGTCGATGATCTCAACGCCGTTGCCGTTCAGGTGGTCACGCATGAAACCGGCGAACAGGTGTTCCAGGGTGTGAATGCCTTTCTCCGGCATCACTTCTTTATTCGGCACGCAGAAGCGCAGATCGAAGACGGTGATCGTGTCGCCGTGCGGGGTGTGCATGGTCTTCGCCACGCGGACTGCAGGTGCTTCCATACGGGTATGGTCGACAGTAAAGCTATCTAATAACGGCATACGTCACCTCCGATAGTGATTTTTTTTAAAATAAACTGAACTCTTCTACAGAATGCACGTCTGAGTATATGAAAGACGCGCATTTGTTATCATCATCCCTGAATTCAGAGATGTATATTTTGGCCACAGCGATGTGGCCTTTTTCTTTTCTGCTTAAGCCTGCTTCGCCAGAAACGCCTCAAACGACTCCGTATCCGCCGCTTCAACCTCTTTCTGACGCACCAGGGACGCGTCGCGCTCCGCGACAAAATCCGCTTCGCTCAGGATCTCTAACGGCTCCTGCATCAGCATCTCACGGTACTCCGCTGAGAGTGAACGCCCCGTGCCGCCAATCCCCTGCTCGATCATGGTGCGCAAAATGCGCGCAGAGAACGTCAGTTCCGGGTTATCAAAGCATTCAACCAGCTGGTCGCAAATCTGTTGATACGCGTCGCCGCCGTCGATGCTGTCCAGAGTGCGGGCAACACGCTTCAGGTCACGGAACAGATCCTTACCAACCTTAGCCAGCGGGAACTGCGCCGTTTCGCAGCCAATACCCAGCGTCAGACCCGGTTTACGGCCTTCCAGAATCACGCGGTTCCAGTTCGTGCGCGTACAAAGCAGTTCGTCTGAACTCATTTCCGGCGCATCCGCCAGCGCGCACCAGACCATAAACAGATCCAGGAAGCGAACCTGCTGCTCGTCAACGCCAATCGGTGAGAACGGGTTGATGTCCAGCGAGCGCACTTCAATGTATTCAATGCCGCCGCGCTGCAGCGCATCCGACGGCGTTTCACCGCTGCGCGTCACGCGCTTCGGACGAATTGGCGCATACAGTTCGTTTTCAATCTGCAATACGTTGCTGTTGATTTGCAGGCGCTTTCCGTCTTTTTCGAGGCCGATTTTCGCGTACTCTTCCGACGGAGTTTTAATCGCCCGCTTCAATCCTGCCACATATTCGTGCAATTCGTTAAACGTAATACCGAGATTGCTTTGCGATTTATTGGTATAGCCCAGATCGCTCATGCGCAGAGAAGTCGCGTACGGGAGATAGTACATGCCACACTCGGTTTTTTCGAACGGCAGCGTGGTCGGTTTCCCCTGCAGGAACGATGAACAAATGGCAGGCGACGCGCCAAACAGATACGGAATCACCCAGCCAAAACGGTAATAGTTGCGGATCAGACGGAAATAACCGGCGGAGATCGCTTCTTTATCCGTTTCTCCCCCCTTCGCCTGCCAGAACGCCATCGGCAAAGAGAAATTGTAGTGCACGCCAGAGATCGTCTGCATCAGCGCGCCGTAGCGATTTTTAAGACCTTCGCGATAGAGCGTTTTCAGCCGACCAATGTTTGACGTGCCGTACTGCGCCAGCTCAATCTCCTGGCCCTGCTCGATATAGCACGGCATGCTGAGCGGCCACATACGCTCATCGCCGAGATTGCGCGCGGTGTAGCGATGGATGTCGCGCAGGATCGTCAGCATATGATCAATATCGCCGTCCACCGGCGTAATGAACTCCAGCAGCGCTTCAGCGAAATCGGTTGTGATCCATTTATGTGTCAGCGCCGAGCCTAACGCCTTCGGGTGACCCGTCGTCGCTAAGCTACCGTCCGCGTTAACGCGCAGCGTTTCACGCTCAAGACCACGCTGAATACCCTTCAGAGCCTGAGGGTGGTTTTCCAGCCAGGCCAGCGCCTGAGATACGTCCGGGATCAAATTGACCTCCCGCCTGTCAAAGTAATGTTACTCAGCATAATTGTAATGGTTGACGATTGAAGGTCGCGTATTCATTCCACCAATTAGTGCCACCACGTCATACCCTGTAGTGTTGCCCACGCCACGAGAACATAGCGCAACGCCTTGCCAAGGCACAAAAAAAAGAGCACCGGTCCCCAGGAGATGCGCATCCATCCCGCCAGCAGACACAGTAAATCGCCTATTACAGGCATCCAGCTTAATAACAGCGTGGCAGCGCCATAGCGTTTTAGCCAGCCGACTGCCTTTTCCTGCCAGCGCGATTTTTCGCGCAGCGGAAAGAAACGCCCAAGAATAACGTTAGTCAGCCCTCCAAGGCTATTACCCATTGTTGCTATTAATACAAGCAGCCAGGGCTGACTCACGCCGGACAACAGCATCGCCACCAGCACCACTTCCGAATTGCCCGGTAACAGCGTGGAGCTTAAAAAACTGCTGGCGAATAATGAGGCAAGTGACAGCGCGTCACTCACAGTAAGCGAACGTCCACCGCCGCCATTCCGGCATCACGCGCGGCCTGAATGCCAAAATCAGCATCTTCAAACACCACGCATTTTGCGGGTGGAACACCCATTAATTCTGCGCAGAGCAGGAAGGTATCCGGTGCGGGTTTGTGATGCTTAACATGATCGGCAGCAACGACGGCAGAAAAATAGTGGCGCAGGCCAAGGTGGTTGAGTAGCGCTTCAGCAATCGCGCTCTCGCTGCCCGTGCCGACAGACATAGGACGACGCCCGTGCCACTCCTTGACGACGTCAATGAGTGGTAGAGGCTGCACGGTGTCTAACAGTATGGCTTTTACCGCATCGGTTTTTTCACGCGCGAGCTGATGCGGGTCGAGATCGGCCTGATTCAGCTCAATCACGGCCTGTGCGATACGCCAGGTGGGCGATCCGTTGAGGGCAATCATCGCCTGTAAATCGAAACGCATACCGTAACGGCCCAGGACGTCGGTCCAGGCCTGACGATGCGTGGGTTCGGTATCCAGGAGGGTGCCGTCCATGTCGAAGATCAAACCGTCATACTGTGCGTACATCGTGCTCTCGCTAAACGATTAACAAAGCATTACTTTATCGTAAAAGGGGATTTTTGTCGCTGATTGCGAAGTGATAACAATGAGAGTGATTAAGAACTAAACATCGAAGGGGATCACTAGAAGAGATGGTGCATCCGGGAGGATTCGAACCTCCGACCGCTCGGTTCGTAGCCGAGTACTCTATCCAGCTGAGCTACGGATGCATCAGGATTTACTACTGTACTGCTCGATATTCACATCACTTCGAAAGCAATATGAAGTAATAGATGGTGCATCCGGGAGGATTCGAACCTCCGACCGCTCGGTTCGTAGCCGAGTACTCTATCCA
>NZ_JBXWDD010000013.1:0-81253 GCF_057320665.1 Enterobacter cloacae complex sp. 385G4
GTTTTCGCTGCGGCGCGGGGTGTGCATATTACGCTTTCCCGCTTCAGAGTCAAGCGTTTGTTTCGCTTTTCTCTGCTGACCCGGCGGCGTGCGTGCCGTTGTTCCGTGTCAGTGGAGGCGCATTATAGGGAGTTATTCTGAAGTGACAAGCACAAAATACAAAAAACTTTTCGTTCGCTCACTTTTCAAACTTAACGCTTATTTAAGTCGCGAATCGCCCGCTAAATGGGCAATTTCCCGCGCAAAACTGGCCACCTGCGACCAGTCGGTATAAACCACTTCTTTACGCGTATCGGTTTCGCCACCCGTCATCTTCATTATCAGGCGGATCATGAAGCGGTCATACCAGCGGTAGCGAGGATAGCGCAGCGCACCGGCAAAGACGGCGCACAGGTCTGGCTGCCACGGCGAGCCGAGCAAAAACTTGCGCGTGTAGCTGTTGGTCTGCGGCGTACGCTTCTCAGCTTTACGGGCAACCAGATTGACCGAGTAAAACGCGCCCGGCAATGTGTTGAGTACCGCCGTATGCTTTTTCACAAAGCGATCCAGCGCCGGATGGAAGTGTCCGTAACGAATGGAGGCGCCAATCACCACGCGATCGTACTCCTGCCAGGCAATCTCCTCCGCGCGATTCAGGTTCACCACATCTGAGTAAATGCCCAGCTCTTTTAATTCCGACGCCAGATACGCGGCAATCTCACGCGTTTGCCCGTCTCGCGTAGAGAAAAGAATCAGTGTTTTCATCAACGGCTCCTTATTCGCGCCAGAATGTTGGGGTGAACAGCACCAGCAGCGTAAAGACCTCAAGACGACCAAACAGCATATTGGCAATAAGGATCCATTTCGCAACCGGGTTCATGCTGGCAAAGTTATCCGCCACAACCCCCAGCCCAGGCCCGAGGTTGTTCAGTGTTGCGACGACGGACGCAAAGGCGGAGAAATCATCCACTCCCGTCGCGATGATAGCCAGCATGCTGACGATAAAGACCAGCGCATACGCCGAGAAGAATCCCCACACCGCTTCGAGGATACGTTCCGGCAGCGCGCGGTTCCCCAGCTTAATGCTGTAGACCGCATTCGGGTGGACCAGGCGCTTCAGCTCACGGTTCCCCTGCTTAAACAGCAGCAGAATACGAATCACCTTCAAACCACCGCCCGTCGACCCGGCGCATCCGCCGATAAACGCGGAGCACAGCAGAAGTACCGGCAGGAACAGCGGCCAGCGCGCGATGCTGTCCGTGGTAAACCCGGCGGTCGTCGCCATCGACACCACCTGGAAAAACGCCTGATTGAGCGTGGTCAGCGCCGAGTTGTAAACATCATGGAACCACAGCACCAGGGTACAGATGACGACCAGGGTAAGCTGGACGCCAATGAACATGCGGAACTCAGGATCGCGCCAGTACACCTTCAGACTACGTCCGCTCAGTAAAGAAAAGTGCAGGCCGTAGTTACAGCCGGAAATCAGCAGGAAAATCGCAATGATGGTGTTAATCGTTGGGCTGTCGAAGTACCCCACGCTGGCATCGTGAGTGGAGAACCCGCCAATGGCAATCGTCGCGAAGCTGTGCCCGATAGCATCGAAGGCAGGCATCCCGGCAAACCACAGCGCCAGCGCGCAGGCTACCGTCAGCAAAACATAAATCAACCACAGGGTTTTCGCCGTCTCGGCAATACGCGGACGCATCTTGTTGTCTTTCAGCGGCCCCGGCATTTCAGCCCTGTACAGCTGCATCCCCCCGACGCCCAGAATCGGCAGGATGGCCACCGCCAGGACGATGATCCCCATCCCCCCGAACCACTGCAGCATCTGGCGATAAAAGAGAATAGCGTGGGGTAACGAATCCAGCCCCACCAGCGTCGTCGCACCGGTGGTCGTTAAACCAGAAAACGATTCAAAAAAGGCATCCGTGATGCTGAGGTTAGGCTGTTCAGAGAAGATAAAGGGCAGCGAACCGACGCTTCCCAGCACCGTCCAGAACAGGACCACAATCAGAAAGCCTTCGCGAGATTTCAGCTCACCTTTCTGACGACGGTTCGGCCACCACAGCAGCGAGCCGATCGCCAGCGCGACAAAGAAGGTCTGGGTAAAAGCCCGCCCCGCGCCGTCCCGGTAGATAAGCGCCACCAGTCCAGGGAGAATCATCGTCCCCGAAAAGAGTATGACCAGCAGTCCAACGATTCGGGTTATGGCACGAAAATGCATCTCTGCCGCTTCCTTTGGTATTCAAAAAGTGAGGTGGGGATTATTCTTCAATCGGCAGCAATTGCAACGAACCGCGACTGAAATCAGCCAGTTTTGCTGAAAAAGCAGCCAGTTCTGCCTGAGGAAGCGCCACGCGTAATTGCACCATTGCCTGGTAATCACTGTGCGCAATCACGCCGTTAAATTGTTTGAGCAGTGTTTCAATGCCCGATAGCTGAGCGTAATCGCACAATAAAGTATATTCGGTGAGCGGCGTTTTGCGGATGGTCGTCAGGATATTCAGTGCCTGCTGCACTCCACCGCCATACGCTTTAACCAGCCCGCCCGTGCCCAACAGGATGCCGCCGTAGTAGCGCACCACCACGGCGGTAATTTCACCCACGCCGCTGCCCATCAGCTGCGAAAGCATAGGTTTACCGGCCGTGCCAGCCGGTTCACCGTCATCAGAAAACCCCAGCTGTTGCGAATCGTCCGGCGGTCCTGCCACCCACGCCACGCAGTGGTGACGTGCATCAGGATGCTCCGCGCGAACGGACTCGACAAACGCCTTCGCCGCCTCCACCCCATCGGTGTGCGCCAGCAGCGTAATAAAGCGGCTTTTCTTGATTTCCTCAACAACGGTGACCGGTTCAGCCGGTATCAGCCAGCTTTCCATCAGGCCAGCTTCAGGTCTCGCGTCATATTCTCGATACCGTTCTCGTGAACCACCACGTTATCTTCGATACGAATGCCGCCAAACGGTTTCAGCGCGTCGATTTTTTCCCAGTTGAAGTGCTTGCTGAACTGCCCTTCACGCCACGGCGCCAGCAGGGATTCAATAAAGTAGATCCCCGGCTCGATGGTCAATACCATGCGCGGCTCAAGAATACGGGTGCAGCGCAGGTAAGGATATTTAGACGGTGCCGCCAGGTGCGTACCGGTATCATCCTGCATGAAGCCCGCAACGTCGTGAACCTGCAGGCCCAGCGGGTGGCCGATACCGTGCGGCATGAATGGTCCGGTCAGGTCGTTTTCGACCATCGCCTCTTCGCTCATGTCTTTCACAATCTGATGCTTACGCAGCAGTTTAGCAATGCGCTGATGGAACTGGATGTGGTAATCCACGTAGCTGGTTCCGGCCTTCATGGTGCCAATCAACGCCAGCTGTTCGTCGTTTACGTCCTTAATAAGCTGCGCAAAATCGGTGTCCGCATTCGCCGCCCAGGTGCGGGTCAGATCGGCCGCATAGCCGTTGTACTCTGCGCCTGCGTCCAGCAGGAAGCTGCGCATCTCAGACGGAACCTGATGATCCAGTTTGGTGTAGTGGAGAACAGACGCATGCTCATTCAGCGCGACGATGTTGCTGTACGGTACGTCGGTGTCACGATGACCGGTTGCGGTCAGGTAGGCCAGGTTGATATCGAACTCGCTCATGCCTGACTGGAACGCTTCGTGCGCGGCGCGGTGGCCATTCACCGCCGTTTTTTGCGCTTCACGCATGCAGTAGAGTTCATAGTCGGTTTTATACGCGCGGTAATAGTGCAGGTAATCCAGCACGCCTTTCGGATTGAGTTTGTCAGCCGGAATATCCAGACCGAGCGCACGTTCAGGTACAGGGCCAATGTAGCCGATGTTGCCGCGCGCCGCTGGCAGCTGGCTGCCAATGCCGTCCGCTTTTGGCAGGGCGATCACCTCAATTTCTTCGGTCCAGAAAGAGGTCGGCAGCGGTTCGACGTTGTGCCAGTAATCAACCGGCAGGTAGAACCACAGTTTCGGCTTGTTCACGCCGTCCACCAGCAGCCAGCAATTCGGAACCTGTGTCACCGGCACCCAGGCTTTAAACTGCGGGTTAACCTTAAACGGATAGGCGTGGTCATCAAGAAAAGTATTCATCAGCTCGCCGGAGTGGATCAGAAGAGCATCCAGCTTGAAGCGGGCCAGTACATCGCGGGTACGTTCCTGTAGGGTAACGATATGATTTTTATAAAGCGAAGCCAGTGAGTCCATCATTCTTCCTTTCGTTTTTTTGACCTCAAGTCATCGCATCTTAGCACACCTCACTCCGGCTGCGTGATTTCCACCGACCGTGATCAACGCAGCAATTTCTTAATGAGTAATTTGCATTTTATTAACATAAATTCCACACTCCGTCTCATCTGGTATGACCAGATCCACTTGCTGGATTCAGGAGACTGACATGCTTTACAAAGGCGACACCCTGTACCTCAACTGGCTGGAAGATGGCATTGCCGAACTGGTGTTCGATGCCCCCGGCTCAGTGAATAAGCTTGATACCGCGACGGTGGCCAGTCTTGGCCAGGCGCTGGAAGTACTTGAAAAGCAATCTGAATTAAAAGGGCTGCTGCTGCGTTCTAACAAAGCGGCCTTTATCGTCGGTGCCGATATCACCGAATTCCTTTCGCTGTTCCAGGTTCCGGAAGAACAGCTGAGCCAATGGCTGCACTTTGCCAACAGCGTCTTTAATCGTCTGGAAGATCTGCCTGTTCCAACGATCTCTGCCGTGAACGGCTACGCGCTAGGCGGCGGCTGCGAGTGCGTGCTGGCGACCGACTACCGTCTGGCGACCCCGGACCTGCGTATCGGCCTGCCGGAAACCAAGCTGGGCATCATGCCGGGCTTTGGCGGTTCCGTGCGTATGCCCCGCATGCTGGGCGCCGACAGCGCCCTGGAAATCATTGCCGCCGGTAAAGACGTGGGTGCAGAACAGGCGCAGAAAATCGGTCTGGTCGACGGCGTCGTGAAACCAGAGAAGCTGGTTGAAGGTGCACTCGCCATTCTGCGTCAGGCGATTAACGGCGATTTGGACTGGAAAGCCAAACGTCAGCCGAAGCTGGAGCCGTTAAAGCTTAGCAAGATTGAAGCCACCATGAGCTTCACCATCGCCAAAGGCATGGTGATGCAGACGGCGGGTAAACACTACCCGGCGCCAATCACGGCGGTGAAAACCATTGAAGCGGCAGCCCGCTTTGGCCGCGACGAAGCCCTGAAGCTGGAAAACCAGAGCTTTGTTCCGCTGGCGCACACCAATGAAGCCCGCGCGCTGGTTGGCATCTTCCTCAACGATCAGTTCGTGAAGGGCAAAGCCAAACAGCTGACCAAAAACGTTGAGACGCCAAAACACGCGGCGGTACTCGGCGCCGGTATTATGGGCGGCGGCATCGCTTACCAGTCGGCCTGGAAAGGCGTGCCGGTAGTGATGAAAGACATCAACGAGAAATCTCTGACGCTGGGCATGACCGAAGCCGCCAAGCTGCTGAATAAACAGCTTGAGCGCGGAAAAATTGACGGGCTGAAGCTCGCAGGCGTGATCTCAACCATCCAGCCTGTGCTGGAATACAGCGGTTTCGACCGTGTGGACGTGGTGGTTGAAGCGGTCGTTGAGAACCCGAAAGTCAAAAAAGCGGTGCTGGCGGAAACGGAAGACAAGGTTCGCCCGGACGCCGTCCTGGCCTCAAACACCTCCACCATCCCCATCAGCGAACTGGCGAGCGTGCTGAAGCGTCCGGAAAACTTCTGCGGAATGCACTTCTTCAACCCGGTACACCGTATGCCACTGGTCGAAGTGATCCGTGGAGAAAAAACCTCTGACGAAACCATCGCTAAAGTCGTGGCGTGGGCAAGCAAGATGGGTAAAACGCCGATCGTCGTTAATGACTGCCCAGGCTTCTTCGTCAACCGCGTGCTGTTCCCATACTTCGCCGGCTTCAGCCAGCTGCTGCGCGACGGCGCGGACTTCCGCAAAATCGACAAAGTAATGGAAAAACAGTTCGGCTGGCCGATGGGCCCGGCGTATCTGCTGGACGTCGTCGGCATTGATACCGCCCACCACGCGCAGGCCGTCATGGCGGCGGGCTTCCCGCAGCGCATGCAGAAAGATTATCGCGATGCCATTGACGCCCTCTTTGACGCCAACCGCTTCGGACAGAAAAACGGCCTGGGCTTCTGGCGTTATAAAGAAGACAGCAAAGGCAAACCGAAGAAAGAAGAAGATGCGGCGGTGGATGGCCTGCTGGCCGACGTATGCCAGCCGAAACGCGACTTCACCGACGACGAAATTATTGCCCGTATGATGATTCCGATGATCAACGAAGTGGTCCGTTGCCTGGAAGAAGGCATTATTGCCAGCCCGGCAGAAGCGGATATGGCGTTGGTATATGGCCTGGGCTTCCCTCCGTTCCACGGCGGCGCGTTCCGCTGGCTGGATACGCTCGGCAGCGCCCGCTATCTCGATATGGCGCAGCAGTATCAGCACCTCGGCCCGCTTTATGAAGTGCCGGAAGGGCTGCGTAACAAAGCGCGCCATAACGAACCCTACTATCCAGCAGTTGAGCCAGCCCGTCCGGTTGGCGCGCTGAAAACGGCTTAAGGAGTCACAATGGAAAAGGTTGTCATTGTTGATGCGATTCGCACCCCGATGGGCCGTTCAAAAGGCGGTGCGTTCCGTAACGTGCGCGCGGAAGACCTCTCCGCGCACCTGATGCGTAGCCTGCTGGCGCGTAACCCGGCGCTGGACCCAGCAGCGCTCGACGATATCTACTGGGGCTGCGTGCAGCAAACGCTGGAGCAGGGCTTCAACATCGCCCGCAACGCGTCGCTGCTGGCGGAGATCCCGCATTCGGTTCCGGCGGTCACCGTCAACCGCCTGTGCGGTTCGTCGATGCAGGCCCTGCACGACGCGGCGCGCATGATCATGACCGGCGATGCGCAGGCCTGTCTGGTCGGCGGCGTTGAACACATGGGCCATGTGCCGATGAGCCACGGGGTCGATTTCCATCCGGGCATGAGCCGCAACGTGGCGAAAGCCGCAGGCATGATGGGCCTTACCGCTGAGATGCTCTCCCGCCTGCACGGCATCAGTCGTGAAATGCAGGATGCTTTTGCCGCGCGCTCTCACGCCCGCGCCTGGGCCGCCACGCAGTCCGGTGCCTTCAAGAATGAGATCATCCCGACCGGGGGCCACGATGCAGACGGCGTACTGAAGCAGTTTAGCTACGACGAAGTCATTCGTCCGGAAACGACGGTCGAAGCGCTTTCTACCCTGCGTCCGGCATTTGATCCGGTCACCGGTACGGTAACGGCAGGGACGTCGTCGGCGCTATCCGACGGTGCCGCCGCGATGCTGGTGATGAGCGAAAGCCGTGCCCGTGAATTAGGCCTGACGCCACGCGCTCGCGTGCGTTCGATGGCGGTGGTGGGCTGCGATCCTTCAATCATGGGTTACGGCCCGGTTCCGGCCTCGAAGCTGGCGCTGAAAAAAGCGGGCTTAACTGCCAGCGATATCGATCTGTTCGAGATGAACGAAGCGTTTGCCGCGCAGATCCTGCCGTGCATTAAAGATCTGGGGCTGATGGAGCAGATCGACGAGAAGATTAACCTCAACGGCGGCGCGATCGCCCTCGGTCACCCGCTGGGCTGTTCCGGGGCGCGTATCAGCACGACGCTGATTAACCTGATGGAACGCAAAGATGCCCAGTTTGGTCTGGCAACGATGTGTATCGGCCTGGGTCAGGGTATCGCGACGGTGTTTGAGAGAGTGTAAGTAAGGAAAAGTATCTCAAAGCCAATGACGTCAGAACAAGGCGGCAAGCGAGCGAATCCCGATGAGCTTACATTAGTAAGTGATTCGGGTGAACGAGCGCAGCCAACGCAGTTATGGCGTCATTGGCGAAGAGAGACAGTTTAGTTGCCGTTCTTCCCGCCTGTCAGGGGCGGGTTTTTTATTTAAATGAAGGCAAACGCATCGCCAAACAGGCGATCTTCACGCGCATCGCGTTCGTTACAGAACAGGTCGCGGGCAATTTTCGCCATCTCGAAACGGCCTGCAATGTAGATATCATGTCCCGCCAGCGTGCCGTGATCCTGCAGTACCGCCGTCAGCACCGTCCCGCTACGTCCACGCCAGCCCTCTTCCGGCTGCTCGACCACTGGCTCAATGCGCAGGTTAGGATGGTTAACGCTCAGCGCTTCCAGTTCAGACAGGTCGTACAGGTGCTTCTCTTCGCGGCCGCCCCAGTAGATGGTGATGTCACGGTCTGGATTACGCGCCAACGCGGTCAACAGAATAGAGCGCACATAGGAGAAGCCCGTACCGCCCGCGATCAGAATCAGCGGACGGTTTTCGTCATCACGCAACCACGCGTCGCCGTGAGGAATGTCGACCACAATCTCACGCTCTTTCAGGATGCGGTCCATCACGGCCATCGCGTACAGGTTAAGCTCAGACGCACCAATATGCAGCTCAATAAATTCCTGCTCTGCTGGCGTAGAGGCCATAGAGAAAGGACGCTTATCACGCTCATCCATCACCACCATCAGGTACTGGCCGGCACGGAATGAGAATGCCGCTTCAGGAACCAAACGGACGCGATATACGGTGTCGGTAATAGCATCTACCGACGTCACTTTACAGCTTAAGGTTGTCATTCGCTCTCTCTGTCGGGAAGTCTATAGGGCTTAACGGTCAGCTCAGGGTTTACCGTTATTCATTATGGCCAGTTCGTCCCAGATCGCGTCAATTCGCGCGGTCACAGCAGGATCTTTTTTGATCGGGCGACCCCATTCACGGTCGGTTTCGCCAGGCCATTTATTTGTGGCATCCAGTCCCATCTTTGAGCCAAGACCGGAAACCGGCGAGGCAAAATCCAGATAATCTATCGGCGTATTTTCGACTAACACCGTATCACGCGCAGGATCCATTCGCGTGGTTATCGCCCAGATAACGTCGTTCCAGTCACGGGCGTTAACGTCATCATCGCAGACAATAACAAATTTGGTATACATAAACTGGCGCAGGAAAGACCATACGCCCATCATCACGCGTTTAGCATGTCCGGGATACTGCTTCTTCATCGTGACCACCGCCATGCGATACGAGCATCCTTCAGGCGGCAGATAAAAATCAACGATTTCCGGGAACTGCTTTTGCAGGATCGGCACAAATACTTCGTTCAGCGCCACGCCGAGCACCGCCGGTTCATCCGGTGGGCGGCCAGTATAGGTGGAGTGATAAATCGCATCTTCACGCTGAGTAACATGCGTGACGGTAAACACCGGGAAGTTATCCACTTCGTTGTAATAGCCGGTGTGGTCGCCGTATGGGCCTTCTGGCGCCATTTCACCCTGCTCAATGTAACCTTCCAGCACAATTTCGGCGCTGGCCGGCACTTCGAGATCGTTGGAGATACACTTCACGACCTCGGTTTTAGTCCCGCGCAACAGGCCAGCAAACGCATATTCAGAGAGCGTATCCGGTACGGGCGTGACCGCCCCCAGAATGGTGGCCGGATCGGCACCTAACGCGACAGACACCGGCAACCGTTCACCCGGATGTGCAGCACACCACTCCTGGAAATCCAGCGCGCCGCCGCGGTGCGACAGCCAGCGCATGATGAGCTTATTCTTGCCAATCAGCTGCTGGCGATAAATACCGAGGTTTTGCCGCTCTTTATGCGGTCCGCGCGTCACGGTGAGGCCCCAGGTGATCAGCGGCGCAGCATCTTCAGGCCAGCACTGCATGATAGGGATTTTGGTGAGATCCACCGCATCGCCTTCCAGCACTTTCTGCTGACACGGCGCGCCGCGCAGGCGTTTGGTGGGCATGTTCAACACCTGCTTAAACTGCGGCAGCTTATCGAACAGATCGCGGAAACCTTTCGGTGGCTCAGGCTCTTTCAGAAATGCCAGCAGTTTCCCCACTTCACGCAGCGCGGTAACGTCTTCTTGCCCCATTCCCAGCGCGACACGACGCGGGGTGCCAAACAGGTTGCACAGCACCGGCATAGAGTAACCTTTTGGATTTTCAAACAGTAATGCAGGGCCACCGGCACGCAGGGTGCGGTCAGCAATTTCTGTCATTTCCAGATAAGGATCAACAGGAAGTGTAATGCGTTTCAGTTCACCCTGCTTTTCCAGCAGCGTCAGGAAGTCGCGGAGATCGTGGTATTTCATGCAGTTAGTCATGGCCTCTCTGTAAGCGCTTCATTATACGGCGTAAGCCTGCTTGATGCTGTAATTTTGTTAAATTAGCGTGAACTTATCCGCTGTGTTCGAATTTCCCCCATTATAATCAACTTAGCGATCCCTCCAGGGTTTTGATATGCTTGCGCCCCGAACTAAGGGAAAGAGTGATTATGCAGGCCTGGTATTTACTGTATTGCAAACGCGGGCAACTTCAGCGCGCGCAGGAACATCTTGAACGTCAGTCTGTAAATTGTCTGACACCCGTGATCACGCTTGAAAAAATGCAGCGCGGGAAGCGCACAACCGTCAGTGAGCCTTTATTCCCGAACTATCTGTTCGTGGAGTTCGACCCTGAGGTGATCCACACCACTACCATCAGCGCAACGCGCGGCGTCAGCCACTTCGTTCGTTTTGGTGCCCACCCGGCAACCGTTCCGTCGACCGTCATTCATCAGCTGTCTGTTTATCAACAGCCTGAAGGGATCACCGACCCGGAAACCCCTTACGCGGGTGATAGCGTCGTCATTACCGAAGGCGCATTCGAAGGCCTGCAGGCGATTTTCGCCGAGCCGGACGGTGAAGCGCGCTCCATGCTGTTGCTCAATCTGCTGAACAAGCAGGTGCTGCAGAGCGTGAAAAACACCGACTTCCGCAAAGTTTAAACGTTTATCCCGAACAGGCGACGCACGTTGTCATCCGTCTGCGCGGAAAGCCAGTGCGGATCCTCTCCGCGCCAGTGCGCTACGCGCTCAACAATGTGCCCCAGCAAGGCGGGCTCGTTTCGCCGCGATGCCGGTTTGGGCTTCATATCTCGCGGCAGCAGGTATGGCGCATCGGTTTCAAGAAGCAAACGGTCTGCCGGGATTATCGGCAGCAGCTCGCGAAGCTCAAGCCCGCGGCGCTCATCACACACCCAACCGGTGATCCCCAGATACAAACCGCGGTTCAGGCAATCCAGCGCTTCCTGGCGAGACCCGGTGAAGCAGTGGAGCACTGCGCCGGGCAGTTTATCCAGCCACGGGTTCAGCAGTGCGAGAAAACGTTCATGCGCATCGCGACAATGCATAAAGACGGGCATTTTAAGCTCTGCCGCCAGCGCAAGCTGGGCAGTGAACGCCTTTTCCTGTTCTTCAGGCTTGGAGAAGTTGCGGTTAAAATCGAGCCCGCACTCGCCAATAGCCACCACCTCTGCCGTTTTTGCCAGCGTGCGCAGGGTTTCTGCGCTCTCAGCCGTCCACTGGCTGCTGTCATGAGGGTGGACGCCGGCGGTTGACCAGCAGTGTTGATAGCGTTGCGCCAACAGCAGCGCCTGCTCGCTCTCATGCAGGTTGGTCCCGGTCAGGAGCAGCCCTTTTACGCCAGCCTCAAAAGCACGCGCAACCACCTCGTCACGATCTTTCGCAAACTGCGAGCTGGTCAGGTTGAGTCCGATATCAAACATGCGATTCCCCATAGAACAACCGCCCTGACGGGCGGCTGGTTTTACTCTTCAGTGGTCTTTTCGGACGCATCGTCTTCATCGTCCGACCGGCGTCCTTTTCCCACGTAGAAACGCGAGAAGAATACGCCAACCTCAAACAGGCAGTACATCGGTATTGCCAGCAGCGTTTGTGAGAAGACGTCCGGCGGCGTCAGCAGCATGCCGACTACGAAGGCGCCCACCAGAATATAGGGACGCTTCTTACGCAGGTCATCAGGGGTGGTTACCCCAACCCAGCAGAGCAGCACAATGGCCACCGGCACTTCAAACGCCACACCGAACGCCATAAACAGCGCCATCACAAAGCTGAGGTAGCTGGCGATATCCGTCGATACCTGAACCCCTTCCGGCGCGGTATGCGTCAGGAAGCCAAAGGCCAGCGGGAAGACAACGAAGTAGGCAAACGCCATGCCGATATAGAACAGCAGCGAACTGGAGACCAGCAGCGGGATCACCAGTTTACGTTCGTGCCTGTACAGTGCTGGCGCCACAAATGCCCATACCTGATAAAGGATGACGGGTGCAGACGCAATCAACGACACCCAGAAGGTGAGCTTAATCGGGGTGAAAAACGGTGATGCAACGTCTGTTGCAATCATCGTTGCCCCCAGCGGCATCTGCTTGATCAGCGGCGCAGAAACCACCTGATAAATATCGTTGGCGAAATAGACCAGGCACAGGAATATGAGGAATACCGCAATAATGCAGTTTAACAGGCGCTTACGCAGCTCAATCAGGTGCGTAATAAGCGGTTGAGTATCATCTACTGCCATGGTTACGCTTTATCACTCGACGAGGGGGATGATTCGGAAACGGGCGCGGCGGGTTTCGCTTCAGCCGCTTTTACCACCGGTTCTTCCGGCGGCGCCTGTTTTTTCAGTTCAGTTTCCTGCGGCGTTTGTTCAGGCGCTGCGGCCTGGTGCTCCGCACTCGCTGGCGTCACGCCCTCACGCTGCGCTTCGCTGTCCTTCACCACCGGGTTATGAATAGTGTTCGCTTCATCGCTCGCTTTTTCAGGATCGTTAACGCTGTAAGAGCGCTTCATGGATTCCGCCGCTTCGCGCAGCTCATCCATTGAGGCTTTCAGTTCCGGCGTCAGGTTATCCATGCTCGCCTTCTCAACCTTTTTCAGGCTTTCCTGAAACTCCTGCAGCTTAAGTTCCTGCGCCAGCTCGTTCTGAACGGTCGAAGCCAGCGATCTTAGCGCTCGAACCCAGCCCACGACGGTTTTCACCGCTACCGGCAGACGCTGCGGCCCCAGCACGATCAGACCAATCACAAAGACCAGCAGCAGCTCACTAAAACCAATGTCGAACACGACTTACACCTGCTCTTTATCGTGGCGTTTAGCGTCTTCCTTTTTGGCATCTTCTTGCTTATCGGAGATGGATTTAGCAGTAAAGTCAGCGTCCTGGCTGGTTTTATCCTGCTTGCTCTCATCATCGCTCATTGCTTTCTTGAAGCCTTTGATAGACGCGCCCAGATCGGAACCAATAGAACCGAGCTTTTTGGTGCCAAACAGCAGCACAACGATGACGGCAATAATGACTAATTGCCAGATACTGATACCACCCATACATATTCCTCAGGGATAGATGATTAATTGGTCAGGTCGCATTATACGTATGCGACCTGTCGATGGCGATGCAAACTCAGCGCGTTTTTCTCCATCCTGCAAGCCAGACAACAACCCCGCCAGCCATCAGCCAGGCGGGCATCATCTGCCAGTCAGGACGGTTGATCAGCAGCAACGTACCGCTCAGCAGCAGCGTTGCGCCAATGCCAAAGAGGTAGCGTGACTGTCCCTGGCGCACACGGCTGGACTGAAGCTCGCGGGCGATTTTATCCATGCTGTGCTGAAGATTCTTGCTCTGACGCAAACTGTCGTAAACCAGTTCAGGAATTTCAGGCATTTTTTCGATCCAGAACGGGCCTTTCTCTTTCAGCGAACGCACCAGCGCTGGAAGGCCAACCTGATCCTTAATCCAGGATTCCAGGAAAGGTTTAGCCGTCTTCCACAAGTCTAACTGAGGATAGAGTTGTCGACCTACACCCTCAACGTAAAGTAATGTTTTCTGAAGTAAAACTAACTGTGGCTGAACTTCCATATTAAAGCGGCGGGCCGTATTGAACAGGTTTAACAGCACGTGTCCAAAAGAGATCTCTGCCAGCGGTTTTTCAAAAATCGGTTCGCAAACGGTACGGATAGCAAACTCGAACTCTTCGACGTTGGTGTCTGGCGGAACCCAGCCGGAATCCACATGCAGCTCGGCCACCTTACGGTAGTCGCGGTTGAAGAAGGCGATGAAGTTCTCAGCCAGATAACGTTTATCTTCTTTATTCAGCGAGCCCACAATTCCGCAGTCGATACCGATGTATTTCGGATCCTCAGGATGCTCATAGCTCACGAAGATATTGCCCGGATGCATGTCCGCATGGAAAAAACTGTCGCGGAATACCTGAGTAAAGAAGACCTGCACGCCACGTTCGGCCAGCAGCTTCATGTTCGTTCCCTGCTTCTCCAGGGCCACCACATCCGAAACCGGAATACCGTAGATGCGCTCCATGACCATCATGTTCTGGCTGCAATAGTCAGAATAGACTTCAGGCACGTAGAGCATCGGGCTGTTTTCAAAATTGCGGCGCAGCTGAATGGCGTTTGCCGATTCACGCAGCAGATTAAGCTCATCAATCAGCGTTTTTTCATATTCCCGCACCACTTCCATCGGGCGCAGTCGACGGCCGTCCGGCAGCAGACGCGGAACCCAACGCGCCAGACGATAAATTAGCTTCATGTCGGCTTTGATAATCGGCAGGATATCCGGGCGGATCACCTTGATCACCACCTCTTTGCCGTTCTCTTTCAGACGCGCAGTGTGCACCTGAGCGATAGAAGCCGACGCCAGCGGTTCTATTTCGAAATCGTCAAACCAGGTTTCAACGGGAAGGTTACCCATCGCCTCCTCGATCTGTTTCTTCGCTCTCACCCCGTCAAACGGGGCGACACGGTCCTGCAGCATCGCCAGTTCATCGGCAATGTGCGGCGGGAAGAGATCGCGGCGAGTTGAGAGCATTTGTCCGAACTTAATCCATACCGGGCCGAGCTCCTGCAGCGCCAGACGCAGGCGTTCACCCAGCGGCTGGCCTTTATGGCGATTTGGCATCCAGAACAGCGTCCGCCGCCAGATCCTGAGCGGCAGCGTGATACGCATTTTGGGGATGAGCTCGTCGAGCCCGTAACTCAAAAAGGTGTGGATGATAAAATAGAGGCGCCGAATTTCACCAGGCGTCATTTGCCCTCCAGTTTTTCCAGCCGTTTGCTTAGGGCATCAACCGCACGTTCAACCGCGGCCGTCTCTTCTGCGAACCACGCAACTTCCAGCGGCCCGGGCGCCATGCGCCACTCCTCGGTCAGTACTTCTGCGGCATAACGCTGTTGGCGTTGCAGATTTTTGCGCAGGAACGCAGTGCCGCTATGAATAACTTTCCCGATCCCTTCAGCGGCGATGTCGCCAATAAAAGGCGCCAGCAGCTCTGCCGGGTCAAACTCAGCCAGATCGCTGAGCGCAACGAAGTTCTGCACGACCTGGATGTCGCCTTCCACTTCCAGCTCACCGCTGCGGATAAGCGCCGTTAATTGCTGGCGATCGCGCAGTTTTGGCAGCACGCTCATATGGGTAATGACCGAGCAATCAGCTTCACCTTCCCACTCACCCAGAACGTCAAGCTGACGTTCGCTGAAAACCAGCACGAGCGGCGTCGAGAACTCTTTTAACACAATGCGCAGTACCTTCCCGTTAAGCCGCTGACGTGCGGCTTTCAGCGCCGGAGCGCGATACAGGAAGGCATTCAGCACATTCTCGATGCCTGCGGTGACTAAGGGTTTAAAGGGCACGGGACACCTCCACTCAGAATTTGTAACCGCGATGCAGCGCGACGACACCCGCCGTCATGTTGAAGTACTCAACGTTCTCAAATTCCGCATCCTGCATCATGGCTTTTAAGGTGTCCTGATCCGGATGCATGCGAATTGATTCCGCCAGATAGCGATAGCTTTCCGCGTCGTTTGCCACCAGTTCGCCAATACGCGGCAGCACGTGGAAGGAATAGGCGTCGTAGGCTTTGCTCAGCGGGTCGATAATTGGTTTAGAGAACTCGAGCACCAGCAGGCGTCCACCCGGCTTCAACACGCGGTACATGGAACGCAGCGCTTTTTCTTTATCAGTGACGTTACGCAGACCGAAGGAAATCGTGATGCAGTCAAAAGTATTGTCCGGGAAGGGCAGCGCTTCGGCGTTGGCCTGTACGTATTCCACGTTACCCACCACGCCGATGTTACGCAGCTTTTCGCGTCCCATTTTAAGCATGGAGTCATTAATATCAGCCAGTACAACGCGACCGGTTTCGCCCACCAGACGGGAGAATTTCGCCGTCAGATCGCCCGTACCGCCAGCCAGATCGAGAACCGTTTGTCCACGACGCACACCGCTGCAGTCGATGGTGAAGCGCTTCCACAAGCGATGAATGCCGAACGACATCAAGTCATTCATCACATCGTACTTCGCCGCCACGGAATGAAATACGTGGGCCACCATGTCAGCTTTCTGCGCTTTGGCTACAGTCTGAAAGCCAAAGTGCGTCGTGTCTTGTGAATCGTCAACCATTTCAGAGCCTGCTAATCAGTCAAATGTTCGTGAAGTGTAACAGATTGGGCGCAATTGCCCTACGATTCAACCACCGCGAAAGAAACGCGCTGGCTGCTCGTCTGGCGATAAATCCGGCGCTAAATCGTTGTCCTGGCTGGGTGAATTTTGTTCATCCCCGCCCTCACGCAGTCGGAACTCTTCGTCCTGGGCTGTCGCCTGTTCGACCAATTCCGGATTAATCTCGCGTTTAACCTCCACTCCCAGGCTGCGGAATGCTTCAGCCTGCGCAAGCAGGTTGCTACGCCCGGAGGAGAGCTTTTTCATCGCCTGGCGGTAGTTATCCTGCGCACGATCCAGGCTTTGCCCGACGGAGGACATGTCGTCCACGAAGAGGCGCATTTTGTCGTACAGCTTGCTGGCGCGATCGGCAATCTGCTGGGCGTTACGGCTCTGGTGCTCATAGCGCCACAGGTTCGCAATGGTGCGTAAAGCCACCAGCAGCGTGGTGGGGCTGACCAGCATAATGTTATTTTTCAGCGCTTCGGTGATCAGTTCGGGCTGTCTGTCGAGCGCCAGCAAAAACGCGGGTTCGACCGGGATAAACATCAGCACGTAGTCCAGCGAGCGCAGCCCCGGCAGTTGCTGATAATCTTTTCTGCCCAGCAGGCGAATATGGTTACGCACGGAGGCAATGTGCTCCTGCAGCGCCGATTCGCGCGTATAGTCATCTTCAGCGTTGAAGTAACGCTCATAGGCCACCAGCGTCATTTTGGCGTCAATGACCACATCTTTGCCCTGCGGCAGACGCACAATCACATCTGGCTGCATTCGCGAGCGGGCATCGTTTTCGATACTCACCTGCGTTTCGTATTCATACCCTTCCCGCAGGCCAGAGGCCTCCAGCACGCGGGTGAGCACCACTTCCCCCCAGTTACCCTGGGTTTTGTTATCGCCTTTCAGCGCCCGCGTCAGGTTGACCGCTTCCTGCGCCATCTGGGCATTCAGCTGTTGAAGATTGCGGATCTCATGCGCCAGCGTGTGGCGTTCGCGGGCTTCCTGACCAAAGCTGTCCTGTACCTGACGGCGAAAGCCGTCCAGCTGTTCGCGCAGCGGCGTCAGCAGGCTGTTCAGGCTCTGGCGATTTTGCTCATCAACGCGGCGGTTGCTGTGCTCGAAAATGCGGTTGGCGAGGTTCTCGAACTGCTCGCTGAGGCGCTGCTCGCTGTTGATCATCTGGCGGATTTTGTCTTCGGCATGCAGCTGGGTGGATTCAAGGCGGGTAGTCACTTCGCGGAGATCGGCCTCCAGCGAGGTGTTGATATCACGCAGGTTACGCAGTTCGTTATTGAGCAGTTCACACTCGTCGCGCCAGTGGTCGCTTAGGGCAAGCTGCTGTTTTGCGGCGCTTAAATCGGCGACGATCTCTTCGCGTTCAGCCAACTGCTCGGCCTTCTGCTGTACATGCTGATAGCTGGATATCAGCCAGCCTATCGCCACGCCCGCCAGCGCAATTACCGCATAAATCAGGATTGATATATCCACAATGCCCCCTGCATCAACGTATTACCCGCACAAAATAAGATTGTGCTGTATAAACGTCCAGTTTGAAAGGGTTTTCCTGCGAGGCGCTACGCAAAAAATAAAGGCCGAACGCGTCGGCCTTTTATCTCAGAGAGGAGAACTAGATCAGGCGGCGAGCCGCTTCAACCACGATTTTCACCGCGTGACTTTCTGTCTGCTTCATGGTTTCGGCGTTCGGGATCTCCTGCTGGGTACGGTTGACGATAACGCCCGCCACCATACCGGCACGCAGACCCTGGCTTGCGCACATGGTCAGCAGCGTTGCGGATTCCATCTCGTAGTTCATCACGCCCATAGACTGCCACTCTTCCATTGAGCCTTTGAAGCGGCTCACCACGCGGCCTGAGAAGGTGTCGTAACGCTCCTGGCCCGGATAGAAGGTATCAGAAGAGGCAGTTACGCCCACGTGAGTGGTTGCGCCCACGGATTTCGCCGCTTCAACCAGCGCGGTGGTGCACTCGAAGTCAGCCACTGCCGGGAATTCCATCGGTGCAAAGTGCAGGCTTGCGCCGTCCAGACGCACGGAAGCGGTCGTCACCAGCACGTCGCCCACGTTAATGTGCGGCTGAATCGCGCCGGTGGTGCCGATACGCAGGAAAGTACGAATGCCCAGCTGCGCCAGCTCTTCCACGGCGATAGAGGTAGACGGGCCACCGATACCGGTAGAGCACACAATCACCGCTTTGCCATCCAGCTCTGCGCGCCAGGTGGTGAATTCACGATGGGCAGCCAGCTTGACCGGCTTATCCATCAGCGCGGCGATCTTTTCCACACGCTCTGGGTCGCCAGGGACGATAGCGAGCGTAGCCCCTTGTAAATCGTTTTTAGTGAGGCCGAGATGAAAAACATCAGACTTAGACATAGGTGACTCCTCTGTGGGTCGGTTAGTCAGAAGAAGTAAAACGGTACTTTACAGAAGCGGTAAGCATAATTTCGTGACGCATCTCACCATGAATGAAAATGATTGCATTGAATTTCCATCAAAAAGTGATTCACATCACATTAACAAGTTATATCGTCGGGTGCTGCACAAAAGATAGACCGTTTAAGGCACTGTGAGTTGTTAACCTGGTGTCTATATTTACCTTTGCGCTAACTCATTGGTACGGAGAATGCCATGACTGAAAAAACCGGATTTGCACCTGCTGCGGCTCCGCATGCTTCAACCGTCGTCTCAACCTCAGAAGAGGCCATTACGGCGGGCGAGACCTCTATTCCCTCGCAGGGAGAGAATATGCCTGCTTACCACGCCCGACCAAAATCGGCAGAAGGTCCGCTGCCCATTGTGATCGTGGTCCAGGAAATTTTCGGCGTTCACGAACACATTCGCGACCTCTGCCGCCGGCTGGCGCTGGAAGGCTATCTGGCCGTTGCGCCAGAGCTCTACTTCCGTCAGGGCGATCCGAACGATTACAGCGATATTCCCACCTTGCTCAGCAACCTGGTCAGCAAAGTCCCGGATGCGCAGGTGCTGGCCGATCTCGACCACGTCGCCAGTTGGGCGGCGCGCAACGGGGGCGATCCCCATCGTCTGCTGGTCACCGGTTTCTGCTGGGGCGGACGCATCAGTTGGCTGTATGCCGCGCATAACCCGCAGCTTAAAGCCGCCGTTGCCTGGTACGGCAAACTGGTGGGCGAAAAGACGCTGAACTCACCGAAGCATCCGGTTGATATCGCTACCGATCTCAATGCCCCGGTGTTAGGGCTATATGGTGGCCAGGATACCGGCATTCCGCTTGATACCGTCGAGACGATGCGCCACGCGCTGCGGGCGGCGAACGCGAAGGCCGAAATCGTGGTGTATCCCGATGCCGGACACGCGTTTAATGCCGATTATCGTCCGAGCTATCACGCGGAATCCGCGAAAGATGGCTGGCAGAGAATGCTGGCATGGTTTAGCCAGTACGGTGGGAAGAAAGCATAAAAAAAGCCCGGTGGCGACTGCGCCTTACCGGGCCTGCGCGTCATCAAGCCTGACGCAAATTCTGCGCCGCCTTCACCATGTTGGCGAGCGCCGCACGCGTCTCCGGCCAGCCGCGGGTTTTCAGGCCGCAGTCCGGGTTTACCCACAGGCGTTCCGCCGGGATGCGCTGAGCGGCTTTTTTAAGCAGCGCCTCAATCCACTCCACGCTCGGCACGTTCGGGGAGTGAATGTCGTACACGCCCGGCCCAATTTCGTTCGGGTAGTCGAACTCTTCAAACGACTCCAGCAGTTCCATGTCTGAACGCGAGGTCTCGATGGTGATCACGTCTGCATCCAGCGCGGCAATCGAATCCATGATGTCGTTAAATTCGCAGTAACACATATGGGTGTGGATCTGGGTGTCGTCCTTCGCCACTGCGGCGTTGATGCGGAACGCTTCCACGCCCCACTGCAGGTAAGCATCCCAGTCGCTGCGGCGCAGCGGCAAACCTTCGCGCAGCGCCGGTTCGTCAATCTGGATGATGCCAATCCCCGCCGCCTCCAGATCCGCCACTTCATCACGCAGCGCCAGGGCGATCTGTTTGGCGATGGTTTCACGGGTCACGTCTTCGCGCGGGAACGACCAGCAGAGGATGGTCACCGGGCCGGTCAGCATGCCTTTTACCGGCTTGTCGGTCAGGGACTGGGCGTACTTCGCCCACTCCACCGTGATCGGTTCCGGGCGGCTGACGTCGCCAATGACCACCGGCGGCTTCACGCAGCGGGAGCCGTAGCTCTGTACCCAGCCGTTCTGGGTAAAGACGAAGCCGTCCAGGTGCTCACCGAAATATTCCACCATGTCGTTACGCTCGGCTTCACCGTGCACCAGCACGTCCAGCCCGAGGCGTTCCTGCTCGATAATCGCCTGCTTGATGTGTTCCGCAATGCCGGTGCGGTAGTGATTCGCATCCAAATTGCCCTTTTTGAAGTCCAGACGCAGGCCGCGGATCTCGGTAGTTTGCGGGAATGAACCGATGGTCGTGGTCGGCCATGCGGGCAGGTTGAAGCGGGCGCGCTGGGCTTCGGCACGTACCTCGTACGGGCTCTGACGCTGGCTGTCCCCGGCGGTGATGGCCGCCAGACGTTTTTCTACCGCCGGGTTGTGCACGCGAGCCGAGTGACGACGCGCCTGAATCGGTGCGCTCCAGTCGGTAATCGCCGCCGTGTCGCCGCTGTTGAGCGCGTCGCGCAGCAGTGCCAGCTCTTCACATTTTTGCAGGGCGAAGGCAAACCAGCTTTTCACTTCAGGGTCGAGACGGGTCTCCACGCTCAGATCGATCGGACTGTGCAGCAGCGAGCATGATGATGCCACCCACAGCTCGCGTTTGCCGACGATGTCTTTAATTTGGGCGTATTTCTCGGTCAGATCGGCGCGCCAGACGTTACGGCCGTTGACCAGACCGGCGGAGAGCAACCACTCCTCAGGCAGGCGCTTGTGCAGCTCTGCGACATCGTCCTTACCGTGAACCAGGTCAACGTGCAGGCCCTGAACCGGCAGCGCGGTGATAGTGTCGAGGTTCGGCGTCACGCCCTCGAAATAGGTGGTCAGCAGCAGCTTCACCTGGCCGGTGAGCGCGTCATACGCCGGTTTGAAGGCATCGAGCCACTCCTGCGGCAGCTCCAGCACCAGCGCGGGTTCGTCGATTTGCACCCACTGAATGCCGCGCTTGCCCAGCTCAATCAGCACCTGCTTATAGACCGGCAGAATATCGTTCAGCAGGCTGAGGCGGTCAAATTGTTCGCCCTTCACTTTACCCAGCCACAGGTAGGTTACCGGCCCCAGCAATACGGGCTTCACCTGGTGGCCCAGCGCCAGTGCTTCATCCACTTCGTCCAGAAGCTGCGTCCAGGCCAGCGTAAACTGCTGACCTTTGACGAACTCCGGCACCATATAGTGATAGTTGGTGTTAAACCACTTGGTCATTTCCGCCGCTGCCGCTGGCTCACCCGTTGGCGCGCGGCCACGGCCGATGCGGAACAGGGTGTCGATATCCACCGATCCATCTTTGTTCTGATGACGAGCCGGCACGTTGCCCAGCAGCAGGCTGGTCGTCAGAACATGGTCGTACCAGGCGAAATCGCCCACAGGCAGCAGGTCAATACCCGCCTGTTTTTGCTGATCCCAGTGACGGGCGCGCAGCTCCCGCCCCACCGCCAGGAGTTCTTCACGGGTGGCGTTGCCCGCCCAGTAGCTTTCTTGCGCTTTTTTCAGCTCGCGACGCAGGCCAACGCGAGGAAAACCGAGAGTGTGAGTGCGGATTGTCATGGTATGCCCCTTGTGAAATTTGTTATTTAGACGTCCAGATGTTTACACATCTATAATTGGCAGGTACTGTATATTCCTCAAGCGCAAAATGTTCATGGCGGAGTGAAGGACTTTCATGATCGAGATTAAACACCTGAAAACGCTACAAGCGTTGCGGAACTGCGGTTCGCTCGCGGCGGCGGCGGCCACGCTGCACCAGACCCAGTCCGCCCTTTCTCACCAGTTCAGCGATCTGGAACAACGCCTCGGATTTCGTCTTTTTGTGCGTAAGAGCCAGCCTTTGCGCTTTACGCCGCAGGGTGAAATTCTTCTTCAACTGGCGAATCAGGTACTGCCGCAGATCGCCAGCGCGCTGCAGGCGTGTAACGAGCCGCAGCAGACCAAACTGCGGATCGCCATTGAGTGCCACAGCTGTATTCAGTGGCTGACCCCCGCGCTTGAGAACTTTCGCCAGAAGTGGCCGCAGGTGGAGATGGACTTTAAATCCGGCGTGACGTTCGACCCGCAGCCCTCGCTCCAGCAGGGCGAGCTGGATCTGGTGATGACGTCCGACATCCTGCCGCGCAGCGGCCTGCACTATTCGCCGATGTTTGATTTTGAGGTGCGTCTGGTGCTGGCGCCGGACCATCCGCTGGCGGCCAAAACGCGCATTACGCCGGAAGATCTGGCGACAGAAACGCTGCTGATTTACCCGGTTCAGCGCAGCCGCCTGGATATCTGGCGTCATTTTCTGCAGCCGGCAGGCATCAGCCCTCAACTGAAAAGCGTGGATAACACCCTGCTGCTGATCCAGATGGTGGCGGCCAGCATGGGTATCGCGGCGCTGCCGCACTGGGTGGTTGAGAGCTTTGAACGCCAGGGTCTGGTGGTCACCAAAACCCTGGGGGAAGGACTGTGGAGCCGGTTGTACGCCGCCGTGCGCGATGGCGAGCAGCGTCAGCCGGTTACGGAGGCGTTTATTCGCTCAGCGCGGAACCACGCGTGCGACCATCTTCCGTTTGTGCGGAGCGCGGAGCGACCCAGCGGCGATGGACCCACAGTGAAGCCAGGATCACCGCCCCCCCAATAAGGAAGCTCGGCCAGTGCGGCTGTTCCTGCCAGATGGCAAGGTTCACCAGCAGCCCCGCCGGGACGTGCACGTTGTTCATGATCCCCAGCGTACCGGCGTCTACCTGCGTAGCGCCGTAGTTCCACATAAAGTACCCCAGCCCCGACGCCACCACGCCCAGCCAGACCAGAACGCTCCACTGCACGGTGGTGGTCGGCAGCTTTTGCGGGTTGCCGAGCATAAACCACGCCGCCACCGCGACGATCGCCGCACCCATATAGAACCACGCAAACGCGTTGTGCTGCGGCATCGGGCGGGTTTCCATCAGGCGCTTGTAGCCCACCATACCAATGGCAAAGCTGATGTTGGCAAGCTGGACGAACATCAGCCCTGTCCAGAAGTGATCGCTAACTTTGTCGTAGCGAATGATCGCCGCGCCAATAACCGCCAGCGCGGCGCTTAGCAGATATCCCCAGCGCAGACGGCGCCTGCTGAGCAGGTCGTAGATCAGGGTGATATAGAGCGGCGTCAGCACGGTAAAGAGCAGGAATTCGGAGACGGACAGGTAGACGTAAGCCCGGAAGCTGAACAGATACATGATGCCAAGCTGCATCGCCCCCACCAGCATGTACAGCAGAATGGTTTTCAGCGATTGCCCGCGCGTGCGCAGGAACGGCAGAAACACCAGCGCCGCCAGCCCCACGCGCATTAGCACCGAGAAGTAGCTGTCGACCGAACCGGCAAGGTATTCGCCAATCAGGCTAAAGGAGAAGGCCCACAGGATAGTGGTGATAATGAGTAGCGCCACAATGCTTGTCTCTCAGAAAGAAGGACAGGCATTGTAGCGAACTCTTTAGTTGACAACTGAACAATAAACAACCGAATGAAGATTATTCAAGGAACAGTTTGCGCAGGTATTTCGGTACCGCGTTGTCTGCGTTGGTGCCGATGACCTCCAGCTCCGGATGCAGATCCTTCAGGCGCTGGTGCGCGTTTTCCATGATGCAGCCTTTGCCCGCCATAGAGAGCATCTCGGCGTCGTTCATGCCGTCGCCAAAGGCGATACAGTCTTTAAGCGCGAAGCCCAGACGTTTCGCAACCGCTTCGAGCGCGTGACCTTTGGAAACGCCGCCCGCCATCACTTCCAGACAGGTCAGGGTAGAGAAGCTCACGTTGACGCGATCGCCCCAGCGGGCGTTGATCGCCTGCTCAAGCGGCAGCAGCTCTTCGTGGCTGTCGCAGGTGAAGAACACCTTGCTGATCCCCTCTGGATCCAGCAGGCACGGCTCATACAGGGAGTAGTTGAATACCGCTTCCTTGAAGAAACGCATTTCATCCGGGCGGTGGCGGTTCATGAACCATTCGTCGTCACGGTATACGTTGGTGACGATAGCCGGATTGTTATGCACCACGCCGAAGAGATCGGCAGCAATATCGCGATCCAGGTTATGGGTGAAGATCAGGTTGCCGTCGGTATCATGCACGCGCGCACCGTTGGAGGTGATCATGTACGACTTGATCTCCAGATTATCGCGGATCTGCCCCACGTCCACGTGGTGGCGGCCGGTAGCGAACACAAAGTTCACGCCACGGGCGGTCAGAAGCTTTAAGGTCTCTTTCGCATAAGGCGACAGGGTGTGGTCGGGGGAAAGCAGCGTGCCATCTAAATCAGATGCAACAACCTGGTACATAGGAAAATTTAACCTCAATAGAAAATCAGTTATGCCGGTCGAAAAACTCGACGATGGCGTTAAGCGCGACTGAGCGCATAGCGTCCTTTTCAAAAAGGATCTCATGGTACGCGCCGTTGATGACCAGCGGTTTACCCCCTTCACAAGGGTGACCGGCGGCAGCGCGCAGTTCACAATAGCGGTCATGCATGCGGTTATCCACCACACGCTCTTCCTCCGCCTGAATCAGAAGCGTCGGCGTGTCATCATCGCCTACGCCTGCCAGCACCTGCTCACCGGCCAGAATACCCTCACGCACCCAGTGCCAGGTCGGGCCGCCGACGCGCAAGCGCGGTTCATCGGCATAAAAGCGCAGGTTGCGGCGATAGCGCTGCCGACTGTGGGTTAAGACGTTGATGGCGAACGGCAATGCGCGCCAGCGTCCGGTTCCGATGGCATAGCCTTCACGAATGCGCTGATGGCCCTCAGCCCAGTCGAGAAGATGGCGCACCATCCAGTCGGGAAAACGAATGACAATACCGTACATCGGCGCGGTGAGCGCAATGGCGTCGCACTGGTGCTCATACCGCTGCAAAAACAGCGTCGAAATGGCGCCGCCCATGGAGTGCGCAAGGATGTACCGCTTGCGCCAGGGGCCGGGCTGAACTTCCTGCTGCCAGAACGCGGCAAAATCGTCGACATAATCGCTGAAGTGATCCACATGTCCGCGGTGCGTATCCGGCAGCATGCGCCCGGACAGCCCCTGTCCACGGTGGTCGATGATCAGCACGTCAAACCCCATGTTGACCAGGTCGTAGGCCAGTTCGGCATATTTAACGTAGCTTTCGATACGCCCGGGGCAGACCACGATCACCCGGTCATTTTTTTCATTGCGGAAGCGAACGAAGCGCACCGGGATGCCACCGACGCCCGTAAACTCGTCTTCCTCACGCTGCCGCCAGAAATCGGTCAGCGGCCCCATTGAGAAAGCAGCAAACGCGTTTTCTCGTGTTTCCCAGTCCTTTTTCTGCTGAAACATTGGGTTTCCACTCACGTAATCCAGGGAATATCGTTTTTTTTCGTCACTGGTCACAAAATGACTCAACAATAGCGTATTGTGGCATAAAAATAGACGGTTCGGGAGCTTCAAATGACCTTCGAGTGGTGGTTCGCCTACCTGCTGACATCAATCATCCTTAGCCTTTCACCCGGCTCTGGCGCCATTAACACTATGACCACCTCCATCAACCACGGCTATCGCGGTGCGGCGGCGTCCATTGCCGGTTTACAGACCGGGCTCGGCATTCATATTGTGCTGGTGGGGATTGGTCTGGGGACGCTGTTCTCTCGTTCGGTGCTGGCCTTTGAGGTACTGAAATGGGCCGGTGCGGCGTATCTGATTTGGCTCGGTATCCAGCAGTGGCGCGCGGCAGGCTCGATTGACCTGAATACGCTCTCCAGGACGCAAACGCGCGGCCATCTGTTTAAGCGCGCGGTGTTCGTGAACCTGACGAACCCGAAAAGCATTGTGTTCCTCGCCGCCCTTTTCCCACAGTTTATCGTGCCACATCAGCCTCAGGTCATGCAGTACGTGGTGCTGGGCGCGACCACCATTATTGTCGATATCATCGTGATGATTGGTTACGCGACGCTGGCGCAGCGGATAGCGGCGTGGATCAAAGGGCCTAAGCAGATGAAGGCCCTGAATAAAGTCTTTGGTTCGCTGTTTATGCTGGTTGGCGCGCTGCTTGCGTCAGCGCGTCATGCTTAGCGAGAGATGATGAGATGAATGCCGAAGCCGGCGAACAGCGCGCCGGCGAAGCCGTCGATCCACTTCGCGATGCGCTGATAGCCGCGGCGCATCGCCGGTAAGGCGAACAGGCTGGCAACAATAGTGAACCAGGCGAACGTCTCAACAACGATCAGCAGGAAGATCCCCCAGCGCGCGCCTGCGCCGACGCTGTCACCCACAAACAGCGAGAACACGGATCCGAAATAGATAATCGCTTTCGGGTTTGCCAGGTTAGTCAGGAGCCCTTTTACAAAGCTGCGGCCGCCCGTTGCCAGCTCTACCTTTGGCTCTTCCGGTTTTTTCTCTTCTTTCTTCAGCGCCCCGCGCAGCATCTGGTAGCCCATCCAGCACAGGTACAGCCCGCCGCCAACCATAATGATGTTATGCAGCCAGGCCATCTTCGCCAGGATCAGGTTCAGACCGAGCAGCGCGACCGCCGCCCAGACCATAACGCCCATGGTAATACCGAGCACGCCCATCATCGCCTCTTTGCGGGAGCGGCTGACGGCAGTTTGCGACACGAAGAAAAAGTCTGGGCCAGGGCTCATCAGCGCAACGATGTGCACTAACGCCACGGTGAGAAATAGCATTAACATAATTAGCTCGCGGGGAAATAATTCAGTGAGTCATCATCCTGGCACTTTTTCGCCCGGCTGACTACTCCTCATCATCACCATCGGCGTGAGAGCGGATAAGCGCCATAAACTCTTTACCGAAGCGCTCCAGCTTGCGCGTCCCCACGCCGTTAACGCTGAGCATTTCGCTGGCGCTGAGCGGCATCTGCTCGGCCATCTCTATCAGCGTCGCGTCGTTGAACACCACGTATGGCGGGATGTTCTCTTCGTCAGCGATAGCTTTACGCAGCTTGCGGAGCTTGGCAAACAGCTTGCGGTCATAGTTACCGCCGTAGGATTTCTGCATCACGCGCGGCTTGAGGGCGACCACGCGCGGCACGGCGAGCTTGAGCTCAACGTCACCGCGCAGCACCGGACGCGCTGCTTCGGTCAGCTGTAGCGCGGAGTGCTGGGCAATGTTCTGTGTGGCAAAGCCGAGGTGGATCAGCTGACGAATAATGCTGACCCAGTGCTCGTGGCTCTGGTCTTTACCGATGCCGTAAACCGGCAGCTTGTCGTGCCCCAAGTCGCGGATACGCTGGTTATTGGCACCGCGCAGCACTTCCACCACGTAGCCCATCCCGAAGCGTTGATTCACGCGGTAAATGGTCGAGAGCGCTTTGCGCGCGTCCATCAGACCATCGTACTGCTTTGGCGGATCGAGGCAGATATCGCAGTTGCCGCACGGCTCCTGTCGCCCTTCACCAAAGTAGTTGAGCAGCACCAGACGGCGGCAGGTTTGCGCTTCAGCGAAGGCACCCATCGCGTTGAGCTTGTGGCGCTCAATGTCCTGGAGTTGTCCCTGCGGCTTCTCTTCCAGACAGCGGCGCAGCCACGCCATATCGGCCGGATCGTAAAACAGCATCGCTTCCGCAGGCAGGCCGTCACGGCCGGCGCGGCCGGTCTCCTGATAGTAGGATTCGATATTGCGCGGAATGTCGAAATGCACCACAAAGCGCACGTTCGGCTTGTTGATGCCCATCCCGAACGCCACCGTCGCGACGACGATTTGCAGGTCGTCGCGCTGGAATTTCTCCTGCACGTCGGCGCGGATGTGGTTCTCCAGCCCGGCGTGATAGGCCGCGGCGCTAAAGCCGCGATTTTGCAGACGCGCGGCGGTGTCTTCCACCTTCGCACGGCTGTTGCAGTAGATGATGCCGGACTTGCCGCGCTGCTCCTGAACGTAGCGCAGGAGCTGGTCCAGCGGCTTGAATTTTTCCATCAGCATGTAGCGGATGTTCGGGCGGTCGAAGCTGCTGACCTGAATATACGGGTCGTTCAGCCCCAGCAGGCGAACAATGTCCAGACGCGTGGTGTCGTCCGCCGTGGCGGTAAGCGCCATAAACGGCAGTTCAGGGAAGCGCTGACGCAGCTGGCCGAGGGCAGCATATTCCGGACGGAAATCGTGTCCCCACTGGGAGATACAGTGCGCTTCATCCACCGCAAGCAGAACCGGATTCCAGTGCGCGAGATGGTCGAGGAAGTTATCCAGCATCAGGCGTTCCGGCGCGATATACAGCAGGCGGATCTGCCCGGTGCGGCACCCGGCCATCACCTCTTGCTGCTGCTCGCGGGTTTGGGTCGAGTTCAGGCAGGCCGCCGCCACGCCGTTGGCGAGCAGCTGGTCGACCTGGTCTTTCATCAGGGAAATGAGAGGCGATACCACGACCGTCAGGCCGTTAAGCACCAGCGCGGGCACCTGATAACAGAGGGATTTACCGCCGCCGGTCGGCATCACCACCAGGCAATCGCGGCCTTCCAGAACCGTTTCAATGATGGTTTCCTGGCCGGGGCGGAACTGCTGGTAGCCAAAGGTTTCATGCAAAACCTGTTTAGCCAGCGACTCCTGATTCAATACTTCCGCCTGCGCCACGTTAACCCCATTTGCGAAAAATAAAACAGGCGCTATTTTCAGCGCCTGAGAGAGAAACTTCAACGTTTAACGCAAAAACATTCGAGCAGCTTAGAGAATATCGTTCAGCATTACGCCCACGCCAACGCGAGTCTGATTGAAGTTGTAGTCGATCAGCGACTCGCCGTAGCCGCTATACACCTGGGTATAGAGACGCACGTGCTTCGTCACCGGGTAGCTCAGACCGAGCTCCGCACCGCCGTAGCCGGTGTTCCAGTTGTACTGGCCTTTCGCGCTCAGCACGGCATCACCAAGCTGGTAGCCGACCTTGAGCTGGTAGTAGCCCATATATTTGGTGATATCCGGGTTGTCATCGGTGCTGCCGAGCACATACCACGGCTTCACTTCCACCATCCAGTTACCGTTCTGCGCCATCAGGCGCGTATAGGCGCGGTTCCAGCTACGGGAGGTTGGATCGGAACGTCCGTTAGAATCATGGTTAAAGCCCACTTCGACGTCGCGCAGCGTCCAGCCAGCAAATTCATAGTCCGTTGCGAAGCCGAGGAAAAGCTGCGGCTCATAGTTGGTTTCACGGAACGGTGAAGATTCGCCGCTGTTGGAGAGCTGCCACCAGGATTTCTGCGTATAAGACGCGCCGAGCACCGAGTTTGGCCCCAGAATACCGCGCCAGAACGGGAACGCGAGGCTAAGCTGGAACTTCACCTCATCCTTACGCGCATTATCAGACCAGTTATAGGAGCTTATCGCTTCTTTGTTGAGATCGCTGGTTTGGGTATAAATCACGTAGTTCGTGTCATACGGGTAGAGCGTGAACGGATTGTCATGCTCCTGCAGCATATTGGCGATAATGCTGCCCTTAACGGCAGGTTTATCATGGACTTCTTTAATCGTCGCTTCCTGCGCATATGCTGTGAGGGGCAGCGCAACCGCCGCCAGTAACCAGGCCAGATACGTCCGCATCGGTGGTGTTCTCCTGCAAAGAGTAAAATTACCTGAATAGTTATGAGGCGAACATTCTACAGACTTCTGCGATAACTGCTGCATCCTCGTTTCTGAAAGTGGAATTCCTTATTGCTGAAGCATAAAATCAACATTTCATTAACAATAAGGATGTAATGTCTCATGTCAGCCATGCTTACCGCCGAAGAAGTGTTAAAACTCGTGGGCGAGATTTTTGTTTACCATATGCCGTTTAACCGTGCGCTGGGTCTTGAGCTGGAGCGTTACGAGAAAGAGTTTGCCCAGCTGAGTTTCAACAACCAGCCGATGATGGTGGGCAACTGGGCGCAAAGTATTCTGCACGGCGGGGTGATTGCCTCCGCGCTGGACGTGGCGGCAGGTCTGGTCTGCGTGGGCAGTACGCTGACGCGCCATGACACCATCAACGAAGATGAACTCCGCCAGCGTCTGGCGCGCATGGGCACCATTGATTTACGCGTCGACTATCTTCGCCCGGGGCGCGGAAACCGCTTTACCTGCACCAGCAGCCTGCTGCGTGCCGGGAATAAAGTTGCCGTTGCCCGCGTTGAGCTGCATAACGAGGAGCAGGTTTATATCGCCAGCGCAACCGCCACTTATATGGTGGGTTGAGGCGGCAAATTCGGGTAAAATTGATTCACTTTTTTGTCACGGATTTTCCCGATGGATGCTAAACAGACGCGGCAGGGCGTTTTACTCGCCCTTGCCGCTTATTTTATTTGGGGTATCGCCCCGGCGTATTTCAAATTTATCGCCTATGTTCCGGCCGACGAGATCCTCACTCACCGCGTCATCTGGTCGTTTTTCTTTATGATCGCGCTGATGAGCCTCAGCCGTCAGTGGTCCGGCGTCAAAACGCTGCTGCAAACCCCTAAAAAGGTCTTCCTGCTGGCGCTTTCTGCGGTGCTGATCGGCGGCAACTGGCTGCTGTTTATCTGGGCGGTGAATAACCACCACATGCTCGAAGCGAGCCTGGGGTACTTCATTAACCCGCTGGTGAATATCGTGCTGGGGATGATTTTCCTCGGCGAACGCTTCCGCCGGATGCAGTGGGTGGCGGTGATTCTCGCCTTCTGCGGCGTGCTGGTGCAGCTGTGGACCTTTGGATCGCTGCCGGTTATCGCCCTCGGTCTGGCGTTCAGCTTTGCTTTTTACGGCCTGGTACGTAAGAAAATTGCGGTGGAAGCGCAAACCGGGATGCTGTTTGAAACCCTGTGGCTGCTCCCGGTGGCGGCGATCTATCTGTTCGGTATCGCCGACAGCACCACCAGCCATATGGGCAGCAACCCGTGGTCGCTAAACCTGATGCTGATGGCGGCGGGCGTAGTGACCACCATTCCGCTGCTGTGCTTCACCGGTGCGGCAACGCGCCTGCGCCTCTCCACGCTGGGCTTCTTCCAGTACATTGGCCCGACGCTGATGTTCCTGCTGGCGGTGGTGTTTTACGGCGAAGTGCCGGGTGCGGATAAGATGGTGACCTTTGCCTTTATCTGGGTGGCGCTGGCGATTTTCGTCGCCGATGCGATTTATACCCAGCGCAGAACCCGCAGAGGAATGTAGGTGTTTTGTAGGGCGGGTAAGCGCAGCGCCACCCGCCAGATTTTACAGCCAGTTCCGACGCTTAAAGTACAGATATGGTGCCAGCCCGGCGAGGATCATAAAGATAATCGCCCCCGGGTAGCCAAAGCTCCACTTCAGCTCCGGCATAAACTCGAAGTTCATCCCGTAGCTGGACGCCACCAGCGTCGGCGGCAGGAACACCACGGACACTACCGAGAAGATCTTGATAATGCGGTTCTGCTCGATGTTGATAAAGCCCATCGCCGCCTGCATCAGGAAGTTCACCTTCTGGAACAGGGATTCGTTGTGCGGCAGCAGGGATTCGATATCGCGTAAGATCTCACGCGCCTGCTCCAGCTGACCGCCCGGCAGACGCGCCTTGCGCACCAGGAAGTTCAGCGCGCGCTGGGTATCCATCAGACACAAGCGCACCTTCCAGCCGATATCTTCCAGCTCTGCCAGCGTCGAAAGCGCTTCGTCGTACTCATCCCCCTGATGGCCTTCCATGATCACGCGGCTCAGCTTTTCCAGATCGCTGTAGATGTTTTCAATTTCGTCCGCCAGCTGTTCAATTTTAGTTTCGAACAGATCGAGCAGCAGCTCGTAAGCGTTACCGTCCACCATCGCCTGGCTGCGGGCGCGCATGCGGTAGAGACGGAATGCCGGCAGTTCGCGTTCACGCAGAGTAAACAGACGACCGTCGCGAATGGTAAACGCCACGGTGGAGTTGCCCGCGTGATCTTCCGCATCTTCAAAGAAGAAGAAGGAGTGAATGTGCAGGCCGTCTTCATCTTCAAAGAAACGCGCGGAGGCTTCGATGTCTTCCAGTTCCGGGCGGGTTGCCAGGCTTTGCCCCAGCTCAGATTGTACGCGAAGGCGCTCATCGTCGTCCGGCTCGACCAGATCCACCCATACGGCATCAATGAGGGGCTGTGACTCTTCGGCTTCAAGCCGAGTCAGTCGGTTATTTTCGAGTTGAAATGCGCTCAACATGACCGGGACTCCCAATGCAAAAAATATCGGACAGTTCGGTGGGCACACAGAAACAAATTGGGTTTCAGACCATTAAACAGCCTGACTCAGCGCGACGGGAATAATGCAGTCGCTGACAACCACTAAGGCCATCAGCATGAGGAGATAGCCTTAGGAGTTGTTCCTGGATGACAGGGAATTGAGCCAGTATCTACTGGGTGTGTCCAAGGCGAATGTCCTCTTAGCGTAATCGTGCGCGCATGTTACGCCAGCAGTAACTGTGGCGTCAACACGCAACGGAACGCTGAAGGGCATTAATTGACCTTCACTGTATAAGGCTAGCAGATTATTACAAAATAATGATATTTTTCTGAATGTTAGACTGTTTCCAGCTTCGCGTAGGCCGCCACCAGCCATTTGATCCCCTGCCCCTGGAACGCGACCTGCAGGCGGCTGTGCTCGCCGCTGCCTTCCAGATTCACAATGGTACCTTCGCCAAACTTCGAATGGCGCACGCGCTGGCCCAGCTTGTAGCCGGTGTCGGTTTCAGAGATCGGCGAGCCCATGCGCGGATGGCTAACCGGACGGCTGATGCTGGCGCGCAGACGCACCTCTTCCACGCACTCTTCCGGCAGTTCACCGATAAAGCGCGACGGACGGTGATAGACCTCTTTACCGTACAGGCGGCGGGTTTCAGCGTAGGTTAGCGTCAGCTTCTGCATCGCTCGCGTCACGCCCACATAAGCCAGACGACGTTCTTCTTCCAGACGCCCGCCTTCATCGAGCGACATCTGGCTTGGGAACATGCCCTCTTCCATGCCGACGATAAACACCTGCGGGAACTCCAGACCTTTGGCGGAGTGCAGGGTCATCAGTTGAACCGCGTCCTGCCAGGTGTCCGCCTGCCCTTCACCCGCCTCCAGTGCGGCGTGAGAGAGGAACGCCTGCAGCGGCATCAGGTCTTCGTCTTCTTCGTTGTAGCTGAACTGGCGCGTTGCCGTGACCAGTTCCTCTAAGTTCTCAATACGGGTCTGCCCCTTTTCGCCTTTTTCCTGCTCGTACATGGTACGCAGCCCGGAGTCTTTAATCACCCGGTCGGTCTGCACGTGCAGCGGCATGTCGGCGGTTTCCTGCGCCAGGGCATCAATTAATTCCAGGAAGCGCTGGAGCGCGCTGGCGGCGCGTCCGGCAAGGGCCTTTTCCTGCAGCAGCTCGCGGCACGCCTGCCACAGCGTCAGCTGGCGATCGCGCGAGGCCTGACGCACCACGTCCAGCGTACGGTCGCCAATCCCGCGAGTCGGCGTGTTCACCACGCGCTCAAACGCCGCGTCGTCGTTGCGGTTGGCGATCAGGCGCAGATACGAAAGCGCATCTTTGATCTCCTGACGTTCGAAGAATCGCATGCCGCCGTAAATGCGGTACGGCATGCTTACCTGCAGCAGCGCCTCTTCCAGCACGCGCGACTGGGCGTTGCTGCGGTAGAGAATGGCGCACTGCTCCAGCGCGCCGCCGTTGTCCTGCCAGGTTTTGATGCGGTTCACCACGAAGCGGGCTTCGTCGAGCTCGTTGAAGGCGCAGTAAATTGAGATCGGTTCGCCGTCGACGCCGTCGGTCCACAGCTTTTTGCCCAGACGCCCGTTGTTGTTCTCAATCAGGGCGTTGGCCGCGCTCAGGATGTTGCTGGTTGAGCGGTAGTTCTGCTCCAGTCGGATGGTTTGCGCGCCGGGAAAATCGTTGAGGAAGCGCTGGATGTTTTCCACCTGCGCGCCGCGCCAGCCGTAGATCGACTGGTCGTCATCGCCCACGATCATCACCTTGCCGGTATCTCCGGCCAGCAGGCGGATCCACGCGTACTGGATGTTGTTGGTATCCTGGAATTCGTCCACCAGGATGTTGGTGAAGCGTTCGCGGTAGTGCTGCAGGATATGCGGTTTGTTGAGCCACAGCTCGTGGGCGCGCAGCAGCAGCTCGGCGAAATCCACCAGGCCGGCGCGATCGCACGCCTCCTGATAGGCCTTATAGACGTTCTGCCAGGTCTGCTCGACCGGGTTGCCGAAACTCTGAATGTGGTGCGGGCGCAGCCCCTCGTCTTTCTGACCGTTGATGTACCACATCGCCTGACGCGGCGGCCACTGCTTCTCATCGAGGTTCATCGCCTTGATCAGGCGCTTCAGCAGACGGAGCTGATCTTCGCTGTCGAGGATCTGGAAATCCTGCGGCAGGTTAGCGTCCATATGGTGCGCGCGCAGCAGACGGTGCGCCAGGCCGTGGAAGGTGCCAACCCACATGCCGCCCTGGCTGGTGCCCATCAGCTGGGCGATACGGTGACGCATCTCCGCCGCCGCCTTGTTGGTAAACGTCACGGCCATAATCGAGTACGGTGAGCAGTTTTCCACGCTCTGCAGCCAGGCGATACGGTGAACCAGCACGCGTGTCTTACCACTCCCCGCCCCAGCCAGAACCAGCAGGTTGGTGCGCGAGGCGGCAACCGCGTCACGCTGTTTGTCATTAAGGCTGTCGAGCAGGTAAGAAACGTCCATTGGCACCGTCACGTCATGTCGGGCAGGCAAATGTTTCCACTCGCCAAAACCCTGTTAATTTATACAGAACAATTGATGATTATATCAGCGTCGTGAGGGATGCCAACCGCGAAATTTCCACGTGCGGCAGAAGACGGCTGTCTGTTGCGGTCATCAGCTCCGCATTTTCTGGCTTGGTCCAGCAGGCCTGCATGCCGCAGCGGATGGCACCGGCCACGTCGGTGGTCAGGTCATCGCCCACGTGCAGGATCTCACCCAGCGGCAGGTTAAGCTTATCTGCCGCCAGATGGTACATGTCACTGAACGGCTTCGCGCGCCCGTGCGGACCCGCGCGCAGCACGAATTCAAAATAATCGCTGAGGCCAAACAGCTCCGGCTGGGCATTGCCGTTGGTGATGGCCACCAGCGGCCACTTTTCGGCAAGCTTCGCCAGCGTGTCGTGGGTTTCCTGCGGCACGTCGATGCGGCTACGCCATTTGGCGAAGTTTTCCATTGCCGCTTCGGCACCGACGGCGGCATCCTGTGCGCTCAGACCCGCGTTCAGCATCGCCTGCTCAACCGCGCGACGACGCCATTCGGTCACGTCGTGGTAAATGTCCGGCTCGGTCTCCCGCAGGGACTGACGCAGCTTCTGGAAGTCCTTGTTCTGCATCGCCTTCAGCGCGGGATGGTAGTTCTGCACAAACGCCAGCGACTCCTGCTCGGTACGCAGGATCACCTCGCGGTTGTCATAAAGGGTGTCATCAAGGTCAAACGTCAGGGCTGAGATCTGACCGAGTGGGCGGTAAAAACGCATTATTTCCCCCGTTTGGCGCGTGGATGCGCCGCGTCATACACCGAGGCAAGGTGTTGGAAGTCTAAGTGGGTGTAGATTTGAGTGGTCGACAGATTCGCGTGGCCAAGCAGTTCCTGTACGCCGCGCAGATCGCCGCTCGATTCCAGCATGTGTGTCGCAAAAGAGTGGCGCAGCTTGTGGGGATGCACGTGGCTGTTCAGCCCCTGCTTGATGCCCCACTCCGCAAAGCGCTTCTGCACGTTACGCGCGGAGATCCGCTTGCCGAGCTTTGATAAAAACAGCGCATCCTCTTCCGCGCCAAACAGGCCGCGCAGATCCAGCCAGTGCTCAATCCAGGAGACGGCGTTGCGGCCAATCGGCAGGCGGCGCTCTTTGCTGCCCTTGCCCATCACCCACACTTCGCCGGATTCCAGATCGAGATGCTTTAAGTCGAGGTTCACCAGTTCGGAGAGACGCAGGCCCGCACCGTACATTACCTCCAGCATCGCGCGGTCGCGCACGGCCAGCGGATCGTTCAGATCGATATCCAGCAGGCGGTTTACGTCGTCGACGTCAATATTTTTCGGCAGATGGCGCGGCGCCTTCGGCGTGGCGATCCCTTTTGCCGGGTTGGCTTTTAAGCCCCCCTGGCTGACCAGCCAGTCGAAGAAGCTGCGCAGGGCAGAGAGCCGGAGCGCAAGGCTCGCCGGGCTAAGGTTTTTTTTACGGCTACGCACGACGAACCCGCGTACCGTGGCGGCGTCACATTGTTGCCAGCTTTTCAGGCCGATTTCTTCGGCAATCTGCATGATGGCATCAAGCTGACGCTGATAGTTGAGCAGCGTGATGGGGCTGAGCTGACGTTCCACGCCGAGATAGCGCAGAAACCGGGTGACGTCAGTGGCGAGCAGTCCGTCCGTCATACGCGTTCAATCCAGCGCTCCAGCAGCTCGGGCAGCATCAGGGCGATCTCCTGCAGCAGGTGCGTGGCTTGCCCCTGCTCATAGTGGTGCGCGTCGCGGCTGGTAAATAATATTACCCCCAGGTCGCCATCGCGCCCCATCAGCGACATCGCCACCGAGCCAATCGCTTTGGCTTCCGGCAGCACTACCAGCAGCTCAGGTCCGTTCAGCGGCCCCAGATAGTGATGCTCATGACCCAGGCGCTGAATGCGCAGCGGCTCAAACGCCTGACGGCTGAGCGCCAGATGGGTGAACCCCGACGGTGCGCCGATGCGCCAGCGGTCAGGGAACAGACGAATCGTTGCGCCCGCCAGCCCCAGCTCGCGCGCCCAGCGATGGAAGCGGCTGAGAAACTCTTCAAGGCTGTGCGCCGAGGCCAGACGCGCCTGCAGGTGCAGAAGGCGATAGAACAGGCTTTCGTTGGTGCTGGCCTGCTCCATCAGCAGCGTCATGTTCTCTTCAAGCTGGTTGATGTGGTTACGCGAGCGCGCCATGTGCCATTCGACCAGCGACACGGTCCCGCGAACCGGATGCGGCACGCGCATTCGTTCGACGACGCGTGCATTGCGAATAAAAAACTCAGGATTGTTCAGCAGATAATCAACAACAGCGCTGTCGTCCAGTTCCGTCACTGTTTCCTGCAGTTCTTCCCCTGGTTGTTTCATAGATGGATAAACCCGTCATAAACATGTGTCGCCGGGCCAGTCATGTACAGTGGATGACCCGCTCCTTTCCAGGCGATATCAAGACGACCGCCCGGTAATTCCACGCGAACCTCTTCTGCCAGTAACCCCTGGGAGATACCGACGGCCACCGCCGCACAGGCGCCGCTTCCGCAGGCCTGGGTTTCGCCCGCGCCGCGCTCGTAAACCCGCAGACGGATGTGTTCACGCTTCATCACCTGCATAAAGCCGATGTTCGCCCGCTCCGGGAACCGCTCGTGGCTCTCCAGCACCGGACCGAGCGTTTCGACCGCCGCGGTTTCCACGTCATCCACCTGAATCACGCAGTGCGGGTTACCCATCGAGACAACGCCGCACAATACTGTCTGCTCGGCCGCCCGCATAATATAGGTCTTTTCCGCTTTGTTTGCGCGAAACGGCACGGCGGAAGGCTCGAAGTTAGGCTCGCCCATATTGACGCGCACCAGCTCATCGTCGGTAACGCTGAGCACCATACGACCGTTGGCGGTACTGACGCGGATATCGCGCTTATTGGTGAGCCCTTTCAGGCGGACAAAGCGGGCGAAACAGCGCGCGCCATTGCCGCACTGGTTAACCTCACTGCCGTCAGCGTTGAAAATACGGTAGTGGAAATCGAGGTCAGGATCGTAGGGCGGCTCAACCACCAGCAGCTGATCGAACCCCACGCCCACGTGCCGATCCGCCAGGCGGCGGATCAGTTCCGGGGAGAAAAACACATTCTGCGTTACCGCGTCGACGACCATAAAATCGTTGCCAAGGCCATGCATTTTAGAGAACTGCATCATTTGCTCCATTGCGCGGGTACAGAACGTTGTCGTCAGAGGTTAACCTGAGTCGGACCGCCGTTATCGCCACGATCGTTAGTCTTTGGCGTGGAAGACTCGATGCCGCTGTTAACCGGTTTTGTCGGCGGCGGCGCGGTTTTATCCGCAGGCGGGAAGTAGAGTGGTCCCTTCAGTCCGCAGCCGGTCAGGCTAAACAGCGTGATGAGAACGGCAAGCGTTCGGAAAGCGTTTTTCATTATAAAGTTGCCCGTAAGTTCAAATCTGTTTCTATCATCGCAGGAGAAGACACAAAAGCAAGAGTTTGCCGCTTTCCTGCAACGGGAATTATTTAGCGTTATACTGCCGCCATCACGAAAAACAGGAACAAAACCATGAACGACAGTGAATTCCATCGCCTTGCCGACACCCTGTGGATGACCATCGAAGAACGTATCGACGACTGGGACGGCGACAGCGATATCGATTGTGAAATCAACGGCGGCATTCTGACCCTGAGCTTCGAAAACGGCAGCAAAATTATTATTAACCGTCAGGAGCCGCTTCACCAGGTGTGGCTGGCGGCCAAACAGGGCGGCTATCACTTTGATTTGAAGGGTGACGAGTGGGTTTGCGATCGCAGCGGCGAAACGTTCTGGGATCTGCTGGAACAGGCGGCGACCGCGCAGGCGGGCGAGGAAGTGCGTTTCAGGTAGTTTTGTTGCCCGGTGGCGGCTACGCCTTACCGGGCGAAAAGCCTCAGGAAAAATACTGCTGCAACAGCGGTGCGGTATCCTGATTCGCAGGCGCCGCAGGGGTAATTGCCTGCGTACGGAACGGGATCACCTGCGCTCGCCCATCTACGTTCACAATCTGGTAGAACTGCGGCAGGTTGAAGTTGATAAAGCTGGAACCGTAGGTGAAGCGGTCATGCGAGGAAGAGTAGAAGCGGCTGACGTCGCGCACCAGTTCCTCTTTGCTGCCTTCACAGTGGTGATACACCTCGGCGCGGTTGGTCTCATCCAGAATGTAGATGTTGAACCCGGCATCGTCGCCCGACTCTTCAAAGAAGAACTGAATAATCCCTTCACTGGCAAAGCCATCCACCACCTGCGGCAGCTTGACGTGGTTGGTTTCCACCTGAACCGACAGGCCGTGCAGCTTGTTGTGTGAAATCGCGCCGTAGAACTCGATAGCGTTTTCCAGCTTCTGTACCGACACGTTCAGACGCTCGAAGAATAGCCCCCAGGTCTGGCCGGAGACGCGCAGCGCTTTAAAGCGCCCGGTTTCCTGGCGGGTGCTGGATAGACGCAGTTCGATGCATTCAGACACCAGCTGCTGCACGCGGGTACGAATTAAACCGCGAAGGTGCTGGCTGTAGCAGAACACTTCGACGCTGTCCGGCGGCGCGGCGTCCTGGTGCATCTTGCCGAGAATGGTTTTCAGCGCTTCAATCATCGCCTGCTCGCCGTTGAAGTGCAGGGTACGCACTTCGTTCCACGAGTTGCGGTACAGCAGGTCTACGCTGCCCACCAGGCAGTTTTGCTGCTCGCCAAAGCTGAAGACGTCCAGCTTGCGGAAGTCAAAATGGACCACCTGATTGCGGAAGGCCGCCGTCGGGTCGTATTCCAGGTTGACGATGATCGCCAGATGGCGAATCTCACACGGGCTGTAGAGCGCTTTTGGCGTTGGGGCAGGCAGACGCAGCGGGAAGTGGTGCGACACATCCGCCACCATCTCCTGCAGCTTGGCTAAATCGACCACCTCGTTGCCTTTGATAAACAGGCGCGTGCGCGAGGTCAGCAGGCCGTTAAACCAGGCCCACGCCACCAGCTTGTTCAGATAGCGGTTATATTCCAGCGGCTGATGGCTGATGATGGAATCCATGCTTGGCGCACGGTTGTACAGATACCACCCGGTGCGGTTCGCGCGGCCCGGCGGCACATAGATAAAGGTCAGGTTTGGTTCAGACAGGTCAGGCGAAATCTGCGGGTTAACCAGGGTCACTTTGCCCGGCAGCGCTTCAAACGCGGCGTACAGCTTACGGGTTAACACCCCGATATCCTGCGGGCTGGCGGAAACGCTGAGGTTGTTGCGGCGCGCAAAGCGGATCAGATTACGGTAGCTTTGCATCATCGCATCGAGCAGTTCGTTGTGTGCTTCACGCACCTGATCGATTTTCCAGTTGGCCCGGTTGTCGAGCATGGACAGACGCGCTTCGTCCCATCCCCACTCTTTCACTAGCTGACTGACCACTTCACGACGCCAGCCCACGCAGGCGCGCTCACGGCTCAGCTTTTCACAGACCTTGAGATAGAAACATCGACGCACCAGGTCAAGACGCGTGGCGTCATCAATGGCTTTCAGGTATTCGGTAACGCGCTCCAGCATCATGCAGTAGGCGTCGAGCCCGTAGGAGACAATTTCGCCATCGTGCAGGCGCTGCTTGATATCTTTCGCCAGCAGGCGCGGCGTAGGGTATTCCCACGAGTAGGCTTCCAGCAGCAGGGTTTTCAGCACCGCTTTGTACGGTGAATCAATGCTCTTGTAGAGCTGCCAGAGGCTTGCGCCAAAGTACTCTTCGGCGGACAGGGAGCTGAGGCCGCCCAGGTCCAGCCATTCGTTTGGCGTCAGTACGCCCTGCGAGTAAAGCGACATGACGTAATCGTCATAATTCTCTTCTTCATCGCACGGCACCATATTCCACAGAATACGTTTCCCGGCCAGGCGAACGGCAGTACGGTAAAACTCATCCAGCAACAGAATGTGCTGGGTCGAGCCGCAGTCCTCACCACCCAGACTGCCGCTTTCGTTATGGCGGAAACGGTTTTCATCAATCAGGAAGAAGCTCACTTCCACGCCGAGCGATGCCGCCCAGCTCTCCAGCAGGCTGCATTTACGCTGCAGCAGCTGGCGCTCTTCGTTGTCGAGCCAGGACTGATGGCAGACCCAGATGTCCAGGTCCGAAGAACAGCTTTGCCCTACCGATGAGGTGCTCCCCATGGAGTAAACGCCGGTAATCGGCAGTTCACCTTTCGGAGAAACCTGAGGCGGCATGCCGCGGTAAAGTTCCAGCTCGTTCAAATAATGCTGTTGGGTTTCATCAGGCGTGAAGAGGCAAATGCCCTGGGGAACGTTACCATCAAGGTAGCCAGGCATTAGCGGGTGGTGATAGTGCAATAATGTCGGCAGCAGACTGTATACCTGCTGGAAAGCAGGGCCCATGGCAGCAAGCGCGCGATCCACACGCAGTTGATTTATGGCATCCAGTCTCTGTTTCAGAGTCTCAATATAGAGGTACAAGACGTATCGCCTGATGTTTCCGGGTGTCGTAAGCTATTCAAAACACGAATAACAGCGAGCCCGCAGTATTTCAAAAAGATAACCGTTACCCTTTTTTCGCACTTGTCATTATGGTGGTACCGACGAAAAAATGGTCTAAAACGTGATCAATTTAACACCTTGCCGGTTGACCGTAAAGAAAGATGCGCTACATACAAGTGTAGCACCGTTCTGTACGTGTAAATTCCTGAATACGGCTATGGCTGACGAATACGCCGCCTTGTCCCTCTCACGCTTCATCAACCGTAAAACTGCCATCCCAGAGTCAACAATGTTAGGATGGTTAGCGATTGATAATGACGGTAACAAGCATGTTAGACAATGTTTTGAGAATTGCCACACGCCAAAGCCCTCTCGCGCTCTGGCAGGCACATTATGTTAAGCAGCGCCTTGAAGCCTGCCACAGTGGATTGCGCGTCGAGCTGGTGCCGATGGTCACGCGCGGTGACGTGATTCTGGATACGCCGCTGGCGAAAGTGGGCGGCAAGGGCCTGTTTGTCAAAGAGCTGGAACTGGCATTGCTTGAGAACCGCGCCGATATCGCCGTACATTCGATGAAAGACGTGCCCGTCGAGTTCCCGGAAGGGCTGGGGCTGGTGACCATCTGCGAGCGCGAAGATCCGCGTGACGCGTTTGTCTCGAACCACTATGACTCGCTCGACGCGCTGCCGGCGGGTAGCGTGGTTGGCACGTCCAGTTTACGCCGTCAGTGTCAGCTGGCGGAGCGTCGTCCTGACCTTATCATCCGCTCGCTGCGCGGTAACGTTGGCACGCGTCTGGGCAAGCTGGATAACGGCGATTACGATGCCATTATTCTTGCCGTTGCAGGCCTGAAGCGCCTGGGGCTGGAGGAACGCATTCGCGTGGCGTTGCCGCCAGAGCTGTCGCTGCCGGCCGTCGGACAGGGCGCCGTCGGCATTGAGTGCCGTCTGGACGATGCGCGCACCCGCGAGCTGCTCGCTCCGCTGAACCATGACGAGACCGCAACCCGCGTAAAAGCCGAGCGGGCGATGAATACTCGCCTCGAAGGCGGGTGTCAGGTGCCGATTGGCAGCTATGCTGAATTAACAGACGGTGAACTGTGGCTGCGTGCGCTGGTGGGCGCGCCGGACGGTTCACAGATGGTGCGCGGCGAACGTCGCGGCAAGCCGCAGGATGCCGAAGCGCTTGGCGTGTCGCTGGCGGAAGAGCTGCTGAATAACGGCGCACGTGAAATTCTGGCCGAGGTCTATAACGGAGAACCCCCTGCATGAGTATTCTTGTCACCCGCCCTTCTCCCGCAGGAGAGCAGTTAGTGAGCCGTCTGCGCGCACTGGGGCAGGTGGCCTGGAGTTTTCCGCTAATTGAATTCTCCCCCGGTCGGGAGCTCTCTGCGCTCGCCGACCAGATGAATACTCTTCAGGAAGGCGACCTGCTGTTTGCGCTATCGCAGCATGCCGTGGAATTTGCCCATGCGCAGCTGCAACAGGCGGGGACACGCTGGCCGACCGCTCCGCGCTTTTTTGCTATCGGCAGAACCACCGCGCTGGCCTTACATACCGTGAGTGGAACAGACGTTCGCTACCCGTTGGATCGGGAAATCAGCGAAGTCTTGCTACAATTACCTGAATTACAAACTATTGCCGGAAAGCGCGCGCTCATTTTGCGCGGCAACGGTGGCCGCGAACTGCTGGGTGAAACGCTGCGGAAACGCGGGGCTGACGTCACGTTTGTTGAGTGCTACCAGCGCTGTGCGAAACACTACGACGGTGCTGAAGAGGCGATGCGCTGGCACGCGCGCGGTATTAATACGCTGGTGGTCACCAGCGGTGAAATGTTACAACAGCTTTGGTCGCTGATACCGAGTTGGTATCGCGAAAACTGGTTACTCCGCTGTCGGCTTCTGGTCGTCAGTGAGCGTCTGGCGAACCTCGCCCGGGAACTGGGCTGGCAGGATATTCGGATCGCTGATAACGCCGACAACGATGCGCTGCTGCGCGCATTACAATAACTCTCAAATGGGAAGCCATAATGACGGAACACGAAAAATCCTCCGCCGTGGTTGAAGAGACCAGGGAGACTGTGGAGACAACGCCACAGCCAGAGACGACTGAGAAAACCGCTGAGAAGAAAAACGGCAGCAATAAAACCAGCCTCGCGCTGAGCGCGATTGCCATCGCCATTGCGCTGGCAGCAGGCGTCGGCCTGTATGGTCTGGTAAAGCAACAGAGTGCTAACCAGACGGCCACCAGCGATACGCTGGTCAATCAGCTTACCTCCCTGCAAAAAGCGCAGGAAACGCAGAAAACCGAGCTGGAAGCGGTGATTAAGCAGCAGGCCGCCGCGCTTGCCGAGGCGAACAGCAAACAGGAAGAGCTGACCAAACAGCTGGGCGAAGTACAGCAGAAAGTCGCCACCATCTCCGGCACCGATGCCAAAACCTGGCTGCTCTCGCAGGCCGATTTCCTCGTCAAACTCGCCGGGCGTAAGCTGTGGAGCGATCAGGACGTGACCACCGCCGCCGCGCTGCTGAAAAGCGCCGATGCGAGCCTGGCCGACATGAACGACCCGAGCCTCATTACCGCGCGCCGTGCGATTACCGAAGATATCGCCAGCCTCTCCGCCGTTTCACAGGTGGATTACGACGGCATTATCCTCAAGGTGAACCAGCTTTCGAATCAAATAGATAACCTGCAGCTGGCGGATAACAATGACGACGACTCCCCGATGGACTCTGACGGTACCGAGCTGTCCAGCTCCCTGAGCGAATGGCGCATAAACCTGCAGAAAAGCTGGCAGAACTTTATGGACAGCTTCATCACCATACGCCGTCGCGATGAAACCGCCGTACCGCTGTTAGCGCCGAATCAGGATATCTATCTGCGCGAAAACATCCGTTCCCGCCTGCTGGTCGCGGCGCAGGCCGTGCCGCGCCATCAGGAAGAAACGTACAAACAGGCGCTGGATAACGTCTCGACGTGGGTACGCGCCTACTACGACACCGATGATGCAACGACCACCGCCTTCCTCGAAGATATCGACAAGCTGAGCCAGCAGAACATCACCATGAACGTGCCGGATAAACTGGCCAGCCAGCCGATTCTGGAGAAGCTGATGCAGACGCGCGTGCGTAACCTGCTGGCGCAGCCGGGCGTTCCGGCCGGGCAGACCGGCACAGCGGCGGCACCAGCGCCAGAAAGCGCGCCACAGGGAGAGTAATGATGCTAAAAGTCCTTTTACTCTTCATCCTGCTGATCGCCGGGATCGTCCTGGGCCCGATGCTTGCGGGTCATCAGGGATACGTACTGATCCAGACCGATAACTACAACATTGAAACCAGCGTAACGGGTCTGGCGATCGTTCTGATCCTCGGCGTCGTGGTCCTGCTTGCCGTTGAATGGATCCTGCGCCGTATTTTCCGCACCGGTGCCCATACCCGCGGCTGGTTCGTTGGTCGTAAGCGTCGCCGCGCCCGTAAGCAAACGGAACAGGCACTGCTAAAGCTGGCCGAAGGCGATTACCAGCAGGTTGAAAAGCTGATGTCGAAAAACGCCGACCACGCGGAACAGCCGGTGGTGAACTATCTTCTGGCCGCCGAAGCGGCGCAGCAGCGCGGTGATGAAGCCCGCGCTAACCAGCATCTGGAACGCGCGTCAGAACTGGCGTCTGGCGACCCGATCCCAGTGGAAATTACCCGCGTCCGCCTGCAGCTCGCGCGCAATGAGAACCACGCGGCGCGCCACGGCATTGACCGTCTGCTGGAAATCGCACCGCGTCATCCGGAAGTCCTGCGCCTTGCGGAGCAGGCCTATATTCGTACCGGAGCGTGGGGCTCGTTGCTGGACATTATTCCGTCGATGGCGAAGGCCGAGGTGGGTGATGATGAACATCGTGATGAACTTCAGCGTCTGGCATGGATTGGCCTGATGGATCAGGCGCGCGCCGACCTGGGCAGCGAAGGCCTGAAAACCTGGTGGAAGAATCAGAGCCGGAAAACGCGCCAGCAGGTCCCCCTGCAGGTGGCCATGGCGGAACATCTTATTGAATGTGACGATCATGACACTGCCCAGGAGATCCTTCTCGACGGCCTGAAGCGCCAGTACGACGATCGCCTGGTCATGGTGATCCCGCGCCTGAAAACCAATAACCCTGAGCAGGTCGAAAAAGTGCTGCGCCAGCAGATCAAAACCGTCGGTGACCGTCCGCTGCTGTGGAGTACCCTGGGCCAGTCGCTGATGAAGCACGGCGAATGGCAAGAGGCGAGCCTGGCCTTCCGTGCGGCACTGAAACAGCGTCCGGACGCGTTTGACTACGCGTGGCTTGCCGATACGCTGGACAAACAGCATAAGCCAGAAGAGGCGGCCGCTATGCGGCGCGATGGGCTGTTGCTGACGCTGCAAAATAACGGTAACCCGCAATAAATAAAAGAAGGAGGCCAGACGGCCTCCTTTTTTTATCGCCTTTCTCCTGCTACATTCTTTACACCCACATCTGCAAACGAACCCGCCAATGTAACGATGTCTTTTCATTAACCTTTTTTCACACACGCGCACTTTCTGCAGCGTGGATTAAATCGTTTTTGAAAGGAAATCTTCATGAACTCGCTTTTGTATGCGCTTATTGAAGCGCTGCGCTGCCACCGCTGGCTGCGCCTGCTTGCCTGTGCTTTTATCTTTTCTTCGCTGGGAAATGGTTTAACCCAGGTCGTGGTCTTTGGTTTACTGTTAGCGTGGTCGGCCCCGCCCGCCCTGCTCACCCTCGCTTTTCTTTTCGCAACGGTTCCGGGATTCATCGGCAGCGCGATCGGCGAAAAGCTGTGCTCGCGCTATTCTCCAGTATTCCTGCTGATACTGACCGAGGGGCTGGGATTGCTCGCCCTACTCTTCCCCCTGCTCGGTGCGGGTTATCACAGCATTGCCTCGCTACTCGCCGTGCAATCCACCGAAGCGCTGCTCAGCGGGATGAGCTGGCCCGCGCTGACATTGCTCTTTAAACGCGGACTTAGCGAAACAGAGCTGCCTGCTGCAACCTGTCTGGAAAATGTGACTTTTGCTTCTCAGGTGTTATTAGGTACTGGACTCGGCGTGGTGCTATTCAAGCAGACCTCCGTGTTTACCTTGCTGGCTATTGATGCCGCCAGTTTTCTCGGGTCGCTGCTGCTGCTGTGGCTGGCTGGGCGGCGGTTTTCTGCGCCATTGCTACCTCTCCCCGGTGAAGAGGCAGCCCCCGCGCCACTGCGCTGGCGGACGTTGACCGTTCGGCAAAAGCGCAGCCTGCTCATTTTGCCGGCGCTGGCGGCCGTCGGCTCACCGGCTATGGCGCTACTTCCGGCCCTGGCGCAGCAGCTCCATCCTCAGGATGCGGCGGGCCTTGCTCTGCCTCTGCTTTTCGCAAGGAGCATGGGGCAACTTTGCGGCCCCATGCTGCTAAAAAAAGAGAGCCTGACGCGCTTTGCCGTCCACACGCCGCGAATCATCGTTTGTCTCGGTATTTTTCTTGCCGCTTATGGAATGCTGCCGTTGCTGTCTGGGTGGATGGCATGTGCGCTGGGGATGATCTTTATCGCGCATCTGGCCTCAAACGTTCTATTCGCAGCCGGCACGTTTGGCGTACTCAGCAGTTTTCATATCACGCAAACCGCGTCAGCCAGCGGTAAAGCCTGGCGTTGGCAAACGCTCAGCGCCTCGCTTTTCACCGGCATTACAGCGATAGTGGCTGTTGGGCTTGGCTCAGTGCTGGCGCTCTATACGGTCTCGTCAGCCGCCCTGCTGTTGGTCGCCCTGATCATGCGTGGGTATCGGGAATAAGACATAAAAAAACGCCTGCTATAAAAGCAGGCGTTAAAACAGGTCTGTAAGACAACATATTTGGTGCTTCACTCAACGTTATGTCCATGGTGTCTGATGAGGCCGAAGCGACATCTGTCAGTGGACGATAAGCACCGTAAATGGCTCTGCGTCATTCCTGAGTTTATGAGGCACTAAGGCGAACATAAGAGATGGAATGAGCATCTACGCGTATATTATTGCATGTTACGTGCCAGATTTACACGCAGAACTTTTACATGGCGCAACATTTTAAGATAAAAGGAAATTATGCTGTTAAGTCGCATCTGAAGCTTCATAGCGTATCGGCAAAAGCAGAAATATGTCGCCAGGAAGAGACAGTAAATCCCACAAATAATTATTTATCTTATTTTCAATGACTTGCATGTCACTGAATCGCGACAATGATAAAGGGTGCTTTCTGGAGATAACGACAGGGGAAAAAACTTACAGAAAACAAAAAACCCCGCCGAAGCGGGGTTCAAAATTGGTCGGCGAGAGAGGATTCGAACCTCCGACCCACTGGTCCCAAACCAGTTGCGCTACCAAGCTGCGCTACTCGCCGATGTACTGCTTTTTTGAATTTTTAGTTCAATTCATTTAAAAAGTCGTGGTGCGAGGGGGGGGACTCGAACCCCCACATCCTAAGGACACTAACACCTGAAGCTAGCGCGTCTACCAATTCCGCCACCTTCGCAATTCACAACTCTTTCAATAATGGGGTGGCTAATGGGATTCGAACCCACGACAACTGGAATCACAATCCAGGGCTCTACCAACTGAGCTATAGCCACCACTGTATTCTTTCACGCGGTACTGACTACTTCTCAGACCACCGCAGCTCTAGCGCCGGGAACTAAAATGGCGCGCCCGACAGGATTCGAACCTGAGACCTCTGCCTCCGGAGGGCAGCGCTCTATCCAGCTGAGCTACGGGCGCTTAGCGCCGTTGCGGGGCTGGATATTACGTACCTCCGTCCCCGCTGTCTAGTGCTTTTTTGAAAAAAATGCGCGTTTGGTTATGGTTTGCACATTTTGCCGCTTATTCCTCCACTTTCTGCGTGGTGGCACGGCGACCCAGGCCAAAAAGCTTATACGCGGCCGTCACTGCCGCCAGGAAGATCAGCCCGACAAACAGCGACATGCGGGTATCTTCATTAAAGTACATTCCAATTAATACGCAAATCAGGAACGCCATCGTCAAATAGTTCGCATACGGGAAAAGGATCGAGCGGAACGGATGGCTGGCGATCGCTTTTTTATGCGCATGGCGGAAACGCAGCTGGCTGATGAGGATAACAAACCACGGCACCATGCCCGGCAGCACGCTGGCGCTGTAGACATAAACAAACACGCGCTGCGGATTAGGGATGATGTAATTCAGGCAGGAGCCAATCAGCAGGATGACAATGGAGACCGCGACGCCCGCTACCGGCACGCCAGCACGTGAGACTTTACTCATTGCCGCAGGCAGCTGGTTATTTTTCGAGAGTGCGTAGAGCATACGGCCACAGCTGTACATCCCGCTGTTACAGCCTGACAGCGCTGCCGTCAGGACCACAAAGTTGATGATACCCGCTGCTGCTGTAATCCCAATCTTCGCAAAGGTTAATACGAACGGGCTCCCCGTCGTGCCGATTTCGTTCCACGGGAAGATGGTCACAATAACGAAGATTGCGCCCACGTAGAAAATCAGGATGCGCCACAGCACTTTGCCCACCGCGCTACGCAGCGTAACCTGCGGGTTTTTCGCTTCCCCGGCGGTAATCCCGATCAGCTCCACGCCCTGATACGAGGCCACAACAATACACAGCGCCGTCAGGAAGCCCTTCCAGCCGCCGGCGAAGAAGCCGCCGTGTTCAGTCAGGTTGCCAAAGCCGATGGCGTGTCCGCCGTTGCCAAAACCATAGAAAATCACGCCCAGGCCAATAACAATCATCACGATGATGGTGGTTACTTTGATCATCGCAAACCAGAACTCGATTTCACCGTAAAGGCGCACGGCGGCCAGGTTTGCCAGCGCCACCAGCCCCACGGCAATGAGTGCCGGTATCCACTGGACCATGTCCGGGAACCAGAACTGGACGTAAACCCCTATGGCGGTGATTTCAGAGATGCCCACCGCCATCCACATAAACCAGTATGACCAGGCCGTCAGGTAGCCGAAGAACGGGCTCATATAACGGTGTGCGTAAACGGCGAAGGAACCGGTCACCGGCTCCAGAAAGAGCATTTCGCCCATTGAGCGCATGATGAAGAAAACAAACAGCCCGGCGATGATATACGCCAGTAATACGGAAGGGCCTGCCCATTTGAGGGTGCTTGCGGAGCCCATAAACAGGCCAACGCCGATAGTGCCGCCCAGCGCTATCAGTTCGATATGACGAGCTTCCAGCCCACGCTGTAGCTCCGGTTGTTTCTCTGCCATAGATCCTCGATTGTGTTTGCTGTTTCCCGGCTTAATACCGGTTATTGTTTTTTAGGGGTACTAAAATACGGTGCGAATGGTTTCTTAAAATCGGCCAAATGGCAAACGATGCATTAAAAAAATGAATGCATTGCACAAATTATCAGCAGCTTTGCAGGTCAGTTGCAGCGCGAACAGCATATCGCGCTACATTTTGATTACATTTTACCGGTATAGTGCCAGGTGAGGTAGCGAAGCAGTCGAATCTGTCGTTTAATGCGGGTGGGTTGGGAGAGCAGGCGGTAGAGCCACTCCAGCCCCATATTTTGCCAAATCTTCGGCGCGCGCTTCACGTGGCCGGTAAAGACATCGTAGGTGCCGCCGACGCCCATATAAAGCGCATCCGGGCTGACCAGGCGGCAGTCGCGCATCAGGATCTCCTGGCGCGGGGACCCCATCGCCACGGTGACGATTTTTGCCCCGCTGTCGCGCACGCGGGCAAACAAAGCCTGCTGGTCTTCAGGCTTGAAGTAACCATTCTGGCTACCAACAATATTAACATTCCATTGACGACGCAGTTTCTCTTCGGTCTCGGCCAGCACCTCAGGCTTACCGCCAATCAGGAACACCGGCGTACCCTCCGCACCAGCGCGGGCCATAAGCTGCTCCCAGAGATCGGCACCCGCCACGCGAGATACATTAGCGTCAGGATATTTTTTACGGATAGAGCGGACCACGCTGATACCGTCCGCGTATTTAAATTCAGCCGCTTCTATCAGGCTTTTGACTTCGGCGTTATCTTCCACCGCCAGCATCTTTTCCGCATTGATAGCGACCAGCGTACCGGATTTCATCTGCCCGTCGGCGAACAGAAAATCCAGCGCGTGCTGCATGTCGCGCCAGCCAATCAGCTGCAAACCACGAAGCGCATAGCGCGGTGCAGAAGTTTTATCAGTCATTACTTTCCCTACTCAGACTTGCGACAGCGTTGTGCTGCCCTGTGGCTCGCGCTTGTGCACAAGCCCTGCGCTGTCGAACAGCCAGTACAACAGTTTGGCCAGTAACAGGCAGATGCCAAAAACGACCATGAAGAACACCACGCGCGAAACAAACGAGTCCAGCCCCTCGCGCGCCAGAACGATCATATTGAAAATGGCACCAAAGCAGAAACTGTGCAAAATGGCCGCTTTATAGCGGTTGGTCTCTTCGTTACCACGCACGTAAAGCCAGTCAAACCACTTAATAATCAACCCTACGACAAACGCGCCCGGCAGGATAAACCAGCCTCCCCCCATCACCACCAGGGAACCAATCAAGGTTGGCGAGATCGCCAGGCCCGAATGGTTGTTCAGCACTTCCCAGGTAAAATAGTTCGCGGTATTGAGTACTACGCCAGGGCGGTCCGGCCAGAGCCAGCTCGGGATAAAGACGTAGAAATCGCGCACAATCGGCGCCAGCCCCTGGAAATCAATCTTGTCGTAGTTTTGCAGCAACAATGCCAGGTTTTCCCACGGCGAGAAGGTGTCGCGCGTCAGGTAGAGGAACGTGTAAAACGCCTCGTCGCCCGCCACGTTCATCCCGTAGCGCTTCAGCGCCAGCCAGAACATCCCCACAATGCCAAATACCCCTGCCGCAACCAGCATCCACAGCGAGATCCAGCCGCGGATGATGCCGATGAAGAGGAAGATAGCGAAAGCGATGATAATGTTGGCACGCGTACCGCCCACGATCATGTAGGTCAGGATACCGAACGCAACCGTACTGACCAGGAAGAACAGCCATGCCTTGCTGTCCTGGCGAAGGAAGAAGATCACCAGCATCGCCGGGATGAAGAAATAGAAGAATCGCTTAAGCGCCACGCCTGAGACTTCAGCCGAAAAAATCTGGCTGTAGGAGTGGAGCTTAAACAGCAGGAAGCCGTTATGCATGAAGAAGATGCCGACGCTGACCAGGGCGATCGTCATGAGCATCACCCACGTCAGATGGGTCTCCACCCGGTTCATGGTAAAGAGCGCCCGACGCGGGGCAGCGGCCTGCGCTGGTCGCAGACGCGTTTTATAGGTGACGTAGTAAACACCATAGAAGCAGGTCGCCGCCAGCAGGGCCTGGAGAAGAATTTCCGGCGGCGCGACGCTCACGTCAAAACGGAAGACCAGAATGCTGGTCAGCGGGAAGCCGAAAAAGAAGGTCAGCAGAAACAGCAACGAGAAGAACACGTTAAAGTTGAAGCGCACCCGGCGGAACTCAAACCAGGTGAGCGTGGCGATAAATAGCGTGCTCAGAAGCCAGACAACCAGTAAGCCGCTAAACTGCAACTGACTCATGCGTTGTCTCCTGAAGCGATACGCAGCGCGCGGTGCCACGGCGTGAGGTAATTCGGGCTGAAAAAGTCGATGCTATTTTTATCCACCAGCGTGAGCTGGCGTTGTGCTTCACGTACCACTTCGACATTCAGCGCGTCTGAGGTGAACAACACCGGAATATGCTGCTCGGCCATGTCCTGCCAGAACGGGTTTTCACGATTAAGCACGCACGGTACACCCGCCTGAATCAGCAGGCACAGCGTACCAATCCCCTGCTGGCGAGCAAAGATGAAATAGCCCAGATCGCATTTTCGCAGCAGCGCAAGATAGTCATCAAACTCCAGCTTTTCGCTGAGAATGTGCAGATTTTCTTCGCTGAATAACGCAAGCCCCTGCTGGCGAACCTCATCAATGTAGGCGTCGTTGTTGGCCGGATAACCCATCGGCACCACCACGTTCACCGTGTCGCCAAACTGCTGGTGTACCGCCCGGAGCGCGGCGACATGTTCGTTACTGCGGTCGCCGGAATTCCCCACCAGCACCGTCAGCTTGCCTTCGCGAACCGCGTCATTCGCCATGGTGTTCAGCGCCGGATCCATACGGGTTGGGAAATAGAGTAGCTCACCGCGCACATTAGGGTGCTGCTTCGCAAAATAATTCAGATCGCCACGGGTGGCAAAAACGCGGCCCACCCTTCCCTGCGCCATGCGACGCAGCGGATAGAAAAGACGGAATTTCCAGCCGCGCGAGACTTCGTAGAGATCGGCTCCCCAGATATGCCAGCTGCACTGGGAGGGTTTAATTCCCCCGCTGAGCAGAGCCAGCCACAGGCCGGTATTGAACTGCCCGTGGAAAAAGAAACGTTGCTCACGATCCGCTTTGGCTTTGGCAATAACCGCCTTCGCCAGGGTAGCTTTATCCGGCCAGAAGGTGATTGTCAGCGCCGGAAACGCCGCGCTCAGGCCATTATCCTGACCTGCAACCATAAACTCGCGCGCATCAGGATTGCCCGATGCCAGCTCGTCGTTGAAGAACCGCAAAACGGTCTGGTTATGGTGTGGGATATCCGATCCCAGGATGTGAATCAGTGCAGTCATGCGCGTTTACGCCACAATAAAAATACGCCGCAGCAGGCAGCGAAATAAACGATATAGGTTGTCATGTAGGCCTGAGCCGCCCCCAGCGCACCGTGCGCGGGTATCAGCCAGTGTGAAAATGCTGTCAGCAATGCAAACTGGCTAACCTCCGCGAGGATATACAGCCGCAGCGAGGCTTTCGCAATCACCAGATAGCCGAAAACGTAAGCACCCACTTTCAGCACATCACCCACCAGTTGCCAGGCAAAAAGATCGCGCATGGCGGTAAACTTCGCCGAGAACAGCAGCCAGATGGCGACATCACGCAATAACCAGACGGTCAAACTGGCCGCCGCCACTGCGGGTAATACAAAACGCAGGGAGCGGAAAATTTCGCGGGTAATATCCTGCCTGGACGTCAGACGCGATAAGGTTGGCAGCAAATAAACGCTAAAGGAAGCCGTTATAAACTGGAGGTAAGCATCGGAAATACTGCTTACGCCCTGCCAGATCCCCACCTCATCCCAGCTGTAATGCGCCGCCAGCAGGTTTCGCATCATCACGTAGGCCACCGGCAGCGTGACGGAAGTAATGAGCGCCATCAGGGTAAACTTACCCAGCTGGCTGGCAAGCACCTTGTCCCATTGCGGTTTCAGGTAGCTCAGAGGGATAACGCCCTGGCGCATCAGCATGAACGCCGCAGGCACAACAACCAGTGCCGGAACCAGCGCCAGCCCAAGCAGTGCGCCTTCATAGCCGCCCAGGCGGTAGCAGAAATAATAGGCAATCACGCCGATGACGCTACCCAGGATGAGCGCAAGCGCGTTCCCGGCAGCATCGCGAAAACCTTTCATCAGCGCCAGCAGCAGGTTAGCCCAGGCAATGCCCATCTGGACCAGCGCGACCAGACGCACCAGCCCCTGATAATGGGTGTGCCCGAACAATCCCTGGCTAATGGGCGCCGCGGCCAGCAGGAACACAATCGCCAGCAGGGTCGAAAAGCCCGTGACCATTGCCGACGCGGTGCCCACTACCCTGCGAAGCTGGGCCGCATCGTCATGATACTGAGCAACGTATTTGGTCACGCCGTTGAAGATTCCGGCACCGGCCAGCACCCCAAGGACGGTAACAAGCTGGCGGAAGTTGCCCGCCAGCCCGACGCCTGAGGGGCCGAATGAGACGGCCAGCAGCTTGACGACCAGCAGTCCGGCACCAATTTTTACAAGCGTGGACGCGGCGGTCCACACCGATGCTTTTGCCAGAGACATATCAGCCGAAATAGCTCAGAAGGGTATTGATCACCGTACGCTGGTTAACTGGCGCGAGGTTGAAGAACAGTGGCAGGCGAAGCAAACGCTCACTTTCTTTCGTGGTGTAACGGTCTTCACCTGCGAACATCCCAAACGCTTCGCCCGCCGGGCTGGAGTGCAGCGGAATATAGTGAAAGACCGCCATAATTTCGGCCTCTTTCAGCCAGGCGATGAGCTGGCTGCGATCGTCGTTATCGCGCAGCTTGATGTAAAACATGTGGGCGTTGTGGACGCAATCGGCCGGAATGGTTGGCAGCTCAATGCGTCCGGCTTTTGCCAGCGGCTCAAGCGCATCGTAATAGGTTTGCCACAGGGACAGGCGCTGGAGATTAATTCGCTCTGCCGCTTCCAGCTGTGCCCACAGGTACGCTGCCTGCAGGTCGGCCATCAGATAGCTTGAGCCGATATCGCGCCAGGTGTACTTATCAACCTGACCGCGGAAGAATTGGCTGCGGTTGGTGCCTTTTTCACGGATCACTTCCGCACGCTCAACCAGCGCACGATCGTTAATCAGCGTCGCACCGCCCTCACCGCCGGCAGTGTAGTTTTTCGTTTCGTGGAAGCTGAAGCAGCCGATGTGGCCGATAGTGCCCAGCGCGCGCCCCTTGTAGGTGGACATCACGCCCTGCGCGGCATCTTCTACCACAAACAGGTTGTGCTTTTTGGCGATTGCCATGATGGTGTCCATTTCACAGGCCACGCCCGCGTAGTGAACCGGCACAATCGCACGCGTTTTGTCGGTGATCGCCGCTTCAATCAGCGTCTCATCAATGTTCATGGTGTCCGGGCGGATATCCACAAAGACGATTTTCGCTCCGCGCAGGACAAATGCATTCGCGGTAGAGACGAAGGTATAGCTCGGCATGATCACTTCATCACCGGGCTGGATATCCAGCAGCAGGGCCGCCATTTCCAGCGATGCCGTGCAGGACGGGGTCAGCAGCACTTTAGCACTGCGAAAACGCTGCTCCATCCACTGCTGACAGCGACGGGTAAAACCACCGTCACCGCAGAGTTTGCCGCTGCCCATGGCAGACTGCATATAGTCGAGCTCGGTTCCCACGACGGGTGGTGCGTTAAATGGAATCATCTTGTCACCTGTATAACCAGTAGGCGGTGGCGTCGATGTTGGCACCACTCGCAATATAACGTTTAAGCGCGGCGGTGTTGCCCACCTGGGTCGCCACCCGCAGCGTCTCAACCTGCTGCAGCTGCGCCCAGTGCAGCGCCGCCTGCATGAGTTTCTCCCCCATGCCGCGCCCGGCTAATAAGCCAATACGCGCCTCGCGCTCGTTAAGCTTGCGCAGCGAGACAAATCCCTGGATCTGGCCGTTCGCTGCACGGAAAATCAGGCAGACGTGGTCAAAGGTACCTTTGACCGCATTCTCTACCCACTGGGCATAGAAACGTCCGCTATCGTCAGGCGCATACCAGGGCGTGCGAAAGCGGCTCTGCGCAAACGCCCGGGCCGCCATCTGGCGCAGCACAGGAATGTCCTGTTCCGTTGCAATTTCCGCGCCGGACGCATCGTGCCGGGTGAGGGTGATGGAAAGGTCTACCTCGCCTTCAACCAGTTGAAAACCGTGTTGCTGGAGCGCGTCAAGCAGGTCGGCACGGTCCGCCGGGATCTTAGCCTGCACGCGCTGCCAGGCGCTGAAGTCCACTTCCTGCAGAGCGGGCGCATTCTCGCGCCAGCGGACTATCGCCGAGGGGCGGGCAAAAAATGCGCTTTCCCACTCAAGGGATTCCAGCACGCCGTGGAGTGCACTCAACGCCAGACGCCTTTCGTATCAACCACATACTGCTGACGCACTGCATCACCGGACGTCGCTTTAAACTCTTTATGGTCCACCAGCAGCACCAGCACGTCCGCCGTCGCCAGCGCGTCATTGAGCGTCGTCAGCGTGCAGTGCCCCGCCAGTTTTGCCGGCAGTTCATGAATATTTGGCTCGACCACCAGCGTTTCGCCCTTATGCCATTCGGCAATCATCTCAGCAATTTCCATCGCCGGGCTTTCACGCAGATCGTCAATATTGGGTTTAAATGCCAGACCAAAGCAGGCAATTTTCAGCTCGCTGGCGCGCTTGCCGCTCTCTGCCAGACAATCCGCTACCGTCGCTTTAACCTGATTCAGTACCCAGTGAGGTTTGCTATCGTTCACTTCACGCGCGGTGCGAATCAGGCGCGCCTGCGCCGGGTTCTGCGCCACAATAAACCACGGATCGACGGCGATACAGTGACCGCCCACCCCTGGGCCAGGCTGGAGAATGTTGACGCGCGGATGGCGATTCGCCAGGCGGATTAACTCCCAGACGTTAATCCCCTGATCGGCACAGATCAGCGACAGTTCGTTTGCGAAGGCGATGTTAACGTCACGGAAGCTATTTTCCGTCAGCTTGCACATCTCGGCGGTGCGGGAGTTGGTTACCACGCATTCGCCTTCCAGGAAAATCTTGTACAGCGCGCTGGCGCGTTCAGAACAGACCGGCGTCATGCCGCCTATCACCCGGTCGTTTTTAATCAGTTCGACCATCACCTGCCCCGGCAGCACGCGCTCCGGGCAGTAGGCGATGTTGATATCCGCCTGCTCACCGGCCTGCTGTGGGAAGCGTAAATCAGGACGCGCATCGGCCAGCCACTGCGCCATCTGCTCGGTAGCGCCGACGGGAGAAGTCGACTCCAGAATTACCAGCGCCCCTTTCTTCAGCACGGGGGCAATAGATTTTGCCGCCGCCTCGACGTAGACCATATCGGGCTCGTGGTCGCCTTTAAAGGGCGTTGGAACGGCAATCAGGTAGGCATCCGCTTCCACTGGCGTCGTGCTGGCGCGCAGGAAGCCGCCATCAACCGCCTCTTTCACCACGCGGTCAAGATCGGGCTCCACAATATGAATTTCGCCACGATTAATGGTTTCTACCGCACGTGCGTTGATATCCACACCAACAACCTGCTTTTGACGGGAGGCGAATGCCGCCGCAGTAGGCAGGCCAATGTAGCCAAGACCAATGACAGAGATGGTAGTAAAACTCATAGCGATACCCGATTGTGTTTAAGTGCTTGCAAAATACGGCCACAAGCCTGCCCATCTCCGTAGGGATTGTGGGCCCGGCTCATCGCCTGATACGCTTCATCGTCGTGTAGCAGCCGCGTGACCTCTTCGACGATGAGCTGTGCGTTGGTGCCGACAAGACGCACTGTCCCGGCTTTAACCGCTTCCGGACGTTCAGTGGTTTCACGCATCACCAGCACCGGCTTGCCAAGAGAGGGCGCTTCTTCCTGAATCCCACCGGAATCGGTGAGGATCAGCCAGGCGTGGTTCATCAGCCAGACAAACGGCATGTAGTCCTGCGGTTCAATCAGCAGGACGTTTTCGACGTGGCCCAGGATGCGGTTGACCGGCTCGCTGACGTTAGGGTTAAGGTGTACCGGATAGACAATTTGCACATCGTCGTTCTGCGCGGCGATTTCAGCCAGCGCGTGACAGATTTGCTCAAAGCCCCGACCAAAGCTTTCGCGACGGTGGCCAGTGACCAGAATGGTTTTTTTGCCGTTATTCAGGAAAGGATAGCGGGCAGCGAGTTCTTTCTGCAGATCGCTGTTTGCCAGCACGCGATCGCGTACCCAAATCAACGCGTCAATGACCGTATTGCCGGTAACAAAGATGTTGTTATCGGCGACATTTTCACGCAGCAGGTTCTGGCGAGAGTTCTCGGTTGGCGCAAAATGGTACATCGCCAGATGCCCGGTAAGCGTACGGTTGGCCTCTTCCGGCCACGGAGAATAAAGATTGCCGGTGCGCAGACCCGCTTCAACATGGCCGACGGGAATACGCTGGTAAAACGCGGCCAGGCTTGTTGCCATCGTCGTCGTGGTATCCCCGTGCACCAGCACGACGTCGGGCTTGAATGACTCCAGGATCGGCTTGAGATCCTGCAGAATGCGGCAGGTTATTTCCGTCAATCCCTGTCCCGGCTTCATAATATTAAGGTCGTAATCCGGGACGATGGAAAAGAGGGTTAGGACCTGATCGAGCATCTCACGGTGCTGGGCCGTGACGCAGACCTTCGCTTCAATATCAGGATCGCTGGCCAGCGCATGAACCAGAGGCGCCATCTTAATGGCCTCCGGCCTGGTGCCAAATACGGTAAGTACTTTCACATCGATTCTCTTCGATTAGGCGATGAAGGCCGCAGCCTTCATCGTAAACGGCGTTCTTAGTTTGTACGACGACGCGTTAACGCCACGCCAGCACCAACGAGTGCACCCACAATACCCCACATGATCATCAGGAATGCGCGGCGCGGACTGTCGCGTTTTACAGGTTCTTCAGGCGTTCTCAAATAACGATAGGTCTGAAAACGCGGGTCCAGGGAGGGACCGACATTAAGCGTGTTAAGCATCGCGCGGTTTTGATCGTAGTCGAGATCAAAATCAGGCCCAACGGCCTGCAGGTTTTCCAGACGCGCCTGCAGCATTGGGCGACCAAGAAGGAACATTTCAGAATCAGGCAATTCATCAGCCGGAACATCCGTCTCAGTGCGGGAAATGTTGTGCTGCTCCGCAATTTTCAGCGCCTGCTGAATGTTATGCACGCGGCGCGCAAAAATGGCGTTTGCCACCTCTTCCTGACGTTTGACCTGCGCTTTCATCTGGATAGTGCGCGCTGCCCAGGCGCCTTTAAGCTCTTCATTTAGATGGCTGGCGGCACGCTGGCTGGCAAACGCGACGTACTGGCGCAACAGGTTGTTTGCATCCGGCGCAGTTTCGGCAATCAGCTTGACGCTGTCGTTGACGTTACGCAGCACGTCGCCCGGCATAAACTGAATATTGTTAATCAGATCGTCCAGCAGCGCGGCATCGGCTTTGGTGTTATCAACCCGACGCTGCTTGAAGTAATCTGTCTGGGACCAGAAATCGCGGCGCGTATCCCACGAGGCCAGCTGCATCACAAACTCTTTGTAGGCCTCATCCATAACGGAAGCCTGATCCGGGGTGGCAAGGCTGGCTTTAATATCCAGGTTTCGCAGGAACTGCTGCTGGGAGTAGTACCCCCCGAGCATGTTAACCGTGGGTCTGTCCGTGATTGCCGTGGCGCTCCACTCCTGTTTTGCAAAGAACGTGTAGGCTAGCGCTAACAGTGCAAACCCCAGCGCGATCCCCACAATCCAAAGTTTGCCTGCCCATAACACGCGAAACAAACCCCGAATGTCCAGCTCATTCTCTGTTACCACTGATTTCGCTCCCGCCAACGGTTGAGTCATCATAGTCCCGGTTTTACTTAGTTAATGTTGTGTTTTTGCTACTGTTACGTCGCATCCTGCGCTTAATACGTTTAATGAATCGCGCCACCTTCCATGCGCGCTTAATGCAGTAGCCGTAGAGAGAAAATGCTAGCAAGAACAATACCAACATGGCCCACTCAGGCACAAAGTGCGTATATTCCGCCGTCACGCCAATCCCCGCTAGAATAGCAGCCGCCAGCGTAATAAGCACAAATGCCTGCCGGGAAGTGAATCCGGCTCGCATGATCAAATGATGAATGTGCTGACGGTCAGCAGAGAATGGACTCATTCCTTTACGCAGGCGGCGATACATAATCGCAACCATATCCATTAAGGGGATGGCAATAATCCATAGCGCCGTTACCGGGCTGATGGGATGCACATCGCCCTGAGTGGTTTCCAGCAAGATCCAAATGACAGTAAAGCCGATAAGCGTGCTACCCGCATCGCCCATGAAGACTTTATAGCGTCGGCCCAATACGCCGAGATTTAACAGGATATAAGGCAGGATGGCAGCAATCATGGCGAAACACCACATAGCAAGGCTATATTGCCCATCGAACCATAAAATGAAACCAATGGCGGCAAATGAGACGCAGGATAGGCCACCAAGCAAACCATCAATACCGTCAACCATGTTGAACGCGTTAATCGCCACCCACACGGCAAAAAGTGTCAGGAAATAGCCGAATGGGCCGAGTTCCATCTCCCAGGCCCCGAAAATATAGCCCAGGCTACTCAGGTGCAACTTAGCAAACACCATCATTGCAATAGCGACAGCTGCCTGAACGAAAGCGCGGATTTTGACGCTGATGTCGTATCTATCGTCCAGCGCACCAATCACAACAAGAACTGTTGAGCATATGAGATAAAGCCTGGCATGCGGAATATAGTAATCTGCAATAGCAAAAGTGAAGCAGATCCCCGCAAAAACAGAGATGCCACCGACCAGAGGGATCATGCCTTGATGACGTTTACGGAAGTTGGGTTTATCCACTAAGCCCAGATATTTTGCAACCTTACGTGCCAGAAACAAAAAGCAGGTGGTAAACAAGAAAATACTGGTTAGTTCAGTAAACGTATCAAGTAGGTTCACAATGGATGTTCTCAACAAATGTTAGTCAAGGAAGTATAACCATCAAGGGGCCGCGCCTGAAGTTATAAAGCAAACCTCTTACAATTCCATTTGTTTATTATTCAAGCTATTAATGTTTTTACTGTGCGAATTATCTTATTGTCGCACTGACCGGTCAAAATTGGGAGTAGGCGATAATAGCGTATAGTCCATAAAAGAAAAACGCCACGTAAAAACGTGGCGTTCGCTGGCTTTATTTACGTTACGAGCGCTTCATCATGTCGAAGAAATCGTCGTTGGTTTTGGTCATCGCCAGTTTGTTAATGAGGAACTCCATCGCGTCAATTTCACCCATTGGATGGATGATTTTGCGCAGGATCCACATTTTCTGCAGCTCTTCCTGCGTGGTGAGCAGTTCTTCCTTACGCGTACCGGAACGGTTGTAATCGATAGCCGGGAAGACGCGTTTTTCAGCGATCTTACGAGAGAGGTGCAGTTCCATGTTACCTGTACCTTTAAACTCTTCGTAGATAACCTCGTCCATTTTGGAGCCGGTATCGATCAGCGCCGTTGCGATGATGGTCAGGCTACCGCCCTCTTCCACGTTACGTGCCGCACCGAAGAAGCGTTTTGGACGGTGCAGGGCGTTAGCGTCCACACCACCGGTCAACACTTTACCGGAAGCTGGCACCACGGTGTTGTAGGCACGCGCCAGACGGGTGATGGAGTCAAGCAGGATGATCACGTCTTTCTTGTGCTCAACCAGGCGTTTCGCCTTCTCGATAACCATTTCCGCAACCTGAACGTGGCGAGATGCTGGCTCGTCGAAGGTAGAAGCAACCACTTCACCTTTAACCAGACGCTGCATCTCGGTCACTTCTTCCGGACGTTCGTCAATCAGCAGCACCATCAGCACGCAGTCTGGGTGGTTGTAGGCAATGCTCTGCGCGATGTTCTGCAGCAGCATGGTTTTACCCGCTTTTGGCGGGGCCACAATCAGACCACGCTGGCCGCGACCGATTGGCGATGCCAGATCCAGGACGCGCGCGGTTAAGTCTTCGGTAGAACCGTTACCACGCTCCATGCGCAGGCGAGAGTTCGCGTGCAGAGGCGTTAAGTTCTCAAAGAGGATCTTGTTACGCGAGTTTTCTGGTTTATCGAAGTTAACTTCATTGACTTTCAACAGCGCAAAGTAGCGTTCACCCTCTTTAGGAGGACGAATCTTACCTGAAATGGTGTCACCAGTGCGGAGGTTGAAACGGCGGATTTGGCTGGGGGATACGTAGATGTCGTCAGGGCCGGCGAGGTAGGAGCTGTCTGCAGAGCGGAGGAAACCAAATCCGTCTTGCAATATCTCCAGCACACCGTCGCCAAAGATATCTTCGCCACTCTTAGCGTGCTGCTTCAGGATGGCGAAAATGATGTCCTGCTTGCGCATACGAGCCTGGTTTTCCAGTCCCATATTTTCGCCGAGAGTGATCAGCTCAGAAACCGGCGTATTCTTTAATTCGGTAAGATTCATAATGGTGTGGGTTCTTAAACTCGGAGTGATTCTCGAACTTAATGTTGTGAATGGTATGGCAGGATCATCCATGCCTGTTTAGCGGCCATCACCTCATGTCTGTTCGCTGTCTGGTCACAGGGAAAGAACGCAGAACTGAAACGACAAGACGGATTGAGTGACAAGCCCGGAATTTAGCCACTTCACGCATTGTTCATGTCAACAAAGGGAAGTATCGGGTAAAACAAGATTCAAACAATAGATATGTTTAAAACGAAGTCATAGCTAACTTAGCACGACTTCAGCCGGGCGTCCAGAGTTCCACATCATTTAGCCGGGGCTCTGGACGCACAGCGGAGAAACCTTACGCCAGGTTAGCGTCCAGGAACTCTTTCAGCTGACCTTTGGACAGCGCGCCCACTTTGGTCGCCGCCACTTCGCCGTTTTTGAACAGCAGAAGGGTCGGGATGCCACGGATACCGTATTTCGGTGCGGTGCCCGGGTTCTGGTCGATGTTCAGCTTGGCAACCGTCAGTTTGCCCTGATATTCGTCAGCGATCTCATCCAGAATCGGGGCGATCATTTTGCAAGGACCACACCATTCAGCCCAGAAATCGACGAGGATCAGCCCGTCAGCCTTAAGTACGTCCGTGTCAAAACTGTCGTCAGTCAGGTGAATAATTTTATCGCTCATATATAACTCCACAGGAATAAGCCTGGTACGTTGGTTTTGTCTCCACCAACGACGTGTTGATGTCGCATTAACCAACTAAAGGTTGACTTTATTTCACCGGATACGCTTTCGTAAAGCAATAGTAAGCTGATATTCTACCACACTATGAGCAAAACACATTTAACAGAACAGAAGTTTTCCGACTTCGCCCTGCACCCAAAAGTGATCGAAGCCCTTGAAACAAAAGGGTTTCATAACTGCACGCCCATTCAGGCTCTCGCCCTGCCGCTGACGCTGGCCGGTCGCGATGTTGCAGGGCAGGCGCAAACCGGTACCGGCAAAACGATGGCGTTTTTAACGTCAACGTTCCATTATTTACTTTCTCACCCAGCGATTGCAGACCGCAAAGTTAACCAGCCGCGCGCGCTAATTATGGCCCCGACGCGAGAACTGGCGGTACAGATCCATGCAGACGCTGAACCCCTGGCACAGGCTACTGGTCTGAAGCTTGGCCTGGCCTATGGCGGCGACGGCTACGATAAGCAGCTGAAAGTGCTGGAAAGCGGCGTGGATATCCTGATTGGGACCACCGGCCGTCTTATCGACTACGCCAAACAGAACCATATCAACCTCGGCGCCATCCAGGTTGTGGTGCTTGATGAAGCAGATCGTATGTACGATCTGGGCTTCATTAAAGATATCCGCTGGCTGTTCCGCCGCATGCCGCCGGCAAATCAGCGCCTGAACATGCTGTTCTCTGCCACCCTTTCTTATCGCGTACGCGAGCTGGCGTTCGAGCAGATGAACAACGCCGAGTATGTGGAAGTGGAGCCGGAGCAGAAAACGGGCCACCGCATTAAAGAAGAGCTCTTCTATCCTTCCAATGAAGAGAAAATGCGTCTGCTGCAAACGTTGATCGAAGAAGAGTGGCCCGATCGCGCCATTATCTTCGCGAACACTAAACACCGCTGTGAAGACATCTGGGGCCATCTGGCTGCCGACGGTCACCGTGTTGGCCTGTTGACCGGCGACGTGGCGCAGAAAAAACGCCTTCGTATCCTCGACGAGTTCACCCGTGGCGATCTTGATATTCTGGTCGCAACCGATGTGGCGGCACGTGGTTTACACATTCCGGCCGTGACGCACGTCTTTAACTACGATCTGCCAGACGACTGCGAAGACTACGTACACCGTATCGGTCGTACCGGTCGTGCGGGCGCAAGCGGTCACTCGATTAGCCTTGCGTGTGAAGAGTATGCGCTGAATCTTCCAGCCATTGAGACCTACATCGGTCACTCTATTCCGCAGAGTAAATACAATCCGGAAGCGCTGTTAAGCGAACTGCCGCCGCCTAAGCGTCTTTCCCGCCCGCGCTCCGGCAATGGTCCGCGTCGTTCAGGCGGCGCACCGCGTAATCGTCGTCGTTCAGGTTAATACATTATGCTCAGCTCCACCTCGCTCTATGCGGCAATTGATCTCGGTTCGAATAGTTTTCATATGCTGGTTGTGCGTGAGGTGGCGGGAAGCATACAAACGCTGACGCGCATTAAGCGCAAGGTCCGCCTCGCGGCGGGCCTGAGCAGTGATAATTACCTCTCGCCTGAAGCCATGGAACGTGGCTGGCAATGCCTGCGGCTCTTTGCTGAGCGTCTGCAGGATATCCCGCATGCTCAAATCACCGTCGTCGCCACAGCGACGCTCAGACTGGCAGTTAACGCCGTAGATTTTATTGCCAAAGCGCAGGAAATTCTGGGGTGTCCGGTTCAGGTTATCAGCGGTGAAGAAGAAGCACGCCTGATCTACCAGGGCGTTGCCCACACCACCGGAGGTGACGATCGCCGTCTGGTGGTGGATATCGGCGGTGCCAGTACCGAACTGGTAACCGGCACCGGCGCGCAGGCGACGTCGCTGTTCAGCCTGTCGATGGGCTGCGTAACCTGGCTTGAACGTTACTTTACTGACCGGAATCTGGGTAAAGAGAACTTCGACGAGGCGGAAAACGCCGCGCGCGCAGTGCTACGCCCGGTAATGGACGAACTGCGCTATCACGGCTGGAAAGTCTGCGTCGGGGCTTCGGGTACCGTGCAGGCCCTGCAGGAAATCATGATGGCGCAGGGCATGGACGAGCGGATCACGCTTGCCAAACTTCAGCAGCTTAAACAGCGTGCCATTCAGTGCGGACGTCTGGAAGAGCTGGAAATTGAAGGCCTGACGCTGGAACGTGCCCTGGTTTTCCCAAGCGGGCTGGCCATTCTGATCGCCATATTCACCGAACTAAATATCCAGTGTATGACCCTGGCCGGCGGCGCGCTGCGCGAAGGTCTGGTCTATGGAATGCTGCATCTGTCGGTGGATCAGGACATCCGCAACCGTACGCTGCGCAACGTCCAGCGTCGATTTCTGGTTGATATCGATCAGGCTGGTCGCGTATCACAGCTGGCATCACGCTTTGCCGACCAGGTCGCTAACACCTGGGATCTTGATCATCTGAGCCGCGATTTATTGCTGAGCGCCTGTGCGCTGCACGAGGTGGGGCTCAGCATAGATTTTAAGCAGGCACCTGCTCACGCAGCGTATCTGGTGCGCAACCTGGATTTGCCGGGCTACACGCCCGCACAGAAAAAGCTGCTGGCAACGCTACTGCTGAACCAGACCAACGCCGTCGATCTCTCCTCTTTGCATCAGCAAAATGCCGTACCGCCGCGCGTGGCCGAGCATCTGTGTCGCCTGCTGCGTCTGGCAATTCTGTTTGCCAGCCGCCGCCGCGATGATTTGTTACCCGCCATTAATCTGCTAGCCGATGATGAGAAGCTGACGCTGACGCTGCCGGAAAACTGGATTGAGAATCACCCGCTTGGGGCAGAGATGATCGAGCAGGAGTGCCAGTGGCAGAGCTATGTGCACTGGGTGCTTGAGGTGAAGTAATACGCTGAACACTGCCGGGTGGCGGCGTCGCCTTACCCAGCCTACTCATCATTATCCCTTCTCTTTGGCTTTTGCCAGCATGGCGCGAATGTTCGCCACGTTAGCCTGTCCTTTGTGCATCCGCTCTTCCGCGGTAATCACTTTGCGCTCCTGTTCCCAGATCAGATCGTCCTGCGGCAGTTCCAGCAGGAAACGGCTGGGTTCCGGGCGCACGAGTTCACCGTACTGACGGCGCTCTTTACAGAGCGTGAACGTCAGCTCCTTTTGCGCGCGGGTGATCCCCACGTAGGCCAGACGGCGCTCCTCGTCGACATTATCTTCATCAATGCTGCTCTGGTGCGGCAATAATCCTTCTTCCATACCGACCAGATACACATACGGGAACTCCAGCCCTTTTGACGCATGCAGCGTCATCAGCTGAACCTGGTCGGCCTCTTCTTCGCTCTCGCCGCGCTCCATCATGTCGCGCAGGGTAAAGCGGGTGACCACCTGCGTTAACGTCATCGGCTCATCTATCTCAGAGCCTTCCAGCATTTCGGTCATCCAGCTAAAAAGCTGGTTAACGTTTTTCATACGCATTTCTGCCGCTTTCGGGCTGGCAGAGGTTTCGTACAGCCAGGATTCGTAGTCAATGCCGTGGATCAGATCGCGTACCGCCGCCACGGGCTCGCGCTCAGCCAGGCGCTGCACTTCACCCAACCAGTGGGTGAAGCGGGTTAAATTATCATACCCGCGCCCCGTCAGCGTCTGGCTCAGCCCCATATCAAAGCTGGCGGTAAACAGGCTCTTATTGCGGGTCATCGCCCATTCGCCCAGCTTTTGCAGCGTCGCCGGACCAATCTCGCGCTTTGGTGTATTCACGATGCGCAGAAACGCGCTGTCGTCATCCGGGTTCGTGAGCACGCGCAGATAGGCCAGCAGATCTTTAATTTCTGGCCGCGAGAAGAACGAAGTGCCGCCGGAAATTTTGTACGGAATGCGGTTCTGCATCAGCATCTTTTCAAAGACGCGCGACTGGTGATTGCCGCGATAGAGGATCGCGTAATCCTTGTATTCGGTTTTATTGACGAAGTGGTGGGCGATCAGTTCGCCCGTCACGCGCTCCGCCTCATGCTCTTCATTATTGGCGCTGAGCACCTTCAGTTCCGTACCGTAGCCAAGTTCGGAGAAGAGACGCTTTTCAAAAACGTGCGGGTTATTGGCAATCAGGATGTTTGCCGCCTTCAGGATGCGCCCGGAGGAACGGTAGTTCTGCTCCAGCTTAATCACCTGCAGCGCGGGGAAATCTTTGCTCAGAAGCACCAGGTTTTGCGGGCGTGCGCCGCGCCAGGAGTAAATTGACTGGTCATCATCGCCAACCACGGTGAAGCGCGCGCGCTGCCCTACCAGCAGCTTCACCAGCTCGTACTGGCTGGTGTTGGTGTCCTGATATTCATCCACCAGCAGGTAGCGGATTTTATTCTGCCAGCGCTCGCGCACCTCTTCATTTCGCTGTAAAAGCAGCGTCGGTAAGAGGATCAGATCGTCGAAGTCCAGCACGTTGCACGCTTTCATGTGCGCGTCGTACAGACCATAGCAGTGGGCAAAGATCCGATCCCGTTCGCCTTTGGCGATCGCCGCAGCCTGGGCCGGGGTCATCAGATCGTTTTTCCAGTTCGAGATCGTTGAGATCAGCTGCTGCAATAGCACCTTATCATCCTCGATCAGCCCCTCGGTGAGCTCTTTGAGCAACGCCACCTGGTCGGTGTCATCGAACAGCGAAAAGTTGGATTTCATCCCCAGCGCTGCATATTCACGTTTAATGATATCCAGCCCCAGCGTGTGGAAGGTAGAGATCATCAGCCCGCGCGCCTCTTTGCGCCCCAGCGTCTGGCCAACACGCTCTTTCATCTCGCGCGCCGCTTTGTTGGTAAAGGTAACCGCCGCAATGTGGCGGGCCTGATAGCCGCAGCCGCGGATCAGGTGCGCAATCTTATTGGTGATGACGCGCGTTTTACCGGATCCTGCGCCCGCCAGCACCAGACACGGTCCGGTTACAAATTCGACGGCTTGTTGTTGTCCGGGATTTAAACGCATAAATGATCGCTCAATGAAAGTCAGGAGGGGAGAATAACAGCGTGGTAGTATAGCGAGCCTAATCCATACCACTCAAGGCACGATCATGGCAAAAACAGCAGCAGCACTGCATATTCTTGTTAAAGAAGAGAAACTGGCTCTGGATCTTCTGGAGCAGATCAAAAACGGCGCCGACTTCGGCAAACTGGCGAAGAAGCACTCTATTTGCCCGTCCGGCAAGCGTGGCGGCGATTTAGGCGAATTCCGTCAGGGTCAAATGGTTCCGGCGTTCGATAAAGTGGTCTTCTCCTGCCCGGTGCTGGAGCCAACCGGCCCGCTGCACACGCAGTTCGGCTACCACGTGATTAAAGTGCTGTATCGCAAATAAAAAAGCCGGGTGGCGGCTGCGCCTTACCCGGCCTACATCTTACGGTTTTGTAGGTCGGGTAAGCGAAGCGCCACCCGACAAGGTTGTTAACCTGCTACAGCAATACGTTTCATATCGGTCATGTAGCCGCGCAGTTTGTGGCCCACTTTCTCGATCTGGTGGCTGCGAATCGCTTCGTTTACGTCGCGCAGCTGCGCGTTGTCTACCGCACCTTCCGCAATCGCTTTGCCCAGATCGCCCGTTTGCAGTGTGGTCATGAACTCTTTCAGCAGCGGTACGCAGGCGTAAGAGAACAGATAGTTACCGTATTCTGCGGTATCAGAGATAACCACGTTCATTTCGTACAGACGCTTACGGGCGATGGTGTTCGCGATCAGCGGCAGCTCGTGCAGAGATTCGTAATACGCCGACTCTTCGATGATGCCGGAATCCACCATGGTTTCGAACGCCAGCTCAACGCCTGCTTTCACCATCGCAATCATCAGTACGCCTTTATCGAAGTACTCCTGCTCGCAGATTTTACCTTCATATTGCGGCGCGGTTTCGAACGCGGTTTTACCGGTCTCTTCACGCCAGGTCAGCAGTTTCTTGTCGTCGTTGGCCCAGTCCGCCATCATGCCGGAAGAGAATTCGCCGGAGATGATGTCGTCCATATGTTTCTGGAACAGCGGCGCCATAATGGTTTTCAGCTGTTCAGACAACGCGTAAGCACGCAGTTTTGCCGGGTTGGACAGACGGTCCATCATCAGCGTAATGCCGCCCTGCTTCAGCGCTTCGGTGATGGTTTCCCAGCCGAACTGAATCAGTTTTTCTGCATATGCCGGGTCGGTACCTTCTTCCACCAGCTTGTCGAAGCAAAGCAGAGAACCCGCCTGCAGCATGCCGCACAGAATGGTCTGCTCGCCCATCAGGTCAGATTTCACTTCCGCAACGAAGGAAGATTCCAGCACGCCAGCGCGGTGACCGCCGGTCGCCGCAGCCCAGGCTTTGGCAATCGCCATGCCTTCGCCTTTCGGATCGTTTTCCGGGTGAACTGCGATAAGCGTCGGCACGCCGAAGCCACGCTTGTACTCTTCACGCACTTCGGTACCCGGGCACTTCGGCGCCACCATCACTACGGTGATGTCTTTACGGATCTGCTCGCCCACTTCAACGATGTTGAAGCCGTGGGAGTAACCCAGCGCGGCGCCGTCTTTCATCAGCGGCTGTACGGAACGCACCACGTCAGAGTGCTGCTTGTCCGGCGTCAGGTTAACGACCAGGTCCGCCTGCGGGATCAGCTCTTCATAGGTACCCACTTTGAAGCCGTTTTCAGTCGCTTTACGCCATGAAGCGCGCTTCTCGGCAATCGCTTCTTTACGCAGGGCGTAAGAGATATCCAGACCGGAGTCACGCATGTTCAGGCCCTGGTTCAGGCCCTGTGCGCCACAGCCGACGATGACCACTTTTTTACCCTGAAGGTAGCTTGCGCCATCGGCAAATTCATCGCGCGCCATGAAGCGGCATTTGCCCAGCTGCGCCAGCTGCTGGCGCAAGTTCAGTGTATTAAAGTAGTTAGCCATGGGTGATACCTCGTGATGTTGTGTGTCTTATTGTTCGGTTCGCGTTTCAGCGAGAATGTACCCACATTACTACAGGAAATTTATTGCGGAAATTGATATATTCACAACGTCACATTGCAATTTTTGCAATGTAAAAAGAGGGAGTGGAATCGGTGGATTTACGCGATCTAAAAATGTTCCTGCACCTGGCGGAAAGCCGTCACTTTGGCCGCAGCGCCCGGGCGATGCACGTCAGCCCGTCCACGCTTTCGCGCCAGATCCAGCGCCTTGAGGAAGACCTCGGCCAGCCGCTTTTCGTGCGCGATAACCGTACCGTTACCCTCACGGAAGCGGGCGAAGAGCTGCGCATTTTTGCCCAGCAGACGCTATTGCAGTACCAGCAGCTGCGGCACTCTATTGATCAGCAGGGGCCATCACTCTCCGGTGAGCTGCATATTTTCTGCTCCGTGACCGCCGCCTACAGCCATCTGCCCCCCATTCTCGACCGCTTCCGCGCAGCGCATCCGTCGGTTGAAATTAAGCTCACCACCGGCGACGCCGCCGACGCAATGGAAAAAGTGGTGACCGGCGAAGCGGATCTGGCCATTGCCGGAAAACCCGAAACCCTGCCGGGCGCGGTGGCGTTCTCGATGCTGGAGAATCTGGCGGTGGTGCTGATTGCCCCGGCGCTGCCCTGCCCGGTGCGTAATCAGGTATCGGTAGAAAAACCGGACTGGTCGACGGTGCCGTTTATCATGGCCGATCAGGGGCCGGTGCGCCGCCGCATCGAGCTGTGGTTCCGCCGTCAGAAAATCAGCAATCCGTCGATTTACGCCACCGTTAGCGGTCATGAGGCGATGGTGTCGATGGTGGCGCTTGGCTGCGGCGTGGCATTGCTGCCGGAAGTGGTGCTGGAAAACAGCCCGGAACCGGTGCGCAACCGCGTGATGATTCTGGAGCGCAGCGACGAGAAGACGCCATTTGAGCTAGGCGTGTGCGCACAAAAAAAGCGGCTGCATGAGCCGCTTATTGATGCGTTCTGGACGATATTGCCGAACCACTAGCCAGCCAGAAAGAACCTGAACGCCGGGTTATGGGTTTCGTCGTGGCACTCATAGCCCAGCTCGTTCAGCCGCGTTTCGAAATCCGGCTCGTGCTCGCCCAGCTCGAACGCCGCCAGCACGCGCCCGTAGTCGGTGCCGTGGCTGCGGTAGTGGAACAGAGAGATGTTCCAGTGCGTGCCGAGCGTGTGCAGGAACTTGAGCAACGCGCCCGGTGATTCCGGGAACTCGAAGCTGAACAGGCGTTCCTGGAGCGGCTTTGAGGGACGACCGCCAACCATGTAACGCACATGCAGCTTAGCCATTTCATCGTCGGACAGATCGACCACGCTGTAGCCGCCTTCATGCAGCAGGCTGAGGATCTCTTTACGCTCCTCCACGCCACGGCTCAGACGCACGCCGACAAAAATGCAGGCATCTTTCGCATCGGCAAAGCGGTAGTTGAACTCCGTTACCGAACGTCCCCCCAGAAGCTGGCAGAACTTGAGGAAGCTGCCCTTCTCTTCCGGGATGGTCACCGCCAGCAGCGCTTCACGCTGCTCACCCAACTCACAGCGCTCGGAAACGTAGCGCAGGCCGTGGAAGTTCACGTTCGCACCAGAGAGCACGTGCGCCAGACGTTCGCCGCGAATGTTGTGCTGGGCGATGTATTTTTTCATTCCCGCCAGCGCCAGCGCGCCGGACGGCTCCGCCACCGCACGCACATCCTCGAAGAGATCTTTCATCGCCGCGCAGATGGCGTCGCTGTCGACGGTGACGATATCGTCCAGATACTCCTGGCACAGACGGAACGTTTCATCGCCAATGCGCTTCACCGCCACGCCCTCGGCAAACAGCCCGACACGCGGCAGGTCTACCGGATGACCGGCGTCCAGCGCCGCCTTCAGGCAGGCAGAGTCTTCCGCCTCAACGGCGATGATTTTGATCTGCGGCATCAGCTGTTTAATCAGCACCGCCACGCCTGCCGCCAGCCCGCCGCCGCCCACCGGGACGAAGACGCGGTCGAGATGGGCATCCTGCTGCAACAGCTCAAGCGCCAGCGTGCCCTGCCCGGCAATCACCATCGGGTGGTCGAACGGCGGCACCCAGGTAAAGCCCTGCTGCTGCGCCAGCTCAATCGCTTTGGCTTTGGCTTCGTCAAAATTCGCGCCGTGGAGCAGCACTTCCCCGCCAAAACCGCGCACCGCGTCGACTTTGATGTCCGCGGTAGCAACCGGCATCACGATCAGCGCTTTCAGACCCAGACGGGCCGAGGAGAAGGCAACGCCCTGGGCGTGGTTGCCCGCCGACGCGGTAATGACGCCGCGCGCTTTCTGCTCATCCGTCAGCCCGGCCATCATCGCGTAGGCACCGCGCAGTTTAAAGCTGTGCACCGGCTGGCGGTCTTCGCGCTTCACCAGAATGACGTTGTCGAGGCGCGAGGAGAGTTTTTCCATTTTTTGCAGGGGCGTGACCTGCACGGCTTCATAGACCGGCGCGCGTAGCACCGCTCTCAGGTATTCCGCCCCCTCAGGGGCGGCGGATAAGGGTTGTGACTCGGCCATCATTAGCCCCCAAGTTTAGATTTATCGCGCACCGCGCCTTTATCTGCACTGGTTGCAAGGCTCGCATAGGCGCGCAGGGCGAAGGAGACTTCGCGCTGGCGATCTTTCGGCGTCCAGGCTTTGTCGCCGCGGGCTTCCTGCGCTTCACGACGGGCCGCAATCTCCTGGTCGCTCAGCTTGAGCTGAATGCCGCGATTCGGAATGTCGATTTCAATCAGATCGCCATCTTCGATGATCGCGATGTTGCCGCCGCTTGCCGCTTCCGGGGAGACGTGGCCGATGGAGAGACCAGACGTGCCGCCGGAGAAACGACCGTCGGTGATCAGCGCACAGGCTTTACCGAGGCCCATCGATTTCAGGAAGGTGGTTGGGTAGAGCATCTCCTGCATGCCCGGGCCGCCTTTCGGCCCTTCGTAGCGAATGACAACCACGTCGCCTTCCACCACTTTGCCGCCGAGGATGGCATCTACCGCCTCGTCCTGGCTTTCGTACACTTTCGCCGGACCGGTGAATTTCAGGATACTGTCGTCCACGCCTGCGGTTTTCACGATGCAGCCGTTTTCTGCAAAGTTACCGTACAGCACCGCCAGACCGCCGTCTTTGCTGTAGGCGTGCTCCAGCGAGCGGATGCAGCCTTCAGCACGGTCGTCATCCAGCGTGTCCCAGCGGCAATCCTGCGAGAACGCCTGGGTGGTGCGAATACCGGCCGGACCGGCGCGGAACATCTTTTTCACCGCGTCGTCTTTGGTCAGCATCACGTCGTATTGATCCAGCGATTCCGGCAGCGTCAGGCCAAGCACGTTTTTCACGTCGCGGTTCAGCAACCCGGCGCGATCCAGCTCGCCCAGGATACCGATGACGCCACCCGCACGGTGCACGTCTTCCATGTGGTACTTCTGGGTACTCGGCGCGACTTTACACAGCTGCGGCACTTTGCGGGAGAGCTTGTCGATGTCGCTCATGGTGAAGTCGATTTCGGCTTCCTGCGCGGCGGCCAGCAGGTGCAGAACGGTGTTAGTGGAGCCGCCCATGGCGATATCCAGCGTCATGGCGTTTTCGAACGCCGCTTTACTGGCGATATTGCGCGGCAGCGCGCTGGCATCGTCCTGCTCGTAGTAGCGTTTGGTCAGCTCAACGATACGTTTACCGGCGTTGAGGAACAGCTGCTTACGGTCGGCGTGGGTCGCCAGCAGCGAGCCGTTGCCCGGCTGGGAAAGGCCCAGCGCTTCGGTCAGGCAGTTCATGGAGTTGGCCGTGAACATGCCGGAACAAGAACCGCAGGTCGGGCACGCGGAGCGTTCCACCTGATCGCTCTGCTCGTCAGAGACTTTCGGGTCTGCGCCCTGGATCATCGCATCGACCAGGTCGAGCTTGATGATTTTGTCGGAGAGCTTGGTTTTACCCGCCTCCATCGGACCGCCGGAGACGAAGATCACCGGAATGTTCAGACGCAGGGAGGCCATCAGCATCCCCGGGGTGATTTTGTCGCAGTTGGAGATACAGACCATCGCATCGGCGCAGTGGGCGTTGACCATATACTCCACCGAGTCGGCGATCAGCTCGCGCGACGGCAGTGAATAGAGCATTCCCCCGTGGCCCATTGCGATACCGTCATCCACCGCAATGGTGTTGAACTCTTTCGCCACGCCGCCGGAGGCTTCGATTTGCTCGGCAACCAGCTTACCGAGATCGCGCAGATGCACGTGGCCCGGTACAAACTGGGTGAAGGAGTTCACCACGGCGATAATCGGCTTGCCGAAATCGGCGTCGGTCATTCCGGTGGCGCGCCACAGTGCGCGGGCACCCGCCATGTTACGGCCGTGGGTGGTGGTGGCTGAACGATACTTAGGCATGCTTTATTGACTCCCGTCTGACTATTTAATGGGACGGTGCGTGCCGTCCCACATTTATATTTAGTGATTAACCTGATCCAACCAGCCGTATTTGTCTTCTGTTTCGCCGGTGAAGAGGCCGAAGAAGGCTTGCTGGATGCGTTTGGTCACCGGACCACAGCGGCCTTCACCCACCTGAATACCGTCGACGCTGCGAACCGGCGTGATTTCAGCCGCGGTACCGGACATGAACACTTCGTCTGCCAGGTAGAGGGATTCGCGGGACAGCACCTGCTCGCGCACTTCGATACCCAGATCTTTCGCCAGCTTGATGATCGCATCACGGGTGATGCCCGGCAGCGCGGAAGAGGTGAACGGCGGGGTAAACAGAATGCCGTCTTTTACTTCAAACAGGTTTTCGCCCGCGCCTTCTGAGATGTAGCCGTTCACGTCGAGGGCGATGCCTTCCTGATAGCCGTGGCGGCGCGCTTCGCTGCCGACCAGCAGTGAGGAGAGGTAGTTACCGCCCGCTTTTGCGGCGGTCGGGATGGTGTTTGGCGCCACGCGGTTCCAGGAAGAAACCATTGCGTCGATCCCCTGATCCAGTGCTTCTGCGCCCAGGTAGGCGCCCCACGGGAACGCAGCAATGATCACATCAGTGTTGTAACCGGCCGGCGGGTTCACGCCCATGCCCACATCACCCACGAAGACCAGCGGGCGAATATAGGCGCTGGTCAGTTTGTTCTGGCGAATCACTTCGCGGCAGGCTTCCATCAACTCATCAACGCTTTGAGAGACCGGGAAACGATAAATTTTGGCTGAGTCATGCAGACGCTGCATGTGTTCGCGATGGCGGAACACCACTGGCCCTTTGTGAGAATCGTAGCAACGGATGCCTTCAAACACGGAGGTACCGTAGTGCAGCGCATGGGACATCACGTGAACTTTCGCGTCTTCCCAGCGAACCATCTCACCATTGAACCAAATGTAATCAGCTTTTTTTGTCGTCATTTTTTCGTCCTGTCACGCTCAAGCGCGGATTTGTTGTGATGTGGTTGTGCTCTGGCAGATGGCAACATGGGCAACGTCTACCAGCTTTGATAACTGACTAAACAGTAAGTCGACCGGCCGCGGGCTGGCAACGGTTAATTCGATACTGATGTTCTGGGCGTCGGTGGCCGTTTCCATATTCATAGAGCAAATCTGAAAGCCACGGTGGCGAACCACGCGCAATACGCGTTCTAACGTTTCCGGGTTGAAGCGAGCCTGCACGGCGACCTGATGTTGCATCATGATAATTTCTCCAGCATTTGTGAGTTACTGGCACCGGGCGGTACCAACGGCCAGACGTTCTCAAGCTCGTCGATTGAGACATGAAGCAGGTATGGCCCTTCGCTTGACAGCATGGTGTCGAGTGCCGCTTCAACCTGGTCTTTACGGGTGATGTGCTGGCCAGGAATGCCGAAGGCGCTGGCCAGGGTGAGGAAATCGGGGTTATCGGTGAGCGTCGTTTCGCTGTAACGCTCCTGGAAGAACAGCTGCTGCCACTGGCGAACCATCCCTAAACGCTGGTTATCGAGCAACACGATCTTCAGCGGTAACTGCTTGCGCTTCACGGTGCCGAGCTCCTGAACGTTCATCATGAAGGAGCCGTCACCGGAGATACAGATCACGGTATCGTTCGGGCGGGCCACCTGTGCGCCTACGGCTGCCGGCAGGCCAAAGCCCATCGTGCCTAAGCCGCTGGAAGTGATGAAGTTCTCCGGGCGGGTGTAGGTCATGTGCTGGGCTGACCACATCTGATGCTGGCCCACATCCGTCGTCACCACGCTGTCGGCGGGTTTACGGTCGGACAACTGCTTCAACAGCAGCGGCGCATAGATGGCATCGCCTGGGTGATCGTAACGCCAGGCATGCTCGGCGCGCATGTCTGCGGTGTGCTGACGCCATGCGTTGATATCCAGCGGCTGCTCCAGCGCCGGTAACAGCGCGTTAAGATCGCCCTGCAACGCCACGTGCGCCTGACGCAGTTTGTTCATCTCCGCCGGGTCGATATCCATATGGATCACTTTGGCATTCGGCGCGAAGGTATTCAGCTTGCCGGTGACGCGGTCATCGAAACGGGCGCCTGCGACGATAAGCAAGTCGCACTCCTGCACCGCCAGGTTTGCCGCTTTAGTGCCGTGCATTCCCAGCATGCCGAGGTAGTACGGGTAGTCCGCGTCTACCGCACCCAGACCTTTCAGGGTGCAGGTGGCGGGCATTTGCGTGGTTGCAAGGAACGCGCGAAGCGCCGGAACAGCCTGCGCCATACCCACCCCGCCGCCGACGTACAGCATCGGCTGCTTCGCCTGCGCCATCATCTGACGCGCCTCTTCAACCTCTGCATGGGGAAACGCATCGTCGCTTTCCACGGTGGAGAAATGCGGCTCCAGATCGCCAAATGCAACCTGGATATCTTTCGGAATATCCACCAGAACCGGGCCAGGACGGCCAGAACTGGCAACCTCGAACGCTTCGGCCATCACGCGCGGCAGCTCTTCGAGGGACTGAACGAGGAAGCTGTGCTTGGTGCAGGCTAGCGATAAGCCGAGGACATCTACTTCCTGGAAGGCATCGGTACCGATGAACGGAGAGGCCACCTGACCGGTAATCGCCACGACAGGAACGGAATCGAGCAGCGCGTCAGCCAGGCCGGTGATCAGGTTCGTTGCGCCCGGACCTGAGGTCGCCATGCATACACCGGTTTTACCTGTCGCGCGGGCATAACCAATAGCTGCCATCGCTGCGCCCTGCTCGTGTCGGCACAAGAGGTGTTCCACGCCGCCGTCATACAGTGCATCGTAAATCGGCATAATTGCGCCACCCGGATAACCGAATACGGTTTCGACTCCCTGCGCGCGCAACGCATGTACTACCCATTGTGCCCCATTCATAGTTAGTTCCCCGTCATAAATCTGGAGAAACAGAATTTTGTGCTAGTCGTCATTCTCTGCTCCTCATTTAAGTTTTTTAGTCATAAAAAAACCCCCGGACCTTTCGGTGCGGGGGTCTTAGTTCGTTAAGGCTTGATTTCTAAGCCTTTCCTCGTCCAAGTGCAGCCCCGCACGGTGGGATAATAATCACCACCACGCTAATCACGACCAGGCTAATCACTCGTAGAAGGGCTGTCATTTTCAGTTCTTTTTGCATCTTGTTCGAAGGAATACCTAAAGAGTTATCACAGTTTTTAAATCAAACACAAGATTTATTTATGAAGGATTTGGTTAGCAAGCGAACCAAATTTCATGAATGCATTGTTTTATATGAGGAAATTTGGAAGTGAATATTTTTCATTTTTTTATTGCAGATCTAACCCTTAAAGCGCGTCTTTTTACATTTTGCGAGTGTGCTTCCACGGTGATGCAGTGGTTTCAATGCTCCCTGAAAATCTCTGAACAGGCGGCGTAAATACGTAAAAAGAGGCTAAACAGAGAAAACAGGCACTGGCATAGTCAGACCAGGAGGTAGTACAAATGTCACTGTCAGTTGTTTATACGCGAGCGGCTCTCGGGGTAAAGGCTCCGCTTATTTCCGTAGAGGTTCATTTGAGTAATGGGCTGCCCGGACTCACGCTTGTCGGGTTACCTGAAACCACGGTTAAAGAGGCCAGGGACCGCGTTCGTAGCGCAATAATAAACAGCGGTTATACCTTCCCCGCAAAGAAGATCACCATCAACCTTGCTCCCGCCGACCTGCCCAAAGAGGGTGGGCGATACGATTTACCTATCGCAATTGCGCTTCTCGCGGCTTCTGAGCAGCTTAATACGACCAGGCTAGGCTCGTATGAGTTCGTGGGTGAACTCGCGCTCACAGGCGCACTGAGAGGCGTTCCCGGTGCGATATCGGGAGCGCTGGAAGCCATACGTGCAGGGCGGCAAATCGTTGTGGCCAATGAAAACGCATCAGAAGTGAGTCTTATTGCAGAAAAGGGATGTCTCGTCGCCGGGCATCTTCAGGAAGTGTGCGCCTGGCTGGAAGGCCGCCATGAACTGTCCGAGCCGGAAGAGTGCGAAGAGGCTATAGCGGATGCGCCAGAAGACCTCAGCGAGATCATGGGACAGGAGCAAGGGAAACGGGCGCTGGAGATTACGGCAGCGGGTGGGCACAATCTCCTGCTGATTGGCCCGCCGGGTACGGGCAAAACCATGCTGGCGAGCAGGCTAAGCGGGCTGCTCCCGCCGCTTAGTAACCATGAAGCGCTGGAAAGCGCCGCCATCTATAGCCTGATCGGTTCGACGTCGTTGCACAAACAGTGGCGTCGACGTCCCTTTCGTTCCCCGCATCATAGCGCGTCACTGACGGCAATGGTCGGTGGTGGGTCTATTCCGGGGCCGGGTGAGATCTCGCTGGCACACAATGGCATTCTGTTTCTCGATGAGCTGCCTGAGTTTGAGCGCCGCGTGCTGGATGCGCTGAGGGAGCCCATTGAATCCGGTGAGATACATATTTCACGCACGCGAGCCAAAATAAGCTATCCCGCCCGTTTTCAGCTCGTGGCGGCGATGAACCCCAGTCCGACGGGGCATTATCAGGGCAACCATAACCGCTGTACGCCAGAGCAGACGCTGCGCTATCTGGGAAAGCTGTCTGGCCCGTTTCTCGACCGTTTCGATTTATCACTGGAAATCCCCCTTCCGCCGCCGGGCCTACTCAGGCAGACGGATAGACTGGGTGAAAGCTCCGCGCATGTTCGCGAGCGGGTTATCGCGGCACAGGCGAGACAGTATTCCCGTCAAAACAGGCTGAATGCACGACTGGATAATGCAGGGATCCGACAGTTTTGTTCTCTTAACGTTGAAGATGCGGCTTGGCTGGAGGAGACGTTGACGCGCTTCGGGCTTTCCATACGTGCGTGGCAGCGCTTGTTAAAAGTAGCCAGAACCATTGCGGACGTGGAGGGCTGTACTGATATTGCGAGGATACACTTGCAGGAAGCGCTGAGCTATCGGGCGATTGATCGTTTGCTTTTGCATCTGCAAAAGTTACTGGCATAAAAAAGGGGCCGTAGCCCCTTTTTTATTAGTCGTCAGACTCGGTGTAGTCTTCTGCACCTTCCATCTGCGGTTTACCGCCAGACAGCGTATGGAAACGTTTTGGACGCTTAATGCGAGCCATGTACTTGATCCATACACGTTCTGCTTCAGACTGCGGCTCACGCTCACCACGGCACACTGAGACAAACTGTTTTTCATCTTCAGTTGCAGGCTCACGTTTACCCAGATCCAGCTCGTTAAAGGCATAACCATGACGCTCAAGCAGCTGCGCCTCTTTGATGGTGAAATCGCCGTGACGAGAGAACCCGCGCGGATAATGTTTATTGTCGAAAAAACGATTAGTCGTCGTAAAGCTTTCCGCCATCCTACACGCTCCTAATTCTTTGGCCGAGCTATTTATGGCGCGGAGTATTAGTTACGCTTGACAGAGTGTAAAACAAAACATTTAAATCATAACGACAAATTATTTTGCGGAGAAAGATGTGGATACGGAATTGCTAAAAACTTTCCTTGAAGTGAGTAGAACGCGTCACTTCGGGCGAGCCGCTGAAGCCCTTTACCTGACGCAGTCAGCAGTCAGTTTTCGTATTCGACAGCTGGAAAATCAACTGGGTGTGAATCTTTTTACCCGCCATCGCAACAATATCCGCCTCACGCCTGCCGGTGAAAAACTGCTTCCGTATGCGGAGACATTGATGAATACCTGGCAGGCAGCGCGCAAAGAGGTTGCGCATACGTCGAGGCACAACGAGTTCTCGATAGGGGCCAGCGCATCTCTGTGGGAATGCATGCTCAGTCAGTGGCTTACCCGGCTATATCACTCCCATGGCCATTTACAATTTGAAGCCAGAATTGCGCAACGTCAGTCGCTGGTTAAGCAACTTCATGAGCGTCAGTTGGATCTGCTGATCACTACAGAAGCCCCCAAGATGGACGAATTTAGCAGCCAGATTGTTGGACAGTTCGGTCTGGCTCTTTATGCTTCTGAACCCTCAAAGATGAAAGCAGACCTGACCTATTTGCGGCTGGAGTGGGGGCCTGATTTTCAGCAACATGAGACGGGATTGATCGCACCTGATGATGTTCCACAGTTAACAACCAGTTCTGCCGAGATTGCCTGTCAGCAACTCCCCTTGCTGAAGGGTTGCACCTGGTTACCAGTCCGTTGGGCAGACACCAAGCCTGGACTGCATACCGTGGTGGATTCCACCACCCTTTCGCGGCCGCTGTATGCGATTTGGCTGCAAAATAGCGACAAGCAATCGCAAATAAAAGATCTATTAAAAATCAATGTAATGGATTGATGCTGAGGCCAGCAGGGACGCTGGTTGCATTTAAGAATGGTGAAATTTCACCGGGTTTCAGGCAAAAAAAATCCTTTGCCGAAGCAAAGGATTCTATATGGCAGGGGCGGAGAGACTCGAACTCGCGACACCCGGTTTTGGAGACCGGTGCTCTACCAACTGAGCTACGCCCCTAAAGTTTTTTGCCATTAAGCCTGCCATTACTGGCAGGCTTAATGTCTTAATAAGTGGCGGAACGGACGGGACTCGAACCCGCGACCCCCTGCGTGACAGGCAGGTATTCTAACCGACTGAACTACCGCTCCACCGAAGACTGCTTGTAACCACCGGATTAATGCACCGGCTTACTACTTAATTTGATGCCTGGCAGTTCCCTACTCTCACATGGGGAGACCCCACACTACCATCGGCGCTACGGCGTTTCACTTCTGAGTTCGGCATGGGG
>NZ_JBXWDD010000014.1:0-67439 GCF_057320665.1 Enterobacter cloacae complex sp. 385G4
ATAAGCGACTCCATAAACGGGTTCTTATGCCTCAGTTGTAAGTGTCTACCATGTCCCCGAACAAGTGTTCACTATGTCCCCGGACCGTACACCCTCAAGGGAGAGGGGGTCGTCCGTGCTGGTATTATTTTGTGGGGATCCCTCAGCCCTGTGGGAGAGGGCTGGGGTGAGGGCAACAGACCGCACCTAACCCTTAATCGGTGAATTCCGGCGCTTGCGTGGGTGATGGAAGTGCCGCCAGTGAGGATCCTGCGCCGCGGCCAGCAGTTCGTGGTCGCCGCGGGTGTCGCCCCAGGCTCGCAGATGATAGTCGTTCAGATCGCCATACACCTTCTCCAGCCTCGCCACTTTCTGGGCGCAGCGGCAGTTATTGCCCGTAATGCGTCCCGTCAGCTTGCCGTCCTTCACTTCCAGCTGCGTGCCAATCAGCTTAATGCCGAGCCTGTCCGCCCACGGCTGGAGCACCAGCGCCGGCGACGCAGAGCAGATCGTCACTTCCGCGCCGGAATTCACCTCAGCCGCCACCGCCAGAACCCCTTCGGGGCGCATCAGCTTGTTCCAGTATTTTTCGCAAAAGGCTTCCGCCTGCTGGCGTAGCCAGTGTTCGTCCACGCCTGTCAGGAACGTTTTAATCAGCACTTCCTTCAGCTCATCACGCGTCAGCTTGCGGCGCACGCAGTGGAGCGTGGGCAGCGCCATGCGCACCAGACGACCCGCAAAGTAGCGTTTCCCAAAGGCAAAACGCAGGAAAGGGATAAAGCTGTCGTGGTGCGTGAGCGTCCCGTCAAAGTCAAAGACAGAGAGCACGCTGGATTTCGCCACCGTCTCGTCGGCAATCATATTGGTCATAAATACGTCTTAGCTGAATTACACATTCTGTCGATCAGTTTACCTGCTTTATCTGAACAGTCCTTACATCACCACCCTTTTTTTTCTCAATCTTGCGATCTGAAAGTGAGTCCAATTTTGGCCTCAATAATGATTGGTGAAAAAGTGAGCGGTCTATATTATCGCCACATCGAAAGATATTTCGGGGGAACGTTGGCCTCCACAGGTAAGGAAAAATTCACTCTTAGCTCCTGTTTAGATATGACATTCAGATCGCTTATTTCAATCCTCACGTTAAGTTTTGCTTCGTTTTCCGCACTGAGTTTTCAGTTGCCCGCATCGATGATCTCCGCCGATAGCACATTTGCGGAATCGCCGGTGAAGTCGGCCCTGCTTCACCAGGAGACAGGCCCACTCCGCTCCCGGATACTGGATCAATACCAGAAATGGAAAGGGACTCACTATCAGTGGGGCGGCACCACGCACCGCGGAGTGGATTGCTCCGCGCTTATGCAGCATCTGTTCAGCGATGCGGCGCATCTTTATCTGCCGCGCACGACGAGTGAGCAGATCCATCGCGGTGTACAGGTAGCGCAATACCGTCTGAAGGCGGGAGATTTGGTCTTCTTCCAGACGGGACCGAACCGCAGACACGTTGGCGTGTATATCGGTAACAGCCAGTTTATTCATGCCTCCAGCAGCCAGGGCGTAACGGTCTCAACCCTGACTGATGACTACTGGCAGGATCGTTACATTACCGCCCGTCGTATCGCCGGCAGCGCCGCCTGACGACATTAAATAATGTCATCCACCACGCCACCATCGACGCGCAATGCCGCGCCTGAGGTGGCGGAGGCCTGCGTCGAACAGACATAAATCACCATATTAGCCACCTCTTCAACGGTGGCGGCGCGCTGGATAACCGAGCTGGGGCGGTTGGTCATGACAAATTCTTTCGCCAGCTGCTCCAGCGATTTACCGGTTTTCTCGATCTCATCTTTCATCATTTCAGCGAAACCGTCAGACATCGTCGGGCCCGGCAGCACGCTGTTCACCGTCACGCCGCTTCCCGCCACGAACTTCGCCAGCCCGCGCGCCAGCGAAAGCTGTGCCGTTTTGGTCACCCCGTAGTGGATCATGTCTGCCGGGATATTGCAGGCTGACTCGGAGGAGATAAATACCACGCGGCCCCAGCCTTTTTTCACCATGCCCGGCAGCAGGTCGCGGGATAGGCGCACGCCGGACATCACGTTGGTCTGCCAGTAGCGCTCCCAGGTTTCATCGTCGGTGCCATAGAAATCCTGCGGGCCGTAAATCCCGGCGTTGTTCACCAGAATATCGACGTCGCTCGCAACCTTCAGCAGCGATTCAACCCCTTCCGCGGTGCTGAGATCGGCAATGGCGGCACGCACCTGCACGCCAGGCACAACCTGCTGCAGCTGCTGAATACCTTTGTTCACCGAGTCGGTGCTGCGGCCATTAACGATCACTTCCGCGCCGCTTTCTGCCAGGCCTCTGGCAATGGCAAACCCGATCCCGCCGGTTGAGGCGGTGACCAGGGCCACTTTCCCCGCAAAGTCGATTTTCATCATCAGCTCCTTATCGTTTTAACGTTCGGACCTTAAAGCGTAGCAGGTGATGATGACGGCTCCTGGCTAAAAAGGCGCAGCAGGGTTTCGACCTGCTCATCCAGCGGGGCGAGGGTGCGCTTCACGATCAGATGCAGCGGTGTGGCCCGACGAACGCCGTGGCTCAGCGGGAGGAGTTTCAGTACGCCTTGCTCCAGCTGGGGCTGAATGCGTTCCTCTGGCAGCCAGCCGTAGCCGACCTGCGAGACGACCGCCTCTATGGCAGCGTCGATGGTCGAGAACGTCCACGACTCGCCGGCAGCCCGCGCGGCGTTCTGGCTGTCCGCAATCTGGATTAGCGGCCACGGGCGCAGCATCTCATCATTCAGCGGCGCGTCGAGGCTAAAGAGGGGATGCTGATGATGCGCCACGGCGACAAAGTCAATATTCATCAGCCATTCGCCGAGCCCGGTAATGTCCTGGCGGCGGGTTAAAACCATCACATCGGCCTCGTTGTTCATGGCATCGGCGCGGGTATTTTCCAGCACCTCCGTGAGGCGGATCTGAGTTTGCGGATACTGCTGCTGGAACTGACGCAGAATGGCGAACAGGCGGCGGCGTGGGAAAATCGAGTCCACCACCAGGTCCAGCCGCGTGCGCATCCCGTTACGAAGGGTCGCCGCGCGCGTCTCGACATACGAAAACGCTTTCAGCAGCGGTTTCACCTGGCCGAGAAGCAATTCTCCGGCCGGGGTCAACACCGCCCTGCGCCCCTCCGGCGCCAGCAGCGCCACGCCCAGCCGCTCCTGCAGCAGCGACAGGTTATAGCTCACCGAGGACTGACTGCGGTGGGTTTCTTCCGCAGCTTTGGCAAAGCTGCCCGCATCCACCACTTTTTCCAGTAAAGCCCACTGTTCCAGCGTCGTCTTGTGCATAATTTATCTAAAATTTGAATGAATTTGATTAAAACATAGCGTTATTAATTCATTTTTTGAAGGCTTAAGATCGTCTCATCAAAACGAAGGAGACATCTTATGAACACATTCGATAAACACGACTTAAGCGGCTTCGTTGGCAAACATCTGGTTTATACCTATGACAACGGCTGGAATTACGAAATTTACGTCAAAAACGAGACTACTCTCGACTACCGTATTCACAGCGGTCTGGTGGCGAACCGTTGGGTTAAAGATCAGCAGGCTTACATCGTGCGGGTAGGGGAGAGCATCTATAAAATCTCCTGGACCGAGCCAACCGGTACGGACGTTAGCCTGATTGTGAACCTGGGCGACAAACTGTTCCACGGCACCATCTTCTTCCCGCGTTGGGTCATGAACAACCCGGAAAAAACCGTCTGCTTCCAGAACGACCATATTCCGCTGATGAACAGCTATCGCGATGCGGGGCCTGCATATCCAACAGAAGTGATTGACGAATTTGCCACCATCACCTTTGTACGCGACTGCGGTGCGAACAACGAAAGCGTGATTGCCTGCGCGGCCAGCGAGTTACCGAAAAACTTTCCCGATAACTTAAAATAAGCGCGACAATTAACTAAAAAGAAAAGTTCCCGGTTATTTCTGCTTTTACAGAAATAACCGGGATTTTTTTTGTTTGTTGATGCTTGGTTTAAAATAACATTTTGTAAAAATTGAGTTTGATCACGAAATAAATAATTCATAATTACATAAGCTATTGTTTATAAATGAATTAATATTGATTTAGTTACATCTTAATTACGCATCTTAATTTTTCCCTAAGAAATGAACGATACCTTGATATGAGTTTATGGTTCGTTGAAATAAACGAAAAAGTAATTGGTTAATATCAAGCGCGTGCCATTCTTATTGCAAGGAAATTAATGATGAGTGATTTTTTGCCTTTTTCCCGCCCGTCGATGGGTAGTGAGGAATTAGCGGCGTTGCAGGAGGTTTTAACCTCCGGCTGGATCACCACCGGGCCTAAAAATCAGGAACTTGAAGCGGCATTTTGTCAGCTGACGGGGAACCAGCACGCGATTGCCGTCTGCTCGGCGACGGCGGGCATGCACGTTACGCTGATGGCGCTGGATATTGGTCCGGGCGATGAGGTCATTACCCCCTCCCAAACCTGGGTCTCCACGCTGAATATGATCGTGCTGCTGGGCGCCACGCCGGTCATGATCGATGTGGACAAAGAGACATTGATGGTGACACCGGAAGCGGTTGAAGCCGCCATTACCCCGCGTACCAAAGCGATTATTCCCGTGCATTACGCCGGCGCGCCGTGTGATATCGACGCCATTCATGCCGTCGGTGAGCGTCACGGTATTACGGTGATTGAAGACGCGGCCCATGCCGCCGGAACGTACTACAAGAACCGTCACGTGGGCTGGAAAGGCACGGCGATTTTTTCCTTCCACGCCATCAAAAACATGACCTGCGCGGAAGGTGGTTTAGTCGTCACGGATAACGCCCGGCTTGCCGCGCGGATCCGCAGCCTGAAATTCCACGGCCTGGGGGTGGATGCCTATGACCGCCAGACGCACGGCCGCGCGCCGCAGGCCGAAGTGATCTCCCCGGGCTTTAAGTACAACCTCGCAGATATCAACGCCGCGCTGGCGCTGGTACAGCTGGGCAAGCTGAAAGAGGCCAACCTACGCCGCGAGGCAATCGCGCAACGCTACCTGCGCGAGCTTGCCGATACGCCGTTCCAGCCGCTGAGCATTCCGTCATGGCCGCACGTTCACGCCTGGCACCTGTTTATTATTCGCGTTGATGAAGCGCGCTGCGGGATCTCACGCGACAACCTGATGGCGGCGCTGAAGGTGCAAGGCATCGGCACCGGCCTTCATTTCCGCGCGGCACACACCCAAAAATACTACCGCGAGCGTTTTCCTGATGTATCGCTTCCGAATTCGGAATGGAACAGCGCGCGTATTTGTTCTCTCCCTCTTTTCCCGGACATGACTCATGACGACACAACCCGCGTCATTACCGCGCTCCATCAGCTTGCAGGACATTGATATGTTCAGCGCACCGCCTGTACAAAAAGTTTCTGTGGTCATCCCAGTTTATAACGAGCAGGAGAGCCTGCCCGAGCTGATCCGCCGCACCACGGCCGCCTGCGATACGCTGGGCAAAGCCTATGAAATTCTGCTGGTGGACGACGGCAGCAGTGATGATTCCGCGCTGATGCTGACCGAAGCCGCCCAGGCCGAAGGCAGCCATATTGTCGCCGTGCTGCTCAACCGTAACTATGGCCAGCACTCCGCCATTATGGCCGGGTTCAGCCACGTTACGGGCGATCTGATTATCACCCTGGACGCGGATCTGCAAAACCCGCCGGAGGAGATCCCGCGCCTGGTGGCGAAAGCCGATGAAGGCTATGACGTGGTCGGCACGGTGCGTCAGAACCGTCAGGACAGCCTGTTCCGCAAGCTGGCCTCACGCACCATCAATCGTCTTATTCAGCGCACCACCGGTAAAGCAATGGGCGATTACGGCTGCATGCTGCGCGCCTACCGCCGCCATATTGTCGACGCCATGCTGCACTGCCATGAGCGCAGCACCTTTATTCCGATCCTCGCCAACACCTTTGCCCGCAAGGCAACGGAAATTCCGGTCCTGCACGCCGAGCGCGAGCACGGGGAATCGAAGTACAGCTTTATGCGTCTCATCAACCTGATGTACGACCTCGTCACCTGCCTGACCACCACGCCGCTGCGCCTGCTGAGCGTGTTCGGCAGCATCATCGCCCTGGCCGGCTTTACGCTGTCCGTCCTGCTGGTGGTGCTGAGGCTGGTCTTTGGCCCGCAGTGGGCGGCGGAAGGGGTCTTCATGCTTTTTGCCGTGCTGTTTATGTTCATCGGCGCCCAGTTCGTCGGAATGGGCCTGCTCGGTGAATACATAGGCCGTATCTATAACGATGTTCGCGCACGTCCGCGCTACTTTATTCAACGTGTTGTCCGTCAGGAACACAAAGCATCTCAAGAGGAAAACCACCCATGAAAGCCGTTGTATTTGCCTATCACGATATGGGGTGCGCGGGCACGCTGGCCCTGCTGGAAGCGGGCTATGACATTGCTGCAATCTTTACCCATCCGGACGCGGCGGGAGAGAATCACTTCTTCGGCTCCGTGGCGCGTATCGCCGCCGAGCGCGGTATTCCGGTTTATGCCCCGGACGACGTCAACCACCCGCTGTGGGTGGATCGCATCCGCGCGCTCGCACCTGATGTCATCTTCTCGTTCTACTATCGCAACCTGATCTGCGACGAGATCTTAGGTTTAGCCGCTAAAGGGGCCTTTAACCTTCACGGCTCTCTGCTGCCCGCCTACCGTGGCCGCGCGCCGCTGAACTGGGTGCTGGTCAACGGCGAAACGGAAACGGGCGTGACGCTGCACCGCATGGTGCGCCGCGCGGATGCCGGGGCCATCGTCGCCCAGCAGCGCGTGGCAATCGACGCGGATGAAACCGCGCTTGAGCTGCATCATAAACTCTGCACCGCGGCGCAAAGCCTGCTGCGTGACGCGCTGCCAGCCATCCTCAACGGCACCTTCAGCGAGACCGAGCAGGACGAAAGCAAGGCCAGCTGCTTTGGCCGCCGCGCGCCGGAAGATGGTCGCCTGGACTGGAATAAACCCGCCCGCCAGCTGCACAACCTGGTGCGCGCCGTGACCGACCCGTGGCCGGGCGCGTACAGCTTTGCGGGCGTAAGCAAATTTATCGTCTGGAAATCCCGCGTGCGTGACGATATCCCGGCCGCTAAGCCGGGTACCGTCGTCTCCGTCTCCCCGCTGATTGTGAGCTGCGGCGAGCAGGCGCTGGAGATCGTCACCGGGCAGACCGACAACGGCCTGTACGTTCAGGGCACGCAGCTGGCGCAGTCTCTGGGTCTGGTGGCCGGGGCGCTGATCACCAGCGCGCCGGTGGTTGCCATCAAGCGCCGCACGCGCGTGCTGATCCTCGGCGTGAACGGCTTTATCGGGAACCACCTGACCGAACGTCTGCTCAAAGACGATAACTACGAGATTTACGGTCTGGATATTGGCTCTGACGCCATCAGCCGTTTCCTCAACAACCCGCGCTTCCACTTTGTGGAAGGGGATATCAGCATTCACTCCGAGTGGATCGAATATCACATTAAAAAATGCGACGTGGTGCTGCCGCTGGTCGCTATCGCCACGCCAATCGAGTACACCCGTAACCCGCTGCGCGTGTTCGAGCTGGACTTTGAAGAGAACCTGAAGATCATCCGCGACTGCGTGAAATACGACAAGCGCATCATCTTCCCGTCCACCTCTGAAGTGTACGGCATGTGTACCGACAAAAACTTCGATGAGGATGCCTCCAGCCTGGTGGTCGGGCCGATCAACAAGCAGCGCTGGATCTACTCTGTCTCCAAGCAGCTGCTGGACCGCGTGATTTGGGCCTACGGCGAGAAAGAGGGTCTGCGCTTTACCCTGTTCCGTCCGTTTAACTGGATGGGCCCGCGTCTGGATAACCTGAACGCGGCGCGAATCGGCAGCTCCCGCGCGATCACTCAGCTGATCCTGAACCTGGTCGAAGGCTCGCCTATCAAGCTGATTGAAGGTGGGAGTCAGAAACGCTGCTTTACGGACATCAGCGACGGTATCGAAGCCCTGTTCCGCATCATTGAGAACAAAGATAACCGCTGCAACGGTGAGATCATTAACATCGGTAACCCGGAAAACGAGGCGAGCATTCGCGAGCTGGCAGAGATGCTGCTGGCAAGCTTTGAGCGCCACCCGCTGCGCGATCGCTTCCCGCCGTTTGCCGGTTTCCGCGAAGTGGAAAGCAGCAGCTACTACGGTAAGGGCTACCAGGACGTCGAGCACCGTAAGCCAAGCATCCGCAACGCGAAGCGCTGCCTGAACTGGACGCCGACGGTGAAGATGGAGCAGACCATAGATGAGACGCTCGACTTCTTCCTGCGCACCGTGGAGCTGTCGGAACAGGCCTCATGAAAAAAGTCGGTTTACGCATTGATGTCGACACCTTCAGGGGAACGCGTGACGGCGTGCCCAGACTGCTGGAACTGCTGAGCAGGCACGGCGTGCGTGCCAGCATTTTCTTCAGCGTGGGGCCTGACAACATGGGACGCCATTTATGGCGTCTGGTTAAACCGGCATTTCTGTTCAAAATGCTGCGCTCGCGCGCGGCATCCCTCTACGGCTGGGATATTTTGCTGGCCGGCACCGCCTGGCCCGGCAGACGCATCGGCGCGGGTAATGAAGCGGTTATCCGCGCGGCGGCGCAGCAACACGAGGTCGGCCTGCATGCCTGGGATCATCACGCCTGGCAGGCGTGGGCGGGCGTCTGGGATATCCCGCGCCTGTCCCGTGAGGTCGAGCGTGGAATGCTGGAGCTTGAGGCCATCATCGGTCAGCCCGTGCGCTGTTCCGCCGTGGCGGGATGGCGTGCCGACCAGCGGGTGGTCAAAGCCAAAGAGCATTTCGCGTTTCGCTACAATAGCGACTGTCGTGGAACCGGGCCGTTTTTGCCGCTGTTGGGCGAAAATCGCTACGGTACGGTGCAAATTCCGGTCACGCTTCCCACGTGGGATGAGGTGGTGGGGCGCGAGGTGAAGGCGGAAGCATTTAATCGCTACATTCTGGACCGCATCCATCGTGACGCCGGTACGCCGGTGTATACCATCCATGCCGAAGTGGAAGGGATTGCGTATCAGCATGATTTCGATGCGCTGCTGACGATGGCCGCTCAGGAGGGCATAGAATTCTGCCCGTTGAGCGAGCTGCTGCCGGACGACCTCAGCAGCCTGCCCGTGGGCAAAGTGGTCCGTAGTGAACTGGCTGGCCGGGAAGGCTGGCTTGGCTATCAACAAATCGTGAGTCCGGTCCCATGAAAACAGCCCGTTATGGCGTAGCGCTTTTCGCACTGTTTATCGTTTATTACTTCATTCCGGTCGATATTCGCCTGCTTTGGCAGCCTGATGAAACGCGCTATGCGGAAATCAGCCGCGAAATGCTGGCATCGGGTGACTGGGTTGTCCCGCATTTCCTCGGGCTGCGCTACTTTGAAAAGCCGATTGCCGGCTACTGGATCAACACTATCGGACAATGGCTGTTCGGGCACACGAACTTTGCCGTACGCGCCGGGTCGATCTTCTCCACCGGGCTCGCGGCGCTGCTGGTGATCTGGATGGCCTGGCGTCTCTGGCGGGATAAGCGTACGGCCATTTTCTCCGGCCTGATCTTCCTGACCCTGTTCCTGGTGTATGGTATAGGCACCTATGCGGTGCTGGACCCCATCGTCACCCTGTGGCTGGTGGCGGCGATGTGCAGCTTCTGGCTCGCCTCACAGGCGCGCACCGTGGCCGGAAAAGCGGGCGGCTATGTGCTGCTTGGGCTGGCCTGCGGGATGGGGGTGATGACCAAAGGCTTCCTGGCGCTGGCGGTACCGGTGATCGGCGTGCTGCCGTGGGTGATTGCCCAAAAGCGCTGGAAAGAGGTGCTGATTTTTGGCTGGCTCGCGGTCCTGAGCTGCGTGCTGATTGTTCTGCCGTGGGGGCTGGCCATTGCGCACCGCGAGCCTGATTTCTGGCGCTACTTCTTCTGGGTTGAGCATATTCAGCGTTTTGCCCAGAGCGACGCGCAGCATAAAGCTCCGTTCTGGTATTACCTGCCGTTCCTGCTCGCGGGCAGCCTGCCGTGGCTGGCGCTGCTGCCAGGCGCGCTGCGTCTTGGCTGGAATGACAGACAAAACGTGGGCGGCGGGTTCTACCTGCTGGGGTGGGTGGTGATGCCGCTGCTGTTTTTCAGCATCGCTAAAGGCAAGCTGCCGACCTATATCCTGCCCTGTTTTGCCCCGCTGGCTATCCTGATGGCGCGCTATGCCTGCCTCGCGGCGGAAAAAGGGGCCAGAGCGTTGCGCATTAACGGCGGCATTAACCTGGCGTTTGGCGCTATCGGCGTGGTGGCGGCGCTGGCGGTCTCGCCGTGGGGGCTGGCTAAGCATCCGGTCTGGACATCGGTCGAACTGTATAAAGTCTTCTGCGCGGTGGTGGCGTTCCTCATCTGGGGCGCGGTAGGCTGGTTTACGCTGCGGCAGAGCCAGCGGCGCTGGTGGCTGGCGGCGCTGTGTCCTGCGGGGCTGGCGCTGCTGATTGGTTTTGCCATCCCTAACCAGGTGGTGGATTCCAAACAGCCGCAGTCGCTGGTAGACACCGTACGCGAGCCGCTTCAGGGCAGCCGCTTTGTGCTGACCAATAACGTGGGCGTGGCCGCGGGCCTGGCGTGGGAGCTGAAGCGCAGTGACATTACGCTGTTTGCTCAGAGCGGCGAACTGCGCTACGGGCTGGATTATCCCGATGCGAAAGATCGCTTTGTCAGTGAAGACGACTTCGCGCAGTGGCTGGCAACGCATCGTAAGCAGGGAAGCGTGTCGCTGGTGATGCTGATGTCTAAACGTGACGATATTGCAGAGGCGAATTTACCGCAGCCGGACAATCTCTATATCCAGGGGCGTCTGGCCCTGCTGGAGTATCTGCCGAAGTGATGACCTGGACCTGGCTCATACTGGCAAGCCTGCTGAGCTGCGCGGGACAGCTGTGCCAGAAACAGGCTACCCGTCCGGCGAAAGGCGGACGGCGTGGCGCGCACATCATGCGGTGGCTTGGCCTGGCGATGCTGGCGCTGGGCTGCGGAATGCTGGTCTGGCTGGTGGTGCTGCAGCGCCTGCCAGTCGGTGTAGCTTACCCTATGCTGAGCCTCAATTTTGTCTGGGTGACGCTGGCGGCGAAGGTCTTCTGGCGCGAGCACGTTGCTGTGCACCACTGGCTGGGGGTCGGGTTCATTATCATGGGGATTATCGTGCTGGGAGGAAGCCTGTGAAAGGCGCGTTCTGGGCGTTATGCAGCGTACTGTTAGTCAGCGCCGCACAGCTGTTGCTGCGCGATGCCATGCAGGCTCTGCCGCCGGTCAGCGATTTTCTGACGTTTATCTCCGCGCTGTGGCACGTTTCGTCCGGCACGGGCGCGCTGCTGCTGGGGTTAACGGGATACGTTGCCTCCATGGGCTGCTGGTATCTGGCGCTGCATCGCATGGCGCTCAGCAAAGCGTATGCCTTGCTGAGCCTCAGCTATATCCTGGTGTGGGGCGCGGCAATCCTGCTGCCCGGCTGGGGGGAGCACTTCTCCTGGCATGGGCTGCTGGGCGTCGCGTTGATTATGCTGGGTGTACTGGTGATTTTCCTGCCCCGACGTGAATAATCGACTCGGTGGTCAGGGTATAAGGGGTCGAGGTACAGACGGCAAGGCTCAGAGAACCGAGCTGCAGCTGGCTGACCGAGTGCGACTGCGCCGTGCTGTCGATGCTGACAATCTGCCAGGCGCTGCCGCCGCGCTGTTTCACAATCGCTTCTTTGCGCGTCCAGATACGCCAGAAGGCAGAAAGCTGTTCCTCGGGCGCTTCACGCTCCAGCTCGTCATGCTCTGTCAGGCTGAAAACGGCGTTGGCCAGCGCCTGCCAGTTCTTGCGGGGGCGAATCACTTCGATATCGCAGCCCACTTCGCCTTCATCGCTCATCAGCAGGGCGATATCATCACCGCTATGGCTCAGGTTGAACCACAGCGGGTCCCCCTTCGCAAAAGCCGGCTTCCCCTGCTCGCCGTAAATGATGTCGGGGAGCGGGTGAGGGGATAATGTTCTGGCGAGCAGCGTCCGGCCAGCCAGCCAGGAGGCCTGTCGTGCACCCTGAGGTGCCTTATCTGCAAGCGTTGACGCCAGCGGGTCCGCGCAAAGGGTGGAAATTTTTCCCAGTACAAACCGGTACATAGTTACGCCCAGCGTTTAATGATAATCGAGGTATTGATGCCGCCAAACGCGAAGTTATTGCTCTGCAGATACTCGCAGTCAATCTGACGGGCTTCTCCCATAATATAATCTAAAGCCCCGCATTGCTCATCCGGCTGCGTTAAATTGAGCGTCGGGGCAAACCAGCCTTCGCGCATCATCTGCAGGCTCATCCACGCTTCCAGGGCGCCGCAGGCCCCCAGCGTGTGGCCAAAATAGCTCTTCAGCGAGGAAACCGGCACGCTGTCACCGTAGATGGCGGCCGTGGCCTGGCTTTCGGCGATATCGCCGCGGTCGGTGGCGGTACCGTGCGCGGAGATATACCCCATATCCCGGGCGCTTAACCCCGCCATCGCCAGCGACTGCTCCATGCATATCTGCATGGTGTCACGCTGCGGCTGGGTGATATGGGCCGCGTCACAGTTGGTGGCAAAGCCCACGATCTCACCGTAGATGGTGGCCCCGCGCGCTCTGGCGTGCTCAAGCTCCTCCAGAATCAGGGTGCCTGCGCCTTCCCCAATCACCAGACCATCGCGCTGCGTATCGAACGGCGAGGGGGTGGTTTTGGGTTCGTCGTTGCGCTGGCTGGTGGCAAACAGCGTGTCAAACACTGCCGCTTCAGACGGACAAAGCTCTTCCGCGCCCCCCGCGACCATCACGGTCTGATACCCGTGGCGAATTGCCTCCCAGGCGTAGCCAATCGCCTGGCTGCCGGAGGTACAGGCGCTCGACGTTGGGATCACGCGGCCACGTAGTCCAAAGAACAGGCCGGTATTCACCGCGGTGGTGTGCGGCATCATCTGGACGTAGGTTGTCCCGGTGATGTTATTGGTGTGCTTTTCGGTAAGCATGGTCGCGAATTCGCTGACCGGGCCGGTGCTGCCTGTCGAAGAACCGTAGGCGATGCCGGTTTGCCCGTTGGTGAGCACCGCTTCGCCAATCAGCCCCGCCTGCTCCAGCGCCAGCTCTGTGGCGCGGGTAGACATCAGCGACACACGGCCCATGGCGCGAATACGCTTGCGGGTATAGTGTTCCGGCAGCGCAAAATCGTCGATCGGCGCGCCCAGCAGGGTGTGCAGGCCATCATAAACCTGCCATTCCGGCATTTTACGCACGGCGTTTTCATACGCCAGCAGCCGGCTGGAAACGGACTGCCAGTTCTCGCCAAAGGCGGTGACGCCGCCCATGCCCGTAATCACCACGCGACGCGTCATAGCATTCCTCCGTTAATCGAAATGACCTGGCGGGTGACGTAGCCCGCGATATCCGACATCAGATAGCTTGCCAGTCCGGCGACCTCCTCAGCCTGGCCCATACGTTTCATTGGGATGATGGACATCGCTTCCTTCAGCGCGGCCTCCTCCATCTCAATCATGCCGGTATCTATCAGCCCTGGCGCAATGCAGTTCACGGTGATTTTTCGTTTTGCCAGTTCGATCGCCAGCGCTTTGGTGGCGCCGATAATGCCCGCTTTGGCCGCACTGTAGTTCACCTGGCCGCGGTTGCCCATCACGCCGGAGACGGAGGATAAGGTAATAATGCGCCCGCCCTGACGGGTGCCGATCATGGGCATAATACAGGGGTGTATGACGTTATAAAAACTGTCGAGATTGGTGTGGATCACGCTGTCCCAGTCGTCTTCACTCAGTGCCGGAAAGGCACCGTCGCGGGTAATTCCGGCGTTGCTGACCACGCCATACCATGCGCCATGTGCATCAATTTCCTGCTCAAGCACTTCACGGCACTGCTCGCGGTTGCCTACGTCAAACGAGAGTAAACGGCCGCTGCCGCCCGCCTGCGTGATGGCGTCCAGCGTCTCCTGCGCGCCTGCGGCATCACGATGGTAATGCACGCCGACGGTGAACCCGTCAGCGGCAAGCTGGCGGGCGATGGCGCGACCAATGCCTTTGCTGGCCCCTGTGACCAGTACGGAACGACTCATGCTTGGGATCCCTGATTAAAAAGCGATGTTAATTCTTCTGCAGTCGGCTGGAAGGTATTGACCCGGCCCGTGGCCAGCGTCTCTTCACCTGCGCAAATCGTGCATTCAAAACTGCCGAAGCGTTCGTCCTGCATCAGCAGCTTAACGGTAATGTCCAGCGTTAAGCCTTTGGCGAAACGCCCGCTGGCGCAGACCAGCTCGCGCGCGCCGAGCACCATGCCCAGCGCGATATGTTCCTGCCCCTGCTGCTGACGATGCCAGCCCGACCAGACGCCAACGGTCTGCGCCATTAGCTCGAGCGCGTACCAGCCCGGCAGGTCGCCATTGGCATTGAGAAACGGCGCCAGCACGCTTTGCCTGTCAACTGCCACGCGGCAGACCGCCATGTCATCCGTCACATTTTCAACGGACCCCAGCAGCATCATGGGCGCATCGTGCGGCAAATAGGCTTCGGGTGATAGATAGCTCATGACGTTCTCCCCAGCAGAATGCTGGCGTTATTGCCGCCAAACGCGAACGAGTTAGACAAAATCACCGGCTTTTTCAGGGCGGTGCTCTGGTGCAGCAGGCCGCACGGCGCCAGCGTCTCGTCCGGAGCGTAGCGGGAAAAATCCTGCGGCGGCAAGGGCAGATCGCGCGTCAGGATAAGCCAGCTCAAAGCCGCTTCGGTAATGCCGGCAGCGCCCAGCGTGTGGCCGGTAAGGTGTTTGGTTGAACTGCACGGCACGCTTTCCCCGAAGAGATTGTGAACCACCTGTGATTCAATCTGATCGTTGAGCGGCGTGGCCGTGCCGTGCAGGTTGATGTAGCCGATGTCGTCCGGCTGCATGCCCGCTTCGCTGAGCGCCTGAGTGATAGCCCTTATCGCCCCGTCGCCCTGCGGATGCGGGGCGGAAATATGGTACGCATCGCTGGATTCGCCCGTGCCGAGCAGCGCCACGTCCGCGGGTTCCCGGCTTAATACCATCAGCGCCGCCGCTTCACCGATGGTGATCCCCCGGCGGTCCCGGCCAAACGGCTCGCAGAGCGTGGGGGAGAAGGATTCAAGACTGTTAAAGCCGTTTACGGGCATCCGGCTCAGGGTGTCTGCTCCGCCGACAATGGCGATATCTACCAGCCCGGCTTCGATCAGGCGTTTGCCGCCGATCATCGCCCGCGCGCTGGAGGAGCAGGCGGTGGAGATCGTATAAGCCGGGCCTTCAAGCTGCAGCCAGTTGGCGAGAAAGCGGGACGGATCGCCCAGCTCCTGCTGCGGATACTGCCAGCGCGTGCTGGTCTCGCCGTCGGTCATGAGACGCACGTGCTCATCGCCTTCATCCAGCCCGGAGGTGCTGGTTCCCAGCACCACGGCCACGCGGTCTCGACCAACGCGGGCGATGGCCTCGTCAACGGCGGGCTGAATCTGCGCCAGCGCGGCCAGCAGCAGCTGGTTGTTGCGGGTGCGGTGTGCAGAGAAGGTATCCGGGATGAGCGGCAGTTCGCCTTCCACCCCGCCCAGTACCGCTTCGGGCATTCCCTGCAGCCAGCCGGTCCGGGCGTGCATGCCCGGCGCCACGCCCGCAGCCAGGTTGGCGGCAATTTCATCAGGTGAGTTGCCCAGCGCGTTGACCATGCCAACAGCGGATATATAAATCATCTCAGTCACCCAGATATTGAATGGTGATGTGGTATTTGAATACGTGTTGCTCGATGCTGATCGGCTCGCGCTTGCCTTTGCGCTGGAGGTAGACAATCTCCGTTACCAGCTTGCCGCTGGCGTTACGCAGCTCGCGCCGATCGCCATTGTCCGTTAACGTCCAGCCCTTCGGCAACTGCGGCTGCCAGGCGCTAATCGGCCAGTGGCTGAGCATCACGTCGGCCAGCACCTGGCTGGCGGGCGGCAGCTGCGGCACGACGATCGACTGCTCGGTATGAATACCGCTCTCGTCGTACGTTGCCAGGAACAGGCGAATGCCCACGGAAGAGAGGCCGGCCAGCGTGACCTTATGCGCATCCGCGTTGAGCATCACCAGCAGGGACTGCGTTTGCCCGTTAAAGCTGCCGGTCAGCAGCTGCTGGGAGCTTACCGCCGGGCTGATGCCGGGCGGCGGCAGAGTGACTTTGGTGCCAGGCTGAAGCCAGGCCTGAGGCCGCGTCTCTTTGGTATCGGTTGAATGGCTGCAGCCTGCCAGCAGCAGCGCCGCGGCCAGCGCGACAGCGCGATAAACAGCGTTCATTTACGTTTTCTCTCTTTCTTATCCGGCATCGCCAGCGGTGCCAGCAGGAAGGCGGTGAAAATACCGCTCACCAGCACAATACCAAAGCTGCTGATGGCCTGGGTGGCGCTGAAGACGAGCATGCCCAGTGTCAGCAGGGTGGTCATCATGGCCAGGGTAATCGCCAGCATCGAAGTCAGCGGCGTACCGCGCGGGTTGCTGAAGAACAGCGTGTAGTTAATGCCAATGCCGAGCACCAGTACCAGCGCCAGCAGTGAAAACAGATTTACCGGGTGGCCCGTTGCGGCCAGCGCGGCCAGCCCGCAGCTCAGCGACAGTGCGGACGGCACCAGGCTTATCAGCCCTTTGCGCCAGCCGAGGCGCAGTATCGCCCCGCAGGCAATCACCGCCAGCGCCGCAAACAGTAGCCCCGTCAGCAGCGTGCGGTAGAGGGCAAACAGGCTGTCAAAGCTGGCCTTGCGGTCCACCCAGACGACGCCGTCATGGCGCGCGGCCAGCTCACCGAGCGCCGCGCTGTTTTTTGCGCCGTCCACCGGCACGAGCACGCTGCTTTCCCCATCGGGCAGGGTCAGCCAGAGCAGGCGCCAGCCCTCGCTGGCCGGACTTTCAAGCCACGCGTCCACGCTGACCGGCATGGCGTCCAGATTGGGGGAAACGGCGTTGAGCCCTGCGCTTTTCAGCACGTTCGTCACCGCAGGCGCGGCGTTCCGCAGTAGCGCAAGGTCGCTTTTCTGGCGGGCCAGCGAGTTCAGCGGCAGGGTACGCCAGCGGGTGAGATCCCCCGCCTTTTGCGCCTCGGCCAGCGCGGGAGTAAAGGCTTCCAGCCGCTCCAGCGTTTGCTGGGGAGAAGCGCCGTGCACCACAAACCATTTCTGATCGACGCTTTGGCCGGTCAGGGCGGTAATGGTTTTCTCCTGCGCCAGAATATCTTTCGGCAGCGCCTGCAGCTGGGCGATGTCGTCGTCCACCTTCAGGGTGCTCATTCCCACGGCGGAGAGCAGCGCCAGCGCGACGGGCAGACCAACGGACAGTTTTTTACTGCGTCGCCAGGCGGCCAGCCAGCGCAACATCAGGACCATAAAGGGAACCGGGCGCACCGGCAAACCCCGGCACAGCCACGGATGCCAGAAAATCACCGTCAGGCAGGAGGCGCTCAGCCCCGTCGCGGCAAATACCGCCATCTGGCGGATCCCGGGGAAGGGGGCCAGCATCATAATCAGGTAGGCAGCGACGGTCGTCAGCAGCGCCAGCAGCAGCGCATTGCGCACTTTGGCCAGGCTTTGCCAGGGAGAGAGCTCAGCGCCGTGCACCATCCGTTCGGTCAGGTAGTAAAGCGTGTAGTCTGCCGAAATTCCGATGATGCTAATGCTCATCACCAGCGTCATCAGGTGCAGCTCGCCAAAGAGCAGCAGCGTCACCACCGTCCCCGCCAGCGCGCCGATGGCAATGGAGAGCACGCTCAGCAGCAGCGGGCGCAGAGAGCGGAACACCGCCACGATCAGCAGGAACACCCCAAGCAGGGTGGCGATGCCCAGCGTTGAGACGTCGCGTTTAGCCTGCTGGCTGGCATAATCGCTGTAGAACACCGTCCCGCGCGAAAGCAGCTGCGCCTGCGGGTAACGCGCTTTCAGCGTCTGTTGCAGTGCGTTAAGCGTCGTCACGAGCCGGTGGGTCTGCTGCATATCAAATGATGAGCCCGCCAGTTCGCCGTGCAGCAGATACCAGTAGTTTCCCGCTTCATCTTGCGTGACCAGCCAGCCGTCCATCAGCCGCAGCTTCTGGCCGTTTTGCGCCAGGGCGAGCTGCGAGCCGCGCATCAGCATCAGCGGATCGTTTTGCAGCTCTTTACCGCTGACGCCGGAGAAGGCGGAGTAGAGCTGGGATAAAATCCACTGCGCCTGCGCTTTTCCGCCGTTTTGCAGGCGGGCACGGGTGGCCGGATCAATCAGCCCGTTGCGGTGCTGCCAGAAGAACTCTCCCCAGGCCTTTTGCCCGGCGGCGTCCATCGGGCCTTTGACCTCGCGGAGCGCGTCGCTGCTGTGCAGCAGTTCAAGCCACTGCTGCGCCACGCGCGGATCGGGTTCTTTGCCGGGGCTGACCAGCCAGACCAGCTGGCGGTCGAGACGCTGCATAAACCCGTCGTTGAGCGCCGGAGGGATCGCCCCCAGCGTCTGCTTCGGCAGCATGGCCAGCACGCTGCTGTTCAGCCGCGCGCCGGGCAGCAGCGACAGCAGCACGCCCAGCATAACCAGACATACCGTGGCCCACAGCAGCGCCGGGCGCAGGGATTTACGGTGCGGCAAAGCGTTGGCGTTCGTCATCGGTCAGGCTGGCGGGCGTCAATTGGTGGTTTGAAAGGGCGATATCGGTACGGTCGCCCTGCCTGTCGTTCAGGCGGATCGTCTCAAGATAGGTCGCGCCGCCCAGATCGAGGGTGGCGAAAATCTTGTCCAGCGGCGTCGTTTTTGGGGTAAGCACCAGCGACCAGCGGCCCGCGCCCAGGTCTTTAAAATCGATGCGGAAGTTCTCTTCCAGCACCTTGCGGTCGGCCTGGAACAGGGCCCGCAGCAGGTGGTTGAACTGAAACATCTGCGGATTATTGTCGGCGGTGATGGTCTGCGGCGGCTGGCCGTTGATCGTCTGAACCATCCGCTTGTCGTCCAGCAGCAGCGTCATCGGAAACGGCGCTTTTTGATCCCACAGCAGGCCGCTGTCGCGGGCGATCAGCATCTCGCCCTGCGAGCGCAGCGGCTGCGGCATATCTTTTATCGTGCGGACCTGTTCGAAGTGCGCGCGCACCACAGGCTGCTCGGTGAAGCGCTGCTGCAGTTCATCCAGCGTCACGGCGCTGACCAGCGGGCTGACGAGCAGCGCCAGCAAAGGCAACCATTTCATGGCGTGACTCCCATACGTTCAAACAGTACTGCCGGACTGACAAAGCACATTTCGCGGGTGGCTTCTTCCACCGCCACCTGGATGGTGTAGCCGGTGGTGGTGCGTTTGCCGGTTTGCGCATCGAAAATTTGATAGGCAATGCGCAGGCGGTTTTCATACTCTTCAATCTGCGCGCGGACGCGAATGCGCTGCTCAAAGGTCACCGCATCGCGGTATTTCACCCGCGTGTCGACAACGGGCCAGACGTAGCCGGAGGCTTTCATCTGGCGATAGCCATAGTCAAACTGATTGAGCAGCGCCTCGCGGGCGATCTCAAAGTAGCGGAAATAGTTGCCGTGCCAGACCACGCCCATCATATCGACGTCGTGGAACGGAACGGTGATCTCAACTTCAGTCGTAAAGCGGGGATCGGTCAGCACCCTTTACTCCTTCTCTCGGGACTCTGGCAGATGCCAGAAATCGAAAAAATTAAACCAGTCGAGCGGCGACATCAGGGCGTAATGCTCCAGCCGCTGCGCGTAGCGATCGACGGTAGCCTGCAGCGCCTGCTGGCGTTCCCCGCGCGGCAGGATCAGCGGGTCGGCAAACGGCTCGCTATGCAGGACGAGCTTCCCCTGCTGGCGCAGGGCGAAAATCAACACCACCGGACAGCGCAGGATGGAGGCCAGGATAAACGGCCCCTGAGGGAACGGTGCGGGCTGGCCCATGAACGGGCTCCAGATCACCCGCCACTCGCCGCCACGCTGCGGGTTGACGGCGATGCGGTCACCCACGATCGCGACCCATTCTCCGCGCTCAAGCTTCTCTTTGATGGCAATGGCGGTGTCCGGGCCGATGTCGGTGACCGACATCAAATTCACGCCGGCCTGGGGCGCCATTTCGCTCATAATTTGCTTAAAACGCCGGGCGTTCTCGCTGAAGACCAGGGCGTTGATGGTTTTGCTGCCGTCCAGCTGGGCCAGCGCCCGGCAGGCTTCTACGTCGCCAAGATGCGAGGCCAGCAGCAGCTTGCCCTGCGGCGCCGCGATATTCAGCGTTTCGCTCGCGCCGGGAGCAAAGACCACGTCGCGCTTAAACTTCAGCTCGCCGCGCCAGCTGGCGACTTTGTCCAGCATCGCGTTGCCGAAGCGCATGAAATGGAAAAAGCTGTTGAGACGTGCTGGCACAGGCATGTTCCGCTGCATCAGCACCTGCTTCACGCGTGCAATCCACTGCCGCGAAGCCTGCCGCGCCGGACGCGCGATAAGCCAGTAGACGCCGATCACCGGCCACAGCAGCACGGTAAACGCCCGCCGCCCCAGCAGCTGCCAGACGCGTAGCATCAGGCGCATGCCCCACAGGCCTTTAACCTCGTCCTGCTGCGCCCAGTGTTGGCCGCGTCGACGGAAGAGCAGGCCGGGAATGCGCGGAAGCATGCCGAAGAACAGCCGGGTATGCATCAGGGAGATCCGCACGTTATCTTTCAACGCGTCGAAGTGGGACAACCCGTCCTGCGGATAGGTCACGCGGGTGGGCAGAAAGACGCTGGTGTTGCCCTGCCAGTAGAGACGGACCATTACTTCGGTGTCAAAGTCCATCCGTTTACCGAGCGTTTCACGCGCGGCGAGCCGCAGCGTGGGCGAGACCGGGTAGACCCGAAAGCCGCACATACTGTCTTTAAGCTGCAGGGATAAGGTCTCAATCCATACCCAGATGTGGGTGACCCAGCGCCCGTAGAGCCGCGAGCGCGGGATGGAATCATCGTAAACGGGCTGGCCGGAAATCAGCGCGTCCGGGTGGTGCTCCGCCAGCGCCAGCATTTTGGGAATATCTTCGATGGCGTGCTGGCCGTCCGCGTCCACCTGCAGGGCGTGGGTATAGCCCGCACGCGCGCACTCCTCCAGCCCCCTGATGACCGCGGCACCTTTGCCGGCGTTTTGCGCCAGACGGACCAGCGTCATCTGCGGCAGCTCCGCCGCCAGCCGCTCAAGCTCCTGGCGGGTGGCGGCTTCGCTGCCGTCATCCACCACCAGGCACGGCAGGCCAAACGGCGAGAGGCGCGACAGCACGCTGGCCATCGTTGTGCCGTGGTTGTAGCACGGGATCAGCACGCAGGGGCGGAAGGTTACTGACATAGACGAATTTTCCCGCTGCTGGCGGTATGGCGTTCAGCCCCGTCATGACGCAGGTAGCTGAAGGTCAGCAGTTTGCGCCCGGCATGCCACTCAAGCACCAGCGTCACCGTGGTTTCCGGCAGCAGAGGCGCCTGGAACTTCACGTTTTGAATGCTGTGAAAGCGGTAGCCCGGTGCCATTAAGGTCGTTGCGTAGTGCATCACCCAGTCGAGCTGCGCAACGCCGGGCAGCAGCGGCTGTACGGCAAAATGGCCCTGAAACCAGAACAGAGAGGCGTCGAGATGCAACACGATCTCCAGCTTCTCCGGCTGTGCCTGATGGCGCTCGATTTCATGAATTTTCATGAAATAACTCCTCTAACTGCGCATAGACACGCTTGTTCATACTGTTTACCGGCAACTCATCGACAATGCGCCAGTAGCGCGGAACGGCGACCGGCTCAAGCCACGGCAGCAGGGCGCGTCGCCAGGCGAACTCCTGCGCTTTTTTATCCTGCAGATGCCAGCGCTGACGAACCACCTCATCCAGCACCAGCAGGACGCCAATCCCCTGACGGCCCCCGCGCGTAACCGGCAGCGCAGCCGCCTCGCAAACGCCGTCGAGCTCCAGCAGGCGACGCTCGATCTCGTTAAGCGAGATGCGCTTTTCTTCAATTTTGACCACCCGCCCGCGACGACCGGCGATGCTAAACAGCCCCTCACTGTCGAAGTGGAGGATATCGTCCAGCTGGAGTCCTTCAGCCTCATGGATAAGCGGCGAAGTGACGCGGCAGGCGTCATCTTCCTGATGGAAGTTTACGCCGGGGAAGGGTAGCCACGGCAGGTTATCTTCCACGCGATGGCGCCAGGCGAGGATCCCGGTTTCGGTGCTGCCATAAATTTCGTCCGGCCAGATGTTAAGCCAGCCAACCGTGGTGGAGACGTCACGCCAGGGCAGCATTCCGCCCGCGGAAATCAGCATCCTGACGGGCGGCGCGGCCAGTTCGGTATCCAGGCGCTTCAGGAACGCCGGGCTGCTGATGAACAGGTAATGCCGGTCATGAGGAAGGGCGGCCAGCTGCTCAGCGTAGTAGAGCATCGCGGCATGCAGCGGCAGGCCCATCGCCATCGGCAGTACGATGCGAAATGTCAGGCCATAGAGATGTTGCGGGACGACGGAGGCCACAACGCTACAGCCAGCCAGACGTTCGCCGAAGCGGTCAGCCAGCAGGCGGGCTTCGCGATCCAGGCTGACGATGTGCTTAACCACCCGGCGCGGCGTTCCCGTGGAGCCGGAGGTGAACAGCTCGACGAAGCGGTTTTCGTTAATCTCCGGCAGGGGTACCCAGCGGGCGATCGTCTGGTGGCGGGAGGCTACCACAATCAGCTGCCCGTCAATATCGAGGGACCGATCGCTCAGGACGCCGCTAAACAGCGGCTGCTGCTCCTCAAGCAGCGAAACGCGGCTATGGCCGGGAATGACCGGCGTTTTACCGGCATGCAGCGAGGCCAGCAGCGCAACGATAAACAGATAGCTGTTTTCAAAGCACAGCGCCCAGCGCTCGCCTTCCTGCTGACGCAGGGTGTCGACCAGTAACGTCACGTCGTGGCGCAGCTGGCCCAGCGTCCAGGTACGATCGTCGAGCCAGGCGACGGGCGTGTCGTCAGGGCGGGGCGCGTTTAACCACTGGCCCAGCGGAAGGGGGTTATTCATTGTGCATCTCTTTTTTTATCACCCGCTGGCGCACCAGCCACTCTGCCGCCATCAGCGTCCCCATCAGGATGTAAGCCACCATACCGTTCCACAGCGTCCACAGGTGCATGTCGCCGTGCAGGACGGTATACAGCGCCATCGCCCCGTTGCCGATGAAAAATCCGCACCAGACGAGGGTCACCCTGCGGGTATAGCGCACGCCCTCCGGCGGCAAATTGGGCTCTCGCAGGCGCGCCAGGCGTTCGACCAGCGGCATCGCTGTCCAGAGCGAACCGCCGAAGACGGCCAGCATTACAAGATTAACGACCACAGGGTAAAACAGCAGCCACTGGTGGGTTTTCAGCAGATAGCTTGCCGCGCAGAGCGCAATCCCCGCCAGCGCCACGCACTGCACCACATACCGCATCGGGCCGGTGTTACGCCGCGCCTGACGCAGCCGCAGCAGCAACAGCAGCGCCATCACCGGCAGCAGCCACGGCAGGCTGTTATGCGTCAGCCCAAATCCAATCAGGAAGGGCCACGCCAGCAGCATCAGCCCCGTCAGAAGTGGGATGACCGGGAGCGTCCGTCCACCACGCACGGTGTCTTACTCTTCGCGCAGCAGCTGTTCGACGGCGTCTACCACATCCTGAACGGTACGAACCGATTTGAAGGTTTCCGGCTTGATTTTCTTACCGGTTTTCTTCTGCAGATGGACAATCATGTCCACCGCGTCAATGCTGTCCAGCTCCAGGTCTTCGTAAAGACGGGCTTCGGGCGTAATGTCCTGCGGGTCGATTTCAAAGAGTTTGGTCAGAAGGCCGCAGACTTCCTGATAAATGGTTTCTTGTTCGGTCATAGTTCACATCTCAGGCGCGTTGGGCGTGGATAAAGGACGCCAGGGTGGCGACGGAAAAGAAGTGCTGGCGCATCTCTTCGCTTTCGGCAGAAAGCACCACGCCATACTGGTTTTTCACCGCCAGACCCAGCTCCAGCGCGTCGATAGAGTCGAGACCCAGCCCGTCGCCAAACAGCGCGGCATCGGTATCAATATCCTCTGCGGTAAGCTCGTCCAGATTCAGCGTGGTGATAATGAGATTCTTAATTTCAAGATAAAGCGCTTGCATCATTAATTCCTGACAAAGATTGAAGGCCTGATGTTAATCGATGCTGCAGGTGCCGGTTTAACTGCCTTGCCGCCAGTGCCGGTTCTTGTTGCCTTGCATCGTAAAATTCGTCGATGTTCACGCGATCGCGCACATCGACGGTAAAGACAGGTTTTGCGGGCGGTACATCATACCAGCGGCTTTTTTTATCCAGCAGGTGCTCGCTGCAGTGGATGAGTACGATCCGCAGATCGCTGCGGCAGCGCACGGCGATATTTGCCGCGCCGCGCTGGAGGGACATCGCCTCACCTGGGCGGGTACGCGTCCCTTCCGGGAAGATTAACAGCGTGTCGCCCTGGGCCAGACGCAGCTGGCTGGCAGCGAGCAGAGGCTCGGCCTCGCTGTTAATCAGATAATCCGCCGCGCGGATAACGCCGCTGACAAACGGATTGCGCAGTAACGCGCTTTTCACCAGACAGTCGGTTTCGGGCATTACCGACGCCAGAATCACGTAGTCAATTAACGTAGGGTGGTTAGCCACCACCAGGCAGCCCCGATCGCCGCGCAGAGCATCAAGATTGTGGATGCGATAGTCCAGCACCCCGGTGCCGCGGGCAACGGTTAAGAAGAAGCGGAAGCTGGCCGCGATGCTGCGGCGCGCCAGGCGACGGCGTTTGGCGCGATCGCGCTGGGCAATCAGCAGCAGGTTGAACCAGACCAGCGACAGCAGCAGCCCGCCCGCGCCAAACAGCACGAAGCAGAATCCGGTCATGACCAGACGCCATAGCCAGTTGATCCGGGCGGTCAGGCGGTTCATTGGCGCGCCCACTGCCACAGCAAACGTTCGCCGGGCACCACAAACTGTTGTTCCTCACGGAGATAGCGTTGCAGGAACATCAGGCTTTGCGGCAGGGCGGCTTCCTCACCCGTGCTGCCGCTGCGGGTTTCGCACTGCCATTCGCTGCCGGCTTCAATCACCAGCGCCACCGCGTACGGCCAGGTAGGCATCTGCGGCGGTAACGCCGGATGGTAAAATTCCGGCAGCGCGCCGTCAAAATCCACCAGCAGGACGCGGGAGTAGCCCGCATGCAGCAGGCTCAGCACTTCACACAGGGCCTGCTGGAAGGTGTCCAGCCCGGCGGAAATGGATGACGAGACAACAGGCTGGCGAGCGGCGATCGTGAGATTGCCCACCGCGGAATTGTGCACGGACATGGCGAAGTCGGTAGGCGAGACGGCCTGCCCGGTCGCCAGCGTATGCAGAATACGGTAATTGCGCTCCAGCTCGCCGTGGCGGCTGGAATAGACGACGGCGTCTATGGCGTGGCTTTGCAGCATGGCAAGACCAATATCCACCGCCAGCTTACTGCCTGAGTTAAGGCGGCGCGCGGTCATCATGGGTAACGCGGTCAGGCGGGGTAGAGGAGCCGTCGGGTCGATGGTCGACTGCAGGCACGACCACGCCTGCCACTCTGCGGCATCGCTTAGTCCTGGCGCTCTTGCCTGCCAGTCAATAATGTTCAGTGAAAATTTCATCTACGCGCGTCCGCGGAATACCGTATTCAAAGGGCAGCCAGGCTGCGCTATTGTTCACGTTTGGTGCAAATTAACAGGGTATGACCTACCCCAAGGTTATCCAGCCGCTGTGCTATGCTGAAGCCCGCCCTTTCCAGGTAGTGATAAAACTTCTCTACGCTGTAAAACCGGCTATTGCCATTCGCCATACAGGTGAAATAGAGCGAGGTGGCATTCAGGCTGAAAGCCGCCGCTTCATATTTCTGGGCATCCCAGAAAAGCTCCATGATGCACAACCGTGCGCCAGGCTTCATGACCTCTGCGACGCGCGTCAGCATGGCGACAATCTGATCCGGAGAGAAACAGTCGAGGAACTGGCTCATCCACCAGACGTCGGCATCTCCCGGCAATGCCGACGGACTAAGCATATCGACAGCATGGAATCCAATACGATGAGAAAAACCTGCTTTTTCGATGTTTTCCTGCGCCAGCGCTATCTGCTGCGGGAGATCGAGGATCGTCACGGCAACATTGTCGTCATAGCGGCAGCAGCGTAACGACCATTTACCTGTATTTCCGCCCACATCGTACAATTTTGTCGGCGAGCTTGCGAATATATATGGCAACGCAGCGTCAAAAGCGGCGTCGGAATAGTAATGATCGAAGGCAAACCAGCTCTCTTTTGCCGGGGCAGGAAGCTGGGATAAAGCCGGATAGATGGTTGGCCAGTCGCCAAAGACGGATAATCCAGTCGGTTTTTCTTTCTGCAGGGCATCGGCCAGATGAAATAACCCCTGGTAACAGACGTCCTGCGTGAAATCCATATTAACGCGGGTCATGGTATCGTGGAGTAAGAAATGGCCCACTTTCGCCAGGAAATAACGACCTTCTTTATAAGTAATTATCCGCCCGCTTAATCCCATGTCTAACAATACGCTGACGGCATAACTGCTCAGGGTACTGTTTTCGGTTATTTCGTCGAGGCTCGCCCCCTTATTACCCTGTTTATCGAGCCAGGCGAGAACGCCCGAGTTACGCAGACAAAGCGCGGTCTGAAATAACATCGGCGCAAAAGCGATGCGTTGCGCTTCGGTAATGGCATCCAGCGCGCTGAGCGTGTCCTTTTCGTACATTGTTGCGTAACCTTTCAGGGTAAGAAATGAGGTTATCGGGCCATGTCCGGCCCGACTTTAGAAAAATATTACAGCGCGGCACCCGCAGAAAGGTTCAGCTGAATATCGTGGTCGAGGTTGTTCACCCAGCGGTTATAATTTTTGTGAATTTTACCGTCTGCCGCTTTCAGGTTCAGGCTGCTTTCGTAATTAATTGAATAACTTGTCGCAGAGTAGGGAATACGCACCTGGACCGAGTGATCGCGTGCCTGCAGACGGCCCTTAATCACGCCCGGGCCCGCTTCCGTCATGATCCAGTCACGCTTCTGGCCTGCTTTCAAAATGGCTGTTTTCACCTGATCGGCAGTATGACCCGCGCTCACGACAGAGTGAACCTGAGCAATAGGGGCGGTACGCGCACAGCCAGCCAGTGCGCCAACGAATACGGCGGCAGCGCACCATTTAACGAGCTTTTTCATCAACAACTCCATATCAATAATAACAATTAAAGGTAGTGTTTTTTACAAATAAGCATCACCAAGCTTAGGGATTAAGTCAGATGTGTTTTTAATCAATATTAATGTTTACATTACGTCGTCGCTAAGGCGGGGTATAATATCACGCAAAATAATTAATCATTCCGTTTTTTTAAATTTGATTTAAGGGATGTTGCATTTAAGCGAAATCTGGATGAGTTGATAAAAAACGGAAGGAATAAGCCTTAACGCAAATAAAAATACCGCGACGGTGAGCGTCGCGGTATTTGACGGTATAAACCCGTTTACACAGACAGATACGTTACCCCGGCAACCGGCTTTTCGGCCGCCCCGGCCCAAGCAGGATCGCCAGCTTGCTGCCCCCTTTGGTGGTTTCCATCCAGATTTTACATACGCTGGTCAGCGGGACCGACAGCAGCATGCCGACAGGGCCCAGCAGCCATCCCCAAATCAGCAAGGATAAAAACACCACCAGCGTCGACATGCCCAGCCGGTGCCCCATCATGCGCGGTTCAAGAATGTTACCCAGCACCATATGCACGACGAGGAACAGCGCTCCGACCAGCATACATTCGTAGAAACCGTTAAACAGAAACGCCTGAATCATCGGCGGCACGGCGGAAAGCACCGCGCCAATATTCGGCACGTAGTTCAGCAGAAACGCCAGCACCCCCCACATCAGCGCGAACTGGACGTCCATCAGCATCAGCCCCAGCCAGACAATAATCCCGGTCCAGACGCTTAGCAGCGTTTTCAGCGCCAGATATTTGGAGACGCCCTTTAAGGCGCGGTGTAGGCCGGCAATGTGTATTTGCGGGTTATTTAAAGCAAAGCGTAGCTTATACGGAACATGGCGCACTTCGAACAGCATAAACACCACCGTCATGACCAGCAGCAAAATGCTGGCCATCGCGCCGGAAAGGCCGGTCATCAGCGTGGTAGCGTAAGTCATGACCTTCTCGGAATCCATTCTGCGCAGCATCCGTTCTGGCGAAATATGCAGGTTAAGAAAGGGCATCATCTCCTGCAGCGCGACGATTTTACGCGTCAGCTCTTTATTGTACTGCGGCAACATGGTGGAGAATTCGCTCAGCGATGCCGCCAGTACGCCGAAGAGCGCCGTCAGGCCAATCAGCATCACGATAACCACGATGGTGATGGCCACCGGGCGGCTCACGCCCCGGCGTAAAAACCAGGTCACCAGCGGATTGAGGACAATAGCAAAAAAGAGCGCCAGCAGGAGCTGGACGATAATGTCAGCGGCAGCATGTATACCCGCAAGGATAACCACCAGACAGGCGAGTTTTAATAAGATGTGGAGTCCTGCTTTATCAGGCTGGGGAGCTAACATGCGTGTTCCTTAGTAAGATGACCCGATAAGTGTAGTGCCTTAGGGCCGCTTCGTCTGGCACCGATAATCTGAAAGTCGGGGCTGATTTTCTTATTGCTCCGTGGTAATAGTGAAACACTGTTGCAAAAAATTCAGGTAGAACCCCATGCCAGAACCTGCCGCCGAACCGGCGCTGAGCGGATTGCGCCTCAATCTGCGCATTGTTTCCGTCGTTATCTTCAACTTTGCCAGCTATTTAACGATCGGCCTGCCGCTGGCGGTTCTGCCGGGCTACGTCCATGACGTGATGGGTTTTAGCGCGTTCTGGGCGGGGCTGGTCATCAGCCTGCAGTATTTCGCCACGCTCCTTAGCCGCCCGCACGCCGGGCGCTACGCCGACCTGTTCGGTCCCAAAAGCATTGTGGTAGTGGGATTGTGCGGCTGTTTCCTCAGTGGTCTGAGCTACCTGCTGGCTGCCGCTACCAGCCACTGGCCGCTGGTCAGCCTGGCGCTGCTTTGCCTGGGCCGCGTCATTCTCGGGATTGGGCAAAGCCTGGCAGGAACCGGCTCGACGCTATGGGGTGTGGGGGTTGTCGGTGCACCACACATTGGCCGGGTTATCTCGTGGAACGGGATCGTCACCTACGGGGCGATGGCGCTCGGCGCGCCGCTTGGCGTGGCCTGTTACGCCTTTGGCGGCCTGTATGGACTGTCGCTGACCATTATAGCGGTCGCGCTTGTGGCGATACTGTTTGCGCTGCCGCGCCCGAAAGTGAAGACCAGCAAGGGCAAACCGCTGCCGTTTCGGGCCGTGCTGGGGCGCGTCTGGCCGTACGGCATGGCGCTGGCCCTGGCGACCACCGGCTTCGGCGTCATTGCGACCTTCATTACCCTGTTTTATGACGCCAAAGGCTGGGAGGGCGCGGCCTTTGCGTTAACCCTCTTCAGCGGTGCGTTTGTTGGCGCACGCCTGCTTTTCCCGAACGGTATCAACCGTCTGGGCGGGCTGAACGTGGCGATGATCTGCTTTACGGTAGAGATTGTCGGGCTGCTGTTAACCGGCATCGCCAGCGCGCCCTGGATGGCGAAAATTGGCGTATTCCTGGCGGGAGCCGGTTTCTCGCTGGTCTTCCCGGCGCTGGGCGTGGTGGCGGTTAAAGCGGTGCCGCAGCAGAACCAGGGGGCGGCGCTGGCGACCTATACGGTATTTATGGATATGTCTTTAGGCATAACCGGGCCGCTGGCGGGGCTGGTGATGGCCTGGGCGGGGGTACCGGTGATCTATCTTGCCGCGGCGGGTCTGGTGATAATTGCCCTGCTGCTGACGTGGCGGCTAAAAAAATGGCCCCCGGTGCAGGCACCGGAGGCCACGTCATCGTCGTGAAGGGTTACTGGATCACGATGGTGTTAATGATGTTTTCAGCAGCCGTCTGCGCTTTCTGCTGATCTTCCGCTGGCAGGGTGATCTGCAGGGTCAGCAGTTTGTTATCAACCTTGCCCAGCACCACAGAAGACCAGGCGGTCTGGCCTTTTGCGGAGATGATGCTGTCCAGCTGCTGCAGCTTATGGCCTTTCAGCTCGATGGATTTATTGGTTACCACCTGCAGCTGCGGATCGCGGCCGCGCTGCTGGTCTTCCAGACGTTTGGACAGGACGGCCAGGTCTTCGCTGGTGTCGTCGCCCACAATCACAATGACCGCTTTCTGGCCGGTTGCGTCGGAGTAAACATGCATGTTATTCGCCTGGGTGCCCAGCTTGCCGCTCTGGTCAGTCATATCGGCTGGCAGAGAGAAACTGAGTTTGCCATCCATCAGATTCACCGGCTGACCGGTCGCGTTGCTTTCTGCGGATGCGCCCTGAGCAGGCGTTTTCGTGTCGCTGTTATCACAGGCTGCAAGACCCACAACCAGCAGGCCAATCCCGACATATTTAACCAGATTGCGCATTGACTTCTTCCTTTCGATAAACGGCCATAGCGGCTCATTCACCCATCTTATCACAACTGATAAAGCGAACCCTTAACCAGCCTGCAATGCCGTGATTTCAGATTTATCTGCCAGCCTTTTCAGCAGCATATTCAGCAGCACGCCGTACATCGGCAGGAAGAAAACAATGCTGATGAGCACCTTGAAGCAGTAGTCCACCAGCGCGATCTCCATCCAGTGCTCGGCCATAAAGGCATCCGGGCTGCGCCAGAAGGCGATGAAGAAGAAGGCCAGCGTATCGCTTACGTTGCCGAACAGCGTGGACGCGGTCGGCGCCATCCACCAGCGGTGATTCTGACGCAGGCGGTTAAACACGTGCACGTCGAGGATCTGCCCCAGCGCGTAGGCCATAAAGCTTGCCGCGGCGATACGGGCGACAAACAGGTTGAAGTGTGTCAGCGCCTCAAAGCCCTGCCAGCTTCCCATGTAAAACAGGGAAGAGATCACGTACGAGATGAACAGTGCCGGAAGCATGACCGCAAAGATAATGCGGCGAGCCAGCGGTGCGCCGAAGATACGCACGGTCAGATCGGTGGCGAGGAAAATAAACGGAAAGCTGAACGCGCCCCAGGTGGTATGAAAACCAAAAATGGAGATCGGGAGCTGCACCAGGTAGTTGCTGGAGGTGATCACCAGCAAATGGAAAAGCGAAAGCCAGAACAACGCTTTTACGCGCTGTGATTCAGAGAACTGCGTCATATTGTGACCTTTTTATACGTTGGGGTGAGGGAACCCAATAAAAACCGCAGCATGATACTGCTTTGGCTGGACATTGCAATGGTTAGTTTTTGCGCAATCGTTAACCTGGTTTGCATTGCCCGCGCCGGGGCGTAAACTACTGCCGTTTTTATCTGACCGAGAAGATCATGACCGACCTGTTTTCCAGCCCAGACCACACCCTTGATGCCCAGGGCCTTCGCTGCCCGGAGCCGGTAATGATGGTACGTAAGACCGTGCGTAACATGCAGACCGGTGAAACGCTGCTGATTATTGCCGACGATCCGGCCACCACGCGCGATATTCCCGGTTTTTGTACCTTTATGGAGCATGAGCTGGTGGCGCAGCAGACGGAAACGCTGCCGTACCGGTATTTGATTCGTAAGGGGTAGGTGGGCTGTCCTCTGCGGCCTGATGCCCTCACCCCGGCCCTCTCCCACGGGGAGAGGGAGAAAGTCATCCTTTCATCCACGCCCGGATGCCGTCCAGGAACATCTGCGTCGCCATCATTACCAGAATCAGCCCCATCAGACGCTCCAGCGCGTTCACCCCTTTTTCACCCAGCAGGCGCAGGAACAGCGACGACTGCAGCAGAATAATAAATGTTCCGCCCCAGGCAATTAGCAGGGCAATCACCAGATGGCTCATCTGATTGGGATACTGATGCGACAGCAGCATCAGCGTCGCCAGAATGGTTGGCCCCGCGACGAGGGGAATCGCCAGCGGCACAATAAACGGCTCTTCGCCCGCGGGCAGGCCGCTGCTGCTGCCTTCGGCGCTCGGGAAGATCATCTTAATGGCAATCAGGAACAGAATAATCCCGCCGGAAATGGAGACCGTTTCGGCGCGCAGGTTCAGGAACGCGAGGATTTTTTCACCGGCAAACAGGAAGATAAACATCACCAGCAGGGCAATAAGCAGCTCGCGGATCATGATCGCCCGGCGGCGCTTCGGCTCGGTGTGCTTCAGCACCGACATGAAGATGGGCAGGTTGCCCAGTGGATCCATTATCAGGATCAATAAAACCGCTGCTGAAATGATTTCACTCATGTAAATTATCCCTGAAACTCTCTATGGTTATTATGATAATTAGCTGTATTTCTGATTGCCGGGCAATCATCGATTAATTTCGCTTGCGACTTTGGCAGCATTTTGTAATGTGAAGCATATCCCAGTTCAATACTGGCTTGCACAATCAGCACACACCCTCAGCAGGAAAAAAATGCTATGAAAAACGTTGGTTTCATCGGCTGGCGCGGTATGGTCGGCTCTGTACTCATGCAACGCATGGTTGAAGAGCGCGATTTCGACGCTATCCGCCCGGTCTTCTTCTCCACTTCCCAGCTCGGCCAGGCTGCTCCGTCCTTTGGTGGTACCACAGGCACGTTGCAGGACGCTTACGATCTGGAAGCGCTGAAGGCACTCGACATTATTGTGACCTGCCAGGGCGGCGATTATACCAACGAAATCTATCCAAAGCTGCGTGAAAGCGGCTGGCAGGGCTACTGGATTGACGCAGCCTCTTCACTGCGCATGAAAGACGATGCCATCATTATTCTCGACCCGGTTAACCAGGACGTCATCACCGACGGCCTGAACAACGGCGTGAAAACCTTTGTTGGCGGCAACTGCACCGTCAGCCTGATGCTGATGTCCCTCGGCGGCCTGTTCGCGCAGGACCTGGTGGAGTGGGTCTCCGTGGCGACCTACCAGGCCGCGTCCGGCGGCGGCGCGCGGCACATGCGCGAGCTGCTGACCCAGATGGGCCAGCTGCATCAAAGCGTCGCGACCGAGCTGGCAAACCCGGCGTCCGCCATCCTCGACATCGAGCGCAAAGTCACTCAGCTGACCCGCAGCGGCGAGCTGCCAGTGGATAACTTTGGCGTACCGCTGGCCGGTGGCCTGATCCCGTGGATCGACAAACAGCTGGATAACGGCCAGACCCGCGAAGAGTGGAAGGGCCAGGCGGAGACCAACAAAATTCTCGCCACCGCGAATACCATTCCGGTTGACGGCCTGTGCGTGCGTATCGGCGCGCTGCGCTGCCACAGCCAGGCCTTCACCATTAAACTGAAAAAAGATGTGTCTATTCCGACCGTGGAAGAGCTGCTGGCCGCGCACAACCCGTGGGCGAAAGTGGTACCAAACGATCGCGATATCACCATGCGTGAACTGACCCCGGCTGCCGTTACCGGCACGCTGACCACGCCGGTTGGCCGCCTGCGCAAGCTGAACATGGGGCCGGAGTATCTCTCCGCATTCACCGTCGGCGACCAGCTGTTGTGGGGTGCCGCCGAGCCGCTGCGCCGCATGCTGCACCAGCTGGCGTAATAATTTGTTAAACACAGGGGGTGATTGTCACCCCCTTTTTTTGCGTACTACATGGAGTAAAACGCAGATGTCTTATTTTTTATCAGGAGGAACCACGACGTTGGCTATGCTTTAAGGAAGATTTATTTCTCACCTGAGGGTAGGGCGGAGCAGAGAGGATCAACTGCACCGTTTAGGTCACATTAAAAGTCGTCCCGGAGCGCGTAAAAAGGGCGACATAAAAAAACAGGATGAATACCATGTCCGATCGTATTTCGAGAGACGTGATTAATGCGCTTATTGCGGGTCATTTTGCCGACCCCTTTTCTGTGCTAGGGATGCACCGTACAGAGGCCGGACTGGAAGTTCGGGCGCTGTTGCCGGATGCGACAGAAGTGTGGGTTATCGAACCCAAAACCGGCCGCAAGGTGGGTAATCTGGAATGCCTCGACTCGCGCGGCTTCTTCTCGGGCGTCATGCCCCGCCGTAAAAACCCCTTTCGCTATCAGCTCGCCGTTATCTGGCACGGCCAGCAAAACCTGATTGACGATCCCTACAGCTTTGGGCCGCTCTTAAAAGAGATGGACGCCTGGCTGCTGTCCGAAGGGACCCATTTACGCCCTTACGAAACGCTGGGTGCCCATGCGGATACCATGGACGGTATCACCGGCACGCGCTTTGCCGTATGGGCGCCAAACGCCCAGCGCGTCTCCGTCGTCGGGCAGTTCAACTACTGGGACGGTCGTCGTCACCCCATGCGCCTGCGCCGGGAAACCGGCATCTGGGAGCTGTTTATCCCCGGCGCGCACAACGGTCAGCTCTACAAATTCGAGATGATCGATGCCAACGGCAAGCTGCGTATTAAATCCGACCCGTACGCCTTTGAGGCCGAACTGCGCCCGAATACCGCCTCGCTGATATGCGGCCTTCCGGACAAGGTTGTCCAGAGCGAGGAGCGCAAGCAGGCTAACCGCTTTGATGCGCCGATCTCCGTCTATGAGGTGCACCTCGGCTCGTGGCGTCGCCACACGGATAACAACTTCTGGCTGAGCTATCGCGAGCTGGCGGACCAGCTGGTGCCGTACGCCAAATGGATGGGCTTTACCCACCTCGAACTGCTGCCGGTTAACGAGCACCCGTTCGATGGCAGCTGGGGCTATCAGCCCACCGGGCTGTATGCGCCCACGCGGCGCTTCGGCACGCGCGATGATTTCCGTTATTTCATTGATGCTGCGCACGCCGCCGGGCTGAACGTGATCCTCGACTGGGTGCCGGGCCATTTCCCGTCGGACGATTTTGCGCTGGCAGAGTTCGACGGCACGAAGCTGTACGAGCACAGCGACCCGCGCGAAGGCTATCACCAGGACTGGAACACGCTGATCTACAACTACGGTCGCCGTGAAGTGTCAAACTACCTGGTGGGGAATGCGCTGTACTGGATCGAACGCTTCGGCATTGATGCCCTGCGCGTGGATGCGGTGGCCTCGATGATCTACCGCGACTACAGCCGCAAAGAGGGGGAGTGGATCCCGAACGAGTATGGCGGCCGTGAAAACCTCGAAGCGATTGAATTTCTGCGCAACACCAACCGCATCATTGGCGAGCAGGTGGAAGGCGCCGTGACCATGGCGGAAGAGTCGACGGACTTTGCGGGCGTCTCCCGCCCTCCGTCATCAGGCGGCCTGGGGTTCTGGTACAAGTGGAACCTGGGCTGGATGCACGATACGCTCGACTACATGAAGCTCGACCCGGTTTATCGTCAGTATCACCACGATAAGCTCACCTTCGGGCTGCTCTACAACTACACCGAAAACTTCATGCTGCCGCTGTCGCACGATGAAGTGGTGCACGGCAAAAAATCCATTCTCGACCGCATGCCGGGCGACGCGTGGCAGAAGTTTGCCAACCTGCGCGCCTACTACGGCTGGATGTTTGCCTTCCCGGGCAAAAAGCTGCTGTTTATGGGCAATGAGTTCGCCCAGGGTCGCGAGTGGAACCACGACACCAGCCTCGACTGGCATCTGCTGGAGGGCGGCGACAACTGGCACCACGGCGTACAGCGTCTGGTGCGCGACCTGAACCTGACCTACCGCCACCACAAAGCGCTACACGAGCTGGACTTCGACCCGTACGGCTTTGAGTGGCTGGTGGTGGACGACCACGAGCGCTCGGTGTTTGTCTTTGTGCGCCGCGACAAGGCGGGTAACGAGATCATCGTCGCCAGCAACTTCACCCCGGTGCCGCGCGAACACTACCGCTTCGGCATTAACCAGCCGGGCAAATGGCGCGAGATCCTGAATACCGACTCCATGCATTACCACGGCAGTAACGCCGGTAACGGCGGGCTGGTGCAGAGCGATGCGATTGAAAGCCACGGGCGTCCCAACTCCCTGAGCCTGACGCTGCCGCCGCTTGGCACCATCTGGCTGATGCGGGAGGGAGAATGACGCAGCTTACGGCAGGTAAACCCGAACCGCTCGGCGCGAGTTTTGATGGAAAGGGGGTGAACTTCACGCTCTTTTCTGCTCACGCGGAGCGGGTGGAACTCTGCGTGTTTGACGGGGAGGGTAACGAGCACCGTTACGATTTACCGTCCCGCACGGGAGACATCTGGCACGGTTACCTGTCCGGCGGGCGTCCGGGAATGCACTACGGTTTTCGCGTACACGGCCCGTGGGAGCCTTCTCAGGGGCACTGGTTTAACCCGGCGAAGCTGCTGATTGACCCGTGCGCGCGCCGCGTGGACGGCGAGTTTAAAGACGACCCGCTGTTCCACGTCGGCTACGGCGAACCGGACCACCGCAACAGCGCGCCCGTCGCGCCGAAAAGCATGGTGGTGCACGATCTCTACGACTGGGAAGACGATGCCCCGCCGCGTACGCCGTGGGGCAACACCGTTATTTATGAAGCCCACGTCAAAGGGTTGACGTATCTGCACCCGTCGATCCCCAAAGAGATGCGCGGCACTTACAAAGCGCTTGGGCATCCGACGATGGTCGCTTACCTGAAGCACTTAGGGATCACCGCGCTGGAGCTGTTGCCCGTGGCGCATTTCGCCAGCGAGCCGCGTCTTCAGCGTCTTGGGTTAAGCAACTACTGGGGCTACAACCCGCTGGCGATGTTCGCTCTCGACCCGCGCTACGCGGTGCATCCGGAGAAAGCGCGGGACGAGTTTCGCGACGCGGTGAAGGCACTCCACGCCGCGGGCATTGAGGTCATTCTGGACGTGGTGCTGAACCACAGTGCGGAAAGCGATCTTGACGGCCCGACGCTCTCACAGCGCGGAATCGATAACCGTAGCTATTATTGGATCAGGGAAGATGGCGATTACGAGAACTGGACCGGGTGCGGTAACACCCTCAACCTCAGCCATCCGGCCGTTACGCATTACGCGTACGAATGCCTGAAATACTGGGTTGAGACGTTCCACGTGGACGGTTTTCGCTTCGACCTGGCGCCGGTGATGGGGCGCACCCCGGCGTTCAGCCAGCAGGCACCGCTGTTTGAGGCGATAAAAAACTGCCCGGTGCTCTCAACGGTGAAGCTGATTGCGGAACCCTGGGACATTGGTGAAGGCGGTTATCAGGTGGGGAACTTCCCGCCGCTGTTTGCCGAGTGGAACGACCACTACCGCGATGCCATCCGCCGCTTCTGGCTGGCGCGCGATCTGTCGCTGGGCGAGTTCGCCGGACGCTTTGCCGGCTCCAGCGATCTCTTTAAGCGCGACGGAAAACGTCCGTCGGCCACCATCAACCTGGTGACGGCGCATGACGGTTTTACGCTGCGCGACTGCGTTTGTTTCAATCAGAAACACAATGAGGCCAACGGCGAAGAGAATCGCGATGGCACTAACAATAACCATAGCTTCAATCATGGTATAGAAGGGTTAGGCGGAAGTCTGGATGTGATCGAGCGGCGACGCGCCAGCGTTCATGCGCTGCTGACGACGCTTTTGCTGTCTCAGGGCACGCCGATGCTGCTGGCGGGCGACGAGCACGGCCACAGCCAGCACGGCAATAACAACGCCTATTGCCAGGACAATACCTTAACCTGGCTCGACTGGGGGGAGGCGAACAGCGGGTTGACCCATTTCACCGCGGCGCTGATCCACCTTCGCCAGCAGATCCCCGCCCTTACCGCCGACAGCTGGTGGGAAGAGGGCGATGGCAACGTTAGCTGGCTGAATAAAGACGCGCAGCCGTTGAGCGCGCAAGAGTGGCAACACGGCATCACCTGCCTGCAAATCCTGCTTTCGGATAAGTGGCTGGTGACGCTGAACGCGACGGACGACGTCGCAGAGATTGTTTTACCTGACGGGGAGTGGCGAGCTGTTCCCCCCTTTGCCGGAGCGGATAATCCGGTAGTAATGGCTGTCTGGCACGGGCCTGCGCACGGAGTGTGCGTATTCCAAAGATGATAAAAAAGGAGTTAGTCATGGTTAGATTAGAGAAGAACGATCCGTTAATGTTGGCGCGCCAGCTACCATTAAAAACCGTTGCCCTGATACTTGCGGGCGGGCGTGGTACCCGTCTGAAAGATTTGACCATCAAGCGCGCCAAGCCGGCCGTTCACTTTGGTGGTAAGTTCCGCATTATCGACTTTGCGCTCTCAAACTGCCTGAACTCGGGCATTCGCCGCATTGGCGTCATTACTCAGTATCAGTCGCACACCCTGGTGCAGCACATTCAGCGCGGCTGGTCATTCTTCAGCGAAGAGATGAACGAGTTTGTCGATCTGCTCCCGGCGCAGCAGCGCGTACACGGGGAAAACTGGTACCGCGGCACGGCGGATGCGGTGACCCAGAACCTCGACATTATTCGCCGCTACAGCGCGGAATACATCGTGATCCTCGCGGGTGACCACATCTACAAGCAGGATTACTCGCACATGCTGATCGACCACGTCGAAAAAGGGGCGCGCTGCACCGTGGCGTGTCTGCCGGTGCCCGTTGCCGAGGCGACGGCGTTTGGCGTGATGCACGTGGATGCGGACGACAAGATTATCGACTTCGTTGAAAAACCGGCGAACCCGCCAACCATGCCGGGCGATGACACCAAATCGCTCGCCAGCATGGGGATCTATGTCTTTGATGCAGATTATCTTTATGAGCTGCTCGAAGAAGACGACAAAGACGAAAGCTCCAGCCACGACTTCGGTAAAGACATCATCCCGAAAATTACCAAAGCTGGCATGGCCTATGCACATCCTTTCCCATTGTCCTGCGTGCAGTCCGATCCGAATGCGGAGCCATACTGGCGTGATGTGGGAACCCTGGAAGCGTACTGGAAAGCCAACCTCGATCTGGCGTCCGTGACGCCTGAGCTGGATATGTACGACCAGAACTGGCCGATTCGTACCCACATGGAATCCCTGCCGCCGGCGAAGTTCGTGCAGGACCGCTCCGGCAGCCACGGCATGACCCTGAACTCGCTGGTCTCCGGCGGGTGCATCATCTCCGGTTCGGTGGTGGTGCAGTCCGTGCTGTTCCCGCGCGTGCGTATAAACTCATTCTGTAATATCGATTCGGCGGTTCTGCTGCCGGATGTCTGGGTAGGGCGTTCGTGTCGTCTGCGTCGCTGCGTGATCGACCGCGCCTGCGTCATTCCTGAGGGAATGGTGATTGGTGAAAACGCGGAAGAAGATGCGCGTCGCTTCTACCGTTCTGAAGAGGGGATCGTGTTAGTCACACGGGAAATGTTGCGGAAGCTGCAGATCAAACAGGAGCGATGATGCAGGTTTTACACGTATGTTCTGAGATGTTCCCGTTGTTAAAAACGGGCGGCCTGGCGGATGTTCTTGGTGCATTACCGGCGGCGCAAATCGCCGGTGGAGTCGATACCCGCGTCCTGCTGCCCGCCTTCCCGGATATCCGGCGCGGCATACCTGATGCAAAGGTGGTGACCCGCCGTGAAACGTTTGCCGGACGCATCACCCTGCTGTTTGGGCACTACAACGGCGTAGGGATCTACCTGATCGACGCGCCGCATCTGTACGACCGTCCGGGCAGCCCGTATCACGATACCAACCTGTTCGCCTATACCGACAACGTGCTGCGCTTTGCGCTGCTCGGCTGGGTGGGGGCGGAGATGGCCGTCGGGCTGGATCCATTCTGGCGTCCGGATGTGGTCCACGCGCACGACTGGCACGCCGGGCTGACGCCAGCGTATCTGGCGGCAAAAGGGCATCCGGCAAAATCGGTGTTTACGGTGCACAACCTGGCGTATCAGGGCATGTACTATGCGCATCATATGAATGACATCGATCTGCCATGGTCGTTCTATAACATGCACGGGCTGGAGTTCAACGGGCAAATTTCGTTCCTGAAGGCCGGGCTGTACTACGCCGACCACATCACGGCGGTGAGCCCCACCTACGCGCGTGAAATTACCCAGCCGGAGTTTGGCTACGGTCTGGAAGGGCTGCTGCAGCAGCGCCATCGTGAAGGCCGCCTGTCGGGCATTCTGAACGGCGTGGATGAGCAGATCTGGAGCCCTGAAACCGATCTCCTGCTGGCCGCGCGCTATGGCCGCGACTCGGTGGAAGATAAAGCCGAAAACAAACGCCAGCTGCAAATTGCGATGGGGCTGAAGGTCAACGACAAGGTGCCGCTGTTTGCGGTGGTCAGCCGCCTGACCAGCCAGAAAGGGCTGGATCTGGTGCTGGAGGCGCTGCCCGGTTTACTGGAGCAGGGCGGACAGCTGGCGCTGCTCGGCGCGGGCGACCCGGTGCTGCAGGAAGGTTTCCTCGCCGCCGCCGCGGAACATCCGGGGCAGGTGGGCGTGCAGATTGGCTATCACGAAGCATTCTCGCACCGCATTATGGGCGGCGCAGACGTGATTCTGGTGCCGAGCCGTTTCGAACCCTGCGGCCTGACGCAGCTCTACGGCCTGAAATACGGCACGCTGCCGCTGGTGCGCCGCACGGGCGGGCTGGCGGATACGGTGTCGGATAGCTCTCTGGAAAACCTGGCGGACGGTATCGCCAGCGGGTTTGTCTTTGAAGACAGTAATGCCTGGTCGCTGCTTCGGGCGATTCGGCGTGCGTTCGTCTTGTGGTCCCGTCCATCCCTGTGGCGTTACGTTCAGCGTCAGGCGATGTCCATGGACTTTAGCTGGCACGTTGCGGCGCAGTCGTACCGCGACCTTTATCAACGCTTGATGTAACGAGGCGAAGTTACTGATATGAACGCTCCATTTAGCTACTCTTCCCCCACGCTCAGCGTTGAGGCGTTAAAGCACTCCATCGCCTACAAGCTGATGTTTACCATCGGGAAAGATCCGGTCATCGCCAACAAGCACGAGTGGCTGAACGCCACCCTGTTTGCGGTGCGTGACCGCATGGTCGAACGCTGGCTGCGCTCTAACCGCGCCCAGCTTTCGCAGGAGACGCGGCAGGTTTACTACCTGTCGATGGAATTTTTGATTGGCCGCACCCTCTCCAACGCGCTGCTGTCGCTCGGTATCTACGACGACGTCAAAACCGCGCTGGAAGAGATGGGGCTGGATTTAGAAGAGCTGATTGACGAAGAGAACGACCCGGGGCTGGGTAACGGTGGTCTCGGGCGTCTTGCCGCCTGCTTCCTTGACTCGCTGGCAACGCTGGCGCTGCCGGGGCGCGGCTACGGTATTCGCTACGACTACGGCATGTTCAAGCAGAACATCGTTGACGGCCGCCAGAAAGAGTCCCCGGACTACTGGCTGGAATACGGCAACCCGTGGGAGTTCAAGCGCCACAACACGCGCTACAAGGTGCGCTTTGGCGGACGCATTCAGCAGGAAGGGAAAAAGTCCCGCTGGGTGGAAACCGAAGAGATCCTCGCCGTGGCCTATGATCAGATCATCCCCGGCTATGACACCGATGCGACCAATACGCTGCGCCTGTGGAATGCCCAGGCGAGCAGCGAAATCAACCTCGGTAAATTTAACCAGGGCGACTACTTTGCGGCGGTGGAAGATAAAAACCACTCCGAGAACGTCTCCCGCGTGCTGTACCCGGATGACTCAACCTACTCCGGGCGCGAGCTGCGCCTGCGTCAGGAGTATTTCCTCGTCTCCGCGACGATTCAGGACATCCTCAGCCGCCACCACCAGCTGCACAAAACCTACGCCAACCTGGCGGAGAAAACCGCGATTCACCTTAACGACACCCATCCGGTGCTCTCCATTCCCGAGCTGATGCGCCTGCTGATCGACGAGCACAAGTTCAGCTGGGACGACGCGTTTGAAGTGACGTGCCAGGTGTTCTCCTACACCAACCACACCCTGATGAGCGAAGCGCTGGAGACCTGGCCGGTGGACATGCTCGGCAAAATTCTGCCGCGCCACCTGCAAATCATCTTCGAGATCAACGACTACTTCCTCAAGACGCTGCAGGAGCAGTACCCGAACGATACCGGGCTGCTGAGCCGTGCCTCGATCATTGATGAATCAAACGGTCGCCGCGTGCGCATGGCCTGGCTGGCGGTTGTCATCAGCCACAAGGTCAACGGCGTGTCCGAGCTGCACTCGAACCTGATGGTGCAGTCCCTGTTTGCGGACTTCGCGAAGATCTTCCCGACACGCTTCTGCAACGTCACCAACGGCGTTACGCCGCGCCGCTGGCTGGCGCTGGCCAACCAGCCGCTCTCTGACGTGCTGGATGAGAATATCGGCCGCACCTGGCGCACCGATTTGAGCCAGCTGAGCGAGCTTAAGCAGCATATTGATTTCCCGACGGTGAACAAGGCCGTGCGGGAAGCCAAGCTGCTGAACAAGAAACGTCTGGCGGTCTGGCTGGCGATGCACCTCAACGTGGTCGCAAACCCGAAAGCGCTGTTTGACGTGCAGATCAAGCGCATCCACGAATACAAGCGTCAGCTGATGAACGTGCTGCACGTGATCACTCACTACAACCGCATTAAGGCCGATCCAACCGTAGAGTGGGTGCCGCGCGTGAAGATCTTCGCCGGTAAGGCGGCTTCCGCTTACTACATGGCGAAGCACATTATTCACCTGATCAACGACGTGGCGAAGGTGGTGAACCAGGATCCGGAGATTGGCGACAAGCTGAAGGTGGTATTCATCCCGAACTACAGCGTCAGCCTGGCGCAGCTGATCATCCCGGCGGCAGATCTCTCCGAGCAGATCTCCACGGCGGGAACGGAAGCGTCCGGCACCAGCAACATGAAGTTTGCCCTCAACGGCGCGCTGACCATCGGCACCCTGGACGGGGCGAACGTCGAGATGCTGGAGCACGTAGGAGAAGAGAATATCTTTATCTTCGGCAATACCACCGAAGAAGTGGAGGCGCTGCGCAGGAAAGGCTACTCCCCGCGTGAGTTCTATGAAGGGGATGAAGAGCTACGTCAGGTCCTGACGCAGATTGCGACCGGTGTGTTCAGCCCCGACGAGCCGGGCCGCTATCGCGATCTGGTGGATTCGCTGATTAACTTTGGCGACCACTATCAGGTGCTGGCGGATTATCGCAGCTACGTGGACTGCCAGGATAAAGTGGACGAGCTGTACCGTCAGCAGGAGAAGTGGACCAGCGCGGCGATGCACAACATCGCCAACATGGGGTATTTCTCGTCTGACAGGACCATCAAGGAGTATGCCGAGAACATCTGGCATATTGATCCGGTGCGGTTGTAAAAACAAAGCCCGGTGGCGCCACCGGGCTTTTTTACATCACGACGCCAGCGACAGCTCACGCTTCCCCGCATGCTGCTGCAGCCACTGCGCCACGCGAGACTGCTGGTCGGCGTTAAGCCACATCCCTTCTTTGGTACGACGCCAGATGGCATCTTCAAGGCGGCGAACCCACTCGTGCTCAACCAGGTAGCGCAGCTCGGCCTCGTACAGCTCGTGGCCGAAATGTTCACCCAGATCGGCAAGCGATTTCGCGTCGCCCAGGAACAGCTCGGTATTGCTGCCGTAGGTGCGGGCGTAGTGGCGCGCCATCCCTTCGGTAATGAACGGGAAGCGACGGCGCAGCTTCGCGGCGTAATCGTCGCGGTTTCCGCCAATATCTCCGCCGGGCAGCACTGCCTCTTTGGTCCACGCCGGGCCAATACCTTTGTAGTACGGCGCCAGTTTTTCCAGCGCGTGCTCGGCCAGCTTGCGGTAGGTAGTCAGCTTGCCGCCAAACACCGACAGCAGCGGTGCCTGACCGTCTACGTCGTGGATATCAAGCGTGTAGTCGCGGGTGATGGCCTGCGGTGAGTCAGACTCGTCATCGCACAGCGGACGCACGCCAGAGTAGGTCCAGACCACGTCGTCGCGCGACAGCTGTTTCTTAAAGTGTGCGTTATACACTTTCAACAGGTAGTTTACTTCGCTCTCGTCGATCTCGACGTTCTTCGGATCGCCTTTGTACTCCACGTCGGTGGTGCCGATGATGGAGAATTCGTCCATCCACGGGATCACAAACACGATGCGTTTATCTTCGTTTTGCAGGATATAAGCCTGCTTCTGGGTATGCACGCGCGGCACCACAATGTGGCTGCCCTTGATCAGGCGGATGCCGTACGGCGAAGGCAGGTGCATGCCGTCGTCGAAGAACTGCTTCACCCACGGGCCGGTAGCGTTCACCAGGCCGCGTGCTTTCCAGCTGAACTTCTCGCCGGTATCCACGTCTTCCGCTTCCACAATCCACAGGCCGTTTTCACGACGGGCGGCGGTCGCGCGGGTGCGGGTTTTCACCTCGCCGCCTTTCTTCTCGACCATCTGCGCATTCGCCAGAACGAGACGCGCATCGTCCACCCAGCAGTCTGAATATTCGAAACCGCGCACGATTTCCGGCTTAAGGACCGATTCTGAGCCAAAACGCAAACCGTTCGAACCCGGCAGGCTGGTGCGTTTGCCCAGATGATCGTACATAAACAGGCCGATGCGGATCATCCACGCCGGACGCAGGTGTGGGCGGTGCGGCAGGCGGAAGCGCATCGGGATCGCCAGATGCGGGGCCATTTTCAGCAGCACTTCGCGTTCGGCCAGCGCTTCGCTGACCAGGCGGAATTCGTAGTGTTCCAGGTAGCGCAGGCCACCGTGGATCAGCTTGGAGCTGGCGGACGACGTCGCGCAGGCGAGATCGTTAGCTTCCAGCATCAGCACGGATAAACCGCGTCCTGCGGCATCAACCGCAATACCGGCACCGTTGATGCCACCGCCTATCACAATCAGATCTTTGGTTTCCATAACACCCTCATGCACTTTCGTTAAAGCTCAAAAATGTTCGATATCGCTCATAATAGCAAAGGAACGCGCTTTTGGTAACATCAAAAAAACAATTTAGAGTGATATGGATAACATAATGGCGTTTACCCGCCGCCAGGACGTACACTACGGGGTAAAATCTTGTCGTTGACCACTGTAAAGAGAACACCATGGATCAGTTTGAATGTATTAACGTAGAAGAAGCCCACCAGAAGATGCACCAGGGAAAAGCGGTGCTGGTGGATATCCGCGACCCGCAGAGTTTTGCGATGGGCCACACGCCGGGCGCGTTTCATCTGACCAACGACACGCTGGGCGCGTTTATGCGCGATAACGACTTCGAAACGCCCGTTATGGTCATGTGTTACCACGGCAACAGCAGCAAAGGCGCGGCGCAGTATCTGATTCAGCAAGGCTATGACGCGGTATACAGCGTCGACGGCGGCTTTGATGCCTGGCATCGTCATTTCCCGGCAGAAGTGGAATACGCGTTTGAGCGCTAATCCCGCTATACTGTCCCCTTTTGTGTGGAAATAAGCGACCGCTGCCCATGTTGATGATCACCTCTTTTACCAACCCGCGCGTCGCCCAGGCGTTTGTCGACTATATGGCGACGCAGGGCGTTATTCTGACCATTCAGCAACATACTCAGACCGACGTCTGGCTGGCCGATGAGAGCCAGGCAGGGCGGGTCAACGAGGAGCTGGCGCGTTTCCTTGAGAACCCCGGCGACCCGCGTTATCTGGCGGCCAGCTGGCAATCCGGGCAGACCGGCAGCGGACTGCATTACAGCCGCTTTCCCTTCCTTGCCACGATACGCGAGCGCGCGGGCCCGTTTACGCTGCTGCTGATGGCGGCCTGCATTATTGTCTTCATTATTATGAACGTGGTGGGCGACCAGAGCGTGATGATCGCGCTGGCGTGGCCGTATGATCCGTCGCTGGATTTTGACGTCTGGCGCTACTTTACCCACGCGCTGATGCATTTCTCGGTGATGCATATCCTCTTTAACCTGCTGTGGTGGTGGTATCTCGGCGGTATCGTTGAGAAGCGGCTCGGCAGCGGCAAGCTGATTGTCATCACCGTAATCAGCGCCCTGCTGAGCGGCTATGTACAGCATAAATTCAGCGGCCCGTGGTTCGGCGGGCTGTCGGGTGTCGTCTACGCTTTGATGGGCTACGTCTGGCTTCGCGGGGAGCGCGACCCGGAAAGCGGCATCTATTTACAACGCGGATTAATAGCCTTTGCGTTAATATGGCTAATTGCCGGATGGTTTGATCTGTTTGGTATGTCTATCGCCAATGGTGCGCACGTCACCGGCCTCGCCGTCGGTCTTGCAATGGCGCTTGCCGACACGCTCCATGCGCGAAAACGAACATAATTCTCAGGGATAATTGATGAAACAAACACAACGTCATGACGCCATTATCGAACTGGTCAAAAAACAGGGATACGTCAGCACCGAAGAGCTGGTCGAGCAGTTTGCCGTCAGCCCGCAAACCATCCGTCGTGACCTGAACGATCTGGCCGATCAGAACCGTATTTTGCGCCACCACGGCGGCGCGGCGCTGCCGTCCAGCTCGGTCAATACCTCCTGGCACGACCGTAAAGCCACGCAGACGGCAGAGAAAGAGCGCATTGCGCGTAAAGTGGCGAGCCAAATCCCGAACGGTGCGACGCTGTTTATTGACATCGGCACCACGCCAGAAGCGGTTGCTCATGCGCTGCTGGATCACGAGAACCTGCGCGTGGTGACCAACAACCTGAACGTCGCCAACACGTTGATGCAGAAAGATGATTTCCGCATCATCCTCGCGGGCGGCGAACTGCGCAGCCGCGACGGCGGGATTATCGGCGAAGCGACGCTCGACTTTATCTCTCAGTTCCGCCTCGACTTCGGCATCCTGGGGATCAGCGGCATCGACACCGACGGCTCGCTGCTGGAGTTTGATTACCACGAGGTGCGCACCAAGCGCGCGATTATTGAGAACTCGCGCCACGTGATGCTGGTGGTGGACCATTCGAAGTTTGGCCGAAACGCGATGGTGAACATGGGCAGCATCAGCATGGTGGATGCGGTCTATACCGACGTGATGCCGCCAGCGGGCGTGATGCAGGTGATTAAGGATAATAATTTGCAGTTAGAGTTGTGTTGAAAAGCCGTTCTCCCTCTCCCTGTGGGAGAGGGCCGGGGTGAGGGCATCAGGCCGCACAAAACTAAACTCCGTACCCCATCATCTTCAACAGCTGCTGCGCATGCTGCACCGCGTCCTGACGGTGCGCCACGCCCAGCTTCTGATACAGATTGCGAATGTGCGTTTTGATGGTGGTTGCCGCCACCGCCAGCTCACCGGCAATCTGCTCGTTACTGTATCCGGAATAGATCAGTCCCAGCACCTGCCATTCGCGCTGGGTGAGCGGGCTGGTGCGAATAAGCTCCGGCACTTCCGGGTGGTTCAGCAGACGTTCAACAAAGTTCTCGTCAAAATGCGCAAACTTGTGGCGATGGTGCTGATTAATCTCGCGCAGGATTCGCTGGGCGCGATGCTGATCCAGCTCCGGCAGCGTGTTGAGCTGAATCAGCTGGCGCAGCTGCTGCGCCATCACTTCACCTTCAATCACGAAGTGGCTAATAAACCCGGTGCGGTTCGCCAGCTGCAAGGCTTCCAGCAGCACGCGCTGGGCATCATTTTTGCGGCCCGCCTGCCAGTAAAGCTGGTTGAGCAGCAGCAGGTTGCGGTTCAGGTCGCTCATCAGACGCAGGCTGCGGGCGTTTTCGTTTAACTCTTCCAGCACAATTTCGGCAGGCTCAAAGTCACCCAGCAGGATCTGCACGCGGGCGATGTTGCGCCACTGGCTTTGCAGGAAGTGGTTATTGGCAAATTCCGGTTTAGGCGTCTGGCGCAGCCAGTTGGCGGCGGATTTTTTGTCCCCCGTCATCTGCCAGTAAATCACCCGAACCTTGTCGGCGTTCGATACCCAGTCGCTGTGGTACTGACCGTTGCCGAGCAGGTTTTCCAGACGGTTAAGGTGATTGCGGGCGTTATCCAGATCGCCACGCGCCAGCGAGCACTGCACCAGCAGGGCCAGACACTGCAATTGCTGCTGAGGCTGGAAGCCGGAGAGCACGTTCACACCCTGACGGGCGCAGCTTTCTGCTTCATCCAGACGCGACCATGCCCACAGCAGTTGAGCGCGAATACGCAACAGGAACTCGTGCATCGGCAGCTGTTCCAGGTGCTGTTCACGAATCAGCTGGAACGCTTTTTCCTGATTTTCCCAGGCGGCCTGCAGGAACCCCTGTGCGAATAAAATCTCGCTTTGCTGGATCAGGCTCCACAGGGCGTAGTGCCACACATCATGGCGGCGCGCCATCTGCTCGGTTTGCTGCATCAGCGAAAGGGAGCGCGTCAGTTCGCCCTTGCAGTGCAGCACTTCGCCGTGCACCGAGGTAGCCACAATCCGGCTGTAGAAATTCGCCAGCGGCAGTTCATCCAGCGCGACCATCGCCAGCCGTTCCGCTTCATCCGCATCGCCGTCGTTAATCGCGACCTGCGCCCGCAGGGCGTTAAATTCGCCGTGCAGGGTGATATCCATTTCGCTTTCCATCTCCTGCTCGGCGCGCGCCAGCAGGGTATTCACTTCGCTGTAGCGGTGCTGGCTCTGCATCAGCCAGGCCTGGAGCAGCACCAGGCGCGGGTTCTCCAGCAGGCTCTCCCACGGCAGGGCTTTCAACGACTCTTCCAGCAGCGTCAGTTCGCTGTGGTTAAACAGCCCCCACGCGTGGTTAAGCAGGATATCGCGCAGCATGCTGGCGTCACCGGCGGCAAGCGCGTGGTGAATGGCCTCGCTCGGGAAGCCTTGCGCCATCCAGCTTTCAGCGGCGGCGCGGTGGATTTCCGGCAATTCCGTTGCCAGCTCCCACTGGCAGCGCTGGCGCAGGAAGCTGCCAAACAGCGGGTGATAGCTGAACCACTCGCCGGGATCGTCCATGCGCGTCAGGAACAGGCCCTGACGTTCAATCTCTTCCAGCTGCAGCTGACCGTTCTCACAGCCTGTTACGCGCACAATCAGCGCGTCGTTCATGGAGCGCAGCAGGGAGCTTTTCAGCAGGAAATTGCGGGTGGAGGGATCGACGCTGTTCAGCACCTCATCCACCAGGTAATCCGAAAGATGGCTGGCGTTGATACCGGCCAGACGGCGCGCAGACTGGTGCGTCGGGCTGTTGTTTTGCCGGGCAGAAAGGGCAATCAGCTGCAGCGCCGTGGCCCAGCCCGCGACATCATCACACAGGCGGCTGCTTTCGGAGGCCTCAATGGGTGAGGTCAGGCGGCAGTCAAAGAACTGTTTCGCTTCCTGGTGGGTAAAGGCCAGCTGCTGGCTGCCCACTTCCAGAAGCTGATCGCGCACGCGCAGGTTGGCAATACCGAGCTGCGGCAGGTTGCGTGACAGCACGACCAGGGTCAGGTTTTCCGGCTGGTGGCGCAGGAAGAAGCGCATAGACTCATGGATAACCGGGTTCGTGATCAGATGATAGTCATCAATCACCACGTACAGCGGGCGATGCCATTCGGCCAGTTCGATAAACAGCTGAGAGAAAAGGGAGGACAGGCTGGCGTACTGGCGCTTTTGCACCATTGCCTCGCTGGCGGCGCAGTGTCCGTTGGTTGCCTGTTGAATAGCGGCAATCAGATAGCTGGCAAAACGCTCTTGCTGGTTATCGCCCTCGTCCAGAGAGTACCAGCCAAGATCGCTCTTACCTGCGGCCCATTGTGAAATGAGCGTTGTTTTTCCATAACCTGCAGGGCTCGTAACCAGCGCCAGTCGGAAATTATGCGCGCCGGAAAGTTTAGCCAGCAGACGCTCGCGGACCACTGTATGGTCAAGACGAACCGGGCGACTTAATTTTGACGGAATCAACATAGGTTTCACTTCACTGTGGGGAACGAGAGAATTTATTTTTTTTGCGCTTCGTAATTAATAGCTATAAGGTCGGTCAGAAAGAGAACTATTGCAAGTTATGTCTGGCTTTTGTGGCTCTGAATTTGCACTCTGTCACAAAACATTCCGGCCAGTACTGGAACTTTTTTGAAAAGGCTTTGATGCCGCGTCAATGCTGGCTTGTATGGATGTCACGAGGCTGGGCTGAAACTGGTTTCAGAAAGGTATAATGACGTCGAATTTAATAAACTTCGGGTAAAGTTGAGTGAGATTAATAATCTCCTTAGGCAGGACCCGATTGCTGAAATATTATTCTCCGTAAGCAATCATTTCCGCGTGGATTAATTTCATCCAAAACCGCATTTCATTTCTTTGACATTCTCCCCGGTTACTTTTTTATCTTCCGGGCACACTCCGGCTATGCTCTCAGAGTGGCCTCGATCACACTTTTACGCTCATCCCCGCTACTCCTCCCTGTCTAATCCCCCACGGGAGGAGGAAGAGGTGAAATGAGCCAGGCACACTAGCGCCAACTTGTGTTTTCTTTCTAAAGGATGCCGATCCCCTATGTCACAGCCTACCTTCAACAAAGCTCAATTCCAGGCTGCCCTGACGCGTCAGTGGCAGCGTTTTGGCCTTCATGCTGCAAACGAGATGACGCCTCACCAGTGGTGGCAGGCGGTGAGCGGGGCGCTCGCAGAGCAGCTGGATGCTCAGCCCGTGGCGAAGCCCGTCAAAGGCCAGCGTCACGTTAACTATATCTCGATGGAATTCCTGATTGGCCGCCTGACCGGCAACAACCTGCTGAACCTTGGCTGGTATAAGGAGGTGGGTGATGTGCTGAAAGAGCACGACCTTAACCTGACCGACCTGCTGGAAGAAGAGATCGACCCGGCGCTGGGCAACGGCGGACTGGGGCGTCTGGCGGCCTGTTTCCTTGACTCTATGGCAACGGTCGGCCAGTCGGCGATTGGCTATGGCCTGAACTACCAGTACGGCCTGTTCCGTCAGTCGTTTGCCGACGGCCACCAGATGGAAGCGCCGGACGACTGGCATCGCAATACCTACCCGTGGTTCCGCCACAACGCGCAGCTGGACGTGCAGGTCGGCATCGGCGGGAAAGTGACGAAGCAGGGGCTCTGGGAACCGGCGTTCATTATTACCGGCGAAGCCTGGGACCTGCCGGTGCTCGGCTACCGTAACGGCGTGGCGCAGCCGCTGCGTCTGTGGCAGGCGAAGCACGCGCATCCGTTCAACCTGACCAAATTCAACGACGGCGATTTCCTGCGTGCCGAGCAGCAGGGCATCGACGCCGAGAAGCTGACCAAAGTCCTCTATCCGAACGATAACCACCTGGCGGGTAAAAAGCTGCGCCTGATGCAGCAGTACTTCCAGTGCGCCTGCTCCGTGGCGGACATTCTGCGTCGCCATCACCTGGCGGGCCGCAAGCTGGCGCAACTGCCGGACTTCGAAGTCATTCAGCTTAACGATACGCACCCGACTATTGCCATCCCGGAACTGCTGCGCGTGCTGATTGACGAGCATCAGCTGAGCTGGGACGACGCCTGGGCCATCACCAGCCGCACCTTCGCCTATACCAACCACACCCTGATGCCGGAAGCGCTGGAGTGCTGGGATGAGAAGCTGGTGAAAACGCTGCTGCCGCGCCACATGCAGATCATCAACAAGATTAACGACCAGTTTAAAGCGCTGGTGGAGAAAACCTGGCCGGGCGACAAAGCCGTCTGGGCGAAGCTGGCGGTGGTGCACGACAAACAGGTGCGTATGGCGAACATGTGCGTGGTGAGCGGCTTTGCCGTTAACGGCGTGGCGGCGCTGCACTCCGATCTGGTGGTGAAAGATCTGTTCCCGGAATATCACCAGCTGTGGCCGACCAAGTTCCACAACGTGACCAACGGCATTACGCCGCGTCGCTGGATCAAGCAGTGCAATCCGCTGCTGGCCGGCCTGCTGGATAAGACCCTGAAGAAAGAGTGGGCCAACGATCTGGACCAGCTGATTAACCTGGAAAAATACGCCGACGATGCGAAATTCCGCGAGCAGTACCGCGCGATCAAGCTGGAGAACAAGGTTCGCCTGGCGGAGTTTGTGAAAATGCGTACCGGGATTGAGATCAACCCGAACGCCATTTTCGATATCCAGATCAAACGCCTGCACGAGTACAAGCGTCAGCACCTGAACCTGCTGCATATTCTGGCGCTGTACAAAGAGATCCGCGAGAACCCGCAGGCCGACCGCGTGCCGCGCGTGTTCCTGTTCGGTGCGAAGGCGGCGCCGGGCTACTACCTGGCGAAAAACATTATCCTCGCCATCAATAAAGTGGCGGCGGCGATCAACAGCGATCCGAAAGTGGGCGACAAGCTGAAGGTCGTGTTCCTGCCGGATTACTGCGTCTCGGTGGCGGAAATGCTGATCCCGGCGGCGGATATCTCCGAGCAGATCTCGACCGCAGGGAAAGAAGCGTCCGGTACCGGCAACATGAAGCTGGCGCTGAACGGCGCGCTGACCGTCGGCACGCTGGACGGTGCGAACGTCGAAATCGCCGAGAAGGTCGGTGAAGAGAACATCTTTATCTTCGGCCATACTGTTGAAGAAGTGAAAGCCATCAAGGCCAAAGGCTACGACCCGGTGAAATGGCGTAAAAAAGACAAAGTGCTGGATGCGGTGCTGAAGGAGCTGGAAAGCGGCAAATACAGCGATGGCGACAAGCACGCGTTTGACCAGATGCTGCACAGCATGGACAAACACGGTGGCGACCCGTACCTGGTGATGGCGGACTTCACGGCCTACGTTGAAGCGCAGAAACAGGTCGACGTGCTGTACCGCGACCAGGAGGCGTGGACCCGGGCGTGCATTCTGAACACCGCGCGCTGCGGCATGTTCAGCTCTGACCGCTCAATCCGTGATTATCAGGCCCGTATCTGGCAGGCAAAACGCTAAGGAAGCGCGATGGAGAGTAAACGTCTGGACAGTGCCGCGCAGGCGGCGGGAATTAGCCTCAGTTACATCAACGCGCACGGCAAACCGCAGTCTATTGGTGCGGACACCAAAAGACGTTTGCTGGATGCCATGCACAAAACCGACGCGAACGCGTCGGCTGCTCCGGTGCCAAACGTGAAGGTCTTTACCGCAGGCAAAAAGATGCCGCTGGCGGTGGAGGGGCGCGGCGAGTATAGCTGGCTGCTCACCACCGAAGAGGGGCATCAGCATAAAGGCCACGCCACCGGCGGCAAAACGTTAAACCTTCCGGCAAAGCTGCCGGAGGGCTACCACAGCCTGACGCTCACCCAGGACGAACAGCGTTTTCACTGCCGGGTGATCGTCGCGCCAAAACGCTGCTATGAGCCGCAGGCGCTGCTCGAAGGCAAAAAACTGTGGGGCGCCTGCGTGCAGCTCTATACGCTGCGTTCAGACAGCAACTGGGGCATCGGCGATTTTGGCGATCTGAAGAACATGCTGGCATCCGTGGGCGAGCGCGGCGGCGCGTTTATCGGCCTCAACCCGATCCACGCGCTCTATCCGGCCAACCCGGAAAGCGCGAGCCCGTACAGCCCGTCTTCCCGACGCTGGCTGAACGTGATTTACATCGACGTTAACGCGTTAGACGATTTCAAAAACAGCAAAGAGGCGCAGGCGTGGTGGAAGCTTGAGACCACCCAGCAGCTGCTGAAGCAGGCCCGCGATGCGGACTGGGTAGATTATGCCTCCGTGACCGCGCTGAAAATGGCGGCTCTGCGCCTGGCGTGGAAAGGCTTTGCGAAGCGCGACGACGAGCAGATGGCGGCCTTCCGCCAGTTCGTGATGCAGGAAGGTGAAAGCCTCTACTGGCAGGCGGCATTTGATGCGCTGCACGCGTATCAGGTGAAAGAGGACGAAATGCGCTGGGGCTGGCCGGTCTGGCCGGAAGCGTATCAGACCGTGGATACCCCTGAAGTCAAAGCCTTCTGTAAAAATCATGCCGACGAGGTGGACTTCTACCTGTGGCTGCAGTGGCTGGCGTACAGCCAGTTTGCCGCCTGCTGGCAGGTGAGCCAGGGCTATAAGATGCCGATCGGCCTGTATCGCGATCTGGCCGTGGGCGTGGCGGAAGGCGGCGCGGAAACCTGGTGTGACCGTGAGCTTTACTGCCTGAAAGCATCCGTCGGCGCGCCGCCGGATATCCTCGGCCCGCTCGGTCAGAACTGGGGCCTGCCGCCGATGGATCCGCACGTGATGGCGGCGCGCGCCTACGAGCCGTTTATCGACCTGCTGCGCGCGAACATGCAGAACTGCGGGGCGCTGCGCATTGACCACGTGATGTCCGTGCTGCGCCTGTGGTGGATCCCGTACGGTGAAACGGCCGATCACGGGGCGTACGTGCAGTATCCGGTGGACGATCTGCTGTCGATCCTGGCGCTGGAGAGTAAACGTCATCAGTGCATGGTGATCGGTGAAGATCTCGGTACCGTACCGGTGGAAATTGTCAGCAAGCTCCGCGACAGCGGGGTTTATTCCTACAAAGTGCTCTATTTTGAAAACGACCATGAGAAAACCTTCCGCGCGCCGAAAGCGTACCCTGAACAGTCAATGGCAGTCGCGACGACGCATGATCTTCCTACGCTCAGAGGCTACTGGGAAAGCGGCGATCTGACCCTCGGCAAAACGCTGGGCCTCTATCCAGATGAAGAGGTTCTGCGCGGACTGTATCAGGACCGCGAGCTGGCGAAGCAGGGGCTGCTGGACGCGCTGCACAAACATGGCTGTCTGCCGAAGCGTGCCGGACATAAGGCGTCGCTGATGGCAATGACCCCAACGCTCAACCGTGGCCTGCAGCGCTATATTGCCGACAGCAACAGCGCTTTGCTCGGCCTGCAGCCGGAAGACTGGATTGATATGGCGGAGCCGGTGAACGTTCCGGGCACCAGCTATCAGTACAAGAACTGGCGCCGCAAGCTGTCCACAACGCTTGAGACGATGTTTGCCGATGACGGGGTGAACAGGCTGATTAAAGATTTGGATAAGCGCAGAAAGGCGGTGGGTAAGAAGTCGTAATTTGCGCCTCACCCTAGCCCTCTCCCCAAAGGGGAGAGGGAACCGATCGAGCAGGAGAGTCAGAGAGCCATATTCAACAGCAGACACCCTACCAGGCCGCAGACCGAAATAATGGTTTCCAGCATTGACCAGGACTTGATGGTCTCACCGATGGTCAGGTTGAAGTACTCCTTGAACAGCCAGAAGCCCGGATCGTTTACGTGAGAGAAAATCACGCTGCCGGAGCCTACCGCAATAACCATCAGCTCAGGGCTGACGCCCGTGGTGGCAATCAGCGGCGCAACGATACCGCCCGCTGTAATCGCCGCAACGGTTGCAGAACCCAGCGCGATACGCAGCACGGCAGCAATAGACCACGCCATCAGGATTGGAGAGATATTGGTTTCATGCATCATGGAAGCGATGTATTTGTCCACGCCGCTGTCGACCAGCACCTGCTTGAACGCACCGCCACCGCCGATAATCAGCAGCATCATGGCAATGATTTTGATGGACGAGGTCAGCGTGTCGTTGATCTGATCCATAGAGCGGCCACGGTTCAGGCCGAAGGTAAACATCGCAATCAATACCGCAATCAGCGTTGCCATTACCGGGTCGCCGAGGAACTCGGCAACGGCCAGGAAAGCGTGGCCTTTCGGCAGGATCATCTCCGCCACGGCGCGCATTGCCATCAGGATCACCGGTACCAGCGAGGTCCAGACGCTGACGCCAAAGCCTGGCATCTCTTCTTCAGTGAAGGTTTTGGCGCTGTACAGACCTTCCGGAATAGGCTTATCAATGCCTTTCAGGAAGCGGGCATACACCGGGCCTGCCAGAATTACGGTCGGGATCGCCAGAATCGTACCGAACAGCAGGGTTTTACCCATATCGGCGTGGAAGATGGTGGCGATGGCGGTTGGACCGGGGTGCGGCGGCAGGAAGCCGTGGGTGACGGACAGCGCAGCAGCCATTGGCACACCCACGAACAGCAGCGGGATGTTGGCCGCGGCGGCGATGGTGAACACCAGCGGCAGCATCAGCACGAAGCCCACTTCATAGAACAGCGCGAAACCGACGGTAAAACCGGTTAACACCACCGCCCACTGGATGTTCTTCTTGCCAAACTTTTCGATAAGCGTGGTGGCAATACGCTGCGCGCCCCCGCAGTCCGCCAGCATTTTACCGAGCATGGCGCCGAAGCCCATGATCAGTGCCAGGCTGCCGAGCGTGCCGCCTACACCGGCTTTGATAGAGCTGATAACTTTAACCAGCGGCATCCCCTGCATCAGACCGACTGCAAGTGCCACCAGAACCAGAGCGATAAATCCGTTCATTTTGAAGCGGATCATCAAGAGCAGTAATAACACAACACCGATAGCAACGATGACTAATGGCATGATTTACCTGGCCTTTGAATTGTTATGGGTAACGTCATTGTTTCAACGACAAATTCCGGTTGTCCCAACTGGGAACAGAGTGGTTAATGGCACTCATGCTGATGCCTGCGAAACAGTTAAGTTTAGTCGGCTGTTATAAGGGTGTTGAGTGCCCACGAGAATGATACGGGTAACATATCGTGGTTGAGAATCACCCGGTGAGGCAAAATTTGAATTATGAGACGCAGGTCAACATATAGAGGGGGAAGGCAAGGGAGTCAGGCCCGGTAAGCGCAGCGCTACCGGGCAATACAGACGGGTACTGAATTAGTAGTAAGAGTGCTCGCCGCGCTGGTGCTCTGTCAGGTCGCGCACGCCTTTCAGTTCCGGGAATTCGTTCAGCAGCTGCTTCTCGATCCCTTCTTTCAGGGTCACGTCGACCATGGAGCAACCGTTACAGCCGCCGCCGAACTGCAGGATCGCCAGGCCGTCTTCCGTGATTTCCATCAGGGAAACGCGACCGCCGTGGCCGGCCAGTTGTGGGTTGATCTGGGACTGCAGCAGATACTCAACGCGCTCCATCAGTGGCGCATCGTCAGAGACTTTACGCATTTTGGCGTTTGGCGCTTTCAGGGTCAGCTGAGAACCCAGCTGGTCGGTGACAAAGTCGATTTCCGCATCTTCAAGATACGGCGCGCTCAGTTCATCGACGTAAGCGGTGAGCTGTTCAAATTTAAGGGCAGTGTCAGTTGCTTCCACAGCGTCCGGAGGACAATAAGAGACACCACATTCTGCATTCGGAGTGCCTGGATTGATCACAAACACGCGGATCTGCGTCCCTTCTTCCTGATTTGCCAGCAGTTTGGCAAAGTGCGCTTGTGCAGAATCGGAAATACGGATCATAGCTTTGGCCTAATAGTTGACTAAATTACCTGGGTATAATCATACGCCCATTGAAGAAGGGCTACAAGGTACGGCACAGACACCATACCTGAACCGACGCGGCGCCGCTTTGCAAAAGCAGTCGGGAAAGTTCAGCAACGGTACTGCCTGTGGTGACCACGTCATCCACGATGGCGATATGGAGGTCGTGGACCGGCAATTCAAGGCGAAAGGCGTTTTTCAGGTTCCTTTTGCGAAGCCGGGCGTTGAGCTGATGCTGGATGGCGGTGGCATGAACGCGGGTAAGCGCGCTGGCATCGTAGCGACAGCCCAGCCACCGGGCGAGCGGGCGGCAGAGCAGGTCGCTTTGATTATAGCCTCGCCGCCAGTGTCGGCGTCGGTATAAGGGGACATTCACCACCATGTCGATTTTCGGCAAAGCGCGGGTTCGTCGCGCCTGTAAAACGGCCAGCAAAAGCAGGCGGGCAAGGGGCTGCGCCAGCGAACTCTGGCCGGAAAACTTCAGGGCGTGAATAAGCCCGCTCAGCGGCGGAACATAATCATCCACGGTCACCAGCGCGCTCCACGGCGGGGATTTTTTCAGGCAGCGGCCGCAGGGCAAATCGCGGTTCGCCGCCGGTAAACCACATTGCGGGCAGGTTGTGATACGCCTTTCCAGCGAACGCGTGCAGACGGAACAGACGCCCCACGCGCTGAGGGCAAGCGGCATTTTGCATAGCCAGCACAAGCCAGGCACTGTTAGCATGTGCAACCTCCATGTGAAAAAAGAGAACAGTAACTGATGAAGACGCTGTGGTGGCAGACCGTAGGGACAGGAAATTGCCATCTTGTGCTGCTGCACGGATGGGGCCTGAATGCGGAAGTGTGGCATTGCATAAGCGAGGAACTTGCCTCGCAATTTACGTTACATCTGGTTGATCTGCCGGGCTATGGTCGCAGCCGTGGCTTTGGCGCGATGTCGCTTGATGAAATGGCGCAGCACGTTATAGACGCCGCGCCGCAAAATGCCATCTGGCTGGGCTGGAGTCTGGGCGGGCTGGTGGCAAGCCAGATTGCGCTCTCCTGGCCCGAGCGTGTTAGGGCGCTGGTCACCGTGGCCTCGTCGCCATGCTTTAGCGCGCAAGAGGCGTGGCCCGGCATCAAACCTGACGTTCTGGCGGGCTTCCAGCAGCAGCTGAGCGACGATTTCCAGCGGACCGTCGAGCGATTCCTCGCCTTGCAGACAATGGGTACCGAAACCGCGCGTCAGGATGCCAGAGCGTTAAAGCAGGTGGTGCTCTCCCTGCCGATGCCGGACGTTGAGGTGCTTAACGGCGGTCTGGAGATCCTGAAAACGGCCGATCTGCGCGAGCCGCTGGCCGGGCTGAGCATGCCGCACCTGCGCATCTATGGTTATCTCGACGGGCTGGTGCCGCGCAAAGTGGTCCCACTTCTGGATTCCCTCTGGCCGGACAGCGAATCACAGGTCATAGCAAAAGCCGCGCATGCGCCGTTTATCTCTCATCCGACGGAGTTTTGTTCAGCGTTGGTTGCGTTAAGTCAACGTTTAGACTGATTATTTTCTATCCAGCCTGGAAAAAGTTACACACCGCAACCATACTCCAGATGTCGTTGCGGTTGTTCTGCCTACGATGATCAAAACAACAATCCTATGGAGAGTCAGGCTATGAAACTTGTTACAGGTATTGTCACTTCTCTGGTTATTGGGTCACTGTCATTTGGCGTTTTTGCGGCAAAAGAGCTGGAAAAAGATAAAGTTGCCGGGATGAATTTGACGAAAATTGGTGAGATTTCTACGTCTGACACCACCGCGCCGATGGATGCAAGAAAAGAGCTGTCGAAGAAAGCGGATGAGCTGGGCGGGACATACTTCGTCGTCACCAGCGCAGAAAAACAGACCAAAAACGTACGCGCTACTGCGGATGTCTATAAGTAATACGATAAAACCGGGCAGCAATGCCCGGCTTTATTAGCGCAGTGCCCACCACTCCCTGAGACAGGCCTTTCCTTCCGGACAGCTTTTGCAACTGCCGGAGAGGCAACCCTCCGCTTCTTCCTGAATCCGCACGGCTTTACCCATGGCTTCCAGGCGCTCCAGCATGGCATCGATCATCGGCTGCGGCGTATGCAGGCTAAGGCTGAGCTGTTTTGCCTCCATGCGTCCCTGCAATGCCAGTAAGTCACGAACCTGAATCAACGATGCCATCTGTTTTTCCCCTTAGTGACAGTCGCCAGCCGGGCTGTTGCAGCAGGTGCCCGGGGTTTTACGCGTCGCCAGCAGGTTGATATCAACGCGGCTTCGCGCCCGGCGCAGCAGGCCAATCACAATCACGTTAAACAGGATGACCGCCAGGATGCTGACCAGGCTGTAGCGCGGATGCTGGCTGAAGTTAACGGTCTGGTAAAACAGCGTCGCCAGCGAGTAGGCGATATTCAGCCCCCACAGAATGGAGAAGCCCATCCAGCCGCGGCTGGACTCACGGGCAATCGCCCCCATCACCGAGATGCACGGAATATAGAGCAGAACGAAGATCAGGTAGCTGTAGGCTGCGGACGCGCTGCTAAACTTCTCGCCCATCACGCCCATGGCACCGGTCGCCATTTCGCCGTCGCCTTTGCTGGCCTCAATCGGGTTAGCCAGCACGCTCAGGCTGAAGGTCTCTTTCAGGCTCTGCCAGGTCTCCTCTACGGCACCCAGCAGTTCGTCACCGAGGTGAAACTCCGCCGGGTTAAATTCCTGCTCCTGAATGTTCTCTGCGGTGTAGAGCGTGTTCAGGGTCCCGACGACCACCTCTTTCGCCATCGCACCGGTGAACAGGCCCACGGTCGCCTGCCAGTTATCCTCCTGTACGCCAATCGGTTTGAAGACCGGCGTGATGACGCGGCTGACGGAGGCGAGGGCAGAGTCGTTGATGTTATCTGCCGCCTGACCGGTGAGGGTGAAGCTGTTCAGCGCGCTCAGGAAAATACTGACAATAACAATCACCTTACCGGCGCGCAGTACAAAGCCTTTCAGACGCTGCCAGGTCTGGATCGCCAGGCTTTTCAGATGCGGGACGTGATAGACCGGAAGCTCCATTACAAACGGTGACGCTTCACCGCGCATGATGGTGTGCTTGAGCATTAAGCCGGTCAGGATCGCCATCACGATGCCCAGCACGTACAGCGAGAAGACCGCCAGCGCGCCCTGCTGGCCAAAGAAGGCTGCCGCGAAGACGGCAAAGATTGCCAGACGCGCGCCGCAGGACATAAACGGCGCCATCATAATGGTCATTAGTCGTTCACGCGGTGCATCCAGGGTGCGCGCGCCCATTACCGACGGCACGTTACAGCCGAAGCCGACGATCAGCGGGACGAACGATTTGCCCGGCAGGCCCAGCGCCTGCATCAGGCGGTCCATCACGAAGGCGGCACGCGCCATGTAACCGGAATCTTCGAGGAACGAGAGGAACAGATACATCATGCCGATCTGCGGTACCAGCGGCAGAACGGTGTTGATACCGCCGCCAATCCCCTGGGCAAGGAAGATGGTCAGCCATTCCGGGAAGTGCAGGGTGTAACCTACCCACTGAATACCGTGTACGAAGACCGCGACAGAACCGGCGTCAAAAATCGGCTGCAACGCGCCACCGATGTTAATCGCGAGCAGGAACATCACGTACATCACCAGCAGGAAGATGGGCAAACCGAGGAAGCGGTTGAGCACAATCTTATCCACCGCCGCCGTGAAGCGGCTGGGCTCTGCGGTAAGGGCGTTGCTGACCACGTCGCAAATTGACGCAATGGCCTGATAACGCGCATCGGCGATGTGCAGCGCCGGATCGTCCAGCTCGTCGCTGAGACGGGCGAGGGCCACGTCCAGCTTATCCGCCGCATGTCCGGCATAGGCGCGGCTGTAGATATCCCCTTCCAGCATCTGCAGGCCGAGCCACAGCCGCTGTTTTGCAGGCATGCTGCTGTCCATCTCCTGCGCCAGCCGTTCGGCTTCGCGCAGCAGCGGCTGGGCGTAATGCACCAGCTCAACGTCGCGGTTTCCCGCGTGGCGGTCAATCGCCAGCTTAAGGGCGTCGATACCGCGAGCGCGGGTCGAGACCAGCGGAACCACCGGACAGCCCAGGCGCGCGGAGAGCGCATCGACGTCGATGCGCAGCTTTTGTTTTTCCGCAATGTCGAGCATGTTGAGCGCCACGATGCAGGGGATCCCCAGCTCCAGCAGCTGTAGCGTCAGGTAAAGGTTTCGCTCGAGGTTCGAAGCGTCGACCACGTTGATCAGCAGATCCGCGTCGCCGCCAAGAATGTAGTGGCAGGCAATTTGCTCATCGAGCGAAGTCTGGGATGAAATCGTGGTTAAGGAGTAGGTGCCGGGAAGGTCAACCAGGGTGACCTGATTGTCCGTTGTCGTGAACTGGCCTTCTTTACGTTCAACTGTTACGCCTGCCCAATTTCCCACGCGCTGGCGCGCGCCGGTTAACTGATTAAATAAGGTTGTCTTGCCGGAATTAGGATTGCCAATTAAGCCAATAGTTAATTTTTTCATTGTATTAGACCCACCGAAACCGCTGGCTTGTTAACGGGATAAAGATTCAACTTCAATTAATGCGAGGTCTTTTTTGCGCAAAACCAGATTTACGCGCCGGGTTTCGATATGAACAGGATCGCCCAACGGCGCCACACGCACGACCTGGAATGATGAGCCGGGCAGCATGCCAAGTGACAGCAGCTTCTGCCGATAGGCCGGGCTAATTTCGCGGGTAAAACCGGTAATTTTCCATGCACTGTCTGGAGTGAATTGCATAATGCCTGATTCCACGAGAGGTTAAATAATCTACACTGCGATGATAATGAGAATAGTTTTTATCAGCAATAATAAAAATGTGACGGGATGTTGTTAATCGTATTAATTTGCGGTCTGATTGACCTTGCTCAATATTTGCAGAATTACCCGGGAAGAAATAAAAAGCATATTTGTTAATGGAGTGATAAATAGCGGTTTAAATATGGGTGTGCAATCGGTTTCATATATTTCGAGATGATTTTATTCCCCTCATCCCGGCTCTCTCCCCTTTGGGGAGAGGGGTAGGGTGAGGGGGGGTTACCTTAGCGTTTCTTACCCATCGCCGCCGCCAGCGCGTCCATCATCGCGCTGTTGCCCGCAGGCTGCGCGTCACGCCCGCGCGGTTTTGTGGCTTTCGTGGCCGGACGCTGCTGCTCGCGGCCTCCGCCGTTGCCGCCACGGCGCGCGCTGGTGTCGCCCGGCTGCTCATCCAGACGCATGGTCAGGGCGATACGCTTGCGCTGCAGATCCACCTCCAGCACTTTCACCTTCACGATGTCGCCCGCTTTGACAACGGTGTGCGGGTCTTCAACGAACTTGTCGGCAAGGGAAGAGATATGCACCAGACCGTCCTGGTGCACGCCGATATCCACAAACGCGCCGAAGTTGGTGACGTTGGTCACCGCGCCTTCCAGCACCATGCCCGGCAGGAGATCGTTCATGGTCTCGATGCCGTCAGCAAAGGTCGCCGTTTTGAATTCAGGACGCGGATCGCGGCCCGGTTTTTCCAGCTCTTTGATAATGTCGGTAACGGTTGGTACACCAAATTTTTCGTCGGTGAAATCAACGGCTTTCAGGTTACGCAGAGCGCTGCTGTCGCCCATGAGATCCTTCAGCGCCTGCTGGGTGGCGGCCAGGATGCGCTCAACAACAGGGTACGCTTCCGGGTGAACGGTAGAGGCATCCAGCGGGTTATCGCCGTGGTTGATGCGCAGGAAGCCCGCACACTGCTCAAACGCTTTCGGCCCCAGGCGGCTCACTTTAAGCAGCTGCTGACGGTTCTGGAACTGGCCGTTCTCATCGCGCCAGGCCACGATGTTCTGTGCCATCATGCGGGTTAAGCCCGCCACGCGGGTCAGCAGAGGAACGGAAGCGGTGTTCAGGTCCACGCCGACGGCGTTTACGCAGTCTTCCACGACCGCGTCCAGCTTGCGCGCCAGCTGCGTCTGGCTCACGTCGTGCTGATACTGGCCCACGCCAATGGATTTCGGATCGATCTTCACCAGCTCCGCCAGCGGATCCTGCAGACGACGGGCGATGGAGACCGCGCCGCGCAGGGAAACGTCCAGGTCAGGGAATTCCTGCGCCGCCAGCTCAGAGGCGGAATAGACCGATGCGCCCGCTTCGCTGACGATCACTTTCTGTGCCGTCACTTTCGGGAACTGCTTTTGCACGTCGAGGTAGAAACGCTCGGTTTCGCGTGATGCGGTGCCGTTACCGATGGCAACCAGCTCCACGTTGTACTTCTCGCACAGCGCCGCCACCACGACGGCGGCTTTCGCTGCCTGGCCGGTGTGCGGGTAAATGGTATCGGTGGCGACCAGCTTGCCGGTGCCGTCAACGACCGCCACCTTCACGCCGGTACGCAGGCCCGGATCGAGCCCCATGGTGGCGCGCAGGCCCGCAGGAGCGGCCATCAGCAGGTCATGCAGGTTACGGGCGAAGACGTTGATCGCTTCGTCTTCCGCGCGTTCGCGCACGGTGCCCATCAGCTCGGTTTCCAGGTGCATCAGCACCTTGATGCGCCAGGTCCAGCTCACCACGCCTTTGCGCCAGCTGTCCGCCGGGGCGTTGTTCAGGCGCAGGCCGAGATGGTCGATGATAATCTGCTCGCAGTGGCTCTCTTTCGGCGGCTCGTCAAACTGCGGGTCGGCGTTCAGGGAGAGCTGGAGCACGCCTTCGTTGCGGCCGCGGAACATCGCCAGCGCGCGGTGAGACGGGGTGGTCGAAATTGGTTCGTGGTGATCGAAGTAGTCGCGGAACTTCGCGCCTTCTTCCTCTTTGCCCGCGACGACGGTAGAGACGATGTGGGCGTTCTTCCACAGGTAATCACGCACTTTGGCCAGCAGGGCGGCGTCTTCCGCGAAGCGCTCCATCAGGATGTAGCGCGCGCCGTCCAGAGCGGCCTTGGTGTCAGCGACACCTTTGTCGGCGTCGACGAATTTCGCCGCTTCGGTTTCCGGGTCGTGAGATGGCTCATTCCACAGCAGCTCTGCCAGCGGCTCAAGGCCCGCCTCAATCGCAATCTGCCCGCGGGTACGGCGCTTCGGTTTGTACGGCAGATAGAGATCTTCGAGTTCAGTTTTGCTCAGGGTGCCGTTAATGGCGCTTTCCAGCTCGCTGGTCAGCTTGCCCTGTTCGCCGATGGATTTGAGGATCGCCTGACGACGTTCTTCCAGCTCGCGCAGATAGCCCAGGCGGGTCTCCAGGTTACGCAGCTGCGTGTCATCCAGACCGCCTGTGACTTCCTTACGATAACGTGCAATAAACGGCACGGTGTTCCCTTCATCAAGCAGGCGAACGGCAGCTTCTACCTGTTCGGCTCTGGCCTGAAGTTCACCCGCAATAATGCGGCAGAGCGAATCTTTCATCATGGCTTTATCATCTTGTGGGTCAAAAATCAGGGGATAGTTATACGGGCTGACACGGCAAAATGCCAGCCGGGGAGGGCGCTCTCGGACTATTTTACGTAGACGATCTCATTGACGTACCAGCTGGCTTCACCGGCTGGGGTCTGCACGACGGCTAAATCGCCCACTTCCTTTTTCAGCAGCGCGCGGGCCATAGGGGAGTCGATAGAAATGTAATCTTTACGACCAAAAATTTCATCGTAACCGACGATGCGAAAACGCAGGGTGTCACCATCGTCGTTTTCAATCTCCACCCACGCGCCGAAGAACACTTTGCCCTCCTGCTGCGGGGAGTAATCGACAATTTTAAGATTTTCGAGACACTTCGTCAGATAGCGTACCCGGCGGTCAATTTCGCGCAGCCGCTTCTTGTTGTACTGATAATCAGCATTTTCGCTGCGATCGCCCAGGCTGGCCGCCCAGGTCACCTTTTTGGTTACTTCAGGACGCTCTTCGCGCCACAGGTAATCCATCTCTTTTTTGAGCTTTTCGTACCCTTCGCGGGTGATCAGGGGCGTTTTCATGGTGCTGCCTTTGCTGCCGGTTCTCTGTTTTGCGCACAATACGTACCACACAGTGTAACAGACAGGATTAATAATGATTTATGTGATGAAATGAACAGATAAGCTGCTGTTAAATATGCTTTGTAACAATTTCGACTAGAATTTATACCAGAATTAACTGGTCGAATACGTGCACTTTTTTAGAATACGCTGTTACAAAGACTATCCGAACCTTTGGGAGTACACACAATGCAAGAAAACTACAAAATTCTGGTCGTGGATGACGACATGCGCCTGCGCGCGCTGCTTGAGCGTTATCTGACCGAGCAGGGCTTCCAGGTTCGTAGCGTCGCGAACGCTGAGCAGATGGACCGTCTGCTGACCCGCGAATCTTTCCATCTGATGGTTCTCGACCTGATGCTGCCGGGTGAAGACGGGCTTTCTATCTGCCGCCGTCTGCGCAGCCAGAGCAACCCGATGCCGATCATCATGGTGACGGCGAAGGGCGAAGAAGTTGACCGTATCGTAGGCCTCGAAATCGGCGCCGACGACTACATTCCAAAACCGTTTAACCCGCGCGAGCTGCTGGCGCGTATTCGTGCCGTGCTGCGCCGTCAGGCGAATGAACTGCCGGGCGCGCCGTCCCAGGAAGAAGCCGTCATTGCCTTCGGCAAGTTCAAGCTGAACCTCGGCACGCGCGAGATGTTCCGTGAAGATGAGCCAATGCCGCTCACCAGCGGCGAGTTTGCCGTACTGAAAGCGCTGGTCAGCCACCCGCGCGAGCCGCTTTCCCGCGACAAGCTGATGAACCTGGCGCGCGGTCGCGAATACTCCGCAATGGAACGCTCCATCGACGTGCAGATCTCCCGCCTGCGCCGCATGGTGGAAGAAGATCCGGCGCATCCTCGTTATATTCAGACCGTATGGGGTCTGGGCTACGTGTTCGTTCCGGACGGCTCTAAAGCATGAGGCGAATGCGCTTCTCGCCGCGAAGCTCGTTTGCCCGCACCCTCTTACTGATCGTCACCCTGCTGTTCGTCAGCCTGGTGACGACCTACCTGGTGGTGTTGAACTTTGCGATTCTGCCGAGCCTCCAGCAGTTTAATAAGGTCCTGGCCTACGAAGTGCGTATGCTGATGACCGATAAGCTGCAGCTGGAGGACGGCACGCAGCTGGTTGTTCCCCCGGCATTTCGCCGTGAAATCTACCGTGAACTGGGCATTTCGCTTTACTCCAATGAAGCGGCGGAAGATGCTGGCCTGCGCTGGGCGCAGCACTATGAATTCCTCAGCCAGCAGATGGCGCAACAGCTGGGTGGCCCGACGGAAGTGCGCGTTGAGGTCAACAAAAGCTCGCCCGTCGTCTGGCTGAAAACCTGGCTGTCACCCAACATCTGGGTACGCGTTCCGCTGACTGAAATCCATCAGGGCGATTTCTCGCCGCTGTTCCGCTACACCCTTGCCATTATGCTGCTGGCGATAGGCGGCGCGTGGCTGTTTATCCGTATCCAGAACCGACCGCTGGTCGACCTGGAGCACGCGGCGCTGCAGGTCGGTAAAGGCATTATTCCTCCTCCACTGCGTGAATATGGTGCCTCTGAAGTGCGCTCAGTAACGCGCGCGTTTAACCACATGGCGGCAGGCGTTAAGCAGCTGGCGGATGACCGTACGCTGCTGATGGCCGGCGTCAGTCATGACCTGCGCACCCCGCTAACGCGTATTCGTCTGGCGACGGAGATGATGGGTGAAGAGGACGGTTATCTCGCCGAGTCTATTAACAAGGACATCGAAGAGTGTAACGCCATCATCGAGCAGTTCATCGACTACCTGCGCACCGGTCAGGAGATGCCGATGGAAATGGCCGATCTGAACGCGGTGCTGGGCGAAGTGGTGGCCGCAGAAAGTGGTTATGAGCGTGAAATTGATACTGACCTTCAGGACGGTGAAATTCAGGTTCGTATGCACCCGCTTTCCATTAAGCGTGCGGTGGCCAATATGGTGGTTAACGCGGCGCGCTACGGTAACGGCTGGATTAAGGTTAGCAGCGGGTCTGAACTCAACCGCGCCTGGTTCCAGGTGGAAGACGACGGTCCGGGCATTAAGCCCGAGCAGCGTAAGCATCTGTTCCAGCCATTTGTGCGCGGCGATAGCGCGCGCAGCACCAGCGGTACGGGTTTAGGCCTGGCGATTGTGCAGCGTATTGTGGATAACCATAACGGATTGCTGGAGATTGGTACCAGCGAGCGGGGCGGGTTGAGCATTCGCGCCTGGTTGCCGGTTCCGGTGACGCGGGGGCAGGTGAAAGAGGGATAGTGCGGTCTGATGCCCTCACCCCGGCCCTCTCCCACTGTACGGTCCGGGGACATAGTGAACACTTGTTCGGGGACATGGTAGACACTTACAACTGAGG
>NZ_JBXWDD010000015.1:0-55728 GCF_057320665.1 Enterobacter cloacae complex sp. 385G4
CTGGGCAGTCTACGTGTGCGTAGTGGCGAGTCGGGGTGTCGTACTCAACGTGAGAGGTGTTGATGGTGATACCACGAGCTTTTTCTTCTGGCGCGTTATCGATCTGGTCGAATGCACGAGCAGAACCACCGTAGGTTTTAGCCAGAACGGTAGTGATTGCAGCGGTCAGGGTAGTTTTACCATGGTCAACGTGGCCGATAGTACCAACGTTGACGTGCGGTTTTGTACGTTCAAATTTTTCTTTAGACACGGCTATATTCCTTACTATAGTGCTCTCCCCTCTGGAGAGAGCACGGGACTTAGGTTTTAATCCTGTGGATTACTTACCACGGGCTTCAATAACGGCCTGAGCAACGTTGTTAGGCGCATCATCATACTTCAGGAATTCCATGGTGTATGATGCACGACCTTTGGTCAGAGAACGCAGCTGAGTTGCATATCCGAACATTTCAGACAGCGGAACTTCAGCGTGGATCTTAACGCCAGTTACTTCGGATTCCTGACCACGCAGCATCCCGCGACGACGGCTCAAGTCACCGATAACGTCACCGGTGTTCTCTTCAGGAGTTTCTACTTCAACCTTCATGATTGGCTCAAGCAGAACTGGTTTTGCTTTCTTAAAGCCTTCTTTAAAGGCAATAGACGCAGCCAGTTTAAACGCCAGTTCAGAGGAGTCAACGTCGTGGTAAGAACCGAAGTGCAGACGGATACCCATGTCAACAACCGGATAGCCAGCCAGAGGGCCCGCTTTCAGCTGCTCCTGGATGCCTTTATCAACGGCTGGGATGTATTCGCCAGGAATTACACCACCTTTGATGTCGTTGATGAACTCGTAACCTTTCGGGTTAGAGCCCGGCTCCAGTGGGTACATGTCGATCACAACGTGACCGTACTGACCGCGACCACCAGACTGCTTAGCGTGTTTACCTTCAACATCGGTAACTTTCGCGCGAATCGCTTCGCGGTAAGCAACCTGAGGTTTACCCACGTTCGCTTCAACGTTGAATTCACGCTTCATACGGTCAACGATGATGTCCAGGTGCAGTTCACCCATACCTGCGATGATGGTCTGGTTAGATTCTTCATCAGTCCATACGCGGAATGATGGGTCTTCTTTCGCCAGACGGCCCAGAGCCAGACCCATTTTTTCCTGGTCAGCTTTGGTTTTTGGTTCAACCGCGATGGAGATTACCGGCTCAGGGAATTCCATACGCTCCAGAATGATCGGGTGATCCGGGTCACACAGGGTGTCACCAGTGGTCACGTCTTTCAGACCGATAGCTGCAGCGATGTCGCCCGCACGAACTTCTTTGATCTCTTCACGTTTGTTAGCGTGCATCTGTACGATACGGCCAAAACGTTCACGCGCCGCTTTCACGGAGTTCAGGATGGTGTCACCAGAGTTAACCACACCAGAGTAAACGCGGAAGAAGGTCAGGTTACCAACGAATGGGTCGGTAGCAATTTTGAACGCCAGTGCAGAGAACGGCTCGTCATCACTTGCGTGACGCTCAGCCGGAGTATCTTTACCGTCGTCCAGGATGCCGTTGATCGCAGGAACGTCAACCGGGGATGGCAGGTAGTCAACTACCGCATCCAGCATCGCCTGAACACCTTTGTTCTTGAACGCAGAACCACAGGTTACCAGGATGATTTCGTTGTTCAGAACGCGCTGACGCAGAGCTTTTTTGATCTCTTCTTCAGACAGTTCTTCACCACCCAGGTATTTCTCCATCAGCTCTTCAGAAGCTTCAGCAGCGGATTCGATCAGGTTCTGGTGCCATTCGTCAGCCAGGTCCTGCATCTCAGCCGGGATATCTTCGTATTCGAAGGTAACGCCCTGGTCTGCATCGTTCCAGTTGATGGCTTTCATTTTCACCAGGTCGATAACGCCGGTGAAGCCTTCTTCAGCACCAATTGCCAGCTGCAGCGGAACAGGGTTCGCGCCCAGACGGGTTTTGATCTGGCCAACAACTTTCAGGAAGTTAGCACCCATACGGTCCATTTTGTTAACGAACGCGATGCGTGGAACTTTATATTTGTTCGCCTGACGCCATACGGTTTCAGACTGTGGCTGAACACCACCAACTGCGCAATAAACCATTACCGCGCCGTCAAGAACACGCATGGAACGTTCTACTTCGATGGTGAAGTCAACGTGGCCCGGGGTGTCGATGATGTTTACGCGATGCGGTTCGTACTGCTTAGCCATACCTGACCAGAATGCAGTAGTCGCTGCGGAGGTGATGGTAATACCACGCTCCTGCTCCTGTTCCATCCAGTCCATGGTGGCTGCGCCGTCATGAACTTCACCGATTTTATGGTTTACACCGGTGTAGAACAGAATACGTTCGGTAGTAGTGGTCTTACCGGCGTCGATGTGCGCACTGATACCGATGTTACGGTAGCGTGCGATGGGTGTTGTACGAGCCATTTGATTCCTCGTTTGTTTCTTTAGGCGTTCAGTTAAGTTACCCAGAGCGGGCAGCTTCTCTGAAGCGCCCGCCTGGTGACTAATACTCCGAAGGGATTACCAACGGTAGTGTGCGAACGCCTTGTTGGCTTCTGCCATACGGTGAACGTCTTCACGTTTCTTAACTGCAGTACCTTTGTTTTCTGCAGCATCAGAAAGTTCGTTCGCCAGACGCAGAGCCATGGATTTATCACCGCGTTTACGAGCAGCTTCAACGATCCAACGCATTGCCAGGGCATTACGACGAACCGGACGAACTTCAACTGGAACCTGATAAGTAGAACCACCAACGCGGCGGGACTTAACTTCTACAGTTGGGCGAACGTTGTCGAGAGCGACTTCGAAAGCTTCCAGTTCATTTTTACCAGAACGCTGAGCCAGGGTCTCCAGCGCGCTGTATACGATTGCTTCTGCAGTAGATTTTTTACCATCTACCATCAGGATATTTACAAATTTTGCCAGCAGTTCTGATCCGAACTTCGGATCTGGAAGAATTTTACGCTGACCAATGACGCGACGACGTGGCATGGGAATACTCCGTTGTTAATTCAGGATTGTCCAAAACTCTACGAGTTTAGTTTGACATTAAGATAAATCAGTTTGGCCTTACTTAACGGAGAACCATTAAGCCTTAGGACGCTTCACGCCGTACTTGGAGCGAGCCTGCTTACGGTCTTTAACACCTGAGCAGTCCAGCGCACCACGAACGGTGTGGTAACGAACACCCGGAAGGTCTTTAACACGACCGCCACGGATCAGGATCACGGAGTGCTCCTGCAGGTTGTGACCTTCACCACCGATGTAGGAAGTCACTTCGAAACCGTTAGTCAAACGCACACGGCATACTTTACGCAGTGCGGAGTTTGGTTTTTTAGGAGTGGTGGTATATACACGAGTACATACGCCACGTTTCTGCGGGCAGGCTTCCAGCGCAGGCACGTTGCTTTTTGCAACTTTGCGTGCACGTGGTTTGCGTACCAGCTGGTTAACTGTTGCCATTAAATAGCTCCTGGTTTTAGCTTTTGCTTCGTAAACACGTAATAAAACGACCTCATACAATATGAGGACGCGAAATTTTAGGGCTACGTCGAAAAGGTGTCAAGAAATATACAGCGATCTCAAATCACCAGTTCATTTGACTGGCGTGCGTCACAGTAAGATTGACGAAATCAGTATAGCCAACCACGTCAATTTTGGCTGAAATTTGACCAGAAAGACCCCGCGCATCCAGATCGTCCTTCAGCGCAGAGACCGTTATGGGGGCGTTCGTGAGAATTTCAACGAAACGTCCACCTTCAAGTGCAGCGAGCACGCCATCCTGAATCAGCAGCAGATCGTCACCTTCGCGCAGCATGCTCAACAGCGTGTCGATATCACATTGCCATGGTGAATGGCTGAGAATATGGAGCATGGAAGCCTCAGAAAGTCAGAATGGTGTCGTAGTGGGATAGTTGTTCACGCAGTGCTGCGGCAGGTAAGGTCGTCACATCCAGCACAAAAGGCGTCTTATCGCTTAAACCGCGCGCCGTTAAAGAGTCGGCACAGACATAGCAGGTTTCGATATCGTAAAGCGGCAGCACTTTGAAGGTGGCGATGTAGTCGCGCGCCAGAATGGCCTGCGGCTGTTGGCCCGCCAGAAGCTGAAGCACGCCGTCCCCCAGAAAGAAGACACCGATATCTTCTGTTAACGCCGATGTCGCAAGCAGCGCATCCAGGCCTTCGCGGCCAGAGCTGCTGCCGTGCGGCGCAGAAGTAAAAACAAATGCCACACGCTTCATCAGAATTGCACCACTCTGTCGCAGGTTAACGCCGCCTGAGCCAATGCGCCCAGACCACTCAACGAAAAACCAGGCTGCAGGTTAGCGCCTGATAATCCCAGGCGCTCGGCTTCGTCTGCATCCGTCACGCCGCGACGCAGCGCCGCCGCCACGCAGATATGCAGCTCAACGCCCTGCTTTTCATTTAACGCCTGCCAGGCGCGGACCAGATCAAACTCGTCGCTCGCCGGCGACGTAAACTGGTTCGCGTTATACACCCCTTCCCGATAGAAGAAGACGCTCGCCAGTTCGTGTCCGGCCGCCAGCAGCGCATGCGCAAACTGCAGCGCGCTGCTGGCCTGTTGAGTCCCATACGCCGGGCCCGTCACCATTAATGCAAAACGCATTACTTATCCTGCCCCACGAAATCGCCGCTTTTGAACTGACGGATGTAGAGGTAAACCGTATGCTTGGAGATGTTCAGACGATCGGCCACCTGGTTGATGGCATCTTTAATGTCGAAAATCCCTTTCTCGTAGAGATTGAGTACGATCTGGCGATTCTTGGCGTTGTTCGATACGTTGCGGTCAGCATTGACCTCTTCAATGGTGAACTCAAGAGTCTGCGTGACGAGATCTTCAACGGAGGAGGCAAAGTTAACAGAAGAGCCAACGTCTGGCGTTTCTGGCGGAATAAAGGTGCTCATGATCTGCGAGAATGGCACATCAAGGTTCATGTTGATGCACAGCAGCCCAATCACACGATGCTCGCGATTTCGAATCGCGATGGTTTCTGATTTCATCAGCACGCCGCTTTTGGCGCGGGTGAAATAACATTTTGAGACGCTGCTGTCCGCGCCGGTCATGTCATGCAACATACGCAATGCAAGGTCGGTAATTGGCGAACCAATTTTACGGCCGGTATGCTCACCATTAGCAATGCGGATGGCGGAACACTTCAGATCTTGCAGGGAGTGCAATACGATTTCGCAGTGGGAACCAATGAGCATCGCTAACCCGTCCACTACCGCTTCATAGGATTTCAGAATATCGAAGTCGGTCTGGTCAAAAGGACGTTGATCCAGCAAATCAAGTTCACTGGTTTCGTTGGTTAAAAGCGACCTGGACATGAAAAAAACACTCCTTTTCAGGAGCCTGTCGTTAGGTTTTCAGGGCAGGCTCATTATCTACACGGACAACTAAATTAATACAGCGTGCCTAACGCTTTCCAGTGTTAATTATATCTGCCCCACAATAAAAAACCGCCGCCTTAAAAGGCGGCGGTTTGCATCACATTACTTCTTAGCGTCTGTCGCAGCTTTCTGATCTGCCTGCGCTTCCGGTTTCGCATCCGCTTTCGGCGCTGGTTTGATGTCCAGCAGCTCTACGTCGAAGACCAGCGTAGAGTTAGCCGGGATACCCGGAACGCCAGTTTTGCCATAGGCCAGATCCGGTGGGATAACCAGCTTGATTTTGCCGCCTTTTTTGATGTTTTTCAGGCCTTCAGTCCAGCCTGGGATCACACCGTCAAGACGGAAGGAAAGAGGTTCACCACGGGTGTAAGAGTTGTCGAACTCTTTACCGTCGATCAGCGTACCTTTGTAGTTCACCACAACGGTGTCGCTGTCTTTAGGCGCATCACCGGTACCTTCTTTCTCAACTTTGTACACCAGACCAGTAGAAGAGGTTTTCACACCCTTCTCTTTAGCAAAAGTGTCGCGGTAGGCTTTGCCTTTCGCTTCGTTGTCTTTAGCGTCCGCTTCCATCTTGGTCTGAGCGGCACCCTTCACGCGCGCTTCGAACGCCTGCAGAGTCTGTTCGATTTCCTGGTCAGACAGTTTACTCTTATCAGCAAAGGCGTCCTGAACACCCGCGATCAGCTGGGCTTTGTCCAGTTTGATGCCCAGTTTCTCTTGTTCTTTCAGAGAGTTTTCCATGTAGCGGCCCAGAGATGCGCCCAGTGCGTAGGCGGATTTCTGGTCGTCATTTTTGAACGCCGCTTTGCTGTCTGCAGTGGCAGCAGGCTTCGCAGCAGTATCAGCAGCGAATGACAGCGGCGCGTTCAGTGCAACAGCCATCGTCGTCGCCAGCAGCGTTACTTTAAACAGTGATTTCATCCATATCTCCAGGGCCTGGGGACTCTCACCCCAGCGTTAAACGTAAATGAGTGACGTACTATAAAACGTTGCGGAAGAAATCTACAGACAGACACTTCCAATTCTCGCCACTTTTCAGACTATTTTTGTTTAAATAAGTTTCTTGCCAACGGGATAGAGACTGCACTTAAGGATAAACTCAGTTAAACTGCGCCGCCGCTGGGCCAATATGGCGTATCAGATATAAACGAGGTGAATGATGAAGGACACAATGATAGAAGCGAGAATGGCTGAGCTGGAAAGCCGCCTGGCTTTTCAGGACATCACCATCGAAGAGCTTAACCAGACCGTGACCGCGCACGAACTCGAAATGGCGAAACTGCGGGATCATATGCGCCTGCTTACGGAAAAGCTGAAGGCGACGCAGCCGTCAAATATTGCCTCTCAGTCGGAAGAGACGCCACCACCTCATTATTGAGGCGTAAAAAAAGCGGGATTATCCCGCTTTTTTATTTTCCGCATGACGGAATTAGTGGCAACCGCAGCCGCCGTTGCCGCAACCACCTTTACCGTGGCCGTGGTCATGACCATGGTCGTGGCCGTGACCACCGCAGCAGCCGTCGTGGCCGTGATCGTGATCATGGTCGTGACCATGCGCACCGTGAACGTGGCCATGAGCCAGCTCTTCTTCGGTCGCTTCACGGATCGCAACAACTTCTACGTTGAACTTCAGGTTCTGGCCAGCCAGCATGTGGTTGCCGTCAACCACAACGTGGTCGTCTTCAACTTCAGTGATTTCAACAGGAACTGGACCCTGGTCAGTTTCAGCCAGGAAGCGCATGCCAACCTGCAGCTCGTCAACGCCCATGAACACGTCTTTAGGAACGCGCTGAACCAGGTTGTCGTCATACTGACCGTAAGCGTCGTTCGCGCCTACAGCAACGTCGAATTTATCGCCAACTTCATGACCTTCCAGCGCAGTTTCCAGGCCGGAAATCAGGGAACCGTGACCATGCAGGTAGTCCAGCGGCGCACTCACCGGAGACTCATCAACCAACACACCGTCTTCTGTACGTACCTGATAGGCCAGGCTGACCACCAGGTCTTTTGCTACTTTCATGATATCTCCTGAGCGTGGGAAAATTGCTGGCGCAGATTGTAGCGGAAATCTGCACCCGTGTACCCTTAAGCTTAAAAAAACTCAGAGCATATCGCTAGTCTGGATGAAAAATGCCGATCACTTGCTCTTCTTTGCGAACGTGATCGCGTGCTTCTTTGTCAGCCTCACGCATCTGGTGACCGCACTTAACGCACTCAACTATATCAATATTATTTTCGCGCCACATGGCCAGCGTATCTTGAGCCTGGCAAGACGGGCACTTTGCACCCGCGATAAAGCGTTTACGTACAGCCATCTTTCGTTACCTTTTATTCAAATTCATCCCAGCCGTCGAGCTGGCGTCGTTCCTGCTGCATCTCTCGCTGAAAGATCTCCTCCAGCTCGCGCCGCGCTTCCCGCACGCGGGAGATCTGAGCGGTATCGGTATGCACAGGCATTAATTCGCGCAGCATGCGCATATCCAGCCGGCGGAAGTGCATCTGGGCGCGCTGCGCCTGGTGAGGATGCATCCCCAGGGAGATTAACGCCTTGCGCCCCAGTTCCAGCGCACTGGAGAACGTCTCACGGGAGAAGTGTTTCACACCTGCCTGCAACAATTCGTGAGCTTCAACACGCCCTCGGGCACGCGCCAGAATATTCAGGTGCGGAAAGTGCTGCTGACATAGCTCCACCAGCTTCATCGTATCTTCCGGATCGTTGCAGGTGATGACGATAGACTCCGCGGCTTCCGCCCCGGCCGAGCGCAGAAGCTCAAGCTGAGTGGCATCGCCGTAATAGACCTTGTAGCCATATTTGCGCATCAGGTTGACCGCGCTGATATCGCGCTCCAGCACCGTAATGCGCATTTTGTTCGCCATCAACAGGCGGCCAATCACCTGCCCGAAGCGGCCGAAGCCCACGACGATCACCTGCGGCTTATCGTCTTCTACCCACGGCGCTTCATCTTCATCGTCTGCCGGATTCAGGCGGCGCGACAGGAGTTTATCCACCATCTTCATCAGCAGAGGCGTGGTCATCATCGACAGCGTTACCGTCACCAGCAGCAGCGCCATCTGGTCATCTTTAAACAGCTTCTGGGAGGAGGCGGTGGAGAACAGCACAAACGCAAACTCGCCACCCTGGCTCAACACGCTGGCAAACTGCATGCGTTCCGAACTGCGCAACCCGTAGATACGCGCCATGACGTACAGCACCAGCATTTTCACCGCCACCAGGATCGCAACACTCACCGCAACCCAGAGCAGATGGGTATAAAGCACGCCAAGATTGAGCGCCATTCCCACCGAAATAAAGAACAGGCCTAACAGCAGCCCTTTGAAGGGATCGATGGCAATTTCCAGTTCGTGCCGATATTCACTCTCCGCCAGCAGCACGCCGGCAATAAAGGTGCCCAGCGCCATCGACAGCCCCAGCGCATCCATAAACAGCGCCGAGCCGAGCACCAGCAGCAGCGTCGCGGCGGTAAACACCTCGCGCACGCCCGAGGCGGCAATAAAGCGGAACACCGGACGTAGCAGGAAACGTCCGCCAATCAGCATGCCCGCGAAGGCCAACACCTTCATGGAAATTTTTGCCCAGTCGAAGTGATCGTCGCCCGAGCCCGCCAGCAGCGGCACCAGTGCCAGCGCCGGGATCACCGCTAAATCCTGGAACAGCAGCACCGAAAAGCCCAGCTGTCCGGCCTCATTGCGGTTCATCCCCTTGTCGCGCATCAGCTGCAGCGCCATCGCCGTCGACGACATTGCGAGACCAATCCCGCCAATCACCGCCGCCTGCCAGGAAAAGTTGGTCAGCATTAACAGGCCAGCCAGAATCGCGGCGCTAAACAGCACCTGCGCGGCGCCCACGCCAAAGATAGAGCGTCGAAGCTGCCACAGCTTCGAGGGGTTCAGTTCGAGGCCGATGATGAACATCAGGAACACCACGCCGAGCTCCGAGAAGTGGAGAATTTCATCCACGTCGCTGATGAAACCCAGTCCCCATGGGCCAATGGCGATCCCTGCGAGCAAATACCCCAGCACCGCCCCGATGCCGATACGGGCGGCAAGCGGCACCGCGACGACGGCGGCAAATAAAAACAACACCCCGGCGAGGAGTAAATTCGATCCTTCCATTAACGACCTCCTGCCGAAATCGGTGATGCCAGCCATTCGCCGTAGGCTCTGGCGTGGCTTGCGAGCGCTTTCGGATCCTGACGCCGCGCCCAGTAAACAATAATCGGGCTCATCCAGTGCATGCGGCACATGGCCGCCGTCAGCTCGAACGGCCTCAGGATGTCGCTCATGGGATAGCGGTTCAGCCCGTCGTGACGGTAAGCGCTTTCGGGTTCACCGGTGGTAATGACGCTCCGCCAATACTTTCCCGCCAGCTGGTTCCCCCCCACCCCACTGGAAAAGCCCCGGCTCAGCACGCGGTCCAGCCACTCTTTCAGCAGTGCCGGACAGCTGTAGGTATAGAGCGGATGCTGAAATACAATCACGTCATGCTGACGCAGCAGTTCCTGCTCGTAAGGAATATCGATAAAGAAATCAGGATAGTGCGCGTAGAGATCGTGCACCGTGACGTTACTGAGCTGTGTGGCCGGCTTAAGCAGCACCCGGTTCGCCACCGAGTCCTGAGATTCCGGATGGGCATACAGCAGCAGCACTTTCGCTGTCTGAGACATCACTCCCCTCCCGGTTCTGTTTTTGTGTATTGTTGTCGTTTTAGGCTACCATGGCGGCCCGGTGGGGAAAATGGCCCACACCTTACATTATCATAATGACAAATTAACATAGTCGGAACATACGGCGCTTCTATGATTGTTTTCTCCTCGTTACAAATTCGTCGCGGCGTGCGCGTCCTGCTGGATAACGCCACTGCTACCATCAACCCGGGCCAGAAAGTGGGTCTGGTCGGCAAAAACGGCTGCGGTAAATCCACCCTGCTGGCGCTGCTGAAAAACGAGATTAGCGCGGATGGCGGTAACTTTACCTTCCCGGGGAACTGGCAGCTCGCGTGGGTAAACCAGGAGACGCCAGCCCTGAGCGAACCGGCGCTCGACTATGTTATCGACGGCGATCGCGAGTACCGTAAGCTCGAAGCGGAACTCAACGCGGCCAACGAGCGCAACGACGGTCACGCCATCGCTACCGTTCACGGCAAGCTGGACGCCATCGACGCGTGGACCATTCGCTCCCGCGCCTCCAGCCTGCTGCACGGCCTGGGCTTCAGCAATGAACAGCTTGAACGCCCGGTTAGCGACTTCTCCGGCGGCTGGCGCATGCGCCTCAACCTGGCGCAGGCGCTGATCTGCCGCTCAGACCTGCTCCTGCTGGATGAACCGACCAACCACCTCGATCTCGATGCGGTTATTTGGCTCGAGAAGTGGCTCAAGAGCTATCAGGGCACTCTGATTCTCATCTCCCACGACCGCGACTTCCTCGACCCGGTGGTGGATAAAATCATTCATATCGAACAGCAAACCATGTTCGAGTACACCGGCAACTACAGCTCTTTCGAGCGCCAGCGCGCGACGCGCCTTGCTCAGCAGCAGTCGATGTATGAAAGCCAACAGCAGCGCGTGGCGCACCTGCAGAGCTTCGTGGATCGCTTCAAAGCTAAAGCGTCAAAAGCCAAGCAGGCCCAGAGCCGCATTAAAATGCTGGAACGCATGGAGATGATTGCCCCGGCACACGTGGATAACCCGTTCCACTTCAGCTTCCGCGCGCCGGAAAGCCTGCCGAACCCGCTGCTGAAGATGGAAAAGGTCAGCGCGGGTTATGGGGATCGCATCATCCTCGACTCTATCAAGCTTAACCTGGTGCCGGGTTCGCGCATTGGCCTGCTGGGGCGCAACGGCGCCGGTAAATCAACGTTAATTAAGCTGCTCGCGGGCGAGCTTAACCCAACCAGCGGTGAAATCGGCCTGGCGAAGGGCATTAAGCTTGGCTATTTCGCCCAGCATCAGCTGGAATTTTTACGCGCGGATGAATCCCCGATTCAGCATCTGGCGCGTCTTGCGCCACAGGAGATGGAGCAGAAGCTGCGCGACTACCTCGGCGGCTTCGGCTTCCAGGGCGATAAGGTGACCGAAAACACCGAGCGTTTCTCGGGCGGCGAAAAAGCCCGTCTGGTGCTGGCGCTGATCGTCTGGCAGAGACCCAACCTGCTGCTGCTTGATGAACCGACCAACCACCTGGATCTCGACATGCGTCAGGCGCTGACCGAAGCGCTGATTGAGTTCGAAGGCGCACTGGTTGTCGTGTCGCACGATCGCCACCTGATCCGCTCCACCACCGACGATCTCTACCTGGTACACGGCGGCAAAGTCGAACCGTTCGACGGCGATCTTGAAGATTACCAGCAGTGGCTGACGGACGTACAAAAGCAGGAAAACCAGCCGGAAGAGTCAGCGAAAGACAACGTCAACAGCGCACAGTCGCGTAAAGACCAGAAGCGCCGCGAAGCGGAACTGCGCACCCAGACCCAGCCGCTGCGTAAAGAGATTGCCCGTCTTGAAAAAGAGATGGAAAAGCTCAACGCCACGCTTGCCGCCGTCGAAGAGAAGCTGGGCGACAGCGAGCTGTACGATCAGAGCCGCAAAGCAGAGCTGACGGACTGTCTGCAAACTCAGGCCAAAACCAAATCCAGCCTCGAAGAGTGCGAAATGGCATGGCTGGACGCGCAGGAACAACTGGAAGCGATGCTGCAGGCTGACTGATCCACCGGGAGGGCTATGAGTTTCGATACCACGAGCGAGATTACATTCCGTAAGCTCAGCATCTTCATGACGTTCATGGAGAAGGGCAATATCGCACGTACTGCCGAAACGCTGGGCCTGAGCGGCGTCAGCGTGCACCGCGCGCTGCACACGCTGGAAGAGAACGTCCGCTGCCCGCTCTTTGCTCACAAAGGGCGTAACCTGATTGCCCTCCCCTCCGCGTGGACGCTGCTGGAGTATTGTCAGGAGGTGATGCAGGTGATGGCGCGCGGCGTGGAAGAGTCCCGTAAAATTGCCGGTATCGGCCAGGGGCGGTTGCGCGTCGGCACGCTCTACTCTCTGACGCTGGAAACCGTGCCGCGCCTGATTATGGGCATGAAGCTGCGCCGTCCGGATCTGGAGATGGACCTGACGATGGGCTCCAACGACACCCTGCTCCATATGCTGGATGAGGGGTCGCTGGATGCGATTTTAATCTCTATTTCCGAAAGCGATATCGACCGTAACAGCCTCGAAGTGCTTCCTCTGTTCCATGATGATATTTTCCTTGCCGCACCGGCTTCCGCCACGCTGAATACCCGCGGGCCCGCGGATCTGCGTGATTACAAAGATCAGAAATTTGTCGCCCTGGCAGAAGGGTTCGCCACGTATGCCGGGTTTCAGGAAGCGTTTCATATCGCCGGGTTCGAGCCGGAAATCGTCACCCGCGTGAATGACATCTTCTCGATGCTGAGTCTGGTGCAGGCGGGGGTTGGATTTACGCTGATGCCGGGCAGGATGAAAAAGGTCTACGAGAATTCGGTGCAACTCCTGAAGCTGGCGGAGCCGTACCAGATGCAGCAGTTGATTGCGATTGTCTTTGCCCGCAACCGCGAGCAGGATCCGAGCCTGCGGGCATTGGCTGCGGAAGGGCGGATGTATGCGCGCAGCTTGCAGGATAGTGCGTGATGCCTTGCCGGGTGGCGACGCGTTGCGTCTTACCCGGCCTACGTTCGTGCAGTCGTAGGCCCGGTAAGGCGCAGCCGCCACCGGGCAAAAAATTCATCGCTGAAGCCGACCCGCCAGATGCACTGCCACGTCCACCCCGCTGCGCTCCAGCGAAATGGTCTCTCCTTCCCACGCTGCCTGCCGAGTCAGGCAGGTCAGTACGCCGCCGGGCGGCATCTCAATTGCCAGTCTCGCTTCGCGCTCGTTAGCGGAAATCACCGCCTCCTGCCAGCGCACGGTTCGCGCCATATTCATCGCTAAATCATCAGCGATCCTTTCCGGCTGCCAGAGCACGCGGCCTGTGCTGCCGCTCAGGTAGGCGCAGCGTGGACGAGCCAGCGTGACGGCCTCAAACGCCGCTATCAGCTTCTGCGCAGGTTCCGCCAGCAGCGCGCAGTGCGACGGCACGCTCACCGCTAGCCGTTTGGCCTTGCTTGCCCCTTTCGCCAGCGCGCGCTCGGCTACCTGCGCCATCCCGTCATCGGTTCCGGCGATCACGATCTGCGTTTCGGCATTCAGGTTCGCAATATAGGTTCCGGTGCCTTCAATCAGCGTCTCCACCTGCGGCAGGGTCAACCCCATAATCGCCGTCAGGCCATAGCCGTGGGGATACGCCTGCTCCATCAGGTCACCGCGCAGCGCTACCAGCCTCAACGCGTCCGCGAAGTCCAGCGCACCCGCAATAACCGCCGCAGGATAAGCACCGATGGACAGCCCGCTGACGATATCCGGCGACACGCCGCGACGCTCAAGCTCGCGCGCCCAGGCCACGCCGGCAATCAGCAGCGAAAGCTGAACCGCACGGGTATGGGTTAACGAGTCTGCACTGTCCAGCGTATCCACTTCGGCGCCAAGCACCTCTCGCGCCTGTTCCAGCGCCACTCCCGGCAGGTTTTGCAGCATGCCTTCATGCTGCGTGCCCTGCCCCGGAAAAGTAAACAGTATTTTCATCACGCCTCCCTGTGCCACGGGTCCGCCACCAGGCGAGGTCCGCGGCGGGTTTTCAGCAGCGTTTTGCCGTCGCGCAGCCACTCCGCCAGCGCGAAACCTCCTTCGGAGGTATCGACCTGCGTATCCGCCCGACACAGCGCGCGGCTCAGCTGCGGCTGCCATGCGCTAAAAGCATCGGGGGAAATCGGCTGCGGAGCGCGGATCAGCAGATCAAGATCGCTGTCGGCATGAATAACCGGAATACCGGTTGCCAGCGCGTAGCCGGTGCTGCCGGTAATGCCCCACGTCCACGGCCACGCCTGCTGAGCCAGCTGCAGCGCCACCTGAACCGGCGGCTGGGTTATAAAGGGCGAACGCAGCAGGTCGGCGGCAACGCTCAGATCCTCGGGCGAAACCACGCGCAACACGTTTTCCGGCTTCACCCAACCGGCCGCCCGCTGGTCGCGACGCAATCCGCGTACGCCAACGGGAATACGGCCTTCGCTATCAACATCACGCCGCACCACGACCGGCAGGCCGGTATGCCAGGCCGCCTCCACCCAGGATTCGGTGATGCCTTCCAGCGCGTCATGCGCGGTAAGCCAGATGAGGTCATGCGGGCGTAATGTTGTGGTCATAATTACATTCCTGAAGTCAGCGAGATAAACAGCGGCAGCGACAGGATACACAGTACGGAGCTTAACAGCAGCACGGCTTCAGCATCCGGCGACTGCACGCCAAAACGGTTGCCGAACACCACGCCGAAGAAGCCCGCGGACAGCGCAATCATCAGGATGGCGGTGATCGCCACGGAGCCGTGCAGACCGAAGATTAAAACGATACCCCAGGCGATCGCTGGCTGGATCAGCAGCTTGGCGATAGTGGAAGTGATCACCATGGTGTTGATCTGAAGTTTACGCGCGGAGAGGATCACCCCGGTCAGGAACAGCGCCGCAGCGGTCGCGGACAGTCCCAGCGGTTTAATCGCGGCAAGCACCAGTTCCGGCATTTTGATGCCAATAGCGGACAGGATCACACCCAGCAGCGGGCCCATCACGATCGGTTTTTTAATAGAACGCCACATCAGCACCGGCAGCATGGAAAGCGTTGAACCCGAGTTATTGCCTTCGGCGCGCGCTTTCTCACGCTCCAGAATCAGCAGGCAGAAAGGGGTCATCAGCACTGAACCACAGGCGATAGAGACCGCGACGGACAGTGACGTGGAAGATCCTTCACCCAGCACGCTGCCCAGAATCGGCAGGCCAAGCGCCGCATAGTTTGGCAGGGCGACGGTCAGCGTCAGCACAGCCGCATCCTGCGGGGATTTTTTAAAGACTTGAGTGGCGAGGAAGTAGATGACCGCATAGGTGATCCACATCGCCAGGGTGAGCACCAGGATCAGCGGCGACTGGGCCACGATGCCGGTCCACGGCGTTTGCACGGTGGCGCTAAACAGCGCGGCAGGCAGTGCAAAATCCATTACGAAGATATTAAGCAGGGAAACATTTTTGTTATCGACCATCTTTGCCTTGCCGGCCCAGAATCCCAGCAGCATGATGACGAAAATCGGTGCAAGAGCATGAACAATTACGTAAGTCATAAATCACCTGTAGTAAAAAAGTTTAAGCACTGGCGCGATGTTTATTATTTTCAGGATGCAGGTTCCCGCGTGGACGCAGCGGGCGCGCCCACGGGGTGATGCATCTGGCAGGTCTCTTTTTACTTACCAGCTGGCTCGCATACGTTCACGTACGAGCGCCGAGCTGCGGCGATTGTCAGCACCCAGACGGTTTTTCAACGTAGTGTCCTGACGAGCGTCACTGATGGCCTGTTGCAGGGTGGATTTCACCAGCGTCAGATCGTTATCGGAGGGGGCATCCGGGTTGCTGATATCCAGCAGGTTAGAGAGCAGCCCCAGCGTGGCGTAGTTGCTGATGTCGTAGGCCATTGGCGGAATGGTCGCCGCCAGTTTTTCCAGCGCGTCGACGGTACGCAGCGTGATGCGCGCCGCAGACTCTTTGCCCATCGCGTGGATCAGCACGCCTTTGTCGTTAAAGGCGATCAGGCGGTTAGCCTGGTAGCCGTGCGCCAGGAACGCGCCGGACATCGCCTTGCCGACGATCAGGCCAATCACCGGGTGACCGGCCAGGCGGGCATTTGCATAGGCTGCTGCCGCACCGGCCAGCGCCTGGTGAATACCAAACGCCTCTTCGCGTCGGCCATAGGCCTGGCTTGGGACGTCGATCACCGCCACAATCGGGCGCTTCACGGGTTTGTCAGCATCCGCCGCGACGGTTTCACTGACCACTTTCGCAAGCCACCAGCCTTCCAGCAGACCGACTTCCCCTTTCGCCGCGCGCGGGAAGTGGTTGTTGGCATCCGGCACCACGGCGACAAAGCGCACCGTTTCGCCGTTAAGCTCGCCGTCTGCCGCCCGGACGGATGGGCATAGCCCCTCGATATGTTTGGCGTTCGGGGCGAGATTTTCCAGCCAGATCTCGCCACGGCTTTTTGAATTACTCATCATTTCACCTCCCGGGCAAAAAGCGCTTTAATCTGTTCGGCATCGGCCTGTTTGCGGGTGTCGAAATTCGTCAGACGGTTCAGGTAATCGTCGTAGTTATCGGTGCGATGTTTCGCCGGTACGCCTTTGGCAATGGCTTCGTTCATCGCGGCTTTCACCGCGTTCACGCCGTCGCCCACCAGCGCGTCCACCAGTCCGCTTTCATAGCGCACTTCGCCGCCGGTCATGCTCCAGATAAACGGACGGTCGCGGGAGTCATACTCTTCAATGCCCGCCTCCTGCTCGATAACCTGCGGACCGTTGAGGCCGAGTCGCGCTTCGCGGGTCACAATCAGGTAGCTGCACAGCGCCGCGGCGATAGACATCCCGCCGAAGCAGCCCACGGTCCCGGCGACAATCCCGATGACCGGGGTATAGCGGCGCAGGTCAACGATCGCGGCGTGGATATCGGCAATCGCCGCCAGGCCGAGGTTGGCTTCCTGCAAACGTACGCCGCCGGTTTCGAGGCACAGCACCGCCTGAGTCGGAATGCCGTTGCGGTTATCTTCCGCCGCCAGCTCCAGCGCCGCCGCCATTTTGGCACCGGATACTTCGCCCATGCTGCCGCCCTGGAAGGTGCCTTCAATCGCCACCACCACCGCAGGCCGGCCATTGATGGTGCCTTTCGCGACGACCATGCCGTCATCGGCCTGCGGAACAATCCCCTGCGGCCCAAGCCACGGAGAGATAATGCCTTCAAAGGGATCCAGCAGTTCGCGGTAGCTGCCGTCATCCAGCAGCGCCTGCGCACGCTGGCGCGCTTTTAATTCGATAAAGCTGCTGTCATCACGCATGGTTCACCCCTTCAAAGACCTGTTCGATACGAATGCGCGCCACGCCCGGCGTCGCGCCGAAGTCGTGGATAGTCAGCTTGCCTGCGGGCAGGCTGCTGACGGTTTGCAGGCGGTTGAACAATGCCTCCCAGCGTCCACGGCTGTTGTCTACTGAAGTGGTGATATCAATGGTTAAGGTCTGGCCCGGTTCGGCGGTGAAAAGCGCCTCCATATCCCCGGAACCGACTACCCCTGCCAGCGCCCTGCCGCTTACTTCGCGGCTGGCGGGCACGGTCAATGTGATTTTTTCCATAACATCCTCTTAATGCTTTGAATAGGGCGTTTCGACGCGGTCAAGAAACAGCGTGGCGGCAAGCAGGTCTGCGGCTCCACCCGGCGAGGCGTTGAGCGACAGCATCTGACGGTCTAACCGCGCCAGCGCTTGCTGCCCCGCGAGCGCTGCGCATCCTCCGGCGTTCAGCACCGCACGGGCGCCGTTCTGCATGGCGTCCAGCCCCTCCATGCCAGCGCGCGACAGCACGCAGGTATCGGTGAGCGAGGTCATGATCGCCATCAGCGCGTCGAGTCTGGCCTGCGTTTCGCTGCTGCCGTTGAGACGGCTGCGGCGAAGCTGCGGCAGCGCGCGCTGCATAACGTGCGGAAACGCCTGCTGCGCCTCTTCACGTGCGCCCGGCACGCGGTAGCGATGCGTGGCGCGTAACCCCTTGCTGAACACCTTCGGCGCCGCATCATCCGGCAGCTTCGCCAGCTGAGCGGCGGTGTTCGCGACGACCTGCGCCCGGGCATCGCCGCCGAGCATCGCCACCGCGCTCACCAGCAACCCCAGCGCCCAGATCGCGCCACGGTGCGTGTTCACGCCGTCGGTAGCGGCCATCATCTGCCGTTCACCTTCGCGACCCAGGCGGCCAACGGTTTGCCTGAGGGCAATATCCGCCGGACGCTGCCAGCTCTGCTGCGCCAGCGCCTGAAACGTGGGGGTCAGGCTGTGAGCGGAGCGCTCCATCAGCGCAAGCGATAAATCGTGGTGCGCGCCGTTCCCCCGGCTGTCCACCAGACCGGGCTTCGGGCTTAAACGTGCTTCGTCAATCAGACACTGCGTGGCGGTTCGCGCCAGCCATTCGGCACCGCCTTCAACCTGGAGCTGGGGCAGAAGTTTCATTACCAGCTCCGGAATTTCGCAGGTGGGTTATACAGGCCACTGGACCACTCAACGAGGTCAGCCACGCTGCCCGCAGCCAGCAGAGAGCGGGTGGCGTCGGTGCGGCGAATACCCATATCTTCCGGATACACAACCTTTCCGCTCTGGCGCAGTTCCGCCACGCGTTTGGCGTCAACGCCCAGACCGATATCGGTGATACCCGCCACGGCGGCGACCATGGCGCGACGCTCTTCCAGATCTTTCGCCCGGTAGAGGTAAGCAATCCCCTCTTCCGTCAGCACGTGGGTGACGTCATCGCCGTAAATCATGACCGGCGCCAGCGGCATACCGGAGGCTTTCGCGACGTCGACGGCATCCAGTTTTTCCACGAAGGTTGGCTTCACGCCCGCCTGGAAGGTTTCCACCATCTGCACAACCAGTTTTTTACCGCGCTGCATCGGGTCAGGCTCGGTGATCATGTTCAGCCAGGCCGGTGTGGCGTGGCGACGACCGTGCGGATCGTGGCCCATGTTTGGCGCACCGCCGAAGCCGGAAAGACGACCGCGGGTCACGGTGGAGGAGTTGGCGTAGCCGTCAACCTGTAGCGTCGAGCCGATAAACATATCGACCGCGTACTGACCTGCCAGCTGGCAGAAGGCGCGGTTAGAACGCATGGAGCCATCAGCACCTGTAAAGAACACGTCCGGACGGGCGCGGATGTACTCTTCCATCCCCAGTTCGCCGCCGAAGCAGTGGACGCTCTCCACCCAGCCGCTTTCGATGGCCGGGATCAGCGTTGGATGCGGGTTCAGCGTCCAGTGTTTACAGATTTTGCCTTTGAGTCCGAGCTGTTCGCCGTAGGTTGGCAGCAGCAGCTCGATCGCTGCGGTGTTAAAGCCAATCCCGTGGTTCAGGGACTGCACCTGGTGTTCAGCGTAGATGCCTTTAATCGCCATCATCGCCATCAGGATATGTTCCTGTTTAATCAGGCGCGGATCGCGGGTGAAGAGCGGTTCGATAAAGAACGGCTTGTCGGCAACCACCACGTAGTCAATCCACGAGCCCGGTATATCCACGCGCGGCAGGTCGCACTCGTCGTCCACCAGCTCGTTTACCTGTGCGATGACGATACCGTCGTGGAACGCGGCGGCTTCCACCAGCGCCGGGGTATCTTCGGTACTCGCACCGGTATAGAGGTTGCCTTTGCGGTCCGCTTTAAAACCGGCAATCAGCGCCACGTTTGGCGACAGGTCGACGTATAAACGTGAGTAGAGTTCGATGTAGGTGTGGATCGCACCGATTTCGAGCTGACCGTCTTCCAGCAGCTGAGAGATACGCAGGCTTTGCGTCCCGGAGAAGGAGAAGTCCAGCTTGCGGGCAATGCCTTTCTCAAAGATGTCCAGATGTTCGCTGCGGCCCACGCTCGGCATGATCATATGCAGATCGTGCACGATTTGCGGGTTTACTTCCGCCAGTGAACGGGAAAGGAAATCCGCCTGCTTCTGGTTGTTGCCTTCCAGCACGACTTTGTCGCCCGGGGCGATCAGTTTTTCCAGCATGGCGACAAGATCGCCGGTTGGCAGTACCTTGCCCTGCACCGGTACGGATGCCAGACGACGCGCTTTCTCACTGCGTCGGGTGTTCCATTGCCGGGTGGGTGTTTGCCCAGATAACATTATTAACCTCCTGATTCAGCACATCATTCTGATTTGCTTAACGTTGAGTAAAGTCTGCGCTCTGGCGAGAAAGGCATCAATTAAGCGTAGAGAGGAATCATTAGCCTGAGAGTAATAATCAAGGTAAAGATTTGTGATCGGGATCAGTTCATGCTTCGGAAAAACGGGCTAAACGGGGTACAATTCGGAAGGTATAGTAAATTTCTGACAAGAATCAGCATCGCCCTTATGACCCAAATCATTCCATCAGACTTCGACATTGCAGCCGAAGAGAGCGCAGAGTTCGTGCCCATGCGCGGCGTGGCTAACCCCCACCTGCAAACCATGCTGCCGCGCCTGATCCGCCGCAAGGTGCAGTTCACCCCGCACTGGCAGCGCCTGGATTTGCCGGACGGCGACTTTTTAGATCTCGCCTGGAGCGAAGATCCGGATCGGGCCAGACATAAACCCCGTCTGGTGGTGTTTCACGGTCTGGAAGGCAGCCTGCACAGCCCTTACGCACACGGTCTCATTGAGGCGGCGAAAGCCCGCGGCTGGCTTGGGGTGGTGATGCATTTTCGCGGATGCAGCGGCGAGCCTAATCGTCAGAAACGTATTTATCACTCGGGTGAAACCGAGGACGGCACCTGGTTCCTGCGCTGGCTAAGAGACAATTTCGGCGAGGCGCCAACGGCAGCGGTGGGGTATTCGCTGGGCGGCAATATGCTGGCCTGCCTGCTGGCGAAGGAGAGCGACGCCGTACCGCTGGATGCGGCGGTCATTGTCTCTGCGCCATTTATGCTGGAGCAGTGCAGCTATCATATGGAAAAGGGGTTTTCGCGGGTCTACCAGCGCTACCTGCTCAACCTGCTGAAAGCCAACGCCGCGCGCAAGCTGAAGGCCTATCCGGATACGCTGCCTGTGACGCTGCAACAGCTCAAACGCGTGAAGCGCCTGCGCGAGTTTGATGATTTGATCACCTCGAAAATTCACGGCTTTGCCGATGCGATTGACTATTACCGTCAGTGCAGCGCCATGCCTTTACTGAATCTAATCACGAAACCCACGCTGATTATCCACGCCAAAGATGATCCGTTTATGGATCATCACTCGATCCCGGCGCCCGATCATCTGCCGGCCAACGTGGAGTATCAGCTCACCCAATTCGGCGGACATGTCGGCTTTGTTAGCGGCACGCTGCGTCGGCCAAAAATGTGGCTTGAGACGCGAATTCCCGACTGGTTAACGGCATATCTGGACGGTAAATAATGATTATTCCCTGGCAGGATCTGGCTCCCGAAACGCTCGATAATCTGATTGAAAGCTTTGTCTTGCGCGAAGGCACCGATTATGGTGAACATGAGCGTTCGCTTGAGCAAAAGGTCAACGATGTAAAACGCCAGCTGAAAAGCGGCGACGTGGTGCTGGTGTGGTCAGAACTGCATGAGACGGTCAATATCATGCCCCGCAACGCGTTTCACGGCTGATCTTCCAACCTTTTCCGTCAGGGAGTTGCTATGTCTGCCAGACATCCCATTATTGCCGTTACGGGGTCGAGTGGTGCGGGAACCACCACCACCAGCCTCGCTTTTCGCAAGATTTTCGCCCAGCTGAATCTCCGTTCGGCGGAGGTCGAAGGCGACAGCTTTCACCGCTATACGCGGCCTGAGATGGACATGGCGATCCGCAAGGCACGCGATTTGGGTAAACACATCAGCTACTTTGGCCCGGAAGCCAATGATTTCGGCCTGCTGGAGCAAACCTTCCGCGAATACGGTCAGAGCGGTACCGGGCAGTCCCGTAAGTATCTGCACACCTACGACGAAGCCGTACCCTGGAACCAGGTCCCCGGCACGTTCACGCCCTGGCAGCCGCTGCCGGAACCGACCGACGTGCTGTTTTACGAAGGGCTACACGGCGGCGTTGTGACGCCTCAGCACGACGTGGCGCGCCACGTGGATTTGCTGGTGGGGGTGGTGCCAATTGTTAACCTTGAGTGGATCCAGAAGCTGACGCGCGACATGAGCGAGCGCGGCCATTCGCGCGAGGCGGTAATGGACTCGGTGGTGCGCTCCATGGAAGATTACATCAATTATCTCACGCCGCAGTTCTCCCGCACGCACATTAACTTCCAGCGCGTGCCGACGGTGGACACTTCCAATCCGTTCGCGGCGAAAAGCATCCCGTCGCTGGATGAGAGCTTTGTGGTGATCCACTTCCGCAATCTTGAAGGCATTGATTACCCCTGGCTGCTGGCGATGCTGCAGGGCTCGTTTATTTCCCACATGAATACGTTAGTGGTTCCCGGTGGAAAAATGGGGCTTGCAATGGAGCTGATCATGACGCCGCTGGTGGAGCGACTGATGGAAGGGAAGCAGATCGCGTGAACATGTTCCCTCTCCCCGTGGGAGAGGGTTAGGGTGAGGGCATCAACACGCACGATGCCCCAATAATTAAGCCTCGATCACTTCATACGAATGGGTGATTTTTACCGCTTTCTCCAGCATTAACGCCACAGAGCAGTATTTCTCCGCAGAGAGATCCACCGCGCGTGAGACCGCCGCGTCTTTCAGTTCTTTCCCGGTGACAACAAAGTGCAGATTAATGTGGGTGAACAGGCGTGGCGCCTCTTCGCGGCGTTCTGACGTGAGTTTGACCTCACAATCCGTCACGTCATGACGACCTTTTTGCAGAATCGACACCACGTCGATCGCGCTGCATCCGCCTGCCGCCATCAGCACCATTTCCATTGGGCTTGGAGCTTTATCGCCGGAGTTACCATCCATCAAAATCTGGTGTCCTGATGCGGACTCGCCCAGGAACGTTAAACCTTCAACCCACTTCACGCGCGCTTGCATATTCATTAACTCCAACGTTGCATTTTTGGTGACAGATTACGCGTGCGTTACATTTCTCGCAATGGAAGGCGACCTGCATCATGCTGAAGCGAGACACCAGGAGACACGCGGCAAAAGCTATGCTAAAACACTCAGGATGCTACAGTAATACATTGACGTTACACATGTATGCAGAGGACATCAAACTTTACTGGCTGCGAAACGTTACGACAGCCGACTTCCCAGGGTATGGGTAAGAATTCGATTGCAACCCCAGAGTCCGGATGCATCTGATGACTCTGGTGACAGCTTATAACAGAGGATAACAGCGCATGGTGCTTGGCAAACCGCAAACAGACCCGACTCTCGAATGGTTCTTGTCTCATTGCCACATTCATAAGTACCCATCGAAGAGCACGCTGATTCACCAGGGTGAAAAAGCGGAAACGTTGTATTACATCGTCAAAGGCTCGGTGGCAGTGCTGATCAAAGATGAGGAAGGCAAAGAGATGATCCTTTCCTATCTGAACCAGGGCGATTTTATCGGTGAACTGGGCCTGTTTGAAGAAGGCCAGGAACGTAGCGCCTGGGTTCGTGCAAAGACAGCATGTGAAGTGGCTGAAATTTCTTATAAGAAATTCCGTCAGCTGATTCAGGTTAACCCTGACATCCTGATGCGTCTTTCTTCCCAGATGGCGCGCCGTCTGCAGGTGACGTCAGAGAAAGTGGGTAACCTCGCCTTCCTGGACGTGACTGGCCGTATTGCGCAGACTCTGCTGAACCTGGCGAAACAGCCAGACGCGATGACCCACCCGGACGGCATGCAAATTAAAATTACCCGTCAGGAAATCGGTCAGATCGTCGGTTGCTCCCGCGAAACGGTGGGCCGTATTCTGAAAATGCTGGAAGATCAAAACCTGATCTCCGCCCACGGTAAAACCATCGTGGTTTACGGAACCCGTTAATCCTGCCTAAACGGCGTGCCATCGCGAGGTGTCACGCCGTTTTTGTCTCTTTTCCCCATGTGGCGCAGGCTGATCTATCACCCGGAAGTTAACTACGCACTACGACAAACGCTGGTGCTGTGTCTTCCCGTGGCCGTGGGCCTGATCCTGGGACATCTTCAGCAGGGCCTGCTGTTTTCTCTCGTCCCCGCCTGCTGCAACATTGCCGGTCTGGACACGCCCCATAAACGCTTTTTCAAACGTCTGATAATTGGCGGCTCGCTGTTTGCTGGCTGTAGCCTCGCGGTGCAGCTTCTGCTGGCTCGTGATATTCCCCTGCCGCTGATCCTGACCGTGCTGGCGATGACCCTCGGCGTCACCGCCGAAATCAGCTCGCTCCATGCCCGTCTGCTTCCCGCGTCACTCATTGCGGCCATCTTCACCCTGAGCCTCGCCGGTAATATGCCTGTGTGGGAGCCGCTGCTGATCTACGCCCTCGGCACGCTGTGGTACGGGCTGTTTAACTGGTTCTGGTTCTGGCTGTGGCGGGAGCAGCCGCTGCGCGAATCTCTGAGCCTGCTCTACGTGCAGCTTGCGGATTACTGTGAAGCCAAATACACCCTGCTCACCCAGCATACGGATCCGGAAAAATCCTTACCGCCGCTGCTGACGCGCCAGCAAAAGGTGGTAGACCTGATAAGCCAGTGCTATCAGCAGCTGCATATGCTCGCCGCCAACAAGAACCACGAATATAAACGGCTGTTGCGCACCTTTCAGGTGGGGCTGGATCTTCAGGAGCATATCTCCGTTAGCCTTCACCACCCGCAGGAGGTGCAAAAGCTGGTTGAGCGCAGCCATGCCGAAGCGGTGATCCGCTGGAACGCACAAACCGTCTCCGCGCGCCTGCGGGTGCTGGCCGATGATATTCTCTACCACCGCTACCCCACGCGCTTTAACATGGACAAACAGCTCGGCGCGCTGGAGAAAATCGCCCGTCAGCACCCGGATAACCCGGTCGGCCAGTTTGCCGCCTGGCACTTCAGCCGCATCGCCCGTGTGCTGCGCACCCAGCGCCCGCTTTATTCCCGTGACCTGATGGCGGATAAACAGAAACGTCTGCCGCTGCTGCCGGCGCTGAGAAGCTACCTGTCTCTGAAATCTTCCGCTCTGCGCAACGCTGCAAGGATTAGCGTCATGCTCAGTATCGCCAGCCTGATGGGCATGGCGCTCCACCTGCCGAAACCGTACTGGATCTTAATGACCGTGCTGTTTGTTACCCAGAACGGCTATGGCGCCACGCGGGTGCGCATTCTGCACCGGGCAGGCGGCACGATGGCGGGGCTGATTATTGCGGGCGTGACGCTGCATTTTCACGTGCCCGAGGGCTATACCCTGGCGGGCATGCTGGCGATCACCCTGGTAAGCTATCTAATCATTCGCAAAAACTACGGCTGGGCGATGGTGGGCTTTACGGTGACGGCGGTATATACCCTTCAGTTGCTGACGCTTAACGGCGAACAGTTCATCGTTGCCCGCCTGATCGACACGCTGATTGGCTGCCTGATCGCCTTTGGCGGCATGGTCTGGCTGTGGCCGCAGTGGCAGAGCGGGCTGCTGAGGCAGAACGCCCACGACGCGCTGGAGGCCGACCAGCAGGCCATTCGCCTGATCCTGAGCGACGATCCGCAGCCTTCCCCGCTGGCGTATCAGCGGATGAAGGTCAACCAGGCGCACAACGCCCTGTTTAACTCGCTCAACCAGGCGATGCAGGAGCCGGGCTTTAACGCGCATTATCTGGCGGACATGAAGCTGTGGGTCACGCACAGCCAGTTTATCGTTGAGCACATTAACGCCATGACCACGCTGGCGCGCGAGCACACCATGCTGACGCCGAATCTGGCGCAGCGCTATTTGCAGTCCTGTGAAATTGCCCTGCAGCGGTGTCAGCAACGTCTGGAGTATGACGCGCCGGGCGAGTCGGGGGATTCGAACATTCTGGAGGCACCGGAGACGCTGACCCACGGCCCGATGAGCACCCTGGAGCAGCATTTGCAGCGCGTGCTGGGACATCTGAACACCATGCACACCATTTCGTCGGTGGCATGGCGTCAGCGCCCGCATCACGGCATTTGGTTAACGCGGCGGTTAAAGCGAACCGAGTATTAGCCTTTTACGATCTTCTCGACCGCTGCGGCAAAGCGGGTTAACCCGTCTTCTATATCCTTATCTTCCACCACCAGCGATGGCGCAAAGCGCATCACGTCAGGCCCGGCATTTAGCACCATCACCCCTTCGTGGGCGGCTGCGTGCAGGAAATCGCGCGCGCGGCCTTTGTACTGCGGCGTAAGCTCCGCACCAATCAGCAGCCCCATGCCGCGGATCTCGCTGAATACGTCGTACTTATTGTTAATCTGCTGGAGATGCTGCACAAACAGCTCGCGCTTCGCGCTAACGCCGTTCAGCACCTCTGGCGTGTTGATGATGTCGAACGCGGCACCTGCCACGGCGCTCGCCAGCGGGTTACCGCCGTAGGTCGAGCCGTGAGACCCGACGTGGAACGCAGAGGCAATCTCCTGGGTCGTCAGTACCGCACTCACCGGAAAACCGCCGCCGAGCGCTTTGGCGCTGGTCAGAATATCCGGCGTGACGCCGTAGTGCATGTAGGCAAACAGCTCTCCGGTACGCCCCATCCCGCACTGCACTTCATCAAACACCAGTAGCGCCTGATGTTCGTCGCACAGTTCGCGCAGCCCTTTCAGGAATTCCGGGGTTGCCGCGGTCACGCCGCCTTCGCCCTGAATCGGCTCCACCACCACTGCGCAGGTGTGGTCGTCCATCACCGCTTTCACCGCGTGCAGATCGTTAAACGGCACGTGGACAATGTCGGCTGGTTTCGGACCGAAGCCGTCGGAATACTTCGGCTGGCCGCCAACGGAGACGGTAAAGAAAGAGCGTCCGTGGAAGGCGTTATGGAAGGCGATGATTTTAGTTTTGTACGGGCTATGGCGCGTGGTGGCGTAGTAGCGCGCCAGCTTAAAGGCGGTTTCGTTGGCTTCGGTGCCGGAGTTCATAAACAGCACGCGCTCGGCAAACGTGGCATCAATGATCTTGCGACCCAGGCGCAGCGCAGGTTCGTTGGTGAACACGTTGCTGGTGTGCCACAGGGTTTCGCCCTGGGTTTTCAGCGCGTCCACCAGCGCAGGATGGCAGTGGCCCAGCGCCGTGACCGCAATACCGCCCGCGAAATCCACATACTCCTTGCCATGCTGATCCCAGACGCGGCTGCCTTTCCCCTTCACCGGGATAAACTCAGCCGGTGCATAAATCGGCAGAATCACTTCATCGAATGTCGCGCGGGTAATTGCTGGTTGTTCAGTTGCCATGTCATGCCCATCCATTTTATGTCACATTCATTGTGAAAATATAATCACAAAATATGCATAAAAACTCACAACAAGGCAACAGATATTCAGCGATTGAGGAAATTTGCCAGCAGGGCGTGCCCCTGCTCGCTGAGGATACTTTCAGGATGGAACTGCACGCCTTCGAGATCCCACTCGCGGTGGCGAATCCCCATGATCTCCTGCGTATCGCTCCAGGCGGTCACGTCAAAGCAGTCGGGCAGCGTCGGTGGGTCAATCACCAGCGAATGGTAGCGCGTCACGGTTAGCGGGTTATTGAGCCCTGTAAATACGCCCGTGCCGGTGTGGGTGACCGGCGAGGTTTTGCCGTGCATCACTTTCGCGGCACGCACGATGGTAGCCCCAAATGCCTGGGCAATCGCCTGATGACCGAGGCAGACGCCCAGGATCGGCAGCCTGCCGGCATAGTGGTGAATAACGTCCAGAGAAATGCCCGATTCCGACGGCGTACACGGTCCCGGCGAAATGACAATTTTCTGCGGAGCCAGCGCCTCAATATCAGACAGGCTGAATTCGTCGTTGCGGCGGACAACCACCTCTGCACCCAGTTCACAAAAATACTGGTAAAGGTTCCAGGTGAAGGAATCGTAGTTATCAATCAGCAGAATCATGGCGGCTCCCGAAAAAAATGCCGCCCTATTCTACTCAGATTCCCGCGCTTCGCTCACTACTTTGGTAAAGATAGCGCTTAGCGCGGTCAAATCGCCCGTGGCCCCGCTTCGGTTCGCCGCCACCCACTGCTCGGGATCAATATCCCGCCAGTCCAGCGCGTAATTCGCGTGGATGGCCAGCTGCTCAAAGAAGACGCGCTGAGCTATGCCATTACCGCGCATAAAGGGATGCAGCATGTTGATTTCACAGTAGTAATGGCTCACTTTTTCAACAAACGCCGCTTTTTCAAGACCCACAAGATACTTATCACTTTCCAGCGCCGCCATCAGTTCGTTACCCATCGTCTCGATGTACTCAAAATGGCAGAAGGGAATGTCACCCTTAAAAATATCGTCGGTACGGAATTCGCCTGCCTGCTTCATCTCTCTGTGATACAGATGGCGATGAATGAGGCACAGATGCGGTAGCCCGGGCGCTGAGGGCCCAAGCTCCAGCGTCTCAATGCCGGGCTCTGAAGGACCATTACCTTTTTCAAGGAGACAACTGGCCTGAAAATTGACGTTACGCTGTTGCTCCCAGAGACGGGATTTTTGCTTATCGGTGAGTTTTTTCACTTAACGCCTCCCTGAATAGTCCGTTTGCCACAAGTATAAGCAGCAAAACGCGCTTTCGCAGGGAGGGCTGAAAGACACGGGCAGGATATGCCCGTGTGGGAGAACGATTACGGCAGCACTTTCGCGGAGAGAATCACCACTGGCTTAGACGGCACATTCTGGTATGGACCGACATCGTGGGTCTGAACCTGAGAGATTTTGTCCGCCACGTCCATCCCTTTCACAATTTTACCGAAGACCGCATAGCCGAAGTCGCGCTGGCCGTGGTCGAGGAAAGCGTTATCCGCCACGTTGAGGAAGAACTGGCTGGTGGCGCTGTCTTTATCCGCCGTGCGCGCCATGGAGATGGTGCCGCGCTTGTTCAGCAGGCCGTTGTCCGCTTCGTTTTTGATGGGTGGGTTAGGCTGTTTCTGCTGCATCTGCTCGTTGAAGCCGCCGCCCTGAATCATGAAGCCAGGGATCACGCGGTGGAAGGTGGTGTTGTTATAGAAACCACTGTTCACATAGTCGAGGAAGTTTTTCACAGAAACCGGAGCTTTCTGGCTATTTAGTTCCAGCTCAATGTTCCCGGCAGAGGTGGTCAGCAGAACGTGAGGGTCCCCTTTGGCTGCCAGCGCAGCAGGGGAAACGGCAGAAAGAGCAAACACAGCTGCGACAGCCGCCAGTGTTGATTTGAGCATGAGAATTCCTTAACAAAGCGCAGTATAAAAAGCGAATGGCTTGATTCTAAAGAGCAGTATGAACCGAGACCAGCCTTTTACCTAATTTTACGAAATTGAAACAATTATTACTGCGCAAACGATTGGTTATACCGCCATTTAATGTGATTTAGATCACACTAAAACCTGCAATGGCATATTCATTTCCCTTAAAAGATAGGAATAGATCACTTTAGCGACTAAAATCTGCCCGCTCTCAGCGCCCTACCGGCGCTTTTCTTTTTCTGAACAGGCCAGACATGACTAACAGCAATCGCATCAAGCTCACATGGATAAGCTTCTTCTCCTACGCCCTGACCGGCGCGTTGGTGATCGTCACCGGGATGGTGATGGGAAATATCGCAGACTACTTCCAGCTGCCCGTTTCCAGCATGAGTAACACCTTCACCTTCCTCAACGCGGGGATCCTGATCTCAATCTTCCTGAATGCCTGGCTGATGGAAATCGTCCCGCTGAAAACCCAGCTGCGCTTCGGCTTCGTGCTGATGGTTGCCGCCGTGGCGGGCCTGATGTTGGGCCACAGCATCGCCCTGTTCTCCGCCGCCATGTTCGTGCTGGGCCTTGTCAGCGGGATCACGATGTCGATCGGTACGTTCCTTATTACGCACATGTATGAAGGCCGCCAGCGCGGCGCGCGCCTGCTGTTTACCGACTCCTTCTTCAGCATGGCCGGGATGATTTTCCCGATGGTCGCCGCGTATCTGCTCGCGCGCAGCATTGAATGGTACTGGGTATACGCCTGTATCGGTCTGGTCTATGTCGCGATCTTCATTCTGACCTTCGGCTGTGACTTCCCGGTGCTGGGCAAAAAAGCGCAGGCCACCTCAGAGCCGGTGGCGAAAGAAAAATGGGGTATCGGCGTGTTGTTCCTCTCCATTGCCGCCCTGTGCTACATCCTAGGTCAGTTGGGCTTTATCTCGTGGGTACCTGAATACGCCAAAGGTCTGGGGATGAGCCTGAACGACGCGGGCAAACTGGTGAGCGATTTCTGGATGTCTTACATGTTCGGCATGTGGGCCTTTAGCTTCATCCTGCGCTTCTTCGACCTGCAACGTATTCTGACCGTCCTGGCGGGTCTGGCGACCGTGCTGATGTATCTGTTCATCAACGGTGCCCCGGAGCATATGCCATGGTTCATCCTGACCCTGGGCTTCTTCTCCAGCGCGATTTACACCTCAATCATCACCCTGGGCTCCCTGCAGACCAAAGTGGCTTCGCCAAAGCTGGTGAACTTCGTGCTGACCTGCGGCACCATCGGCACCATGCTGACCTTCGTGGTCACGGGCCCGATTGTGGCGCACAGCGGCCCGCTGGCCGCGCTGCACACCGCTAACGGTCTGTATGCCGTGGTGTTTATCATGTGTTTCATTCTGGGCTTCGTGACCCGTCACCGCCAGCACAATACGGCAACGACTACCCACTAATCGTCAAAACCCCTTTGCGTTCTGCAAAGGGGTTTTAACCTGCTTACCCGCTCTGACTGCCGATTCGTAAAAAACCCCGTCAAATTTGTGCGAAAAACAAGCAAGCACAAAAATCAAACAATATCCGTTACTTATAAAAAACCTGACAAATCATAGATATACCCACTAAGGGGTAGGTGAAGGCGTATTTGATTTGCATCAATAAGTGCCTCTGCTGAATCGTTAAGGTAGGCAGTAATAGAAAAGAAATCGAGGCAAAAATGAGCAAAGTCAGACTCGCTATCATCGGTAACGGCATGGTCGGCCACCGCTTTATTGAGGATCTTCTCGATAAAGCCGATGCTGACCAGTTCGATATTACCGTGTTCTGTGAAGAACCCCGCAAGGCGTACGACCGTGTGCACTTGTCTTCCTACTTCTCTCACCATACCGCCGAAGAGCTCTCTCTGGTGCGCGAAGGTTTCTACGAGAAGCATGGCGTAAAAGTGCTGGTGGGCGAACGCGCTATCACCATCAACCGTCAGGAGAAAGTGATCCACTCCAGCGCCGGGCGTACGGTTTTTTACGATAAGCTGATCATGGCAACTGGCTCGTATCCGTGGATCCCGCCGATTAAAGGGTCGGAAACCCAGGATTGCTTCGTTTACCGTACCATTGAAGACCTCAACGCCATTGAATCCTGCGCACGTCGAAGCAAACGCGGTGCGGTTGTTGGCGGTGGCCTGCTGGGCCTGGAAGCGGCAGGCGCGCTGAAAAACCTCGGCGTTGAAACCCACGTTATCGAATTTGCCCCGATGCTGATGGCGGAACAGCTGGACCACATGGGCGGCGACCAGCTGCGTCGTAAAATCGAAAGCATGGGTGTGAAGGTTCACACCAGCAAGAACACCAAAGAGATCGTGCAGGAAGGCACAGAGGCGCGTAAAACCATGCGCTTTGCCGACGGCAGCGAGCTGGAAGTGGACTTCATCGTCTTCTCCACCGGTATTCGTCCGCGCGATAAGCTCGCCACTCAGTGCGGCCTGGCGGTAGCGCAGCGCGGCGGGATCATGATTAACGATACCTGCCAGACCTCCGATCCGGATATCTACGCCATCGGCGAGTGCGCCAGCTGGAATAACCGCGTGTACGGTCTGGTGGCGCCAGGATACAAAATGGCGCAGGTCGCCGTGGACCATATCCTCGGTAGCGAAAACGCCTTCACCGGCGCAGACATGAGCGCCAAGCTGAAGCTGCTGGGCGTGGACGTAGGCGGTATCGGCGATGCGCATGGCCGCACCCCGAACTCCCGCAGCTACGTCTATCTGGACGAAAGCAAAGAGGTCTACAAACGCCTTATCGTCAGCCAGGACAACAAAACCCTGCTCGGTGCGGTGCTGGTGGGCGATACCAGCGACTTCGGTAACCTGCTCCAGCTGGTGCTGAACGCCATTGAGCTGCCGGAAAACCCGGACGCGCTGATCCTGCCGGCGCACGCCTCCAGCGGTAAACCATCTATCGGCGTAGATAAACTGCCTGACAGCGCGCAGATTTGCTCCTGCTTCGACGTCACCAAAGGCATGCTGATCTCCGCCATCAACAAAGGCTGCCACACCGTTGCGGCGCTGAAGGCCGAAACCAAAGCCGGTACCGGCTGCGGCGGCTGTATTCCACTGGTGACTCAGGTGCTGAACGCTGAACTGGCGAAACAGGGCATCGAAGTGAACAACAACCTTTGCGAGCACTTCGCTTACTCTCGCCAGGAGCTGTATCACCTGATCCGTGTGGAAGGCATCAAGTCCTTCGACGAACTGCTGGAGAAACACGGCCAGGGCTACGGTTGTGAAGTGTGTAAGCCGACCGTCGGCTCCCTGCTGGCGTCCTGCTGGAATGAGTACGTGCTCAAACCAGAACACACGCCGCTGCAGGACACCAACGATAACTTCCTGGCGAACATCCAGAAAGACGGTACTTACTCCGTCATTCCGCGTTCCGCTGGTGGCGAAATCACCCCGGAAGGGCTGGTCGCCGTGGGCCGTATCGCCCGTGAATTTAATCTGTACACCAAAATCACCGGTTCCCAGCGTATCGGCCTGTTTGGCGCGCAGAAGGATGATCTGCCGGAAATCTGGCGTCAGTTGATTGAAGCGGGCTTCGAAACCGGTCACGCGTATGCCAAAGCGCTGCGTATGGCGAAAACCTGCGTGGGCAGCACCTGGTGCCGCTACGGCGTGGGCGACAGCGTGGGATTCGGCGTCGAGCTGGAAAACCGCTACAAAGGCATCCGTACCCCGCACAAAATGAAGTTCGGCGTCTCCGGCTGTACCCGTGAATGTGCGGAAGCGCAGGGTAAAGACGTAGGGATCATCGCCACCGAGAAAGGCTGGAACCTGTACGTGTGCGGCAATGGCGGGATGAAACCACGCCACGCGGATCTGCTGGCGGCGGATCTCGATCGCGACACGCTGATCAAGTATCTCGACCGCTTCATGATGTTCTACATTCGTACCGCCGATAAGCTGACCCGTACCGCGTCCTGGCTGGATAATCTCGAAGGCGGTATCGACTACCTGAAGTCGGTCATCATTGACGACAAGCTGGGTCTGAACGAACAGCTTGAGTCCGAGATGGCTCGCCTGCGCGAGGCGGTGATCTGCGAGTGGACCGAAACCGTCAACACCCCGGCGGCGCAGACGCGTTTCAAACACTTTATCAACAGCACCCAGCGCGACCCGAACGTACAGGTGGTGCCGGAGCGCGAACAGCATCGTCCTGCAACCCCGTATGAACGCATTCCGGTGATGCTGGTGGAGGAAAACGCATGAGCCAGTGGGTAAACATCTGCAACATTAACGACATTCTGCCAGCAACCGGCGTCTGTGCTTTGCTGGGTAACGAGCAGGTAGCTATTTTCCGCCCTCGCCACGATGAACAGGTCTTTGCCATCAGCAATATCGATCCGTTCTTTGAGGCCAGCGTGCTCTCCCGCGGTCTGATTGCTGAACACCAGGGTGAGCTGTGGGTCGCCAGCCCGCTGAAAAAGCAGCGTTTCCGCTTAACCGACGGGCACTGCATGGAAGATGAAAGCTTCTCCGTGAAGCACTACGACGCCCGCGTGAAGGACGGCAAGGTGCAGCTCAAAGCGTAAACCTCCGCCTTTCCAATAGGAAAGGCTTATGACCCCTTATGGGTAACGGCAGGAAAAACCGTATGTTCTGTACGATTCCTGCTGTTATCCTGACGTCAATTCTTACCCCCTCCTTGAATGCTGTGAGGTAACGTCGTGGACCACCTGCCGATTTTCTGTCAATTACGCCATCGCGACTGCCTGCTTGTGGGCGGCGGCGATGTGGCTGAACGCAAAGCGCGCCTGTTGCTGGATGCTGGAGCCCGACTGACCGTCAATGCCCTCACCTTCGCTCCGCAGTTTGACGTCTGGGCGCAGGAAGGGATGCTCACGCTGGTGCAGGGGGAGTTTGATGAGTCCCTGCTGGATACCTGCTGGCTGACCATTGCCGCGACGGATGACGATGAAGTGAACCAGCGCGTCAGCGACGCCTGCGAAGCGCGCCGGATCTTCTGCAACGTGGTGGATGCGCCGAAAGAGGCCAGCTTTATCATGCCGTCGATTATCGACCGTTCACCGCTGATGATCGCGGTGTCTTCCGGCGGCCGCTCGCCCGTACTTGCCCGCCTGCTGCGGGAAAAACTGGAAGCTATTTTGCCGCAGCATCTCGGCCAGATAGCCCACTACGCTGGGCAACTTCGCTCCCGCGTGAAGCAAACCTTCTCAACCGTGGGTGAGCGTCGTCGCTTCTGGGAGAAATTTTTCGTTAACGACAGGCTGGCGCAGTCGCTGGCGAATCAGGACGCGAAAGCGGTTGAAGAGACGACCGAGCAGCTGCTGAGCGAGCCGCTGGATCACCGAGGTGAAGTGGTGCTGGTCGGGGCTGGTCCGGGAGATGCGGGTTTACTGACCCTGAAAGGGCTCCAGCAGATCCAGCAGGCGGATATCGTGGTGTATGACCGCCTGGTCTCCGATGACATCATGAACCTGGTGCGCCGCGACGCCGACCGCGTCTTCGTCGGTAAACGGGCAGGCTACCACTGCGTGCCGCAGGAGGAGATTAATCAGATCCTGCTGCGTGAAGCGCAAAAGGGAAAACGCGTGGTGCGCCTTAAGGGCGGCGATCCGTTTATCTTTGGCCGCGGCGGCGAGGAGCTGGAAACCCTGTGCAATGCAGGCATTCCGTTCTCCGTGGTGCCGGGCATAACGGCGGCGTCCGGCTGTTCAGCCTACTCAGGCATTCCGTTGACCCATCGCGACTACGCTCAGAGCGTGCGTCTGGTTACGGGCCACCTGAAAACCGGCAGCGAACTGGACTGGCATAACCTGGCCGCTGAAAAGCAGACGCTGGTGTTCTACATGGGGCTGAACCAGGCCGCCACCATCCAGGCGAAACTGCTGGAACACGGCATGGAGGCTGATATGCCCGTTGCGCTGGTGGAAAACGGGACGTCAATCAAGCAGCGCGTGGTGAATGGCGCGCTGACGCAGCTCGGTGAACTGGCGCAGCAGGTCGAAAGCCCGGCGCTGATTGTGGTGGGTCGCGTGGTTGAACTGCGCGATAAGCTGAACTGGTTCTCGAATCACTAACGCATATTCTCCCCCCTTCGAGTAGTCCTTAAGCGGACTACTCCCTTCATACCCCAGTCGATAACATACCGCTCGCATAGTGGAACTTTTCCATTTATTCCCTCGTGTTACATCCAATTTAAGATTTTTAGACAAGGAATGCGTATGTTCAAGCTGGCAAAAGCCGCCGTTCTGGTTGGCCTGTTATCGACTCTGACCGCCTGCACCGGTCACGTTCAAAATACTAAAAATAACTGCAGCTACGATTACCTGCTGCACCCGGCGATCTCCATTTCGAAGATCATCGGCGGTTGCGGCCCGGCGGCACAGCAGTAAGCGTTTTTCAGGCGTAAAAAAACCGGGGATTTCCCGGTTTTTTTATTGAGTCCGTATTTGTCGGGTGGCGGCTTAAGGTTTCGCCACAAACCCAATCGCCTCGTACACCGCTTTCAGGGTTTCGGACGCGCGCGCGCTGGCTTTTTCTGCGCCCTCTTTCATCACCTTCTGCAGGAAGGCTTCGTCGTTACGGTAGCGATTGTAGCGCTCCTGCAGTTCGGTCAGCATGCCGGAAACGGCCTCTGCCACTTCACCCTTCAGGTGGCCGTACATCTTGCCTTCGAAGTGTTTTTCCAGTTCAGGGATGCTCTGGCCAGTGACGCCCGAGAGGATATCCAGCAGGTTGGAGACGCCCGCTTTGTTCTGCACGTCGTAGCGCACCACAGGCGGTTCGTCGGAGTCCGTGACAGCGCGCTTGAGCTTTTTCACCACCGATTTCGGATCTTCCAGCAGGCCGATAACGTTGTTGCGGTTATCGTCAGACTTGGACATCTTCTTGGTTGGCTCCAGCAGCGACATCACGCGCGCGCCGGATTTCGGGATAAACGGCTCTGGCACTTTGAATACGTCGCCGTAAAGCGCGTTAAAGCGCTGGGCGATATCACGGCTCAGCTCCAGGTGCTGCTTCTGGTCTTCACCCACCGGCACCTGGTTGGTCTGGTACAGCAGGATGTCGGCCGCCATCAGCACCGGATAGTCGAACAGGCCAGCGTTGATGTTTTCAGAGTAACGGGCAGATTTATCCTTGAACTGGGTCATGCGGCTCAGCTCACCGAAATAGGTATAGCAGTTCAGCGCCCAGCCCAGCTGCGCATGCTCCGGCACGTGAGACTGAACGAAAATGGTGCTCTTTTCAGGATCGATACCGCAGGCCAGATAGAGGGCCAGGGTGTCCAGGGTGGCTTTGCGCAGCTTCTCAGGATCCTGACGCGCGGTGATAGCGTGCAAATCTACGATGCAGTAAATGCAATGGTAGTCATCCTGCATGCTGACCCACTGACGCAACGCACCCATGTAGTTACCAATGGTCAATTCACCTGAAGGCTGTGCGCCACTAAAAACGATGGGCTTAGTCATTATTCAATTCCTGATGTTCACTGTGCGAAAGCCCGAGTGCGGGCAACAAATCTTTGAAGTGGTCGAACACAACATCCGGCTCACTCAGCGTAATGGCCTCACCGTAGTTGTAGCCATAGGTTAAACCGACGGAAGGACACCCCGCCGCTCGGGCAGCCAGAATATCATTACGCGAATCCCCGACAAAGAGCAGCTCCGCAGGCGTTAAGGATAATTTTCCTGCCACCAGCAACAGCGGTTCCGGATGCGGCTTTTTGTTCTGCACGTCATCCCCGCCTACAATCACGGAAAAATATTTCGCGATATTGAGCGCTTCCAGCAGCGGCGCAACAAACGGCGTCGGCTTGTTGGTCACCAGTCCCAGCGGGATGCCTTTTGCGTGCAGCGCGCTCAGGGTTTCCTGGACGTCCGGGAACAGGAAGCTCCCCTCCTCGACGGCCTCTTCGTAGAAACGATCGAACAGCTTGCGCAGAATACGCAGCTGCTCATCCTGCGGGATATCGGCATGATCGACGCTTGGTTTCCCCTGCGCGGAACGCTGCGACGCGCGTTCCTGACGAGCCCACGTCAGCGCGCGCTCCATCAGGACATCGGCACCGTTGCCAATCCACGTAATCACACGATCTTCGCCCGCAACGGGCAGTTCCAGTGCATACAGCGCCTGATCGACGGCGCTCGTTAAGCCCGGCGCGCTGTCCACCAGCGTGCCGTCGAGGTCGAATGCCACACCCCGAATTGCCTGCAATTTATCCATGACTTACCTTCGCCAGCTCGCGGCGCATTTCATCAATGACTTTTTTGTAATCCGGTTGGTCGAAAATTGCCGAACCTGCAACGAACATATCCGCGCCCGCTGCCGCAATTTCGCCAATATTATTCACTTTCACACCGCCGTCCACTTCCAGACGAATATCATAGCCAGACTCGTCAATGCGACGGCGCACTTCGCGCAGCTTATCCAGCGTGTGAGGGATGAACGACTGGCCGCCAAAACCCGGGTTGACGGACATCAGCAAAATCACGTCCAGCTTGTCCATCACGTAATCGAGATAGCTCAACGGTGTTGCCGGGTTAAACACCAGCCCCGCCTTACAGCCGTTCTCTTTGATCAGCTGCAGCGTGCGGTCAACGTGCTCGGAGGCTTCCGGATGGAAAGTGATAATGCTGGCGCCCGCTGCGGCGAAGTCAGGCACGATGCGGTCGACAGGCTTCACCATCAGGTGAACGTCAATCGGTGCGGTAATGCCGTAGTTACGCAGGGCCTTGAGCACCATCGGACCGATGGTCAGATTGGGAACGTAGTGGTTATCCATAACGTCGAAATGGACGACATCTGCGCCAGCTGCGAGAGCTTCCGCCGTGTCTTCACCCAGGCGGGCAAAATCGGCCGACAGAATTGAGGGGGCAATCAAAAACTGTTTCATCCGCATCTCCTTGAAATGTGTTTACCGGCGGGCAAAACGGCTCAGGGGCGATAAAGAGCCAGGAGTTCGTCCACCTTTTTACGTGTGCCGCCGTTGCTGCTAATGCTACGCCGCACCTTAACCTGAAAATGCTTCGCGGCTTTGTACCATTCGCGCGTATCAGGGGTATCGTGATTTGAAATTAAAACCGGAATTCTTTTGCTGACCAGTTTTTCCGCCATCTCCGCCAAGCGGGCCTGTTCGGCCGGGCTGAAGCTATTGGTGTGGTAGGCGGTGAAGTTCGCCGTCGCAGACAGCGGCGCATAAGGCGGATCGCAGTAGACCACCGAGTTTACGCCTGCCAGTTCCATGCACTCTTCATAGGAGAGGCAGTGGAACTCTGCATTCTGCGCTTTCTTCGCAAAATGATATAGCTCGTCCTGCGGGAAGTACGGGCGCTTATAACGACCAAACGGCACGTTAAATTCGCCGCGCAAATTATACCGGCACAGGCCGTTGTAACCATGACGGTTGAGGTAAAGGAACAGCAGCGCGCGGCGGAACGGATCCTGGCTCTGATTAAATTCCGTGCGGAACTGATAGTAAACGTCAGGGCTGTTGTTCTCTGGCGTAAACAGCTTGCGCGCCTCTTCCACATACTCATCTGTACGCAGCTTAACGATGTTATAGAGGCTGATAAGGTCGCTGTTGATATCCGCCAGGATATAACGAGAAAAATCGGTGTTCAGGAACACCGATCCCGCACCCACGAAGGGCTCGATAAGACACTCGCCTTTTGGCAGGTGCTTTTTAATATCATCGAGCAGGGGGTATTTCCCCCCTGCCCATTTCAGAAAAGCGCGATTTTTTTTCATGCTGACTAACTGATTACACCTTCTCCGGCTGTGGAGAAAGCTCCGACAGCATCCTGCGCTTTAAACATTACTTCAGATCGGCCTGCACCTGATGAATCGGCTTCGCCCACGGGTTTTTCGCCTGAACGTCTGCTGGCAGTGTCGCCACGGCGCGCTTCGCTTCATCTTTGGAAGCATACACACCGCTCACCAGCACGTACCACGGCTGTCCGTTACGGGTTGTCTGATAAACCACGTAGTTTTTCAGATTCGATTTCTTCGCCCAGCCGTTGAGGTTGTCATAGTTAGACGAACTGCTCAACTGCAGCGTGTAGTTGCTGGACGGTGCAGATTTCAGCGAACCGACGTTGCCAGCTGTTTTACCTGCTGCAGCACTGGAAGCCGTCGCCGTTGCGGCAGGCGCAGCGGTGGCAGCAGGTGCCGTTGTGGTTGCCGTCGCTTTCGGCGCAGTCTGCGTGACTGGCGCTTTGGCCGGCTCGCTCACGGCAGCCGTTTCAGTGCGTTTCGGCTGTGCCGGTGCGGCTTTCACTTCAGGCGCTTTTACCACGACCTGAGGCTTGGTTTCACGCTTAGGCTCAATGACCGCCTGCTTACGTTCAGGACGCGTCGCAGTTTGCGTCTGGCGCGGTTTAGTTTCCGTTGCTGCCGTCTGCGGCTGCGCGGTAGCACCGTGGATCGGCGCGACGGTTGCAGGTTCAGTTGGCAGCGTAGAGTTAACCACAACGTTATCAACCTGCTGCTGGTTTTGCGGCTGCATCAGCGCATTGTTCAGGTCTCCCTGAACTTCAACACGCTGCTGGCCTTCGGGCGTGACAGGTGCCTGGCCCTGAGCAGGCGTTGATGAAACGGGCGGCAGAGAAACATCCTGCGGCGTCGTTGTGTTGCTGGCAGTCTGCTCAGCGGAAGTGGTGCCCGGCGCTGGCTGTGCACCATTCGCCTGATCCGTCGCATCATTACCGGAGAGGTTGATGCTCTTCTCTGCGGAGGCGGTTTGTTCGGTTGAGTTGGTGGACGGTGCTTTCAGCGCGGAACCAATGCCAACAATCAGCAGCACAAGCACCAGAACGCCAAGTCCCATCATGATGTACTGACGGGAGGCCGGTTTCTGCGCAGCGGCTTTTTTACGTTTACGCGGGCGACGCTCTACAGGCTGTTCGTCCATTGAATCTTCTTCGGACTCATAATCCTCTTCTTCTCGCTCATCACGCGCGTTGCGGCTGCGCGAAGGGCGACGATCGTCTGCATCCAGATCAACATCGTCAAAGTTGATCTGCGGCTCGTTATCACGTTCTGAAGATTGACGAGAACGACCAGTACGACGATCGCTGGGATCGGGTTTCAGCTCGTCTTCTGGTTTGAATTCATCCATTTAACACCCCACTCAAAGGCTTATGCCTACGTCTTTGCATTTCGCCTGAAGCTAAACGACCACCGATAACAGTGGCCTGACCTTTCTAGTTGTTACGCCTGCTGGCAATCAGCAATGGCGCCAAGAACGACATCGTGCGACACTCCGCCGCGCACTTCACTCTTCCCTATTGCAAGCGGGAGTACAAGACGCATCTCACCTGCCAATACTTTTTTATCGCGCATCATGTGGGGTAAATACGCCTGCGCCGACATCTCCTGCGGCCCGGTTACCGGCAAACCTGCACGTTCAAGTAGCGCAATGATACGTGCCGTCTCTTCCGGTTTAAACTGCCCAAGACGTTCAGAGGTGCGGGCTGCCATGACCATGCCAGCCGCGACGGCTTCACCGTGCAGCCAGTTGCCGTAACCCATTTCGGCTTCAATGGCGTGGCCAAACGTATGCCCAAGATTCAGTAAAGCACGTAAGCCGGTTTCACGCTCGTCTGCCGCGACAACTTCTGCTTTCAGCTCACAACAACGACGAATGCAGTATGCCAGTTTCGCCTCATCCAGGCGCAGCAGCGCATCCATATTCTCTTCAAGCCAGTTAAAGAACTCGCCATCCAGAATAATGCCGTATTTGATCACTTCAGCCAGGCCAGAGGCCAGCTCGCGTTTCGGCAGGGTTTTCAGGCAGTCGAGATCCACCACCACCGACGCAGGCTGGTAGAACGCGCCAATCATGTTTTTGCCGAGGGGATGGTTGACTGCCGTTTTGCCACCGACAGAGGAGTCGACCTGAGACAGCAACGTGGTCGGGATTTGAATAAAACGGACGCCACGCTGATAGCTTGCGGCCGCAAAGCCGGTCAGATCGCCCACAACACCGCCGCCCAGGGCAAGCAGTGTTGTATCGCGACCGTGCGGTTTTTGCAGCAATGCGGTAAAGACGGTATCGAGTACCGTCAGGCTTTTATACTGCTCGCCATCGGGCAGAATCACACTGTCGACTTTTACGCCTGCCTGCTCAAGCAGGTGGCGCACGCGGTCGAGATAAAGCGGAGCCAGCGTCTCATTGGTGACCAGCATCGCCTGATCACCCGCTTTTAGTGGTAAAAAGGAAGCTGGGTCGTTAAACAAACCAGCCGCGATGGTGATAGGGTAACTACGTTCCCCGAGAGTAACTGTAATCCTCTCCATGACGCGACATCCACCTTTAATGCTTTTACCCGCAGGCGAGTGTATATAAAGCCAGAATCAGTTGCTTTCCAGCATATGAATAATCTGGTTTGCAACCACTTTAGCGCTCTGATCGTCAGTACGAATGGTCACATCGGCAATCTCTTCATACAGGGGATTGCGTTCGTCGGCCAACGCTTCCAGAACTTCGCGTGGTGGCGTTTCAACCTGCAGCAGCGGGCGCTTTTTATCGCGCTGCGTACGTGCCAGCTGTTTCTCAATGGTCGTCTCAAGATAGACCACTACGCCACGGGCGGAGAGACGGTTGCGGGTTTCGCGAGATTTCACAGAGCCGCCGCCTGTTGCCAGTACGATGCCCTGTTTTTCCGTGAGTTCGTTGATCACTTTTTCTTCTCGGTCACGGAAACCTTCTTCGCCTTCTACATCGAAAACCCAGCCCACATCAGCTCCGGTTCGTTTCTCAATCTCTTGATCAGAATCGTAAAATTCCATATTGAGTTGTTGAGCTAACTGACGCCCAATAGTGCTTTTGCCGGCACCCATAGGCCCAACCAGAAAGATATTGCGTTTCTCTGCCATTTTATCGGTACTACTAAGACTATTCGTTAATGGTAATCCCCGCTTCGCAGACACCCGGCGTAGCAGGACATGAACTGAAACCTCATATGCAATAGAGCGAGAGTCAGACTAAAAATTATCTCAATACTCCGGCTTGTTTGGCAACTGATTAAATCACCGCGCCGGACGCATAAGGTAATAAGACGTAAGTCCAACTCAAATCGGTACTCCTTGTATGCTAATTCATGCCCCACGTCAAACATCTGCAACAAACTGAATGCAAAATCATTGCGGGGATCGTTACCCGTTAGTGAATACCGACCAGACGTGGCGTAATAAACACCACTAACTCACGCCGCTCATTATCTTTTCCATCATGGCGAAAAAGCTGTCCCAACCAGGGGATGCTCCGAAGCCCGGGCACGCTGTCACTGCCGGTTTTGTTCTTTTGCGAGAAAATTCCCCCCAGCGCCAGCGTTTCTCCACTTTTTACCTCCACCTGGGTTTCTATCTCCTGCTTATCGATGGCAAGCGTTTCGCCATCGGCCTGCTGCAGCACCTGTCCCGGCATGTTTTCACTGATGTGTAGCTTCAGGCGCACGCGCCCACCGGGCAATACTACCGGCGTGACCTCCATTCCGAGTACCGCCTCTTTGAACTCCACCGAGGTCGCCCCGCTTTCACCGCTTGAAACCTGATACGGGATCTCACTCCCCTGCTTAATGCTGGCCGGTTGCATGTGCGAGGCCAGCAGCCGCGGGCTGGCAATGATATCGACCTGCTGTTTTTGCTCCAGCGCAGAGAGCTCCAGATCCAGCAGCCTGCCGTTAATCCGCCCGATGTTAAACCCCACATGCGTGGTAGCACTGGCCACGGAAAGATCGCTGCCAAGCGTCGTGAGCTGTCCAACCTTGCCCGCCTCAGTGGCCTCGGCAAGATTCCACTTCACCCCCAACTCTCGCAGGCTTTTTTCATTAATGGTGACAATGTGCGCCGCCAGTTCGACCTGCTCGACGGGAATATCCATCTGAGCCGCCCACTGCTGCAGCGCCTCCAGCACCGCCTGGTTATCCCTGATGAGCAGACGGTTGGTGCGTTTGTCGACAGATAAACTCCCCTTTGGGCTCAGGAGCTTTTCAGCCGCTTTTTGCAGTTCTCCGGCATCCGCATAAGAAAATGGGATGCTGTGCGAGACCAGCGGAGCATCAAGCTGTCGACGCGCTCGCTCCTGCTCTAAACGTTCCCGCTGTTCACGCTGCCAGGCCGCGGTATGGACATAATAAATACCGCCCTCCTCTCGTAAAACGAGTCCGGCGCTGGTGACTACCGTCTGTAACGCCTGCCGCCAGGGAACGCGCGTCAGGTTAAGCGAGAGCGTGCCGCCGACATCCGGCGATACCACCAGATTACGGTTCTCCTGCGCAACCAGCGCCTGTAGCACCTGAACCACCGGCACGTCATCCACCACCAGCGTGACCGGCTTTGGCGCGGCGGCCCACAGCGGGCGGCTGAACGCCAGCAGCAACAGCACTATCCTTAACTTCATTTTTATCCTTTCCTTCTCGTTGCCACGCCCATTCTTCGGGATCGCATGTGTCACCCACATCAATAACCAGTTCCGTTTCATTGATGGCCGTTATCCGCCAGCCCGCCGGGAAACGTTCGTGCTCTTTCAGACGATGCCAGCGCCGTTGCCCATCCAGCAAAATACCAACGCGCTGCTGCCCTCCCACCATTCCGCGGTAGTGCCACTGTGCCAGTTCGGCTGTGGCGCAGGGGTCGTCCGGCGGGCGAAACGGATCGCGCATGCCGGTCAACAGCAGCGCCGAGCAAACCAGCAGGTATCTCGCGCTATTTCGCATGTTCCAGCTCCAGCCTCAGGCGTAACGCCGTACTTTGTGGCGCAAGCGTGAAAGCAGCGACCCGCACATCCCGCTGCGCCAGCCGGGAAAAAAGAGGCGGGATCGCCTGCCACTGCGCCTCCAGCGCCAGTTCACCACCGTTTTGCAACGGCTTCCAGTGAAGGAGCCTTGTACCCTCCCCCTGAAAATCGAGCGGTGAAAAGGGCTTTACCTCCAGTGCCGTCCGGGTTTGCGGGCTAAACGGCACCTGACTGGCGGTGGGCCACAGCGACGCGTTAGTCCGCGCCGCCTGGCTCACCTGCTGCCGCTGATCCGCACACTGCCTCTCTGCTGGCCGGAGCAATACACCCCATGCTGTCAGGCCCATCAGGAGAATACCCAGCCCCCCGCAGACCAGCCGACACCAGGGACGACTTTCACACCAGCGTTCTAGCAAGGTCTCCACGCATTACCCCTCGCTTTTCAGGTGCAGAGTGAACATCCAGCGCCCCTGGCTATCCTGCCGGAGTTCCCCCTCAGAACCGGGCGTAAAGCCGTCTATGTGCTCCATCCCATTACGCAAGGCAGAAAGCGCCTGCAGGGTAGTGGCATAGCCGATCAACATCAGAGCAGGAGGCTGATAACGCAGCTCTGTCAGCCATACCTGCGCAGGCATGGCCTCAGAAAGTGACTCCAGCACCGGTTGCCATGCGCGGCGTTGCGGCGTGCCCGCAGGGTTCTGCACCTCTGGGGTGGGCCGCTGGCGAGACACAAGACCACGCTGCACGGACTGCGTACCCGCCAGTTGAGCCTGTAGCGCGCGCAGCGTTATCAGATGATTCATCCTTACGCTAAAAACGGCCATCAGCATGAGCAGCAATGCGCCGACAAATACGCCGCCCCAGAAACGCAGACATCGCGCGCGCCGCTGCTGACGCCAGGGCAGGAGGTTGGTCACGTTCATTCAGGCACCTCGCTCATGGCCAGCGCCAGCGCGACGGTATAGTCAGCCCCGCATTCGGGAAGAGGCGCATGCCAGCGCTGCAGCGTTTCCCATGGGGTTCGTTCGGCATCAAAGAGCGCGATGTCATTCTGGTTGAGGGCCAGCAGCGCCGCCAGCTCAGTGATGTTTTCTGCTTCAGTGGTATAACGACGCCCCCACTGATGGCGCATAGCCCACAGCCAGTGGTGCGCATCTCGCCAGGCGACGCACTGCGTCGGCGCTACCGCAGGCAGCAGGTTCGTCAGCGCGCTGGCATCCGGGGTGATGGTCGCCAGCCGCAAACGTAGCGTTTTCGCCAGATCAAGAAGCGTTTCAACCTCTTTGTTTTGTGCGGCAGTCACGTGAAACGTATTGCTGAAGGTGTCCTGGGTGTAGTCGAAACAGAGGGACTCTGTCGACATCTCCAGTTCGCGCGAAAGCGCAGCCCCCATCCACGAGAGCTGCTCGCTGTCGCGCAATGCAAGAGCCGGTCGGGGCAACGTTTTTTGCAGAGTCCGTGCAGCAGGAAAGGAGAGAAATACCCGGTGGTAGTGCGGGAGCGCTTTTCGCCAGTCGCGTAAGGCATCGGCCAGCGCTTCTGGCTGACAAATTTTGCCGTCACGAATGATGCCTTCGGCCAGAGAAATGGCCCACCAGCGGCGTAAGCACCAGCCGCCTCTCTCCCGGACCAGTGCCGTAATCAGGACCTTATCCTGTTGAATATGAACGCCCGTTTGCCATGTTTTGAAAGCCATGCTTCACGATCTCCTTATCGCCCGTCGCCTTGACGGCTATATCAATGAATCAGGCTTGCCTTTATACTACCGCGCGATTGTTTAGAAACTGCCCAAGTGAAACCAAATGGGAAATCTCCGGTGAAGTTCGTAAAGTATTTATTCATCCTTGCAGTCTGTTGCATTCTGCTGGGAGCAGGCTCGATTTACGGTTTGTACAAATATATTGAGCCACAGCTACCTGATGTCGCCACGCTCCGCGATGTGCGTCTCCAGATCCCAATGCAGGTCTATAGCGCCGATGGCGAGCTGATGGCGCAGTATGGCGAGAAGCGTCGTATCCCGCTGACCTTAAACCAAATTCCCCCCGTGATGGTGAAAGCTTTTATCGCCACGGAGGACAGCCGTTTCTACGAGCACCACGGTGTCGATCCGGTCGGGATTTTCCGTGCCGCAAGCATTGCGTTGTTCTCCGGTCACGCCTCCCAGGGGGCGAGCACCATTACGCAACAGCTGGCGCGTAACTTCTTCCTCAGCCCTGAAAAGACGCTGACGCGTAAGATCAAAGAGGTGTTCCTGGCGATCCGTATTGAGCAACTGCTGAACAAGGACGAGATCCTTGAGCTGTACCTCAATAAAATCTATCTGGGCTACCGTGCCTATGGCGTGGGGGCAGCCGCGCAGGTGTACTTCGGTAAGCCTGTTGAACAACTCACCCTAAGCGAAATGGCAACCATTGCCGGTCTGCCAAAAGCGCCGTCCACGTTTAACCCGCTTTACTCGCTCGATCGCGCTACCTCACGTCGTAATGTCGTCCTGTCACGTATGCTGAGCGAAGGCTATATCAGCCAGAGCGAGTACGACCAGGCGCGTAACGACGTCATTGACGCCAATTATCACGCCCCTGAGATCGCCTTCTCTGCCCCTTATCTGACCGAAATGGTGCGCCAGGAGATGGTGAGTCGTTATGGCGACAAGGCCTATGAAGATGGCTATCGCGTGTACACCACCGTTACCCGTAAAGTGCAGCAGGCGGCTCAGGACGCGGTGCGCAATAACGTGATGGACTACGATATGCGTCACGGCTATCGCGGACCGTCGAACGTGCTCTGGAAAGTGGGCGAAAGCGCATGGGACAGCAAAAAAATCACCAGCACGCTGAAAGCGCTGCCAACCTATGGTCCGCTCCTTCCAGCCGTAGTGACGCAGGCCGATCCTCAGGAAGCCGTTGCGACGCTGGCGGACGGCACGTCCGTCTCCCTGCGCATGGACGGTATTCGCTGGGCGCGTCCATACCGTTCGGACACCCTGCAGGGGCCAACGCCGCGCAAGGTGACCGACGTGGTACAGGCCGGGCAGCAGATTTGGGTGCGCAAGTCAGGCGATGCCTGGTGGCTGGCGCAGGTACCGGATGTGAACTCGGCTCTGGTCTCCATCAACCCACAGAACGGGGCGGTAATGGCGCTGGTCGGCGGGTTCGATTTCAACCAGAGCAAATTTAACCGCGCCACGCAGGCGCTGCGTCAGGTGGGTTCCAACATCAAGCCGTTCCTCTACACGGCTGCGATGGATAAGGGACTGACCCTTGCCAGCATCCTCAACGACGTGCCGATCTCCCGCTGGGATGCCGGTGCCGGTTCCGACTGGCAGCCGAAGAACTCTCCTGCGGAGTATGCCGGTCCTATTCGTCTTCGCCAGGGTCTGGGGCAGTCGAAAAACGTGGTGATGGTGCGTGCCATGCGCGCGATGGGCGTCGACTATGCGGCAGAGTACCTGCAGCGCTTCGGCTTCCCGGCGCAGAACATCGTTCGCACCGAGTCGCTGGCGCTGGGCTCAGCCTCCTTTACGCCGCTTCAGGTCGCCCGCGGATACTCGGTGATGGCCAACGGCGGCTTCCTGGTTGACCCGTACTTCATCAGCAAAATCGAGAACGACCAGGGCGGCGTGCTGTTTGAAGCGAAGCCGAAAATTGCCTGCCCTGAGTGTGATATTCCGGTCATTTACGGCAACACGCCGAAATCCGAGGTGCTCGAAAACAAGGACATGGAAGACCCTGCCGTTTCTCAGGAGCAGCCAAATATCGTCTTGCCGCAGCCGCAGCTGGAGCAGGCTAACCAGTCGCTGGTGGCGCAGACCGGCGCGCAGGAGTACGCCCCGCACGTGATCAACACGCCGCTGGCGTTCCTGATCAAGAGCGCGCTGAACACCAACATCTTCGGTGAACCCGGCTGGCAGGGTACCGGCTGGCGAGCAGGGCGCGATCTGCAGCGCCATGATATCGGCGGTAAAACCGGGACAACTAACAGCTCGAAGGATGCGTGGTTCTCCGGCTATGGGCCGGGTGTGGTGACGTCAGTCTGGATCGGTTTCGACGATCATCGCCGTGATTTAGGCCGTACCACGGCATCCGGCGCGATTAAAGATCAGATTTCCGGCTACGAAGGCGGCGCCAAAAGCGCGCAGCCAGCCTGGGATGCCTACATGAAATCCGTTCTTGAAGGCGTGCCGGAGCAGCCGCTGACGCCGCCACCGGGCGTGGTGACGGTCAATATTGACCGCAGCACCGGCCAGCTCGCTAACGGCGGTAATAGCCGTGCCGAGTATTTCATCGAAGGTACGCAGCCAACCACACAGGCGGTGCATGAGGTGGGTACAGAGATTATTGATAACGGCGAGACGCACGAGCTGTTTTAAGCATAAAAATGCCCGGTAAAAACCGGGCAAAGAATTGCAGGCCGGGTAAGGCGAAGCCGCCACCCGGCTTTTTTATGGCCTACAGCCGCCCTTGCCCCTTCAGCCACTCGCGAACCAGGAACAGCGCGCTCACGTTGCGAGCCTCGTTAAAGTCAGGGTCTTCAAGCAGATCCATCAGATGCGCCAGCGGCCAGCGAACCTGCGGCAGCGGCTCTGGTTCATCTCCCTCCAGCGATTCAGGATAGAGATCTTCAGCCACCACAATGTTCATTTTGCTGGAAAAATAGGACGGCGCCATGCTCAGTTTTTTCAGGAACGACAGTTCGTTCGCGCCAAAACCCACCTCTTCTTTCAGCTCGCGGTTTGCTGCTTCAAAGACCGTTTCACCCGGATCGATGAGCCCTTTCGAGAACCCAAGCTCGTAAGATTCCGTCCCCACGGCGTATTCGCGGATCAAAATCAGATGATCGTCGACGATAGGGACAATCATCACCGCTTCGCGCGAAGAGGGGCGCATACGCTCATAAACACGACGCACACCGTTGCTGAACTCCAGATCCACACTCTCGACGTTAAACAGGCGCGATTTGGCGACAGTTTCAACGTGCAGAATGGTGGGTTTTTGTAGTGGTTTGCTCATCTTGATGGGGTCTTAGCAGTGTGAACTGGCTTTATTGTGCGATATGCCGCACGGTTTCGGCAATGTCAATTGTTCTTTATTTACATTTATGCAACGCAGCAGGGTTCAATCCTCAATTCAAAACAAATGTCAAGAGCTTGAAATGTTTCCAGGAATTTGCTGATATCGCGCCATGACAGGCTTTGCTATCATCACCGGTCACTGGGATGCGCTTTAGAATGCTCAAGTTCGACTCCATACTTGCCGATAGCCAGCCACAGACTCTCATTCAATGTAAAGGTGCTACTGACTACACCTGTAAGATAAGTAAGATGGGGAAAGCATGAGCACCATTTTGATTGTTCTCGCTGCTATGCTGGTCAGCGCATTGATTGCAGGGTGGCTGTACAGGCGACGCATACAGCGCCGTTACCGGCTGCCCTTTTTAAATGCCTTCGCGGGTGCGACAACGCGTAAACTGACGCAAGACGAGCGCGATGCAGTTGAAAACTATCTCGAAACGCTGAACCGTTCTCAGTTAACGCCTGGGCCGACGGGAGCCACGACTGCACCTGTGGCGCTTAAGCTTAACGCGCAAAGTGACACCGTGCTCTGCGTGACGCGCTCCATCACGCGCTACGGCATTACGACTGACGACCCCAACAAGTGGCGCTACTACCTGGATTCGGTTGAGGTGCATCTGCCTCCGTCCTGGGAGCAGTACATTAACGACGAAAACAGCGTTGAGCTGATTCACACCGATTCGCTGCCGCTGGTAATCTCGCTCAACGGCCATACCCTGAATGACTATCTTCACGAAGCCCCGCGCTTTGCGCTGGAACGCGCGAGTTCAACGCAGGCCTCTATTCGTGGTGAAGAGACCGAGCAGATTGAGCTGCTGAATATTCGTCAGGAGACGCATGAAGAGTACGCCCTGAGCCGTCCGGACGGTATTCGTGAAGCCATCCTGATCGTTGCCGCTTTCCTGCTCTTTTTTGTCTGCCTGCTGACGCCGGACGTCTTTGTCCCATGGCTGGCGGGTGGCGCGGTGTTGCTTCTTGCGGCCGGGCTGTGGGGGCTCTTTGCCCCACCGGCCAAAACCTCGCTGCGGGAGATCCACTGCCTGCGTGGCACGCCAAAGCGCTGGGGCCTGTTCGGTGAGAACGATCAGGAGCATCTCAACAATATCTCACTCGGGATTATCGACCTGATCTACCCGCGCCACTGGCAACCGTGGATTGCGCAGGATTTAGGGCAGAAAACCGATATTGATATCTATCTTGACCGCCACGTTGTGCGACAGGGGCGCTTCCTTTCTCTGCATGATGAAGTGAAAAATTTCCCGCTTCAGCACTGGCTCCGCAGCACGGTCATCGCCGCCGGCGCCGGGCTGGTGTTTATCATGCTGCTGCTTTTCGTGCCGCTGGATATGCCCATCAAATTTACCCTGTCGTGGATCAAAGGCGCGCAGACCATCGAGGCGACCAGCGTCAACCAGCTCGATGAAGCGGGTGTACGGGTGGGCGATACGCTGCGCCTGAAAGGCACCGGAATGTGTAATATCCATACCCCGGGGGCGTGGAACACGCGCCAGAATTCACCGTTCACGCCGTTCGACTGTTCGCAAATTATCTGGAACGACGCCCCGCCGCTGCCGCTGCCGGAATCCGAAGTAGTGAATAAAGCCACGGCGCTGACCCAGACGGTCAACCGCCAGCTGCACCCTAAACCGGACGATGATTCACGCGTCAGCCCCGCGCTGCGTTCCGCTATTCAGAAATCAGGCATGATTCTGCTGGATGATTTTGGCGACATTGTCCTGAAAACCCAGGACTTATGCTCCTCGCAGGATGAGTGCATACGCCTCAAGAACGCGCTGGTTAACCTCGGGAACAGTAAAGACTGGGACTCGCTGGTGAAACGCGCCGAGGCGGGACGACTGGATGGCGTCAACGTGCTGCTGCGTCCGGTCAGCGCGGAATCGCTTGATAACCTGGTCGCCACCTCGACATCGCCGTTTATGATGCGCGAAACCACCCGGGCGGCTCAGGCGCTCAACAGTCCGGCACCGGGCGGCTTTGTGATTGCCAGCGATGAAGGCAGCGACCTGGTCGATCAGCCTTACCCGCAGGTAGCGCTTTATGACTACCCGGCCCAGGAGCAGTGGAGCCAGTTCCAGCGTCTGGCGCAGATGCTGATGCAAACGCCGTTCAGTGCCGAAGGGATTGTCACAAGCATCTACACCGACGCCAACGGCACGCGCCATATCGGCCTGCACCGGATGCCGGACAGCGCAGGATTGTGGCGTTACATTGGCACCTCTCTGCTGATGATCGCCATGCTGATCGCCATTTTCTGGAACGGTTTTATGGCCCTGCGCCGCTACCAGCGCTCCCGCACGCGTCTGGCGGAGATCCAGCAATATTATGAGAATTGCCTCAATCCTAAGCTGATCCCCTCCTCTGAGAGCCTGATCTGATAACGTCGTTGCGCGACAAGATGTGCTACCCTGTCGCGCACGTTTCTTCTGGCTGGAGTTCCCCCCTATGCATCTTGATATCGACTGGCAGCAGGTCGACACCGTTCTGCTGGATATGGACGGCACGCTGCTCGATCTCGCCTTTGATAACTATTTCTGGCAAAAGCTGGTGCCGGAAACCTATGGTGAGCAGCAGGGTATCTCCCCGGCAGAAGCGCAGGCGTTCATTCGTTCGCAATATAGCGCGGTGCAACATACGCTAAACTGGTACTGTCTGGACTACTGGAGCGAGCGCCTCGGTTTGGATATTTGTGCCATGACCACTGCCCAGGGACCACGCGCCGTGCTGCGCGAAGATACGGTTCCCTTCCTGGACGCGCTGAAAGCAAGCGGCAAGCGCCGTATTTTGCTGACTAACGCGCATCCACATAACCTGGCCGTGAAGCTGGAGCATACGGGACTGGCGTCGCACCTTGATTTATTACTTTCCACCCACACATTTGGTTATCCGAAAGAGGATCAGCGGTTGTGGCATGCGGTGAAGGAAGAGACCGGCCTGCAGCCGGAGCGCACGCTGTTCATTGACGACAGCGAGCCTATTCTGGATTCTGCGGCAACGTTTGGCATTCGCTACTGTCTGGGCGTCACTAATCCTGACTCTGGCCTGGCTGAAAAAAGCTATCTGCGCCATCCGGGACTGAACGACTACCGCCAGATGATCCCCTCACTGGCCGTGAAGGAGACGCCATGAAAGAAAAGCCCTCAGATGGGGTAAGACTGGATAAATGGCTGTGGGCAGCCCGTTTTTATAAAACGCGCGCCCTTGCCCGTGAAATGGTTGATGGCGGTAAAGTGCATTACAACGGCCAGCGCAGCAAGCCGAGCAAGCTGGTTGAGCTGAACGCCATCTTAACGCTGCGCCAGGGCAACGACGAACGTACGGTAGTGATTAAAGCCATTACCGAACAGCGGCGGCCCGCATCGGAAGCCGTACTGCTTTACGAAGAGACGGCTGAAAGCGTTGAAAAGCGAGAGAAGACCGCGCTGGCGCGCAAAATGAATGCGCTGACCATGCCCCACCCGGACCGGCGACCGGATAAAAAAGAGCGCCGCGATCTGATGAAATTTAAACACGGTGAGAGCGAGTAACCCTCACCCGCACGAGAGATGAAAATGGCCCAACACGACCAATTACACCGCTATCTGTTTGAACAATTCGCCGTGCGCGGCGAGCTGGTCACCGTATCCGAAACCTGGAAACAGATTCTGGAAAACCACAACTACCCGCTGCCGGTGAAGACCCTGTTGGGCGAACTGCTGGTTGCCACCAGCCTGCTGACCGCAACGCTGAAGTTTGCAGGTGATATCACCGTGCAGCTGCAGGGTGACGGCCCGATGACGCTGGCAGTGATCAACGGCAATAACCAGCAGCAGATGCGCGGCGTAGCGCGCGTTCAGGGCGACGTTCCTGAAAATGCTGATCTCAAAACGCTGGTGGGCAATGGCTACCTGGTGATCACCATCTCCCCGGAGGAAGGTGAACGCTATCAGGGCGTGGTCGGTCTGGAAGGCGATACCCTGGCAGCCTGCCTGGAAGATTACTTCATGCGCTCCGAACAGCTGCCGACGCGTCTGTTCATCCGTACCGGTGAAGTGGACGGCCAGCCTGCTGCGGGCGGCATGCTGCTGCAGGTTCTGCCAGCGCAGGACGCGCAGACCAATGACTTTGAGCATCTGGCGACGCTGACCGAAACCATCAAGGCGGAAGAACTGTTCAACCTGTCGGCGACCGACGTGCTGTGGCGTCTGTACCACGAAGAAGAAGTGACCGTGTACGATCCGCAGTCCGTGGAGTTTAAGTGCACCTGCTCGCGCGAGCGCTGCGCTGGCGCACTGAAAACTCTGCCGGATGAAGAGATCGACAGCATCATGGCTGAAGACGGCGAAATTGATATGCACTGTGACTACTGCGGTACGCACTACGTGTTCAATTCAATGGATATCGCTGAAATCCGCAATAACGCCTCTCCGGCGGATCCGCAGGTTCATTAATACGCTACCCCTCACCCTGCCCTTTCCCCTTTGCGGAGAGGGTTAGGGTGAGGGGCAAAAATCCCCCAAAAGCTGAATCGTTTTCCCTGTGTAACTCTTACGTAATTTACTTACATGTATGCGATTACATTCACATTCTCTCCGATAAAATCACCACCTCTTAACCTTTTCGGAACATTTTCCCCAACCAAAAAGCGATTCCTGCGATAATCCGCCTGCACTGTGACTGGAGTCGCAGCGTTTTCCGTTAGTAAGGGTTTTATCCAGATGCACAAATCTATGAGCCCCGTCGCGGTTAACATCCCCAGAAAAACCCTACAATTTCAGGCAGTACATATTGGCTAAGGAGCAGTGATATGCGTGTTACTGGTTTAACCCCGCAAGATCTCAAGGCTTATGGTATTCACGACGTCCAGGAAATCGTCTACAACCCCGATTACGATACGCTGTATCAGGAAGAGCTCAATCCAGCACTGGAAGGATACGAGCGCGGTGTGTTGACGAACCTTGGTGCTATCGCCGTCGATACCGGTATCTTTACCGGTCGTTCGCCGAAAGATAAGTATATCGTCCGAGACGAAACTACCCGCGATACGCTGTGGTGGGCTGACAAGGGCAAAGGGAAGAACGACAACAAACCGCTCTCCCCGGAAACCTGGCAGCATCTGAAAGGGCTCGTCACCCATCAACTTTCCGGTAAGCGTCTGTTCATTGTCGACGCTTTCTGCGGCGCTAACGCCGATACCCGCCTTTCCGTGCGTTTCATTACCGAAGTGGCCTGGCAGGCGCATTTCGTTAAGAATATGTTTATTCGTCCGACCGACGAAGAGCTGCAGGACTTCACACCTGACTTCATCGTGATGAACGGTGCGAAATGCACTAACCCACAGTGGAAAGAGCAGGGTCTGAACTCCGAAAACTTCATTGCCTTCAACCTGACCGAACGTATTCAGCTGATCGGCGGTACCTGGTATGGCGGCGAAATGAAGAAAGGGATGTTCTCGGTCATGAACTACCTGCTGCCGCTGCGCGGTATTGCCTCTATGCACTGCTCGGCGAACGTCGGCGAGAAAGGCGACGTAGCGGTGTTCTTCGGTCTTTCCGGCACCGGGAAAACTACGCTCTCCACCGATCCAAAACGCCGTCTGATTGGCGATGACGAACACGGCTGGGACGATGACGGGGTGTTTAACTTCGAAGGCGGTTGCTACGCGAAGACCATTCGCCTGTCTGAAGAGGCCGAGCCGGATATCTTCCACGCGATCCGCCGCGACGCGCTGCTGGAAAACGTCACCGTGCGTGCCGACGGCTCTATCGACTTCGACGATGCGTCAAAAACCGAAAACACCCGCGTCTCTTACCCGATCTACCACATCGACAACATCGTGAAGCCGGTGTCAAAAGCGGGCCATGCCACGAAGGTGATTTTCCTGACGGCGGATGCGTTCGGCGTGCTGCCACCGGTTTCCCGCCTGACCGCCAGCCAGACGCAGTACCACTTCCTCTCTGGCTTTACCGCCAAGCTGGCGGGTACCGAGCGTGGCGTCACGGAGCCAACCCCAACCTTCTCCGCCTGCTTCGGTGCAGCCTTCCTGTCGCTTCACCCGACGCAGTACGCTGAGGTGCTGGTGAAACGCATGCAGGCATCCGGCGCGCAGGCCTACCTGGTGAATACCGGCTGGAACGGCACCGGCAAACGTATCTCTATCAAAGATACCCGCGCCATTATCGACGCCATTCTGGATGGTTCTCTGGATAACGCCGAAACCTTCACGCTGCCGATGTTCGATCTGGCCATTCCGACGGAACTGCCGGGTGTGGACACGCGTATCCTCGACCCGCGCAATACCTACGGATCGCCGGAACAGTGGCGCGAGAAGGCGGAATCTCTGGCGAAGCTGTTTATCGAGAACTTCGAGAAGTACACCGATACCCCGGCGGGCGCTGCGCTGGTGAGCGCGGGTCCGAAGCTGTAGGTAAAAGCAAAAAGGCAACGAAAGTTGCCTTTTTTAATGTTTTCTCCCTCTCCCCGTGGGTGTACAGTCCGGGGACATGGTAGACAGGTGTTCGGGGACATGGTGAACACTTTTTAACATCCTTTACCCATGGTGATCGACTTTTTCTTCA
>NZ_JBXWDD010000016.1:0-54263 GCF_057320665.1 Enterobacter cloacae complex sp. 385G4
TCGCCCCGGCCTACAGGAAACGCCTCAGCGATTTACAGCCGGACCAGGACATCGCTGTTAGTTATTCATTTCTCTGAAGCAATGTTCATCGTTTCAGGAAAAAATTACTGGGGATTCCTCAGCCCACAGGGAGAGGGAGAAAAGCGGTGCATCAGGCCTCACGTTTCCCCGGGAACATCACGCTCGCAATAATCCCCAGCGCCAGCACACCTAACACCACAAACAGGCTGGCCGTCGCGCCAATGCTGTAACCGTGGTGCCAGAAGTGATCGGTCGCATTCAGACCCAGCTTGAACGCCACGAAGAACAGCAGCAGCACCACCGCTTTCTCCAGGTGCACCAGATACTGCTTGAGCGCTTCCAGCACAAAGTAGAGGGTACGCAGGCCGAGAATGGCGAACATCATGGCGCTGTAGATAATCAGCGGCTCGCGGCTTACCGCAATAATCGCCGGTACGGAGTCAAACGCGAACATCACGTCAGAGAGTTCTACCACCGCCACGCAGAGCAGCAGCGGCGTTGCATAGCGCTTCGCCTTCTTCACGCGGCCAACCGTTACGTCCTGGTTTTCCGGCTTTTCAAGCTCCGCATCCACCTCTTTCTGCGTCAGGATAAACGCGTTGCTGCTGATTTTGGGCCAGACGGGATAGAAGCGTTTCACCAGGCGATAGGCAAGGTGACCCGAGTAATCTTCCACTTCGTCACTCTCTTCATTGCGCTTGAGCATCATCACCGCCGTCCAGCCGACGACCAGCGCAAAAATAACCTCCACGTACGGCCCCAGGCTCAGCAGGCTGGTGCCGATCGCCACGAAAATACCGCGGAAGACAATCGCCCCAAGCACGCCCCAGTAGAGCACACGGTGACGGTACTTATCCGGCACGCCGAACCAGGCAAAGATCGCCATCATCACGAACAGGTTATCGATGGAGAGCACCTCTTCCAGCGCGTAACCGGTGAGGAACAGGCTCGCCATCTCGGCGCCGTGGTGGATGTACAGAAAACCGGCGAAGGCCATCGCCATCGAGAACCAGAAAACGGACCACATGGCCGCACTTTTCAGCGAAACAGGTTTATCGTGACGGTGCATGAAGAGGTCGATAAACATCGCCCCAACGGCCATCACCACAAAGACAACAACGGTTTCAGTAGGGAAACCGAGATGAGCAGAAGCCATGAATCTATCCTTAACCTTCATCTGCGCGCTGGCAGAGGCAACGTTTGCAACAAAAAAAAGAAAACGCCCGTATCACCGGGCAAGAGAATAATAATAACACTTCTTGACGCCAGCCCGGCAATGTAAATGTGATGTTAAAAGCGCCAGGATTCCCCTTACATCTTCCGGGAAGGCAACGTGTTCTTCCGGAGATTATTCTTTCATTATTATGAAAGTTTTATTATCTGAGCTGAACCTGACATACGGCAAGTAGTAAATAAGCCGTAAAATTCTCACACTGAATTGCTGATAAAACCCTGATAAAAACAACATAACTCATTGATTTTAAAACAACCAAAGACAAATCATGATGTTCTCACTTTATTTTTTTTAAACGCTTGTTAACCTGACCCAGAAAAATATTCAGACTTCTTGTGATGGAAGTTTTTCACATGGACTGGTAAGCGATGATGAATATCCACCTTAATGTTTCATATTAGCGGAATATCCACATCCCGTGACCACAACAACGCTTTCGAGTGACTAACCCGAAATAATACTGTTCTACCTTTTACACACTGAGGAATATTTTAAAAAATGAATAAATCCGTTATTACCATGGGATTTTTATTGGCTGCAATTGCCAGTCCTTCCAGCCATGCAGCGCCAGGTAAAGGCGCAGGGACCATTGAATTCACGGGTATGATTACCGCGAGCACCTGTGATGTCGATATTAACGGTCAGGGGGGGAACCCAACGATCGATATGGGTACCATCTCGTCTTCAGCATTTAAAGAAAAAGGTGACGTTGCGGGTATTCACCGTATCCAGATAGAACTGTCTAACTGCGATACCGCCGTCCTTAAATCAGCCGGAGCACGATTTGGCGGTGCCTATGATGCTAATGATAATAATCTGCTCGCGCTTAAAACCGATGGCGACGCTGCAACGGGTTTGGGTATTGAATTCCTGAATGAAGATGGAACATCGTTAAAACTGGGCGACAACCCGAATAAATTTGTTCCTATTACCGGTGATGGCACCACGGGGGCAGCCACCCTGCTGTATTCAGCCCGTTATAAAGCATCCCTGGATGCTGTGACCGCCGGTAAGGCAGATGCGGTTGCGGATTACACCATTATCTATAAATAAATCATTCAACTCAGTTCCGGGCAATGAATAACAGCCCGGAACGCAAGGACGTTTTATGTTAAGGAAACGCTATCTGACGCTGCTGGCTCTGCTCTTTGGCTCTTGTATGTCACACGCCAGTGTGACCTTATCCAATACGCGAGTGGTATATCATGCGGACAAGAAAGAGAGCAATATTACAGTCAGAAATAATACTGCCAGCCCGTTCCTGGTACAGAGCTGGGTACAGGGCAAAGATTCACAGGGCACCAAAGCCCCGTTTATTGTGACGCCACCGCTTTTTCGCATGGATGCAGGTAAGTCCAACGCGCTACGTATTATCTATAACGGCGCGCCTTTACCGCAGGATCGCGAGTCGCTTTTCTGGATCAACGTAAAATCGATCCCCTCCTCTTCCAGAGAGGATATTAATAAACTGCAGATAGCGGTAAATACCCGGATCAAATTATTTTATCGTCCGTCAAATTTAATGGATGAACCCACGGATATTAGTAAGAATGTGCAATGGTCTGTTAAAAATAACGAACTCATTGTACGCAACAACTCGTCTTATTACATTTCCTTTGCGGAGGTGAAGATCAATAACAAAGCATGGTCAGAGATTGACATGCTCGCGCCTAAAAGCAGCACAACATTCACGCTCAGGAACACGCCTTTGAAAAACAATGCCACCGTGCAATGGAAATATATCAATGATTATGGCGGCAACAGCCAGTTAATCACACAAAAAATAGAATAACGATTTTAAAACAATAACCTCACAGGGGTATTTTTTCATGACTATATTTTGGGGCATTCGTCCAGCGCTTTGCTTTGCCTGGATATTACCCAGCGCATTATACGCCAGTGATTACTTCGACCCGGCCTTTCTGGAAACGGGTGGCGCGCCGCGTACCGCCGTCGATCTTTCTCTCTTTGAGAACAAAGAGAGCCAGACACCCGGCGTTTATCGTGTTGACCTGTTTATTAACAATAAAATGTTCGACACGCGCGATATCACGTTTCGACTCGAAGAGAACGCGCAGCATAAAAATATCCTCGCACCGTGCCTCAGCGAGGAGACGCTCCAGTCGTTTGGTGTTAAAACGGCGGCATTCCCGTTGCTCCGGGACGATACCCAGGGCTGCGCGAATCTGTCGGCGATCCCTCTCGCAAGCAGCGAATTTGACTTCAGCGAGCAGGCGTTAAGGCTCAGCATTCCCCAGGCGGCCCTGGACAGCCACGCTCACGGCTACATCGATCCTGCGCGTCGGGAACAGGGTATTCCGGGCCTGATGCTCAGCTACAACTACAGCGGCGCCACGTGGACCTCGCACAACGGGACGGGAACCGATAGCCAGTACCTCAGCCTGCGTCCGGGTCTGAACGTTGGGCCCTGGCGTTTACGCAATTTCTCGACCTGGAGTAACAGCCAGGGGCAAGCTGGGCGCTGGGAATCGGTTTATACCTATCTGCAGCGTGATATCAGCGCCCTGAATAGCCAGCTGATTGTTGGGGATAACAGTTCTACCGCAGAAGTCTTTGATAGCACCCCGTTTCGCGGCGTTCAGCTTTACTCGGATGAACAGATGCTTCCGGGCAGCCTGCGAGGCTATGCGCCGGTGATCCGCGGTATTGCTCGTACTAATGCCCAGATCACTATTTTTCAGAACGGCTACAGCATTTATCAAAGCTATGTCCCGCCTGGTGAATTTGTCATCAACGATCTTTACCTCGGCAGCAGCGGCGAGCTGAAAGTTGTGGTGAAAGAGGCGGATGGCAGCGAACAAGTCTCTTTAGTGCCTTACGCGTCGTTAGCGGTTATGCAGCGGGAAGGGCAATACAAATATGAAGTCATTAGCGGCAGCTATCGTTCCAGCAGCAGCGATGCTGAGAATGCCCTGTTTTCACAAGGGAGCCTGATTTACGGTCTGCCGTGGGAAACCTCGATATACGGAGGCATGCAGGCTGCCAGTCAATATCAGTCCCTGCTTTTTGGCATGGGTAAAAACATGGGCGATTTTGGCGCACTGTCATTTGATATTACCCAGGCCTGGGCCACCACTAAACAGGCAGAGAAAAACCGGGGACAGTCGCTACGCCTGCGCTATAACAAAAATTTGCTGTCTACCGGCACTAACGTTGCGATTGCGGGCTATCGCTACTCGACGTCCGATTTCTACACGCTCGGTGAAACCCTGAGCAGCTATCACTCGCAACCCTCGCGCCTGGATCGACGCCGTAGCCGTACAGAACTGACGCTAAACCAAAACCTGGGAGAAAACCTCGGCTATCTCTCCGCCATGCTGGTCAGCGAGGACTACCACACGAGCCAAAAACGCACGACCTCCGCCACGCTGGGCTATGGCAACAGCTGGAACGGGATCAGCTATAGCCTGAATTACAACCACTATCTGAACGTGACAAAAGAGGATAACCAGCGTCTCTATAACCAGGACAATCTGTTCAGCCTGAGCGTGAGCGTCCCTCTGGACAAATGGCTCCGCTCCACACGTGCCGGTTACACCTTCTCTGCGGCGGAAAAACGCTCGCCAGGCCACAGTGTTTCCCTGAGCGGCAGCGCCCTTGAGGACAATAACCTGAACTGGAGCGTACAGCAGAATATCAACCCAGGGAGCCAGGCAAACAGCAGCGATGCCTCGCTTAGCTATAACGGACGCTATGCGCAGGTTGGCGCCGGGTATGGCTATAGTCGGGACGCGCAGCGGCTGAATTACAGCCTGCGCGGGGGCGTGCTGGTTCATCCTCATGGCGTCACGCTGGCGCAGTCGCTGGGTGAAACGGTCGCTCTGGTTGAAGCGCCGGATGCCGCAGGTGTCAGCGTCCGTAACCACACTGGCGTGCGCACCGACCCCTGGGGCTATGCGGTGGTGCCTTACCTGACACCTTATCAGGAGAGCAATATCCAGCTGCGTCCCGATACATTACCTGACGATGTCGAGCTGGAAAGTAACAGCCATAAAGTCGTTCCCACCCGGGGGGCTATCGTTCGGGCACGTTTCACCACGGCGGTGGGTAAACGCCTGATGATGACGCTGAAAGATGCGCAGGGCAAACCCGTTCCGTTCGGTGCCATTGTTTCTCAGAATACCACCACAAGCATTGTGGGTGATGAAGGCAGCGTATTCCTCACCGGGATGGCAGAAAAAGGGACGTTAGACGTGAGCTGGGGTAAGAAACCCGATCAGCGTTGCCAGGTTCACTATCAGCTTTCTGGCCAGGAACCCACGATTAGCGGAATTGTGCAGTTAACGCAGACCTGCAAATCATCCGTTAATAAATAAAGGAATTAAAAATGAAAAAATTAACGTTACTCGCATGCCTGGCAGCAGGGGGATTGATGGGCGCGCCAGCTTATGCTGATGTTGTAGGAAGCTGCTGGCCGACATCAACCGTATCTGGCCAGGCGCACAAGTTTGATATTATCGAAAACCTTACTGCTGACGACGTACCCGGCACAACCCAATCCACGTGGAATAATAAAGGTAATTTTAATGGTATCTGCCTCTGTCAGGACTCCAGCGTGCCAGAAAGTATCTTATTTCGATTTACCAGTGCGAAACTGGGTACAGGAGGCGGCAAACGTAACGCAGACTTTATCTATTATCCTCTGGATGCGGAAAAAGGTATTAATATCGGTATAAATGTCGTTCTTGGTGGCGAGGATGAATTGCGGTATATCCCGGTTGATTTGAGTAATACCGCCGGTGTTGATAATGGACGTCCTGCGACAAATAACTGTGATGATAAAAACGACCATACTCTGTTCGCAACCGGCTCCAGCGGGACTGTCTCTCTGGAATTAACTAAACCGCTTCCTTCAGGCCGCATTGATATTCCTATGCAGGAATTAGTGACCATTTTTGCTAAAAAACAGACGGGGAGTTATGACACCTCCAGACCTTTTGTCACACTTAATTTCCAACTGTCAATTGATATTCCACCACAATGCATGATTAATGACGGGCAAACCATCAAGGTTCCGTTTGGCAGTATTACCGCGAATGAATTTAAGCCCGAGGCCACCGGTAAGCAAAAAAACGTGGATATTCGTGTGACTTGCAAAAACCCTGAAGATGAAAGCAAGGTGAGTATTAAGTTCCGCGCGTCCGATTTTAATGGCTCTGGTTTTATCAAGACCCATAATGATGAAGGTGAGCGCAATGATTTAGGGATAAAACTTGAACACAACGGGAATAAAATTGATGGCAGCAGTTCGGCCGTACCAACGCAGGAGGGGAATGTCACTATTATAGCAACACCTGTCCAACAAGGAGAAAAGTCTCCACAACCGGGAAAATTTGAAGCCACATCCACGCTGGATTTCGAGTTTAAATAAAGAAAAAACTTAATACAGCGTAGAAACCTCTTATTTTCCGGCAACACATAGCGCTATACAAATGAGTTGCCGGGTATGAAAAATGGATTTGTATAAGGATATATACTATGAAACTCAAAACGAAAACGCGTGTAGCGCTTTGCGTTGCAGCTTTATCAGGTACTGGCATCACGGCATCACAGGTTATCGCCAGCGATATCGAGCCTTATTCTGTCCCTGTATCTATTAAGGGTGAAAAACAAAAAGACTATTTCGGTATGACGATGACCACGATCGGTAAGTTTTCCGATAAGGACAATGGTTCGCATATCGCGGGTGAAGATATTGTCATTACGGCTCCCTGGGGGGATGGCGCAAAAGGGATCGCGTACGTCATTTTCGGGACTTCCGGTGGGAAACCCATGCAGCAAGTCAATAACGTAGGTGAATTCGATCCGCAAAACGCGCTTAAAATTATCCACAGCAATAAAGCGAATAAGCCTGGCTCAGTGACGACAAAATGGATGGGCGTCGCGGTACGTAAAATAGGTGATATTAACGGCGATGGATATGATGATTTAGTCATCGCCTCCCACTGGCATGATCAGGTCTATATTATCTGGGGCGGACCGCATCACCGTACCGGCGCGCGTCTTTCTAATCAGATTGACCTCAATGATATCGACAACGGCGACGCTCGCCTGGGTATTCGCATCCGTACGGTGAATTCTTCAGGCAATGCGAATACCGGCGGCTGGTTTGGCGCCGCGGTAGGCCCAATTAAATATAAAAATTCTGCAGTGGCTAACAAGATGGTCGACCTTGCTATCGGCGATATCGAAGGTACGGGCGGACGCGGCGGCGCCGTCATTATCTACGGCGCTCAGAAGCCAGGCGATCAGTGGCAGAACATTGATATTAAGCGCAACAACCTGGGCGACTGGGAGATCCCTGCCGCGACCGGTGCCTATATTCGTCCGCAGATGACCGCCACCAACGGCCCGGATAAACCCCTTAACTACAACCTTGGGCAGCAGATCAGCGATGTCGGGGATATTAACGGCGACGGCTTCAGTGATTACCTGATCGTCGACCCGGAATCGGTCAATGAAGGCCGTAAATCAGAGAACAGCGGCACTGATGGACGCGGCACGGCCTATCTCGTCTACGGCAGCAGCTTCAACCAGGGGAATCTCGACATCGCCTCGCTAAACTCGACGCAGGCAACCCGCATTCACGGTATGGGGGCAGCTTTCCTGGGTGGTCAGTCCGGCGGAGGTGAAGGAAGTAACGATCATAGCGCCTATACGCAGGATAAGCCCAATAACGGCACCATTACGCCATTAGGTAACTTCCTGAATGCTCACGCTAACGCTTTTGCGATTAGCGCCCCTGCCGACATGGGTATTGATAAAAAACGTTCCGGGCTGGTCTGGATTATTAAAGGTAAGGCCGACGGCAGTAAGCTGCCATCGTCTCTGTTCCTCGATGCGGCGCACACCCGACTGAACTACAACAAAACATTTAGCGTACATGATGGCTATGCTATTTACGCCGACAGGCCTGGCAGCAAGCTGGCAGGGTTCGGGAACAGCATTCTCGGTAATGTGGACTTGAACGGCGACGGTAAAAAAGACCTGGTGATCGGCGATCCGAATGCGGTGAACGGCAGCGGCACGCAGGTGGGCGCCGTGTACGTCATCAACGGCGGTAAAAGCCTGGATGACTACGCTGACGATGAAGAAGGCATGATCAATATTAATACGCTGGTGAGAGAAGGCGTTGCGAAAGTCTACTGGGGTAAAAATCAGTATGAAAAATTCGGCGCCTCCATTGCGGCCGGGAGCTTCAATGGCTTCACTCAGGACAGTCTCGCCATTGGTTCTTACCGTGATAACACCTGGACGGGCAAGGTCACCTTCCGCATTGCGGATTACGCCATACCGGATTAATGCTTACATCATCTGAATGGGCATCACCGCCGGGGAGGAGACTCCCCGGCAATTTATTGCGCATTTTGCAGCGCCTGCGCGCACGCCCAGGCGCTCGACCACGCCCACTGGAAATTATATCCGCCGAGCCAGCCGGTTACGTCCATTACTTCGCCAATAAAGTAGAGCCCCGGCACGTTGCGCGCTTCCATCGTGCGTGAAGAAAGCTCATTCGTATCAACGCCGCCCAGCGTCACTTCCGCCGTGCGATACCCCTCGGTGCCGTTTGGCTGAACGCGCCAGTTCGTCAGCGTATCCACCAACGTCTCCTGCTCGCGGCTGTTAAGCTGCTTGAGCGACACATCCGGGATTTGCCCCAGCCCCTGCAAACACTCCACCAGACGCTTCGGCAGCTGCATAGCCAGGGTATTTTTCAGGCTCTGATTCGGGTGCGCGGCGCGCTGTTCGTTGAGGAACGCGTTCAGATCGCTGTCCGGCAGCAGATTCACCGAGACAAATTCCCCCGGCTGCCAGTAGCTGGAGATTTGCAGGACCGCCGGGCCGGAGAGACCGCGGTGGGTAAAGAGCAGGTTTTCGCGGAATACCGTCCCGTCTTCGGCAGTAATAACGGAGGGAACAGAGACGCCGGACAGCGTCTGAAGCTGCTCCAGCAGCGGCTTATGCAGCGTGAACGGCACCAGCCCGGCGCGGGTTGGCAGCACCTTCAGGCCAAACTGCTCGGCAATCTTGTAGCCGAACGGTGACGCGCCCAGCCCCGGCATCGACAGACCGCCGCTGGCGATCACCAGGTTATCGGCGCTGACGGTGTCACCGTTCAGCTGCAGCGTGTACCCCTGCTCGTCGCGGGCCACCTCCAGCACTTCAGTGCGCAGGCGCATGACCACGCCGCCCTTCTCGCACTCGGCCACCAGCATATCGACAATCTGCTGCGCGGAGTCGTCGCAGAAGAGTTGCCCGAGCGTCTTTTCATGCCACGCGATGCCATGCTTACCCACCAGGTCGATAAAGTCCCACTGGGTGTAACGCGCCAGCGCAGATTTACAAAAATGACGGTTCTGGCTCAAATAGGCCGCGGGTTCGACATAAAGATTGGTGAAGTTGCAGCGCCCGCCGCCTGACATCAGGATCTTGCGGCCAGGCTTTTTCCCGTTGTCCAGCAACAGCACGCGACGACCCGCCTGTCCGGCCATCGCCGCACAAAACATACCCGCCGCACCGGCGCCAATAACCACGGCATCAAACCTTTCCACGTCAAAACCCTCTTCGTTAACTGCCGCGGATTGTAAAGTTTCCTCTGTGGTCACACCAGCGTAAAAAGATATTACAAAGCCATTCCATTGAAATTTAACGATTATCCTTTCAGGCACTTTTCCCAAATCAGGTGGTATGTCAAAAAAAGTCTATATTTCACTTTGCCCGTTGCGCATTTGTCCTGGATAATGCGCCGCGTTCATGTCCTCAAAATGGCGTAACGTCCTATGCTACATTTGTTTGCCGGCCTGGATTTACATACCGGGCTTTTACTATTGCTTGCTCTGGTTTTTGTACTGTTTTACGAAGCGATCAACGGCTTCCACGACACTGCAAACGCAGTAGCAACGGTTATCTACACTCGCGCAATGCGATCGCAGCTTGCGGTTGTTATGGCGGCGGTATTTAACTTTTTTGGTGTCCTCCTGGGCGGACTGAGCGTTGCGTATGCGATTGTGCATATGCTGCCAACGGATCTGCTGCTTAACGTGAGTTCCGGTCATGGCCTCGCCATGGTGTTCTCAATGCTGCTTGCTGCCATTATCTGGAACCTCGGTACCTGGTATTTTGGCCTGCCTGCATCCAGCTCTCACACTCTCATCGGTGCGATTATCGGTATCGGGTTAACCAACGCCCTGATGACCGGGACATCGGTTGTTGATGCGCTGAATCTGCCTAAAGTACTGGGCATTTTCGCTTCTCTCATCGTCTCCCCTATCGTGGGTCTGGTGGTTGCGGGTGGATTGATTTTCATCCTGCGTCGCTACTGGAGCAACACGAAGAAACGTGCGCGTATCCACCTGACGCCAGCAGAGCGTGAGAAGAAAGACGGCAAGAAAAAGCCGCCATTCTGGACGCGTATCGCCCTGATCATTTCCGCTATCGGCGTGGCCTTCTCTCATGGCGCGAACGACGGGCAGAAAGGCATTGGTCTGGTGATGCTGGTTCTGATCGGTGTCGCACCGGCGGGCTTCGTGGTGAATATGAACGCCTCGGGTTACGAAATCACCCGTACCCGTGATGCGGTCAACAACGTTGAAACCTATTTCCAGCAGCACCCTGAGCTGTTGAAAAAAGCGACCGGCGTTGACCAGCTGATCCCTTCTCCGGAAGCCGGTGCCACCACCGCGCCTGGCGAATTCCACTGCCATCCGGCTAACGCGATTAACGCGCTGGAACGTGCCAAAGGTATGCTGGGCAACATCGAAAGCTACGATAAACTGGCCGTTGAACAGCGTGGTCAGCTGCGTCGTATCATGCTCTGTATCTCCGACGTGACCGATAAAGTCGCGAAGCTGCCAGAGGTGAATGGTGACGACAAGCGTCTGCTGAAGAAACTGAAAAGCGATATGCTCAATACCATTGAGTATGCGCCAATCTGGATCATCATGGCCGTCGCGCTGGCGCTGGGTATCGGTACGATGATTGGCTGGCGTCGTGTGGCGACCACCATCGGCGAGAAGATCGGTAAGAAAGGCATGACCTATGCGCAGGGTATGTCCGCGCAGATGACGGCGGCAGTGTCTATCGGTCTGGCGAGCTACACCGGTATGCCGGTATCCACCACCCACGTACTCTCCTCGTCCGTGGCAGGTACCATGATTGTTGACGGCGGCGGTCTGCAGCGCAAAACCGTGACCAACATTCTGATGGCCTGGGTGTTTACGCTTCCGGCTTCTATCCTGCTGTCAGGCGGGTTGTACTGGATTTCGCTGAAGCTGATTTAATTGGCTGAAGGCGACAAAAAGCGGGTCAGGAAACTGACCCGCTTTTTTTATGGCTGTTGTGTTACTTAATCCATTGCTGTGAATAGGAAAATCTGAACATTATCTGTTCAGATTTTTTCTGCACAAATAACTATTATCCCCGCGAATGTTCTCAGTTCCCCCCATGACGGAAAAGACTATGCCATTCAAAACGGCTACTAAATGGATGCATCGCCTTGTTACTGTTTCGCTTCTGGCTCTGGTCATTGGATTTGTGTGGCTCAACCACCAGCCCAACCAGCAAGAGGGCGATAAACTTCAACGCGTTTATAAATTATCTGACAGCGTCTGGCTCTATATGACCGTGAACAATCAGGGTGGCGCCACCGTACCCACAATCTACCGTTACTATCTCTCGGAAAAGATAACAGGGAAAGACACCGACATTATCCATCAGTTGGCAATGAAGCATCCTGTCATTGAAGGTACGGGTACAATCACTGCGGCCAGCATTGATACAAACGGACACGTTAATATCGCCTATAGCGGGAAGGTTATTTCGATTGAGACCAATATCTCCAATCTGCGGTTCTCAGTGAAGCCCTGAACCAGAGGAAAGCAGGCGGGGTTATCCCCGCCTGCTGTGGTACTCAATGCCAAATCATCAACGCAATCATACTGACCACGACCAGCCCACACAGGGCGCTGGTTAAAATGAACTGACGACGCAGACGCTCGCAGCGACGGATAAACTCTTCATCGTGATGATCGCGGTAGCGCTGGTAGTAGATATACCCCACCAGACGCATCTGCTTGCTGGGCTGTCCATGCGAGGTGAAGAACCCTCCACCGTCCACATACTGATACAGCAACGGATCGCAACCACGAAGTACCACTAACAGCGCACGTAACGATGAGAAGTAGCGCGCCATATTCACTATGCAAACTACGCATAACGCCCAAAACAATGCGACGGTGCTAATCATACATCCTCCCCGGCGTCCGCCCACGAAGCAAGGCTCCTGAGCTACCGCACCCCAATGCCCTGACAGACAGTTCAGTGAAAGAATGACTAAAAGTCGATCCGGTTCGCGTTTTAATATCCGAACGGCTCATTAAATAGTGTAGGAGATCCGTTAATTTTTTTGCCACAAGGTTAATCGTTATCAACACCAAAGCTTGAAAAATATGTTTAACTGGGCCGTAATGAAAGCATCAGACGACGGCTTTCCCATTTAGTCATCGATAACTTAAGGAAGGAGTAACACTATGGCTTACAAACACATTCTTATCGCGGTAGATCTCTCCCCGGAGAGCAAAGTGCTGGTTGATAAAGCGGTATCTATGGCACGTCCCTACAACGCGAAAGTCTCCCTGATTCACGTTGATGTGAATTACTCCGACCTCTACACCGGTCTGATCGACGTCAATCTGGGCGATATGCAGAAACGCATCTCTGAAGAAACGCATCACGCGCTGAGCGAGCTCTCCACCAACGCGGGCTATCCGATCACCGAAACCCTGAGCGGCAGCGGCGACCTGGGTCAGGTGCTGGTTGATGCGATTAAGAAATACGATATGGATCTGGTGGTATGCGGTCACCATCAGGACTTCTGGAGCAAGCTGATGTCTTCAGCACGCCAGCTGATTAACACCGTTCACGTGGACATGCTGATTGTTCCGCTGCGCGACGAAGAAGACGAGTAAGTGCAAAAAAAGCGGCACTGAATGTAGGCCGGGTAAGGCGAAGCCGCCACCCGGCTTTTTTTATTCCGGCGTCCCCGAATAAATATCAAACCGATGCCCTTTCGTGGTCACCGCGTTGGTCGTAGCAACGTCCGCCAGCGGCGGCGCGTAATCCGGACGCTTCACCACCACCCGCTTCGTCGCGAGCTGACGAGCAGGCTGCAGCAGGCCATCTGCGTCTAAATCCGGCCCCACCAGCGACTGAAATACCCGCATCTCTTTCTTCACCAGCGCGCTTTTCTGCTTATGCGGGAACATCGGGTCGAGGTAGACCACCTGCGGACGCGGGGTGATGTCCGTCAGCGCCGTCAGGCTTGACGCGTGGATAAGCTGCAATCGCTCCTGCAGCCACGGGCCGATTTCCGGGTCCGCATAGCCTCGCGTCAGCCCGTCGTCGAGCAGCGCGGCGACAACCGGATTACGCTCCAGCATCCGCACATGACAGCCCACCGACGCCAGCACAAACGCATCGCGTCCCAGCCCCGCCGTGGCGTCCACCACGTCCGGCAGATAGCTCCCCTTAATGCCGACCGCTTTGGCCACCGCTTCGCCGCGACCGCCGCCGAACTTACGCCGGTGCGCCATCGCGCCGCCAACGAAGTCGACAAAAATCCCGCCGAGCTTCGGTTCATCGCGCTTGCGTAATTCGAGATGTGCTGACGTCATTACCAGCGCCATCAGGTTCTCTTCATCGTGCTCCAGCCCCCAGCGGGCCGCCAGAACAGATAAGGCGCCGTCTCCGACGCCCGTTTCATCCACTAAGCAGATCTTCACGCAACAATCAGCCTTTGATCCCGTAATGCTCAAGCATCGCATCCAGCTGCGGCTCGCGGCCACGGAAGCGTTTGAACAGCACCATTGGCTCTTCAGAACCGCCGCGGGTCAGGATGTTGTCAAGGAACGACTGGCCGGTTTCGCGGTTGAAGATCCCCTCTTCCTCGAAGCGAGAGAAGGCATCCGCCGCCAGCACGTCGGCCCACAGGTAGCTGTAGTAGCCCGCCGCGTAGCCGCCCGCGAAGATGTGGCTGAACGCGTGCGGGAAGCGGCCCCAGGTTGGCCCTGGAATAACGGCAACCTGCTTTTTAATCTCGGCCAGCGTTTCGAGGATTTTCGCCCCCTGCTCCGGGCTGAACTCGGCGTGCAGGCGGAAATCGAACAGGCCGAACTCCAGCTGACGCAGGATAAACATCGCCGCCTGGTAGTTTTTCGCCGCCAGCATTTTATCCAGCAACTCTTTGGGCAGCGGTTCGCCGGTCTCGTAGTGGCCGGAGATAAACGCCAGCGCGTCCGGCTCCCAGCACCAGTTTTCCATAAACTGGCTTGGCAGCTCGACCGCATCCCATGGCACCCCGCTGATACCGGCGACGCCGGCGGTTTCGATGCGGGTCAGCATGTGGTGCAGGCCGTGACCGAACTCGTGGAACAGGGTGATCACTTCGTCGTGGGTGAACAGCGCAGGTTTGCCGCTTACCGGACGGTTGAAGTTACAGGTCAGATAGGCGACCGGTTTTTGCAGGGAACCGTCTGCTTTACGCATCTGGCCCACGCAGTCGTCCATCCACGCCCCGCCGCGCTTGTTCTCACGCGCGTAGAGATCGAGGTAGAAGCTGCCGCGCAGCTCGTTTTTCTCGTCATACAGTTCGAAGAAGCGCACGTCCGGATGCCAGACGTCAATATCAGTACGCTCTTTAGCGGTAATGCCGTAAATGCGTTTCACCACTTCAAACAGGCCGTTGACGGCTTTGTTTTCCGGGAAGTACGGGCGCAGCTGCTCGTCGCTGATGCTGTAGAGGTGCTGCTTCTGTTTTTCGCTGTAGTACGCGATATCCCACGGCTGCAGCTCGTCCACGCCAAACTCCGCTTTCGCGAAGGCGCGCAGCTGGGCCAGCTCTTTCTCACCCTGAGGACGAGCGCGTTTGGCCAGATCGGTCAGGAAATCGAGCACCTGCTGCGGGTTCTCGGCCATTTTGGTGGCGAGGGATTTATCCGCGTAGCTGTCGAAGCCCAGCAGCTGAGCCAGCTCGTGACGCAGGGCGAGGATTTCCGCCATCACCGGGCTGTTATCCCATTTGCCCGCGTTCGGCCCCTGATCGGAGGCGCGGGTGCTGTAGGCGCGGTACATCTCTTCACGCAGGGCCTGGTTGTCGCAGTAGGTCATCACCGGCAGATAGCTCGGGATATCCAGCGTTAACAGGAAGCCTTCCTGCTCTTTCGCTTCGGCCTGGGCTTTCGCCGCCGCCAGGGCGCTTTCCGGCATACCCGCCAGCTCTGCTTCGTTGGTAATCAGCTTCGTCCAGCCCATGGTGGCGTCAAGGACGTTGTTGCTGTACTGGTTACCCAGTTCGGACAGGCGCGCAGCGATTTCACCGTAGCGAACCTGCTTCTCTTTTGGCAGACCGATACCGGACAGTTCGAAATCACGCAGGGCGTTATCAACCGATTTTTTCTGCGCCGTGTTCAGTTCGGCATAATGGTCGCCGTCGCGCAGGTCGCGGTAGGCTTTGTACAGCCCTTCGTGCTGGCCGACCCAGGTGCTGTACTCAGAGAGCAGCGGCAGGGTTTGTTCGTAGGCTTCACGCAGTTCCGGGCTGTTTTTCACCGAGTTCAGGTGGCTTACCGGAGAGAAGATACGCCCCAGCACGTCGTCCACTTCGGCCAGCGGCTGACACAGATTCTCCCAGGTGTACGGCGCGCCCTGCGCAACCACGCTTTCTACCGCCGCGCGGCAGTTGTCCAGCGACTGGGTAACGGCTGGAACCACATGCTCAGGGAGGATTTTAGAAAACGGTGGCAACGAAAAAGGCGTCAGTAATGGATTGGTCATAAACGCTGTCCTGTTGAAATAGGTGAATGAAGCGCGCATCCGGCGCTGTGCATATTGTTTTCAGTAATGGGGTTAAGTGTAGAGGATTTCAATAGCTGCGCTTACCGGGCCTGCGGGTAATCTGTGCCGTTCTGCTGTAAACTGTGGCAAATCGTCAATTCAGCGGAATACCATTACCCATGCTCAGTTATCGCCACAGCTTCCACGCTGGCAACCATGCCGACGTCCTCAAACACACCGTTCAGAGCCTGATCATTGAATCGCTTAAAGAGAAAGAGAAGCCGTTTCTCTATCTGGACACCCATGCGGGCGCGGGCCGTTATCAGCTGAGCGGCGAGCATGCCGAGCGTACCGGCGAATACCTTGAGGGCATCGCCCGCATCTGGCAGCAGGACGACCTGCCCGCCGAGCTGGAGCCTTACATTGGCGTGGTGAATCACTTCAACCGCAACGGCCAGCTGCGCTACTACCCTGGTTCACCGCTGATTGCCCGCCAGCTGCTGCGCGAGCAGGACAGCCTCCAGCTGACCGAACTGCACCCGAGCGACTTCCCGCTGCTGCGTTCGGAATTTCAGAAAGATAACCGCGCCCGCGTCGACAAAGCCGACGGTTACCAGCAACTGAAAGCCAAGCTGCCGCCGGTTTCCCGTCGCGGCCTGGTGCTGATCGACCCACCGTACGAAATCAAAACCGACTATCAGGCGGTAGTGACCGGCATCAACGAAGGCTACAAACGTTTTGCGACCGGAACCTATGCCCTGTGGTACCCGGTGGTGCTGCGCGCGCAAATCAAGCGCATGATCAAAGACCTTGAGGCGACCGGCATTCGTAAAATCCTGCAGATTGAGCTGGCGGTACGCCCGGACAGCGACCAGCGCGGCATGACCGCTTCCGGCATGATCGTCATTAACCCGCCGTGGAAGCTGGAAGCGCAGATGAACAACGTGCTGCCGTGGCTGCACAAAACGCTGGTGCCAGCCGGAACGGGCCACGCCACCGTCAGCTGGATCGTGCCGGAGTAATTGCAGCCATCGGTGGAAACTATTGATTTCAGGTATACAATCGCGGCAATTCACGATTAAGGACAAAAGCTATGACTAAGCATTATGACTACATCGCCATCGGCGGCGGCAGCGGCGGCATCGCCTCCATCAACCGCGCGGCCATGTACGGCCAGAAATGTGCGCTGATTGAAGCCAAAGCGCTGGGCGGCACCTGCGTGAACGTGGGTTGTGTACCGAAAAAGGTGATGTGGCACGCGGCGCAAATCCGTGAAGCGATCCATATGTACGGTCCGGACTACGGCTTTGACACCACCATCAACAATTTCGACTGGGACAAGCTGATCGCCAGCCGTACCGCCTACATCGACCGCATTCACACCTCGTACGACAACGTGCTGGGCAAAAATAACGTCGACGTGATTCACGGCTTCGCCCGCTTTGTGGACGCGAAAACGATCGAAGTGAACGGCGAGACGATCACCGCCGATCATATCCTGATCGCCACCGGCGGCCGCCCGAGCCACCCGAATATTCCGGGCGCGGAATACGGCATCGACTCTGACGGCTTCTTCGAGCTGCCTGCCTTGCCTGAGCGCGTTGCCGTGGTGGGCGCGGGCTACATCGCGGTTGAGCTGGCTGGCGTGATTAACGGCCTGGGTGCAGAAGCGCACCTGTTCGTGCGTAAACACGCACCGCTGCGCAGCTTTGACCCGCTGATCGTCGATACGCTGGTTGAAGTGATGAACACCGAAGGCCCAACCCTGCACACCAACGCCGTGCCTAAAGCGGTCGTTAAAAACGCGGACGGCAGCCTGACCCTTGAGCTGGAAGATGGCCGCAGCCAGACCGTTGATTGCCTGATCTGGGCGATTGGCCGTGAACCGGCGAACGACAGCTTTAACCTGGCGGTGACCGGCGTGAAAACCGACGAAAAAGGCTACATCGTCGTCGATAAGTTCCAGAACACCAGCGTACCGGGCATTTACGCCGTCGGTGATAACACTGGTGCGGTTGAACTGACGCCGGTGGCCGTTGCGGCGGGCCGTCGTCTCTCCGAGCGTCTGTTCAACAACAAGCCGGACGAGCATCTGGACTACAGCAATATCCCGACCGTGGTCTTTAGCCACCCGCCAATCGGCACCGTCGGCTTAACCGAGCCGCAGGCGCGCGAGCAGTACGGCGACGACCAGGTGAAAGTGTATAAATCCGCGTTCACCGCGATGTATACCGCCGTCACCTCTCACCGTCAGCCGTGCCGCATGAAGCTGGTCTGCGTGGGTCCGGAAGAGAAGATTGTCGGTATCCACGGCATCGGCTTCGGCATGGATGAGATCCTGCAGGGCTTTGCGGTGGCGCTGAAGATGGGTGCGACCAAGAAAGACTTCGACAACACCGTGGCGATCCACCCTACGGCGGCGGAAGAGTTTGTCACCATGCGATAATGCAGAAGCCCCTCTCCGGAGGGGCTTTTTTTATTCACATACATAAATCGTTGCAAAACGAATGCTCCGAAAAGAGTGATCTACCGCACATATCCCTCCACATCTACCGAAGCGAATGTCTACGCTTATAGGACGCCCGGAGAAACCTGTCTTCAGAACACACAACCGGAGGTCCCTATCACCATGTTCAACCAGAAACTACAGGCTACCGAGAACATCGAATTCGAGATTGCAGAAGAGCTGCGCTACGAGACCGATCCCTGCGAGTTAAAACTGGATGAGATGATTGAGGCGGAGCCGGAACCCGAAATGATCGAGGGGCTACCCGCCTCCGATGCCCTGACGCCCGCCGATCGCTACCTCGAACTGTTCGAGCACGTACAGTCGACGCGGCTGTTTGCGGACAGCAAAACCTTCCCCGACTGCGCGCCGAAGATGGATCCGCTGGATATTCTGATCCGCTACCGTAAGGTCAGACGGCACCGGGATTTCGACCTGCGCCAGTTCGTTGAGAACCACTTCTGGCTGCCTGAAACCTCCAGCACGGAGTATGTCTCCGACCCCGGCCTGTCGCTGAAAGAGCACATTGATAGCCTGTGGCCCGTCCTGACGCGCGAACCGCAGGACCATATTCCCTGGTCGTCCCTGCTGGCGCTGCCGCAGGCCTATATCGTGCCCGGCGGGCGATTCAGCGAGACCTACTACTGGGATTCGTACTTCTCCATGCTGGGGCTGGCGGAGAGCGGCCGTAACGATCTGCTGAAGTGCATGGCGGATAACTTCGCATGGCTGATCGAACGCTACGGCCATATCCCTAACGGCAACCGCACCTATTATCTCAGCCGCTCGCAGCCGCCGGTCTTTGCCCTGATGGTGGAGCTGTTTGAAGAGGACGGCGTGCGCGGCGCGAAGCGTTACCTCGACCATCTCAAAATGGAGCACGCCTTCTGGATGGACGGCGCGGAGTCGCTCCTGCTTAATCAGGCATACCGCAGCGCGGTGCGCATGCCGGACGGTTCATTGCTCAACCGCTACTGGGACGACCGTGACACCCCGCGCGACGAATCGTGGATTGAAGACGTGGAAACCGCCCGCCACTCGGGCCGTCCGCCGAATGAGGTCTATCGCGATCTGCGTGCGGGAGCAGCGTCTGGCTGGGACTACTCCTCCCGCTGGCTGCGCGATCCGGCGCGGCTCGCCAGCATTCGCACGACGCAATTTATCCCCATCGATTTGAACGCCTTCCTGTTTAAGCTGGAGAGCGCGATTGCCAATATCTCGGCGTCGAAAGGGGATAAAGAGACGGCCGAGCTGTTCCGCCAGAAGGCCACCGATCGCCGCGCGGCGGTGAACCGCTATCTGTGGGACGAGGAGAGTGGCTGTTACCGCGATTACGACTGGCGACGCGAGCAGATGGCGCTGTTTTCTGCCGCCAGCATTGTGCCGCTGTATGTTGGAATGGCGACGCACGAGCAGGCAGAACGTTTATCTGACGCGGTAAAAGCGCGTCTGCTGACGCCGGGTGGAATTCTGGCAACCGAGTACGAAACCGGCGAGCAGTGGGATAAACCCAACGGCTGGGCGCCGCTGCAGTGGATGGCGATTCAGGGGTTCAAGCAGTACGGTAACGACTCGCTGGGGGATGAAATCGCCTGGAGCTGGCTGCATACGGTGAACCACTTCTACAAGACGCACCACAAGCTGATTGAGAAGTACCACATCGCCAGCAGTACGCCGCGCGAAGGGGGCGGCGGGGAGTATCCGCTACAGGATGGCTTCGGCTGGACGAACGGCGTGGTGCGACGGTTGATTGGGTTGTATGGGGAGCCTTGAGAGGGAGCGGTCTTTTCCCCCCTCTCCCCTCTGGGAAGAGGGGAAGATTTTAGCGAATCACCTCATAAATGGCGGTCTGAATAGACTGCCATTTTTTCGTGGTGGCATCCGGCTGTGACTGCGCCCGTCGCGTTGCCATCTCAAGATCGTGCTTCTGGCGCTTCACCACGGCCGGCACGGTACAGAAGGCTTTCAGATACTCTTTACGTATTGACGTCAGGGACTCGCCGCTTGACATGGCGTGGCTGAGCGTATTGATGAAACGACGACACGGCTTCTCTTCTGCCATGTTCTGCCGATAGCGCAGCATAAGCTCCAGAACGTCGTCATAGCCTGCCGACATCGCCTCTTCGGTCCATGACAGCTTCCAGTCCATCCCACCCTGCAAAAAGAGCAGCGCCACGCGGGTATCGTTGCGGTTAATCGCCGAACGGAAATTACTCTCGTCCCAGGTCACTCCCATGCGCGTCAGCGTCTCGCGCGAGGAAGGGGTTTCGCGCATCTCCTGCGGCGGAGCCGCCGCTTGCGCCGTATTTTCGGCCGCAGGCTGCGGTTTGCTGCTGGTCACCAGCCAGAAGCCGCCTACCACGATGGCAATCACCATCACGCCGACCGCTCCCCATAGCGCACCGGAGATAAGCTGCTCACGCTGTTCGGGCGTGCGCGGAGCGCGTTGGGTCGGCTTTTCAATCGTGTCGCGGACTTCAAACAGATCCCCACCGGTAACCCGATCCATTTTTTGCGCCTTTTCCCAGAACGCGTGCAGCTCGCTGGCATCCACCGCCATGAATCCGGCCGGGTTGACGCGCGTTCTCCCCTCCTCAAACGCGCGTTGAACCGGACGGGAGATCTGCATGTAGTAGTTATCCAGCAGCTGAATTTGCGCCGAACTTAACGTTTTCTGCACCGTAATGCTGTTGCGGATTTGCCGGATGTCGTCGAGGAAGGTTTGCAGCGTTTTGCGCGGCTCCACCATGAGCGTCAGCATGGACGGGTCGTTAAACAGCGAGGCGTAATAGCGGCTGAACTCTTTTTTATCCACCAGCATTTGCGCCAGTTCACTGAACATCATGCCGCTCAGGACATCGTTGATTTCGCCATGCTTCAGCCAGCGCCGTACGCGGTCAGCGTTAAATAAGGTTTTAAGATGATTATTGAGCCGCACCTGATCGGGCCAGGCCTGCTGAATGAGGCCTTTAATCATTAACTCAATTGCGCGTACCTGCTTGTGCGCCTGCTGTTGCTGGAGTTCACTTCCCGGGGCCAGCTCGGTGCTGTAGGTCAGAAGCGGCTGCTGCAGACGAAGATGTTCCAGCGTAGTCACAAACCGCATCGCCGCAATAAGCTGGTTTTCACTGACATCCTGCCCGCTTTCGTACTGCGGGACGCGCTGCTGCAGCAGGCGCAGCTGCAGCGTAAATTCCGACATCTCGGCATCATTCAGGTTAAGCTTCTTCGCAACCGTAGCCCATCCCCCGAGGCCTAAACGCGCGCTGTCCAGCTGTTCCAGAAACCAGCGTGGATCTTTTCCCTCAGAAACATGTACATTCAGAAGAAGCAAGATTTCCACCGACGCCTGGCGAATGACCGCCAGACAGTGTTCAAACTGTTCGCGGATATGATGTGATGTGCTGAGAGTCATTGTTTTCCTTAAGCGACAGCGAAGACATCCGGAATGGGCACTAACGGCCGTTTTTCTTTTTATTTATACGCGCTTAACCATACCTGACTTTCTGTTGAAATAAAGTGACAACCCTAAAATCATTTAAAATGCTTCAGGAGAATCTTAATGCCAGTTTTAATGACCTCACGCCTGAACTGCTCGCCCCTGCAGGAACAAGACTGGCCCTTTTTTCTGGCGTTGCAGCAACACCCCGAAGTCATGCGCTTTGTGGCGGAGAACCGCCCCGTCGCAGCGATCCGGGAGGCGTTTGATTCGCGCCTGACGCCCTGGACGCCAGGCAGCGCGCACTGGCTGTGCCTCGTCGTACGTGATGCCCTCTCACAGGCCCCGCTGGGCGTTACCGGGTATATTCATCGGGAAGAAGATTGCGCCGAAGTGGGCTTTCTTTTTGCCCCCGAGGCGCAGGGCAAAGGTTACGGCTTCGAATCCCTGCAGGCGCTTTGCGATTACGCCTTTCATCAGGGCGGTATTCGTCGGCTCACCGCCACCGTCACCGCGGGAAACGTCGCCTCCAGGCGCCTGCTGGAAAAAGCTCGCTTCCAGCTGGAAGGCGAGCTACGTGAAAGCTATTACCTTTCCGGTCGCTGGCAAAATGACTGGTTATTTGGGTTATTACGGCAGGAATACCTGAACAATAATTCCTGATCAACAGCCATTTGGCGGATATTGCTCGTACCGCGATTCCTCTACAGTATCGCCATTAAGAGGAAACGAATATGAACGGTCATGCGCTAAATATATCTTCTGCCGCCATAGAATTAATAAAGAAACATCAAGGGCTTTCACTGGAGAAATATCGTGATGAAAAGGGTGTATGGGTTATCGGCTATGGGCATGTGATCCGCGAACGGGAAAATTTTCACGGCCTTATCACGCCTCTTCAGGCGGAATATTTACTCCATGAAGATATTCAGCTGTGTGAAACGCTGCTGCGGGAAAAGTGTATACATCCATTAACCCAGCAGCAGCATGACGCGCTGGTACTGATGATACTGAGTTTCGGCGTGACGTCTTCACTCCCGAAAGCGCTGCTTCAGGCCGTCGCCCGGGTGTAGTACATGGCTGCCTGGGTTCGGTTTTTTACCTCCAGCCGGCGAAAAAGCGCTTCCAGATGCGCTTTTACCGTGGCCGCACTGATGTTGAGATTGCGACCAATCTCTTTGTTTGATTCGCCCGCCGCCAGCAGCTTCAGCACCTCACGCTGACGCTCGCTTAAGAAAAGTAACGCCTGCGCTGACGATTGCTGGCTGACCCACTCAGCGGGAAAACAGACCATCCCTCTGGACACGGAATCCAGCACGGCGGCAAACCGCTCAGGGTTAGCGTTACGGGGGATAATAGCCATCACGTTTCGCTGCATGAGTTGTTCAACCCATCGGGTCTCTTTTTTTGCCAGAACCATCATCACCCGGACCGACGGGAAGCGATGCATGATTTCATCCAGGAAAGAACTCCCCTCATCCTGAATTAAATTGCCGTCAATCATGACGATAGCAGACGGTGACGCGGATATTTGCGTCCATAAATCATCTGCCTGACAAGCCCCCGTTATATTTATTTCAGGAATTAATTTCTGCAAACCGTGTATCGCTCCATGAATAAATATCGACTGCCTGTCAAACATGATTACTCGCATCGTATTTCTCCCTCTGAGAATAGCGAAGGGGGATTCTACATAGACGCTATTTAAGAAAAAACTCAATGAATGGAGAGGTTACAAATCCACCAGTGGTTTTTATATTTATCCGCATTTTGACACATCCATATTAAGGATGTCCTTAAGGGGTTCCCTCCCCTTAACATCAGACATCACAGGAACATGCCGCCTGATACTTCAATACGTTGCGCGTTCATCCAGCCAAGCTTATCGCTAAGCAGCGCCGCAATGGCATCCCCGATATCGTCCGGCAAACCTACCCGCCCCAGCGCCGTCTGCGACGCCAGCATCTGGTTAAGCTGCGCGTTGTCGCGCACGCGCCCACCGCCAAAGTCGGTTTCGATCGCGCCTGGTGCGATAATATTGACTGAGATACCGCGCGCTCCAAGCTCCTTCGCCTGATAGCGGGTGAGCACTTCCATCGCCCCTTTCATGGCCGCGTAGGTTCCTGAGCCTGGCTGGGTGAAGCGGGCCAGTCCGCTGGAGACATTGAGGATCCGCCCCCCGTCGTTAAGCAGAGGCAGCAGGCGCTGCGTCAGGAAGAAAGGCCCTTTGAAGTGAATGTTCAGCGCCTCATCAAACTGGGCTTCCGTCGTTTCGGTATAGGGTGCGTATAAACCCGTTCCGGCATTGTTCAATAAACAATCAAATGTTTCGCGCTGCCAGACGCTCTTCAGGATCTCCTGAAGCTGTTGAGCAAAATTTTCGAAACTGGCGATATCCCCGACGTTGAGCTTTAATGCCGCCGCCTTGACGCCTTTTTCCTGAATTTCGCGCACAACTTCCAGCGCTTCCTGCTGGCTACGATTGTAGGTCAGGATAATTCCCGTGCCGTCAGCAGCCAGCTTTAACGCAGCGTTTTTACCTAAGCCGCGGCTACCACCCGTCACTAATGCGATACGTTCAGTCATCATAAACCTCGTTTTGGCTGTTATGGAGATTGAGAAAGAGCTTATTAGGTGATAGAAGATCAATAAAGATGGGTAATAACGCTTCACTGTTTCATTGCAAACAACAATGAGCTTCATCTATGGATAAAATTCACGCAATGCAGCTGTTTGTTCGCGTCGCGGAACTGGAGAGTTTTTCCCGCGCGGCAGAGACATTAACGCTGCCGAAAGGCAGCGTTTCCCGGCAAATTCAGGCACTGGAAAACCGGCTTGGCACCCAGCTACTGCACCGTACCACGCGCCGCGTCAGCCTGACGCAGGACGGCATGGTCTATTACGAACGGGCAAAAGATCTGCTGGCGAACCTGGATGAGCTGGACGGTATGTTTCAGCACGATCCCTCCAGCATCAGCGGAAGGCTGCGCGTGGATATGCCCGTTGGCGTTGCTCGAAATGTCGTCATCCCCAAACTGCCTGCGTTTTTACAGCAGTATCCGGGTATCGAACTGGAGCTCAGCAGCAGCGATCGTCTGGTGGATGTGGTCCGGGAAGGGTTTGATTGCGTCGTCCGCGTGGGTTCCCTGAAGGACTCTGGGCTGATAGCCCGTCCGCTGGGCAAGCTGTCGGTGATCAACTGCGCCAGCCCGGATTATCTGGTGCGTTTTGGCTACCCTGACACGCTGGACGATTTAGGCTCGCACGCCGTGATTCATTATGCCGCGATGCTGGGAAGCCGCCCTCAGGGCTTTGAATTTTATAACGGCAGCACGACGCAGTGGATAAAAACGGGCGGGGTGCTAACCGTCAACAGCACGGAAACTTACCAGGCCGCCTGCCTTGCCGGGCTGGGGATCATTCAGGCCCCGCGCGTTGGGGTGCGCGACCTGCTGCGCGCAAAGAAACTGATTGAGATCCTCCCGCAGTATCGCGCGGAACCGATGCCTGTCTCCCTGATTTACCCCCACCGGCGCAACCTCTCTCGCCGGGTTCACCTGTTTATGGAGTGGCTAACCGAACTCACAAAAGCTTACGTGGACTAGTCGCAAGCTATAATTCAGTAACATCCAGCCAAACGAAAAAGGAAAAGACGCGTGACGCCGGAAAATAACCCGCAACGACCCACCCAACATTTAGATTATGAACCCATCAAGAAGATGGAAACCGAGCCGGAAGAGGCTAAAGCCCCTGGTACCGCCAGCAAGGCGCTGGGCACCGTTACCAGCCTGGCGGAGAGAATTCAGCAGTTTCCCATGGTTGCGCATCTAATACGTGCGACCGAGCGCTTTAATGACCGCATGGGGAACCAGTTTGGTGCCGCGATCACCTATTTTTCGTTCCTGTCGATGATCCCCATCCTGATGGTGTCGTTTGCAGCGGCCGGTTTTGTACTCGCGTCACATCCAACGCTGCTGCAGGATATTTTCAATAAGATCCTGAATAACGTCAGTGACCCAACCCTCGCCACCACGCTGAAAAGCACGATAAACACCGCCGTTCAGCAGCGCACCACCGTCGGGATCGTCGGTTTGCTCATCGCCCTTTACTCCGGCGTTAACTGGATGGGCAACCTCCGCGAAGCTATTCGCGCCCAGTCGCGCGAGGTGTGGGAGCGTAAACCGCAGGATCAGGAGAAAATTTGGGTTAAATATTTCCGCGACTTTATTTCGCTGATTGGCCTGCTTATCGCGCTCGTCGTCACGCTCTCCATTACCTCCGTGGCAGGCTCCGCGCAGCAGATGATTATTTCTGCGCTCTATCTTGATTACATCGAATGGCTGAAGCCCGCCTGGCGCGGGATCGGGCTGGCGATTTCTATCTTCGCCAACTACCTGCTGTTCTTCTGGATTTTCTGGCGCTTGCCTCGGCATCGTCCGCGTAAGAAGGCGTTGCTCCGCGGCACATTGATTGCGGCGATCGGCTTTGAAGTGATTAAAATCGTGATGACCTACACCCTGCCGTCGCTGGTGAAATCCCCGTCCGGCGCGGCATTTGGCTCGGTGCTGGGGCTGATGGCGTTCTTCTACTTCTTCGCGCGTTTAACCCTGTTCTGCGCGGCGTGGATTGCCACCGCCGAGTACAAAGGCGACACGCGAATGCCCGGAAAAACACACCGTTAATTCCGCTCTCGGGCTGATATTTCAGCCCGACTCATCATTTCAGCATATAAATCCAGTCCGTAACTTTTATTTAACCGAAAACCAGTTTTATCCACCAATATTTAAAAAACGTGAAGCATTTCATGGAAGCATTTTGGCTGGCCTGAACATTATCCGCTTTTTGTTGATTTTATAATCAGTAAGCTATTTTGTTACAGATTGAAATGTCGCTTTTGCTGTGCGTAATATGGCCTTTCGTTCGACAAAAAATAAGAAAATATTATGCAATCAACAGCCACAACACTCGACTCTGGTGCGGAAAACGTCCCGGTAAACTCGCGCAATAAAGTTGTCGTCGCATCGCTGATTGGCACCGCCATTGAGTTCTTCGACTTTTACATTTACGCCACCGCAGCGGTCATCGTTTTCCCGCATATTTTCTTCCCGCAGGGAGACCCGACGGCGGCGACGCTACAGTCTCTGGCGACCTTTGCTATCGCGTTTGTGGCGCGTCCGATTGGCTCCGCGCTGTTTGGACACTTCGGCGATCGTATTGGGCGCAAAGTCACCCTGGTGGCCTCGCTGCTGACGATGGGCATCTCCACCGTGGCGATCGGCCTGCTGCCGACCTACGAAACCATCGGCATTCTGGCGCCGGTCCTGCTGGCGCTGGCGCGTTTTGGTCAGGGTCTGGGGCTGGGCGGTGAATGGGGTGGCGCGGCGCTGCTGGCGACCGAGAACGCCCCGCCGCGTAAACGCGCGCTGTACGGTTCATTCCCGCAGCTTGGCGCGCCGATTGGCTTCTTCTTTGCCAACGGGACCTTCCTGCTGCTCTCCTGGCTGCTGACGGACGAACAGTTCATGAGCTGGGGCTGGCGTATTCCGTTTGTCTTCTCGGCCGTGCTGGTGCTGATTGGCCTGTATGTGCGTGTTTCCCTGCATGAGACGCCGGTGTTCGCAAAAGTAGCCGCGGCGAAAAAACAGGTAAAAGTGCCGCTGGGCACCCTGCTGACAAAACACGTGCGCGTGACCGTGCTGGGCACGTTTATCATGCTGGCGACCTACACGCTGTTCTACATCATGACGGTGTATTCCATGACCTACAGTACCGCTGCCGCACCGGTTGGGCTGGGCCTGCCGCGTAACGAAGTGCTGTGGATGCTGATGATGGCGGTGATTGGGTTTGGCGTGATGGTACCGATTGCCGGCCTGCTGGCGGATAAGTTTGGTCGTCGTGCGAGCATGATTACGATCACCACGCTGATCATTCTGTTTGCTCTGTTCGTCTTCCCGCCGCTGCTGAGTTCAGGTAGCCCGGCGCTGGTGATGGCGTACCTGCTGATTGGCCTGAGCCTGATGGGGCTGACCTTCGGCCCGATGGGCGCGCTGCTGCCGGAGCTGTTCCCGACGGAAGTGCGTTATACCGGCGCGTCGTTCTCCTATAACGTCTCGTCTATTCTGGGTGCGTCCGTGGCACCGTATATCGCCACCTGGCTGCAGGCAAATTATGGTCTGTTCTACGTGGGCGTTTATCTGGCGGCCATGGCGGCGCTGACGTTGATTGCGCTGCTGCTGACGCATGAAACTAAGCATCAGGCGCTGTAATTCATTGCGGCCTGATGCCCTCACCCCGGCCCTCTCCCACAGGGAGAGGGAGAAAGGCGTTACTTCTTCATCTGCGACAAAATCGTCCGGCATTGATTCGCCTCGCCTTCTGACGGCGAAATCAACGCCAGCAGCGCGGCGGCCGGGGTGACCAACGTCGCGAGGGCTGCGGCCACCGCGCCACGCGCAATCAGCGGCCCGGGCTTGACGCCCGCCTGCGGATTTTTGAAGGTCCCACGCACGTAAAGCGGCGAGCGCAGGGTAATAATACGAATCCCCTTACTTTCCGGATCGATGGTCAAATCCAGCTGTTCGGAGGCCATGCTGGCGGTACCGGTCACGTTAATCACCGCGTTTTCCGTGTCGAAGGCAAAAATCTGCGGACGCGCCACGCCGTTAACCAGATCCACATTCGCCGCCGCGCAGTTCACCCGCACCTCGTCATCGCCAAAGATTTGCCCGATGATAAAGTTACCGACGTTCAGCCCCAGGATCTCCATCAGGTTGCGGCTGACCAGACCGTCGTTCATTAGCAGTTTCAGGTTACCGTTGCCGCTGCCCAGCAGTGCCGCCACGGAATTCCCCACCCCGCGAATGTCCGCATCGCCGTTCATTTCACCGAGGGTTTTCTGCATCAGCTCCACGTTCGGCATCAGCTCTTTCAGCTTCAATCGACGCGCCTGGATCTCCGCCCGCCCCTGCATCGGCTTTTTATCGCCTTCCAGGTGAATGTTGGAGGAAATCGTCCCGCCCGCCATGCCAAACTTCAGCGGCTGCAGGCGCAGGTCGGCATTTTTCAGGATGATATGCGTCGAGAGATCGCTCAGCGGCAGCGTGCTGCCATGCTCAATCTTGCGCCCTTTGAAGCGCACATCCGCATCCATCACGTCCCACTTATCGGTTTCAAAGCGATCGTACGGCAGCACTTTTCCCGCAGGCTGAACGTCCTTTTTAACCTCTTTTGACTTTGTCCCTTTGCCCGAATCCACGCCTATCAGCGGGCCAAGATCGGCCAGACGCAGCTGGCGGGATTCGACATCCCCTTCCAGTTTTGGCCGTGGTTTTCCGGTGGTGTAGGTCAGCGTGCCGTGAATATCGCTGTCGCCGATGCGGCCGTTGAAATCCCGGTAGTCAAAAACGGACGATTTTTCGGTATCAATTTTGGCAACCAAATGCCCGTCCGTTTCGAACGGCGGGGTATCCGGCAGCAGTACGCCGGTCAGTTCATACAGTTCGCCAAGCGAGTCACCGGCGAACTTGAGCTGCAGGTCGACGCCCCCCATGTTCATCGGATCGTTGACCGTCCCCACAAACGCCACGCGCGTATTCCCCGAGCGGAAATCCGCCTGCACCGGGAACGGCGTGCCTTCGCTCCGAAGCGCCAGCATGCCGCCGATTTTCCCTTTCCCGTTAAGCGGCTGACCGTTGTAGCGCCCTTTTGCCGTCAGGCCGAAGACATAATCACCCGCTTTGGCGCTATCGCCTTTCGCTTTATTGCCCGTGACTTCGCTAAACGGCAGCGGTTTACCCAGCGGATCGACCAGGATCTCCACGTCTGCCTTGCTGACCTTATCGTCGATGGCGATCCGCCCGCGATCGAAAAGAATATTGTCCAGACGGAATGACCACGAAGAGGGCTGGGTATTCGGATCTTTTTCGCCGTCGCTGGCAAGGTTAAACGTCCAGTTATTGTTTTTTTCAGAGAGGCGGATCAGGCGCGCATCGGGCTGCTGGAGCTTGATCCACGGTAGATAGACGGTTTTGGTCAGGAGCGCTAGCGGCGCCAGCGTGGCTTCCACGCGCGGCAGATGCACCATGGTCACTTCGGGGATATCCGGCGGGTTGCCGAGAATAATGTCGTCGGCGTGGACGTGCGGCCAGGGGATCCAGCTTCGCCAGCCGGTCTCCTCTTTCTGACGCTCCCATACCACACCCAGATCGCCACGAATGGCGAAGGGACGGTTCAGCTCAGTTGAGACTTTCTGGTTGATGGTCGGCTTAAGGCGGTTCCAGTCAAACGTCGCGATAATGATGACGACGATCGCGATCAACAACAAGAAAATCCCTGTAATCCAGGAAATGACCCTGGTTGTTTTTGTCATTGTTATCCCCTTTCCTGATGACCTTTCCTGTAAAACTATAGTCCAGACAAAGGGAAACGGGGCTATCAGAGGGTCGTTCTGGCGCTTTCGAGGAGATCCATCGGCACGGGGCGAGAGAGGAAATAGCCTTGCGCCGCCGCTGCGGGAGAGTTTTGCACATCACGCCACTCTTCCAGCGTTTCCACGCCTTCAACGATCACCCCCTGGCAATAGCGATTCATCAACTGCAATAACAGCGTAAACAGATTCCGCCCTTCCGGGGTCTGGCGCAGCATGATGAACAGATCGCGAGCCACCTTGATATAGTCATAGCGCACTTCGCTGAGGGCCGAGAAGTTCGCCATACCGGTGCCAAAGTCATCCAGCCACAGCGGGCCAAATTCACACATTGACGCAAACGAGGAATCCTGCGGCAGGCGCACGTGCTCCACCAGCTCAAAGCGCAGCCACGGCAGGGTGGCGATCAGCTCCTGCAGCTTCGCGTTCTGACGCAGCGCCAGCAGAGTTGGGCCATCCACGTTCACCGAGGCGAGGATCGTATGCTGCTCGAAAAAGGCCTGTTTCGTCGCCAGCATACGGAGCTGCTCTTCCAGCACGTCCAGACGCTGGCGAACGGCAACTTCGGCAAAATAGCGATCCGGCGCGATGCGCTGAGTAGGGTTTGAGGGATGCGTAACGACGGTCAAAATTTCAATTGCCATCAGCCGACCGTCCGTTCGATAGATCGGCTGCCAGGTGTACGCGCGCTCACATTGCAGCCAGTAGCGATGCTCCTGCAAGTTCTCAATACTTGCCTCAGGCGTAGTGCTCAGCCGCTGGATAACCTGCTCTGACTTCATTTCAGATGTCCTGTTGTTGGGATAGCCTTTCTGGACTCGTCACAGGATTATCGGCGCGATAATTGAGAACTTTATGTTCAATTCACCGTGAAAATGAAATTAAGATGACAGAAATTTGCCGGAACACGCGCTGGCTCAAATAAAATAATGGAACACCGTTTTAATATAGTTGACCATCTAATTCACTCGGCGCACACTGCTGAAAATTCTTCTGTTCAGGTTCACGACTATGTCCAAAAAAATTGCCGTGATTGGCGAATGCATGATTGAGCTGTCACAAAAAGGCCCGGAAGTCAGCCGCGGATTTGGTGGCGATACGTTAAACACCTCGGTTTACATTGCCCGTCAGGTTGCGCCTGAGGCACTCACCGTGAACTACGTCACCGCCCTCGGCACGGACAGCTTCAGCCAGCAGATGCTGGAAGCCTGGCAGAGTGAACATGTTGACACCTCGCTTATACAGCGTATGGAAAACCGCCTGCCTGGGCTTTACTACATCGAAACTGACAGCACCGGCGAACGCACGTTTTATTACTGGCGTAACGAAGCCGCGGCCAAATTCTGGCTGGAGAGCGACGCCGCTGGGGCCATCTGCGAAGAGCTGGCGACGTTTGACTATCTCTATCTGAGCGGTATTAGCCTGGCGATTTTAAGCCCGACCAGCCGCGAAAAGCTGCTCTCGCTGCTGCGCGAATGCCGCGCCAACGGCGGGAAGGTGATTTTTGATAACAACTACCGCCCGCGCCTGTGGGCCAGCCGCGAAGAGACGCAGCAGGTTTATCAGCAGATGCTGCAGTGCACGGACATCGCCTTCCTCACGCTCGATGATGAAGACGCCCTGTGGGGTGAAAAGCCGGTTGAGGACGTGATTGCCCGCACGCACGCAGCAGGCGTGAGCGAAGTGGTGATTAAGCGCGGCGCGGAGTCGTGCCTGGTCGCGATTGCGGGTGAAGCGGTGATTGAGGTCCCTGCGGTGAAGCTGGACAAAGAGAAAGTGATTGATACCACCGCGGCGGGGGATTCCTTCAGCGCGGGCTACCTGGCGGTACGCCTGACGGGGGGAACGCCGGAAGCGTCGGCACAGCGTGGGCACCTGACGGCCAGCACCGTGATTCAGTATCGCGGGGCGATTATTCCGCGCGAGGCGATGCCTGTTTAGTTTCCCCTAACCCTCTCCCCAAAGGGGAGAGGGTCAGCGTGAGGGGGTTACTGCCCCTGCGGAATATCCGACGCGTCCTGGTGTAGATCATCAGCCGTGGCAGCCTGCGCCGGCTGCGACGCGGTGGCCATAATGGAATCCCAGGTCTTCTGAAGTTCCTTCATGTCATATTCCGGCTCGCCTTTCGGCTGCAGAAGGATCAACGCCATATCCTGCGACAGCTGCTGACGTAAATCCTGATTCAGCATATTCACAGTCAGACCGTTCAGGAAGTCCTGACGCAGCTTCTGGTACTGCTCAGGCGCAATGTCGACAACCTGATTCTGCAGGGAGCGAATCCGCTGGCTGATCAGAATGTCGGTATCGGCGCGAGCGTAGGTGGCAAACAGTTTCTGCAGCTCCAGTTTTTTCTGGGCCAGCAGCGCGTTGAACTCCTCTTCAGAGAGCCCCTCTTTACGCACTTTTGCCAGCTCTTTCGCCACCACACCCAGGTTCGCATTCAGTTTATCGCCCGGCGATTCAACGTTAATGGCACATTGCGCACGCTGGAACAGCACGCGGCAGTCAAAGCCAAGGCCAATGTTCTTCACGTTGTTTTTGCTGAGCGTCTGCTGAACGTGCCAGAACAACGCTTCACGCGCCAGATCGGCACGCCAGTAGCGCAGCAGCGCCGCAGACTCGCGAATAGGCTGCCAGGCGTTATCCCACATCACGGAGAGCCTGTCCTGGCGCACGGTGTCCGTCATAATGCTGACAGGCTCGGCGCGCAGCGGAGAGAGCGTCGGGACAGGGGCTGGCGTTTCGCGTTTGCCCTTCAGATCGCCAAACGCTTTGTTGATCTGCTCAACCACCGCGCGGCTATCCACATTGCCGACGACGATCAGCGTCATCGCGTCCGGGGTGTACCATTTCTGGTAGAACGATTTTACCTGTTCGACGTCCACCGGCTGCTTCAGCGGCTCTGCCGGATCGTGCCCCAGCAACGTTGAGCCTTTCAGACGGTAACGCCACCAGCCCTCTTTGGTATCCGCAGGCCAGGTCGCCACCATGTCGCCGTTGCTCAATGCATAGTTCACGGTGTCCGGCGTAATCGCCAGGTTGCCAGAGGCATCGGAGAGATAGGTAAGGGCTTCTTTAAGAAGGTCGTTACGGTTATTTGGCAGGCTCAGGTTAAACATGGTGTAGTCATAGGAGACCACAGCCGGAGGAAGGGGGCGTTTCGGATCGATGGCCTGTTGCCACAGCGAACGCACCTGTACTGCCTGCAAGCTGCCGCTCTGCGTGAGCGCCAGACGGGGAATAAAATGGCTAAAACCGGTTTGCTGAGTGCTTTCCGTAAGGGAGCCGGTATTTACGGACAGACGGATTTCAATACGATCGCTGGGACGCTGTGGAGTAGATAACACCTGCCACTGAAAACCGTTCGCTAGCGTGCCTTGTTGCCAGGCCGGGTCTGGCTGGAGCGCATCTGCCTGCACATAACTGGCTGCTGCCATCATCAGCAAACCGCCGGTTAAGAGTCGAATTTTTGTGCCCTGCATGTGAACCCCTGATCAACATTCCTGGTTAAAAAGAGTGTCTCGCGACGCGCTGCACTCTAAAAGATGACGATGAAAACACGTCGATTAGACCGCGCGTTCGGCAAAACGTCACGATCCGAAGTGAAATATACCCAAAAAAAATCTTGTCGAATTATGACAGGTATGAACAGTTATTATGCGCAGGAGCCCGCATCCCGACAAGGGAATGCGGGCAATTGTGACAAGATTAGGAGGTTAAACCAGGATTTTTGCTATCAGACGCGCGATTATTCAGCGTATCGTTGAGCTTCTTGTGATCCAGCTCTTTCACCCATTTCGCGACCACCACCGTGGCCACGCCGTTACCCACCAGGTTGGTAAGGGCACGCGCCTCAGACATAAAGCGGTCAATACCAAGAATCAGTGCCAGACCCGCCACCGGCAGATGCCCCACCGCAGAAATGGTGGCCGCCAGCACGATAAAGCCGCTGCCCGTCACGCCCGCAGCCCCTTTAGACGACAGCAAGAGCACCACCAGCAGGGTGATTTGATGGAAAATATCCATATGGCTGTTGGTCGCCTGGGCGATAAACACGGCCGCCATCGTCAGGTATATCGAGGTACCGTCAAGGTTGAAGGAGTACCCCGTCGGGATCACCAGGCCGACCACCGATTTACGGCACCCCAGCTTTTCCATCTTGTCGAGCATACGCGGCAGCGCCGATTCTGAAGAGGAGGTCCCCAGAACAATCAGCAGCTCTTCACGGATGTAGCGGATGAATTTGAAAATGCTGAAGCCTGTCGCACGGGCGATGGAGCCCAGCACCACCACCACGAAAAGAATACAGGTGATGTAGAAGCAGATGATCAGCTGACCCAGCTGCACCAGCGTGCCAACGCCATACTTGCCGATGGTGAAGGCCATCGCACCGAAGGCACCGATCGGCGCCAGGCGCATGATCATATTGATGATGCCAAAGATGACCTGCGAGAAGCTTTCAATCACGTTGAAGATAAGCTGGCCTTTGCTGCCCAGACGGTGCAGGGCGAAGCCAAACATCACGGCAAACAGCAGCACCTGCAGAATGTTTCCGCTGGCGAAGGCGCCGATGACGCTGCCAGGGATGACGTCCAGCAGGAAGGCCACCACGCCCTGATCCTTCGCCTGTTCGGCATAGACCGCAACCGCTTTGGCATCCAGCGTAGAGGGATCAACGTTCATACCCGCGCCAGGCTGTACCACGTTGACGATGACCAGACCAATAATCAGCGCAAGGGTACTGACCACTTCAAAGTAGAGAAGCGCCACTGCACCGGTACGGCCCACCGCCTTCATGCTTTCCATGCCAGCGATGCCCGTTACCACCGTACAGAAGATCACCGGGGCGATGACCATTTTAATGAGCTTAACGAACGCGTCGCCAAGCGGTTTCATTTGCGCGCCCAGCTCCGGGTAATAGTGACCCAGCAGAATACCGATGGCGATGGCTGTCAGGACCTGGAAATAAAGACTTTTGAAGAGTGAGGTTTTCATAGGGTGTCCTTGGGAAGAAAAACCACAGGCTTTGTAAGGTTATGGTTAACCTGCGGCTCTAAAATAACACCCGTATAACAGGACAGAAATAAACCCGGTTCAAATTTGAAACACAAATGTTAAGAACTTTGAACTGGCTCGCACAAGCCAGCAACAAAATTACACTTTTGCGTTATGGTCAGCGCCAGAAAGGTATCGCTGCTCGAAGACATCTGGCGGCACCGCGGGGGCAAAAAGATAGCCCTGGCCGCTCTCGACGCCCGCCTCTGCCAGCCAGACGCGTTGCGCTTCGGTTTCAATCCCCTCGGCAATAAGATGCACCTTGAGGCTGCGCGCCATCTGAACGATGGCCTGCACCATGCTGCTGTCTTCCGGCAGCCCGTCGACAAACGATTTATCGATTTTGAGCACGTCCACCGGCAGGGCTTTCATGTGCTGAAGCTGGCGCAGCCCGGCGTAGCCCATACCAAAATCGTCCAGCGCGATGCGAATGCCGGCATTGCGCAGCGGCTTCAGGATGGCCACCGCGTCGTTAGGATCGTCAATGCGCCGGCTCTCCGTCACTTCCAGCGTCAGCGTATCAGGCTTGATCCGGTAGCGGTGGATCAGCTCCAGCATCTCGGAGACCATCGTCGGATGCATAAGCTGCAGGGCAGACAAGTTGACCGACAGCGGCAGCGTTACGCCGCGCTCCTGCCAGGCGGCAAGCTGGCGGCAGGACTCCTCCAGTACCCAATAGCCAACGGTGACCATCAGCCCGCAGGATTCGATGCGCTCAATCAGCCCCTCCGGCAGCTCCCAGGAGCCATCCGGCTGCTGCAGGCGGAGCAGCGCCTCGGCGCTTTTCACTTCCCCCGTCTGTAAATTCACCTGCGGCTGTAGCCAGAGGGCGAACTGACGGTTATCCAGCGCGGTCAGGATATCGCTCTCTTCCGTCAGGCGCTGCTGCGCCTTTTCCATCTGCTCCGGGTCAAAGAACTGGATCTGATTTTTCCCTTTGCGCCGGGCGGTAAACGCCGCCGAGAACGCGCGGCGGTACAGCTGCTCGGCCGATAAATCACCGTAGTACATGGCGATACCGATACTGGCGCTCGGACGAAGCTGGATGCCCTGCACGGGCAGCCGCTCATTTATGACAGTGAGTACTTGCTGACCTAATGTGATGGCATGCCACGGCTCTTTCACGCCGTTGGCAATCACCACCAGGTCGTAACCGCTGACCTGGGTCAGCACCATGCGCGGGGCAAGGACAGACTTCACCTTTTCCACCAGCGTCAGCAGCAGCATTTCACGCTGGCTCTCCTTGAGCACGCCCGCCGTGTCCTGCAGGGTTTCACAGGCAATCACCATCAGCGCCGTGGTTTGCTGCCGCGCAACGGTCTGCTCCAGCATTGCCATCAGAAACGCTTTATTAGGTAGCTCCGACACCGGGAAGCGCGTGGCGCTGTTGTTTAGCTCATCCTGATGACGCTGGATGCGCTGCTGGTTGAGGTTGTAGCTGCGCACCAGCATACCGATCTCATCGTCTTGGTGCAGACGCGGCAGCTCAAGCTGGTGCCCCAGTTGATCCTGCGGCGAAAGCCCATTCAGCTCGCGGGCGATACGGCGCAGCGGGTGAACAATGAGGCGGTTTATACACCACGTCAGCGCTACGCTGATGATCAGGGTCATAAGTAAGCAAGTGGTCACTAACGTAACCACCCAACTCATGACGAATTTATACATCCGGTACGAGTCCGCCTGCAGAACCAGGTAGGCCAGTGGCTGCGGATTGGCAGGACGTTCCAGCGAATAGAGAGGCAGAGAAATTTGCACCGGCAGCTCAAACAGGCGCATCACCATCATCGGGACGGGACGCTCCGGGATAAAACTCATCCGCAACGCCTGGAACTGGTTGGGTAAGACGACATCGGCGCGGCTAACGACCCCGGCAGGCTGAATGCGCTTTAAGATGGTTTCCGCTTCGGGAATGTCCCCTTTCAGGATCGAGGCGGAGAGCGGGCCGCGCACCGAGCGGGCGATACTTTCTAACTGCGAAGCCGTGTTATAGCGATTCTGCTGTACGGAATGAAACAGCAAAATTACGCAGAAGAGCAGTACAAACAGCATAGTGACGGCAGAGACCATCGCCATTTGTTTGATCGTTAAGGAACGGCTGACACGCAAAATGACTCTCCACAAAACTCGAAGCGCAGGGCGCGCCAGGGTGTAAACCTGGCGCGCCTGAGTATACCCGATTGCCGCGCTATTAAGAGAGACTTACAAATGGATTAAGGAAAATCCGATTACCAGTCCGCATAAGGAATAAGCGGCTGCGGCGGTAAGTCCATATCGCCCTGCCAGCCTGCAGCAGAGTAGCGCACATAAATTAGCGCATGGCTTGGGGTGTAATCTTTCGCTTCCTGAATATCTACGCCCATGCCCACAAACCAGTTGGAGGTGACCCGGCGTTCGATAATTGCCCGCGCGGTATAACCCGTCCCGGAGGAGGAGCTGCCGGTTTCCATCGCGCCACGGTCGGTATAGCGGCCTGGCTCATCGGTCGGGATCAGGCTCTGGATCGGGTAACGCAGCTCGTCTTTGGTTTTGGAGTGAGACCAGGACACCGAGCCACCCAGCTCCCAGGACCAGTTTTCCGTACGCTTACGCCAGGTCACCGGCAGCGCGAAGGAGACATACTCCTGCGGGCTGTAGTAGCCGCCCTGACCGAGGGAATAGCCGCTCAGATCCTTATCGTAGTGCCAGAGCATATTGGAGACGCCGACCGTCAGGCGCTCGTTGTTTTTATTAATGAGCTTGTAGTAATAACCCGTCATCCAGCGGACGCGCCAGTTATCTTCCACATTTTTACCGGTCAGCGTTTCCGCGTTCAGGCTTGACCAGACGCCGTTCGCCTCGCCTTTGTCATAGCTGATACTTACCCCGCCGCCCGTCGCGCGCACGCCGCCCCAGGTGGTGCCGGTATTGGTATCTTTTTGCCCGGCGAACGCCAGCAGAGAGCTGGAGATAGGCCGACGATGGGCGTTGACGGTGTAGCCGATGGGGCCTAAATCGCTGCTGTAGCTGATACCCCCCACCACGTCGACGACGTCAAAGCCCATTGGCGTGGTACCAATATCCATCGCCCAGGTTTTATTCTGCCAGCCAACGGCGACGCTGGCGCCGCTGTCGCTCTGGCTGGTGTTGCCGCTACACGGCGTGTCGTAGCAGGTTCCCCATTTAGGGTCGTAGGTTCCGTTATTGTTATCAAAGGTGCCAGCGTCCATGTTGACCAGATCGCTTCTGAAGAACATGCGCCCGTCAGAGAGCGGGGCGTCCACCTGGAGCATGGTGGTATGCGCTTTCAGGTCGGAATAGCCGCCCGTGCCGCTGGAGCCCCAGTAGTCGTGCTGCAGCGTGACGTTAACATCCTGCTGACGGTACAAATCACCGGCGTCACTGCGCACGCCGCGCTTCAGCCAGTCATCTTTTTCATCGTTGCGCGTCAGACGGGTGAAACTGTCATTGTCCACCGGACGCGTCGTGGTAATGCCGGACGACACCATCGCATCTTTATACGTCTCCAGCGCCTGCTGCGGCTGGCCGTTTTGCGTCTGGAAGCGGGCAGCATCACGCAGCACAAGCGCGCTTTCCATGGAGGCGGGCTGCGATTTAGCCTGCGGAATGATTTTGCTGAAGGTCTTTTCTGCAGCAGCGGAATCGCCCAGACCTGCCTGCGCCATCGCGATCCGGCGCTGCATATTGAGCGACAGCGGCTGGCCGTTTTGCGCGGCGGGCAGTTTCGCGAGCTCTGCACGGGCGGCATCTTTGTTACCTTCCGCGCTGTAAATTTCGGTCAGACCGAGGATCGCGTCTTCGTTCTGCGGCTCACGCTGCAGGACGGCGCTGTACGTCGTTTTCGCCGCGTTCAGATCGCCACGCTGCTGCGCCCAGTCCGCCAGCGTCAGGTCGATGCGGGTGGAGGCAGGCTGCTGACGCAGAAGATTTTCCGCCTCCTGCTCTTTGCCGCTGTCGCGCAGGCGGTTGGCGGTTTCCAGCACCTGATTGCTTTGCAGACGGTCGGCAAGTTCCTGAATGTTGCCGTTCCACTGGCTGCGCGGCAGGGTATTCAGATGCGCCAGCGCGGCCCGGTCCTGATCGTTTCCGGACAGGTAGAGCCCGTTGGCATACACCTGCTCCGGGTCAGACGGTTTCTGGCTGGCAAGCTGGCGCATCAGGGTATCCGCCTGGCTGCGCTGGCCCGCGCTGTAGAGATCGCGCGAGAGACGATACGTTATCCAGACGTCACCGGGCGAGAGTGCCAGACGGCGACGCTGAATGTCTGCCGCCTGAGCGTATTTCCCCTGACTCTCCAGCTGTTCTGCCTGGGCGGAAAGCTGCTCGTTAGTCAGGCTACGCTCAATATCATCAATACTCCGGCGCTGGCTGGCGGAGAGAGACTGGATAAACTGCGAGGCTTTCTCCGGGGACTGCGCGCGGTAAACATTGGCAAGGCCTCGAACCGCATTGCTGTTGCTGCTGTCCATACGTAACGCCTGGCGGTAATAACGCTCCGCCGCGTCGTTATCTTTACGCGCCGCAGCGGCATCTCCCAGCCCCAGCACCGCATAGCTGTCGGTGTTGTCGACGTTGCGCGCCTGCTGATAGTAACGCTCCGCCTGCGCCGGGTTATTCGCCTTCAGCGCCGCATCCCCCTGCTGGATCAGCAGCCAGTAGCGGTTAACCTTCAGCAAGCTGTCCCATTTACCGCGGTTATCGCTCTGCGGATCGAGGGCAATCGCCTTTTCAAACTGTGCCACCGCGCGGGCGCGGTCGCCTTTCTGGGAATAGGCCTGCCCAAGGGCACCCACCGCTTCACTGTCGGCATGGTTGGCGCTGACGGCTTTTTGCAGCTCCGCCACCGCCTTACTCCCCTGCCCGGCATCCACCGCCGCCAGCCCTTCCGCTTTCGCGCGGAACGCCGGGTCAGCGAGCTGCTTTTGCTGCGCCTCAAGCTGGGCGCGCGCCGCCGCGACGCTATCGCCGTCGCTGAAGACGGTCAGGTATTTTTGCAGCGCGGTGACGCTGGCGCTGCTGGCAGGCTGGTCTTTGATCTGCTCATACCACATGTCAGAGGCCTGGCCGCGGCCGCCGGTGGATTTAGCCATCTCCTGCAGCACCGCAAAGCCTTCATCACGGCGTCCGCTCTGGAACAGAAGCTGGGCCAGCGTCGTCTGGAGCTGGGTATTCCCGGGGCTGCTGCTGTTTATTTTTTTCAGTTGGTTGATGGCCGAAGCGCGACGGGCAGGATCTTTCGCCACCACATTCCAGTATTCCGTCGCCACGTCGCCGCCCGGCGGGTTGCCGTCAAAGAGCTTGTCATAGGCGGCAATCGCCTCCTGCGTGTGCCCTGTCGTAGCGAGTAAGCGCGCCTGTTGAAGCTGCTGGCGACCATCCGGGGTGGAAAGCAGCATGGTATTGCGTGAGGACTGGTACGCGCCGGAGTCAGGGGCGATCCCCTTCAGGCGGTCCAGCTCTTTTTGCGCTCCGGCGTTATCGCCCTGGCGCAGCAGGTAGCGAAAGCGGGCGGCAATGACGTCAGGGTTGTTCGGATCGATCAGCTCAAGACGGTAGAGCGACTGACGAACCAAATCCTCACGATGGGTCGATTCGCCCAGCCGAACCTGCTCCAGCAGCTGTTTCTGCTGCGGAGAGTTAACGGCCTGCGCCAGCGGCATCAGTGCCAGCCCAAGCGATAGAGTGAGTAGATTTATTGTGAACTTGCGCATTCCTGGCCCCAATCCGGTATTAATTCACCCTTAGCGGTGAAGCGAAAACGATGCTGATCCCATCCCTGACCAAAAAGAGTCAATACATAGCTGTAGTAGGCATTGTTATCGGGAAAATGATCTGCCACGCGCTGGCGCTGAACCGCCTGGGCATCGCGCTGCTGTAAAAACGGCAGCATCGCGGCAGAGAACCCGACCGGGCCATTGCCGGTGTGTTTACCCGTCGCTACATCCACTTTCTCCGGCGGCACGCCCTGTTTGATTGTCTTTGCCGCCATCGGCTGGAAGCGCGTCAGCAGCCGGGCTTTTTGAGGATCTTTATCGCTCATCATGCCCACCCAAAGATAGACACGGATGGCGTCATAGCCCCCTTCCAGCGTTTTATCCTGCTGTAGCTGCCAGCCTTTGTTTTTCTGATACTGCACCCAGTTCGGCGAGAATCCCTTCGGCGCGCTTTCCAGCAGCAGCCGCAGATTGGTTTCACGCAGCGTGGTCCACGGTGCACCGTAGCGGGTGAAATAGCTCGCTAACTGTGGAGGAAGGTAGCTGGGGTTAAAGCGCCAGGCGTTTTCTTCGGCAAAACCGACTTTACCGGGAAGCAGCATTGAGCCGAGCCCCGGCACTTTCACCACTTCCTCGCTGGCAATGCGTTTTAGCAGTGCCTTGCCCGTTTGGGTATAGTCCGGGTCTTTCCATAACCGGCCCGCTTCGAGCAGCGACCAGGCAATCCAGACATCGGCATCTGAGGCGGAGTTGGTATCAATCACTCCCCAGTTTTCTTTGTCTTTCTGTCCCCAGAGCCAGGCGGGTAGACGATCGTTGAGATTGCCGCTGGCGAGGTTATCGCGCGTCCACGTCAGCAACTGCTCAAACGCCTTGCGATCGTTAGCGGCCAGGGCAAAGAACAACGCATAGCTTTGCCCTTCCGACGTTGTAATTTTACGCGTGTCGCTCGGATCGATGACGCGCCCGCCCTCGCTGATGTAATCCTTTTTAAACTGCTCCCAGGCAGGCCAGGTACAGGCGGCGCGAAGAGGGATCGCCGCCAGCATCAACGCTGCGACTACACACCAGCGAATGGCTTTCATCACGTCTTACTCATCCGGGTTAAGGCGACGACGGCTGATGATGCGCAGCAGACGCCACAGCACCCATGCCAGCAAGACCACGCTGACCGCAGCCAGGATGGCGAGCAGAACCGGATGGTTCGACAGCGCATACCACAGGCGCTCGAACCACGGCAGATGGCCGACGTAATACACATCACCCACGCGCAGGCTGTTGACGCCGGACTCGCGGATCACCGACACAGAACCAAACATCGCGGCACGTTTGCCGCTGTCGTTCATCGCGGTATTCAGCAGCTCATAGCCACGCGGGCTGTCCGCCAGCAGGGCTATCACGCTACGCTGATCGTTGTAAGGAGACTGGAAGCCCACCACCGCAGCCATCGCCCCCTGAGAGGTTACGGCCGTCTGCGCGCTGGCCTTACGGTCGTTCACGTCCGGCATAATGCTTGGGAACTCGGTCTGGCGAAGCGGCGTGTTAACCCACGACTCGGTGGCTTTCACCAGCAGATCGATACGTTTTTCATCCTTCAGCTTGTCCGGGATGGTGCCGATCACCATGATATCCGCATCTTTGTTCTGGATCTGACTGCCATCATCCGTCAACGTGACGTTAACTGCCGGTAATCCGGTTTGCGCGCCTACGGTTGCCATGGTGTCGAGCAGGGTCGTCACCTGACCTTCGTTTGGCGCTTTTGGCATCACCACAATGGATTCAGAGAGATCGGCCATGCGGCTGAACGGGAAGCCCGCGTTAGCAAAGGCACGCAGATCCGGCATCGCCAGGAAATGGTAGTACTTCGAGAAGTCGATGGTCGACTCATCGCCGATCACAACGTGGTTCTGTACCGGCTGGAAGGTGATGCAGTTATCCACTGAACCGCCAGGCATCGGGTTCATGTACTGGAAATCAAAACGCAGCTGGTTGATCGCGCCAAGCTTCAGCGCCGGAATAGAGACGTCCGTTTTTCCGTCCAGCAGCCCCTGCAGCACCGGCAGGCGGAGCATCAGACGGTTGGTGTCCTGGGTACTTTGCAGGCTGAACGATTGCAGGAACTGGTTGTTCAGGCTGATATCCATGCGCGAGCTGTCTTTCGTCGCTGGCGCGGTATAGCGGTAGTTGAGATTGATATCAATGCCGTTGGTGCGAAGCAAGTACAGATCCGGCGGCAGGTTCAGCGACAGGCTAATCGGCGATGGCTCAAGGCCGGAGGCCTGCAGCTGCTCTTCATAGGTTTTCAGTTCACCAAACGTCACGGCGCGGTCGGTACGCACCCAGTTTGGCGCGTCATAAGGTTTACGCGCCAGCAGCGGCTTAACTTCGTCCACCACCACGCTGTTGCCGCGGAAAAGGACGTTGCCCTGAGCAATCGCCTTCGCGGCCTGGACCAGATCTTTATCATCACGACCAAAGACCACCAGCAGCTTCACGTACGGGTTATCAGGGTGACTTACCATCTCAATGGTTGGCGCTTTGACTTCCGGGTGGTCGCGCAGGAAGCTCGGACGCTTCGCGTTGGTTGCAAAGACAATCGCGTTCCTGTCCGGCATTTTGTCATACATTACCGGGAAGTTCTGACCGCGCCAGCCGGAGCGGGAGCCAAACCAGGAGGCCACAATGGTCGCCGCCAGCTGCTCGGTTACGTCAGGGGACGATGCAAACACCATCGGCAGCGTGAGCGGACGGTTATCACGCGGGTCGAAGAACGGAACCGGGAACGCCGACAGATCGTTTTTCAGCGCCAGCGGCTGGTAGGTCATCTGCAGCGAGGAGTTACGCCCGACGTCCAGCCACAGCGTGTTGCTGGCGGGGTTTTCGCAGACATCGCGGTAGTGACCAACAAACTCCAGACGGATACGGTTAAAGTCGGTGATGAACAGCGGGTTAATCGGCACCTGCGCCTGTGTTTTCTTACCCAGCTGCTCTTTGGTCACCGGCAGAACGTCCATCAGTTCATCGTTCAGGTAGACCTTCAGCTGAGACTGCGTCGGCAGCAGGGATGGCGACGGGGTGTATTCAAGGTTCAGTACCGCATTTGAAACAACCTCATCGCTGCGCATACCAAATTCAATGCTGCCGTTAGGGTTGACGCCGCGCAGCACCATGCTGCCCGGCGGCGGCGCAATTTGCGCGAAGGTCAGCTTCACGTCCCGCGACGGCACATTATCCGCGACAACGGGCGCGTTAGCCCCCCGCACGCCCGGCATCACCTGCCCGATGACCGGATTCTCGACCGGCAGGGTGTTCCCCTCCGTTGGCTGGTTCGGAATGATGTTTTCTGTTTGACCGGGTGCCGCCGTAACAACCGGATCGGTTGCCTGCGCGACGACAGGTACCGTCGGCGCAGGCGTCGCCGCTGCGTTACCGGGTGCTGCGTTAGCCATTGTTGCGGGAAGTGCACTCACTCCCATTGCCACTGCACATAACCAGGAAAGTTTTGTTTTCATCGCGTTATCATCATTGTTGAGCCATAACCGGGTCCGCCTGCTTCGTCTCATCCCGCTCGGGACGACGAGGAATGAACGACACGACCCAGGAAACCAGCGAAGTAAGTGACCGGAAAATTAATTTCACCGACGACGGGGCAAATTCTGCAAGGTGACGATAGCCACGGAACCCCAGCTTCAGAATATCCAGCAGGCTTTCCAGAGGTTTATCTTCCGGGAAGCTGTCCTGCCAGAGAGCCCATGTATCCGCACGGGCAAACGTACACTGCACAAAATCAATGTGTTGCTTTTTGGTCAACGGCATCAGCTGCAGACCCACTTCACTGCCTGCCACACGCACAACCTGCGTCGGGAAAACATACTCCTGCTGACCGCGCTTAAGCAGCAGGTTAACCTTCTGCCCTTCCAGCACTTTCGCCTGGCCGTTGATTTTGATCCCCAGGCCACCGTCAGAGAAGTCGTGCACCGTACAGGAGAAGAGGTGACCATCTTCACGAGCGATCGCCGCAGGCATGCAGATTTCAACGCGATGCGCGCGACGAACCTGTTTACTCTCTACCGACACCGCCACCGCGCCGCCGAGGATAATCAGGTTGTAGAACACCCAGGCCATACTGACAAAGACGGTCAGGATTTCGTTTTCCGGGCCGTAGAAGTAGCGCCAGATACCGGCGATCACGCCGACAATATTCAGCAGCACGAGGAAGATATACGGGCGGGAGATCACCCAGTCGACGTACTCTTCTTCCACCAGCCCGCCCTTCGCGGTGACGTTGAATTTCCCTTTGTGCGGGTTAATCAGCGCGACCATCGTCGGCGGCGCGATGTACCAGGCCAGCACCGTTTCGTAGATTTCACTCCAGAAGGAGTGCCGGTATTTGCCCTGAATCTTCGAGTTCGTCAGGCTCGCGTGGATCATGTGCGGCAGAACGAACAGCGCAATCATCAGCGCGGGGGCGTAAATGATATAGGCGTGAAGGAGCAGGAACGCCAGCGGCGCGGTCAGGAAGATCAGCCGCGGGATGCCGGACAAGAAGTGGAACATGGCGTTGACGTAGCAGAGACGTTGCGCCAGCTTGAGCCCTTTGCCTATCAGCGGGTTATCGAGGCGGAAAATCTGCACCATGCCGCGCGCCCAGCGAATACGCTGACCAATGTGCGCCGAGAGAGATTCCGTCGCCAGACCGGCGGCCTGAGGGATACGCATATAGGCAGAGGTATAGCCCCGGCGGTGCAGGCGCAGCGAGGTATGCGCATCTTCGGTCACCGTCTCAACGGCAATTCCGCCGATTTCATCCAGCGGCTTACGGCGGATAACCGCGCAGGAGCCGCAGAAGAAGGTGGCATCCCACATGTCGTTCCCGTCCTGCACCAGCCCATAGAACAGCGTGCCTTCGTTCGGGGTTTTGCGGAAGCGGCCAAGGTTACGTTCAAACGGGTCCGGCGAGAAGAAGTGGTGCGGCGTCTGCATCATCGCCAGCTCTTTCTCTTTCAGGAACCAGCCCATGGTCATCTGCAGGAACGAGCGCGTCGGCACGTGGTCACAGTCAAAAATCGAGACGAACTCCCCGGAGGCATATTTCAGGGCGTTGTTGATATTCCCGGCCTTTGCGTGTTCATGCGTCGGGCGGGCGATGTACTCAACGCCGACCTCTTCCGCAAACTGGCGAAACGCCGGACGGTTACCGTCATCCAGGATCCAGACTTTGAGCTTATCTTTCGGCCAGTCGATGCCCAGCGCGGCATAGATGGTGTTTTTCACCACGCTCAGGTCTTCGTTGTAGGTCGGGACGAAGAGATCGACGGTCGGCCACTGCGTGGTGTCTTTAGGCAGCGGAACCGGCTGGCGGTTGAGCGGCCAGATCACCTGGAAATAGCCTAGCACCAGCACAATCCACGCGTAGGTCTCAGCAAACAGCAGCACCAGACCGCACACCAGGCTGACCGGGTCGTCCCAGTTCAGCGTTGAGGTGTAACGCCACCAGATGTAGCGGCAGGAAACCGTCAGCGACAGCACAATCAGCATCAGCGCCGAGAAGCGGCCCGGAATACGACGAACCAGCAACGCCACGCCCCACAGCAGGATCAGGAAGATGAACTGCGCCAGCGGGTTGAAAGGTTGCGTAATACAGACCAGCGCCAGAATGAGCGAGAACACGACAATCACGCCGAGAATAAAACGCCGCAAGCCTGGGTGGAGATGCCCAAGCTCTTTATGGTTATCCAGATGGCTGGTCTTATCGCTGACGCTAGCGGGCAGTTTATCCAGCCACTGGTGATAGCGTTCACGTAACTGCTGTACGCGGGAATAGCTGCGCCAGTGCGGCGTTATTTTCTCCGTTCGGGATGACGATATTGCCAGCCAGACGGCCTGAATAAGATAGCGCGCCGGGTCCAAAGGCCGTGGTCGGTCGGGGTTAATGTGTGGGTATAATTCGCCGTGACGCGCACGGATGCGCTGCCAGCGCGGGTGCTCGAGTGGAATGAACGTCCAGGCCAGAATCAACCAGAAACAGCCGAGCGCGGCGCTAAATGCCGGAGCACCATGCCGGCGAAAGTGCCGGTAATGGTCGCTCAAACGCGAACTGACCGGCGGGATAAGAAGCCAGCTGGCGAGTCGACTCATACCGAACTCCCAGCAGGCTCCGCCTTGCTGGCGAAGTTCAGCAGACACCAGTTCGCCAACGTCAGGATCTCTTCTGCTGCCAGCGAGTCGCTGCGGTATTCGCCCAGCGGCTGCTTGGAGGCGAGGCATTCCGCCATCCCCTCATCCCGATGAATCACAATGGGAAGCAGGCGTCTCTGGCTTTGCAGCCACACCTGATAGAGATCGTCCTGGATTTGGCTACCGATACGTAAATCGTTAATCAGGAGATGTGCGTTCTGAGGCAGCCCTTGCTGATGCAGGCGAATATGGCAGTTCGCATCGACGTTCACCACGGAAAGTACATGATCGCACTGGGCGATGAGCTGCCGGGTCAGCGTCCCGGCGCCGTGCGGCAGATCCAGCAGGATCCACTGGTAGTGCCCCTTTTCTTTCAGGCTCTGCAGCGCAAGCGTGAACTGCGAAAACAGACGCTGATAGGCGGCTTCATTCTCGCGTTCTGTGGTGGTCAGTTGGCCAAAAGGCAGTAAATCCAGCTGGGAGGTATAGCGTAGCCCCGCATCCCGCCAGTCTTTGTCATCAAGCAGCGCGCGGGCCCAGCCCTCTTCGCGAGTGAAATCGACGTTGAACGACATACGCAGCAAATTATCGGCGCAGGCGTCAATCACCAGCACCGATTCACCTAAAAGCTGTAATGACCACGCCAGCGCCGCGGTAACAGATGTGGTACCCACACCGCCACGGACGCCCTGTAATCCGAGTATGGCCATCAATGGCTCCCTTAATGTTGATGGGCGAATTCAGCTAATAACGGCCAGCGTTTAATAGCAGCAGCCAACTGTTCCCGCTGGGAAATATCGGTGTAATCTATTTCAGGTAGTGAAAAGGCCTGCGCCAGCGCCAGAAAATCGTTTTGGAATGTGTAACCCAGAGTCGAGTCGACTGGGGTTGCAGGTTCGTTATTATCCATTCTTATTCCATCCCTTTGAGGAAAATCGCACGCTCGGAAGTTGCGGGGCATCCTGCCCTGACAAATTTCATTTACATGCTAAATCTGATGTTCTTTAATTTCAATGTTAGGTTTATTTCTACGCTTTCGCTAGTAAACTGAGATACAGGCAAATTAGACGAAAAGAGGGACATCGTGGACTCCATATTTTCTATTGGCATCCAGTCATTATGGGACGAATTGAGCCACATGCCAGTCGGTGGAGTCTGGTGGATTAATACGGATCGTAATGAAGACGCTATCAGCCTGGTAAACCAGACAATTGCCGCTCAGGATAAGGATTCCCGCGTGGCCGTCATTAGCATGGGCGAAGAGCCGAAGAAAATAATTACGCTCGAAAGCGACAGCGGCCCCCAGAAAGTACGTTTGTTTTCCATGTCAGCGGAAGCGGATAGTCTATACTTTTTGTCCCGCGACGTTCAGTGCTCTATAGATCCGGATCACTATTTAGTGATTCTTAAATGTGCAAATAACATACTGCAAAATATTCCTGCTGAAAAACTGCTGTCGTGGCTGGAAAAAATCAATAAATGGGCAAAGTTTCAAAATTGCACGCTATTGGTCGTCAACCCCGGCAGTAATAATGACAAGCTGTTCTCACTTTTGATGGGCGAATATCGCTCCCTGTTCGGACTGGCAAGTCTTCGTGACCAGGCAGGCAGCTATCTCTACGATATTGCCTTCTGGTGCAATGAAAAGGGCGTGAGCGCCAGGCAACAGCTGACTCTTAAACATATTGAGGGGAAATGGCACTTGGCACAGCAGGAAGAAACCGTGGTGCAGCCGCGCAGCGATGAAAAGCGCATCCTGAGCCATATTGCGGTTTTAGAGGGCGCGCCCGCGCTTTCGGAAAACTGGACACTGTTTGAGTCTAACGAAGCGCTTTTTCATGAAGCCCGCACCACCCAGGCAGCCACCCTCGTTTTCTCGTTGATGCAGAATAATCAGATTGAAACGCTGGCGAGACAAATTCACACCCTGCGCCGCCAGCGCGGCAGCGCGTTAAAAATTGTGGTGCGCGAAAATAATACCAGCCTGCGTGCTACCGATGAGCGTCTGCTTCTGGGCTGCGGGGCAAATATGGTTATCCCCTGGAATGCGCCACTGTCACGCTGCCTGACGCTTATTGAAAGCGTTCAGGGCCAGCAGTTCAGCCGCCATGTACCGGAAGATATCTCCACGCTGCTCTCCATGACCCAGCCGATGAAGCTGCGTGGCTACCAGAAATGGGATACGTTCTGCGATGCCGTCGGCAACATGATGAGCAACACGTTACTTCCGGCGGACGGGAAAGGGGTTATGGTTGCCCTGCGGCCGGTCCCGGGCATTCGCGTTGAGCAAGCGCTCACCCTGTGTCGCCCGAACCGTACAGGGGACATCATGACCATTGGCGACAATCGCCTGGTGCTATTTTTGTCGTTTTGCCGGGTCAACGATCTTGATACCGCGCTTAACCATATCTTCCCCCTGCCTACCGGGGATATTTTCTCGAACCGTATGATTTGGTTCGAAGATAATGCTATCAGCGCAGAGCTGGTGCAAATGCGCGCTCTCCAGCCTGAACAATGGGTTAAACCGCTCGCAATCACGAGCGATGTAAAACCGATCCTCAATGCCAGACATGACGGACATGTCTGGCGTCGGGTTCCGGAACCCCTTCGCTTATTAACTGAGAACGGGGAGAACGCACCATCATGAATATCAGCGATATCATCCAACTGGTCGTATTCTGCGCGCTGATCTTTTTCCCGCTTGGCTACTATGCACGCCATTCCATACGCCGTATCCGTGATACGGCCAGAGTGATGTTTGTAAAACCTCGCTATGTAAAACCAGCCGGAACACTGACACGGGCATCACACGTCAAGGCAGACCGTAAACATGACTAATTCTTCCTATACCGCTTCGTCACCCTCGCCGCTCTGGCAATACTGGCGCGGCCTTTCCGGCTGGAACTTCTACTTTCTGGTGAAGTTTGGCCTGCTTTGGGCAGGTTATCTGAATTTCCATCCCCTGCTTAACCTGGTGTTTATGGCCTTCCTGCTGATGCCTCTGCCGAACATCAGGCTGCATCGTTTACGCCATTGGGTGGCCATCCCCATCGGCTTTGCGCTGTTCTGGCACGATACCTGGCTGCCTGGTCCGGAAAGCATAATGAGCCAGGGATCGCAGGTCGCGGGCTTCAGCGCAGACTATATGCTTGACCTGGTTGAGCGTTTCATTAACTGGCAGATGATTGGCGCCGTCTTTGTACTGCTGGTTGCCTGGCTGTTCCTGTCTCAGTGGATCCGCGTCACGGTGTTTGTCGTCGCCATTATGATCTGGCTTAACGTGCTGACGCTGGCGGGGCCAAGCTTTTCCCTGTGGCCTGCCGGCCAGCCGACGACAACGGTGACCACGACGGGAGGAAGCGCAGCGGCTACCGTTACAACAGCAGGCGATACGCCGGTGGTGGGCGATATTCCAACTCAGACCGCACCGCCGACCTCTACCAATCTTAATGCCTGGCTCTCCAGCTTCTATACCGCTGAAGATAAGCGACAGACGAAATTCCCGGATGCGCTGCCAGCCGATGCGCAGCCGTTTGAGCTGCTGGTGATTAACATCTGTTCCCTCTCCTGGGCTGACGTGGATGCCGCCGGTTTGATGTCTCACCCGCTGTGGTCCCACTTTGACATCCAGTTTAAAGATTTTAACTCTGCCACCTCGTATAGCGGCCCGGCGGCAATCCGCCTGCTGCGAGCAAGCTGCGGTCAGGCATCGCATAAAAACCTGTATCAGCCCGCTGGCAACCAGTGTTATTTATTCGATAATCTCGCGAAGCTGGGCTTTACGCAGCACCTGATGCTGGGGCATAACGGTCAGTTCGGTAACTTCCTGAAAGAGGTACGTGAACAGGGTGGCATGCAGGCGCCACTGATGGATCAAACCGGTCTTCCCGTTACGCTGCTGGGCTTCGATGGCTCGCCGGTTTATGACGATACCGCCGTGCTGCAGCGCTGGCTGCAGACCATCGAAAAAGACAGTAACCCGCGCAGTGCAACGTTCTATAACACCCTGCCGCTTCACGACGGTAACCACTTCCCGGGGGTGAGTAAAACGGCGGATTACAAAGTGCGGGCGCAGAAATTCTTCGACGAGCTGGACGCGTTCTTCACGGAGCTGGAAAAATCTGGCCGTAAAGTGATGGTGGTCGTGGTACCTGAGCACGGTGGCGCGCTGAAAGGCGACAGAATGCAGGTATCCGGTCTGCGCGATATCCCAAGCCCGTCCATTACCAACGTGCCTGCAGGCATTAAATTCTTTGGTATGAAGGCACCGCACCAGGGCGCACCAATTGAGATTACCCAGCCAAGCAGCTATCTGGCGATTTCAGAACTGGTTGCCCGCGCCGTTGACGGGAAGCTGTTTGTGGAAGATAGCGTGAACTGGGATCAGCTCACCAGCAACCTGCCGCAAACGGCAGAAGTCTCCGAGAACGCCAACGCGGTGGTGATTCAGTATCAGAACAAACCGTACGTTCGCCTGAACGGCGGGGACTGGGTACCGTATCCGCAGTAACTGATTTCCCCCTCTTCCCATAGGGGAGAGGGGATAGTCAGTGCGTCATTATTGCGCTGAAATCCACACCCGCATTTTCAGACTTGCCGAATCGTCGTCGTCTTTAGAGGTGATTTCGGGCTCGCCGGAAGGCTGCCCCATCGTTAAATGCCAGGGTAGCGCAGACGGATTTTCGCATCGTTCACTCCATCCGGTTATTCGGCGCTTCGCAGGGAAATCTCACCGCCCACCCAGGGCTTTATCGCGCCATCCTGCTCCAGAAGTAGCGCGCCCTGTGCGTCAATACCGCGGGAAATGCCGTAAATCTCTTTATCGCCAATCAGCAGCTTCACCGGACGGTTGATGAAGTTATCCAGCTTTTCCCAACGAGACAGGAACGGTGCCAGGCCTTCCTGTTCAAAAAGCGTGAGTGAACTACGCAGCTCTTTAATCATGCGCACGGCAAGGGTGTTACGATCGATGACGATCCCCGCTTCCTGGAGATTGGTCCAGGCCTGATTCACCACATCATCCTGGACAGTACGCATCACCATATTGAGGCCCGCGCCAATAACAATTTGCGCCGCATCACCGGTTTTACCCGTCAATTCGACCAGAATACCGGCAAGTTTACGATCGTTAAGGTACAGATCGTTTGGCCACTTAACGCGGACCCGATCGGCACCCAGATCGTGCAGCACTTCCGCCATGACGATACCAATGACCAGACTCAGGCCAATGGCTGCGGCAGGCCCCTGCTCCAGACGCCAGTACATGGACAGATAGAGATTGGCGCCAAATGGCGAGAACCATTTGCGACCGCGACGGCCACGACCGGCCTGCTGGTATTCAGCAACACAGGCATCGCCGGACGAGAGTTCGCTCAGCCGATCCATAAGGTACTGGTTCGTCGAATCAATCACCGGCAGCACCGCAACGTTGCCGTTTTCAAGCTGGCTGTGGATGACGTCTTCATTCAGCAATTGAATTGGCTCCGGCAGGCTGTAGCCTTTTCCCGGCACCGTGAACACATCGACGCCCCAGTCGCGAAGCGTCTGGATATGCTTGTTAATGCCGGCACGGCTCATGCCCAGCTGCTCGCCCAGCTGTTCGCCAGAGTGAAACTCCCCGTCAGCAAGGATGCTAATCAGGGTTAACGGAATGGTATTGTCCTTCACGCAATGGTCTCCACGGCATTCACTTCACCTGTGCGGCCAATGAAGCGGACTTCTGGCTCCAGCCAGACGTTAAACTTTTCGCCCACACGTTGACGAACATAATGCGCCAGCTGTACAACATCATCGCTGGTCGCATCGCATTGATTAATCAGTACCAGAGCCTGCTGCTGGTGAACGGCAGCGCCACCTACGGACGTGCCTTTTAACTGGCATTGATCGATCAGCCAGCCAGCGGCCAGCTTCACGCTGCCATCTGCCTGAGGATAATGTGGCGCAGTGGGCCATCCTTCAAGAAAGGCTTTTGCATTTTCGCTGCTAATAACCGGATTTTTGAAGAAGCTTCCTGCATTTCCGTTTACTTTCGGATCGGGAAGTTTGGTCATTCGCATATGGCAAACTGAGTCAAATACGTCGCGGGGAGTGACGGTTGCTGGATCGAGACGCGTTAAATCGCCATAGGTCAGCACCGGCTGCCAGTTCTTTGGCAGACGCAGGCCCACGGCGACAATCACGTAGCGATCCTGATATTCATGCTTGAAGATACTGTCACGATAGCCAAACCGACACTGTTCTGCCGTTAAGCGCTTAGCCGTTCCGGTCGCCAGTTCGATGCAGTCGACATATTCACAGACATGTTTCAGTTCGATGCCGTAGGCACCGATGTTTTGGATGGGTGACGATCCGGCGCAGCCTGGTATAAGCGCCAGGTTTTCCAGACCCGGCATCCCTTTTTCGAGGGTAAATTGCACCAGCTGATGCCAGTTTTCTCCGGCCCCCACGTGCAGATGCCAGCTATCGGCATGCTCTTCCACACCAATGCCCATGATGCGGTTAACGATCACCGTTCCCGCGAAATCGTCGAGAAACAGGACATTGCTTCCTTCGCCCAGAATCAGTACGGGTTCGTTATTTTCTGTTGCGCTTTGCCATGCATCCAGCAGCTGCTGTGCAGTATCGGCACGTACAATTTGATTAGCATTACGTTGAATGCCAAAGGTATTCCAGGGCTTAAGGGAGTGGTTCATAGACGCTATCCTGATGCAAAAACGCAGGTAGTTTACCGTATAAGCAGGGCGTTGGGGGATTAGTTTGTGCAGCGCAGAAACGCAAAAAGGCCATCCTTTCGGATGGCCTCTTCACTTATTTGATGCCTGGCAGTTCCCTACTCTCACATGGGG
>NZ_JBXWDD010000017.1:0-40618 GCF_057320665.1 Enterobacter cloacae complex sp. 385G4
GAGAAAGAATTGCTGGCGGCCTGGGTATTATTCGCCAATCAGTTGCTCAAATATGGCTATGCTATGGCTGATTTATGAGGGGATCCTTCAGCGTTCAGCATGACACCACGGAACAGGATTTCCTCATTCAGCGGGGCAAGGATAAAGACGGCCAGCAACGTCAGGATCACATCGGGTATGGACTTATCGGCAAAAAGTTTCGTCATAAATGGCTCAGCGGGCAGGTCCAGCACTTTACCCAGCAGAAATTCACCGACATACACCACGGCCATCGCGCCAACCAGCCACAGTGCGCCAACGTTGCTCAGCTGGCCAACGACCGGTAGCGGAGCAACCCAGCGGCGGTATACCAGGAAAACACACAGGAGGTACACCAGTACAGCACCATGACTGAAGAACAGCGTATTTTTCCCCAGCCCATAGAGCAGAACAGCCTGCCCCATGACAAACATGGCCCCCCAGGCTATGGCCCAGGCTGCCAGCAGAACCAGCATAAACTGCAGATATTTATTACGTGACTGAATCATTTTATCCCCTGTTAATTTTTAAACAGAATCGGCTTGACACTCAGGCCGGTTTTCAGACCTAATTTAAATGATACAGAAAATGATTGCCGATTTTTTTAATGGAGAAAGTGAAATGAAATTCAACACGAAGATTGCTCTTATTCTGGCTGCATCCGTAATCAGTTGCAGTGCCTTTGCTCAGAGCGTATCCGCGCCGAAAACCGATTCTTTACTGAGCAGCATTCTGGGTGAGCAGGTACAGACAAACCAACATCTTGTACAACTGCTGGCAAAGGATCAGGATGCCGGTATTACACTGACCCCGGAACAAAAGAAAACCTCTTGCCTGTATGAAAGTCATTACTACAGCAGTGGCGCACCACTTACCGTCGGAAAAGAAACACTCCGCTGCACGCTGAGTGGCGAAATCCCGACATGGGAAAATGTGAACGAGGGCAATATTGTCTCTGTCGAAGGCAAATAAAATCCCTTTGACAGCCTCTCAATTATCCGCACCAAAATGATTTAAAAAAATCTCCTTTTGATGGTATATTTTTTACTCGAAATAGAAATCATTAGGAGATTGTTATGGTTGATGCCCCGCCCTCAATCCCGCTGCCAACTTGCATGGTTGAAGCAGCACAGATTTATCACATTCCTCTCCGTGGATTCCTCGCCTTGTGGCTGACTGAAGGCGGAAAACCGGGAATGAAAAATAAAAACAAAAACGGCACTTACGATTACGGCGCATTCCAGATAAACACCATCTGGGCGAATAAGCTGGCGTCCGATTTTGGCGTGAAAGCGGAGCAGCTGCAGCATGACTTCTGCGCCTCTGCAATGGCCAGTGCCTACATCCTCAAATACAACATCATTCTCGAAGGGGGGGATTTCTGGCAGGGTGTCGGCCGCTATCACTCCAACACGCCGGCGCGTAAGGCCTGGTATATCGGGAAGGTTTACCAAAATTCTCTGAGGTTCTGATGCAAAACCAGCCACAACGGAAAGGGGGAGGGGATGATGGCCTGATGATTATCGGGGCCCTTCTCATCATGATCACAGTGATGTGGTTTGGCTTTCGTGATTATGTGATTTACGGAGTCTGTCGCCTGCTTTACTGGATCTACGGTGTACTGCCGGACGCCATTACGCCGGGTAATGCGGCCGAGCGCCGGGACATGCTGCTGTCGGCGGCGCGGTATAACCACCAGGTTTCGCTGTGGGACTTTATCAGCGTGATGAACGACACGGCCAGCGTGCTCTTTCCCCTGTTCATTTTAATCATCGGGTTGTTCGTCTGGGTTATCTCGCGCAATCCTTACTACCGTCTGACCCGTAAACTGACCATCCGGAACCTTCCCTGGGTGATGGTAAAAAACTATCCGGGGATAGCTCATATCCTCGCCCGGTTTGGCCACCTCGATCAGCTGCTGCTGAATGAAGATCCGGAAGAAGCACGCAGCGCGCAGTCACCCGTTGAGTTTGCCCAGGAACATAACCTGATTGATACCGCTAAGCGCCGCCTCCGTAAAAAAGCCGCACATAAAGTCTTCCTGTCACAGGTAAACCTGGCCCCCGAAGGGGCGGCCCTTTCCCTGGCGCCCTGGGAAAAAGCGCTCGCAGCCTCGTTTGTACATCTGCGGTTTATGGGCGACCGGCCAACGGCTAAATCCATTCTCGACGATCTCAACCGTTCCTGCCTGCGGACTAAAGACGGTTTCCCTGATTATTCGCTGGCCGCCGGGTTCTGGACCGTCGCCAGCCAGTGTGAAGCGTTCCGAGAATTTGCAAAGGGGCGCCGCAGCTCCCGTTCGCTACTCTACGCGCTGTTCGATGATGACCTGCAGCTGCCATCCGCTAATTTCCGGTGGCTTAAAGGTGTGGACCGCACGTTATGGTATGCACTTTCAAGCGCCGGCCGCGGGAAGTTCTTCATTGAGGGAGGTGGTGTTATTGCCTGGAGTCAGTGCGAAAGTTACCGGCTGACGCTCGATGAAGAAAAGGCGGCGAAATTCCCGCCGACCGTGCGGGCGGCCGTGCTGGGCCTTGAGCTGGATCTGCTCCATTACCGCCATATTGACCGCCGCGATCCCGCCATTCCGGTCGCTCACTGGCAGGAAGACGTTATACCGCCATTTGCATTTGAATCTGACGCTGAAGCGGAAGACGAGCCGGCTACGCCGCCTGCAGCTCCGCACGACACCCCGAACAACAGTCTGCGACTGACAGACGATGAACCGACGCCGGCTAAACCTCAGCCGGCAACCCGACCCGATCACCTGGAACTCTAAGCGAGGAAGTATGAAACTCACCGTAAAAACCGATCGCAACACACTTTATCTTTCCGCTGACGGAAACTACCAGGAACAAGCCCTGCACTCCTTCCCCCTGTCAGCCTGTCATTTTGGACTTGGCCATGATGCCGGCAGCGGCCACATCCTGACGCACAATACGTTTTCTGGTGAAGCGGTGCAGCTGTTCCGCTTTGAAAACGAATATCAGGCCATCGAGGCGCTGAACAATATCCGTAAAAAGCTGAAACAGCAGCGCGGACTCAATGCCGTGCGCCGGCTGTCTAACTTTATCTTCTGGCCAGTCGCCGCGCTGGGCTTTATCGTCTCCATCAACGGCGCGTTGATGAATATGCATCAGCCGGCACAGCCACTGCAGGCAAACTCGTATGCTCCCGCGCCGGGTCTGCAGCAGCCTGCCACTGCGCCGGAGCAGCTGCAGGTTCAGGCAGCACCTGAAGCCCCTAAAAAACTGGCTGATAACGACTTGCTGTCACTGAAAGATGCCGTCACCAGCGGACGCTTTACAATCTCGCTTTCAACCGGGCATAAACACACCCTGTATGTGTTTTCCGATCCGATGTGCCCGCACTGCCGCGCGCTGGAACCCCGACTGCAGGAACTGAGCAAACGCTATAACGTCGAGATTTTCCCCGTGTCCGTTTATGGCGACCTGCGCTCGATGGTCCGCGCCGCTCCTGTACTCGATACCGGGAAAGATACCCGACTGAAAAGCTGGGAAGACACGATTAACATGGGATACACCACCATGAACCCGAAAATTGACGATCCGAAAACAGCCCCGGATACCACCGGCGCCCGCCTGGTTGACGCGAACAATATGGCATTTGCGAAATTCGGGTTTATCGGTACCCCGTCCATCGTTGCCGATTCGGGTGATGTGATCCCGGTTTCCGTCGTCAAAGACGATGCCCGCCTGCAGCAGGCAATAGGAGAATAACCCGGAGCCGCTATGCAACAGGAATCTGTAGACAGTAAAAAAGTCCTCCGCCCGGATGGTTCGTTCATGGAGTGGTTCCTCACTCCGAACGTACAGTTTGGCCTGCTGGCCATACTGACCGTGCTGGGTCTGTTTCTCCCCTTTACCATGCTGCTGAGCATCCTCATCCTTCCGCCGCTGATGGTGGCATTCACGGATCGTAAATTCCGGCCACCGCTGCGAATGCCGAAAGACTGCGAAATGTTCGACGACACCCTGACCACGGAAACCCAGGCGGAATACCGTCTGGGGCCCATTCGCATCCCGCATAAGGTCCGGGAGCGAAAGAAAGCGAAGGGAATTTTATATGTCGGGTATGAGCGGGGACGCCTGTTCGGCCGCGAGCTGTGGCTGAACATGACGGACCTGCTGCGCCACATGGTATTTTTTGGTACCACCGGGTCGGGTAAAACCGAAACCTTCTATGGGTTTATCGTTAACTTCCTGCTGTGGTGCCGTGGCTACTGCCTCTCAGACGGTAAAGCAGATAACAAGCTGGCCTTCGCCACCTGGTCGCTGGCGCGCCGTTTCGGCCGTGAGGATGATTATTACGTTCTCAACCTGCTGACCGGCAGTATTGACAGGTTCGTGAACCTGGTGAAGCAGGAAAGCATCCCCGCGCAATCCAACTCAGTCAACCTCTTCAGCGTTGCCCCGCCGACCTTCATCATCCAGTTGATGGAATCCATGCTCCCCCAGGTGGGCGGGGATTCGGCACAGTGGCAGGATACGGCAAAAGCCATGATGTCGGCGCTGATCAATGCCCTGTGTTATAAGCGCGCCCGCGGCGAACTGCTTTTGTCACAGCGCACTATTCAGAAAAACATGTCGCTGCCGGCAATGGCCGCGCTGTACGTGGAGGCAAAGAAAAACGGCTGGCACAGCGAGGGTTACGCCGCGCTGGAAAGTTATCTGGAAAATACACCAGGCTTCCTGCTGGCCAACGCGGAATACCCGGAAACGTGGGAAGCCCGCGCCTTCGAACAGCATAACTACATGAGCCGTCAGTTCCTGAAGACGCTCTCCCTGTTCAATGAAACTTATGGCCATGTTTTTCCGGAAGACAGCGGCGATATCCGGATGGACGATATTTTCCACAATGACCGCATTCTCATCGTCATGATCCCGTCGCTGGAGCTGTCACGCGGTGAAGCGGCCACGCTTGGCCGTTTATATGTGACGCTGCAGCGAATGACCATCAGTAAGGACCTGGGCTACCAGCTGGAAGGGAAAAAAGAGGAAGTCCTGCTCACTCACGCGCTGAATAATCAGGCGCCATACGGGCTGATTTATGACGAGCTGGGCCAGTATTTCACCAGCGGTATGGATACGCTGAGTGCGCAGATGCGTTCACTGGAAAAAATGGGCGTATTTTCCTCCCAGGATCACCCGTCGCTCGCCCGCGGCGCGAACGGCGAGGTGGATTCGCTGATCGCCAACACCCGCGTGAAATATTTTGAGTCGATTGAAGACCGGAAAACCTTTGAAATACTGCGCGAAACCGTCGGCCAGGATTATTATTCTGAGCTCTCCGGGCAGGAAGCCGAACACGGCACGTTTTCCAAAACGGTCCGGGAAGGGGATCTGTACCAAATCCGTGAAAAGGACCGCGTGAACATTCGTGAGCTACGTAAGCAGACCGAAGGTCAGGGGGTAATTTCTTTCCAGGATGCCCTGGTACGCAGCGCCGCGTTTTACATTCCGGACAATGAGAAGTTTTCCAGCGAACTGCCGATGCGGATAAACCGCTTTATCGAGGTATTGCCGCCATCGCCGGCAACGCTGTACAGCATTTATCCGGAACGCAAGGATGATGAACTGGCGGAAACCAACCCGGATGCAATGCGATTCCCGCCGATCAAGCTGTTCGGCTACGACAAAGCGGCCAACAGCCTGCTGGAAAAAATTGAGGTCTTCTACGAGCTGCAGTGTGGCGCAATTTCACCGGAGGAAATGTCGGTGTGCCTGTTTGAACTGTTCGCTGAATGGCTTGATGGAACGGAAACGGACGACGTGCTTTACCACCAGGAAGACGATCTGTTCCCGATGATCGAGATGTAACCCTGTTAAAAGGCGGGGAGTGGTCCCCCCGCCTTTAGTTACGTTTCCGGTCAGTCAAAATACTGCCGGATCAGCTCCAGGACCGCTATCACAGCGTTAGACACTGCAACAACTGCCCGCAGAACGACGATTAACAAGTTAATCATCCGTTTGCTCCATACAGAGCAGGAACACCGCTGATCGCCCTTACATTGCCTGTCACAGCGGCTACCTCACGTCAATTGTTTAGATGTTCCCACTCCAGCCAGGGCATTGAAACAGCACCACCTGTTTTTCAACCAGGGCTTTAAACCGTTCACGCCGCGTAAGCGGGGGCTGGAGAAGAACGTCAACAGATTGACCCGCGCAGTATACCCTATTCCCGGTGGTTTGCATTTACTGCACTCATGGCGTAATATTTAACCGTCAATTGTTTAGGTGTTCCCGCCTCCATCCGGGGCAAAACATGAAAACCCGATCTCACCAGTCGGGTTTTTTTGTGCCTCCACCCTGGCAGAAATCGCATTTCCTCAAATAAGCGCCTGAAACGCTCTCTGTGGCCTTCACTGCAAAAAGAGCAACATTCCCCTGCCTTCACCCTTTTTAACGCGCCTGCGAGCGGCTGACGTGGATAACCGCGGCTAAATCGATCCTCTTTTCCCTGTTAATTTTAAAACTGACAGCAGACACTGGCGTTGATTGCCTGAAAGGCATTGCACGCCATAGCAGATGATTTTCCTGCCTGACTGCCCTGCAGGTGACGCTGTGGCCACATTACCCCCTGGCTACTGCGAGCGGGCGGTGTGACGTTAGCGGCGCACCGGGCGCGTGGGTAGTAGCGTTGACGTCAGGGGTGCGGGTCGCAGCCCTTCCGTCTTACGGGGGTGTTCTTAGTTACATCATCCATCATGCTTTTTTCTGCCGAGCCGTTGGCTCGGCGGGGAAAAGCACGGTGGGGCAAAGAAAAATCTACAGTGGTGGTTTCTGCTGGCCACCCTGCCCGGCATTTGCCGGGTGCTAACCTGGGAGCATAGCGACCATTCTGGCCGTCGTGCCGCGTAGCGGCGCTGAAAGGCCAGGCATATTCCCATAATCCACAGAAAATTGAGCCTGAATAACAGTGATCTCTTTATTGAATAAACATCTTTTTAAAGAAGTTAAGAGTGTATTGCAGCTTGCTTTGACCACGATTGCAGGTGACTTTATTTCCTCCTTTGCGGATAACTGTGGATAGTGGTGATCTCGCTGCCGGTTATCCACCGGCGGCGCCAGAACGTCAAAAAATCACGATGGCCACACGTTAAAACTGGAGGAAATTTGAGCAGGTCGCGCCGGCTGGCGAGCACGAAAACCGCCAGGCGGCGGTAAGAGAATTACAGGGGGAGAAAATCAGTGATAATCAGGGGGACCGGATTCCCTCTCCAGCCCCAGATCGAGCTGATACAGGTGGCTGCGTACTCGCTGGGTAAACTGCTCAGGCGACAGCGCGTGCAGTTCGTCTTTCGGCAGCGTCCGTATCAGATGAACGGACATGGCGTAAGCCCGGTCGTCATAGGGCTGTTCTGCCAGCGCTTTCAGCTTCTTCTCGCGCTTACCCTTCAGGGCGGCTTCACGCCGGCGAACCAGCGTGGCGTGCATCATTTTTTCATACCAGCGCCGGCGCGCGGCTTTAACAGAGATTTCTTCCGCCTGGCCATGTTCATCACGGGTTATCCAGCCTGCAGCTTCAGCGGCCACCTGTTCGGCCTGCTCCGCATACAGCTTATCGAGATCAACACCGATCATCTTCCAGAGGCGTTCCGTCAGCACGACATGCTTGGGGAACCACTTGCGGTTAAACGGGTCCCATGTGACGCCTTCAGGCAGCGCCAGTAACCCGAATTCCATCATGTGCTGCAGCAGCCGGCAAACCCGCGGTACCGTCACTTTCCGGATCACGTTCCCTTCGCTGTCCTTTTCGCTGAGCTGCCACGCCATTTTACTGAGGTTGATAGTGTCGATATGGGTAGCCCGGTCAACGGTGCTGACCAGGAGCGGCACAATCGCATCGAGTAATTTCTCCCGCTCCGGGCGGAAGTCGCGCTTCCGGCCAGCCTGCTCGCGCAGCTGCACGAAGTACGGGTGGCGGCTGATCCGCATACGCAGACTTAACGCGCCCGTTTTGCGATCGCGGCGAACAAGGCGGTTGTAGGCATGGCCAAGCTGGCCAGGGAGCTTTTTGAAATTGTCCGGTCGGTACCAGCTGGGCTCCGGGCAGAGACACGCCGTTGAGTGCGTACCGCGACGACGGCGGGTTTTGCGCACGGGCTTGGTGCCTTCATCGAGAAGCAGCTGCAGGGGCGATTCTTTAGGGGACTGGCTTTCAAGCCAGGAGATGAACTCCGGCGAAAGACCTTCTACTGACTCAATGTCAGAAAGCTGTAGGTATGGATTCTTTTGATTCACCAGCCCCTGCACATATTGGCCGGGCTGTATTGCAATAGGTTACGCATTTGCTATAATCCTTTCTGCCAGTGGGCAGTTTGCACCCCCTGATTCCTGAGAGACCGGCCAAAGTTTCCAACAGGGATCAGGGGGTTTTACTTTTTGTGGCTCCTGCCACTCCTAAGCGGTACATCTCCGGGCCGCTCTTCCCGTGCTAAATTCAGTAATAACCCCGTAAGGTTATGTAAACGCCGCTTAACATATCATGCGTTTCTAAGCGGGGCAATACCTGCGAACCCGCTTTTACATAGTAAGATCACTCTTCAGAATCGTCAAATTTCAATCCGTCGTAATAGCTTTTGACAAGAAATTCAATGACTTCAGCCTGAGTGAGTTTTTTAACTTTTGTGATCTCTATCAACATTCTTTTTGCATCTTTGGGGAGATAAAGGTTTAACTGGTCGTGTGTTTCCCGGATACGGTTCCGGTACTCTCTCTGGAACTCCGGGTTACTCTTCTGTTCCTGGCGCTCAGTAACTCTGTTCACTCTTCCTCCCACAGCATACGACTATAACCACCTGAGTATACATGAAAAAACCGCCTTTTCAGGCGGTTTGGAAGTAAACATCAATACGTTCGTGGTAGCATCCAACCTTCATCAAGCATAGTCTTTCGCCACTGGAGATATTTTTCACCCCTGTATTTTTTATGTTGCTCATGCATCCTGGTTAACATTTCCAGCTGGCGATATGCTAGGCCGGCATTGAGCAAGATTATTTCAACAGTAGGCACATGTCGGTTCCGAATATTTACGACAAGTTTACTATCAGTATACTCCCAAGACTCAATTGTCTCGGCCTCAAACAAAATTCTCTTTTGCTTAATAGAGGCCTGTACAGCATAAAGGGCAGCAATACCAACAACACCGGAGTCCATATCTATACCAAAATATGTTTTCTGAGCCGGCATGTATTGTTCCTCTTTAGCCGATGGATTAAAGCATCCATAAACTCTCATGCCTGCAACGACCTTTTTGACTCCCTTACTTTTTACCTGGCGTACAACATATGTGATCAGCATGGCATCGAAAACAAGTAGAGCAACAAACCACGCCAATGCCAGGCTTCCACCTAAAGTAAGAAAGCCAGAATATACAGTCAACGGAAGACTTATTGTTAAAATAACTATACTTATGGCTACAGACAGGCGTGACAGATAGTAGCCAACACCTTTTGATTTAGCCATGTTGTTATCGACAACAGTATACGAATATCCTTTCATATCACGCCCCCGCTATACCATCTTTGTCTTTATCAACCGTATTGGTTGGGTTGAAGTTCTTCGGCCCAGAAGGACGTCCACCTGTATTTTTAGCTCCACGACCAAATGCAGCAAACAGGTCGTGAACATGATTCTGCATATCACCAAGAATTGAATCGTTATGCTTGTTACCAATCCAGCTGATGACGTAGTTAGGCATCCTTGCAGGTAATGCAAATACCCTAGCGACCATACCTGTACACATCCTTGCATAGACAAAAAGGATACCTATCATTGACCAAAGGCCAGTTGTTGAATCTGCCTGTACATTTTCCATTGCTGTTTTGAAAATATAGTTAAGCGCGGTGCCAAGAGCCACAATGGCCAATGATGCAAAAATGAACCCCATTACCATCAACAGTGGTCGAATCATCACATCTATCAGGAAAATATATCCATACGTTGACCGGTCCTCATTAGTTTGGCCAATGTTAATATGGGTAGCGGCCCACAATGAAGATGCAACGATACCAGTCAGCAAAGTAACTAACCAATCCGCCATTGCGACAAACCAATAGATAAATGGCACAAATGGAAGCCAAATTGAAAGCGTTAACCCTATACAGAACAGAGCGACTAAAATCATGTATACGATCGGAGCCGCAGTTTTAATTACACCCTTAATAATATCCTTACCTGAAGTGAAGAAATTAAGTAATCCCGCCCCCATTCCAGCAGCGTTATTACCATCTGCAACACTCATTGCGACATTAACAGCTCCCCAAGCAGCTAGACCACTCTCAGCAGTAAACATCGTGTAATCACCAATGGCTTTCATTTTCAACAAGGGATTCGTTACATCGCTGTATCCATCGCCAGTGCCGTAGTTTCTAGTGGCAAGCCATGAAGTAACATTAAAGTTGAAAATTTTGGTAATCAACGAATCTGCATCACCACTTTTTGCCGCTTCTTCGATGCCTTTATTGTCAATGTTCTGAGCTAAAGCATTATCAGCAGTACCTAAAGGGGGAGTGTAGGTACTGTTTTTCAGTTGTGAATGATATGCCTGGAACAGACCTTTATAATAGTCCGTAGAACCTACATCACCATCACCACTTATCCCTGATACAATAGGTTTCAGATTAGCAACGTCCTTCAGCTCAGTGTTAGCAGTTGCCAGGGTATGATAATAAATACCAAGATATAGCCAGCCTTTTTCCTTTATATCCGACTCCATTTTCTGGAGCATATCATTGCTTCCGGCAGCATTGTCTGCAGCTTGCTGTACTTGTTGTTGGTAATCTCTTGCTGCTGTCTGAATTGCAGTTTCAACGTCAGGCAGCTGCCCATCTCCGGAACGCATTTTAGACATATAAGCAGAGTTAAATTGCTCTGCTGTATTCTTCATCTTACTCCAAAGCGAGTCTGTAGCCTGCTGTTGAACTGCATAAACAGAATCAGCGTAACCACTGGAGAATACCGAAGTCCAACCTGTAGGTTTTTGTGGTAATTTAACAGTCCCACAAACAGCAGAACCATTGTCAACTGAAATTGAGTAACTAGAATCACCAGTATTAAACTTCATCTGGCTATTACTTTCATAATGTTGGCCTGAAGCCTCCATCTGAGCTAACCCTTGATTGACACCAAGAGCGCACAAGTTCATTTCGAACATTCCTTTAGCCACAGAAGCCATTTCTGGCATAACTGGCGTTATATAAACAGCTTTGCCACTCGCTAGTTCCGACGCTGTTTTATCTGCAATAACATTGGCAGAACCTACACCTATGATTGACCCACACCACAGGAAGAGCAGTTGTGCAACGGACCATCCAACAACAGTTGGAACCAAAAGGAGCCAGCCGAATGTTGTTTTAACAAAATTGAAGGCATTATTCCCATCACCCTCTATAAACTTCCCAAGTTGCCCTGCCTGATGTAGTTTTTTAATACTGATTATCGCCATATAAATCAGCGCTAATATGGCGATAACCTCATTCACTGTGAAAAATACGTTATTTAACAACCCATCACCTGACGGACTGAAAGGATTATTTACCACTTCACCAAAAACGGTATGCAGCATCTGACGTGACAAATCACCAGACCGTTTAGCAGCCTCTGTAATACTATCAATTCCCAGATCTGCAGAATATGCCGGGGTAATGAAAAGCGATAGCGGCAACAATGCGACCAATGAGTTTCTTGACTTATTCATGCGCCCCCCGAATCTGGCCAGCTTGTTCAAAATTAAATGTATTGCGCACACCGTTATCGTTAATAAAATGTCTCAATGTACCGAATTCTTCTTCAGAATGGGCCTCATTGCGTAATTGCCAACCTAAAAATTCATAAGTCATTGCTTTTACGAACGAGTAGATACAAACAGCAAACATTAAACCAAGTGTTAATGTCACCTTCAGAAGGCTTACATTGTATTCAGTATTAACAATCAATTTTACACAGCCAGCGATTAAAAACAGGGCAACAAAAACAGCTATAAAGAAGCAACATAACCAATATTTTTTATACTTACCGGCTTTAGCTAGATGCTGTTCTAAGGGGATAGAACTCTTTTTAACAACATCCTCAAACGACTGATTCGAAGCTGATTTTTCGTCCGGAGCTTCCAAATTTTTGATTTGCTTCTTAACGAAAGAAGCCCGCTCATTGAGCAGGCTGATAGATTCCCTTAGTGATTTCCACATAAACTGAATATCACTAATTCCGGTAATATGATAAACCGCTTTTTTCATGCGGCCGGGGGATTTTGTAACTTCTTCCCCTGTTTTATTTTCGTCTGTCATTTTCTGGATACTCCCGCGTTCACACTCTCCAGCTGTGCTGCCAGCATCGGTTTGTATGTTTGATATGCGTCGTTCGCCAGGATCTGGCCAAGCAGCACATTTTGTTTCTCCAGCTGCTGTTTGGTTTTCAACACTAACCAGTTGTTCAGATTGGCGATATTGATTTGCTCACGCATCAAATCTTCGGTGTTCTTGTTGGTCAACGTCGCCTGGTAAGCAGGGTTGCTGTAACGGCGACCTACTTCGAATTCCTCAAACTCTCTGGCAGACATACGGTTAAGCTGTTTCGCCCTGTTACTGGCCGTCGCCTGGAAATAGGATTCGACTTCCGGCACTTTGCGCGCATCTGCAAGCGCGGCATCAGTGGCCGGGTTCGGTTTAGAGTTGGCGATCATTTCCATCTGAGGTTGTGCGGCCGCGTCGGTGAGCGCCTGGTATTGCTGAATCATGCCCAGGTAAATTCGCCCGCTGGCGCCTTTAACTTCCCCACGACTCAGCTGACGACCAGCACTGCGCAACGCGGTATTTTTCATATAGCGCAGCGCCGCATCTGTCTGCTCATCTGTAAACGTCAGATCAGGTGCCTTGCCTTCTTTGCCGGCGCCATAAAGCAACGAGCTCAGCGACGTATCTGCCCGCGGCATGTCAGATACACTTGGGCAGAATGAAGTCCCGCCAAATGCAGCATAATCCGAACTGTCGCAGTACTGGCTGTGAACTTCGGCCGTTGAAGATGCGTCCACGTCGGTTGCGCGTGCCGGCACTTCAAAAATGGCCTTAACATCTTTCGCAGAACTGGCGCTTCCCAGCGTTCGCTGACCGCCAGCGGCCGCTGAGGATACCCCCGCGGCGCCACCGCCAATAGACTGCGCACAAATATCATCCGGAACACGGTACTTATCCTGTGCCTGCAGCAGCCGGTCATTACGTTTTTGCTCGACTTCGAACTGTCGGTTAGTTTCGGCCACCTGCTGCATTAATGCTGCCTGGCGATCACCCTGCTGGCTGATTGCCGTACCAATGTTAATCAGCGTGGCCTGGATGTTACCTAACAGGCCATTAGCTGTGCTCAACGCCGGCATAACCTGCGTTGAGATGGGAATGCTGCTGTTAACGTTGACCGTATAGGCAAATGCTGACTGTACGCTGAAGGCCAGAATTGAAACAGCCATCACTGACCGTTTTGCTTTTCCGATTTTTATCATCTGAATCCCCTTCTCACATCAGAAATGATTTCTTTAGCGAGCTTCATCGCCATAGTTTGTGATTCTTCTTCAGAATCACGCTCACCACCCTGATTGACCACCATTTCATCAATGATACTTGATGCACTTCCCATAGGGAATCTATTTGCTAATTCTTCCCTTGCTTTTTTCGTTCCCAGCTCTTCATAAAGCACATCTCTGAGAGCTCTGTCTTTTGCAGATGAGTTCAAAGCCCAAAGCAGTTTTGGTCCTAATGTGTTTTTCAGAATGTGGCAAATAAGACCACGTTTTGTTTTAAAAATACCGAGGAATGCAGTACCACTTCCGTCCGGATAAACCCCTTGCGGAAGCTGTCTGAAACGACGCAGGATATCGGCCGGGATGTTGATCTCTAATTGCTTCAGATACTCTTCATCCCCTTCCGTCAGGCGCATCATAAACAGGCTGTTCATGGTTTTAAGCACACTCGAAGGCATATGGCTCAGATACTGAGACGAGAAGGCAGTACGGACGTTGAATTTACGATCTTCAAGGTCAGCGGTGTTCAGCGCATTTTGAATAAAGTCGATGCCGGCAAAGTTATGACACTCATCATAAAAGGTATGTTTAACCTCTTCTGAAAGCTCCCTGATGCGCGCCTGGTGATATGCCCTGTACTGCTCCGGTAAAGCAGGAATGAAGGTTTCTGCGGACTGAGGCAGGTAGTAGTTACGCACAGCCATCTGGCGCGCAAAAAGATACATAATGCCGGACTTGAGCTTACCTGCAGGTGTCGTTCTGTCACCGAGGACGTTTTGCATATCCAGGATCGCAATGCGAGTCTCCGGGCTGAAATCGTAAACCGTGATCCCTGAGAAAATGGCATACTCAGCTGCAGCAGCCTGGAAACAACGTGCAACGAAGCCTACTACAGGCTCACTCCCATTAACTTTTACGTCAGCGTATTGGTTTTTAAATGATTCAGTTTGTAGTTCAGCAATAAAATCGTGAATGGTTGGCACAGCATAACGCTGAGCAACCGTCGCAGCATGAAGATATTTTTTGGCAAACAGCTTATCAACGACTTCCCACCATGTAGCTCTTTCAAACCAGTCTTCACCGAGCTCTTTATCCAGACCTGATTCTTTCAGAGCTTCATTAATCACCGGGTCGTTATACTTAAACAAGTTAGCACTTGAATGCGCTTTTGCTTTGTATACGTTTGATACAACTTTACTGACGATTTGCCCAACGCTCATTGCATCTGGCGGCTGGCCAATTGCCGGATCAATACAGAATGCGTTAAGCATCTGCTTTAAGAATACTTCCTCAAACTGCGTCAGATACCTTGAACCTAACTGCGTATCGCAGATGTTAATACAGTGCGATTCGTCATTGTTCAGGGTGATACTGGCAATCTGGTGACGTTTCTCTGCCGGCAGCTCAGCGCTAATCAGATCGGCGATACCTTTTGCACTGTAGCCCTTATCAATGATGGTCAGATAAGGCAGTTTTTTATCAGCCCGGTAAATCGAACTCAGGTTAAGGCGGTTGGCCAGCACGCTTTTACCGGAACCTGGAACACCGGTGATGACATCGGTAAATTTCTCCTGCAGGGGACTGGCGATTTGATAGGGGAACAGCTTGCCATCGAGCGTGATGAAGTTGATATTGCCTTTACCATGCCAGGGACTGGCCGGACGTTCAAAAGGTAACATCCGCAAGCCTTCACTCAGCGGCGGATAATGCAATGAGCCAGGCGTGGCCGTGGTCAGCCCCGGAACGGATGCAATCAGTGCGCTACCTGGATTGCCATATGTCTTGGACACACCTGATACACCCCAGCCTTCAATCGCCTTAGTTAAAGCCGCCAGGTTGCGTTTGGCTTCATCCTTAGTGTCGCCCCAGGTGGCAAAGTTGATGGCCATGATAGCCGTTGGATCGGTTTCGCTCTGGGCCCGGACATAATCCATATCACGCGCGATATTACCGAGTGAGGGAATGAAACGAAGGAAAGATATGATTACTGATGGCCAGAACAGTGCTTTTTTGCCCCCGCCTATAAAGTCATATTTTATCCGGTACGGGATTTTCCGGTTAATCGCGTTGAATAACTGCTTAAATTTGACAGGGTGAAGTGGTGGTAACTCAAGGGCAACAGAGCCGTAATACTTACCATCACAGTAAATCAGGCCACCATCTTCTTCCAGTTCCCCTTCCATGATCTGGATATTCAGCCGCGGCGGCAGCACGGAGTCGATATTGTCTTTCCGTGGGGCGCCATAAATTCGCAGATTTTGGTCAAACGGCGTGCGAGGGTACCAGTTTTCTGATGTTGAATTCCGGAACAGCATCTGACGCATCATTGCGCCAGCGTGTTTGACATCGAGGACATCAACCAGAAGCCCCATTCCCGATTCATCATCCCCCTGAAGCATACCAATCAGGCGCCACAGCATCGCGTCATGCGTGATCTTCAAACCTTCAAGCTGAAATTCGATTGGGTTCTGACTGAAGCGCGTCTGCGGGATATCCTTCAGTACGCCGGCAGCTTTTGCCTGTTCGTTTTTAAGTTCATCCTTCGCAATCATCCCCTTCGAGGTATACAGCACGATGTAAGCGCGTTCACGGCTGTAATGAGCGGCGATTTTTTTTGCGTCATCGGCGATCAGGTCTTTAATGTCTATCTGCAGACGCTCTATTGCTGCTACCTGCGGTTTATAAACATTATTCAGCTCTTCCTGGTTCTTGGTAAAGTCGCGTTCGAACACCACAGACAACTTATGGCCGCTGTTAATAAAGGAATTCGACAAGGAGTTTGATAGGTGCATGATGAAGTCATTAAACGACTTCTCGTCAAACGATGATTTAGCGCCCTGAACCTCAATAACGGTAAGAAAATCGTTGTTCTTAGTGGTCAGAATGTACGGAGCCCTGATTTCAGGATGCTCAACGCGATCCTGCGACGTAAGCCCTACAACCGTTGTCAAATCACAGTATTTTAACGAGTCATTTGATGTCAGATTGCGTGAGATACCTTCGATCACATCCTCAAAGAAAGAAATCATTTAAAACCTCTCTTACCCTTGTAAATTTCATTCCAGTCACTTACATCCGGCAATTCGTCTGACTCTGCAACAGAAGCGACAAACTCATCGTCAAAATTCATGGGAAGTAACTGATGGTGTTTTTTTATCAGGTGCAGTAAATCGTATCCATCATCACTGCCGGTTTCGTTTAGAACTACGTCAGTTGTGCTGAGCAATATCTGTTTAAGTTTCTGCGCCTTTTCACGGTAAGAATCGTCCGTTGACTTTTCCGCCTTTGCAATTGAACGAAACAGCAGGCTGTAGAGTTTTCGGTTTGTATTTCTCTTCAGCAGAAGTCCGGTTTGAGTCTCTAGTTTCATTTTCTCCGGATGTTCGAGCGACAGGCATACAGAGCAAAGCATTCTCTCTTTCTGTCCATCTTCTGCGAGGGAGAAAACATCTTTGCTCTTTATCCCGCACACATGGCATCTGGCAGGTTGTTCATTCCTGGTGAGCTTAAAATCTTTCATGAGGGAACTCCGGTATTGGCCCCGCAAGGCGGGGCCGAAGGGACATTACAGGGTTGCGTCAACGCCAACAGTTGAACCAACAGAAGAGATCCATGCGGTCAGGCCGACCAGGCAGGCACCAACAACCATTGACCAGAAGATGAAGCTGCCACTGATATCTTTCCCGCGTTTGTTTTTAAGGAAAAGAGAAACAAGCCCGACAATAAAGAACACAACACCAATGACTTTACCGCCGGTAATCAGACCAGGCTGGGTACTGGCAAGACCTTCCGTGAAGGTATTGATTTTCTCCCAGACAGTCGTTTCAGCCGCAGCCTCTTTGCTCAGTAATGCCAGCGGCAATACCACTAACGATTTTGCCACCGTTCCGCGCAGCTGATACGCTGCGATGGATGCAGATAATGCCTTGTCTTTGATAAGTTTAACAATTTTCATAAAGTATCCTTTTTGATTACCAGTGAATGTTTAATGTGCTCTGCAACGCATCGAGCGTTTGTGTATCGAACATCAGAAGTAGTCCACATACAATTTTCACAATGGATGCCCCTCTCGTACCCGAAGCTGACAGCTCCGTATGGCCCTCAAGGTAAGAGTCTTTCAACCCCTTTATACCCCTGTAAAAAAAGTATGCGCCGAGAATTCTAACAATCCCCAGCACTGCGTTGACTGCTGCGGCTCCCATGCCAAACGTAGATTCGCTCGCATAACTGACGGGTCCGAAGCTAACATCGCCAAATCCTAAAGTGGCACCGCCTGAGTTCATCTGTGCCTTCAACGTGATGAGGCATACACAGAAGATGATACCGGCAAAAATTCTGCCAACTTCCACACCTTTTGTTGAATGCCTAGCCTGCTTCCGCAGGCTCATCAGATATCCAATAACACCAATGATCCCAACGACTGCAGCGACACCTATGATTAGCCTTGCCAGCGGCTCCTGACCACCGTTAGCAACCTGAATTAATACCGATTCTAAATCCATAGTTTCGCCTTTTTAGGTCCTGTTTAGCGGATAAGGCCTTTACTTGTAGTAACGATTCTATTTTCAGTATCGATACCCGTAATGGTGACTCCGCCAAGTTGACTACCGACCTTCACAGCATACGTCTGGTTTTTGTATTTTACCCAAGCAAGATCGCCAGATAAATCATTAATTGAAAAACCTCTCAACAAAGGTAATGCCTGCGACGTTGCCCCCGAAATTGTTCCACTCTGATTACCAAATGAAGGCCCATAACCAGCGGCTTTCATTTTCAGTTCCTGAACCTGATTGTTCAGATTTTTGATTTGTTCATTAGCGCTTTGTAACTGACTGGAAAGGATCATCATTCCATTTTTAGAAGTTGATTCTATCGCGTCCAGCCGTTCCTTTTGCTGCAGCAAAATCCCGGAAATTTGCTCGCGGAAGTCACCAGAATCCTGCCCGGCAGGGGCAGCCTGTACGTTCTGACGTTGCCCTGAAGACTGGATCGTGCCATTCCCGGCCGCAGGCGCAGTGTCACTATCGGAGCCCCCAAACAACCAGACTAAAAGCAGGATAGCTATGACAGCGATACCACCAATCCATGCATAGTCACTAATCTTAAGCGGCTTTTTGTTTGCTTTTGCTGCTGGCGTCACTGTCGGTTTTGGCTTTTCAGCAGGCTTAGCAGACACCGGTTCCTGGGCAGGAGCTGCTTCGTTTTTATTGTCATCTTCAAACAGATTCATTATCAATCTCCTTAACGGTAATACGGGTTATTGGTGCCATACCCGTAGCCGGGGTAGCTTGGAAAGTTTTGCTGAGGGTAATTAGGAGCCGGAGGCTGAGGCATCTGCTGAGGTTGCACACTAGATAGTGTGGGAGTTGCTTGCTGCTGCACCTGCTCTGCAGAAGCATTTTCCATATTCTCGCCACAGTCGCTTTCATACACAGGCGCGACAAACTGGATGCCTATGAGTTGGTTACGGTCAACCGTAACCTGCTTAATCGGCAGGCGGGCTGCATCGTCGGCCAGGACACGCCCTGCTTGCTCACCCATCCCGCCAATAATGGTACCGGCAACCGCTTTGCCATCAGGTGTACCAGTTGAACGATATGCATTCCCGCCGTCAGTGATAATCATCTGCGAATTGCTGTCCGCATACAGCTGACCAGTTCGGCCTAATCCGTTAGCAACAGCCGGCAGAATAATACGGCTGAACCAGCGGTTATTTACATTTGAGGAAACGGCCGCGCGCAACGAGTCGGAAGCCACGCCATACGCATCGACCTTACACTGCACTCCGTTCAGCTCCATGCCGGTGAAGTGAATTCGAATACCATCGCCGGCAAGACGGTTTTGGCCAGAATAGAATTTGGCGCCGGCCTGCGCTCCAGTTGGAACATGGGCAATAGCAATACTGTTCTGATCGTCACTGTCCATCGCCGTATCCATTACTGCCGGCACAAGCGTGTAAGCCGATACAAGCCGGGCTCCTTTATCTTTGACCTTATTCTTCGCCCCCTGTTGTTTTTCAGCATCCGGCTTTTTGTTCTGCGGATAGACCGAATCGGTCCACCCTGAGAAGGTGCCGCCGTTCTTGTCATTACCCTCTGCTCCCAGAGGGGTTGCAAGAGCAACACCCGTGACAACCGGTGTTCTGGCCTGGTCTATTTTCTGCAGTAACGTAGCCACAGCTTTAGCCTGACGCTCACGCTCTTTCTGCTCAGCATCATTAGCCTTACTGTTATCGCCCGACTGTTTTGCTGACGATTCCCACGAATATTTTGGTGGCGGTGCTTTGGTGCCGTAATCAACGGCCACCGGGTTACTGGCTGACAACGTGGATATGAAACTATCCCCCGTGAGAGCCGCTTTTTCTGAGTTATCAGCATTCCACTCATTCAGCAGCTTGTTGTATTGGGGATCATTAGCTTTTTCCCTGCCAGTTTTCCCTTCCAGCCCCTGGGCCTTCACCTGCGACCCGCCCGTTGCCGGCTCATCTGATGAGCCAAACAACCAGTACCCTCCCAGAAGCGCCACAACTGCAGCGGCGCCACCGACGTAGAGCATCATTTTTCTGGTTTCTTTACCTTTATCTGTAGCCATCGTCGTTCCCCTTAATTCAGCTCAACTTCAACGTCACGCGCCTGACCGTTAACCGAAAAAGTCAGCACTGGTGTTGCCGGCAGCACGTAAACATGTGTGCCATCGATAGCGGAAAGCGTTTTTTCAAACTCATCCTGCAGCTGCATGTTACTTCTGACGTAGAGCTCATCACCGATCTGCCAGACTTTGGTACTCCCTGGCGCGTTTTTAAGTTTCAACCGCTGAGCATCTTCAGGCGGGATGCCATCGAGCACGCTCTGCAGCTGCTTGTCATACAGTGAGATTTTTTTCTCAGGAGTAGCGGTATAAACCGGTGTGTCAGGACTGCGCTTCGGGATACGGAGATCCAGACGATAATCAACATCAACGGTTTTTGATTTAACGGAGGGTTCTGCCCCCTTCACGTTAATAATGACCGGCGTAGCCAGCCCCTTCAGAAGCACTGTGATGTTCCCGCTGGCATAGGCATTGGTCGGCTGGATTGTGAATACCGCCGATCCTGGAATATAGCCAACACACAGTTCACCACCAGATGCACAGGGACTCGAATTATATGGAGGGGCGCCTAATACCCAGGGGTGTCCGGTTGCATCTGAAAACGTCACTGTGGTTGCCTGGTTTGGAAATACCCGTACCTGCGGAATGGATGCACCAGCTGACAGTGATACCGTCTGGCTTGAAATTCGTGGGATCGGCGTTAATGGTGAGGTTTTGGCCGCCGCGCTCATATCTTCCATTGCGCTGCGGGCAGACCGCACCTGACCAGGGGTAATAGGCTGGATCTGCTGCAGAACAGGTGCAGGTAACTCTTCCAGTGTCTGCGGATTAACATGAGTAACCTGCTGCTGTGGTGGAGGAATCTGCGGCATGGGTGCAGGAGGCAGTGCAGTAGTTGGCTGCTGTTGGGCCTGTGCCTGTGGTTGTTGGCCTTGCGCCTGCTGCTGACCTTGTTCCTGTGCTGTTTGCTGTGGAGGCTGTTGCACCTGTGACTGCTGATTTACGGGCAACCCGGAACTGGCCTGCTGCCATTGAGCAATATCACCACCAGGCACAGCTGGCGCCGTTTGCTGCGGCGCTCCATTACCAGTCGGCGCATCAGCTGCAGATACAGAATTTGCCGAAAACAGTGCGGCCATAAGTACAGTTAACAGTTTAATCTTCATGATTGACCTCAGTAGTTCCGGGGTTTGAGAATGGCCTGTGCTACTTGAATACCCCGTGGATCTTCGTCTTCTTTTACGCGGCGTACCTGAACCATCAAATCGTAAGGTTGCGGTCTGTAGTCCTGAGCCTGCCCAACAAGCTGAACAGTCACCGGAATGCGGTATTGCCAGGCATAGGTTTTGGTGCCACGGATAAGACCTTCCGTGATCAGGGTTCCAGGAGTTGTGGAAAGTTTTACGTTCAGACGTTTTTCACTGATATCTTTCAGCAGCCCACTATCGGACAGCGCTTTACGGAAACTAACGTACCCTTCAGCGCTAAAATCGCCGCGGACGCTGGTTAATTGGTTTTCGTAATTCACAAAGTTCAGTGAAAGCGATTTGATCATTGTACGGTTGGCAAAGTCCATCACCTCTTCCGCCGTGTAAGCGGGTTCATCGGTTGGATGAACTTCTGTGATCATGCCCCCATTCGTTGCAATATATTTGGTTTTTTTCTGGTGAAGCCAGTAACCCTGAAGACCAATGATAATGATTGCGACTAATATGATTAGCGTTTGAATCAAAATTACTTTTAAACCATGTTTCGATACGATTTCTTGTACCGTTCGGTTACTCTCTTCAGCCAGAGCTGGAGCAAGGGCGTTGCTGTCATCATCAACGACTGAGTTTTGATCCGAGTCAGTTTGATCCATAATATTTTCACCATTTTGTGTTTTCATAGAGTTTCTCTTTTCAAAAGTTTGTGTTAGAAAATCACGCAGATCGTTAATGAACAATGAGGTATACATGAGCGAACATAATGATTACGAATCCTGTGCAGTTATCATGTGCGAACGACGAAAAGCCACCGCCGTTTTGCGCAAAATCCCGCCAGAAAACCTTGAACAACTCATTAATATGTGGTCCGACATTGCACAGGGAATGATCGAGAAATTTAAGGAAGAACAGAAGGCCACTGAAGAGAAAGCCGCAGCCACAAAGCGGTTCATGGAAGAACACAATATTACGGCTGATGAAGCTCTCCAGATCTTCGAAAATCTCTTTGGTCCGTCCACGAAAAGTAAATCCACTTTTGGAAAAGTGAAGTACCGGATCGAAGTTGATGGAAAGTCCATAACCTGGACAGGAAAAGGTCGCCGACCTGCAGCGTTTGCCGAGATGAGCGACGATGAGCTCAAAAAATATGAAATCAGCTGAAGACTGGCTGCATACTGTCAGACGTTTCATGAATGAAGATTCGCTTGATACGTATGTAGACTCAAAACGTGATGTTCTACCTGCCACAGAATTTATGCGTTTACTAACCGCGGCGGAACACCGCCGCGTTGAAATACGAACCGGCAAGCTATTCGATAAAATCCCGAAAGGACTCTTCCGGTAGTTACAAATGGAACGGGAATGCATCACTGTTTGCATCCTCACCACTTCCACTCGCAGCTGCCGGATTGTTTAATTGCACATTTTTAGAAGATGCGTTGGGCAGGATACCTGACGTATCTGGCAGTCGGGATGAAATCGTTGACCACGGGTCCAGCGTCGTATTAGTCAGGCTCCCCCACTTCTCATTAATCTTCGATTTAACCGTATTGCATACCTCATCCTTCACCTTATCAATAATGTCGCTGATAGACGGAAACTGTGGGATTTTAAGTGATACCGATAGCGACCCCAGGCACTGTCCGAGAGAATCAGACGTACTGGATTCGCTTTTTGCGGCGTTGTTAATCCTTTCCACTTCCTGCTTATAGGCAGCATCTGCACCAGCTTTTGCCAGTTCGTATGCTGCACAGGTCTGTGTTGCCGCAAATGAGCTCACAGAAATGCAGGAAAACCCTACTGCAACGAGTAGGGTTTTTGTTTTATGGCCGAGGCGCTGACTTTGCGACTGGTGCATGAGTCTGTTCTCTCCTTTCATCATCTTTTCTTTTTGCAGAATTTGAAGGATGAAAAAGCTGCTTCATTACTGTTTTGTTTTTTACCTCATCTGAGGCCGCTTGTAAATGCTGAGGCTGTTTTTCATTTGCAATTGTGTTTTTGTAAAGCAAATTTTTACCCCCCTGATCTACATGTCCATAACCATGCAAAACAATTCCACTTTCGGCATTTTTATTGATTGCTGAAAGAGTCATATACGTTTTCCAGTTTCCGTCTTTATCAATACGCTTGTTCACTTTTCCAATCACGCTATGGTACTCACCGGACTCCTTATCCTTTGCGATCCCCTGCATGAATCCTTTACGCGACTCAACAAGGAAATAATCTGGGCGTTCGCCTTTTTTATGCGGTGCGATCAGCAAAGGTGTACCCGCGGTTTTTGACTCTTGAGGGAGTTTATAGCCTGTGGGCTTTGTCATGCTTTCTGGAGCTGGCTTACCATTAGGCAAGAACCAGTACAGTTCTTTTTCAGGCACGGCCTCACGGCTGAGATCAACACCGGTAATCTGCTGAATTGTTGTGCGGAGCTTCTGGAAGGTTGCAGCATCATACGGAACCAGTTCAGAAGGCTTATAGGCCTGTTCATTCCCTGCTGTTGGCTGTGGGTATACAGGCTTTACTTCCCACTCATTACGTTTGGTCTGGATAGTTTCATAACGAACGATCTTGTTGCTTTCATCACGGACAGGTGCATTCACCTCAACATCCACAAATCCCAGCTTTCTGACTGTAACAAGACGTTCTGTGTCTACACCAGCATCTTTAACCGCTCTCTCAAGGTCTTTCCCCCAGAGTGTCTTCTCTCCATGTTCATTTTTGAGGGTGACAAAGTAGTTCATGGATTCATCTTCTTTCCACTCATACTTAGCACGTCCATGCGCGACGATAACGCCTTTCTCCCAGGGTTCACCTGCAGCTTTATCTTCCTTTTGAGTATCAGATGCATTCTGCTTCTTCGGCTGCACAGAGGCCGATTCTTCCCAGCGCATTCCATTCTGCTGAACTGATGAATTTGTCTTTTCGTTTGCCCCTTCCTGCTTATTCGCATTTGAATCAGCAACATTTTCTTTTGCCGTTTCTTTTGCTGTTTCATTTGCTTTTTTGAGTTCGAGCAATTTAACCCTTTGTTCTGGGTTAGTCAGTTTCACCTCAATGTTGTATTCACTGATAAGGTTAAACACTCGCTCTTTAAATTCGTCACTGCCGGTGATTTCAATACCACGATGATGTTGCTTATCCGCGGTTAGAACGGCCGCCAGGATCATCTCGTCACTCTGGCTGGCTTCAGGGGTAGCCATACGCAGATGTGAGCCGTAATCGTAAAACGCATCCTGTCCATCAAGCGTATACGCCGTATAGTCTTTCTCTGCTCTGTACCCAAACCGGGCAATTAACCCTTCCAGGTCTATACGTTCTTTTGGGGGCGTTTCTGCATTATCGTTGGTTGCCCAGCGTATGCCGTTTTCCAGTTCTTCGTTTGTTTTTTTCTTCTCCTCGGTTTCATTTTCAGCCGGGGCGGTATTAGCTACAGATTCGCTGGGCGCTATCCTTTCAGGCTTTTGCTGAGCGGAGTCAGTTGTTTCACCGCCAAAGGCCATCATAGCGGCATACGCCTCAAGATCACTGGCGCTATTACTCTCTTCATCATCGCCGTCTCGATCTGTTGGTGCGGTGTATTCCGGTTCAGCAGCTGCAGGGGTGCTGGACACCGGCACAGCTTCCTCCGGTTCGGCAGCTGCAGGGGCGCTGGCCACCGGCGCGGTTTCCTCCGGTTCAGCAGCTGCAGGGGCGCTGGCCACCGGCGCGGTTTCCTCCGGTTCAGCAGCTGCAGGGGCGCTGGCCACCGGCGCGACTTCCTCCGGTTCATCAGCTGCAGGGGCGCTGGCCACCGGCGCGACTTCCACCGGTTCATCAGCTGCAGGGGCGCTGGCCACCTGCGCGGCTTCCACCGGTTCATCAGCTGCAGGGGCGCTGGCCACCGGCGCGGTTTCCTCCGGTTCGGCAGCTGCAGGGGCGCTGGCCACCGGCGCGGCTTTTTCAGGATCTGCAACGGCAGCGCTGTCAGTCGAGCTGTGATTAACGTCAGTAATGTTCGGGTTATCAGTCGGCATAGTGTCTACCCTGTTCATTTGATTAATGGCTCCTTCTACCTGCAATCTGACTTGCTCCAGCCCTTCAGAGACATGCAAATCGTTGTAGTCAGTAAGCCCTTCTTTCGGGTTGCTAAAGGCAGGGACCAGAACATGGCCGGCAGTCAGCTCTGCAGCTTCTGTCGCTTTTTCTAGCCCAACGTTCTCGTCTTTATAAATGTCATTGTCAGCAAGGAAGTAATGAGTGCTGTTTGGAAAGGTGTCTTTCAGGCGGCCAGCAACTTCCACCATGTTGCCGGCATTAACCGTCATGATCACAGGCTGATTGATGGCTTCGCTGATACTGGCTGCTGTCGCATATCCCTCGGCATAAAGCAGGTTGTCACCATCCTTCAGTTGACCACCCACAACGAAAAAACTCCCCCATGCCTGGCCGTCTTTTTCAAGGTGTTTACTACCGTCGGACCAGATGCGCTCAAGGGTCCTGAACTCGCCATCAGCATTAAACAGAGGGATCACAACGTTGCCCCGCTCATCAGCTTTAAGGCCGTTAGCGGCAATGACCTGTTTGTTTTTCAGGTATGCCAGATCTCCCGTGGCATCCGGAAGCCGGTTATATTCTTCCATCAACCGGTTAGCGGTCTGATCAAACTTATCCGCTTGCGCTGCAGCTCTTTGTTCACGCCTTGCCGCAGCATCAGCACGGAGCATGGCCATTTGTTCAGGGTTAGGGGCTGCGCCGGTAGATACCCATTTCTGAATTTCACCACCGTTCTTATAGTCCCTGTACCACCCTGCAGGTCGGCCATCCAGAAAGGCGGCATACACCCCCTTTCTTGAACCAGCTTTACCGTCCACGGTATCGACATAATGCTTCTGGCCATCGAACTCTATGGGGTCTTTGATAATGGCACCGCGCTCTTCAAGCCACGCCGTAAATTCATCTTCAATGGCCTGAATATCCAGGGGCGGTTCTTCGATCACTTTATTGGGGTCAAAAATCCACTCTTTCAGCCGGCTCAGGTTGGCCCCCGGCTGTGCATACCACACCTTTTCTTCCTTCACGTAGTCCAGAGCATTACTGCCATCAGCCAGTTTGCCGGCCGCACGTATTGCACGTTGGCGATCGTCAAAGGGAATACTCAGACGGGTTCTTTCAGTTGCAATTTCAGGTTTCGCCATACTGTCTACCCCTGTAGTTATGTGTTATCGCTGAGAGCGCCGGTACCACCACGGCCGCCCGGTAAGTTTTTTCCCGCGGATAACCCGGAGAATGACCTGGTACAGCACCGGTAACGTGTAGCCCATCATGGCCAGCAGAAAGTAAAAGAGAACCACACAGGTGCAGATAACAAAGGTTTTTACTGACGGGAACGGAAACCAGATGAAGTACACAAGAAACGAGATAACAGGCACACCAAAAACCGTCAGTGGCCGGCCGGCATAACGCCATTTGTTAATGTCCATACTTGCCCTCTTTTAACGCCAGATAGTCCATATATCCTGCGACCTCGATGACTTCCGCTTCGTCGATCAAACCTTCCTGGTGCATTGCCCAGGCGTTCTGAATCAGACTGCGGTTTTCAGCGATCAACAGGTCGTCGATGTAGCGGCCCCACTTGCTGTAATCAACGTCATAGAGTTTGCGGCGCAGGCTGTTATCAATGACGAGATATTCACGGACAGCCTTGCGCCGGCCGTCTTTTGTTTTAAGCAAGCGTTGCACGATGATGTAAGAAAGGATACTCAGCAGGTCAAAGGCGGCAGCTTCACGCATTTCCGGCGGATAGTTCTGCAATGATCGGGAAATGGCTTCTCCGACCGTTTTGACGTGCAGTGTGCCAAGACAAAAGTGGCCGGATTTACCTGCCAGTACAGCAGCTTCAAATGACAGGCGGTTAAGGAGCTCACCAACCCCCATAATCTTCGGAGAACGACGGAGCCCGGAGAGAGTGATAAAATTGTGGAAGGAATCAATATCGCGCCCAATCTGTGACTGTGCCGGCGCCGGCGCAATCCAGTCTCGACTTCCCAGGCGATACTCGATGGGATCTTCAACCGTGATGATTTTCCGGTCCTGGTACGTTTCACCGCAATACTGGAAGATGCTGGCCATCAGGGTTGACTTGCCCGATCCCGTCTCGCCGCATATCAGTCCGAGGCCGGCAGCCGGCAACAGAGAATTAAACAGGTCCGGCTCAATACCCATTTGTTTAAGCTGAGGAATAACCTCATTCAGAACACGGAGTGTCAGAGACATTGCCGCTTCTGTTTTATAAATATCGGCCTGAGTAAAGTTCGCGCGGAACCGGCGGGTTTCGCCGCGGCCGAGTCCAATCGTGCCCGCTTCATCACCTCTTAGCTGGATAGCGGTATTAACGACCGCAGCACTTTTCAGCGTCCCTTTGATCTCCTGACCGAACACCTTATCAACGGTACGTTCCAGCTCCAGGTTGTCGAGCGGGTAAGATGTCATGGGCAACTGGCGCCCATGACGTTCTACCCAGATTTTATCTCCGCCCTGCAACAGAATATCGGACACTTCATTGTTTGAGCAGTGTACGAGAAAACGTTCCAGCGTCTGGGGCGTCAGCGTTGGACCAAAATTGAATGCTTCCATCTACTGCCCCTTAACGTATGGTCGGTTTCCAGCTGCGTTTGTTGATGTCAAACTCAGCTTGCTGCTTCATACGTTTCGTTTTATCGCCCAGCATGAGGCGGTTTTTATCCCCTGTAACTGTTTGCTGCTGCTGTGTGATGACTGGAGCCTTAATCATGCCCTGCTGCAGTAGCGTGCTGTAGCGCAACATGCCGGTGTAATCCCGTGTGAGGCGATTGAAATTAGCAGTGAATATCTCATCAGCTTTTTGGCGACCGTCAGACCAGCCCAGCGCGACAGCTTTTTTCCAGATATCACGTTGTTTCCCGTCCTTCGGCATTGCAGCCGGTTCAGGCAATTCGATCCGCTGCGCCATCAGCCCGGTCAGAAGATAGCTTTTCCAGGTCGGCGGGTTACTGACAAAGCGCGCCGGCACCACAATGTCATAGGCACGGTTGGCCGTTCGGATTTGCTCATTGGTAATGTGTGCAACGTCTTTAGCTTCAGCAATGACCGGAGGCAGGTAGCCTTCAGAAGAGATCAGCGGCTGGAACGAATACATGTAATCAAGGTTGCTGCGCTGATTTTCCAGCGCGGCGCGAATTTCTTTAGCGCGTTCTGCCTTTCCGCCGCGAAATCCAATGGTGTGCGCTGCGTCGTTTAGCATACTGCCAGTAACATCGGCCTCATCGTCACTTTGGCTTGGCGGGTCCATGTAGTAATCCAGGCCTTTAACATCGGAGTCGTCCGCGCGTGCAACGTTCGCAGCAAGCAGCGGTAACGTCAGAAGCACGATCAGTTTAAGTTTCATGGGCGGGTCCCTCTGAGGAATGAACCTTTCTTCGATGGTGTGAGGTAAAGCAGCTGCAGTTCACCGGGTTTCTGGTTGATGGTGGCACGGTACTGCGTTTGTTGTCGGATCAGGGTCAGCAACTGTTCAAACGTAACCTTCGAACCACCAACATCGATATTGAGTGGAAGCGGTAACTTGATCCCCTGACTGGTGAATTGAAGGCCACGCTGTTTAGCCAGTTGCTCCAGTAATTCGTAAGCATCACCCTGCCAGCTCACACGAACATACTGACTGTTTGCATTGATAATGGTAGGGAATTTGTAACGGGTCCTGTTAATGGCTCCAGCCTGGTAAAGCTCATCCTGTGCGAGTTTTATCTTAATGGCTTGCTCACGCAATTCCTGATCTACCAGCTGCTGTGCAGAGATTTGTTTTTCCTTTTCGCTTTGAGAGGCACACCCGGCAAGAGCTAACACAGAAACGGCCGCGAGGACCGTTTGCATTTTGATTTTCATTTCTTACTCCATTTTACTTCGGATTGAATTTGTCGTCGCTTTCACTTCTGAATTGCATTTCATTTTTACTATTATTTTGCTCACGAATCAAACGATGTTTCTCGTTTTGAGCATACGCCTGCTGAGCGGCATCTGTGAAGGTAATGCCCTGCGCGACAGGGTGATTGTGGTTCACAGCTGCATCGACGATACGATTACAGCACAGTTCCTTAAACTCGCCGTCACCATCAACACGAACAGATTTGGCTTTACCAGCAATCGTTAATGCAATTGCAAGGTCAGCCGTTTTCTCTTTGTCGATTCCATTACTTTCTGTCAGCACAATATGACCACGATCAGCCGCTACCGGTTTACCGTCGCGCTCAAAGATAACAGTACCGTCTTTCAAAAGCCGTGGCTTGACACCATGACGTGCTGAGGCCATTACGGCCACATCATCACGATCATGACTGGTGATGGCGTTAAAGGTACGGTTGAACCCGATCTGCTCAACCAGTTGCTGTTTATACTTCTCCTTCTTCCTGGAGGAATAGGCAAAGCCCCTCATTTGGCTGAGCGCTGCCTTATCACCCTTCAGTGCTTCCTGTTCGACCCACTCCCGGTAAGAAAGCCGTGGGTTAGCCGCCCTGAAGCCGTTGCGTTCTTCACGCAAGCTAAGACGCAGATTGGCAACCGCCTGCAGGCGTTTGAACTCAGCCAGGTTGTACATCAGCTTTCTGGTATGAGGATCTGAAACAGAATGCCGGACGTTATTTTTCACCAACCGGGTATGTTGGGCAATTTTCCGGTATTCATCGGCGATGCGATCCTTATCCGGAGAATATATCGGTAAATTGTTTCGGTAGGCGCGATAGCGACCCTTGAGCAGCATTCTTTCTTCTGCGCGCTCAATTTTACGCTGCAGACGTTTATTGGCATCTCGACGATAAGCACCAGGGGTATATGCGGTTTTAAATACCGATACTTTGGCCGGTTCAATATGTGAAGGCTGGTATTCACCAAAGCGCTCTTCCATCGACTTCAGGGTATATTGCGCCTTGTTAAATACCAGACTCGCCTTAACAGCCGTCTTCTGGTTTTGATGTTCGTGGGTAATGACGTAGCCCTTTTTCCCCTGTGCTTTTTCGACACGAAGACCGATGTCTGCAAATGTCTTATGCACATCATCCCAGCTTTTGGCTTCACGAAGCCCAGCTGAAACATGGATCAAGTTTTGACGACTACCGCCTACCTGTTCATCACCAACGATATAGCGATAGAGCGTTTCAACCCCCTCTTTATTCTCCATCTTGTTGATGCGATCGAGTGAGCGCCAGTTGCCCCGCTCTTTCTTGCTGTGAGGGTTCCGGACAATCTGTTGACGGTCATTAACCACATATGCACCGTTTGAATGGGACCAACCATTCTTCAATTCCAGTAAGCGGCACGCCTGATGAAGAGTGTCTTTGGTAAAGCTCGATGAGGCTGCTTTATATGTCTGGGGATTGATGCGGTTAACAGCAACATGCACATGCAGGTTATCTGTATCCCGGTGGATGGCAGCAACATACTGGTGATCGGACATGCCCATCGATGCCAGTGTAAACTTCACCGAATCGAAAACCTGATCATCATTCGGCTTTTCATAGTCAGGCCATGAGAGAACATAGTGCATAACTGGATCTTTACAGCGTGTGCTTTGCTGAGAAACTGAATTCATTTCCTGTGCTGCACCATCGAGCGAGAAGGTATTGTACTGGCAGGTAACATCACCAACCACAACACGCTGTACACCTGGCTCAACATCCACCGGTGTGCTGATCACTTTCTGCTTACGGGTCAGGTAATTGTTTAACCCTTCGAACATATCTGATTTAACAGCCAAAGCCGTCTCAGGAGTAGGCTGAACTGTATCAGTCAACTCCTGAGACGGCTTGTCTGCCATGTACTTAATCAGCTGACCAAAGCTGGACTTTTTGTCCCTTCGGCCCTCAATGATTTTAGGTATCACCATCCATCTCCTGTTGCAGTTTCTGTGCGGCCTTTTTGACCTCGATCAGAATCTCTGAATACTCCTTGCTATGAACTCCGGCACCTTCGTTAAACAGATGTTTTTGAAGGGCTGTTATCTTTACAAGAGCGGCAAGTGCATTGTAATTGCCTTTCGATTGAATGCGCTTTCCAAGCCCAGATTTGATAAGATATTGACTAAGACTAAGCCCTGCTTCATGGGCCTTTTCGGTGAGTTTAGCTTTCACTTCTGTGGAACATCTCACCTGGATTCGATCGTCTGTTTTTCTGCTCTCGCTACGGCTCATCAGATAGCTAACCTCGTTAGGGGGTGTCGGGGCTTGCCCTGACCAAGACGTTTTTGGACGGCCGCCGCGTGTCGGCGGTACTCCAAAAACACATCTTGTCCCGTACTTAAATACCTCATTGAATTCTACCATCGGCGAGGTTTGAAAGCCAGCAGCGAAGGGCCTGGCAGGCAGAGCAATTGAATCGTGCCGGGCATCATGTAAAATCACCCGAATAGCCTGGGTCGATTTTCTCCGGTTCGGCATGGCGATTTTGACATTATTGGGAGGGCATATGCCTGCAAAAAAGAAAGCATTTTATAGCAGTGAGGACATCGGAAAATTCAAAAGCATTCTCGACGACTTGCCTGATGTGACGTCGGAAAGGCTTGAGAAAAAGCACGTACTCGACGAGCTTAAGTCTGACATTAAGAAGCTGAAAGATTCGAAAGGATATGAAGATAAAGAGATACTGAAATTCCTCAACGATGCGGGTTTTTCAGACGTTACATTACGTGATATCAAGGACATTACTGCCGGACGAGTTGGAAAAAAAAGAACCAGCAACAGCCGAAAAAAAATCACTGGAGTTGACGAAGAGCAGCGCACACAAAATAGCTCTACCGCTCAGAATCCTGACGCTTCAGGTCCGCAGTATTAACCTTCACCTTTCACATATAGCATCCCACATTATGATATAGCTCCCGGCCTGTCAGGCCGGGCATGGGTGCTGCCTGTTCGTGTAATTGTGCGTGCATACTTGTCACCGTTCCGGTGACAAGGGCACTCATTGGCCGGAAAAAAATTTTCCGGTTCCGCTGCGATGCAGCGCTCAATGGTGCGCACGTTCAGGGCCACGATCCGCCCTTGATCCCGATAAATTTACAGGGAAAGGAGTCCGGGCAAGGATATTAAAAAGGGGCGCATACAGCGCCCCTGAGACAGTTACAGATTACATTGCGGCTTCTTTAATCCGCCGGAACACTGCCAACCAGAAACGGAAGTGATCCCATTGCGCTGCGTTCATCGGATGCGACTTTGTTTGCACTCCGTTTGCGACATCTTCAGCATAGTGTATAATCCACAATGGCATTTTGAACCTCACAATTTAAATTGCCTACCCAGCCGGATTGTTGGCGCAATCCGGCACCTTTTCTGGATTTCAATGATTCATCACCTCCTTCACATCCAGAACCAAAAAGTTATCGTTAGCGTGACGCTGCCCTACGATGAAAACAGCATCAAAGCGACTTACTGCAACTACGTTTAGTTTGCCTGTAACCTCCTTTCCGTTGATGTTGATGGTTTCATAGAGCACCTCGTATTCCTTCGCAGAATCGGAATACTTCTGCTCTTTCCAGTTTTCTATCTGTGCGATCAGCTCCGGGGCCAGCTGCTGACGAACACGGTTTAGTTCATAGTCACGATTGAGAATCAGGCGGTAATCTTTAATTAGCTGGTTGATAACCTTGTTCTCATCCCACTCGGATAGCAGTGGGCACTGTTCGCACTGTATAACACCATCTTCAATCAGTTTTTCTCTGATGCCATTAACTACCTGTACAGCACTTAATTCACTGTCGTAGTTCTTTTTAATTTCTTCGCTTCCCGGATATACCATAGCGACATCATTAAAATGGCTTACGATTAATTCTGACACAATAAGGGTATAAACCTCATAAGGGTATAAGGCCGCCATAATATTCTCTCCACGTTATTTACAGAGCGTTTTAATCAATATCCACTTTTAAACTTCACGATTATTATACGTCTAATGAGCCATTGCAGGCAAGAAAAAAATGCCCCTTTTCGAGGCAAATTTTTAACCGGTTTACCACTCCCAAACGGTCAGTTCTGGCACCTGTTCCGCATCCCGGTCAAACCAAATCCAGTCGAACCCGGCACCATTTAACGCGGCTATATTATCCAAAGCACTTGCACTGATCCCCGCCCTGGTTAATTCCACTCGCCATTGTTCAGTAGCAGAAATACGCAATATCCACCCATAGCGATTTTTCTCGATCCAGAACAAACCTTGACCGGACAAGTCATCGTTACAGACCTTGTCCAGTAGTTCCGCGTCTTCTTTTTTTACATGGCCGGTACTGACGACCGCCACCCGATATTGTTCACTGATATTCATACTCCCCCCTCTGGATTGGCGGCCCGCGTCCTGCGGGCCGTTCTAACTCAAATACTCACTGCGGGTAATCATTCATATCCGGGAACGGCGGTTCATCATGATTTTCAATGCCTCCCTGGCCTTCTGCACTGGTGTTACGTGGCCCAGCTCCCGGCAGCATCTGCATTTCGCCGTTATTATCGATCACAATTTCCTTATTGCTGCGCATTTTGCCGTCTGTCCCTTGCCATTTGTTATTACGAATGCGCCCGACAAAATACAGCATCATACCCTTTTTGAAGTACTTCCCAGCTGCTTCGGCTTTCTTTCCAAAAATGACAATATCATGCCATTCCGTTTCTTTTTGCTCCTTCCCTTCGTTGTCGCTGTAGCTGATTTCTGTAGCCAGCGTCAGGCTCGCAATGGCCGTTCTGTTTGGGGTGTAACGCACTTCTGCATCTTTGCCAGCACGCCCCATCAGAATCACTTTGTTTTCGCCACGTTTCCACATAATACACCTCATATATTTGATGTTTATCAGTAAAAAATGGGAGGATTAAGGGGGATTTCTCCCCCTCTTTTTCAGTAAAACTTCACGTTCGATTTCAGGGCTTTTTCAAAGTCTTTTACAAAGGAATTTGCAAAAGTGTAATCACGATGAATAAGCTGTTTTGTTTTAGGATTTCGCCACTCAACCTGCACTGATTCGGCTGAGTATTCGATCACCTCGATTTGATTTTTCACACCGAGATAATCAGCAATTGCCATTACGGCATTCACTTTTTTTTGGTCTGCTTCTTTCATTTCAACTCCTTCGCCAGTCGGGGCGCTACCGCGAAAGACTCAACTGCCTTTCGATGTAATAATTATACGTCTAATGAGCCATTTTATCAACTCATCAGACGTATTTTTTTTATTTAATTTTGTTCAAATATGAACATCAAATGATGCCAGACATCTAACCTAATGGCTTGAATTTGGCCTTGTTGTAGGTGATCCGGTAGTCTTTGCACTTCCCGTTCTGCCGCAGGAACTCCAGCGAGACAACGTTAGCAGCGGCAAAATTGATGCACATAATGCTTTCCAGCGCCTCGAACAGGTCGGCTCCATTGGCAAGCGGAAACCACAGATCGTTGTCGCTACCGCTTAATTTTTCATGCAGACAGAAATGCACAGCACGCACGCCGCCAAATTCCGTAACCAGCACCGTATTGCTGGCGCGAATATCAGTTAGTGTTAACATTTTTCCCCCTGTCAGTATTGGCCCCCTCACGGGGGCCGCCGTTTCAGTCAATCGCGCGGTAAATCAAACCGGCTTCGGCGTGCTGGTCGGCATATAATTTGAGCTTTTCCTGCTGGGTGATCAGCATGTCGCAGATGTGCTGATAGCCTTCATCATGTGCGTGCCAGATCATGTGGTTCAGGGTGAACAGGGTCAGCACGATACCGGTAGCTTCTGCGGACAGTTCCCCTTCGAACCAGTTACCGCTAACCGATACCGTGAAGCGCTCTGCGCTCAGTGGGTACATGAAGCCGCTACCGCAAGACAGTTCGACGAACTCCCAGGAACCGCCTTGATAATCGACGCAGAGAGAGCGTGCGAGGTTGTAGACACCGGCCTCACCTGTGAGATACCAGGCGCCGAACAGACGTGGCAGAAAGGCCATGCGGCGGTTATTGGGGATAATGCGTGCAGTGATGGCGGGTTGATTCAGTTCAGTAGACATTTTCTGTACTCCTGCGCCAGTCGGGGCGCTACCGTCGAAAGACCGGATTGCCTTTCGATGTGATTATTATACGTCTAATGAGCCATATTAATCAAGCAAAAAATTCCCGCCTGCCTGAATATTTTCAGGCGGGAGAACTCTTTCCCCTGTCCATTTTTGGGGGCAGGATCACGCCTGCCCCCTTCTGATTCACATGATTACTATGACTTTGTTTCAGCGTTAAAGTGTACGGCGGCGATCCTGACCAACGGGATCACCGCGCTTTCTTCATCGAGCACACGAAAATTTATCGCTTCCCCCAGGTGCATCAGGTTAGCGATAAAATCAACGATGATTTCGGAAACCGGGTGTCCGTCGCAGTCCTGCTCATTCAGGCGCGCAAACAGCGCCAGCGCCTTAGCGGCCTTGATTGCCCGCTCTTCGTTTTCTTCGTCCATACTGCCGAAACACCATTGCCCCTTTTCAATCAGGGCCAGCGTGTCGTAATAGGCTTCATTCTGGGACATGTTTTTTCCTCCTGCGCCAGTCGGGGCGCTACCGTGAAAGTTCGCTGCGTTACTGCGTGAATTAGCCGTTAATCACCTTCGTGATGCACTCCAGCGCCTCAGACTCCTGCGGATAAAGTCGGCGTGCAGCTCCTTCACCAGACTGGATTTCTTCCAGCCGGATAAACTGCGCCGCCAGCGCCACGACTTTTTGCAGCGCCTCGGCATTGACCTCTATTTTTCGATCGCGGGCGGCATCTTCGCGCACCTGCTTTGCCAGGCTCCAGACGGTATCTTTTCCGACGCCATAACGGCTGTGTGAACTGCATTCCGCGATTTCTGCCAGAACGGCTTCGGCCTCATCGTCAGTGAGGTTCATATCACTGGTGCAGTCATGGACATCTTCAGCAGTCCAGATCAGCAGGCTGATCCGCTGCTGTGGATCAAAACTATCGAGAAGCCTTGCGCAAATTTCATTTACGTTACCGTGCATTGTAAAACTCCTGCGCCAGTCGGGGCGCTGCCGCGAAAGACCGGATGCCTTTCGATGTGATAATTATACGTCTAATGAGCCATATTAATCAAGCGATTTTTCACGCTCATAGCTGCTACAGGCAACGCTGTAGCCGTTTGCATCCAGTTCTGAAGGCCAGTCGTCACGCCCGCAACCTGACAGCAGGCAGGCGCTGAGGTGCCCAGGGCGATAGTCGAGATGCTGGCATGAGGCGCAAAGGTCATCATCTGAGATTGAGCGGCCTGCACAGATAGGCGGCGCTCCATCAGTGGGAATTTCTCGAATATGCAGCGTTGTCACTTTTTTTACTCCTGCGCCAGTCGGGGCGCTGCCGGTTAGGGATGCAGGGGGCTGTCGCCCCCTGCGGCGGTTCAGTCCTTACCTTTATCCTTCATGACTTTAATCAGCCCGGTAATGGCTGTAATGAGGGCGGCCACGGCCGTGATAATCTGAGGGAGGTTATGGAGGATTTCAGAAGAGGTCATAATGCACCTGTAAGGCTGTTTAGGAAGGTACTGATTTGAATCAGTAAAAACATTATACGTCTAATGAGCCATATATGCAAGCAAAAAAACGCCCCGTGTAGGGGCGCTGTGATTATTTTACATACTGCCAGACATGCGGCGGGATCTTATCCCAGATGCGTCCCGATGCCAGCTCTGCGCGGCGATGGTCGGCGGCAGCCTCAAAAGCCTCGGTGTCCTCCGGCGGCACCTGTCCACGATCCCGCATGGATTCGTACATTTTTTCCAGTGTGTCCGGGTTACGACTGCGCCGAAAACGGAGAAGGTAAAAACGCCTCCGCGCCTGATAAACTGTTTCCGCCATGTATCTGCGTCCTGAGCGCCTTGTTATTTCGCATAGTATTCACGTTTTGGTTGAATAAGTCTTCGACTATACGCCCCTTGCGGGGCGTAGCAGGCGGTCAGCCCCAGGTGCTGTAAAAATGGCTTTCGTTAGGATCGGTCTTATAAGCCTGTTCGTACTCGTCAATGCTGACAGACGGATGCTCATGGTTTTCACAGATGCGACGGGTCACGGGTTCGCCTTTAAAGTCGTTCAATACCGGCTTTAACTCGCCAGACATTGCACTGTCTGCTTTCACCTGCTGCGCAGCGATGCGGCGCAGTACGGCGGTTTTCTTACCGCGCAGGGCGATCACCTGATAAAAACAGGTATTTGTCTGCTCATAACCCCAGCTGGAAACAAAAACATCACCAAGAGAAACGGAGCCGTTACGGAACTGAAGGGATTGAATAGCCATATTTATTACTCCTGCGCCAGTCGGGGCGCTACCGCGAAAAGCCTCATTGCCTTTCGATGTGATTATTATACGTCTAATGAGCCATATTAATCAAGCAATAAATACATGCCCGGCATGATTTTTTCAGGCCGGGGAATACTTCCTTTCCCTGTTTATATTTCAGGCCGCAAATGCGGCCTGCCGTCTGCATTACACGCGAGGGGGTAACATTCCGGGATAGTGACTGGCAACCAGATTATTGATCTTCTCAACCAGCTCCGGGCGTTTAAACGTAATGTGCGCGCTGCCCTTTTTGTAATATCGCACGCTGAAGTAATCACACTCGAACACCTTACCGTTGAACTGGTTTTCACTGAAAAAGGCATCCAGTTTGGCACCGTCAGAAACGCGGTAATCAGGCACGTTACGCCCGTCCAGCACGTAGAACGGCCGCGCCAGATCGTCAATTTTGGTGTGCCCGTCTGAGCTGAAGCGCACCCAGCTACTGCGCCAGACATCGAGCAACGGCGCGATGATGATACGCTTGCCAAACATGCAGGGGTTATTGGTTTTATAATCCCACGACAGGGATTTAAAGATATCAATCAGCCCTTGCGTGAAAGTATCGGCCTTGCTTGCGTTCAGGTGCCGGAACGTACTCATAACGTTCTCCAGCGTTATCGGCGGCATTTCCTCGCCTGCCACCTGCCGATCCCATTCCTGACGTTGTTTGTTGCTCATCAGCGTATACATGCCGGTTTCCGACATCAGCCGATCCCAGATTTTTCCGTCGATAACGCGGGAAATAGCCGTTTCGGCCTGGTCTGGTCTGGTGTCGCTCCATTTGATCGCGCTCTCTACGGCTTTGTCGTAGTCATACAGGTACTGACAGCCTCCGGCCTGCTGCATCAGATCGCGCGCTTTTCGCAGCTTGTCTATGCCGTCGAGATAGACGCGAATACCTTCATTCCGCAACGAGATAATGCGCTCAATAGCTATGGACGGGATCACTTCACCGCCATGCTGGCAGGACATCAGATCGACCGACGGGAGAGTTTTTTCAGATGACATTTCAGACTCCTGCGCCATGCGGGGCGCTACCGTAAGGGGTGAACAGGGCTGGCAATGCCAGCCCATCAATGATTATTTGCAGCGCTGAAGCAGTTTACTGACCTGCTCGGCCAGCGCATACGTGGACGCATACGGGCCACTTAAACGACGGTTAGGGATTTCGTTGAGGGCATACAGGCACGCCTTCAGCAGCGCATCTTTCTGCGTTTCCAGTTCAGCTTTAAGCTGGGAGGGGGTCAGTGCTTTACTCATAATTTGTTACTCCTGCGCCAGTCGGGGCGCTACCGCGAAAAGCCTTATTGCCTTTCGATGTGATCATTATACGTCTAATGAGCCATAACAATCAAGCGTTATCTGATTAATTTTCTTTGTTTTTTCCTGAACTCCTTTCCCTGTAAATTTTGCTTTTCAGATCCCCATCAGCCCGATGAAGGTGCTTTGCCGGCATGGTGCAGGGGTTCAGGCATCAGACACTAGCGATAGCCCGAAACCCCGCAGGGGGTTCGGCGGAGCTGCCAGGCTTTGCCTGGCTAGCGGAGTGTGGCTGACGACTGCCCGACGGGCAGGAGCCGAAGGGGCCCAGAGGTGTTTTAGTACGACAGGCCAGCCAGAAAACGCCGGCAACTGAGCAGAAATGAACAGGGAAGACACGCTGTGCGGGCGTCAAAATTAAGTTAACTTGCAGACACCAGGGCGGGATCACATCAGAAAAGGCCAGAATAGGGGGCAGGACTCGTCAAAGACATAAAAACGATGATGGGTACAGGTTTTTTAAATGCGCGCCCAGAGAGCGGCTCAGCGCGTTTCAGGGCAATACGGGTTCGATGCCCGTATTGCCCTGCAGGCGGCAACCACCGCGTCAGCCTTCAGCCCCGGCCAGATAGCGGCTTAGCCCCTCACGGGAAGCCAGCACCGACGCTCTGAACTGCGGTTCGCCGTCACCCAGCGCCTTCAGCTTCTCCACGATATTGATCATCGGCACGGCTGTGCGCTGCTTATAACTCTCGATGTCAGCAGCATATTTCAGTAATGCCGTATCACTCGCCTCTTCAACTGGCAGATAAGCACGCAACCACAGCGCATCTGCGAACGGGTCTATCAGCTTTTGCAGCGCTTCAGCCGTTGCTTCAAGCGCCCGCCGGTCAGTTTTAATGGTGCCAGTCTCCGGATCAACACACTTCCCTTCCCAGCACTCAGGTACAAACGACTCCCGATAATGAAAACCGTTGTCTCCGTTTTCCGCACAGGCCAGAAGGTTCTCGATGCTTTCAGGTGTTCTGTGCCGTAACATCCTGGCCGTTGCCATACCGATCGCATTTATCATGATGCCATGCAGTCCCAGCGCCTCCTGACGGTACTCCGCAGCGATATCATCCTGGGCAATATCATTCCAGCGCATCGCCTGTGCCCAGGCAGTCCAGAGCTTTTCTGCCATATCACGCTGTTGCGTCGAGGGAATGCTGTTGGCCCGCAGGTTGAGCATTTTTTTCGTCGCATCGTTCAGTGCTTTAAAGCTGATCAGCCGTGAGCTTTTCGCCGGGACCACGTTGTGTTCAAAATCCACTGTGCCCGCCAGCCCGGTGACGGTTCGGGCCAGATGCATTGCCAGCTGGTTGACCGGATCATTGTTGTTATATGCCATACTGATCGCCGCTGCCGGTTTGCTCGCGTTGTTATTAATATCAGCGAAAAACTGCTGGCGTAACTCAAGTGGCAGGCCAACGGTAAGCAACAAGCTGATCGTATCTTCCGTATTGGAATAATCGCGTACAAATTCAAAAATACCCAGCGCACGGTGCTGGCCATCGAATAATTTTAAATCAGCGTCCATCGGAATTTTAAGAATCCCGGTGATGCTGCCAACTTACTGATTTAGTGTATGATGGTGTTTTTGAGGTGCTCCAGTGGCTTCTGTTTCTATCAGCTGTCCCTCCTGTTCA
>NZ_JBXWDD010000018.1:0-32222 GCF_057320665.1 Enterobacter cloacae complex sp. 385G4
TTCGGTGGAGCGGTAGTTCAGTCGGTTAGAATACCTGCCTGTCACGCAGGGGGTCGCGGGTTCGAGTCCCGTCCGTTCCGCCACTTATTAAAAGCCCTGAGTTAACGCTCAGGGCTTTTTTCTTATCTGTCGTGTCATTGTTGCGGAAATAGCAAAAATCCTCTGCGTTTTGCGATCTTTTTCTCTATAACAGCGCAAGCGATAATCCTCCTCAGTTTACGAACATAACGATTGAGGAATATTATGACTCTCCCTGCATTCGGTCTTGGCACTTTCCGCCTGAAAGACGACGTAGTTATCGCATCAGTTAAAACCGCTCTTGAACTTGGCTATCGCGCCATTGATACGGCACAGATCTATGAAAACGAAGCTGCCGTTGGACAGGCTCTTGAAGAGAGCGGTGTACCGCGTAATGAACTGTTCATCACCACCAAAATCTGGATCGAAAACCTCAGCAAAGACAAGCTCATTCCAAGCCTGAAAGAGAGCCTGAAGAAACTGCGTACCGACTATGTCGATCTGACGCTGATCCACTGGCCGTCACCGAACGATGCCGTTTCTGTGGAAGAGTTCATGCAGGCGCTGTTGGAAGCGAAAAAGCAGGGCCTGACCCGTGAAATTGGTATTTCCAACTTCACCATCCCGCTGATGGAAAAGGCGATTGCCGCTGTTGGCGCTGAGAATATTGCGACCAACCAGATTGAGCTGTCTCCATACCTGCAAAACCGCAAAGTCGTAGATTGGGCAAAGCAGCACGGTATCCATATTACCTCTTACATGACGCTGGCCTACGGTAAGGCTCTGAAAGACGAGGTAATTATCCGTATCGCTGAGAAGCATAACGCCACTGCTGCGCAGGTTATTCTGGCATGGGCAATGGGTGAAGGCTATGCCGTGATCCCATCATCAACCAAGCGCGAAAACCTGGCCAGCAACCTGCTAGCGCTGGATCTTCATCTGGATGACGATGATAAAAAAGCGATCGCAGCACTGGAGTGCAACGACCGCCTGGTGAGCCCGGAAGGTTTAGCCCCTGACTGGGATTAATAAGACCCTCCCTCTGTAACCCGAACCCTCACACAGCTCCTCCGGGAGCTGTTTTTATATGCTCGCTCAGGAAGTCGATAAAGGCGCGTATGCGCGTGCTTACCGCTCTGTCGCTGTAATACACCGCGCTGAAAGGCATCTCTACCGGCAAACGTTTATCGGCCATTAGCTCTACCAGTTCACCCCGCGCTATCTCTTTATCAATCATATAGTCTGACAAGCAGGCGATCCCATTCCCTTCCAGGCAAAGCTGCTTCAGCGTTTCTCCGCTGTTAGACGATAACCCGCAGGTAATTTCATGAAGCTGGCCATCATGACAGGCAACAGGCCAGGTGTTCAGCGACACCGGCTCCGTAAAGCCCAGGCACAGATGCTGCTTCAGTGCTTCAACCGTCTCCGGTTTACCATGTTCAGCAATATACTGTGGCGACGCGATAATTTTACGGTAGCTGGCAAACAGCGGGCGGGCCCGCAGGCTGGAATCTGTCAGGGTTCCCGCCCGAATAGCCACATCCACTTTCCGCTCGATGAGGTTAATAAACGTCTCGGACGAGACCAGAGAGAGCGTCATCTCCGGATAGCGTTCACGGAAAGGTTTGATTAACGGCATCAGAAAATGAAGCACAACCGGCGTGGCAGCATCAATGCGCAGCAACCCGCGCGGCGTGCTGCGGGTTTCCATAATCTCCGTCTCCGCTGCGGCCATCTCCTGCAGCACCGACTGCACGCGGCGGAAATAACGTTCCCCTTCTTCCGTCAGGCTGAGCTGCCGCGTCGTTCGGTTGAGCAGACTCACCCCAAGCTTCATCTCCAGCTTTTTCACCGAACGGCTAATGGCCGAGTTAGCCTGTCCCAGCTGCTCGGCTGCGCGGCTAAAGCTGCCGCTCTCGACGACGGCGACAAAGATTGTCAGCTCTTCCGAGGTTGCTTTCATTGTTGCACCACCTGCAAAATTCTATTGATATTTTGACCATTTTTGTTATTTAAGCACTGGCGCATACTGCCTGTCATCTTAATCCTGATGATACGGAGTATTTTATGCCACTGGCGCTACTTGCCCTGACGATCAGTGCCTTTGCAATTGGCACGACCGAATTTGTTATCGTGGGACTGGTTCCTACCATCGCTAACCAGCTTGCCATCTCGCTGCCCTCAGCCGGGTTGCTGGTGTCCATCTACGCCCTGGGCGTTGCCGTCGGCGCGCCGGTGCTGACGGCCCTGACCGGACGTTTTCCGCGTAAACAGCTGTTAGTCGCGCTGATGGTGCTGTTTACCGCCGGGAACGTTCTGGCCTGGCAGGCACCGGACTACACCACGCTGGTGATTGCCCGCCTGCTGACCGGTCTGGCACACGGCGTGTTCTTCTCGATTGGTTCCACCATTGCAACCAGCCTGGTCCCCAAAGAGAAAGCGGCTTCAGCGATCGCGATCATGTTCGGTGGGTTGACCGTCGCACTGGTCACAGGCGTACCGTTGGGAACGTTTATCGGACAGCATTTCGGCTGGCGTGAAACGTTTCTGGCCGTCTCCTTACTGGGCGTTATCGCTCTGGTGACTAGCCTGTTGCTGGTACCATCGAATATTCCAGGCCGGGCGAGCGCCAGCCTGCGCGATCAGCTGAAAGTGCTTACCCATCCGCGTTTGCTTATCATCTATGCGGTTACGGCTCTGGGCTATGGCGGCGTATTCACTGCCTTCACCTTCCTGGCACCGATGATGCAGGACCTGGCGGGCTTCTCCCCGAATGCCGTGAGCTGGATTTTGCTGGGATACGGTATTTCTGTGGCCATTGGCAATATCTGGGGCGGTAAGCTTGCGGATAAGCATGGTGCGGTACCGGCGCTGAAATTTATCTTCGCCGCCCTGGTGGTTCTGCTGATGATTTTCCAGTTCACGGCTTCAATGCAATACGCCGCGCTGGTCACGGTACTGGTGATGGGGATCTTCGCCTTCGGTAATGTGCCAGGGCTTCAGGTTTACGTTGTCCAGAAAGCCGAGCTCTATACGCCGAATGCGGTGGATGTGGCATCCGGTCTGAATATTGCCGCTTTTAATATTGGTATCGCGCTGGGCTCCATTATTGGCGGACAAACCGTTGAACACTTCGGATTAACCCAGACCCCATGGATTGGCGCGGTGATTGTCCTGGTCGCCTTCCTGCTGATTGGCCTGAGTGGACGCCTCGATAAGCCAGCCCGCGTAGCGCTGGGATAACATCAGTAAGTGCTTGCTTACAAAACTGGAAAGCGGTTTCTCAGAAATTGCGTTGAAAGTGTGACCTAAAGTCCCTATAACATTAGAACCAGTCCGTTTTCAGGGCTGGTTCATGTTACAGGGGCTGTTTCCAAAAGTGCGAAAAAATACCTATGCCATGCGTTATGTTGCCGGAATGCCCGCGGAGAGGATCTTACCTCCGGGGTCGTTTGCGAGCATAAGCCAGGCATTACCCGCCGGCACACCGTTAAGCAGCGATGATAAAATCCGGGTTCTGGTCTGGAATATCTTCAAGCAGCAGCGCGCGGAGTGGTTATCGGTACTCAAAAATTTTGGAAAAGATGCCCACCTGGTTCTGCTCCAGGAGGCGCAAACTACCCCTGAACTGGTACGGTTTGCCACCACGAATTACCTTGCCGCCGACCAGGTGCCGGCCTTTGTTCTGCCTCAACATCCCTCAGGCGTGATGACGCTATCAGCAGCGCATCCGGTATATTGTTGTCCATTGCGCGAACGAGAGCCAATTCTGCGTCTGGCGAAATCAGCGCTGGTGACGGTCTATCCGCTGCCGGATACTCGTATGCTGATGGTCGTCAATATCCACGCGGTAAACTTTAGCCTCGGCGTGGATGTGTATAGTAAGCAGTTACTTCCTATTGGCGATCAGATTGCGCATCACAGCGGGCCCATCATCATGGCAGGCGATTTTAATGCCTGGAGCCGTCCGCGCATGAATGCGCTGTATCGCTTTGCGCGCGAAATGTCGCTGCGTGAAGTTCGCTTCAGTGATGATCAGCGTAAAAAAGCTTTTGGTCGTCCTCTCGACTTTGTCTTCTATCGCGGTTTGAGCGTGCACGACGCCTCCGTTCTGGTGACGCGCGCTTCGGATCACAACCCTCTACTCGTTGAATTCAGTCCCGGCAAACCTGATAAATAATGGTGTGTCAGGTCTGCCGTGGGGCAGGCCGCGCGGGTGCTGCCCTTTTATTTTTAACCAACAAAGGACAGTACGATGACAACAACACACTCCCATCATGACAACGTAGAAAAACAGTTTGGTTCTCAGGCAAGTGCTTATCTGAGCAGCGCCGTGCATGCTTCAGGTCGCGATCTGGTGCGTCTCGGTGAACGTCTGGCGGCATTCCCGCAGGCGCACGTGCTGGACCTGGGATGTGGGGCAGGGCACGCCAGCTTTACGGCTGCGCAGCAGGTAGCCCACGTTACCGCATATGATTTATCGAGCCAGATGCTGGACGTCGTTGCTGAGGCGGCGAAAGCGAAAGGGCTGAACAATATTGATACGCGGCAGGGCTATGCGGAGTCTTTACCGTTTGATGACGCGTCGTTTGATGTCGCGATCAGCCGGTATTCCGCACACCACTGGCATGACGTCGGCCAGGCATTGCGCGAAGTCAGACGTGTTCTGAAGCCGGGGGGCACCTTCATCATTATGGACGTGATGTCTCCCGGACATCCGGTGCGTAATATCTGGCTGCAGACGGTCGAAGCGCTGCGCGACACCTCGCACGTTCAAAACTACGCCAGCGGGGAGTGGTTATCGTTTATCACTGAAGCCGGGCTGATTGCGCGCTCGTTAATAACAGACCGTTTACCGCTGGAGTTCAGCTCCTGGATAGCCCGTATGCGTACCCCGGAGGCGTTAAGCCAGGCGATTAGGCTTTACCAGGAGAGTGCGTCCGCAGAGGTGAAGGCGTACTTTGAACTGCAGGCGGATGGCTCATTTACGAGCGATACCATCATGGCTGAAGCGCAAAAAGCGGGATAAACAAAAAAGGCACCGAGGGGAATCGGTGCCTTTTTATCTTTCGATCGTGTTATCAGGAGTCTGGCGTGGCGCTGTTCTTCACAAACAGCGTCAGCTGGTCGCCCGGTTTCAGATTGTCAGTATCATTATTCCAGCGCATCACATCTTTGATGTTCACACCGTGTCGTTTTGCGATACTGGACAGTGAATCGCCTTTGCGCACGCGATAGGTGATGCTATCGCTGTTGCTGGCGAGACGCTGTGCGCTGTTACCTGCACCCACCGTCAGTGTCTGACCCACCTTCAGCCCAGAGCTGCGCAGATTATTCCACTGCTGCAGATCTTTCGCCGTCACGCCAAGACGTGAGGCAATGCCTGAAAGGGTATCCCCTGAACGCACCTTATAGCTGCGGCTGCTAACGGATGAAGCATCGGCGATCAGCGTTGACTGAACGGCGGCAATTTCACCCGATGCTAAAGACTCACGTAACTGCGCCGCATGTTTCTGCGGAACCATCACATACTGCGGGCCGCTTGCCCCCAGCGTCGAGCCTTTAACGCCTGCATTAAAGGTTTTCAATTTACTTACCGACATACCCGTCATATCAGCAACTTGTTGAATATCAACCGGATTGCTGAGGCGCACGCGCGCCAGTGCACGACTTTCGTCTGGTGTTGGCAGTTGTACACCGTAACGCTTGCTGTTCTTGAGAATATCGCTCAAGGCCAGCATTTTCGGTACGTAAATCTTCGTTTCCTGTGGCAGTGAGAGCGACCAAAAATCGGTGGATTTACCCCGTGCTTTATTCGCTTTCATTGCCTTCAGTACACGACCTTCGCCACTGTTATACGCTGCGACCGTTAACAGCCAGTCGCCGTCAAACATCTTGTTCAGACGTTGCATCATGTCGAGAGCAGCTGTCGTTGAAGCGACAACATCGCGACGCGCATCATAGTTGCGGGTCTGTTTCAGACCATAGTTTCGCCCGGTGCTCGGAATGATCTGCCAAATGCCTGCGGCATTGGCGCCAGACGTCGCGTGTGGGTCAAAAGCGCTCTCCACTATGGGTAGGAGTACCAGCTCCATAGGCATGTTACGTTTTTTAACTTGCCCGGCTATCCAGTACATATACGGCTCTGCCCGTAACGTTACATCGTGGAGATAGCTCTTATTTCTTAAATACTTCTGTTTCTGTTCGCGAATCCGGCTGTTTTCCGGAATTCCCATCTTTAGCTCGTCGCCAATAGAGGTCCACAAGTCTTGCTCCTGCGCGAAAGATGTCCCATCGTCCATCCAGCGCGCCGAACTTGTAAACTTCCCTGCTTCCCCTTGACCAGCTGCAGAAAGGCTCTGTGCGTGCTGTTGTACGTTGCTGCCGTTCTGCGACTGGCAACCTACAAGCAGGACAGAGGCGAGTAATATCGCTTTTGCCTTCATGTGTGTGTCAATAGTTGCTTAAAAGACGAGCGATGATAACGGCGAAATTTTGAAAAGGCAACCCGCATTTATCTGAAGTTATCTTTCTTTGACCTTAACCATGCAAATCGCTGCTCTGGTTGTTGCAAATTTGTTTCTTGGTTAATTTTATTAATTAAATCAATATCATCTGTTCGTAAAAATAAATTAATCTGGCGCTCATTTTTCAGAATTACGGGCAGTGTATTTTGGTTTTTTGCACGTAACTCCTTCACTTTGTGATAATAATCCTGAATCGCCCGATCCTCAGGTAAGAGGCTTGCAGCAAACTTCATATTTCCTAATGTATACTCATGGGCGCAACAAATAAGGGTGTCATCCGGTAACGCACTAATCTTTTGTAAAGACTGATACATCTGTTCAGGCGTGCCTTCAAACAGTCTTCCGCAGCCGCCAGAGAACAAGGTGTCGCCACAAAAAAGATAAGGTTTGCTGTAGAAACACAGATGTCCCAAAGTGTGACCCGGTGTAGCAAATACGGAAAACTCCCACTCGTGGATGAGGATATTTTCGCCTTCTTCGACTACTTGCGTCGTTCCCTTATTTTGTGTCTCAGCCGGTCCGTACACCACAAGATGCGGAAATTGGGCGCGCAGTTCCTGCACGCCGCCAGTATGATCGTTATGATGATGCGTCAACAGAATGGCGTCAGGCTGCCAGCCGTTATCATTTATGGCGCGCAGTACAGGGGCGGATTCGCCGGGATCGACAATGACGCATCGACGCTCGTCATCGACCAAAACCCAGATGTAATTGTCCTCAAAAGCGGGAATACTGATAAGATTCATACATTACCTCTTATAGCGTGGCGGGTGTTTTGATGAAACCGGCAAGGATACCTCAGTCTGTCGCAGCACCGGAACGTTGGGCGGAATTGCCCTGGGGTGAATACTATCGCGAGGCACTGGAGCAGCAGCTGAAGCCCTGGCTCGCGAAAATGTATGGCTTTCACCTGCTTAAGATTGGCAATCTCAGCGCGGAAATCAATACCGAAAGCTGCGCTATCTCACATCAGGTTAACGTCTCTCTCGGCGGATCGCCGGTTCAGGTGAAGGCAGACCCGTTGCATCTGCCATTTGCAGAGAAATCCGTTGATGCATGCCTTCTTGCACACGCGTTGCCCTGGTGCAGCGATCCTCACCGTATGCTGCGTGAAGCCGATCGCGTTCTGATTGATGACGGCTGGCTGATCCTCAGCGGATTCAATCCGCTGAGCCTGATGGGGCTGCGCAAGCTGGTGCCCGTGCTGCGCCGAACGCCACCCTATAACAGCCGAATGTTCACCATGATGCGCCAGCTCGACTGGCTTTCACTGCTGAACTTTGAAGTGCTCGGCTACGGCGGTTTTCAGGTACTGCCGTGGGCGCGGAAGGGGGGAGTGTTGTTAAGCACGCATTTGCCCGCCTTAGGCTGCATGCAGTTTATCGTCGCGCGTAAGCGAACCATCCCCCTTACGCTTAACCCGATGAAGCAGAGCAAATCGAAAACGCCTATCCGGCAGACCGTTGGCGCAACGCGGCAGTACAGAAAGCCCTGATCAGGATTCAGGCTGGTAGCCTGCATCCTCATGGGCCGGGTTTAAAGCCGCCGCGCGCGCCAGTTCGTCGCAGCGTTCGTTCTCAGGGTGACCAGCATGCCCTTTTACCCATTCCCATTTTATTTGGTGCTGACCTAATGCCGCATCAAGCCGCTTCCAGAGATCGACATTTTTAACCGGCTTTTTATCCGCAGTTTTCCAGCCGCGTTTTTTCCAGTTGTGGATCCACTGGGTGATACCCTGGCGCACGTACTGGCTGTCGGTACTGAGCACCACGTCGCAGTGTTCTTTTAAGGCTTCCAGCGCCACAATGGCCGCCATCAACTCCATACGGTTGTTGGTGGTCAGGAAATAGCCTTCGCTAAAAGTTTTTTCATGCTGGCGATAGCGCATAATCGCGCCGTAGCCGCCGGGCCCTGGGTTGCCGAGACAAGATCCATCGGTGAAAATTTCTACCTGTTTACGCATCTCTGGTAGACTTCCTGTATTTGAAACGTTCAGTTAAACGATAAGTCTGACATAAATGACCGCTATGAGCACTGCAATTACTCGCCAGATTGTCCTCGATACCGAAACCACCGGTATGAACCAGATCGGCGCGCACTACGAAGGGCATAAGATCATTGAGATCGGTGCCGTTGAAGTGGTGAACCGTCGTCTCACGGGGAACAACTTCCACGTGTATCTCAAACCCGATCGGCTGGTGGATCCAGAGGCGTTCGGCGTTCACGGTATTGCCGATGAGTTCTTGCTGGATAAACCGACCTTTGGAGAGGTGGCAGACGAGTTTCTGGAATACATCAAAGGCGCCGAACTCATCATCCATAACGCCTCGTTCGATATCGGCTTTATGGACTATGAGTTTAGTAAGCTCCATCGCGATATTCCGAAAACAAACACCTTTTGCAAAGTGACCGATAGCCTGGCGCTGGCGAGGAAGATGTTTCCCGGCAAGCGTAACAGCCTCGATGCGCTCTGTTCACGTTACGAAATAGACAACACCAAGCGAACGTTGCACGGGGCATTGCTCGATGCCCAGATCCTGGCCGACGTCTATCTGGCAATGACCGGCGGACAGACGTCGATGAAGTTCAGCATGGAAAATGAGTCACAGCAGACGCAGGGCGAAGCGGGCATTCAGCGCGTTGTCCGTCAGGCAAGCCGCTTGCGGGTTGTTTTAGCCAGTGATGAAGAGCTACTTAACCATGAATCCCGCCTCGACCTGGTGCAGAAGAAGGGCGGAAGCTGTATGTGGCGCGCCTGAAAAAAACGCCACAATGCCTGTAAAATCATCGGTTGGGTGAATTTTGCAGCAAACGATTCAAAACGTGAGAAAAAGCGTTGACGAGATCGGAGGCACACCGTAATATGCGCCTCGTTCCCCAAGCGGGAACAGTGGAGCGGTAGTTCAGTCGGTTAGAATACCTGCCTGTCACGCAGGGGGTCGCGGGTTCGAGTCCCGTCCGTTCCGCCACTATTCAGGCCCACGTTATTTATAACGTGGGCCTTTTTCATATCTGTACTTTTTCGTCTGCGCGTTCGATCTTCGCGACTTTCCTTTGCGAGGCGCGAGAGCAGAGGGCAATGCCAAACAGAATCAGTACCGTGCTGACCAGATGATACGAGTGCAACGTAACGTGCAGGAACATCACGCTGAGCAGACCGCCGCTCAGCGGAATAAGGTGGGAATAAATCTCCCCGCGGGTTGCACCGATAGCCGCAATGCCTTTATTCCACAGCAGGTAAGAGAGCCAGGAAGGAAAGACCACCAGGTACATCAGCCCGCTTAAAAAGCCCGGTGCGGTATAGGCCGTCCAGTCAGGTAAGCCGGTCTTTATCAACGATATCGCCAGTACCGGTAACAACACCAGGGCACCGAGGACCGCGCTCACGGCCACAAAGGCATTCCCACCGACGCTTTTCGGCTTCATCCGCAAGAAAGCACAATAAACGGCCCAGCTGGCGGCAGAGCCCATGGTCCAGATATCGCCGCGATTCAGATTTTTAAGCGTATCCAGATGCAGCAGATCGCCCTGCATGACCAGCCAGACGACGCCCAATGAACTGAGAACAACGCCAGCAATATTCTGTACTGATATTTTCTCTTTAAAGACCAGCTTGTTTATCAATAAAACCAGGGCAGGCGTTGTAGATAAATAAATAGCTGCATTAAGAGATGAAGTATATTGCAGGCCGATATACAGCGTGAGTGGGAACATAACCTGTCCGCACAGCGCAAGAAATATGATCGTACCTTTCGCCTTTTTCATCATCGGCCACTGGGCGCGAATCTGTCTGATATAGAGCATCGATAAAAGAAGAGCCGTAATTATCCAGCGTGCGGCGGATAATATAATCGGGTCTGCATGCGCCACCAGTAAATGACCGACGACATAATTACCCCCCCAAAAACAGGCCGCGAGACTAAGTAAAAAATAGGGCATAAAGGCTCCTGATAATAAACATTTTGTCTGCCTTTAGAGTACTGCCGGTGCAGAATTAAATGCTAATATAATATTTTCATCTCACGGTATTGGCTGAAACTATGAAGTTTACTCTCAGGCAACTTGAGTTCTACATTGCGTTAGCGGAAACATTACAAATTTCCAAAGCGGCCAGCCGTTGTCATATATCGCAATCTTCCATGACGGTCTCTATGCGCAACCTGGAGGAGGCGGTGAATGCCCCTCTCTTTATCCGGCATGCAAAAGGGATCCAGTTAACTCCCGTGGGCGAGCGATTTCTCAATCATGCCCGCAAGATCCTCCACGATAGCCGCGCGGCGGTGGAGGATCTCCATCAGCAGCCTGAGGCGATTAACGGCGTCGTGCGCATCGGCATTGCCGAAACCCTTTCCGCTTATCTGCTGCCCAATCTCTGGGGCGATATCGCGCAGCGTTTTCCGCTGCTGGAGACGGCATTTCATGAGGCGCCCGCATCGCAGCTGCTTCAGGCCTTGCGTCAGGGAGATCTCGATTTTTGTCTTTTGCTGACCTCCAATATCAGCCACGATAGTACGCTTGAGGTCGAAACGTGGATCCGTTCGCCGCGCCGGTTATGGACCGCCATCGGCCATCCTCTCCTCAGCGTGCCGGAGCTTCGGTTAAAGGATGTGGAAAAGGCGCCATTTCTGTTGCTGGTGACGGACGATTATCCCGATGTGATATCCGACTACTGGCAAAGCAGGGGCTGCCATCCTGACATTCATTTTCGTACCAACTCCTTTGAGGCGATTCGAAGTCTGGTCGCGCAGGGAAAGGGGGTGACGATTTTATCCGATCTGGTCTATCGCCCGTGGGCGCTCGGCGGTCAGCGCGTGATCCGGCGCACCATTGACGACTGCATTACCTATATGGATGTGGGCATCGTCAAAAACGTCGGGCAGCCGCTTTCTCCGGCCTGTTTGCGGTTGATGGATTTTTTACGACAGCAAACGGCACGTTTGGGCGAAGCGCGCTGAACTGCGTCCCTGAGATTTCCGTTATCCGCCAGATATTTCCTGATTTCCCTGAGGGCCTTCTTGCCCGCAGGTCGTGTATTCCGCTGCTGGGGATGAAGACAATAAGCGCCTTGCTTATTTTCTTTACCGAAACGGAATTGTGCTATGTCTGGTATTACCGCGAGCGGTATTCGTTCCCTGCTCGCCTCCCGTCCACTCTTGTTGGTTCTCTGCTGTGCCACCGCTTGGCCGGCATACGCTGAAGAGTCGATGACCGTTGAGGGGTATTATCGCGATCCCGCGTCATTTATCGCTCCGGCTCATACTCCAGCACAACAATTGCCTGCCAGCGACGGTGCGGGCGCGCTAAAAAACATCCCGGGTTTTTCCGTGCTGCGCAGCGGCGGGAGTAACGGCGATCCGGTGTTGCGCGGAATGTTCGGCTCCCGGCTGACGTTGCTTGCTGACGGCGTCAGCACTCAGGGGGGCTGCGGCTCGCGCATGGATACCCCAACGGCCTATATCACTCCGCAAAGTTACGACACGATAACCGTCATCAAAGGCCCACAAAGCGTGCTCTGGGGGCCAATGGGGTCCGCCGGAACATTGCTTTTTGAACGCCAGCCGGACTATTTCAGCGTACCTGAGCTAAAAGGCAGCGCTGAGCTGCTGCGGGGCGCTAACGGACGCGCGGATCAAAACCTTAATCTCGCGTTTGGCGACCCGCGCGGCTACGTCCGCCTGGACGGTAATCATTCGGAGGCGGATGACTACCGGGATGGTCATGGCAACCGCGTGCCGGGCCTGTGGCGCAGATGGAACAGCGGCGTCACGGTTGGGCTCACGCCTGATGAGGATACGCTGGCGGAGCTAAGCGTGGGAGCCAGCGACGGTAAAGCCCGCTATGCGGGTCGGATGATGGATGGTAGCCGTTTTGCCCGTAAAAGCGCGGCGCTAAAACTGGAGAAATATCACCTGAGCGAGCACGTCAGCAAACTTAGCTGGCACCTCTATGCCAATGATACTGACCACATCATGGATAACTACAGCCTGCGTCAGCCTGTTGGACCGAAGCGTAAGTCTGAAGTTGGCGGCGTGGTGATGGGCAGCCGCCTTGCCGGCGTGTGGGAAGATGAAACCACCACGCTTACCGCCGGCGCGGACGTAATGCGTAAAAGTCACCGTAAAAAAAGCGCAGGATCGTGGCGTGACGATGCCCGTTTTACCCAGGCGGGTCTGTTTAGCGAATGGCGCCAGTCCGTCACGGCGGACGATACGGTCATCGTGGGTGCGAGGCTGGATAGCATTCGTGCGGACGATCGGCGCAGCGCGCAAAATAGCTCCCGGCACGACCTCCTGCCCGGCGCATTCACGCGCTATGAGTATCGCGTACCTGACGCACCCGTCATGCTTTATAGCGGCATCGGTTATACCGAACGTTTTCCTGATTACTGGGAGCTATTTTCCGGCAAGGCTGGAGAACAAAGCTTTCGTCAACTGAAAACAGAAAAGACCCTGCAATGGGATAGCGGCGTGCAGTTACACGGCGACAAGGTTAGCGCCTGGGCATCGGCCTATGTCGGGCGAACTACCGATTACATTTTGTTTGATTATAGCCGCACGCCGTCGCAGGCCAGCAACATCAATGCCGCCGTAATGGGCGCGGAGACGGGCGCAAGCTGGAGCCTGACGCCCAACTGGGCACTGACGGGAAGCCTGAACTACGCCTGGGGCGAGAATCGTAGCGATAAACAGCCGCTGCCGCAGATGCCGCCGCTCGAAGGGCGGCTGGCGCTGGACTATACCGGGCAACAGTGGCGCACCGGATTACTCTGGCGTGTGGTTGCGCCGCAGCATCGCGTGGCGCAAAACAAAGGTAACGTCACCGGCCAGGATCTCGGCCCGAGCGCGGGGTTTGGTGTGCTTTCGTGGAGCGCCGGCTACACATTTAACGACCATTTTGAGTCCCGCGTGGGTATTGAGAATCTGTTCAATAAATACTACAGCGAGCACCTCAACCTGGCGGGCGCCAGCCAGTTCGGATACGCCGCAAATCAGCAAATCCCTGAACCGGGGCGCGTCTGGTGGCTGGCTATGACATACCATTTCTGATCCTGAGCGTCATTGCTGAGAGCGACCGTTGAGGCGTACGTTTGCCTCTACCGCCTGTTTACAGGCGGTTTTTTTATGTCATATAGCAATATCGAACATTTGCGTTTTCGCCAGCAGGCAATAGAGCTGACAGTCGCTGTTTACCCCCAGTTTTTCCATCGCGCGCAGTTTATGGGCGCTGACGGTTTTATTACTCAAATGCAGCTGTCTGGCGATCTCTGTCAGACTCATCCCTTTGCAGAGCATACGCAACACATCAATTTCACGGGGCGAGAGCTCTTGCTCCGTTTGTGCGCCGGTCTGGAACAGGGAATGCATCAGCTCGCGCTCAATATAAACTTCCCCATTGATCACTGACGTCAGCGTTCTGCTCAGGGTTTTCTCACAGGTGTCCCGACTAATATAGGCTTTGGCGCCTGCCTCCAGCGACATGCGGATAAGCTGCGTGTTTTTGTAGGGCGAAAGCACAATGATTTTAAGCTGCGGATATTTACGGCTGAGCCATTTAATCAGCAATACGCCGTCCATTCCGTTGAGCGGGTTAACGGTTTGGCTGGTGGCAAGAGAAAAGCCAAGGAACAGAATGTCGACAGGCTGTTGGGATAGCAGTGAAAGCAGCTCAGATGGCGTTGCGGTATCGCCCTGAATGCAAAACTCCGGGCGGGGTGAGCCGTCGCTGAAAAGAGAGGGCATATTGGTGATCATGGATAAGACGCCACGACGGATAATGGTGTGCTCATCGGCAATAGCGATACGGACTTTCATGGTTTCTCCTTCGAAAATGTGGGCGACGGTAGGGATAACGCCGCCGGATGACCAGAAAGATACAGATCCTATGCAGAGCATTCTTTAGTACTTGTCAGATAATTCCTTCAGTGAGGTATCGAGTTGCTGCAGATTCGCTTCCATGCGTGCGCAGAAACGCGATGTCAGCGCAGGCAGGGCTTCAGCCGTTATGACCCCTGCCGCCAGCATCTCCGGCAACACTTCAATCACCTGACAGGTGCGGGTGGCGTTGCGCATGGCAAAGAGGCTCCAGGAGGCCTTCAGACGATGCGCGAGCTGGCTTAGCGTTTGCGGTGACGGGGTGTTTTCCCGTAGCTGTCGAATATCAAGGGTAATGGCTTCGCGCATTTGCTGGCGCATCAGGGTCATGATCTCCGGTTGACCATTGGCCAGACGCCGGAGTTCGCTGAGGTCAGGCCCCTGATTGCGCAGGCTGTATTGCTGCGCCAGCGCCTGATGCAGGGCATTGAGGGAGAGCGGTTTTCGCAATAACGCGTCCATTCCGGCATGTTTTGCCCGATCGTCCTCACTCTGCAGCGCGCTGGCGGTGTAACCGAGAACAGCGGACGGCGCGGTGATGCTGCCGGCAATATCGCGCAGGAGTATTAACGATGTAAGTTGATAGCCGTCCATGAGGGCCATCTGGCAGTCGGTTATCAGGATATCCACCGGCTCGTTTTCCAGGCGCGCAAGCGCTTCGCCAGCGCTGGCGCAAGGAATAACCTCCTGACCCAACTCCTGCAACTGGAGCGCTAACACCGTCAGGTTTGCCGGAAAATCGTCAACGATCATGATGCGATGCGGTGGCAGCGGGGTTATTACAGGTGTCTCATCGGCCGTTGCCGCCGGGCTGGCGACATGAAGCGGTATGCTCACCGTCACCTGCGTACCGCTCCCCGCTTCGCTGGCTATCGTCAGCACGCCTCCCATCAGCTCGACTAACTGGTAACAGATCGCCAGCCCCAGCCCGCTGCTTTGCGGCGTGCTGCTGTCAGTCTGAAACCACGGCTGGCCGAGGTGTGGAAGGGCATCGGCCGGGATACCGATGCCAGTGTCGCGAATCAACAGCTGCAAATGTTCACCGTTGAGCTCGGCGTGAAAAACAATTTCTCCCTGCGGCGTATATTTAATGGCGTTGCCCAACAGATTGGCGATGACCTGATTCAGCCGTGCTTTATCGAACAGGAACCAGCCGTCGTGCGGCACGTTCAACTCGCTGCGCCAGTGGAGACCTTTAGCGTTGGCGCTGCTGGCAAAAATCTCCGCGCTGGCGTTAAGCGTCTGCCACAGGGGCCAGGCCTGTGGCTCCAGCCTTAACTCGCCTGCTTCAATCCGCGACAAATCCAGTACGCCGCCAATCACGTCGCGCAATGACCCGGCTGCCTGCCAGGCGATGTTGAGGGACTCGCTTTTGTCGCGCTCCATCTCAAGCAGGCCCAGCATGGCGTTGAGCGGGGTACGAATGTCATGGCTCATGCGGGCGAGGAAGTTCGATTTTTCAGTGCTGGCCTGCTCCGCCTGCGCCAACGCCTGATTGAGCGCAGCGGTCAGCGCGGCTTTTTCAGTGATATCGATCCAGCCTCCGACCACGCCCTGAGGCCGCCCCCGCGTATCGGTATAGCGGCAAAGCCACCAGTAAAGGGTGGAATTGTTCTGGGTGGTTTCACCCGTTAACGGCGACGCGGCATGGAGCAGCGAGAGGCGATGCGGCAACGTAAACTGTTGGGCAAGCTCGCCCAAAGGCAGGCTGGAAAAGGGGGCGCCCTCTTCGGGCTGTGCCGTGAGTAACGGTGAGTGAATAAAGGAGTCGTTATAGCGCGTCAGCCGCCCGGTCGGATCGCAGACAAACAGCGGCACCGGGACATTGTTCATCAGAGTTTGCCAGAGTGAGAGCGCGTTGTGCAGCTCTGCCGTGTCCCGCTCGCGCTGGCGTCGCTGGCTCTGCGCGGCGCTAAAGGTCAGCAGGGCGACGAATGCTGCGCAAATCGCCACCACGGCGAGCATGACCAGCCATAGCGATTGCACCGGGGCGGTGGGTGTCGTCTGTACGGCCTGCGACAGGTTAAGGCTCGCGTAGATATCAGCCTGCGTTACGGACGCTATGACCGCATTCACCCTTTTGGCATCCGCCGGGTCAGAAATATTTGGTACAAACCATAGCGGCACTTCCGGCAGCGCCAGCGGCGTCAGCGACAGATTGCTGGCGTTATGCTGGCGCAGCAGGTGATCGAGTATAAACGCATCGCCCGCAAGCCCGTCCGCGCCTCCGGCTTTGAGCAATTCAAAACCCTGATCGAGCGAGTTAACCAGCACCAGGTTATCCGCAGGTAACGCCTGACGCAGTAACGTGACGAGCGGAGAGATGCGTATGACGGCAATCCGCTTATGCTGTAATGCGGACAAGGAGCCGGAAAGCGGGTTGCTGTCCTCACTGAGCAGGGCCCAGCTCAGTGAGTCAAACGTGATGGCACTCTTTGACGGTGGCGTCGCGCTGGCGACTATGCGCAACGTGTTCTCCGCATACTGAAGCGGGGGCGCATCAAGGTTGAAGGTCAGGCTATACAGGTTGGACGGAAACAGATTGAGCAGCAGATCGCGCCATACCCCCTGAATATGCCCGTCAGGCGTGAGCGTGACCATTGGCGGCGAAATAGCGGGAAGCAAAACGTGCAGCGTGATTTTGGGCGCATTTTCCTTCACCGGGGAATGGCGGGCGTCAAAGACGCTGCCGTCCGGCAAAAGCCACTTTTGTTCCAGCCATTCAGCGTCTTCCGGGTTAAGGGTGTGAATACGCTCGTTGAAGATTTCCAGCGTGTTTGCCTGCTCAGGCAGAGCCCAGGCACGAAAATGTAGCGGGGGAGTATCGTCCAGCGGCGTCAGGGTCAGCGTGGTGGCGGGGGAGTGGGTCAGCCAGTTACGTAAAACAAACTCCGGGGCGATGAATTCCCGCGCTTTCCCTGCTGCCAGCTGCCTGACGTTTTCTCCCGGTGAGGCTGAACCCGTCGCAGAGCAGCGGGCCGCGACCTCTGAGGGTAATTCCGGAAAGCACAGTGTACCGCCGCGTCCCTCTTTTATGCTCAGGGACGCCAGCGGGAAAGCGAACATTGGCTCGCTGGCGACCAGATCGGCTGCAGGACGCCTTGCGGCAATTAACACATCGATGCGCTTTCGCTTCAACGCATCCAGCGCCGTTGCCGGGTCGCTAAAACGCTGGACGTCCGGCAGCGTCGTATTGCTAAACAATATGCTGAGTTCATCATCCAGAATTCCCGGCGGCCGATCGATAGCGAGAAAAGGCGGCGCGGCGCTCAGCAGGCCCACGCGCAGCGCGCCAGCCGCCGCGTGCCCGCTTATCAGCATGAGGATAAATAATGTCGCCAGCCAGCCTCTGCGCATGCTCAGCTAACCAGCCCCAGACTTTGCGCGCACTGGAGCAGCTCGAAATCATTCCTGGCGTTGAGTTTGCTCATGGCACTCTTTTTTTGCGTACTGATGGTCTGCTTCGTCCGGTTAAGCTGGGCGCTGATCTCGTTCACGGTGAAACCGCGCACCAGCAGGCGCAGCACTTCTGTTTCCCGTTCGGTCAACTGCGCCTGAGGCTTCACCGGTTCGATTTGCCCCCGCAGGGTGCTGCGCAGCGTCTGCAGCAGATTGTTGGACAAACTGGCTTTGTTGAGAACGGCATGCACCCCGCTGCGCCGCAGCGAGTCCAGAAGCTCAGGATTGGTGATCATGGTGACCACCACAATCATGCTCTGCGGATAATGGCGAATCAGCGAGCGGATCATGGTTAATCCGTCCGGGCTGCGCGTGCCGGGCATACTCAGGTCGGTGATGATGATATCGACAGGCTCGCTCGCCAGTTTATTCATGAGTTCATCAGCACTGAGCGCTTCGTGAACGACCCGATAAAGGTCCGGGCGCGTCTGCAGCAATGTGCGCAAGCCTAATAAATAGACAGGGTGGTCGTCGGCAATCAGAACTGTTTTTAGCATGACATCCGATCCGGCAAGGAAAAGACAGGTGTTCACCGCACATCTTAGCGAATGGCGCTTTAGCATCACTCTTACAGTGTAGAGCAGAGTGAGGTGAAAAAGAGTAGCTAAAAAGTGGTGGGCTGTATAGTTGCTGGGGGGCATCAGCCGATCCTGATGGAAAACCGAAAGGTAAAGTAACGACGTTTTCACATTCTATGATAGAGATTTTTTCCGGAGCAGCTGAATGGTTTGTTATTTATCGCGAAATAGCGGCATGGAGGACGATATTTCTCAGGTACGGAAAGGAATTCCTTATTGTTCAGGTTGAATATCAGGTATTACTCAGGCGTTACTCAGGATAAACTTTCTGAAATCATGAATTGGTTGTGGAAAAATCAGGACGGGAAATAGCGCAAAGAGCGAAGGTACTATCATTTATAAGGATATGTTGTTAATTTGTGCCTGAATTAGATAACAGACATGTAACTGTTAATCCCTGCGCTTTTTCGTCATAACAATGTAAACGCTGTAATTTTATTATCCAGGACCTACCCGTGAATAACGAAGAAATCTCTCTTTCAGCGTCAGTAACGTTCGTACCGGAAAAATCATCTCTGGCAACCGTGGATCATGGTGATATACATCTGACGCCCAACGAGCGTCGTTTGCTGGAGTTGATCCTCAGCGGCAAATGTAAAAAAGAGACCATATTTGAAGAGATCTGGCTTAACCAGGGCATGATTGTTAGCGAATCCAGCTATCACCAGCTTATAAAAATGCTCCGCCGCAAGCTGCAAAATGCCGGCCTGCCGGGCTCGATAATTAAAACCATTCCCCGGTATGGTGTAGTACTGGCACCCTGCGAAACGCAGGACAGTGAGGTCGCTTGCCCGCCGCCAGAAGAGCCTGATAACGCGTCTTCTCCCACTCCCGTCGATTGCCCGTCGTTGCCTGCTATCACGGCGGAGTCAATGAAAACTCCCTCACGTCAATACGGGACTCTGCTGGCGGCCCTGTGCAGCTTGTTGATTATCCTTCCAACGCTGGTGGTGGTCTGCACGGCCGACACGCCGCAGGCGTTTCAGGAAAATCTCTACGTAGATGGCGTCATGTTTCATCTCTCTTCGCTGCGCAGTGTCGATCGGCAGGCGCTGGCGAGAAAGCGGCATGCCCTGCCGGCGGGCATCAATAACGTGTACATCGCGTCGAACGGTCCAAAAGTGTTCGTTGCGCAATGTGAAGGCGAACTATCTCAGGAGGGAAAATGCGGTTACGAATACTATTCGTCATATTGATGGTTTGCATCAGCGTTTCGCTGGGTGGCGCGCTGGCTTACCTGACCAGCAACTACCTGGAAAGTAGAAAAGTGCCCGCCGAGCCCTGCAGCAGCGTCATACGTAATGGCAAATTTATTGATGAAAGCCTGCAGCATTACCAGTTTAATGGTGTGATCACCTGGTGGCCTAAACTCCACAGGCTAACGCTATTTGGTGTAAAAACCGATGAGGCCGGTAACCGGGTATTCAACCGAACCCTGCAGTTAAAATCGGTGACACAGAAGGGAAACGTCATCAATGGCCGGGTGGCAGAATTAAAAATTGCCGTTGGCGATCAGCTGCCGGAGAAGACCTTTCTGATAAGTGAAGATGGTCAGTATATTAACCTGTTATTCAAGCCGATTAATAAAGATAGCTGGCTGATGAAAATTAATGATAACTGGGTAGCAATGTGTGAGTATAAATAATCTCACGATAATTTTATTATAAGACATATCCAGGCTGACGAGTTTTAAATCTGCTGCTGCAGTGAGCTGTTCTCCTGTTTTCAGGAAGATGAATATCCTATCTTGCGGGACAGGATTTCATTATTAAACCTGGAGCAGGATATCTCCCATGTTAAAGAAAAATAAAATATCTCTGAGCGCTATCGCCGCGGGGCTGGCGTTAAGCGGAATGCTGGTCAGCACGTTTAGCCATGCGGCCGCAACCGACGCCGCCTCACAGATGCCGGATATCAGTCAGAAAAAAATTCTCGTAGGTTATTGGCACAACTGGGGAATTAACCCGGAAGAGATAGACAAAGCGCGCGGCTATCAGGGAGGCTTACCTTCTGATATGTCGCTGCGTGAAGTGCCGAGAGGCTACAACGTCGTCAACGTCTCCTTCATGAAAGTTATGGATGGCCAGAGCGGGAATATCCCCACCTTCAAACCCTACAACGCGAGCGATGAGGAGTTCCGCGCTCAGGTTGCAGAGCTGAACGAGCAGGGGCGCGCGGTGTTGATTTCACTGGGCGGCGCTGACGCGCACATTGCACTGAACAAAGACCAGACTGAAGCGCTTGCGGCGGAGATTATTCGCCTGACCGATCGCTATGGTTTTGATGGTCTTGATATCGACCTGGAGCAGACGGCCATTACCGCGGCTGACAACAGTACGGTGATCCCGGCGGCGCTGAAAATGGTGCGCGACCATTATCAGCAGCAGGGCAAACACTTCATCATCAGCATGGCGCCAGAGTTCCCCTATCTCCAGGCCGATCGCGGGGTGAACTACAAAGCCTACCTGCAAAATCTTGAGGGCGTGTATGACTTTATCGCTCCACAGTATTACAACCAGGCGGGCGACGGCGTGAATATGATGACGCAGGAGGAGAAGGACGAAGTCGGTGAATGGTGGCTGCCGCAGGAATGGGGGAAGGGCTATAGCGACCGTCAAAAAGAGCTTTTCCTTTACTATCTCACCGACAGCCTGGCAAACGGGACGCGCGGTTATGTGAAGATCCCGGCGAACAAGCTGGTGATTGGTCTTCCGGCCAACCCGGATGCGGCAGGAACCGGCTATGTGCGAGACGCGCAGAGTGTCTTTAACGCACTTTCGCGACTGGAAGAGAAAAATGAAGCGGTAAAAGGGCTCATGACCTGGTCAGTGAACTGGGACAATGGCAACACTAAAAATGGTCAACATTACGGCTATGAATTTCTGAACCGCTACCAGAGCATCCTTGACGGCAGTCTGCCGGATGGGGGCGACGAAACGGATACTCAGGCGCCAACACAGGTGCAGGGCGTGCAGGCCACGCTGAAGGGGCAGGATGTTTCGCTCAGCTGGCTGCCAGCTAAGGATAATACTGGCGTGGCGGGGTATGCCATCTGGCGCGGTCTGGAAAAGATCGGTGATACCCATGAACTCAACTTTACTGACACCCAAACCCAGCCAGGCATGAGCTATCGCTATACGGTCATCGCCTATGATGCAGCCAACAACTTCGCTACGCCGAGCCAGCCGGTCAATGTTACCGTGCCCGATAATGACGATGGCGGAGGCGAAGAGGGCGGCCAGGGCGGCGACGTTACCCCATTCACGCCGGGTAAACTCTATGCCGTAGGGGATAAAGTGCTCTATGAGGGCAACGTTTATCGCTGTCAGATTGGCCATACAGGTGCCAGCCATTGGTCGCCGGATCGGGCCCGCAACTTGTGGGTAGCTGAATAACCTCTTTCTTAAACAGCATGGCTTCGCAGGGAGCCGTGCTGTTTGTTTTACAGGACAACGACTATGCAAACTTCTCTGGTTATTGCCAAACGTTATGATCGGTTTTCTCGCCTTCTGCACTGGGTGGTCGCAGCCGTCATTATCTACGCGATGTGCATGGGCTATATTCTGCACGCGCTGGAAGGAACCCGCTGGTTTACCTTCTTCTCCGTGCTGAATATGTCGCTGGGTACCATCGCCACGCCTGTCATGATGGTGCGCTTCGTCTGGCGTTTCTTCCGCCCTTCGGTGCCCTATCCGGCAACGGTAGCCGGACGTAAAAAACAGCTGGTGGTATTTATTCATGAGCTGTTTTATCTGACCATTATGGTGGTGCTGGTTAGCGGTTTTCTGATGCTGCAAAAAGACTACAACCTGTTTGGTCTGGTGCCGGTTTCCCGCCCGATTGCCATCACCGAAGTGAATGCGTTTTTCTTCCAGGTGCATCGCTATAGCTGCATTCTGCTGGGTGTGATTCTGCTTGGGCATGTCGCGGCGGTGTTGAAATACGCCTTTAGCGGGCAGCGGGAGATTCTGCAGCGGATGCTGTGAGAAAGAGGCTCACTCCCCCCATCAGATGCGCGGTATTGCCGATCCTGTGAAACATCACCATCCCGCGCATCTGCCTTCCGTGCAGCGTTTGCAGAACAACTTCCCGGGCAAAGCTGCTTTCACGTTGCTGTGAGTACCAGGCGCGAAAACCGGGCAGGAACGGCGTATCGCAGTGTGCGTCCAGTAGCGTCAGGGTGCTCAGCGTCTTTTCCTCATCAGGGAACAGCGCTTCCGTACTGCCTTGCCAGTGGATCTCCTCGTCTGGCATCGAGAGGCGAAACACGACGCAAGAACCCGTCTGCGACAGGCGAATAATTATGGCACTGGTGCTGGCCGCGAGCGCCTGTTGCTGTTGGATCCAGCGGCGGTACTGATATAAACAGTTGGCAAAAATCGCCGAAAATACCAGGTACCACTGCGCCTGCCAGATTGCGGGGATGAGATCGGGCGTTAGCGTGTAAAAAATCCCTTCCCGCTGCTGGGTCGCCAGCACCACAATCAGGTATTGAATAAGCAGCAGAGCGCCAACGCCGCGTCCGGAGAGCGCAAACACGCTCAGTAAAACCACCGTCGTTTGCACCAGCAGCAGGTTTAGCCCCTGCCAGAGCGGTGGCAAGAAAAAGTACCCCGTCATCAGCACCAGGGTATTCGCGGCAAGAAGCAGAGCTTCCCGCCCGTTAAACCGCGGGTGCGACAGCATTTTGCTCTCACGCAGCAGCGGCAGAATGGCGAGAATGCCGGTTAATGCCGCCAGCACCCAGGAAAAAAAATGCAGAGGCGCAATCGGATACCCTGAGAGTAACAGCGCCAGATTAAGCAGCAGGCTGCCGCAAAAAATGCTGAAGATTAACTGCAGGGGGTAGATCAGTTCACCAATAATCGGCCTGCGCGCAAAACGCAGCGCAGGCAGTTGCGCATTCAGACGAAAGACGGCGACGCACAGTGGAAATATCGCGACGTCGAAGAGGGCGAACAGGCACGCCAGCGTGAGCGGGCGGCCTATCCAGACGCCAGCAAACACATGCAGCAAGCCCGCGGTAGCCAGCCACAGCGGCCACTCTCGCGGGGCCGTCAGCCATAACGCGGCGAAAAGCAGCGGCGCCGGGAGCCAGAGCGTGGTGGAGAGGCTCCAGCTATCCCGCGTATGAAAGCTCAGCAATGCCAGCAGGATATAGAGACCCGAAAAGGCCAGCCAGCGGATAATATTGGTAATCAGCGTTGTTCTCCCACTGAGGCATTCAGCGTTATTCAGGTATTTATCATTTTAAGCTCAATTATTTTATCGTCGCTATTGATACGCTGGGATTTTTTCTAAAGGGCTTAACGATGGACTGGCAAAGCGACAAACGCGATCCTGCTACCCTGTGGTTTTCACTTTCTTCACGAGCGGCAGAACATGAACAGGGAAAGGAGTGGCATATCGCGGCATTATTGTGGAAAGAAGCGGCACAATATGCAAAAGCGCATCTGAATATTGAATGGGCAAACTTGCGCGGAGACTTTTGTACTTTACGTGCAAACAGGCTGCCTAAATATAACGAGTAGTCTCTGCTATTATCGGAGATTGCATGTCCCTCAGAGTGTGGAACCATGGTTGAGAGTGTAATACTCGTTTTTAGCGTTTTTCTGGGCGCCATTATCGGCAGTTTTTGCAATGTCATCATTTATCGGCTCCCCTTGATTCTCCACGGTGAAGCACTCTCTTTATCGTGGCCTGCTTCCCACTGCCCACGCTGTAAACACCCCATTAAATTTCGCCACAATGTTCCTCTGATGGGCTGGCTGCTGCTGCGCGGGCGCTGCGCCAGCTGTGGTCAGGCGATATCGTGGCGCTATCCGCTGGTTGAAGGGCTTATGGCGGTGCTGTACGGGGTGATTATCTGGCAGCAGGGCGTCACGCCGCAGAGCCTGTTCGACCTGCTGGCGGTGACGTTTTTGCTGCCGCTGCTGTTTATTGACCTACGCACCATGCTCCTGCCCGACCGTCTGACGCTCCCGCTGCTAGTGATGTCGTTAGCGTTTGCCGTCAGCGGCTATAGCCGGGTGGAGCCAACGCAGGCATTAATCGCCGCTCTGCTGGGATTTGGCGTGCCCTGGACGCTCTCTTTGCTGTTCCGTTTATTGCGCGGCCATGAAGGGATGGGGATGGGGGATATGAAACTGCTGGCGGCGATCGGGGCGTGGCTTGGCCCGCTGGCGCTGCTGGATGTTTTTGTTGCCTCGACCCTGCTGGCGCTGATCACGGCGCTGATTCTGTTGCGGATCAAGCCCGGTCAACCGTTTCCCTTCGGACCGTATCCAATTATCGCCGCGATAGGGTGGGTGATCTTATATCGATAAAAAAGCGCCGGAACGAAGGGGCGATTTCCGGCGCAAAAATGATAACGAAAGTGTAGGCAGGGAATGATAATGTGAGGCGCGGGTCAGTGAAGACCCGGCCAGAGTTAACTTACAGTATTATTTGCACTCTTTAGGCATGTTGGCAGCACCTTCTTTCTTCCAGACGCCCCACTCGCCATCGGAACCAGGCTTAACGCCTCGGGTTTCCCAGCTGTTCAGCCAGATGTTGCCCTCATAGCTCACTTTTTCACAAGGTGTCTTGTAAGTCTTGCTGTGATCCCAGGCTTTTACATCGGTTTGCGCCGGGCGCAGCTTGATCACCTTCGTTGCCGTAGAGACTTTACCGGTGTCAGGCGCCGTCACTTTCACCTGCAGCGTCACGTCCACATTGTCGGTATACGGATGTTTACCCATGAGGTTGGTGCTGAAGTTATTTGGTGACGAGATCTGAATCTTATCGGCGTGATTCAGTGCGGACCATTCAATTTTTGCCCCTTTTAACGAGTCATTGTTTTTGGACACGACGGCGGCAGCAATAACGTCACTGCCAACGATGGTGTCCTGGTTGTTGCCCGTATTGATCTGCACATCAGAAGCCTGCTGCGCTTCCTTCACGGTCACGGTGATATCGTCGGTGCTGGTTTTGCCATTTTTGGCCGTCACCGTCAGGCGATAGGTCACTTTACCGATTTTGCCGGGTTTAATCAGCGCACGGGCTTTTGCCGCGTGGACGGTTGAAACCCATTCGCCACCGTTAGCAACCTGCAACGCACCAATGTCCTGCCCTGAAACGATAGTCCATTGGTATTTTTCAGCATTGACGCTTGCGGAACCGTTAAGGTCATAACCACGTGATTCACTGTTGCTGTAAACGGTGAAGTCACTGCCTGCCTTCGCCTCCGGTGCCGTGCTATCCGCTTCAGCTTTGGCATTCAGGGTGACGGTTTTTGAATCACTCACGTTTTTATCATTGGTGACGGTCAGCTTCACGTTGACGGTAAAATCGCTCTCAGGTTTAGCCTTCAGGCGAATGCTGGCTTTAGCACTGGTGCTGTTTTCCAGAATGACCTTATCGGCATTGCTGGTGACGGCCCAGCTGTACTTCAGCTCTTTCCCCGTTGAGGCGCTACCGTCCAGCGACAGCGTGCTGGTTGACAGGTTATGACTGGATGGCGTGACGTTGGCCACCGGTTTGGTAATGACTTCACCGCCAAAATCGACGTCAATCATCTGATAAAATGCGTTATCGGTATCGCGCACGCGCCAGACGGCATAAATTTTCTGCTTACCTTCACGCTCCGGTACGTCGCAGGTGTGGGTTTCGAAGCCTGTCGGGAGAGAAATATCGGCCGACGGGTTGCCTGGCGCATAGGTATAAACCTTATGGCAGAATGGCTTATCTTCAAACATCGCCCTGGTCAGGCGCGAATCCGCACCCGGAACAGACTGCCAGTCCGGCTTAGTGATGTAGTAGGTAAAATAGGTGGTGCGGTGCTTAGCCGGTAAATGCCATTTAAACTGGTGCGGACCCGCAGACATAGGGTTGTTGTAGGTATTCTGCTTTTCGTCATCAAGCTTGCTGAAGGCGGGAGTTGCCGTTGAACCACCGCTTGCCAGTTTTCCATCCGGCGGGAACTGGAACAGCTGTTCGTTGGCGATCGGGGTTGGGCTCATATCGTTGCCAGCCGGGAGCTTCGGCGCTTCCACGGCGTCAGCAGGCCAGACGTTACTATGCTCACCTTTATCGTTCATCGGCGGGAAATGAATCACCGAACGGGATTTTGGTTCAAAAACATAGCCATGCGCCAGTGCGCCCGTGGAATACATACCAATCAATGCCACGGCTAACGCCGACGTAATATTATTCATCTTGAGTAGTTTCAAAATAATCTTCCCTGAATTAATTGAAGGACACTTCTACGTGACTGAGAGGGTTGTTCTGTTTGGCATACACCTTATTTGGCTCTGACTCATCAGGTGTAATCTCGCCGTTGCTGTGCCTGAAACCGGCACGCAGTTCGGGGTGCTGCTGATTGATAGCCTGGGCGAGGGCGTAGGACCAGTGGGCCTCTTCGCCAGCAAGAATGGTGACGCGCGTTTCCAGATTTGGCAGTTCGGTTCCGTCGTTAAAGAAGCGTGCACGAATCGTTTGCCCTTCAACGACCTTCACTTTCTCACCGTTGACGGCGCGTTCCAGCGTGCCTAGTTCTTTCATGCAGTTCTGGTGACCCTGTTCGCAGTTTGCCGATGGCGAGGTCGTGGCGGCGTTAGCTGAAACGCTGACGCCCGCCCCTGCCAGTAAAGCGGCAAGGACAAAAGCAGATCCTGTTAATTTCATAAGTTCCCTTATTTATTACTGAACAATAACGAAAAGTTAATCTCACCTGCGGCGCAGGTAAAAAGGCGTTATTACCGTGTGATAACAGGGACAAATAGTAACGGGAGGAGACAACCGGCTTGAATAAGAGACTTCTCTGAGCAATTAAGAGTCGGGGAGTTTCGGCAGAGAAGAGCGACCGTTCGTGCTGTAAAGAGGGCGGAGCGCGACAGAGTATGAAATAGTACTGCCAATTTCAGTCCTTGACGCATATTAATAAAATCTGAGCGAGTACGGAGTTTACGAAATGACGTTTTTACGGTTGTCCTGAGTGTTGAATTAATAAAATAAAGCCTGGCTTATATCCAGGCTTTACTATTATGTTAACCAAAAGGGTTTTTAAGGGCAGCTATTATTAGCTGCATCCGACGTTCGCCATGCCCCCCACTCACCGCCGCTTCCTGGCTCTTCTTGTCCTGCGTTGACATACCACTGATTCAGCCAGATTTTGCCGTTATGCGATACGCGGGTACATTTCACCGGGTAGGCGATCCGCGGGTTATACGCTTCTGCGCTGTCATCAGGAATATCAGGTAACTGTGGTTTTTTCACCGTTACGGTGATCTTCTCAGCGCTCACGCTACCGTCTTTGCCCGTGACGGTTAACCAGTAGGTTGCTTCTCCGTCTGTATTGGCGGGAATGAGTGCCCGGGCGGTAGGCCCTGAAACTTCACGTACCCAGCCTCCGGCATGTTTCTCCTGTAGCCAGAATGTGCCAGTACTGTTTTTGTCGATAGTCCATTTCCAGGAGACGGCATTCTTGCTGGCGCTCCCGTCTAACTGATACGCACGGGAAGAATCGGTCGTGCCGGTAACGGTAAAGCTTTCTCCCGGCACTGCCTTTACTTCCTCCTGTTCTTCCTCTTTGAGTTCCAGAATCCTGGCTACCGCTTTTGCCATATTGGGGTGAGTACCTACTTTCGCTGAATCCCCCGCAGCTAAAGGTGTACCGGTTTCCTGGAGAATGGAGCGCATCTGTTGAGGCGTGACGGTGATATTGTGCGCTTTTGCAATGGCCGACAGGCTGGCGACCACGCCTGCGATAATCGGGTTCGCGGAGGACGTGCCGGAGAAACTTGAGGTGTATTCCGCATTTTTTATGCTATGCAAACCGCCGTAACCCGTAGTAACCACATCCCAGCAGCCCCAGCTGGCGCTGGTCACACGTGAGCCATAGGTGCTGAAAGAGGCTTTTTTGCCATTGTTTGCACAAAACGCGCCCGCAATGATCGCGCCGGAATCCCGCTTTTTAACGTCAAATTTTCCATTAAATCCTGCATGATCGAGGTTGATATTGCCATTGCCTGCCGCCTGAATCACGTGCACGCCCTTATCCGTCAGCGCTTTTATCACGTCATAATAGGCTGGAGCGTTTTCCTGGGGGACATAGCAAGAGGAGGTGCAACCTGTCACATCTCCTCCGCCGGTCTGCATACCAATTTGCACCACATCTCCTGCCTGGAGTCTGGGGATCATATTGTAGAGATTATTGGCCTGCCATTTGACGTATCCCATACGGGCGTTCCACGTCAGACCTTTGATGCCCGCATTGATATCTTTCGCCGCCATAATCCCGACGGAGCTGGTGTCGTGATCTTCGCCTGGCGTATAGCGCTTATCACCTTCATGGAAATCGATCGGCGGCAAATTCACATGGCTGGTATTCCATGCGTTGTTTTCCATTGAGACCAGCGAAATGCCGCTACCATCGTGCCCTGAATACTGATTTACGCTGTCGCGATTAACGCCACCCATATAGTAGCCGGGCCGTTTTTCATCTGGCGATTTGGTGTAATCCTGCAATCCACGAAAATCCGGGACGGTGGCCTGGCTGGTACTGTTCAGGGCATAGCTCAGCCCGGAATAGGGCGGCAGGTCGGGAGCCGTGACCCCCTTTTCCAGCGATACCGGCATAGATTCCGGGTAAGCCAGCTCAATATCTTGTCGCGCCGCCAGTTCATTAATTACGTCATTGATATATGCCGCGTCATGTTGCTTATCGGCTGGCAGGGCTATACGTAAATAACGGTTAAAGCCGTAGCGTTCATTAAGCGCATCCATCTCGCTTAATTCACTGCTGCGTAAATGATTTGCCGTAAATAACGGACTCACGGCGAGGGTACTGTCGCGTAATGAAAAGGGTGAAGACTTATTAAGCGTTGTACCGGGTTTTAATTTCACGATAACGGAGAGATACGAAGTGCCTTCCCAGGCTTGCTCGTGCGCGACGGAATTTTGCGCAAAAGCGGGGGCACTCAAAAGTGCACAAATAAGCAGGGCCAGTCCAGTTTTATTCATGTCAACGATCTTCCTTATTAAATGACATCCAGAGTATTGCTGGGATCATCCTGCCATTAGGGGAAAACCTGCATAAGAAGAAGGTCAGCAATAAAATTGCGAGGTGTCTGTTCCATGTTAAGAATTACCTGCTCCGGAAAATATACGGCTGAAATTGGGCTGAGAAATTTATGAAGCAGGCTGAAAGAGTTGTTAAACATCAATGCCTAAGTATTGAATTTAATGAGGGGCGGAAAATCTCATGAACATCTCCTGAGTGCTGTATGGAGTTTAGGAATTATCTGGATCTTAATATCGCTAACCAGGGAGTTTAATTAATAAGGGATGCGTCACAATGCCCAGTGTTTCGTACTGTTCTTTACGTCAAAAATTATCCGTGTGGATAATCCTTTTACATTATTTATTTTCCATCTTTTTGCTCACTGTTCCCCCCGTCGCGCGGGCGCAAACTGAAACTCACGCAACCATTGAAAGCGAAAGCAATCAGCCCCTGCGGGATAAAATGGCCGGCATGTGGGGAAGCGCCCAACAAAACGGCGCGGGTGAAGCCCTGCGCGGTGCGGCAAATAGCGAGGTGAATGCCGCGTTAACCCAGGAAGTGGAAGCGTGGTTAAACAATATCGGCGGGAAAGCTCGCGTTACGGCAGATGTCGGTATTGGCGGGAGCGATAGCCGTGATTTCGGGCTGGACTATCTGTGGCCGGTTAAAATCTGGCAACACGACATTCTGTTCACTCAGATGAGTGCACACCGCTGGAACGAGCGCGATATCCTTAACGTTGGCCTGGGCTGGCGGCATACCTTTAACCCGCATCTGATGGCGGGTGGAAACCTCTTCTTCGATCAGGATGTCACGCGCCACCATAACAGAATGGGGGCAGGCGCCGAGCTGTGGAGCGATGGGATTCGTGCGTCCGCGAACTACTACCTGCCCCTGAGCGGCTGGCGTCATTCTGACGACAGCATGTTTAATGACGATCCCGACCGCTATGAACTGTATGAACGTGCCGCCCGCGGCTGGGATCTCAATCTGGAGACGGCCCTTTCACAGCACGTCGCGCTTAAATTGGGCTGGTTCCAGTGGTATGGCGATAAAGTGGACGTTAACGGCAGCCGCAGCGAGGCCAGCCACAATCCTCACGGGCTTAACCTCGGGCTTAAGTGGCAACCTGTGCCGCTGGTAGGGGTCAGCGCGGAGCAGAGCATGATTAGCGGGCAGCGGGATAACTTCTCTGTGGGGCTGAATTTCCACTGGGAGTTTGGCCGAAAACTTTCCGAGATGCTGGCAAGTGAAAATGCGGCGGCTTTGCCATCGCTCATGCAGTCCCGCACGGAGTTCGTTACCCGTAATAACAACATCGTTCTCGCCTATAAGCAGGAAGAAAAAGACAGACGTCTCTATTTCAGCCCGACGGAAAAAACCACGCAGGCTGGCGTGCCTTTGCTGCACGCGGTGAAAGGTGGGCAGGGGGGCGTCATTCGCTACACCTCCTCCAGCACGGCGATCGCGACCGTGGAGCCGGGCAGCGGTCTGGTGAACCCAACGCATCGGGGCGATGTCACCATCACAGCGACGGAAACGTCACCTGTCGATCCGGAGCACGTATTAAGTTCCGCCAGCTATCACCTGACCGTGACGCCGGGCGATTTTGCCCCTTCCGTCGAGGGCGTTGCCATTAAGGGGGAAATGTCCCCGGGCCAGATCCTGGAGGGGAGTTATCTCTATAAAAGCAATGAAGGGGAGGATGAAGATCCTGAGAAAACCCGGCTGCGGTGGTATGACGCAGAATCAGGCGAGACGCTGAAGGAAGGGAGTGCTACGTATGAGGTGCAAACGCGTGATATGGCCCGAAGCGTGGTCTTTGAAGTCACACCGTTCAACAAAAAAGGTATCGCGGGTAACAGTGGCTCGGCAAACGTTAATGGTAGCGCGAAGCTAGGCGCACTGCATATTGGCTTGATGACGCCGGGCGAAGTCCGCCCGGACGGCAGTGTGAAGTTTTATGTTCAGAGGAATGGCGCTCTGCAACTACTCACTGAAGTAAAAAACGATAAAGAGGAGGCGGTGGGAGGGCTGACGGTTTACTGGACGAGCCAGAATGCGTTGGGTCATTTGTCACAACACGTAACGCACACCAACCCTAAAGGCCAAACGTCGGTGAGTGTGGAAGAAATTATGAGCAGCGGTCAGGATCAGATCACGGCCTCGCTCTCTCCGCTGGTAGCAGGCTATAGCGGCAACGTTACTGAAGATAATGGCAGACACAGCCATATGAAACTGAACGTCAATTTTGCCAAAGCCGACAGACTGACCTTCATTCAGCCTCCTGAGCACGCAATGGTGGGCGCAGCCCAGCCATTTACGGTGAAACTCACCGATCAGGATGGCGAAGACTTTAAAACGAGTGTTGATATCGCCTGGCAAAGCAACGGTCATCCGACAGACCAGCTGAGCCATACCAATGATCGGGGCGAAGCAAGTATTACGCTGACAGCTCCAACGCTGGTGGGGACAGACTGGGAGGTAACCGCTACCGTAGAAGGCGGAAACCCTGTGACGGTAAAAATTCCCCTGGTGGCTGATGTTGCAACGGCAAAAGTCAGCGCGCTGGAGGTGATCGACAATAACGCCGCGGCAGACGGGACGGACACCACCCGCGTCAGGGTGACGGTGAAAGACGCCCATGAGAACCCGGTTGCCGGGCAGGTGGTGAATTTCAGGTCAGGAGAGGGGGTTATCCTTCCGGCAACGGCAACGACGGAGAAGG
>NZ_JBXWDD010000019.1:0-28959 GCF_057320665.1 Enterobacter cloacae complex sp. 385G4
TGATCCACCCAATCGCGATGGACGACGGTCTGCGTTTCGCAATCCGTGAAGGCGGCCGTACCGTTGGCGCGGGCGTTGTTGCTAAAGTTCTCGGCTAATCGCTGATAACATTTGACGCAATGCGCAATAAAAGGGCATCATTTGATGCCCTTTTTGCACGCTTTCACATCAGAACCTGGCTCATCAGTGATTAATTTTGTCATAATCATTGCTGAGACAGGCTCTGCGGAGAGCGTATAATACGAAAAGCGAATAGCATTTCGATTGGTTTGCCTCGCACTCGCGGGGTGAAAATGTTTGTAGAATACTTCTGACAGGTTGGTTTATGAGTGCGAATACCGAAGCTCAAGGGAGCGGGCGCGGCCTGGAAGCGATGAAATGGGTAGTTGTAGCCGTGCTGCTGATTGTGGCGATTGTCGGCAACTATCTTTATCGTGACATGATGCTGCCGCTACGCGCGCTTGCAGTGGTAATTCTGATTGCTGCGGCGGGTGGTGTCGCGCTGTTGACGACAAAAGGCAAAGCGACCGTTGCGTTTGCCCGCGAAGCGCGTACCGAAGTCCGCAAGGTCATTTGGCCGACTCGCCAGGAAACATTGCACACCACGCTGATCGTAGCGGCGGTAACCGCTGTAATGTCACTGATCCTGTGGGGACTGGATGGTATTCTGGTTCGCCTGGTATCCTTTATCACTGGCCTGAGGTTCTGAGATGTCTGAAGCCCCTAAAAAGCGCTGGTACGTCGTTCAGGCGTTTTCCGGTTTTGAAGGCCGCGTAGCAACGTCGCTGCGTGAGCATATCAAATTACACAACATGGAAGAGTTGTTTGGCGAAGTTATGGTTCCGACCGAAGAAGTGGTTGAGATCCGTGGCGGCCAGCGTCGCAAAAGCGAGCGCAAATTCTTCCCGGGTTACGTGCTGGTTCAGATGGTTATGAACGACGCGAGCTGGCACCTGGTGCGCAGCGTGCCGCGTGTGATGGGCTTTATCGGCGGCACGTCTGACCGTCCGGCGCCAATCAGCGACAAAGAAGTTGATGCGATTATGAACCGCCTGCAGCAGGTGGGTGATAAGCCGCGTCCGAAAACGCTGTTTGAACCGGGTGAAATGGTTCGTGTTAATGACGGTCCGTTTGCTGACTTTAATGGCGTGGTTGAAGAAGTGGACTATGAGAAGTCCCGCCTGAAAGTTTCTGTTTCTATCTTCGGTCGTGCGACCCCGGTAGAGCTGGACTTTGCCCAGGTAGAAAAAGCCTAAGCAGCGATCAAAAAAGCGACGATTTAATCGTTGCACAAGGCGCGGGATTGGAATACAATTTCGCGCCTTTTGTTTTTATGGGTCCCGGCCCGTAAAACGAATTTTATTCACGGGGAGCCTCCCTGAGGCGCTATTACCCAATCAGAGGATTTTAGAATGGCTAAGAAAGTACAAGCCTACGTCAAGCTGCAGGTTGCAGCTGGTATGGCGAACCCAAGTCCACCAGTTGGTCCAGCTCTGGGTCAGCAGGGTGTGAACATCATGGAATTCTGTAAAGCGTTCAACGCAAAAACTGAATCCCTGGAAAAAGGTCTGCCAATCCCAGTCGTAATCACTGTTTACGCTGACCGTTCTTTCACTTTCGTTACCAAAACCCCTCCAGCAGCAGTTCTGCTGAAGAAAGCGGCTGGTATCAAGTCTGGTTCCGGTAAACCGAACAAAGACAAAGTGGGTAAAATTTCCCGCGCTCAGCTGCAGGAAATCGCGCAGACCAAAGCTGCCGACATGACTGGTGCCGACATTGAAGCGATGACTCGCTCCATCGAAGGTACTGCACGTTCCATGGGCCTGGTAGTGGAGGACTAAGAAATGGCTAAACTGACCAAGCGCATGTCCGTGATCCGTGACAAAGTTGATGCGACCAAACAGTACGACATCAACGAAGCTATTGCTTTGCTGAAAGAACTGGCGACTGCTAAGTTCGTTGAAAGCGTTGACGTTGCCGTTAACCTGGGCATCGATGCTCGTAAATCCGATCAGAACGTTCGTGGCGCAACTGTACTGCCACACGGTACTGGCCGTTCCGTTCGCGTAGCTGTATTTGCTCAGGGTGCAAACGCTGAAGCTGCTAAAGCTGCCGGCGCTGAACTGGTAGGTATGGAAGATCTGGCTGATCAGATCAAGAAAGGCGAAATGAACTTTGACGTTGTTATTGCTTCTCCAGATGCAATGCGCGTTGTTGGCCAGCTGGGCCAGGTTCTGGGTCCACGCGGCCTGATGCCAAACCCGAAAGTGGGTACTGTAACCCCTAACGTTGCTGAAGCGGTTAAGAACGCTAAAGCAGGTCAGGTTCGTTACCGTAACGACAAAAACGGCATCATCCACACCACCATCGGTAAAGTGGACTTTGACGCTGACAAACTGAAAGAAAACCTGGAAGCTCTGCTGGTTGCGCTGAAAAAAGCTAAACCAACTCAGGCGAAAGGCGTGTACATCAAGAAAGTTAGCATCTCCACCACCATGGGTGCAGGTGTTGCAGTTGACCAGGCTGGCCTGAGCGCTGCTGCAAACTAATGCCTTTACGTGGGCGGTGATTTTGTCTACAATCTTACCCCCACGTTTGCTAACGAAAGTTAGCGGCTAAAAGATTTGTTCGTTGGAGCCTGGCCTATCCAGGCCTCCGTCGAAGACCGCAGGTGTTTCGCAAGAAACTTAATCCCCTGCGTAGACGGTGACAGAACGCTAAGATTATTTTTAATACTCTGGCTTGTTTCTGCTCACCGTATTAAGACGCTCTTCCCGTTGGGTTGAGTGAAGTGAGTTCCGGAACATGAGTTCCGGCAAACATCCAGGAGCAAAGCTAATGGCTTTAAATCTTCAAGACAAACAAGCGATTGTTGCTGAAGTCAGCGAAGTAGCCAAAGGCGCGCTGTCTGCAGTAGTTGCGGATTCCCGTGGCGTTACTGTAGACAAAATGACTGAACTGCGTAAAGCAGGTCGTGAAGCTGGCGTATACATGCGTGTTGTTCGTAACACCCTGCTGCGTCGCGTAGTTGAAGGTACTCAGTTCGAGTGCCTGAAAGACACGTTTGTTGGTCCGACCCTGATTGCATACTCTATGGAACACCCGGGCGCTGCTGCTCGTCTGTTCAAAGAGTTCGCGAAAGCGAATGCAAAATTTGAGGTCAAAGCTGCAGCCTTTGAAGGTGAGTTGATCCCGGCATCGCAAATCGATCGCCTGGCAACCCTGCCGACCTACGAAGAAGCAATTGCACGCCTGATGGCAACCATGAAAGAAGCTGCGGCTGGCAAACTGGTTCGCACTCTGGCTGCTGTACGCGATGCGAAAGAAGCTGCTTAATCGCAGTTATCTTTATAAAGCATTTGCTTACGTATAAACTTATTCTGATTTTCAGGAACAATTTAAATGTCTATCACTAAAGATCAAATCATTGAAGCAGTTGCAGCTATGTCCGTAATGGACGTTGTAGAGCTGGTATCTGCAATGGAAGAAAAATTCGGTGTTTCTGCTGCTGCTGCTGTAGCTGTAGCTGCTGGCCCGGCTGAAGCTGCTGAAGAAAAAACTGAATTCGACGTAATTCTGAAAGCTGCTGGCGCGAACAAAGTTGCTGTTATCAAAGCAGTACGTGGCGCAACTGGCCTGGGTCTGAAAGAAGCTAAAGACCTGGTAGAATCTGCTCCAGCTGCGCTGAAAGAAGGCGTGAGCAAAGACGACGCAGAAGCACTGAAAAAATCTCTGGAAGAAGCTGGCGCTGAAGTTGAAGTTAAATAAGCCAACTTTTCTGGTTGCAGCCTAAGCAATTAGGCTGATGGCTGGTGACTTTTTAGTCACCAGCCTTTTTGCGCTGTAAGGCATCAGTAGCATTTCACACTGTTTGACTGCTGATTGTCCTGACAATGCTTGTTTCTATCGACGACTTAATATACTGCGACAGGGTGCTCGCTCTGTGTAAATCGCAATGAAATGGTTTAAGCGTGATAGCAACAGGTATTGCGGAAAGTATTCAATTTTCCGGTCCACAAAATGGTGTTGCACAAACTGTCCCTTCGTCGGACAGATGGGTCGACTTGTCAGCGAGCTGAGGAACCCTATGGTTTACTCCTATACCGAGAAAAAACGTATTCGTAAGGATTTTGGTAAACGTCCACAAGTTCTGGACATTCCATATCTCCTTTCTATCCAGCTTGACTCGTTCCAGAAGTTTATCGAGCAAGATCCTGAAGGGCAGTACGGTCTGGAAGCAGCCTTCCGTTCCGTGTTCCCGATTCAGAGCTACAGCGGTAACTCCGAGCTGCAGTACGTCAGCTACCGCCTTGGCGAACCGGTGTTTGACGTTCAGGAATGTCAGATCCGTGGCGTGACCTATTCCGCACCGCTGCGCGTAAAACTGCGTCTGGTGATCTACGAGCGCGAAGCGCCGGAAGGCACCGTAAAAGACATTAAAGAACAAGAAGTCTACATGGGTGAGATTCCACTCATGACGGACAACGGTACTTTCGTTATTAACGGTACTGAGCGTGTTATCGTTTCCCAGCTGCATCGTAGCCCGGGCGTCTTCTTCGACAGCGATAAAGGTAAAACACACTCTTCCGGTAAAGTACTGTATAACGCACGCATCATTCCTTACCGTGGTTCATGGCTGGACTTCGAGTTCGATCCAAAAGACAACCTGTTTGTCCGTATCGACCGTCGTCGTAAACTGCCTGCAACCATCATTCTGCGTGCACTGAACTATACCACTGAGCAGATCCTGGACCTGTTCTTTGAGAAAGTGATCTTTGAAATCCGCGACAACAAGCTGCAGATGGAGCTGGTGCCGGAACGTCTGCGTGGTGAGACCGCGTCGTTCGACATCGAAGCCGACGGCAAAGTGTATGTGGAAAAAGGTCGCCGTATCACCGCGCGCCACATCCGCCAACTGGAAAAAGATGATATCAAACACATCGAAGTTCCGGTTGAATACATTGCAGGAAAAGTAGCCGCGAAAGATTACGTTGATGAATCAACTGGCGAGCTGATCTGCCCGGCTAACATGGAGCTGAGCCTGGATCTGCTGGCTAAGCTGAGCCAGTCTGGCCACAAACGTATCGAAACGCTGTTCACCAACGATCTGGACCACGGTCCGTACATCTCTGAGACTGTACGCGTCGACCCAACCAACGATCGTCTGAGCGCGCTGGTAGAAATCTACCGCATGATGCGTCCTGGTGAGCCACCAACTCGCGAAGCGGCTGAAAGCCTGTTCGAGAACCTGTTCTTCTCCGAAGACCGCTACGATCTGTCCGCGGTAGGTCGTATGAAGTTCAACCGTTCTCTGCTGCGCGACGAAATCGAAGGTTCCGGTATCCTGAGCAAAGACGACATCATCGAAGTGATGAAGAAGCTCATCGATATCCGTAACGGTAAAGGCGAAGTGGACGATATCGACCACCTCGGCAACCGTCGTATCCGTTCCGTAGGCGAAATGGCGGAAAACCAGTTCCGCGTTGGCCTGGTACGTGTAGAGCGTGCGGTGAAAGAGCGTCTGTCTCTGGGCGATCTGGATACCCTGATGCCTCAGGATATGATCAACGCCAAGCCGATTTCTGCAGCAGTGAAAGAGTTCTTTGGTTCCAGCCAGCTGTCTCAGTTCATGGACCAGAACAACCCGCTGTCTGAGATCACGCACAAACGTCGTATCTCTGCACTCGGCCCAGGCGGTCTGACCCGTGAACGTGCAGGCTTTGAAGTTCGAGACGTACACCCGACTCACTACGGTCGTGTATGTCCAATCGAAACGCCTGAAGGTCCAAACATCGGTCTGATCAACTCCCTGTCCGTGTACGCACAGACGAACGAATACGGTTTCCTTGAGACCCCGTATCGTAAAGTGACCGACGGTGTGGTTACCGACGAAATTCATTACCTGTCTGCTATCGAAGAAGGCAACTACGTTATCGCTCAGGCGAACTCCAACCTGGATGACGAAGGCCACTTTGTAGAAGATCTGGTTACCTGCCGTAGCAAAGGCGAATCCAGCTTGTTCAGCCGCGACCAGGTTGACTACATGGACGTATCCACCCAGCAGGTGGTATCCGTCGGTGCGTCCCTGATCCCGTTCCTGGAACACGATGACGCCAACCGTGCATTGATGGGTGCGAACATGCAACGTCAGGCCGTTCCAACTCTGCGTGCTGATAAGCCGCTGGTTGGTACCGGTATGGAACGTGCTGTTGCCGTTGACTCCGGTGTTACTGCAGTTGCTAAGCGTGGCGGTACCGTTCAGTACGTTGACGCATCCCGTATCGTTATCAAAGTTAACGAAGACGAGATGTATCCGGGCGAAGCGGGTATCGACATCTACAACCTGACCAAATACACCCGTTCTAACCAGAACACCTGTATCAACCAGATGCCTTGCGTATCTCTGGGTGAGCCAGTTGAGCGCGGCGACGTGCTGGCAGACGGTCCGTCCACCGACCTCGGTGAACTGGCGCTCGGTCAGAACATGCGCGTAGCGTTCATGCCGTGGAACGGTTACAACTTCGAAGACTCCATCCTCGTCTCCGAGCGTGTGGTTCAGGAAGATCGTTTCACCACCATCCACATTCAGGAACTGGCCTGTGTGTCCCGTGACACCAAGCTGGGGCCAGAAGAGATCACTGCCGACATCCCTAACGTGGGTGAAGCTGCGCTCTCCAAGCTGGATGAATCCGGTATTGTTTACATCGGTGCGGAAGTGACCGGCGGCGACATTCTGGTAGGTAAGGTGACGCCGAAAGGTGAAACCCAGCTGACCCCAGAAGAGAAACTGCTGCGTGCTATCTTCGGTGAGAAAGCGTCTGACGTTAAAGACTCTTCTCTGCGCGTACCAAACGGTGTTTCCGGTACGGTTATCGACGTTCAGGTCTTCACTCGTGATGGCGTTGAGAAAGATAAGCGTGCGCTGGAAATCGAAGAGATGCAGCTCAAACAGGCTAAGAAAGACCTGTCTGAAGAACTGCAGATCCTCGAAGCAGGTCTGTTCAGCCGTATCTATGCGGTGCTGGTTGCCGGTGGCGTTGAAGCTGAGAAGCTCGACAAACTGCCACGCGATCGCTGGCTGGAACTCGGCCTGACCGACGAAGAGAAACAAAATCAGCTGGAACAGCTGGCTGAGCAGTATGACGAACTGAAACACGAGTTCGAGAAAAAACTCGAAGCGAAACGCCGCAAAATCACTCAGGGCGACGATCTGGCACCAGGCGTGCTGAAGATTGTTAAGGTGTATCTGGCCGTTAAACGTCAGATCCAGCCTGGTGATAAGATGGCAGGTCGTCACGGTAACAAGGGTGTTATCTCTAAGATCAACCCGATCGAAGATATGCCGCACGATGCTAACGGTACGCCGGTAGATATCGTACTGAACCCGCTGGGCGTACCGTCTCGTATGAACATCGGTCAGATTCTGGAAACCCACCTGGGTATGGCTGCGAAAGGTATCGGCGACAAGATCAACGCCATGCTGAAACAGCAGCAGGAAGTCGCGAAACTGCGCGAATTCATCCAGCGTGCCTACGATCTGGGTACCGACGTGCGTCAGAAAGTCGACCTGAACACCTTCAGCGATGAAGAAGTGCTGCGTCTGGCAGAGAACCTGCGCAAAGGTATGCCAATTGCAACGCCGGTATTCGACGGTGCAAAAGAAGCTGAAATTAAAGAGCTGCTGCAATTGGGTGGTCTGCCAACGTCTGGTCAGATTACGCTGTTTGACGGCCGTACCGGTGAACAGTTTGAGCGTCCAGTAACCGTAGGTTACATGTACATGCTGAAACTGAACCACCTGGTCGACGACAAGATGCACGCTCGTTCTACCGGTTCTTACAGCCTGGTTACTCAGCAGCCGCTGGGTGGTAAGGCACAGTTCGGTGGTCAGCGCTTCGGGGAGATGGAAGTGTGGGCGCTGGAAGCATACGGCGCGGCATACACCCTGCAGGAAATGCTCACCGTTAAGTCTGATGACGTGAACGGTCGTACCAAGATGTATAAAAACATCGTGGACGGCAACCATCAGATGGAACCAGGCATGCCAGAATCCTTCAACGTACTGTTGAAAGAGATTCGTTCGCTGGGTATCAACATCGAACTGGAAGACGAGTAATTCTCGCTCAAACAGGTCACTGGTGCCGGGTTAACCCCCGGCACCGGATTGTGCTAACTCCGACGGGAGCAAATCCGTGAAAGATTTATTAAAGTTTCTGAAAGCGCAGACTAAAACCGAAGAGTTTGATGCGATCAAAATTGCTCTGGCTTCGCCAGACATGATCCGTTCATGGTCTTTCGGTGAAGTTAAAAAGCCGGAAACCATCAACTACCGTACGTTCAAACCTGAGCGTGACGGCCTTTTCTGTGCGCGTATTTTCGGGCCAGTAAAAGACTACGAGTGCCTGTGCGGTAAGTACAAGCGCCTGAAACACCGCGGTGTGATCTGTGAGAAGTGCGGCGTTGAAGTGACCCAGACTAAAGTACGCCGTGAGCGTATGGGCCACATCGAGCTGGCGTCTCCGACTGCTCACATCTGGTTCCTGAAATCTCTGCCGTCCCGTATCGGTCTGCTGCTGGATATGCCGCTGCGCGATATCGAACGTGTACTGTACTTCGAATCTTATGTAGTTATCGAAGGCGGGATGACGAACCTGGAACGTCACCAGATCCTGACTGAAGAGCAGTATCTGGACGCGCTGGAAGAGTTCGGTGACGAATTCGACGCGAAGATGGGTGCGGAAGCTATTCAGGCCCTGCTGAAGAGCATGGATCTGGAGCAGGAGTGCGAGCAGCTGCGTGAAGAGCTGAACGAAACCAACTCCGAAACCAAGCGTAAAAAGCTGACCAAGCGTATCAAACTGCTGGAAGCGTTCGTTCAGTCTGGTAACAAACCAGAGTGGATGATCCTGACCGTTCTGCCGGTTCTGCCGCCAGATCTGCGTCCGCTGGTTCCGCTGGATGGTGGTCGTTTCGCAACGTCCGATCTGAACGATCTGTATCGTCGCGTTATCAACCGTAACAACCGTCTGAAACGTCTGCTGGATCTGGCTGCGCCGGATATCATCGTACGCAACGAAAAACGTATGCTGCAGGAAGCGGTAGATGCCCTGCTGGATAACGGTCGTCGCGGTCGTGCGATCACCGGTTCTAACAAGCGTCCTCTGAAATCTTTGGCCGACATGATCAAAGGTAAGCAGGGTCGTTTCCGTCAGAACCTGCTCGGTAAGCGTGTTGACTACTCCGGTCGTTCTGTAATCACCGTAGGTCCATACCTGCGTCTGCATCAGTGCGGTCTGCCGAAGAAAATGGCACTGGAGCTGTTCAAACCGTTCATCTACGGCAAGCTGGAGCTGCGTGGCCTGGCCACCACCATCAAAGCCGCTAAGAAAATGGTTGAGCGTGAAGAAGCTGTCGTTTGGGATATCCTGGACGAAGTTATCCGCGAACACCCGGTACTGCTGAACCGTGCACCAACCCTGCACCGTCTGGGTATCCAGGCATTTGAGCCAGTCCTGATCGAAGGTAAAGCTATCCAGCTGCACCCGCTGGTTTGTGCGGCCTATAACGCCGACTTCGATGGTGACCAGATGGCTGTTCACGTACCGCTGACGCTGGAAGCCCAGCTTGAAGCGCGTGCGCTGATGATGTCTACCAACAACATCCTGTCTCCAGCGAACGGTGAACCAATTATCGTTCCTTCTCAGGACGTTGTATTGGGTCTGTACTACATGACCCGTGACTGTGTTAACGCCAAAGGCGAAGGCATGGTGCTGACTGGCCCGAAAGAAGCTGAGCGTATTTATCGCGCTGGCCTGGCCTCTCTGCATGCGCGCGTTAAAGTGCGTATCACCGAATACGAAAAAGATGCAAACGGCGAATTCGTTGCGAAGACCAGCCTGAAAGACACGACCATTGGCCGTGCCATTCTGTGGATGATCGTACCGAAAGGTCTGCCTTTCTCCATCGTCAACCAGGCGCTGGGCAAGAAAGCGATCTCCAAAATGCTGAACACCTGTTACCGCATTCTGGGTCTGAAGCCGACCGTTATCTTCGCTGACCAGACAATGTATACCGGCTTTGCTTATGCAGCGCGTTCAGGTGCATCTGTTGGTATTGATGACATGGTCATCCCAGAGAAGAAACACGAGATCATCTCTGAAGCGGAAGCTGAAGTTGCTGAGATCCAGGAGCAGTTCCAGTCTGGTCTGGTAACCGCGGGCGAACGCTACAACAAAGTTATCGATATCTGGGCAGCGGCGAACGATCGTGTATCCAAAGCGATGATGGATAACCTGCAAACCGAAACCGTGATTAACCGTGACGGCGTCGAAGAGCAGCAGGTTTCCTTCAACAGCATCTACATGATGGCCGACTCCGGTGCGCGTGGTTCTGCAGCACAGATTCGTCAGCTGGCAGGTATGCGTGGTCTGATGGCGAAGCCAGATGGCTCCATCATCGAAACGCCAATCACCGCGAACTTCCGTGAAGGTCTGAACGTACTCCAGTACTTCATCTCCACGCACGGTGCGCGTAAAGGTCTGGCGGATACCGCACTGAAGACAGCGAACTCCGGTTATCTGACGCGTCGTCTGGTTGACGTTGCGCAGGATCTGGTTGTGACCGAAGACGATTGTGGCACCCTCGAAGGTATCACCATGACCCCGGTTATCGAGGGTGGTGATGTTAAAGAGCCGCTGCGCGATCGCGTACTGGGTCGTGTGACCGCGGAAGACATTCTGAAGCCGGGCACCGCAGACATTCTGGTTCCACGCAACACCCTGCTGCACGAACAGTGGTGTGACCTGCTGGAAGCGAACTCTGTTGACTCTGTGAAAGTGCGTTCCGTTGTATCCTGTGACACCGACTTTGGTGTGTGTGCGCACTGCTACGGTCGTGACCTGGCGCGTGGCCACATCATCAACAAAGGTGAAGCCATCGGCGTTATCGCGGCACAGTCCATCGGTGAGCCGGGTACACAGCTGACGATGCGTACGTTCCACATCGGTGGTGCGGCATCTCGTGCGGCTGCTGAATCCAGCATTCAGGTGAAAAACAAAGGTAGCATCAAGCTCAGCAACGCGAAGTCTGTTGTTAACTCCGCAGGCAAGCTGGTTGTGACCTCTCGTAACACCGAGCTGAAGCTGATCGACGAATTCGGTCGTACCAAAGAGAGCTATAAAGTGCCTTACGGTGCGGTTATGGCGAAAGGTGATGGCGAGCAGGTTGCCGGCGGTGAAACCGTTGCAAACTGGGATCCACACACCATGCCGGTTATCACCGAAGTAAGTGGTTTCATCCGCTTTACTGACATGATCGACGGCCAGACCATTACTCGTCAGACCGACGAGCTGACCGGTCTGTCTTCTCTGGTGGTTCTGGATTCTGCTGAACGTACTACCGGCGGTAAAGATCTGCGTCCTGCACTGAAAATCGTTGATGCTCAGGGTAACGACGTTCTGATCCCGGGTACCGATATGCCTGCGCAGTACTTCCTGCCGGGTAAAGCGATTGTACAGCTGGAAGATGGCGTACAGATCAGCTCTGGTGACACCCTGGCGCGTATTCCTCAGGAATCCGGCGGTACCAAGGACATCACCGGTGGTCTGCCACGCGTTGCGGACCTGTTCGAAGCACGTCGTCCGAAAGAGCCTGCAATCCTGGCTGAAATCAGCGGGATCATCTCCTTCGGTAAAGAGACTAAAGGTAAGCGCCGTCTGGTTATCACACCAGTAGATGGCAGCGAGCCGTACGAAGAGATGATTCCTAAGTGGCGTCAGCTCAACGTGTTCGAAGGCGAACGTGTAGAACGTGGTGACGTGGTTTCCGACGGTCCAGAAGCGCCGCACGACATCCTGCGTCTGCGTGGTGTGCATGCTGTTACTCGTTACATTGTTAACGAAGTACAGGACGTATACCGCCTGCAGGGCGTTAAGATTAACGATAAGCACATCGAAGTTATCGTTCGTCAGATGCTGCGTAAAGCAACCATCGAAAACGCGGGCAGCTCCGACTTCCTGGAAGGCGAGCAAGTTGAATACTCACGCGTTAAGATCGCTAACCGCGATCTGGAAGCGAACGGCAAAATCGGTGCGACCTTCGCACGCGATCTGCTGGGTATCACCAAAGCGTCTCTGGCAACCGAGTCCTTCATCTCCGCAGCATCGTTCCAGGAAACGACTCGTGTCCTGACCGAAGCCGCTGTTGCTGGTAAACGTGATGAACTGCGCGGTCTGAAAGAGAACGTCATCGTGGGTCGTCTGATCCCTGCCGGTACCGGTTATGCGTACCATCAGGATCGTATGCGTCGTCGCGCTGCGGGCGAACTGCCAGCAGCACCGCAGGTTACTGCTGAAGATGCATCCGCGAGCCTGGCAGAACTGCTGAACGCAGGTCTGGGCGGTTCCGACAACGAGTAATCGTTGATGCCGTAAATAAAAAACCCGCCTCGGCGGGTTTTTTTATATCTGCATTTCTTCAATTCACTAACGGGATGCGTCGATAAAGCTCAATCATATCGCCCGCCAGATCCTGAATAACCATCGCGTTCATCAGGTGGTCCTGAGAATGAACGGTGATCAGGTTAACCGGCAGTTTCCCGGTCCCTTCGTCAAGTCCAATAAGCTGCGTCTGGATCGTATGCGCGTGCTTCACATATTCGCGGGATTCTTCCATCGCTTTTTCAGCTTCGTCAAACTCACCTTTACGCGCCATCTGCAGAGCCGTCAGGGCCGCACTGCGGGCCGCACCGGCGTTGACCAGCAGTTCCATGATTGTGGTTTCTAAGTCTTCCATTATGACTCCAGCAGTTTAAGCGCTTTTTCCAGTACGGCATCGCCTTTCATCATGCCGTAATCCATCATGTCGATCACCGCGACCTTTTTGCCCAGCGGGTCGGCCTGTGCCTGCAGTTTAGCCTGCTCGTATTTGACCTGTGGCCCCAGCAATACGATGTCGGCCGTCGCGATATTGTCTTTAAACTCCGCAACCGGAACGGCTTTAATGGTGACTTCAACCCCTTTTTTCTGCGCGGCATCTTTCATACGTTGAACCAGCATGCTGGTTGACATTCCCGCTGCACAGCATAAAACGATGTTCTTCATAATCAGCCTCGATCTACATGTGTTTATTGATAATTATCCTGCGCAGAGAGCTTCAACAACCGCTTTACCGCGATTGTGTGTCAGGCATCACAAAGAAAGCGGCATTTTTCTGAAACCGGTTACAATTCTGACGGGAGGAGAGAAAATTAGCCGACGGTTGTTCGAACAATGCGGTTTTTTCCCTGCTGTTTAGCGCTATAAAGCGCGTTATCGACACTTCCCACCAGTTGTTCCAGCGGTTCGAAATGCCATTCCCCCAGACCCGCACTGAACGTAACGTGCAGGTTTTCTTCCCGCCAGACGCGCCTTTCAACGGCGGTGCGCCAGGCGTCAAGCAATGAGAATGCGGCAGCGATCTGCTCGGCCTGGAAGATCACCGCGAACTCTTCTCCACCGTAGCGATAAACCGAGATGTTGTGTGGCTGCATTATCTGGATCCCTTCGCGCGCCACATTACGCAGGACAATGTCACCACTCAGATGTCCCCATGTGTCGTTGATCGATTTGAAGTTATCGATATCAATCAGCGCCAGTGCGAAAGGCTGGTGGGCGGTCAGCAGTTCATCCACATCATTGTCAAACGCACGGCGGTTTTTGCAGCCGGTCAGCGCATCGTGAGTGGCCTGACGAACATACGCCATCTCCCGCTCTTTATTGGACTGAATCGTGTGGCTCAGCATCGCTTCCAGACGCGGTGCCTGGCTGACATCGCCCGTTTTGATCGCATTGATAATAGTCATTAATACGGTACGCGAGGCATGACGCAGATAAAGGCCGAAGAGAATGATGATGATGGCTGCCAGCGCAAAGCCCCAGCCAACGATAGTGGTTTCGTGGCGGGTGATATCGGTAAGCGTTGCGCCAGATACCCGATAGATAACAAACCAGTCCGGGTTCGTGAAAGAGTAGTAGTAATACCAGGCATTGGTTTTCCGGTCGTAAAGATGGCCTTCGCCGCTGGTCATTTTGTCCATCAGCGCTTCGCTCACGTACTTTTTGAACAGGGCGCCTGTATCTGGGTGCAGCACGACGGTCCCGTCGCGTTCGACGACGAAGAATTCCCCTTGTACGGGGGCCACCATTTGTCGAAGGGTATACCCCATCGACGTCAAGTCAAGATGAAAAGCGAGGGTACCCTTGAGTCTGCCTTCTGTTGAAATCAATGGCTTATAAAGCGTAACTGTCGGATGCCCGGTAAAGTAGTCCGTATAATGGTGGGTATAATGGCTGAAAATACTGGCTTCTGCGTGCGCGACAAACCACGGGCGCGTCCGCGGATCGACGTTTTTACTCTTTTCCGTGGGAGGCGCTTCTGGAGCGTGTAAATAATGTCCCTCTGTGTCGGCCAGCGAGATGGATGACACGGTCGGCATCAGGTTTTGCAAATGCATCAACATCTGCAGCCCTTGCGTCGGGTTGACGTTGAGCGTCTCATTCAGTATCTCGCTGCGGGCAAAGTACATCGCAGAGCGACCAAGGATATAGTCGTTTTCACGCAGGATTGATTCGGTATAGTTAACCGCCAGGTTATGCGTGAAGTTACTGTTAATCTTGTGATAATCCTCAAGGAAATCCTTTCTTTGCGAAAGAGAGACCACGACCGCGATCAGCGCAAAACTGCACAGAATCCCCGCGAAGCTGAGCATAATGGGTCGGGTGAAAGAGAGCTTTTTGCTGTGAAGTGCCATGAGTTGTACATCGATCCTGATGGTGAATATTTTTCGTCTGCCGATATCCTCTCAGCATAGTCGCTGTCCTGCGGTTAGCGGTGAATTATACGGAACACGATTTCAGGCGAGATGATTTATCTTAAGAATCACTAAGAAATTCCTTATCCATACTTTTGCGCCCCTCTTATGCACGGAATCGGAGGCAGGGCGAAACGAGGAAGAAGCTTTTCGCCCTGGTCAGCATCCGTTGCTGACCTGATGACAATAAAAAACCGGACGATCGCTGACAATCATCCGGTTTTACCTTTCCGTAACGCCTCGATAATTTTCTACCGTGTTGCAGTGCGTTACATCGTCATTGCGAGGCTCTTCCCAGCCAGCTGTCCCAGTCTTTCCAGACAGGCTGTAAACCCTGTGCCGTCAGGGCGGCGGCAACGGCTTCCGGACGCCGTCCGTCATGCGGTGCAAACTGCTCCAGCTCCGGATGATCGTCTGCATACCCGCCCGGCTGCGTTTTGGAAAACGCGCTGACGTTGTTAATCGCCAGCGGGATGACGCGATCGCGAAACGCCGGGGATTCACGCGTTGAGAGCGATAACTCCACTTCCGGGGCGAGCAGGCGAAACGCGCAGATGGTCTGCACCAGCTGGCGTTCATCCATCAGCGAAGCCGGTTCAATGCCGCCTGCGCAGGGGCGCAGGCGTGGGAAGGAGATGGAGTATCGGGTCTGCCAGTAGTGCTGTTGCAGCCACAGCAGATGTTCTGCCACCATGTAGCAATCTACCCGCCAGCTGTCGGAAAGCCCAATTAGCGCACCCAGCCCGATTTTGTCGATCCCGGCGCGGCCCAACCTGTCCGGCGTTTCCAGCCGGAAGAAAAAATCCTGCTTCTTCCCTTTCAGGTGATGCCGCGCGTACGTCGCCTCGTGGTAGGTTTCCTGATAGACCATAACGCCGTCCAGCCCGAGCGTTTTTAACTCCGCATACTCGTCCTGCGACAGGGGCTGAACCTCCATCTGCAACGACGCAAACTCCCGACGTATCGCAGGCAGATGCTGGCGGAAATAGTCCATTCCCACTTTTCCCTGATGCTCGCCCGTGACCAGCAGAAGGTGTTCGAACCCCATTTCACGAATAGCGGCACACTCGCGTGCGATCTCCTCTTCATCGAGCGTTTTCCGCTTGATGCGGTTGCTCATGGAAAAACCACAGTAGGTACAGTCGTTGGCGCACAGGTTCGAAAGATAGAGCGGGACGTAGAAGCTCACCGTGTTGCCAAACCGCTGCCGGGTGAGGCGCTGGGCGCGCTGCGCCATTGGTTCAAGATAGGCGCTGGCCGCCGGGGAGAGCAGGGCCATCAGATCCTCGCGGGTCAGTTGACGGGCGTGCAGCGCGCGCTCCACGTCAGCCGCCGTTTTGCTGTTGATGCGCAGGGCAATATCGTCCCAGTTAAGCTCGCGCCAGCGCTCGGTAAACGTGCTCATGAGAGCGCCTCCAGAAAGCCGGTCAGCGGGCTGGTGGCCTGTGCCTGAAAACTGCGCGAGCCGGGGCCGGACTCTCTGGCCAGCACGCCAGCCTCCACGGCGAGACGAAACGCACGCGCCATCATGACCGGGTCGTCGGCCACCGCAATGGCGGTATTCACCAGCACCGCGTCGGCACCCATTTCCAGCGCCTGCGCGGCATGGCTGGGCACGCCGATCCCCGCATCCACCACCACCGGCACGGTCGCCTGCTCGATGATGATCTCCAGCATCGCGCGGGTTTCCAGCCCCTGATTGGAGCCAATGGGCGCCCCCAGCGGCATGACGGCGGCGCAGCCGACCTCTTCCAGACGCTTACACAGCACGGGATCCGCGCCGCAGTAAGGCAGAACGGTAAACCCCTGCTGCACCAGCTTTTCTGCGGCTTTCAGGGTCTCGATCGGGTCGGGCAGCAGCCAGCGGGCATCCGGGTGAATTTCCAGCTTCAGCCAGCGGGTACCGAGCGCTTCCCGCGCCAGCTGTGCGGCGAACATCGCCTCCTCGGCCGTTTTCGCGCCGGAGGTGTTGGGCAGCAGCGTCACGCCTGCCTCCAGGAGCGGCGCAAGTATGGCATCGTTGTGCTGGCGCAGATCCACGCGCTTCATCGCCAGCGTCACCAGCTGGCTGCCGCTTTCACGAATAGCATCCACCATCAGCTGCGGCGAGGCGAATTTGCCGGTTCCGGTAAACAGATGTGAATTAAAGACACTATCAGCAATACGTAACATCTCAGCCCCCTGCGATAACCTGAAACAGCAGGATCTGGTCGCCTTCATTGACCTGCTGAAGTTCCCACTGCTCGCGCGGCAGGATCTGTTGATTGAGCGCCAGCGCCGTTCCCGGCTTGAGCTGGCGCAATTTGTCGAGCAGGGCGGCAACGGTGAGACCGTCGTCGCACGTCATCGGCTCATCGTTAAACAGAATGCGCATCGTGGCCTCCGCATACCGGGCAGTGGCTGGCGCGGTGTAGTGCCAGATGGCGCCAGCCGCTGGAGCGGGCGTCGAACAGCCGGAGCGTGTTGCGTTCCGTCTCCATGCCGCTGAGCAGCTTGATAGCCTCCAGTGCCTGAAGGGTACCCATCACGCCCACCACCGGGCCAAGAATGCCTGCCGTGCGGCAGTTACGCTCCGGTTCAGCCTCGTCCGGCCACAGGCAGCGGTAACAGCCCTGCGCCCACGGCGGCGTAAGCACCATTATCTGCCCGCCGAAACCGACCGCGCTGGCGGTGATCAGCGGCGTGTTCTGTGCAACACAGGCCGCGTTGATGCCCTGACGCGTCGCCATGTTGTCCGTGCAGTCCAGCACCGCGTCGGCAAGGGCAACTTCACGTTGCAGCTCGTCTCCGCTAAGCCGCGTCTGGAGCGCAATCAGTTCGATATCCGGATTAAGCTGGTTAAGCCGCTGCCGGGTGATCTGCGCTTTAGGCTGGTTAACATCTTCAGTCGTGAAGAGGATTTGCCGTTGCAGGTTGCTGAGGTGCACCTCGTCGTCATCGGCCAGCACCAGCGTGCCCACGCCCGCACCGGCCAGATACAGCGCGGCGGGGGCGCCTAATCCGCCCAGGCCGACAATCAGTACCCGGCTGGCGAGCAGCTTTTGCTGCCCGTCAATGGCAATATCCTCCAGCAGGATCTGGCGGCTGTAGCGCATAAAATCGCGGTCATTCATCGCCTGCTCCTGCCAGTTGTAACAGCTTTTCGGTGGCGGACCGCCAGTCTGCCGCCTGGGTGATAGCGCTGACGACGGCGATACTGCCGACGCCGGTCTCCAGCACCGCCGGGGCGCGTTCAAGGCTGATTCCACCGATGGCGACGGTCGGGTAATCGGCAAGGCGCTTAACGTGCGCCGTCAGCTGCGTCATACCCTGCGGGGCAGAAGGCATCTGCTTGGTTTGCGTCGGAAAAACGTGACCGAGGGCGATGTAGGAGGGGCGTGCCGCCAGCGCCACGTCGATTTCCATATCATCGTGTGTTGAAACGCCAAGGCGCAGGCCAGCCTGGCGAATGGCGTTCAGATCGGTGGTTTCCAGATCCTCCTGGCCCAAATGCACGCCGTACGCCCGGTGCTTAACGGCCAGCCGCCAGTAGTCGTTGATAAACAGGCGGGCATTGTAGCGATGCCCCAGCGCGATGGCGGCGACGACGTCGGCCTCCACCTCTTCATCACGCTTATCTTTGATGCGCAGCTGGAGGGTGCGAACACCGGCCTCCAGCAGGCGTTCGATCCACTCCACGCTGTCCACCACTGGGTAAAGTCCTAAGCGAAAGGGCACGGAGGGGAAATCGGGCTTGTACATTACGCCTCCTCTTTTTTGAGGTAAATTTCGCCGCCTCTGGCGCGGAAGGTTTCCGACATGTCCGCCATACCGACTTCAATGGTCTGCGCGGCGGCGTAATCCCGCACCTCCTGGCTGATTTTCATCGAGCAGAATTTTGGCCCGCACATAGAGCAGAAGTGCGCGACTTTGCCTGATTCCTGCGGCAGGGTCTCGTCGTGATAGGCGCGGGCGGTGAACGGATCTAACGCCAGGTTGAACTGGTCTTCCCAGCGGAATTCAAAGCGCGCCTTCGACATGGCGTTATCGCGGATTTGCGCCCCCGGATGGCCTTTGGCCAGATCCGCCGCGTGGGCGGCAATTTTGTAGGTAATCAGCCCCTGCTTCACGTCCTCTTTGTTTGGCAGGCCGAGGTGCTCTTTCGGCGTCACGTAGCAGAGCATGGCGCAGCCGAACCAGCCGATCATCGCCGCGCCAATCCCGGAGGTGAAGTGGTCGTAGCCCGGTGCGATGTCCGTGGTCAACGGCCCCAGGGTGTAGAACGGCGCTTCGTGGCAGTGCTCCAGCTCCTCGGTCATGTTGCGGCGGATCATCTGCATCGGCACGTGGCCCGGGCCTTCAATCATCACCTGCACGTCATACTCCCAGGCGATTTTGGTCAGCTCGCCCAGGGTGTGCAGCTCGGCAAACTGCGCTTCGTCGTTGGCATCACGGATGGAGCCAGGACGCAGGCCGTCGCCCAGCGACAGGGAGACGTCGTACGCGGCGCAGATTTCGCAGATCTCGCGGAAGTGCTCGTAGAGGAAGTTTTCCTGATGATGGGACAGGCACCATTTCGCCATGATGGAGCCACCCCGCGAGACGATGCCGGTCAGACGTTTCGCCGTCATCGGCACGTAGCGCAGCAGCACGCCCGCGTGGATGGTGAAGTAGTCCACGCCCTGTTCCGCCTGCTCCAGCAGCGTGTCGCGGAACGCTTCCCAGGTGAGGTTTTCAGCAATGCCGTTGACCTTCTCCAGCGCCTGGTAAATCGGGACGGTACCGATCGGCACCGGGCTGTTACGCAGGATCCACTCGCGGGTTTCGTGGATGTAGCGGCCAGTGGAGAGGTCCATCACCGTGTCCGCCCCCCAGCGCGTGGACCAGACCAGCTTTTCCACCTCTTCTTCGATGGACGAGGTGACGGCAGAGTTGCCGATGTTGGCGTTGACCTTCACCAGGAAGTTGCGGCCGATAATCATCGGCTCCGATTCCGGGTGGTTGATATTGGCGGGGATAATGGCGCGGCCGGCGGCCACTTCGTCACGCACAAACTCCGGCGTGATGTTCTCCGGCAGGCGAGCGCCAAAGCCTTCACCCGGATGCTGGTGGCGCAATATTTCGCTGCGGATGCGCTCGCGGCCCATGTTTTCGCGGATGGCGATGAACTCCATCTCCGGCGTGACGATACCCTGGCGCGCGTAGTGCAGCTGGGTTACGCACTTGCCCGCTCTGGCGCGTTTTGGCGTCAGCAGGCCGGTAAAGCGCAGCGCGTCCAGGCCGTCGTCGGCCAGGCGTTCTTTGGTGTACGCAGAACTGCGTACGCTCAGTTCTTCGCAGTCGTTACGCGCCTCAATCCACGGCTGGCGCAGCTTTGCCAGACCTTGCTGCACGTTGATAGCAACATCAGGATCGCCGTATGGGCCGGAGGTGTCATACACCGGCACGGCTTCGTTGTCTTCATACTGCGGATTCTCTTTGCTGCCGCCGATAAGCGTCGGGCTGAGCTGGATTTCGCGCATCGGCACGCGGATATCGGCCTGTGAACCGGTGATGTAGATGCGTTTCGAGTTCGGGAAAGCGGTGCCTTCCAGGGTGTCGATGAAGTGTTGGGCCTGTGCACGCTGTTCGCGGCGGGTCAGTTTTGTTGTAGACATAGCTCATTCCAGAAGTGAAGGACATGGCTTGTCAGACGACGGATGAAGCAAGAGGAGATCGCCCCAGGGGCGATACAACAGCAGCGTGACTCTTGTTCCCTTCGCAGGTATTAACCTGATCAGGTTCCGCGGATCCCGAATTAACGGTCTCAGCCCGTGCTTACACACTGGGCACTCCGACAAGAAAAATCCCCCTCCGCAGAGGGGCGACTGGTTGTAAATTACTCGTTAACGGTTAAGAACTCAAGCAGGGCGCGCAACGTTATCGCTGCTGCTGATATTCAGGTTGTTATCCAGTACGAGGGCGATGAGCTTATCTTCCAGCGTGAATCGCTCTTCCAGCGCTTCGCCCAGGTCGGACAGCGCCTGCTGGAACTCAAGATAGTTATCGTGATCGATGGCGTTCTCGAGCGTGGAATCGTAATAGTCCATGATCTGCTGGGTATTGGCTTCAAGCTGCGGACAGAGTTTGCTGGCCGCTAAATACGGCGTTGTCCCTTCCATTTCGCGGATAATGCGTTCATAAATGTTGAAATGGCCGTCGGAGAGGTAGTCGACAAGGCTCTGACAAAAATCATCCAGCGCTTTTTCGTTCAGCCGCATAAAGGATTCTTTGCCAGGCTTAAGACCGACCAGATTGTAATACGCCACAAGGAGATGCTTGCGCACATGTAGCCAGCGATCCACCAGGGTGTTACTTCCTCCAACGCGCTCAGTCAGGCTTTCCAGCTGGTTTAACATGGTCGACTCCATAAGGTTTAGAATGGGATCTGCTTATCCAAAATGTAACCACAATGCTAACAACATGTCAGTGAAGCGAAGGTAGTGCAATAGATATGGATCGTATTATTGAAAAATCAGATCTGGGTTGGTGGATCGTCAGTCACGAACAAAAATTATGGCTGCCCTCAGGAGAGTTGCCCTACGGTACCGCGGAAACGTTCGATCTGGTGGGCCAGCCCGCGCGGAAGATCGGCGAGTGGCAGGGCGATCCCGTGTGGTTGATCCAACAGGCGCGCCGTCAGGATATGGGATCCGTACGTCAGGTGTTAGATCTTGACGTCGGCCTGTTCCAGCTGGCGGGGCGGGGCGTGCAGTTGGCGGAGTTTTACCGTTCGCACAAATATTGCGGTTACTGCGGCCACACCATGCATCCAAGCAAAACCGAATGGGCGCTGCTCTGCGGCCACTGCCGTGAACGCTACTACCCCCAAATCGCGCCGTGCATCATCGTTGCCATCCGCCGTGATGATTCCATCCTGCTGGCGCAACATACCCGTCATCGCAACGGCATTCATACCGTCCTCGCCGGGTTCGTCGAAGTAGGCGAAACGCTGGAGCAGGCGGTGGCGCGCGAGGTGATGGAGGAGAGCAGCATCAAGGTGAAGAACCTGCGCTACGTGACCTCCCAGCCGTGGCCGTTCCCGATGTCTCTGATGACCGCGTTTATGGCGGAATATGACAGCGGTGAGATTGTTATCGACCAGAAAGAGCTGCTGGAGGCGAACTGGTACCGCTACGACAATTTACCGCTGTTACCCCCTCCGGGAACGGTGGCGCGTCGCCTGATAGAAGATACCGTGGCAATGTGTCGGGCCGAGTATGAGTAGTGTTACACTGACGGACTGACGCAATAAGGAACTGCAAAATGACCGAACTGAAGAACGATCGTTATCTGCGTGCGCTGCTGCGCCAGCCCGTTGATGTCACCCCGGTGTGGATGATGCGCCAGGCGGGACGCTATCTGCCAGAGTACAAAGCCACGCGCGCGCAGGCGGGCGATTTTATGTCGCTGTGCAAAAACGCCGAGCTGGCCTGTGAGGTGACGCTCCAGCCGCTGCGCCGCTTCCCGCTGGATGCCGCCATTCTCTTTTCGGACATTCTTACCATTCCGGACGCTATGGGCCTGGGGCTCTATTTCGAAACCGGCGAGGGCCCGCGCTTTACCTCGCCGATCAAAAGCAAAGCCGACGTCGATAAGCTGCCGATCCCCGATCCGGAAGGCGAGCTGGGCTACGTGATGAACGCCGTGCGCACCATTCGTCGCGAACTGAAAGGCGAAGTGCCGCTGATTGGGTTCTCCGGCAGCCCGTGGACGCTGGCCACCTACATGGTTGAAGGCGGCAGCAGCAAAGCCTTCACCATGATTAAAAAGATGATGTACGCCGAACCGCTGGCGCTGCATGCGCTGCTCGATAAGCTGGCGAAGAGCGTTACGCTCTACCTTAACGCGCAGATTAAAGCGGGTGCGCAGTCTGTGATGATTTTCGACACCTGGGGCGGCGTGCTGACCGGACGTGATTATCAGCAGTTCTCCCTGTACTACATGCACAAAATCGTTGACGGCCTGCTGCGTGAAAACGACGGTCGCCGCGTGCCGGTAACGCTGTTCACTAAAGGCGGTGGTCAATGGCTGGAAGCGATGGCGGCCACCGGCTGCGACGCGCTGGGCCTCGACTGGACCACCGATATTGCCGATGCGCGCCGTCGCGTGGGCGACAAAGTGGCGCTACAGGGCAACATGGACCCGTCCATGCTCTATGCTCAGCCTGCCCGCATCGAAGAGGAAGTGTCGACTATACTGTCTGGTTTCGGCCAGGGTGAAGGCCACGTCTTTAACCTCGGCCACGGCATTCATCAGGATGTGCCGCCTGAACACGCAGGCGTATTTGTGGAGGCGGTGCATCGGCTTTCTGCCCAGTATCACAAGTAAGGAGTGGTTATGGATCTCGCGTCGCTACGCGCTCAGCAAATCGAACTGGCTTCATCGGTGATCCGCGAGGATCGTCTGGATAAGGATCCCCCGCAGTACATTGGCGGGGCGGACGTCGGGTTCGAGCAGGGCGGTGAAGTGACGCGGGCGGCGATGGTGGTGCTGAAATACCCGTCGCTGGAGCTGGTGGAGTACAAGGTGGCGCGTATCGCCACCACCATGCCCTATATTCCCGGCTTTCTCTCCTTCCGCGAATACCCCGCGCTGCTGGCCGCGTGGGAGCAACTCTCGCAAAAACCTGACCTCCTGTTTGTTGACGGGCACGGTATCTCCCATCCGCGTCGCTTAGGCGTCGCCAGCCACTTTGGTCTGCTGGTGGACGTGCCGACCATCGGCGTGGCGAAAAAACGCCTGTGCGGCGCGTTTGAGCCGCTTTCTGCCGAACCGGGCGCGATGGCGCCGCTTATCCATAAAGGCGAGCAACTGGCGTGGGTCTGGCGAAGTAAAGCGCGCTGTAATCCGCTGTTTATCGCCACCGGACATCGGGTGAGCATGGACAGCGCGCTGGCGTGGGTGCAGCGCTGCATGAAGGGCTACCGGTTACCGGAGCCAACCCGCTGGGCTGACGCCGTTGCCTCTTCACGTCCGGCATTCATTCGTTGGCAGGAAATTCAGCCGTGATTCAGGTAAACTGCGGCTAATTTTCGATTCGAGACATCATCATGTTACAAAACCCGATTCATCTGCGCCTTGAGAAGCTGGAAAGCTGGCAGCACGTGACGTTTATGGCTTGCCTGTGCGAGCGCATGTATCCCAACTATGCCGCGTTCTGTAAGCAAACGGAGTTTGGCGAAGGCCAGATTTATCGACGTATCCTGGATTTGATCTGGGAGACGCTGACGGTGAAAGACGCAAAGGTGAACTTCGATTCACAGCTCGAAAAGCTGGAAGAGGCGATCCCGGCGGCGGACGATTACGACCTGTACGGCGTTTATCCGGCAATCGACGCCTGCGTGGCGTTGAGCGAGCTGATCCACTCCCGTCTGAGCGGTGAAACCCTGGAACACGCCATTGAAGTCAGCAAGGCATCCATTACCACCGTTGCGATGCTTGAAATGACCCAGGAAGGCCGTGAAATGACCGACGAGGAGCTGCGTGCTAACCCGGCGGTTGAACAGGAATGGGATATTCAGTGGGAGATTTTCCGTCTGCTGGCGGAGTGTGAAGAACGTGATATTGAGCTGATCAAAGGGCTTCGCGCGGACCTTCGCGAGGCCGGTGAGAGCAATATTGGTATAATTTTTAACCAATGAGACAACAAAACGTGATTTAACGCCTGTTTTGTCACTCCTCGACTCTTCCCTTTCGCCCCCCGTCTGGTCTACATTTGGGGGGCGAAAAAAAGTGGCTATCGGTGCGTGTATGCAGGAGAGTGCTTTTTTGGCATTTTCGTCGCACTCGATGCTTAGCAAGCGATAAACACATTGAAAGGATAACTTATGAACAAGACTCAACTGATTGATGTAATTGCGGACAAGGCTGATCTGTCTAAAGTGCAGGCTAAAGCTGCTCTGGAATCTACCCTGGCTGCTATTACTGAGTCTCTGAAAGAAGGCGATGCTGTACAACTGGTTGGTTTCGGTACCTTCAAAGTGAACCACCGCGCTGAGCGTACTGGCCGCAACCCGCAGACCGGTAAAGAAATCAAAATCGCCGCAGCTAACGTGCCGGCATTTGTTTCTGGTAAAGCACTGAAAGACGCAGTTAAGTAAGACGCGTGGCAGTGAACAGTTTTAACGAAGGGGCGGCAACGCCCCTTTTGTCATTCTGGCGTGGAACGCTCGCGCTGGCAGGCGTACTGTTGCTGTCTGCCTGTAGCCATGATTCCTCACTCCCCCCGTTTACCGCCAGCGGCTACGCTGACAACCAGGGTGCGGTCAGGATCTGGCGCAAAGATTCCAGCGATGAAGTCCATATGCTCACCGCATTCAGCCCGTGGCATAATGGCAACACCTCGACCGCAGAATACCGCTGGCAGGGCGATGCGCTGTCGCTCATTGAACTGAATATCTACAGTAAGACTCCCGAACACGTGAAGGTGCGTTTCGACGACCACGGCGAGCTGAGCTTTATGCAGCATGAGGTCAGTGGACTGAAACAGCAGCTTTCCAGCGATCAGGTCGCTCTCTACCGCTACCGTGCTGAACAACTCCGCCAGACCAGCGATGCGCTGCGTCAGGGCCGCGTGGTGCTGCGCCAGGGGCGCTGGCATGCCGATGGCACGGTGACCACCTGCGAAGGGCAGACCGTAAAGCCTGAACTTGAATCCTGGGCAACCGAACACATTCAGCGCCGTCAGCGGCATTCGTCTATGGAAGTGAGCGTGGCGTGGCTTGAGGCGCCGGAAGGCTCTCAGCTGCTGCTGGTGGCGAACGAAGACTTCTGCACCTGGCAGCCGACAGAGAAAAGTTTTTGATTTAAGTTCCCTCTCCCTTGAGGGAGAGGGTCAGGGTTAGGGGGAAATTACTCTCCCTGCTCCCGCGCAATGGCACGATAGCCGATATCCTGGCGGCTGAAGCTGCCATTCCAGTGAATATCCGCCATCAGCGCATAGGCGCGCTTCTGCGCCTCTGCCACGGTCTGGCCCAGCGCGGTCGCACACAGCACGCGACCGCCGTTGGTGAGCACGCGGTCGTCGTCAGCCAGCTTCGTACCGGCGTGGAACACCTTCGCGCCGTCAATCTCTTCCAGCGGCAGGCCGTGGATCTCATCTCCGGTGCTGTAGTTCCCCGGATAGCCACCCGCAGCAATCACCACGCCCAGAGACGCACGCTCGTCCCACTCTGAGGTTTTCTCGTCCAGCTTGCCTTCGCAGGCCGCCAGGCACAGATCCACCAGGTCGGATTTCATGCGCAGCATGATCGGCTGGGTTTCCGGATCGCCGAAGCGGCAGTTGAATTCAATCACCTTCGGGTTACCCTGCTTGTCGATCATCAGGCCTGCGTAAAGGAAACCGGTGTAGGTATTGCCTTCCGCCGCCATGCCCTTCACGGTAGGCCAGATGATGCGGTCCATGGTGCGCTGATGCACCTCATCGGTAACAACGGGAGCAGGAGAGTAAGCGCCCATCCCGCCGGTGTTGGGGCCGGTATCGCCATTGCCCACGCGCTTGTGATCCTGGCTGGTGGCCATCGGCAGAACGTGCTCGCCGTCGACCATTACGATAAAGCTCGCCTCTTCGCCGTCGAGGAACTCTTCGATCACGATGCGGTGGCCCGCATCGCCAAAGGCGTTACCCGCCAGCATATCCTGCACGGCGGCTTCGGCTTCTTCGAGGGTCATCGCCACGATCACGCCTTTCCCGGCAGCCAGGCCGTCGGCTTTGATCACAATCGGCGCGCCTTTTTCACGCAGGTAAGCCAGAGCAGGCTCTACCTCGGTGAAGTTCTGATATTCCGCCGTCGGGATGCTATGACGCGCGAGGAAATCTTTGGTGAAGGCTTTTGAGCCTTCCAGCTGTGCAGCCCCTTCCGTTGGGCCGAAAATTTTCAGGCCCGCGGCGCGGAAGGCATCCACCACGCCGATCACCAGCGGCGCTTCCGGGCCAACAATCGTCAGATCGATATTCTCGTTTTGGGCAAAGCTCAGCAGCGCCGGGATATCGGTTACGCCGATGGCGACGTTCTGTAGCGCGGGCTCCAGCGCAGTACCGGCGTTACCTGGTGCCACAAAGACGGTTTCAACCTGCGGAGACTGCGCTGCTTTCCACGCCAGGGCGTGCTCGCGCCCGCCGTTACCAATCACTAATACTTTCATTTTCTGCTCCGGGAATTAATGGCGGAAGTGGCGCATGTCGGTGAAGATCATTGCGATGCCATGCTCGTCGGCAGCGGCAATCACTTCGTCATCACGGATTGAACCGCCAGGCTGGATCACACAGGTGATGCCCACCGCAGCCGCAGCGTCGATACCGTCACGGAACGGGAAGAAGGCGTCAGAGGCCATGGCGGAGCCTTTCACTTCCAGGCCTTCGTCACCGGCTTTGATACCCGCGATTTTCGCCGAGTAAACGCGGCTCATCTGGCCTGCGCCTATTCCGATGGTCATGTTCTCTTTGGCGTAGACGATGGCGTTGGATTTCACGAACTTCGCCACTTTCCAGCAGAACAGTGCGTCACGCAGTTCCTGTTCGGTTGGCTGACGTTTGGTGACGACACGCAGATCGGCTTCGCCCACCATACCCAGATCGCGGTCCTGAACCAGCAGGCCGCCGTTCACGCGCTTGAAGTCCAGGCCTGGAACGCGCTCTGCCCACTGGCCGCAAACCAGTACGCGCACGTTCTGTTTCGCCGAGGTGATTTTCAGCGCTTCTTCGGACGCGGATGGCGCGATGATCACTTCGACAAACTGGCGAGAGATAATGGCCTGCGCGGTCTCAGCATCCAGCTCGCGGTTGAAGGCAATAATGCCGCCGAATGCGGAGGTCGGGTCGGTTTTGTAGGCGCGATCGTAGGCATCCAGAATAGAGGTGCTTACCGCAACGCCGCACGGGTTGGCATGCTTGACGATAACGCAGGCCGGCTCGCTGAACTCTTTCACGCATTCCAGCGCGGCGTCGGTGTCGGCAATGTTGTTATAGGAAAGGGCTTTGCCCTGAACCTGCTGGGCGGTCGCAACGGAGGCTTCTTTTACCTCTTCTTCTATATAGAAGGCAGCCTGCTGGTGGCTGTTCTCACCGTAACGCATATCCTGCTTCTTAATGAAGTTCAGGTTCAGGGTGCGCGGGAAGCGGCCAGAAGGATCTTTGCTTTCACCGTGGTAGGCAGGAACCAGGCTACCGAAGTAGTTGGCAATCATGCTGTCGTACGCGGCGGTGTGTTCGAAGGCCTTAATCGCAAGGTCGAAGCGGGTTTCGAGAGTGAGGGAGCCGTCGTTAGCATCCATCTCATTAATAATGGCGCTGTAGTCGCTGCTCTTCACCACGATGGCCACATCTTTATGGTTCTTCGCCGCGGAGCGCACCATGGTTGGGCCGCCGATATCAATATTCTCAACCGCATCTTCCAGAGAGCAGCTTTCGCGGGCGACGGTCTGGGCGAACGGGTAGAGGTTAACAACGACCATATCGATAGGCGCGATATCATGCTGTTCCATAATACCGTCGTCCTGACCGCGACGGCCCAGAATGCCGCCGTGCACTTTCGGATGCAGGGTTTTGACTCGTCCATCCATCATTTCCGGGAAACCGGTGTAGTCGGACACTTCGGTTACCGGCAGACCTTTATCTGCTAACAGGCGAGCGGTACCGCCTGTAGAAAGCAGCTCCACACCGCGTGCGGAAAGTGCCTGAGCGAATTCAACGATACCGGCTTTATCAGAAACACTGAGCAGAGCGCGGCGGACTGGACGACGTTGTTGCATGGTAAATCCCCTGGATTTCACGATTACAGAGAGCGTTAGATGAATTTTCCAGCGAAAAACTCATCTAACACACCTGACGAGGCCTCCTTGTTAAGCGCGAGCATTTTAACGAAAACGTTTGCGCAACGCTCGCATATTTTCACTTTTTCGAAGCGCTGTGGATAACTCTGTGTGTAAAAGGGTATAAGGCGGGGTTTTGCTGGGGAATGCAGCAGTCAGTCATTTTTCTGTCATTTAGCGGTTGCGGCCCGCGGAGAACTCCCTATAATGCGCCTCCATCGACACGGCGGATGTGAATCACTTCACAGTTAACCCGGTCGGTTGAAGAGAAAAAATCCTGA
>NZ_JBXWDD010000020.1:0-26163 GCF_057320665.1 Enterobacter cloacae complex sp. 385G4
TGATCCACCCAATCGCGATGGACGACGGTCTGCGTTTCGCAATCCGTGAAGGCGGCCGTACCGTTGGCGCGGGCGTTGTTGCTAAAGTTCTGGGCTAATTAATTATCCCTGAATAAAAAAGGACGCTTCGGCGTCCTTTTTTGTTTTCTGTACCTTTCCTTGTCACAAAATTTCGCATTTTTTAACCGCTCCCGGCCCGTATCCTGGCGTATGTGCTATTGTAATCATAACCATTCTCACTTACACTTTGCGCATATTTTGAACGGGAGTCTCTATGTACGTTTGTTTATGTAATGGTGTAAGCGACAAGAAAATTCGTCAGGCCGTTCGCCAGTTTCAGCCACAATCTTTCCAGCAGCTTCGCAAATTTGTTCCGGTGGGAAATCAATGCGGTAAATGCGTTCGCGCAGCGCGTGAGATCATGCAGGACGAACTGATGCAGATCCCGGAATTCAAAGAGATCGCGTAAGCCTCTATCTTTTTTTTGACATCCCCGTAGCCCGTTCTACGCTTCAATGAGTGGAAGCGGAGGGACTATATAATGAAAGGTGATGTTAAAATCATAAGTTATCTCAATAAATTATTGGGAAATGAGCTTGTCGCAATCAACCAGTACTTTCTTCACGCGAGAATGTTTAAAAACTGGGGGCTGACACGTCTGAATGACGTTGAGTACCATGAATCTATAGATGAGATGAAACACGCTGATAAATACATCGAGCGTATCTTATTCCTTGAAGGCATCCCAAACCTGCAGGATCTCGGCAAGCTGGGCATCGGTGAGGATGTCGAAGAGATGCTGCGTTCTGACCTCCGGCTGGAGCTGGAAGGTGCGAAAGATCTGCGCGAAGCCATTGCTTATGCTGACAGCGTCCATGACTATGTGAGCCGCGATATGATGATCCAGATCCTTGCCGATGAAGAAGGCCACATTGACTGGCTGGAAACCGAGCTGGATCTCATTAGCAAAATTGGCCTTCAAAACTACCTACAGTCTCAGATCAAAGTGGAAAATTAATCAGATTTTCCCATCCAACGCATAAACCCGCTGCTGCCAGAAATGGTCCAAAAGGCAGTGGGTTTTTTAATGCTCCTTTATCTGAGGTGAGAAATGAAAAAACAAGAATGCAAAGCAGCGCCATAAGCGCGGCGAGTAACGCCAGTTTAGGCAGTATGCACCAGCCATGCCACGCACCAAGTCCTGCCAGATACTTCACATCGCCATATCCCATTCCTTCCCGCCGGCAGATAAGCCGATAGCCCCAGTAAATCGTGGCAAAACCAAGATATCCAGCCACCGCTCCCATTACGGCACTCGGCAGAAAATCAGGATGGATAAAGACCTGGTAGAGCAGGCCCGTCCAGAGCAACGGGCAGAGAAATTTATCGGGCAGCAAACCGTCGCGAATATCAGCGCGTACGAGTAGGGCCGTCAGAGAAAAATAGATCATCAGGAAGGGGAGGGTGGTTAGCATGGAAAAGGCCTCAAATGGTTTTGAGCGCATACTCGTTACAATCTGCCTGTCCGGCAACGCACAAAAACAGCAATTGCGTAGCGGCTTCATATAAAAAAATTCAGAAAGGATATACGGCGTAAAAAGTTGCGCAGTCCTACGCATACTGAGCCTTTGACGCTTAATTTCTAAACGGCACTTGCGTCTTTCTCTGATTTACGTATAATGCGCGGGCTTGTCGTAATTGACGGCGGGTTCAATCAGAACCAGAGTAGCTCATTTTGTTACTCAACAATGCTCCCAATTGGGGGGCTACGTAAGAACGGTTACACTCTCCCATCAATCGTAATGGGTTTGAGGAGTAATCATTTTCGTTTATAAAATAATTGGAGCTCTGGTCTCATGCAGAACCAAAGAATCCGTATCCGCCTTAAAGCGTTTGATCATCGTCTGATCGATCAATCAACCGCGGAAATCGTCGAGACTGCTAAGCGCACTGGTGCGCAAGTCCGTGGTCCGATCCCGCTGCCGACCCGCAAAGAGCGCTTCACCGTTCTGATCTCCCCGCACGTCAACAAAGACGCGCGCGATCAGTACGAAATCCGCACTCACAAGCGTCTGGTTGACATCGTTGAGCCAACTGAGAAAACCGTTGATGCTCTGATGCGTCTGGATCTGGCTGCCGGTGTAGACGTGCAGATCAGCCTGGGTTAATCAGGTCATCGAGCGATTGAGAGGTTGAAACAATGATTGGTTTAGTCGGTAAAAAAGTGGGTATGACCCGCATCTTCACTGAAGATGGCGTTTCTATCCCAGTAACCGTAATCGAAGTTGAAGCAAACCGCGTTACTCAGGTTAAAGATCTGGCTAACGATGGCTACCGCGCTATTCAGGTTACCACTGGTGCTAAAAAAGCTAACCGTGTAACCAAACCAGAAGCGGGTCACTTCGCTAAAGCTGGCGTAGAAGCTGGCCGTGGTCTGTGGGAATTCCGTCTTGCTGAAGGCGAAGAGTTCACCGTAGGTCAGGACATTAGCGTTGAGCTGTTTGCTGACGTTAAAAAAGTTGACGTAACCGGTACCTCTAAAGGTAAAGGTTTTGCTGGTACCGTTAAGCGCTGGAACTTCCGTACCCAGGACGCTACTCACGGTAACTCCTTGTCTCACCGCGTTCCGGGTTCTATCGGTCAGAACCAGACTCCGGGCAAAGTGTTCAAAGGCAAGAAAATGGCAGGTCAGCTGGGTAACGAACGTGTAACCGTTCAGAGCCTGGACGTAGTACGTGTTGACGCTGAGCGCAACCTGCTGCTGGTTAAAGGTGCGGTCCCGGGTGCAACCGGTAGCGACCTGATCGTTAAACCAGCTGTGAAGGCGTAAGGGGATAGCAATGGAATTAGTATTGAAAGACGCGCAGAGCGCGCTGACTGTTTCCGAAACTACCTTCGGTCGTGATTTCAACGAAGCGCTGGTTCACCAGGTTGTTGTTGCTTATGCAGCTGGTGCTCGTCAGGGTACTCGTGCTCAGAAGACTCGTGCTGAAGTAACTGGTTCTGGCAAAAAGCCATGGCGCCAGAAAGGTACCGGCCGTGCGCGTTCAGGTTCTATCAAGAGCCCGATCTGGCGTTCAGGTGGCGTGACCTTCGCTGCGCGTCCACAGGACCACAGTCAAAAAGTTAACAAAAAGATGTACCGCGGCGCGCTGAAAAGCATCCTGTCCGAACTGGTACGTCAGGATCGTCTGATCGTTGTCGAGAAGTTCTCTGTTGAAGCGCCTAAAACTAAGCTGCTGGCACAGAAACTGAAAGACATGGCTCTGGAAGATGTGCTGATCATCACCGGTGAGCTGGACGAGAACCTGTTCCTGGCCGCACGTAACCTGCACAAGGTTGACGTACGCGATGCGACTGGTATCGACCCGGTTAGCCTGATCGCCTTCGACAAAGTCGTAATGACTGCTGATGCTGTTAAGCAAGTTGAGGAGATGCTGGCATGATTCGTGAAGAACGTCTGCTGAAGGTGCTTCGCGCACCGCACGTTTCTGAAAAAGCGTCTACTGCGATGGAAAAAACAAACACCATCGTTCTCAAAGTTGCTAAAGACGCGACCAAAGCAGAGATCAAAGCTGCTGTGCAGAAACTGTTTGAAGTCGAAGTCGAAGTCGTTAACACCCTGGTAGTTAAAGGGAAAGTTAAACGTCACGGACAGCGTATCGGTCGTCGTAGCGACTGGAAAAAAGCTTACGTCACCCTGAAAGAAGGCCAGAACCTGGACTTCGTTGGCGGCGCTGAGTAAGTCGGAGGAGTAATACAATGGCAGTTGTTAAATGTAAACCGACATCTCCGGGTCGTCGCCACGTAGTTAAAGTGGTTAACCCTGAGCTGCACAAGGGCAAACCTTTTGCTCCGTTGCTGGAAAAAAACAGCAAATCCGGTGGTCGTAACAACAATGGCCGTATCACCACTCGTCACATCGGTGGTGGCCACAAGCAGGCTTATCGTATTGTTGACTTCAAACGCAACAAAGACGGTATCCCAGCAGTTGTTGAACGTCTTGAGTACGATCCGAACCGTTCCGCGAACATCGCGCTGGTTCTGTACAAAGACGGCGAACGCCGTTACATCCTGGCCCCTAAAGGCCTGAAAGCTGGCGACCAGATTCAGTCTGGCGTTGATGCTGCAATCAAAGCAGGCAACACCCTGCCGATGCGCAATATCCCGGTTGGTTCTACCGTTCATAACGTAGAAATGAAACCAGGTAAAGGCGGTCAGCTGGCACGTTCCGCTGGTACTTACGTTCAGATCGTTGCGCGTGACGGTGCTTATGTCACCCTGCGTCTGCGTTCTGGTGAAATGCGTAAAGTCGAAGCAGACTGCCGCGCTACTCTGGGCGAAGTTGGCAATGCTGAGCATATGCTGCGCGTTCTGGGTAAAGCTGGTGCTGCACGCTGGCGTGGTGTTCGTCCTACCGTTCGCGGTACTGCGATGAACCCAGTCGACCACCCACATGGTGGTGGTGAAGGTCGTAACTTTGGTAAGCACCCGGTAACTCCGTGGGGCGTTCAGACCAAAGGTAAGAAGACCCGCAGCAACAAGCGTACTGATAAATTTATCGTACGTCGCCGTAGCAAATAATTTTAGAGGATAAGCCATGCCACGTTCTCTCAAGAAAGGTCCTTTTATTGACCTGCACTTGCTGAAGAAGGTAGAGAAAGCGGTGGAAAGCGGAGACAAGAAGCCCCTGCGCACTTGGTCCCGTCGTTCAACGATCTTTCCTAACATGATCGGTTTGACCATCGCTGTCCATAATGGTCGTCAGCACGTTCCAGTCTTTGTTACCGACGAAATGGTTGGTCACAAACTGGGTGAATTCGCACCGACTCGTACTTATCGCGGCCACGCTGCTGATAAAAAAGCGAAGAAGAAATAAGGTAGGAGGAAGAGATGGAAACTTTAGCTCAACATCGCCATGCTCGTTCTTCTGCACAGAAGGTTCGCCTTGTTGCTGACCTGATTCGCGGTAAGAAAGTGTCGCAGGCCCTGGACATCCTGACCTATACCAACAAGAAAGCTGCGGTATTGGTCAAGAAAGTACTGGAATCTGCCATTGCTAACGCTGAACACAACGATGGCGCTGACATCGACGATCTGAAAGTCGCGAAAATTTTCGTAGATGAAGGCCCAAGCATGAAGCGCATTATGCCGCGTGCGAAAGGTCGTGCAGATCGCATCCTGAAGCGCACCAGCCACATTACTGTGGTTGTGTCCGATCGCTGAGACTCTGGAGACTAGCAATGGGTCAGAAAGTACATCCTAATGGTATTCGCCTGGGTATTGTAAAACCATGGAACTCTACCTGGTTTGCGAACACCAAAGAATTCGCTGACAACCTGGACAGCGATTTTAAAGTACGTCAGTACCTGACTAAGGAACTGGCTAAAGCGTCTGTATCTCGTATCGTTATCGAGCGTCCAGCGAAGAGCATCCGTGTGACTATTCACACTGCTCGTCCTGGCATCGTTATCGGTAAGAAAGGCGAAGACGTAGAAAAACTGCGCAAGGTCGTAGCGGATATCGCTGGCGTTCCTGCACAGATCAATATCGCTGAAGTTCGTAAGCCTGAACTGGACGCTAAATTGGTTGCTGACAGCATCACTTCTCAGCTGGAACGTCGTGTTATGTTCCGTCGTGCTATGAAGCGTGCTGTACAGAACGCAATGCGTCTGGGCGCTAAAGGTATCAAAGTTGAAGTTAGCGGCCGTCTGGGCGGCGCGGAAATCGCACGTACCGAATGGTACCGTGAAGGTCGCGTACCGCTGCACACTCTGCGTGCTGACATCGACTACAACACCTCTGAAGCGCACACCACTTACGGTGTAATCGGCGTTAAGGTATGGATCTTCAAAGGTGAGATCCTGGGTGGTATGGCTGCTGTTGAACAACCGGAAAAACCGGCTGCTCAACCTAAAAAGCAGCAGCGTAAAGGCCGTAAATAAGGAGCGTCGCTGATGTTACAACCAAAGCGTACAAAATTCCGTAAAGTGCACAAAGGCCGCAACCGTGGTCTGGCGCAGGGTACGGATGTTAGCTTCGGCACTTTCGGTCTGAAAGCTGTTGGCCGTGGTCGTCTGACTGCACGTCAGATCGAAGCAGCACGTCGTGCAATGACCCGTGCAGTTAAGCGTCAAGGTAAGATCTGGATCCGTGTATTCCCGGACAAACCGATCACCGAGAAGCCACTGGAAGTTCGTATGGGTAAAGGTAAAGGTAACGTGGAGTACTGGGTTGCCTTGATCCAACCGGGCAAAGTCCTTTATGAAATGGACGGTGTTCCGGAAGAGCTGGCCCGTGAAGCCTTCGGCCTGGCAGCAGCGAAACTGCCTATCAAAACCACCTTTGTAACTAAGACGGTGATGTAATGAAAGCAAAAGAGCTGCGTGAAAAAAGCGTTGAAGAGCTGAACGCTGAGCTGCTGAACCTGCTGCGTGAGCAGTTCAACCTGCGCATGCAGGCTGCAAGTGGCCAGCTGCAACAGACTCACCTGCTGAAGCAAGTGCGTCGCAATGTTGCACGCGTTAAGACTTTACTGACTCAGAAGGCGGGTGCGTAATGACCGATAAAATCCGTACTCTGCAAGGTCGTGTTGTTAGCGACAAAATGGAGAAATCCATTGTTGTAGCTATCGAACGTATTGTGAAACACCCGATCTACGGTAAATTCATCAAGCGTACGACCAAACTGCACGTACATGACGAGAACAACGAATGTGGTATCGGCGACAAGGTTGAAATCCGTGAATGCCGTCCACTGTCCAAGACTAAGTCCTGGACGCTGGTTCGCGTTGTAGAGAAAGCGGTTCTGTAATACAGTACGCCTTCTCAATACGAATAAACGGCTCAGCGATGAGCCGTTTATTTTTTCTACCCATATTGCAGAAGCGGTGTTATAATGCCGCGCCCTCGATATGGGGCTTTTTAACGGCTCTGATTTTAGAGTCTCAGGTAGTAGTTGACATTAGCGGAGCACTAAAATGATCCAAGAACAGACTATGCTGAACGTCGCCGACAACTCCGGTGCACGTCGCGTAATGTGTATCAAGGTTCTGGGTGGCTCGCACCGTCGCTACGCAGGCGTAGGCGACATCATCAAGATCACCATCAAGGAAGCAATTCCACGTGGTAAGGTCAAAAAAGGTGATGTGCTGAAGGCGGTAGTGGTGCGCACCAAGAAGGGTGTTCGTCGCCCTGACGGTTCTGTCATTCGCTTCGATGGTAATGCATGCGTTATTTTAAACAATAACAGCGAGCAGCCTATCGGCACGCGTATCTTTGGGCCGGTAACTCGTGAACTTCGTACTGAGAAGTTCATGAAAATTATCTCTCTGGCACCAGAAGTACTCTAAGGAGCGAATCATGGCAGCGAAAATCCGTCGTGATGACGAAGTTATCGTGTTAACCGGTAAAGATAAAGGTAAACGCGGTAAAGTAAAAAATGTTCTGTCTTCCGGCAAACTTGTCGTTGAAGGTATCAACCTGGTTAAGAAACATCAGAAGCCGGTTCCGGCCCTGAACCAACCAGGCGGCATCGTTGAAAAAGAAGCTGCTATTCAGGTTTCTAACGTTGCAATCTTCAATGCGGCTACCGGTAAGGCTGACCGTGTAGGCTTTAGATTCGAAGACGGCAAAAAAGTCCGTTTCTTCAAGTCTAACAGCGAAACTATCAAGTAATTTGGAGTAGTACGATGGCGAAACTGCATGATTACTACAAAGACGAAGTAGTTAAGAAACTCATGACCGAGTTTAACTACAATTCTGTCATGCAAGTCCCTCGGGTCGAGAAGATCACCCTGAACATGGGTGTTGGTGAAGCGATCGCTGACAAGAAACTGCTGGATAACGCAGCAGCTGATCTGACAGCAATCTCCGGTCAAAAACCGCTGATCACCAAAGCACGCAAATCTGTTGCAGGCTTCAAAATCCGTCAGGGCTATCCGATCGGCTGTAAAGTAACTCTGCGTGGCGAACGCATGTGGGAGTTCTTTGAGCGCCTGATCACTATTGCTGTTCCACGTATCCGTGACTTCCGTGGCCTGTCCGCGAAGTCTTTCGACGGTCGTGGTAACTACAGCATGGGTGTCCGTGAGCAGATCATCTTCCCAGAAATCGACTACGATAAAGTCGACCGCGTGCGTGGTTTGGATATTACCATTACCACTACTGCGAAATCTGACGAAGAAGGCCGTGCTCTGCTGGCTGCCTTTGACTTCCCGTTCCGCAAGTAAGGTAGGGTTACTGAATGGCTAAGCAATCAATGAAAGCACGCGAAGTAAAGCGCGTAGCTTTAGCTGATAAATTCTTCGCTAAACGCGCTGAACTGAAAGCGATCATTTCTGATGTGAACGCTTCCGACGAAGATCGTTGGAATGCGGTTCTCAAGCTGCAGTCTCTGCCGCGTGATTCCAGCCCGTCTCGTCAGCGTAACCGCTGTCGTCAAACAGGTCGTCCACATGGTTATGTGGGCAAGTTTGGGTTGAGCCGTATCAAACTGCGTGAAGCCGCCATGCGCGGTGAAGTGCCAGGCTTGAAAAAGGCTAGCTGGTAATTACCAATTGAATCACGGGAGTAAAGACAGATGAGCATGCAAGATCCGATCGCGGATATGCTGACCCGTATCCGTAACGGTCAGGCCGCGAACAAAGTTGCGGTCACCATGCCTTCCGCCAAGCTGAAAGTGGCAATTGCCAACGTGCTGAAGGAAGAAGGTTTTATCGAAGATTTTAAAGTTGAAGGCGACACCAAGCCGGAACTGGAACTTACTCTCAAGTATTTCCAGGGTAAAGCTGTTGTAGAAAGCATTCAGCGTGTCAGCCGCCCAGGTCTGCGCATCTATAAGAAAAAAGATGAGCTGCCAAAAGTTATGGCTGGCCTTGGTATCGCAGTTGTTTCTACCTCTAAAGGTGTTATGACTGATCGTGCAGCGCGCCAGGCTGGTCTTGGTGGCGAAATTATCTGCTACGTAGCCTAATCGGAGGAAAGAATGTCTCGTGTTGCTAAAGCACCGGTCGTTATTCCTGCCGGCGTTGATGTAAAAATCGACGGTCAGGTTATTACGATCAAAGGTAAAAACGGCGAGCTGACTCGTACCCTCAACAAAGCTGTTGAAGTTAAACATGCAGATAACGCTCTGACCTTCGGTCCACGTGATGGTTTCGTGGATGGATGGGCTCAGGCTGGTACCGCGCGTGCCCTGCTGAACTCAATGGTTGTTGGTGTTACCGAAGGCTTCACTAAAAAGCTTCAGCTGGTTGGTGTAGGTTATCGTGCAGCTATCAAAGGGAATGCAGTAGGCCTGTCTCTGGGCTTCTCACACCCTGTTGAGCATCCGCTGCCGGCCGGTATCACTGCAGAATGTCCGACTCAAACTGAAATCGTGCTGAAAGGCGCTGATAAACAGCTGATCGGTCAGGTTGCAGCAGATCTGCGCGCCTACCGTCGTCCTGAGCCTTACAAAGGCAAGGGTGTTCGTTACGCCGACGAAGTCGTGCGTACCAAAGAGGCTAAGAAGAAGTAAGGTAACACTATGGATAAGAAATCTGCTCGTATCCGTCGTGCGACCCGCGCACGCCGCAAGCTCAAAGAGCTGGGTGCAACTCGCCTGGTGGTACATCGTACCCCGCGTCATATTTACGCACAGGTAATTGCACCGAACGGTTCTGAAGTTCTGGTAGCTGCTTCTACTGTAGAAAAAGCTATCTCAGAACAATTGAAGTACACCGGTAACAAAGACGCCGCTGCAGCTGTAGGTAAAGCTGTTGCAGAACGCGCTCTGGAAAAAGGCATCAGCAATGTTTCCTTTGACCGTTCCGGGTTCCAATATCATGGTCGTGTCCAGGCACTGGCAGATGCTGCCCGTGAAGCTGGCCTTCAGTTCTAAGGTAGAGGTGTAAGATGGCTCACATCGAAAAACAGGCTGGCGAACTGCAGGAAAAGCTGATCGCGGTAAACCGCGTATCTAAAACCGTTAAAGGTGGTCGTATTTTCTCCTTCACAGCTCTGACTGTAGTAGGCGATGGTAACGGTCGCGTTGGTTTTGGTTACGGTAAAGCGCGTGAAGTTCCAGCAGCGATCCAGAAAGCGATGGAAAAAGCCCGTCGCAATATGATTAACGTCGCGCTGAACAACGGCACCCTGCAGCACCCAGTTAAAGGTGTTCACACGGGTTCTCGTGTATTCATGCAGCCAGCTTCAGAAGGTACCGGTATCATCGCCGGTGGTGCAATGCGCGCCGTTCTGGAAGTTGCTGGGGTTCATAACGTTCTGGCTAAAGCATATGGTTCCACCAACCCGATCAACGTGGTTCGTGCAACTATTGATGGCCTGGAAAATATGAATTCTCCAGAAATGGTCGCTGCCAAGCGTGGTAAATCCGTTGAAGAAATTCTGGGGTAATTGACCATGGCAAAGACTATTAAAATCACTCAAACCCGCAGTGCAATCGGTCGTCTGCCGAAACACAAGGCAACGCTGCTTGGCCTGGGTCTGCGTCGTATTGGTCATACCGTTGAGCGCGAGGATACTCCTGCTGTTCGTGGTATGGTCAACGCGGTTTACTTCATGGTTAAAGTTGAGGAGTAAGAGATGCGTTTAAATACTCTGTCTCCGGCCGAAGGCTCTAAAAAGGCGGGTAAACGCCTGGGTCGTGGTATCGGTTCTGGCCTCGGCAAAACCGGTGGTCGTGGTCACAAAGGTCAGAACTCTCGTTCTGGCGGTGGCGTACGTCGCGGTTTCGAGGGTGGCCAGATGCCACTGTACCGTCGTCTGCCGAAGTTCGGCTTCACCTCTCGCAAAGCAGCGATCACAGCGGAAATCCGTCTGTCTGACCTGGCGAAAGTTGAAGGCGGCGTTGTAGACCTGAACACGCTGAAAGCGGCTAACATTATCGGTATTCAGATCGAGTTCGCGAAAGTGATCCTGTCTGGTGAAGTTTCTACTCCGGTAACTGTTCGTGGCCTGCGTGTTACTAAAGGTGCTCGTGCTGCTATCGAAGCTGCTGGCGGTAAAATTGAGGAATAAGTAGCAGATGGCTAAGCAACCGGGATTAGATTTTCAAAGTGCCAAAGGTGGATTTGGCGAGCTGAAACGCAGACTGCTGTTTGTTATCGGCGCGCTGATTGTGTTCCGTATTGGCTCTTTTATTCCGATCCCTGGTATCGATGCCGCTGTACTTGCCAAACTGCTTGAGCAACAGCGAGGCACCATCATTGAAATGTTCAACATGTTCTCTGGTGGTGCTCTCAGCCGTGCTTCTATCTTTGCTCTGGGTATTATGCCGTACATTTCGGCATCGATTATTATCCAGCTGCTGACGGTCGTTCATCCGGCCCTGGCAGAGCTGAAGAAAGAAGGGGAGTCTGGACGTCGTAAGATTAGTCAGTACACCCGTTACGGTACTCTGGTGCTGGCAATATTCCAGTCGATCGGTATTGCTACCGGTCTGCCGAATATGCCTGGTATGCAGGGCCTGGTATTAAACCCAGGCTTTGCATTCTATTTCACCGCTGTTGTTAGTCTGGTCACAGGGACGATGTTCCTGATGTGGCTCGGCGAACAGATTACTGAGCGTGGTATCGGTAACGGTATCTCAATCATTATCTTCGCCGGTATCGTTGCGGGACTCCCGCCGGCCATCGCCCATACTATCGAGCAAGCGCGTCAAGGCGACCTGCACTTCCTCCTGTTGCTGTTGGTTGCAGTATTAGTATTTGCAGTGACGTTCTTTGTTGTCTTCGTTGAACGTGGTCAACGCCGCATTGTGGTGAACTACGCTAAGCGTCAGCAGGGTCGTCGTGTCTATGCTGCACAGAGCACACATTTACCGCTGAAAGTGAATATGGCGGGGGTTATCCCGGCTATCTTCGCTTCCAGTATTATTCTGTTCCCGGCAACCATCGCGTCATGGTTCGGGGGCGGTACTGGTTGGAACTGGCTGACAACAATTTCGCTGTATTTGCAGCCTGGGCAACCACTTTATGTGTTACTCTATGCGTCTGCGATCATCTTCTTCTGTTTCTTCTACACGGCGTTGGTCTTCAACCCGCGTGAAACAGCAGATAACCTGAAGAAGTCCGGTGCATTTGTACCAGGAATTCGTCCGGGAGAGCAAACGGCGAAGTATATCGATAAAGTAATGACCCGCCTGACTTTGGTTGGTGCGCTTTATATTACTTTTATCTGCCTGATCCCGGAGTTCATGCGTGATGCAATGAAAGTACCGTTCTACTTCGGTGGGACCTCACTGCTTATCGTTGTTGTCGTGATTATGGACTTTATGGCTCAAGTGCAAACTCTGATGATGTCCAGTCAGTATGAGTCTGCATTGAAGAAGGCGAACCTGAAAGGCTACGGCCGCTAATTGGTCGCCTGAGAAGTTACGGAGAGTAAAAATGAAAGTTCGTGCTTCCGTCAAGAAATTATGCCGTAACTGCAAAATCGTTAAGCGTGATGGTGTCATCCGTGTGATTTGCAGTGCCGAGCCGAAGCATAAACAGCGCCAAGGCTGATTATTTCGCATATTTTTCTTGCAAAGTTGGGTTGAGCTGGCTAGATTAGCCAGCCAATCTTTTGTATGTCTGTACGTTTCCATTTGAGTATCCTGAAAACGGGCTTTTCAGCATGGTGCGTACATATTAAATAGTAGGAGTGCATAGTGGCCCGTATAGCAGGCATTAACATTCCTGATCAGAAACATGCTGTGATCGCATTAACTTCGATCTACGGCATCGGCAAGACCCGTTCTAAAGCCATCCTGGCTGCAGCGGGTATCGCTGAAGATGTTAAGATCAGTGAGCTGTCTGAAGGACAAATCGACACGCTGCGTGACGAAGTTGCCAAATTTGTCGTTGAAGGTGATCTGCGCCGTGAAATCAGCATGAGCATCAAGCGCCTGATGGATCTTGGTTGCTATCGCGGTTTGCGTCATCGTCGTGGTCTGCCAGTGCGCGGTCAGCGTACTAAGACCAACGCACGTACCCGTAAGGGTCCGCGCAAACCGATCAAGAAATAATCGGGGTGATTGAATAATGGCAAAGGCACCAGTTCGTGCACGTAAACGTGTAAGAAAACAAGTCTCTGACGGCGTGGCTCATATCCATGCTTCTTTCAACAACACCATCGTTACTATTACTGATCGTCAGGGTAACGCATTGGGTTGGGCAACAGCCGGTGGTTCCGGTTTCCGTGGTTCTCGCAAATCCACTCCGTTCGCAGCTCAGGTTGCAGCAGAGCGTTGCGCTGAAGCCGTAAAAGAATACGGCATCAAGAATCTGGAAGTTATGGTTAAAGGTCCGGGTCCGGGTCGTGAATCTACTGTTCGCGCTCTGAACGCCGCTGGTTTCCGCATCACGAATATTACTGATGTGACTCCGATCCCTCATAACGGTTGTCGTCCGCCGAAAAAACGTCGCGTATAACGCTCGTTTTTTAGGTTAGTTGGAGATAGAAAATGGCAAGATATTTGGGTCCTAAGCTCAAGCTGAGCCGTCGTGAGGGCACCGACTTATTCCTTAAGTCTGGCGTTCGCGCGATCGATACCAAGTGTAAAATTGAACAAGCTCCTGGCCAGCACGGTGCGCGTAAACCGCGTCTGTCTGACTATGGTGTGCAGTTGCGTGAAAAGCAAAAAGTTCGCCGTATGTACGGTGTGCTGGAGCGTCAGTTCCGTAACTACTATAAAGAAGCAGCACGTCTGAAAGGCAACACAGGTGAAAACCTGCTGGCTCTGCTGGAAGGTCGTCTGGACAACGTTGTATACCGTATGGGCTTCGGCGCTACTCGTGCTGAATCACGTCAGCTGGTTAGCCACAAAGCAATCATGGTAAACGGTCGTGTTGTTAACATCGCTTCTTATCAGGTTAAAGCGAATGACGTTGTTAGCATTCGTGAGAAAGCGAAAAAGCAATCTCGCGTGAAGGCCGCTCTGGAGCTGGCTGAGCAGCGTGAAAAGCCAACCTGGCTGGAAGTTGATGCTGGCAAGATGGAAGGTACGTTCAAGCGTCAGCCTGAGCGTTCTGATCTGTCTGCGGACATTAACGAACACCTGATCGTCGAGCTTTACTCCAAGTAAAGCTTAGTACCAAAGAGAGGACACAATGCAGGGTTCTGTGACAGAGTTTCTAAAACCGCGCCTGGTAGATATCGAGCAAGTGAGTTCGACGCACGCCAAGGTGACCCTTGAGCCTTTAGAGCGTGGCTTTGGCCATACTCTGGGTAACGCACTGCGCCGTATTCTGCTCTCATCGATGCCGGGTTGCGCGGTGACCGAGGTTGAGATTGATGGTGTACTTCATGAGTACAGCACCAAAGAAGGCGTTCAGGAAGATATCCTTGAAATCCTGCTCAACCTGAAAGGGCTGGCGGTGAGAGTTCAGGGTAAAGATGAAGTTATTCTTACTCTGAATAAATCTGGCATTGGCCCTGTGACTGCAGCCGACATCACCCACGACGGTGATGTTGAAATCGTCAAGCCGCAGCACGTGATCTGCCACCTGACCGATGAGAACGCAGCTATTAGCATGCGTATCAAAGTTCAGCGCGGTCGTGGTTATGTGCCGGCTTCTGCCCGAATTCATTCGGAAGAAGATGAGCGCCCAATCGGCCGTCTGCTGGTCGACGCATGCTACAGCCCTGTAGAGCGTATTGCCTACAATGTTGAAGCAGCGCGTGTAGAACAGCGTACCGACCTGGACAAGCTGGTCATCGAAATGGAAACCAACGGCACAATCGATCCTGAAGAGGCGATTCGTCGTGCGGCAACCATCCTGGCAGAACAACTGGAAGCTTTCGTTGACTTACGTGATGTACGTCAGCCAGAAGTGAAAGAAGAGAAACCAGAATTCGATCCGATCCTGCTGCGCCCTGTTGACGATCTCGAATTGACTGTCCGCTCTGCTAACTGCCTCAAGGCAGAAGCTATCCACTATATCGGTGATCTGGTACAGCGTACCGAGGTTGAGTTGCTGAAAACGCCGAACCTGGGTAAAAAATCTCTTACCGAGATTAAAGACGTGCTGGCTTCACGTGGTCTGTCTCTGGGCATGCGCCTGGAAAACTGGCCACCGGCAAGCATTGCTGACGAGTAACCGGATCACAGGTTAAGGTTTTACTGAGAAGGATAAGGTCATGCGCCATCGTAAGAGTGGTCGTCAACTGAACCGCAACAGCAGCCATCGCCAGGCTATGTTCCGCAACATGGCAGGTTCACTGGTTCGTCATGAAATCATCAAGACGACCCTGCCTAAAGCGAAAGAGCTGCGTCGCGTAGTTGAGCCGCTGATTACTCTTGCCAAGACTGACAGCGTTGCTAATCGTCGTCTGGCATTCGCCCGTACTCGTGATAACGAGATCGTGGCAAAACTGTTTAACGAACTGGGCCCGCGTTTCGCGAGCCGTGCCGGTGGTTACACTCGCATTCTGAAGTGTGGTTTCCGTGCAGGCGACAACGCGCCGATGGCTTACATCGAGCTGGTTGATCGTTCAGAGAAAGCAGAAGCTGCTGCAGAGTAATCTGCAGTAACGTAAAAAAACCCGCCTCGGCGGGTTTTTTTATATCCGCATTATCCCCACTTCTCTACAATACCTGTATCAATTTTGTTCATCCCCTGGAGCTGATGATGTGGTTGCTTGACCAGTGGGCAGAACGCCATATTCGCGATGCCCAAAATAAAGGCGATTTCGACAATCTTCCCGGGAGCGGCGAACCTCTTGAACTTGAAGATGATTCGCATATTGCGCCTGAACTCCGGGCTGGATACCGTTTGCTAAAAAATGCTGGCTGCCTCCCGCCCGAGCTTGAGCAGCGCAGAGAGGCTGTTGAACTTGTCGATTTGCTAAAAGGGATCCGTCAGGATGATCCTCGACATAAAGAACTTAGCCGCAGGCTTGCCCTGATCGAGCTCAAGCTGCGCCAGGCAGGAATGAGCACGGAATTCCTGCATGGGGAATACGGTGAAATATTGATGAAGAAGATAAACGAGGAGTAGCGATGTACCGTATCGGTGAACTTGCAAAGCTCGCGAACGTAACGCCGGACACTATCCGATATTACGAAAAGCAGCAGATGATCGATCATGAGATACGCACGGAAGGCGGCTTTCGGCTTTATACCGATAACGATCTGCAACGTCTGAGATTCATACGCTACGCCCGACAGCTTGGCTTCACGCTCGATTCGATCCGCGAGTTATTATCGATCCGCATCGATCCTGAGCATCACACTTGTCAGGAATCCAAAAGCATCGTGCAAGCCCGGCTTGATGAAGTTGAAGCCCGTATTCTGGAACTGCAAACCATGCAGCGCTCTTTGCAAAGGTTGAATGATGCCTGCTGCGGAACGGCTCATAGCAGTATTTATTGTTCAATTCTGGAAGCCCTTGAACAGGGAGCCAGTGGAGAAACTCGGGGATGTTGATTTTTAATCTACTCGGGTCTAGACTTCCGTCGTCATAAACCATGCTCAGGAGAAATTATGAGCCGCTATCAGCACACGAAGGGACAAATTAAAGATAATGCCATCGAGGCTTTACTTCACGACCCGCTTTTTCGACAGCGCGTTGAAAAGAATAAAAAAGGGAAGGGGAGTTATCTGCGTAAAGACAAACATGCAAAACGGGGTAACTGGGAGGCCAGTGGCAAGCAAGCGAATCGCTTATTTACCACTGGCCTTCCTGTTTTTAACTGCTGATTAAACGCGGTTATTTTGCTCTTTTAACAGATCGCGAATTTCACTCAGTAACACTTCTTCTTTCGTTGGTGCAGGCGCTGCTGCTGGCTCTTCTTTTTTACGGTTGAGCCGGTTAATCAGCTTGATAGCCATAAAGATAGCAAACGCCACAATCACGAAATCAAATACGTTCTGGATAAACACGCCGTAGTGCATTACTACTGCCGGGATATCACCCTGGGCTTCACGCAGCGTGAACGCGAACTGTTTGAAATCAATGCCCCCGATTAGCAGCCCTAAAGGTGGCATGATGATGTCCGCTACTAATGATGAAACAATCTTGCCGAATGCCGCACCAATAATGACACCCACTGCCAAATCAACCACGTTCCCGCGCATCGCAAATTCGCGAAATTCTTTAATAAAACTCATTATGTTCTCCTTGTGCCAGCTGACGACTATAAGTTTAACAAATGATTAGCCAATTGCCATGCGGGATAATTAAACGTTATGAAAATAAAAGGCACAGAAATAAAGAGGGTAAAGTGCGGGGCTCTATTGAGAGCCCCGACGTATTAAAGGAAGAATGGACTAGGCTGGAATAAACGTTCGACGTCGGTAATAAATTTTTTATCGGTAAGGAACATAATTACGTGGTCGCCTTGCTCAATACGCAAATTATCATTGGCGATCATAACGTCATTCCCGCGCACTACGGCGCCGATAATAGTGCCCGGCGGCAGCTTAATTTCGTCGATGGCGCGGCCCACAACGCGTGACGTGGTTTCATCTCCATGAGCTACCGCTTCAATGGCTTCTGCCACCCCGCGACGCAGAGATGAAACGCCGACAATGTCCGCTTTACGTACATGGCTCAGCAGAGCGGAAATGGTCGCCTGCTGCGGTGAAATGGCAATATCAATAACGCTGCCCTGAACCAGGTCGACATACGCCTTGCGCTGGATAAGCACCATGACCTTCTTTGCTCCCATACGTTTGGCGAGCATGGCGGACATAATATTCGCCTCGTCATCGTTCGTGACGGCAATAAAGAGATCAACTTGATCAATATGCTCTTCAGCCAATAATTCCTGATCCGACGCGTCGCCATAAAATACGATCGTATTTTGCAGTTTTTCCGCCAGCTCAGAAGCACGCTGTTGATCGCGCTCGATCAATTTCACGCTGTAGTCTTTTTCCAGCCTTCGCGCCAGGCCCGCGCCGATATTGCCACCGCCGACCAGCATAATGCGTTTATAAGGCTTTTCGAGACGCTGCAACTCACTCATCACCGCACGAATATGCTGAGAGGCCGCAATGAAGAAGACCTCATCCCCCGCTTCGACAATCGTGGAGCCTTGAGGACGAATAGGTCTGTCGTGGCGGAAAATGGCGGCGACGCGCGTATCGATATGCGGCATGTGCTCACGCATTGTGGAAAGCGCATTGCCGATCAACGGGCCGCCGTAATAGGCCTTAACGACGGCAAGACTGACCTTACCTTCGGCAAAGTTCACCACCTGCAGTGCGCCTGGATATTCGATCAGACGATAGATATTGTCGATAACCAGCTGTTCTGGCGCGATGAGATGGTCAATAGGAACCGCTTCTGAATTAAAGAGCTTCTCAGCATCGCGGACATAGTCCGGAGAACGGATGCGCGCGATTCGGTTAGGGGTGTTGAAAAGCGAGTAGGCCACCTGACAGGCCACCATATTGGTTTCGTCAGAACTGGTCACCGCAACGAGCATGTCTGCATCGTCGGCGCCCGCCTCGCGTAGCACGCGCGGGTGTGAACCATGGCCCTGCACAACGCGAAGGTCAAATTTGTCCTGTAAAACGCGCAGACGATCCCCGTTGGTATCAACGATTGTGATGTCGTTGTTTTCGCCAACCAGGTTTTCCGCCAGCGTTCCGCCCACTTGTCCTGCGCCCAGAATGATAATTTTCATATCTCGTGACCTGTTCTCAACATCACTCTTTGATTAGCTTAGCGTAAAAGAAGCCATCGCCTTCTTCCGCGCCCGGCAGGTTTTGCTGACCCGGGCATTCAGGCGTTCCCGTATCGCGCAGCGTTGCGTCCGGGGTACGTTTAAGGAAGGCCGCGATTTGCTGGCTGTTTTCTTCTGGCAGTACGGAGCAGGTTGCATAAACCAGCGTGCCGCCGGGTTTAAGATGTGGCCAGATTGCGTCAAGTATGTCCGATTGCAGTTGGGCAAGTTCCTTGATATCGCGATCGCGGCGCAGCCACTTGATATCCGGATGGCGACGAATCACGCCTGTTGCAGAGCAGGGCGCATCCAGCAAAATGCGGTCAAACTGGGTTTCACCACACCATTCTGCGGGCTTGCGTCCGTCGCCCTGCTTAACCTGAGCCTTCATGCCCAGACGCTTGAGGTTGTCGTAGACGCGTGACAGGCGCTGCTCATCGACATCCACGGCCATTACGCTGGCCTGCGGAGCCACTTCAAGAATGTGCGTTGTTTTTCCGCCAGGCGCGGCGCAAAGATCGAGGATCTGTTCCCCGTTTGCTGGTTCAAGCCAGGTCATGCAACCCTGAGCCGAGGCATCCTGTACGGTCACCCAGCCTTCAACAAAACCAGGTAAAGCATGTACCGGTGCAGGGGAGTCTAAACGCACGGCATCCGGATAGGCTGCATGCGTGAATCCACTCATTCCGGTTTCTTCCAGTAATGTCAGCCATGCGTCACGAGTGTGGTAATTACGGTTGACGCGTAACCACATCGGTGGGCGTTGATTATTCGCTTCGGCAATGTTTTGCCATTGCTGCGGATACGCTTTTTTAAGGCGATTCAGCAGCCAGTCCGGGTGCAGAAAACGTGTTTCGCTTTGTGCAAATTCAGCCAGTAGCTCATCCTGCTGACGCTGGAACTGACGCAGTACGCCGTTGATCAGCCCTTTCAACTGAGGGCGTTTAATCGCAACGGCACCTTCCACCGTTTCAGCCAGCGCGGCGTGAGGTGGAATGCGGGTATGAAGAAGCTGATAAAACCCCACCATAATCAAATAATGTACGGTGCGCTGTTTGCCTGTCATTGGGCGCGACATCAGCTTATTAATGAGCCACTCAAGCTGAGAAAGGGTGCGCAGGACGCCAAAGCAGAGTTCCTGGAGCAGAGCTTTGTCTTTATCAGATACCTTTTGTTGCAGGGGAGGCAGGATGTTACTCAATGACTGGCCCTGCTCGATAACCTGCTCAACGGCTTTGGCCGCCATACTGCGTAGATTTTGTTTTTTCATAACTATAAAAATAAAAATGCCCGGAAACACCGGGCTTTAAGCATATATTGGATTAGGCAAGACGATTACCCGGTATAAACCATTCGCGACGGGAATTTAATAGATCCTGAGCGCTCATGGCTTTCTTACCGGCCGGTTGCAGCGATTCAAGATTCAGGATCCCTTCTGCTGTCGCAACCTGGATACCGTTCTTGCTGGCGTCGATAATCGTGCCGGGTTCAGCAGCCGTATTGCCATTAATGACTGACGCTTTCCAGACTTTCACTGGCTGCTCATCAATCTCCATCCAGCTCATCGGCCACGGATTAAAAGCGCGGATGCAGCGTTCAAGTTGAGCGGCAGACAAGGACCAGTCGAGCCGGGCTTCTTCTTTACTCAGTTTTTCAGCATACGTCACCAGCGTCTCATCCTGAACTTCCGGCTTCGCCGTATTATCAGCAAGTTGCTGCAGCGTCTCGATAAGCCCTTGCGGACCAAGGCCTGCAAGTTTGTCATACAGCGTAGCGCTGGTATCGTCTGCAGTAATAGGGCACGCCAGTTTATGCAGCATGTCGCCAGTGTCTAAACCTACGTCCATCTTCATGATTGTGACGCCGGTTTCAGCATCCCCCGCCCACAGGGAGCGTTGGATAGGTGCCGCACCACGCCAGCGCGGGAGCAAGGAGCCGTGCACGTTGATACAACCCAGACGAGGCATATCAAGCACCGCTTTTGGCAAAATTAAACCGTAAGCCACCACGACCATTACGTCGGCGTTCAGGTCAGCAACCAGCTGCTGATTTTCCTGAGGGCGTAAGGATGCGGGCTGGAAAACAGGAAGCCCATGCTCTTCTGCCAGCACCTTTACCGGGCTCGGCATCAGTTTTTTACCGCGTCCAGCCGGACGGTCCGGCTGGGTAAAGACGCCGACAACCTGGTGACCAGAAGATAACAGCGCGTCAAGATGACGCGCTGCAAAATCAGGGGTTCCCGCGAAGATAATACGTAGTGTTTTAGACACGATGATCCTTGTATCCGGGGGGACGTTATGCGCGAGAGCGCAAACGATCCAGTTTCTCTACTTTTTGACGAATACGCTGCTGTTTCAACGGCGAGAGGTAATCGATAAACAGCTTACCGACCAGGTGATCCATCTCATGCTGAATGCAAATTGCCAGCAGGTCATCTGCTTCCAGTTCGAACGGATTACCGTCACGATCCAAAGCGCGAATTTTCACTTTTTCGGCACGTGGCACCAAAGCGCGCTGTTCCGGAATAGAAAGACAACCTTCCTCAATGCCCGTTTCACCGCTCTTCTCAAGCAATTCAGGGTTGATCAGCACCAGACGCTCATCGCGATTTTCAGAAACGTCGATCACGATAATACGTTTGTGAATGTCTACCTGCGTCGCCGCCAGGCCAATGCCTTCTTCGGCGTACATGGTATCGAACATATCATCAACGATACGCTGGATTTCTGCATTCACTTCTTTAACCGGTTCAGCGACGATGCGAAGGCGCTCGTCCGGAATATGTAACACTTGCAAAACTGCCATAAATTTCCAGAGTCGTGTTCAGGAGTTGATAAGAATATTACTTCTATTCTAGACAAATCCCGGGTCGATTGACAGCATCAGTGACCAATCGCAATGATTGCGCAGGCCGCTTATGGCAGGGGGAAAGGATGACGTCTATCGAGATATGGCTACGGCTAATACACACAGGTTCATTATGTGGCGATGGAATGCTGGAAGCGGCTGCACGGCTGCACAAGCAAAAAAATATCGATGCTTCCGCTGTCAGAGACGCTGGGCTGTCAGCAAAACAGGCTGAACGGTTCTTTAACCCAGATGAGGGTGAGCTGGAGCGTAGTCTGGTGTGGCTTGAGCAGCCGGGAAATCATTTATTGACGGCAACCCATCCGCTTTATCCTCCTTTACTTCGCGCAATTCCTGATTATCCCGGTGCATTATTCGTAAAAGGTAACCCTGAAACGCTTAATGCTGCCCAGCTGGCGGTCGTGGGTAGCCGTGCGCCGTCATGGTATGGAGAACGATGGGGGAAAATTCTGTGCGAACAACTTTCGCAAAGTGGTTTCACAATCACCAGCGGACTGGCCTGCGGTATAGACGGTGTTGCTCACAACGCCGCGCTGTCTGTAAAAGGGCGTAGCGTGGCCGTACTGGGGAACGGCCTGTTTAGCATTTATCCCCGTCGGCATCAGGCGCTGGCTATGCGGCTTATCGAAGCTGACGGGGCGATAGTGTCTGAGTTCCCTCTTTCGGCGCAGCCCCGGCCGGCAAACTTTCCGCGTCGTAATCGAATCATCAGCGGGCTTAGCCAGGGTGTATTGGTCGTTGAAGCGGCAGTGCGAAGCGGCTCGCTGGTCACTGCACGATGCGCGCTCGATCAGGGGAGGGAGGTTTTCGCCTTACCCGGCCCGATTGGTAACCCGGGGTGTGAAGGACCACACTGGCTGATAAAGCAGGGTGCGACGCCGGTAACAGAAGCGCGGGACATTCTTGAAAATTTGCAATATGGCTTGCAATGTCTGCAGGAAGATCCCGAAAAGCGACATTATTCATCAGATCAGGGAAAGGTGGCATTGCCATTTCCCAAGCTCCTGGCTAACGTAGGAGATGAGGTAACACCTGTTGACGTTGTCGCTGAACGTGCCGGCCAACCTGTGCCAGTAACGGTAGCACAGCTACTCGAACTGGAGTTAGCAGGGTGGATCGCAGCTGTACCCGGCGGCTATGTCCGATTAAGGAGGGCATGCCATGTTCGACGTACTGATGTATTTGTTTGAGACTTACATCCATAACGAAGCAGAAATGCGAGTGGATCAGGACAAATTGACACAGGATCTTACCGATGCGGGGTTTGAGCGGGAAGATATCTATAATGCGTTGATGTGGCTGGAAAAACTGGCTGATTATCAGGAAGGCCTCGCCGAACCGATGCAGCTTGCTTCTGACCCGTTGTCAGTACGCATTTATACCGCAGAAGAGTGTGAAAGGCTGGACGCCAGCTGCCGGGGATTCATCTTATTCCTTGAGCAGATTCAGGTGCTGAACCTCGAAACGAGAGAAATGGTGATAGAGCGTGTCATGGCGCTGGATACGGCAGAATTTGAATTGGAAGATCTGAAATGGGTGATTCTGATGGTTCTGTTTAATATCCCGGGCTGTGAAAATGCCTATCAGCAAATGGAAGAATTACTCTTTGAAGTGAATGAAGGTATGCTGCATTAATTCTATGTGTAGCACCAAGAGTTGTTATGGCCAAATCAGCACTATTCACGGTGCATAAAAATGAGCCCTGCCCGCAGTGCGGGGCTGAACTTGTTATTCGGTCCGGGAAACACGGCCCGTTTCTCGGTTGTTCACACTATCCGGAATGTGATTATGTCCGTCCTCTGAAAAGCCAGGCGGATGGACATATCGTCAAAATTCTGGAAGGACAGCTATGTCCTCTTTGTGGTGGTGAACTAGCGCTACGTCAGGGCCGTTTCGGCATGTTTATTGGCTGTAGCCGTTATCCGGAATGTGAGCATACGGAACAAATTGATAAGCCTGATGAAACGGCGATTGCGTGTCCTCAGTGTCAGCGCGGTCAGCTGGTACAGCGCCGTTCCCGCTATGGTAAGACCTTCCATTCCTGCGATCGCTACCCTGAATGCCAGTTCGTTATCAATTTCAAACCGGTAGCGGGCGTCTGCACTCATTGCAACTATCCGCTACTTATCGAGAAGAAAACGGCGCAAGGTGTGAAACGCTTCTGCGCCAGCAAACAATGTGGAAAGCCGGTAACGGCGGATCAAAATAGTGAATAATAACCTGCCATCAGGCTCCATTGCGCATGCTGTGGACGTGCTGAAAAATGAAAAAGTCATCGCCTATCCAACTGAAGCTGTTTTTGGGGTCGGTTGCGATCCTGACAGCGAGACGGCTGTGAGCCGCCTGCTTGCCTTAAAACAAAGACCCGTAGAGAAAGGGTTGATTTTGATAGCTGCGAATTACGAGCAGCTTAAGCCCTACATTGATGACTCTATGCTGACACCGGCGCAGCGCGAGACTATTTTCTCCGCATGGCCAGGACCGGTGACCTTTGTTTTCCCGGCGCAGCCGACAACACCGCGCTGGCTGACCGGACGCTTTGATTCCCTCGCCGTTCGCGTCACCGATCATCCTCTGGTGGTTGAGCTTTGCCTGGCATTTGGTAAACCGCTGGTCTCAACCAGCGCCAACCTGACCGGATTGCCACCTTGTCGTACAACCGAAGAAGTGTTGGCACAGTTCGGAAATGACTTCCCGGTTGCTGTTGGAGAGACGGGAGGACGCCTGAATCCGTCTGAAATTCGCGACGCTTTGACCGGCGAACGTTTTCGCCAGGGGTAATCTCATGGAAACCTATGCTGTTTTTGGTAATCCGATTGCACACAGCAAGTCACCGCTGATCCATCAGCAATTTGCGGAGCAGCTGCAGATAAATCATCCCTATGGCCGCGTACTGGCACCGGTAGATGCATTTATTCCAACGCTTGAGGCTTTTTTCGCAGCAGGTGGCAAAGGTGCGAATGTGACGGTTCCTTTTAAAGAGGAAGCTTTCGAACGTGCTGATGAACTGACCGAGCGCGCTTCTCTTGCCGGTGCAGTAAATACCCTAAAACGGCTTGAGGACGGACGTCTTCTGGGCGACAACACCGACGGAATAGGGTTGCTGAGCGATCTGGAACGACTGTCGTTTATTAAACCCGGGTTCCGGGTCCTACTGATTGGTGCGGGTGGCGCATCGCGGGGAGTACTGTTGCCTCTGCTTTCCCTGGACTGTGCGGTGACCATTACCAACCGAACTTTTTCCCGGGCAGAAGCGCTGGCGGCGTTATTTGCGCATACCGGCAGCGTAAGTGCGGTAGCGCTTGACGATCTTGCCGAACGTGAGTTCGATCTTGTCATTAATGCCACATCCAGCGGCATCAGTGGCGAGATCCCGGCGATCCCCGCTTCGCTGGTCAGCGCGCACATGTACTTCTATGACATGTTCTATCAGAAAGGGAATACGCCCTTCCTGAACTGGTGCGAACAACACGGTGCGAAACAGTTAGCCGATGGGCTGGGAATGCTGGTGGGGCAGGCTGCGCATGCGGTACTGCTCTGGCACGGGGTGTTGCCTGCAGTCGAGCCGGTCATTGAAAAGCTAAAGCAGGAGCTTTCGGCGTGAATCAGGCTATTCATTTCCCGGACAGAGAGAGCTGGGATGAGCATAAGCAGGCGGTCTGTTTTCCGGTGCTGGTGCAGGGTATGCAGCTTACCTGTGCCATCCATGGAGAAGCGCTGTTACATCGTTTTGGCGGCACAGACCCGATAGCCGTTTTTTGCGAAAATCGCTGGGATCTGGAAGAGGAAGCCAGCGATTTAATCCGCGAGCAGCAGGAAGACGATCAGGGTTGGGTTTGGTTATCCTGATCCAAATAGTCATTCTTCCATTTTACGTAGTTGTTCGCCGAGTATTTTAATCCTTCGATCTCTGCCTCCTTCAGGGGGCGGATCTGTTTTACCGGGCTTCCCAGATAGAGATAACCACTTTCCAGACGTTTGTTCTGCGGAACCAGGCTACCGGCCCCAATCATTACGTCTTCTTCTACTATCACGCCATCCAGCAAAATCGATCCCATGCCAACAAGCACCCGATTACCGATAGTGCAGCCGTGAAGCATCACTTTATGTCCGACGGTAACATCTTCTCCAATGATGAGGGGATTGCCCTCCGGGTTATAAGAGGATTTGTGCGTAACATGCAGAACGCTACCGTCCTGAATATTGGTACGGGCACCGATCGACACATAATTTACATCTCCCCTGATGGCGACGAGCGGCCAGATACTGACGTCATCGGCCATTCGGACATCACCAATGACCACGCTGGTGGCATCGATCATCACGCGATCGCCTTTTTGGGGGAACAGATCTTTATAAGGGCGTAACACTGCAGACATAACTACCTCTAAGGATGAGCGCTATACGGAAGACTTGATCATATTATTGGATCGAGGCAAGGCAAAATGCGTCAATATTTAAGCAGATCGGGCGGGATTTCAGCGAAAAGCGCGGAAAATCAGCAGTCGAAAAAAAAGATCTAAAAAACACTTGTGCTAAAAATTGGGATCCCTATAATGCGCCTCCATCGACACGGCGGATGTGAATCACTTCACAGTTAACCCGGTCGGTTGAAGAGAAAAAATCCTGAAATAACGGG
>NZ_JBXWDD010000021.1:0-16810 GCF_057320665.1 Enterobacter cloacae complex sp. 385G4
CTGTCGTTCTCAAAATCGGTGGAGCTGCATGACAAAGTCATCGGGCATTATCTGAACATAAAACACTATCAATAAGTTGGAGTCATTACCAGAATCCCCACTGCCGGCGAGAGTTCGCTGGGAAGGAATTCAACATGACTATCAATATTTCCGGTAATTGACGGCAAAATATAGGGAGCTCGTTTTGATGTTGCGCCGGCAACATAATTCCGTATTTTTTTGGCCCGCGTTTTGTTCGCTTCTCGCTGGCTGCGATCCATAACATCGCCATCATTGTCCATTGCAAGAATACGACGTAACACGACCATAGGAACCGTCAGCATGTATTGTTCTATGCCGCCCTGTATTCCGCGTGTGGCCGGGACTCTGAAAAAATAGTTATCAGTATTCATAATATTTCCTTCGTATATCCGATACGTTCAGGAAGCACGTTTGCGCGTCGGTGTTTTGCGCTGCTATTTCCAGATCGGCGGTAAGCCGGCATCGATGCAAAGGACGCACCAGACGGAATACGCGATGTCACTTTCTCCGTTCACCCAGCGGCGCACCGTTCTGCCGTTCACGCCGACATGTCGCGCCAGTCCCTCCTGACTCAGGTTGAGCACATTTTCCAGCAGATAGCGGAGTTCATCCCCCGTCGGCGGGGTCCATTTATCAGCGGGACGGAAACAGCTTTCGCGGATCGCGCCCACGTTAAGCGGCACGGTATATTTATTGCCCATAGCAAGCCTCCAGAGCCGGCCGCACCACTGTGCGGCCGCGGTTATCAAATCAGACCATGTTCAGCAAAAGAGTAAATATCGCTGCCGCCCACAATCAGGTGATCGAGGACTTTGACATCAACCATCCCCAGCACCTGCGCCAGACGCTCGGTGATCAGCTTGTCAGCCTGGCTGGGTGTAGTGTTAGCGGAAGGATGGTTATGCGCCAGTACCACGGCGGCGGCATTATGATGCAGGGCGCGTTGCAGGACGATACGCGGATGAACGGTGACGCTGCTGATAGTTCCCTTAAACAGTTCTTCAAACGCAATCACGCCGTTGTGGCAGTTAAGAAAGAACGCGCAGAATGATTCGCGTGGTTCTGCAGCAAGACGAAACCGCAGTAAGGAACGCGCGGCGTCGGCGCCGGTGATAAAATCCGTTGTGGTAATTTTACCGGCAATAATGGCGTCCGCCTGGCGGATAATGTTGAGTTCTTCTGCTGAAAATTTCATATATTTCCCTCGTTAGGGGACCTGAGCACCATGCCCGGCCACAAATATATAATAGGACATTTTGTCCTAGATGTAAATACAGTGAAATATAAAAAAGCCCGATTTAACGGGCTTTTATGGTCTATTTCTGTCCCCCTGCAATAACTTCCAGTTCCGTCTCTGAAAGCATAATTTTCAGGCAGGGTTTGGTACGGCTGAGAAGTTCAATCGACCTCGGATCGAGCTCCAGGGATTCGCAAAAATCATCTCCGCCACAGGCATCACGCATCCGGTCCCAGAGCTCGTCAAAATCCGTTGTATCCGGATTAAAACCATTGGCGTAACAGACATTGTGCATCCCATTACTGTTTTTCTCACCTTTCGCCGCCATCACATACACGCCATGATCTTTGACAAAAAGAAGCGGGCAATTAAAACGCTTAACTTCAGCAATAACGACGTTGAGCATAGGATCAGTAAAAACAAGTTCTGATTGCATGGTCATAGTGTATTTACTCCCTGAAAGCTATTTGTTGACCGCAGCGGCGGTGAGAATGTCAGAAAGCGACCCCAGCAGATATAATTCGGTGAGCTCGCCTGTTTCATTCAGAATAAATAGCCCTGCAGGTCGGCCATTATGAAAAATAATGGCTTCATGCGATTGATGTAATTCACACTGACACAGCGAGAAATAAATAAGTGACCATTCAGGGGAAATAACGGTTTTATTGCCATGTTCCCGGATATAGCGGGCAACATCAGCCTGTTGCTGAGAATTGAGAGCAGTCATAAGGTGACTCCTGCGCCGGTCGGGGCGCTACCGTCGAAAGACCGGATTGCCTTTCGATGTAATTATTATACGTCTAATGAGCCATATAAATCAAGTTAATTTTGTTATTTCCCTGGTTTAAGGAGACTCTTTCCCCTGTAAATTTTGCATCACAAGCGCACCGTTCGGGCGCTGCAGGCGAATAATATCGTTCTGGCGAGCGTCTTTTTCCCGGATGATCCGCCAGGTTTCGGTGACGGCGCCGGCTGGCTGATACAGTCTGACCTTCACCTCGGAACGCTCTGCAGACAGCACAATGCAGCCTTTCTCATCTTGTGCAGCTGCGTGCCGGGCTTCATCTTTTTCCCGCGGACAGTCATCAAATCCTGATATTCGGACCGGGTGGCCATCGATATCAACCTGATAGCCGGGCGAAATCACGGGCACGGGCTGTGGCACATTCGGGAAATAATCAGCCAGATCACACCCTGTCAGGGCTACGGGCACAAGGCAGGCATACAGCATTAACATTCGGCGTGTGGTGATCATAAAGGGTCCTCTCTGGTCGCCGCGGGCCTTATTTCGCCTTCTCAACCAGCTGCAGTGACGGATGCTCACCGGCCAGAAGTAACAGGAAATTGAATTCCCCGGTCTTGAGCTTTACGCCGCGCTGAGCAGCCTTTTCTTTGGTCTGCCATGACGCCGGTTTATAGCCAAACAGCGCTGCAATTTCAGCGTGCTTCAGCCCCAGCGCCAGACGCAGGCGGCGAACGTCTTCGGCCGTGGCGGGATCTTTGACCATATCATCAGGACTGAATGCCCTGTTCAGGCGGTAATCAGGATGCACGCCGGCGATCAGCATCAGCATGTTATATTCGCCTGGGCGAAGACTGGTCTTGTTGTACTGGCTGAGATCGTCGCTGATAGCTTCCTTACGCTGCCAGGCGCGCAGTTCGTACCCCATGACAGCCCCTAATGCGGTTTCAGTCATGCCCATTTTTTCCCGGAGCGTCTTCACTGTTTCCGGCTGCGGAACGACGCTAACCATCTTAATCATTACCCTTCTCCCAGAAGTCTGAATTCAGAAAAATTTTCACCTGGCGCGTGCGGGGATAGTCCTGGTGCTTCAGCCCCTCCCGCGTGTCAGACAGGTACTGCGTTTCCTGCTGCACCTTGTTGATTTTGCCATTCCATTTGCGGGCCAGCGCCCGGTAACTCCCGTTCTCCAGCTGATAAACTTCAAACGTATACTTGTTCGGACCGCTCCAGCCTTCGTTGTAATAGACCTGTTTCATAGGATCTGCCTGATCGATGCGCCCCGTAAACATGACATCCCGGCTGCATTGCCTGAACCAGTAACCGCGGGGCATAGCCGGTGGCCGGTCGCTTATTTCCCGTCTGGATAGCGTGCCGAAAGGCTGTGAGCGCAGGTGACAACCTGATCTCAGGTCAATCTGGCATGGCGTGTTGTGCAGGGACCAGCGCCGCTGCCGCAGACAATGGCTCAGGGTGATCACAGGAACGACACGGGAAACGAACAGGGGGAATGATTGCATGGTTTTACTCCTTCGCCAGTCGGGGCGCTACCGAAAAATGAGCCTTGATAATACGACGAATGAGCCATATAAATCAAGTTAAAAATCAGGCGGCAGAGTTTCTGCCGCTGCTGTAGGTCAGTACCGTGGAGCCACGTCCTTTCCTTCGTCCCATAAACGGGAAAACTCGTTCACGTAGGCTTCAGTTACTGCAGGCGCGCCGCTGATCAGCACCACATTTTCCGCATTACGACTGTCTGCGCTGGCGCTGAAGTTAAACGAGCCGGTCAATACGGCGCGGCGGTCAAAGACCATGAATTTATCATGCATGGCCTCGTAGTTATCGTTGATCCGCACCGCCACGCGGTTATTGGCCAGAAAGTTCACTTCGGTGTACCGGTTGTCGTTCGCTTTGCGATCGGCCACCACCACCACCGATACGCCCCGTTTTTTTGCGGCACGCAACGCGCCGGCAACAGGACGACTGGTCAGGCTGTACGCGGCAACCAGAATCTCATGCTGCGCGTGGTCGATTGAATCCAGAACCAGATTTAATGCGGTCCCGCCGGGTGAAAACCCGGTTTTCACTTCAGTCGCAGCTTGCGCCTGGACATCGCCGGCAATATTGCCGGCCGCTGTTACCGGGTTTGCTGCCACGGCGCCGGCGATGAGGGTCAGGGTTAACAGCACATATTTTTTCACGCAGCCCCCTTAATCATCATCCGGGAACAGATGCTGGACGTTCTTACGGGTTTCTTCCAGATTCTTATCCTCCGGTGCTGCCGGTTCGGGAGCCACGGCGGGACTGTTTTCCGGCGCAGCGCCGCCTGCCGGCGACACCGTATTGCTGCCACCGCCGGTGGCCTGCAGAAACGCCTCAACCAGACGCGCCATTTCTCCTGTATCCTGCTGCGGCAGCGTACTGCTGATGATCCGCTGAATATCCTGCATCGTGGTGCTCTCCGTCAGGAATTCAGCGATCAGGAACGGCAGGCGTTCGTCCTGCTTCATCAACGCGGCACCACAGAGCATCATGGCGCGCATCGCGCGGCCACGCTCTTTCTGAGGCAGTTTCTCAAGAAAGCCGTCGGCTACCCGGTCCGCCGCATTGCGCTCCGGGTAGATATAAAACGAGCACTTACGGTTATCAGTCATACTCAGCCCTTCATTGCCACCATACCCAGAACCAGATCGAATTGCGGGTTATCACTGACGAAGAAACGATCGTCACTCACCCCCGTGGCCTGCTTCACTGCGCCGGCGACCAGGCTGGCACCGCCACCGACAACCATGACGTGCGTGAAGCCGGCAAAGCGGCCAACTGAATCGGTGACACGGTGCGTCAGGGCTTTTTCCCGCTCATGCAGTACCTTCATCACCTGGGCCCGCTGGTCAGCATTCTGGAGGTAACGGGAAAGAAACGTTTCGTCATTTCGCGCCTGGATCAGACGGTCGGCAAAATACGAACTGGTACGGGTGCTCACACTGGTATCCAGTGCATGTTTTACGGCTTCGGTGATGATGGATACGCCGGTTTTAGGATCGCAATGCGTCTTGGTGAATCCGGACATTTTGCTGCGAACGTGCGCGATATCCAGCGTGGTTCCACCGATATCCACAATCAGCAGGGAGTCCAGATCGTCCAGATCCTTCAGCACACTGAAGCCTGCAGGGACCGACTCTGGCAGTACGCTGACTTTACGCACGGTAAAGCTCTCACGCCCCTGAACGGCCACCGCGCGCTTCACGTTCGCTTTTTTCCGCTCGATGTTGGCCATATTAGGCTGATCGTTTTCATCCAGGTACTCGCCCAGCGGCAGCGTCACCACAACATCAACCGGCTGCGGTTCAATGCCAGACTGCATCAGGGCATGGTGGATAGCGACGACATTCACATCACTGTACTGATAGCGTGTTTCCGTGGTGCGCACGGCATCCGGGCTCAGCTGGTCAAAGCTGTACTTTTCCCCGTCAATTTCATAGTTGGCGGAAGCCGGCACCGATGAATCTGTCAGCAATGTCATGGACCATTCGGGCTTGAAGCTGTTCGGACTGATCAACGTTTTCACTGCGCCTTCTTCCATCCAGGCCAGTTTGATGTTGGTGGAACCGTCATCAACAAAAATACGCATTTTGAACCTCACATTATTTAGAAAAAAACCGTAGAAATCAGGAAAAATACAGCTTTCAAATGGATTATTACGCATCTCTGCTGACGTGTAAAGACAAAAAGATGCACCAATATAGAAAAATACAGAAAAATACCGAATAAAAATCAACAAAAGACGGTCAGACCGTCCTGAAAACGGTCTGACATAGAAAGAAAAGGGATTTATTTAGATTTATACGGAAATATCAGGGAGGGATACAGATTATTCCGGGAGCGTTAAATGACTGTCTGGCAGGCTGAATCGGACGCCATACTGACGACCAACATCGAGCGCAAACACGCGCGTGTAGGTTTCTGTGGTTTCCAGCCGGGAATGCCCGGCATAAGCCTGTACAACTTTCAGCGGAACCCCATGCTGGATCAGGTGCATACAGAAGCTGTGACGGAACGTGTGGCAGGTAACAGGGATACTAAAAGTGACAGAGTCACGTTTTGCGAGGTCCAGTGCCTTCCTGATCCAGTTACGCGGCGTGTTATCACTCTGCACCGGCCAGAGCAGCTGCTGTTTACCAATACGCAGGGTGGTCAGAAATTCACGCACCTTCCTGACATATTGAGGATCGGTCAGAGGAACAAGACGGAACACCTCTTCATCCTTGCCCGGCCTGCCGCGGCCACGCTGACGCTGTTTAAGCGTCTTCAGCCGGACAAACGGCCGGGAACCGTCAAGCTGAAAGCTGGCGCCGGTCAGCGCCAGCGCCTCATTAATACGCGCGCCCGTGTTCCAGAGGGTATCGAAAAGGACCTGCTGGCGCAGGTCTGGCACATACCGCAGAAACACCGACACCTCCGGGGCCAGCAGGTATTTGGGTAAATCAGCCTGGCTGGCCATCTCCCGCAGCGCCAGCGCATCGGCATAATCGAAGTAGGCATATGTCACGCGCCCGGTCCCGATGGCGTCGCTACGTGAATTCTGGGAAATTTGCAGGGGGAAAGTGTTCAATTTTTTAAAATCCGCTAATCAGCCGTCAGGCGACTGAATTTTATGAAATTTCTCGCTGAATTCGACCGCATCCTGCATATCAAACGTCATACTGCGGGTGGAGGCGGTCGAGCTCCAGCTTTTCCCGCCTTCGATTCTGTAAGGGGGTAGGGTCAGTCCGCGTAAAGGCTTGTCATGCCGGGCTGCAAAAACCAGCTGCCCGGCAGATACTTTTAACATCATAGCAAACATATCCGCGCTGATTCGGCGGCCTTTCAATCCACTCATAACAACCTGTAACTGAATCCTGTACCACGACTTTTGTTGTAAATCTGCTGACCAGACTGACCTTCATCTTCACTGAATACCACCATACGGCGGCCGTTAGTCAGTGAATCCATTTTACGCTGTGCGCCATTATCGTCATAACGCACAGGCAGGCACGCACCTTTATGGCTGTTTTCACTCTCGACGCGGAACACCCTTACCCTGACGGCGTTCTTCCGCACCTGGTCAGGATCTTCACCACTGACCACGCCCGTCAGTTTCTGAAGCGTATCTGCCGGACTGCTGTACTCAGCCTGGCTGAGATAGCGGCCGTTCGGGGTTAACCAGAAATCCTGGCTGTCACTGACACGGTAGGTTTCGCCGTGGCTGGCGATGCCTGAGACGTTACAGAAGCGGTCATAATCGGTGGGCTGTCCGGGGAGCATGGCGCACCCTGTCAGCAGCAGTGCCGGCAGGGCGGCGACGTATCCTTTGAATTTCATGTTGTCTCCTGTTCAGGATGAACCATTTCGGTCGGTGGCCGGTATCCCGGATACGGGATAAACGGCGCATCGGTGGCAATAAGGTCTAGCAGCTTCTGGCCACTGACCAGGATCATGCGGCTGTCTCCGCGAATGAGCGATTTGGTGCCTTCGCGCGTTTTGCCGGTATGGCAGAAAAAACCGCGGGCACCGGTGGCGTTCAGCAGGTCGCTGAAGTCACGGACGTGGCCAACGGCAATATAGCTGGTATAGCGTTTGGCCTGGATAAGCCAGGTCTGGCCATCAATCTTCACACGGCCATCAATCCCGCCGTCACCGGTATACCGGCGGTTACGGATCACTTCAAAGCCCCGGCGTTCAAAGCCTTCAAGCAGCAGCTCTTCGAACACAAACGGGTCAATCTTGCGCAGATAGGCAATTTTCTGCCCGAAATGCGGAAACGTATTAATTTTATCGATCACACGTACCGCGCTGGCCTGTTTCCGTTCGTGCCGGCGCCGGCGTCGCCGTGTACCCTGCCAGAGGCCATACAGCAGGATACCCGCAAGGATAAAAGAGCCGACAACATGGATGGACTCATTCATTATCGATCCTCAGCACTTCATACTTCAGCTGCCGCAGCAGCCTGTCTTTGCTCATGGTTTTCAGGGTGGGCCATTCCGCTTTCAGCGTCAGCGCGACGGTGGCAAGTTGTATGGTCCGGGGTACTGTCTCACCGTCCTCATATTTTACCAGGCTGGTACGGCTGATACCGAGCTCAGCCGCGGCGCGTTCCTGGGTCCAGTTCAGGCCCCGTCGCCACAGGATCAAGTCAAAGCCGGTCAATCCGCCGCACTCCCATGCTCAGTGCCGGGCTTCGTGCCGGCGGGTACGGCCTCTTTCCCCTGTGCCTTTTTTTCCGCCGGGGCCGGGTAGGCCGAGGCCAGTTGTGCCCGGAAATCACGCCACGCTGACAGCCAGAGCGCATCAGATACCTGGTCAGACGACAGATTAAGGACCGCATTGCGGTCACGCCAGTGGCTAAATGTCTGAGCCGGAAGGCCGGCACGCCGGCGCAACTGCTGCTCGTCGAAATAGGCACACTGAACCAGGAGGTGTCTGACGTTCTGCGGGACAACTTCATCTCTGGCCCCTTCCGGCACAGCCAGCATCCCGGCGCTGCATATACCCTGAATGCCCGCCTCGGTATAAATCTGCTGCAGATTGGTATCATCAACCTGCGCAGCGCCGGCGGTGTGCGCCACAACCAGCATGATGCCGGCAATAAGTGGTTTCTTTATCATGCGTACTCAGCTCCTGGCCGAATCCTGGTGGACTGGCCTGTTATAATCTGCCTGTATTTATAGCCTGAAAATGTTCATATTTGAACATTTTTTATGTATATTATTTCCGCAAATTCGCCATAAACACAACAGGAGACGCGATGGATATCAACTACTACGATAAACATCAGGAAGAATTTGAGGCGGTCACGCTGGCGCTGAAAGCCAATCTGGAAGAAGTTTGGGGCAGCAGCCTGAAAAATCAGGGGGAAAGCCTGGATGATCAGGTGACGTATATGAAGCTATTTGAAGAGCTGCAATACAACCTCAATCCGTACTACTTCAAGGAGAACACCTCAGCAAAAGAGATGGATGAAGATAAAGTAGCGGCCTTTGTGGCCAGAACCCGCGACTATAAGCACGGCATTACCATTAAATCCTGGCCGGGACGCCCGCAGAAATGGCTGAAAGGCCGAATCAAACCTCTTCATCCTGTGGAAGGCACAAACCTGTGCTGGATCGACACGTCCAACATTGTGCATATCGGTGCCGATAGGCAGTTTGACGATCAATATTACCTCACCGTGACCACACAGAACGGTCAGAGTTACCGCGTGAATGATGTCCTTCTGCCTGGACGCCTTCTGGATGCCGCTCATGAAGCCCTGTTCAGGGCGCTGGATTCAAGCACTGGCGGTAATTTCTGATACGGAGTTGCACCACGTTTATCGGGTACTTATACTGACAGTGATTAACAAATTAATTTTCCGTTTACTCCGACAGAAAGTTAAGTAGTAAAAACGTCTAGTAATTAAAAGGAGCCCTTCCTCACCAGTTGGGCTCCTTTTGTATATCCTTATTCATTTCATCAAATGTCGGTCCGAGAACTGTCCGCGGCCAGTTTCTGAATTGCACTGATCTCATCTCCGGTCAGCTCAGCACGACTGTCCAGCTGCTGCACGTTTTTGCTCCGGACCTCCCAGAAGTAGTACAAAAAGAATGCCTCGCATGTTCATGACTCTTCTCCCTGTTCGTTTTCACCTGCCCGGTATGCCCGCTGCCCCTTATAACCCAGCAGGGATTCGCACATCAGGTCAGTGATGCGTGCAATAGCGAGATCCGCATTGTCAGCACGCAGGGAAATCACGGCCGTTTCGCCCCGGTTCGCGGCATTCCAGACGCCAGGCAGCAGCGTCTGGAACCGGGCCCGGTCATCCCCCTCCGACAGCAGGGCCATTTCCGGTAGCCGTTCGCGGATCACCGCTTCACTGGCCTGCCGCAGGATATCGTCACGACTCCAGATGCACAGCGTTGCCGGTCCGCTGCGCATGAGGATAGTAGCAGCGTCAGCCATACTCAGTGTGTCCAGCTTCAGCATCTCCATGCCCGGCCGACGCAGCACAAATCCTATGGGCCGGCGGTACTTGCCCAGCTGCAGCAGATCGTCGTCTGTAAGCAGCTCCAGGCCACGCTGCAGAACCAGATGAAGCACGTCCGCTTCTTTGACCGGGCGGATCAGGTTTTGCCTGGCATTTGCCCGGACGGTCAGAACTTCAATACGATGCCAGAGCTCGTCATTAATATGCTTGGTGGCCATCAATCCTCTCCTTTACGGGCACGAATATAAATCAGCGTCACAACCACAACCGCGCCTATGGCCCAGCTAATCGCGGAGTAACCCTCCGGCATGTAGATCATGACCAGCATTGCCAGCAGTAAATATATAACGGCAGAAATCACCCCCTGACGCATCATAACCCCCTCTCTGTTAAACATTGTTCACTGGCCACCGGAATGCTCCCCGCCGACATAAAACCGTTTTCCATCCGCCGCTTTGCCCAGGCATACGGTTTGACCTGTGCTTAGCTGGCCGGCATCCATCATGAACGGCGCGCCCGGACCGCGAAAAACGTCCGTATCGAGGGCGGCAGGTTCGCCGGCAGCGACCGGCCGGACCATGCCCATATCGTAGCTGTCCGGCAGGTTATCCGGCAGGCAGGCCTGCGTGTAGTCGTCCGCGACCTTCTGCGCCTCTTCCTGCGTGGGGTAACGACCCAGCACGCCGGTGATCTCTTTCTTCAGTCCGAAGCCGTAGCCGCGAACCTTGTACGCTTCATATTCCATACCATTCACTCCGCTTGCCGTTGTTTACTGAATAACCACACTCTAATAAATTAGGTTTCATTCGTATATTATAAATATTTAGATTTAGCACTAAAAGCTAATTTAATAAAGCAACACACCGGTAATCATCACGCTGCGTGACGACCGCACGATTTACCCCGCCGGATGATTTGCGCCCTTATCTTTTCACCCTGTGACTTTTACGCCCGCAACCACCGGAAAATACCTTTTGGCCGGTGCCGCCATTGCGGAAAAAACGTAAATACCGGAAAAAACGAAATCAACAGGGAGAGGAAGGCAGGGGAACGGTCGCGCGGCTGCCGGCGCGGACACCATATCTTGTGCCGTTTCCGGCTGACGGAGCCACTACATATAGCGTTATCCACAGAAACGGTGGATAAGTGGCGGCGCTGCGGAGAATACCGCTAAACCGCAACGGCGAAAAAATGTGGTCCCGCGCGCAAAAGTGCGGTACAAATGGCTGTACATTATGTAAAGCCAGATGACTGTACAAAAAGGAAGGAGCATGACCGGTTTTTTTGAACGTAAAAAGCGGGCCAAAAACGCCCAGCTGACCGTGCGTCTCGATGAGCAGCTGAAGAAACGCGCCGAACTGCGTCTGGAGGCAATGGGGATGACCGCCACGGAAGCGGTGGAGCAGCTTTACCGCTTCATCGCCGATCACGGCCGGATGCCCGTCACGGAGCGTATCGTCACATTTGACATCCAGTCACAGCGCGGCCGCGCCATCGCCCTCAATCCCGCCGACGCTGTGACCGAAAACACCCGGCGGTTTCTGCAGTCGCTGGGAGCTGTGGAAGTGGTCTGCTGCGATCCCGCTGCATTTGAACAGGCGGTACTGGAGTACTTCAGCCTGTATGTGGCCGACCAGGCTGCCTGTTTACTGGCCGGTGTACTGAACGTCACGTTCATGGTTAATGCCGCCAGTCGCGTGAAAGATGACTGGCATGACAGGCTGCTGTCCCTGTTACAGCGCGACTTTGATTTCAGCGAAGAACAGTCAGTGACGTTCATTAACAGCATCGTAGACAGCGAACATGTCGATCCTGCCATCGTCAGTCGAAATAATACGGCCTGGCGGAGCGGAAAAAGCACCGGGTCCGGCGCCGCCGTCCTGCAGCGTTTCCTGACGTTCCTGGCGGAGCGGGGCGTCAGCTGCAGCGATCCGCAGAGACTGACCGAAAGCGCCGGCCGTGCATGGGGCGTGCGTGAAAATATGATCGGGAATATGCCCCCGGACATGCAGCAGGCCATAAACGATGGCGTCATTTTTGAGGCCAGCGCTGACACGCCGGACTTTTCCCCTGAGCTGGCGGCGGCGTTTGGCTTCACACAGGCCCAGGCAGAAGCGGTGCTGAAACCCGCCCTGGCCGCCAGGGATCTCCCCGGTTTCCTGCAGCGCTTTCTGGCGTTCCTGGCCGACCGGGGCATCAGCTGCAGCAATCCCCGGCGGTTTACTGAAAAGGTCACTGAACACGCCAGCCATGAGGGGCTGCACCGGCTTATTGCGATGTTGATGTCGCGCATCAGGGATGAGGGGGTCTGTTTTGTCTTTCACAATGAATCCCCGGACGAACTGCCGCGCCTGGCCGCGTCACTGCCCGGCGAACTGGCCGATACCTTCGGGTTTACGGGATGGCAGGCAACAACAATACTGCGTCAAATCCAGCCGGCACGGCCGGGGCAGGATTAGGGCCGGGAGCCTCACGCGATGAAAACGACCTGTTATGCGGACGGCATCACGGCGGCGCCACTTTCCCCGCAGGAGTGGCGGGCACTGCTCAGGGCGAAAGGCTGGAAGCAGAAGGATCTGGCCCGCCGCTGGAATGTGTCAGAAACCTGGATCAGTAAGCTGGCCAATAACCCCGATCGGGGCACGCACTGGAACGATGCCTGCCGGGGTCTGCCCGATATGCGTGCCCGGCGGCCCGGCGAACCGCGCGCGGCAGGCACAGACGCACCAGAGCCGGGAGGCCCTGAATGAACAAACGTCTTCACCTCATCACCACCTGTACCCGGCGCAAGGCGGGCAGCGTGGAGGATACCGTTTTTCCGGGCGACACTTCCCTTGATGACGCCTTTGACGGCTGGTACAGGCTGATCGCCCAGGCCGCCCGCCGTCCTGGCAGGGTGCTGGAAACGGGAGAGCTTTACCGGGGCGCACACTGGCTGCGTGCCCGCGGTATCGCGGCGCGGTGGCCGGGCATCGAGCTGTGGGCCATGTCGGCCGGTCTGGGGCTGCGCCACCATACCGATCCGGCGGTCGCGTATGAGGCAACGTTTCACGCCATGCCCTTCGCGCCGGCGACCGTCTGGGGCTCACTGACGGCACGCCCCCCGCTGGCGGGCCGCTGCGCCTCCCTGGCTGAGCTGATGCAACGCTGCCCGGACGATCGCTTTGTGATCGCCGGTTCACCCGTGTATATCAGCGCGGCTGAGCAGGATATTCTGGCCGGCGTGCCGGCACTGCATGATGCGGCCGCTCAGCTGATTATCGTGACCTCACAGGGCTATCGTGGTCCGCTGCAGCCGTTTCTTAAAAGAAGCCGCGCGGACATGATGGCGACCCTGAAATCGAACATGACGTGCCTGAATATTGCCTGCGCCGGCGCCCTGATTGACGCCATGATGCAGGCAGACGCCCGGCAGGCGGCAACCATTTAATACAGACAGAGACTGGCGCTACCGTCGCCAGAAGGGGGTTTTACATGTTCAGCATCATTTATCACGCCGGCGCAGCCGTCCTTTTCCTGGTCATGAGCCTGGCGGCCGGCGCCGGCCTCCTGCTTCATAGCCATGAATATACGACAGGTCATTTCTGGAACATGACGGGGCTGTGCATTGTGTCAACTCTCGTCTGGATCTGGGCTGTAGCTCAGGCAAAAGAAGCCTGGTACATTTCACGAAACATCAAAAAAGGACTCTGACCATGAAAGATGAAATTCGCCACGAAAAACCCGTTGAAGTGAATATACAGCTGACACACAGAGAAGCGCAGGCTCTGGCGCAACTGGTTAAGCGTCTGGGATTCAGTGACTGCCGCGGCCTGGCGACGTCAGATATTGAGGCATATCTGATGATGGATGGAATCAACCAGATCATGAAAGCACTGGCTGAAGAGGGCTATGCACCACGATAAGGGCCGGGACTATCTGGAATTAGCCGGAAATACGGCCCTATCACGCGGGCAGTAAGGAGAGGTTTTAATGTTCCCGACACCAGGGAAAACAAGCCGCCGTCAAGAGCGGCTGCACATCGCTGTTATCGCATAAACGCCGCGGGAATATCCTTCCACTGCGTGGTGTAGGCCGGGGACAACATTTCACGGCGCATGGCATATTCCGGATCAATACCTTCTCCGGCGAAGAAGATCCTTGACCTTCCTTCCCTGTTTATTTTGTCGATGGTGGCCATCAGTTTTTCGCTGCCCGGCCGCACAGCAGCCGGCGAAAACAGATCCAGCTGGGTTTCATATCCCTGCAGATCGCTGAGCATCACGCCGGCTTTTGCATACCGCACGCCCTCACGCCAGATACGCGACAGTCCCAGCTGCGCCGCGGCGATGATGTCGCGGGTATCCTGGCTTGGCACGGGAAGCACTTCCGTAGCCTGGTTACTGTAGGGCACACCGCCGGCGTCATAAGCACTGCTGCGGATAAAGACCGTTACCACCTTCGCCAGACGGTTTTCCTGGCGCAACTTTTCTCCTGCCCGTGTGGCATATTTAGTCACCGCCTGCTGCATCTGCGCCAGTTGCGTGACCCGCGATCCAAACGAACGGGATACAACAAGCTGCTGTTTCGCGCCGGTACCTTCTTCCAGGGCAAAGCAGGCCTCGCCACGCAGCTCACGGATGGTGCGTTCCAGCGTCACACCGTACAGCCGGCGTGCCAGTCGGATATCCATCTCTGCGAGCGCCAGCGCCGTTTTGATCCCCATTGTCGCCAGCCCTTTTTCGGTACGATGGCCAACCCCCCACACATCGCCGGCCGACACCAGGCTCATCAGCCTTTTCAGTCTTACAGGATCACTGAGCGCCACAACCCCCCCGGTGGCAGGCCACGTCTTCGCGGCGTGGTTGCACAGTTTGGCCAGCGTCTTCGTTGGCGCGACGCCGACTCCACAGGTGAGCGTTGTCTGGCGCAGCACTTCAGCCCGCAAAAGCTGGCCAAACGCCTGCGGCGTCATCACTCCCTCCATATGAGAGGCATCCGCAAAGAGCTCATCAATTGAGTAAACAAATGTCCGCGGCGCCAGACTCTCCACCACGGTTGCAAATCTGGCGGAGAATGAGGCGTAAAGGGTGTAGTTGGAACTGAATACGGCAACGTTATGCTGTTCCAGCAGGCGGCGGCAGCGGAAATAGGGCTCCCCGCGGCGCACGCCAAGCGCTTTCGCCGCGCGATTGACCGCAACAAGCGCCCCGTCGTTGTTGCTGAGAACGACCACAGGGCGACCTCGTAAATCAGGGCGGAACGCTTCTTCGCAGCTGCAGTACATCGAATTGACATCGATTAAGGCGTACACGGGCGGTGTCTCATGACAGTGAACGTAACCACACCCCATATCTGCAGCGCCTCCGGATCAAACCTGATTGGCGGAAAAGCCGGATTCAGCGGCATCAGGCAGGGGTAAGGGCGGAGCTGCAGCTGCTTGACCGTAAATTCATTATCGATGCTGGCAATCACGATGCTGCCGTGCCGGGGCTCTTCTGCCCGATCGACGACCAGCACATCGCCATCATGAATGCGGGCATCACGCATAGAATCGCCGGACACACGCAAGAAGTACGTTGCGGCCGGACGCCGCACGCAGTAATCATGCAGGTTAAGTTCATTGGCCTCATAGCCTGCGGCCGGGCTGGGAAAGCCGGCCGCAACGGGCTCGGCAAAAAAAGGGAGTGCGTCACCTTCCACTGAAGGCCGGGGATAAACGAGATCCAGCGCCATAATTTAGCCTCCAATAACTGTTTATACATACAGTATATTGCAGGCTTCAGGAAACAGGCAATGCCGGCATATTTCATGCCGGCACGCTGGGGTCAGGTCAGGATGGTGGCCAGACGGCCAAGAACGTCGTCCATGATAGTCTCTGGCACCCGTTCGAGTCGTTTGCCGCCGCGGGCTTTCATATCGATCGTCCGGGGTTGATCGCAACGCACAACGCCGGTGGTACGTATGCCGGCGCCGTCAAGCGACACAGCAAAGCCTGCTGTGCGGGCAAAATTGCCTCCGCTGGTCACGGGCACAACAACAGGCAGGCGGGTCACGCGGTTAAAAGCAGCCGGCGTGACAATCAGTACCGGCCGCGTTCCCTGCTGCTCATGACCTGCGGTAGGGTCAAGCGAGACAAGCCAGATTTCCCCTCTTTCCATGTCAGATTTCCTCCTGACCAGCCGCCGGCGCATCCAGCCATTCACGTTCTTCTGCCGAGATTTCAGCGTTCGGATCGCACTGTGCCAACAGCTCAGCCAGTGAATACTGCGGGCGTCTGTGCGGCTCCACAATCAGCCGGCCATTATCAATGACCATGCCAACTTCATTATCTGTACCCAGCGACAGCGCATTCAGCAGTGCCGGTGGGACGGTCAGCATGACTGAGCCGCCAACCTTCTTCAGTCGAGTGGTATGCATTTTTCACCTCCATAAAAGTTATATTTAAATATAACATTCACAAAAAAACATACCAGCCTTTAACGCACAATATTTAATAAAAATATAACTTTCAGCCCAACAGTAAACCCAGCGCGGTAGCTTCCATATGCAGCAATACCGGCAGCAGCAGGCCGCCACTTCTGATCCGGGCAGCTGATGTAATCAGCCCCACCAGGAACATTTCTGCCAGGGTCAGCAGGTTCTGATACTGCATATGCACGGCGGCAAACAGCAAAGACGTTATCAGCGCGCCCAGCCACATCGTCCAGTTGTACCTCGAACGGAAGACGTTCAGCACTGAAGGATCCCCTCATAAATCAGCCATAGCATAGCCATATTTGAGCAACTGATTGGCGAATAATACCCAGGCCGCCAGCAATTCTTTCTC
>NZ_JBXWDD010000022.1:0-8341 GCF_057320665.1 Enterobacter cloacae complex sp. 385G4
ACTTGGTATTCATTTTTCGTCTTGCGACGTTAAGAATCCATGTCACTTTGAGTGCCCACACAGATTGTCTGATAAATTGTTAAAGAGCAGTTGCAACGCGGCTTTCAGCTCACCGTTGCGAGGTCCCGTATATTACGTTTTCCTCATTCAGAGTCAAGCGATTATTTTCACTTTTCTCTGTTGGCGTTCATCTCTGAACCCCGCTAACCCGGCGGCCTGTAAGCCGTTGTTCCGTGTCAGTGGAGGCGCATTATAGGGAGTTCTCAGACGTTGACAACCCCTCTTTTAAAAAAAACTTTCAACCGTCTCTTTTTTGCTCAAAACCGTGCTACAGCGCCAGTTTTTCGAGCGTTTCAAAGCCATAACGGCGTAAAACGGGTAAAAGTTGCTCAGTCTCTTTAGTGATAGCCATGCAAAATGCGATATTTGCATCGGTAGATTTCGCATCCGGCGCTTCATGCTCCAGCAGCCAGGCCGTACGACGGGCGATCGCCGCACCAGAATCCACCAGCCGCGTCCCCTCCGGAAGCACTTCTAATAGCTCTTCCTGCAAGAGAGGGAAGTGGGTGCAACCCAGCACAACCGTATCCGGTGGTTCGGGCATCCGCAGCCACGGACGAAGAATACGACGCAGCTCTTCGAGCGATACCGTCTCGCCGTGCAGTTTCGCTTCCGCCATCTCCACCAGCTCTGCGGAGCCAAGCATTGCAATCTGGCATTCGTTAGCAAAACGGTCGATCAGCTCGCGGGTATAAGGACGCTTCACCGTGCCACGCGTGGCCAGCAAGCCCACGATACCGTTCGCCGTCAGGCGCGCGGCAGGCTTTATGGCAGGAACAACGCCCACAACCGGGAACTGGAATTTCTCACGCAGGGCGGGAAGAGAAACGGTGCTCGCCGTATTACAGGCAATGACCGCCAGCGCAAGGGGATAGCGCTTTTGTACCGCGGTGACGATTTCAACCACGCGCTCAACGATAAAGTCCTCACTCTTCTCCCCATACGGAAAAGCGACGTTATCGAAGGCGTAGATGTAATGGAGATCCGGCAGGAGATGCCGAATCTCATCGTAGACCGAAAGCCCACCGACGCCGGAATCAAACACCAGCACGGTAGGGCGCGGATTAGAAGGTGTAGCTGCCAGACAAGGTGTATTCCCGTCCTGCAGTTTGGTAGCCATAAACTGTCTCGTAATCTTTATCGAACAGGTTGGCTATTTTACCACGAACTGTGAGGTGTGAGGTGACCGGATATGAAACTGCGACATCCCACAGGCTCACACCGCCCATTTTCACTTTTTCTGACGGATAAGAACCAAAATCAGTGTCGTAACGCGTGCCGAGATAGTGATACGTCAGGCTCCAGTCGAAATCATAGATCTGCGTATCGAGCTGATATTTCACCTGCTGCTTAGCACGACGGTCCAGAAGTTCGTTGGTCGCCGCATTGCGGGCATCCACATAGTCGTAGCCAACGGTATGCGTCAACGGACCTGTATCAAACGACGCCGTCGCTTCCACACCCTTAATGCGTGCTTTACCGACGTTGTAATATTCCTGAAGGTTATTATTGAAGTCGATGAGATTATCAACGTCATTACGATAGCCGGACACGCGCCAGCTCACGCCTGCCGTCAGGCCTTCAAACGCCCCTTCCCACTGCTTGCTCTCTTCTGGATCAAGATGGTCATTGCCATAGAAGCCATAGAGTTGACCCAGATTCGGGGCTTTATAGGCCGTACCATAAGAAGCAATGAAGCGGTAACCGTCCACGAACTCCCACGCTGCACTGCTTTGCCAGGTGCCATGGCGACCAAACTGAGAGTTGTCATCGCTGCGAACCGCCCCTTCCAGAGTGAAATCGCCCAGCTGCTGCAGCCCGGTCAGGTAGACGCCGGTGCTACGCAGGTCGTAGCCGTTGGTCACGTAGTTTGTACCCGGCTCGGTGCTCTGCTTCTGCCAGTCAACGCCCGCACCAATGTTCCCGTGCCCCACATCAACGGAGTTGAGCCACTGAACGTTGTATTGTTTGATTTCATCCAGCGTGGCCGTCGAATCGTAACGGCCCAAATTAGGGTCGTAGTTATAGTCTTTGCTGTGGCTATAGCTGGTGAGCAGCTGTGAATGGAAGATGTCCTCGTTGAAGCGTAATCCTGCGTCCCAGGTCTGGCTATAGAGCTGGCGGGTATCGACCAGAACGTCAGGGGTAAATGAGCTGTAGTAACCGTCATAGGCCGTACGGTTGCTGTAGCCAAAGCCGCGAACAAATCCGCTCCACTGGTCTGAGAATGCGTGATCCACCGCAGCGTAGAGCGTTTTATTCATAAAGCCGTCGCGATCGGTCTGGGCAAGGCCACCATTGTTGCCGTCCGCAACCACATCGAAACCTTTGGTATAGGTGTAATCCCCCGCCAGCGTGACGCGCGTGCTGTCGCCCAGCGTTTGCTGGGTACTGCCGCCATAATTCTGGTAACCGTGCGACCCTGCGCCGGCATTCAGCGTCGTACCGTCCTTCGTGCGGGTGGTAATAATGTTGACTACACCGCCAATCGCATCCGAGCCGTATACCGCCGAACGCGGTCCACGCACATATTCGATACGCTGCACCAGGGAGATCGGGAACTGGCTGAGATCGGACGACCCCGTGACGCCCGCCTGGTTAAGGCGGATGCCGTCAACGAGAATCAGGACGTGGCTGGAGTTGGTGCCACGGATAAAGAGAGAAGAGAGTTGCCCCATCCCGCCACTTTGCGCCGTGTCCACGCTGGGCAGGCGACGCATAACGTCCAGCACCGAGGTTGATTGCCAGCGGTCAATATCGGCACGCGTAACCACCGACGTTGCTGCCAGAATAGTTTTTTCAGGTTGTTCAAAACGATTTGCCGTCACCACCAACGAGTCAGCGCTATCCTGCGCCCAGCCCGAAAATGCCGTGACGGACAACGCCGTCAACAGCGATACTTTTTTAATCATTGTTAAAGCATCCACAATATAAGAAGGATGCCGCAGGCCTCATCGATAGCACGCGATGATGAAACCAAATGCGACGTGATCCCGGCAGGTCTTCGGGCTAGGTGGCGTTATACGGATGAAGACTTCCCATTTTCACAGTGTCTACAGCTCTCATCCCGCCAGTCTTTACCGCTGCGCGTCAGCTCCAGATTTTCACTGGATTCCCTTTTCACTCTCAGGAGACCGGAAACAGAATGCTACAATTAGACACGTATAGATGTCCAGACAGCTATTGGCCATTAAATCTGGACATCCCCTGAACAATCCCTACAATCCCCGCGTAATTCTTTATCACTCAGGACGCATCATGACCCCAGAACACCTCCCGACAGAACAGTACGACGCGCAGCTGGCCGAGAAAGTTGTCCGTCTGCAAAGTATGATGACGCCTTTCAACGCGCCCGTTCCCGAGGTGTTCCGCTCCCCTGTCAGCCACTACCGCATGCGCGCCGAGTTCCGCATCTGGCATGACGGCGACGACCTGTACCACATCATTTTTGATCAGCAGACCAAATCACGCATTCGCGTGGACAGCTTCCCGGCAGCGAGCGAGCTTATCAACCAGCTGATGACGCTGATCATTGAAGGCGTGCGCAACAATCCGGTGCTGCGCCACAAGCTGTTCCAGATTGACTATCTGACCACGCAAAGCAATCAGGCGATTGTCTCTCTGCTGTACCACAAAGCGCTGACCGACGAATGGCGCGAGCAGGCCGAAGCCCTGCGCGATGCGCTGCGTGCGCAGAACATCAACGTGCACCTAATTGGCCGCGCGACCAAAACCAAAATCATGCTGGATCAGGATTACGTCGACGAGCGTCTGCCGGTGGCGGGTAAAGAGATGGTTTACCGTCAGGTGGAGAACAGCTTCACCCAGCCGAATGCCGCGATGAACGTGCAGATGCTGGAGTGGGCGCTGAAGGCGACGGAAGGGTCTAAGGGCGATCTGCTTGAGCTGTACTGCGGTAACGGCAACTTCTCGCTGGCGCTGGCGCGTAACTTCGAACGCGTGCTGGCAACGGAAATCGCCAAGCCGTCGGTAGCGGCCGCGCAGTACAACATCGCCGCTAACCATATCGATAACGTGCAGATCATTCGCATGGCGGCAGAAGAGTTCACCCAGGCCATGAACGGTGTACGCCAGTTTAACCGCCTGGAAGGGATCGATTTGAAGAGCTATCAGTGTGAGACGATTTTTGTCGACCCGCCGCGCAGCGGCCTGGACAGCGAAACCGAGAAGATGGTGCAGGCGTACCCGCGTATTTTGTACATCTCCTGTAACCCGGAGACGCTGTGCAAGAATCTGGAAACATTAAGCCAGACGCACAAGGTTGAACGTCTGGCGCTGTTCGATCAGTTCCCGTATACACACCATATGGAGTGCGGTGTACTGCTCACGGCGAAGTAACTCGCCGGCGTTTTCGGCAGGTGGCGCTTCGCTTACCTGCCCTGCTCAGACCTCATTACTCTGGCAGTTGGCTCTTGCGGCTACGCATGCGCGAGCCAATCCAGAACACCAGCGCCACGGACAGTACCGCAGGTAAGAAGTTAGAGCCGATATCCGGATACTCCGCGCGCACCACGGTGCTATACAGCAATACGCCCAGAATAAAACAGGCAGCGGCCAGCCCCGGTAACCCAACCGGCATCGTACGGTTCAGGTAACGCTGATGCAGGCAGTAGACCGTCAGCACCAGCGCAATAAGCGGGAAAATCGAAAATGGCACGATGGAGCTAAAAATAGCGGCAAACGTGCCATTGATGGATAAGCCAGCGATCAATGCCAGCAACAGCGTCCCTTTATCCTGACCTGACTGTTTCATTACTCACCTTCACTCTTCGGTTTGATGTGCCAGTTTCTCTTGTTCACGGCGATACCAGTAGTACGCGCCTTTGGAGATCATCCTGAGCTGCAATACCAGTCGCTCTTCAAGCTGCTTGCGTTGTTCAATGCTGACGTCCAGCGCTTCGGCACCCGCGCTGAACACAATCGTCACCATCGCCTCAGCCTGTGCTTCAGTAAAGGCACGCGGCATATGGTTTTCGAGTTCAAGATAGTCGGCAAGTTCCGCGATGAAGTGCTGAATTTCCCGCGCGACGGCGGCACGAAACGCTGCCGATGTGCCCGAACGTTCGCGCAGAAGCAGACGAAACGCGTTGGGGTTATTGCCGATAAATTCCATAAACGTCGACACGGAGGTGCGGATCACGCTGCCCCCTTTTGCGATACGCTGACGCGCCTGGCGCATCAGCTGGCGCAGCATCAAACCGCTCTCGTCGACCATGGTCAGGCCCAGTTCATCCACATCACGGAAGTGACGATAGAAGGACGTTGGCGCAATCCCGGCCTCGCGTGCGACTTCGCGCAGGCTCAAACTGGCAAAACTCCGCTCAGCACTCAGTTGACTGAATGCGGCTTCCACCAGCGAACGCCGGGTTTTCTCTTTTTGTTGTGCTCTTACGCCCATCACGATAGTTGAATCCTTCCAAATGCCTGATGGCACTATACCAGAGAATAAAATTAATCTGTTTGCTCAGCTTTGTGAATGATTGTTTACGTGCGGTTTGTGCTCCATTGCCGGAAAAAAGCACAACGATAATTGGGTTACCCTGGCAATGATGTTATGATTCTGTTGCTTTTATGTATAAGAACAGGTAAGCCTTGCCATGCCACATTCCTACGATTACGACGCAATAGTTATTGGTTCCGGCCCCGGCGGCGAAGGTGCTGCTATGGGTCTGGTGAAACAGGGAGCCAGAGTAGCGGTCATCGAGCGCTACCATAATGTCGGCGGCGGTTGCACCCACTGGGGCACCATCCCATCGAAAGCCCTCCGCCACGCCGTTAGCCGCATTATCGAATTTAACCAGAACCCTCTTTACAGCGACCACTCCCGACTTCTTCGTTCCTCCTTTGCCGACATCCTGAATCACGCGGATACCGTCATTAACCAGCAGACGCGCATGCGTCAGGGCTTTTATGAGCGTAACCATTGTGAAATCCTGCAGGGCAACGCGCATTTTGTGGATGAACACACCCTGGCACTCGAATGCCACGACGGTTCGATTGAGACAATCACCGCTGAAAAATTTGTGATTGCCTGCGGTTCACGCCCTTACCATCCGGCCGACGTCGACTTCTCACACCCACGCGTCTACGACAGCGACTCCATTCTGAGCCTGCACCATGAACCCCGCCACGTCATTATCTATGGCGCAGGGGTCATCGGCTGCGAATATGCGTCGATCTTCCGCGGAATGGATGTCAAAGTTGACCTGATTAACACCCGCGACCGCCTGCTGGCGTTCCTCGATCAGGAAATGTCAGACTCCCTCTCCTACCACTTCTGGAACAGCGGCGTGGTGATTCGTCACAACGAAGAGTACGAGAAAATAGAAGGCTGCGATGACGGTGTGATCATGCACCTGAAGTCCGGCAAGAAGCTGAAAGCCGACTGCCTGCTGTACGCCAACGGCCGTACCGGCAATACCGATTCACTGCGGCTGGAAAATATCGGGCTTGAAACAGACAGCCGCGGTCAGCTGAAGGTCAACAGCATGTATCAGACCGCCCTGCCGCACGTTTATGCGGTCGGCGACGTAATTGGCTACCCGAGCCTGGCCTCCGCTGCTTACGATCAGGGCCGCATTGCCGCTCAGGCGCTGGTGAAAGGCGAAGCGACGGCGCATCTGATCGAAGATATCCCGACGGGGATCTACACCATTCCGGAAATCAGTTCCGTGGGAAAAACCGAGCAGCAGCTGACGTCAATGAAGGTGCCTTACGAGGTAGGTCGTGCCCAGTTTAAACATCTGGCGCGGGCGCAGATCGTGGGGATGAGCGTAGGTACGCTGAAAATTCTGTTCCATCGCGAGACGAAAGAGATCCTCGGGATTCACTGCTTTGGTGAACGCGCGGCGGAAATCATTCATATCGGCCAGGCAATCATGGAGCAGAAAGGTGGTGGTAACACCATTGAGTACTTCGTTAACACCACCTTTAACTACCCGACCATGGCAGAAGCCTATCGGGTAGCCGCGCTGAACGGCTTAAACCGCCTGTTTTAACGCGCTGTCGAAATGGCCATCCATCGCACCGCGGATGGCCTCTGCCAGCTGCTCATAGCGGCTGCGCAGCGGTGACCCTGGGCGATACACCAGGCCAATGGTGCGACGCGGCTCCGGCTTAATGCACGGCAGGTACACCACGCCATCACGCTTACGCTCGCGCGGTACGGCCAGCGCAGGCAGCAACGTAATACCGCTTCCCGCCGCCACCATATTACGCAGCGTTTCCAGACTGGTTGCGCGGAAGTGGGTATCTTCGTCAGCGCCCGCTTCGAAGCAGAAGCCCATCGCCTGATCGCGCAGGCAGTGACCGTCTTCCAGCATCAGCAGCTTTTCACCGGCCAGATCGGCCATCGGCACGCGATCGCGGTTCGCCCACGGGTGATCTTCATAGATCGCCAGCATCATCGGCTCATCGAACAGCGGTACTTCAATAAACGCTTCGCTCTCTTTTACCAGCGCCAGAATGGCGCAGTCGAGCTTGCCGCTGTCCAGCTGCGCCAGCAGCTGATGGGTTTGCGCTTCGTGCAGGTACATTTCGAGTTTCGGGAACGTCTGGTGCAGCATCGGAATGATGTGCGGTAACAGGTACGGGCCAACGGTTGGGATCAGGCCAATATGCAGCGGGCCGGACATGGCCTCTCCCTGCTGGCTTGCCATTTCCTTGAGCACTTTGACCTCGCGCAGCACGGTGCGCGCCTGATCCACCAGCAGAAGACCGGCCTGGGTGAACAGCACCTTACGGCTGGTGCGCTCCAGCAGCATCACGCCCAGCTCGTCTTCCAGCTTGCGGATCTGCCCGCTCAGCGTCGGCTGGCTGACGTGGCAGGAATCTGCCGCGCGGCGAAAGTGACGATGCTCGGCTAACGCTACCAGGTATTCAAGATCACGAATATTCATTATTCATCCTCCGTCGCCACGATAGTTCATGGCGATAGATAGCATAGCAACGAACGATTATCCCTATCAAGCATTCTGTTGAATAATACACCACATAGACGAGGCGGCACGTGTTTGACCCTTGACGTCCCCGCACCGTCAGCGAGTTTCTCTCAAAACTCGAACAACTAAAGCCAACGTGAACTTTTGCGGACCCCGTGGTCCGCTTTTTTTTTGCATAAACATAAAAAAGCCTGGCGCTAAGCCAGGCTCCGTTTTACTCCCTCTCCCTGTGGGTGTACAGTCCGGGGACATGGTAGACAGGTGTTCGGGGACATGGTGAACACTTTTTAACATCCTTTACCCATGGTGATCGACTTTTT
>NZ_JBXWDD010000023.1:0-5475 GCF_057320665.1 Enterobacter cloacae complex sp. 385G4
TGCGCAGGACGTTGCGTTTGTAATTCTGGATAGTGACGTGGTCGCCGTGCGCCGAGTCATGCAGCACGCCGGCAATGTACGGCCGGTCCGGATTGCCGTCCTCAAAGCCAATCGCCACCTCGGTGCCCGCCAGCAGCGGCAGGTGCAGGCCATAGGTGTCCCCTGCATAAGGGCGGGACTGGCGCACCCACAGGCTCTCGAACCCGGTTTCCCAGTTATCACGGTCAAACAGCATGTTGACGCGATAGCGACCGTCCTTATCGATATGCCCGTAGGTGTCATTTTCGGTGGTGCTGGTGACGCGGGCCGGTAAGGTGCCAGCCATCACCGGGCGTGAGCCAGGCTCAGGACGGAAACCAAAATCGGTGCTGTCCGGGATGCCGTCAAAATCAACCGCAAAGTCCTTATCACGGCGGGCATACGTGTGCATCACCGTGATGACCACGCCCTGCGCAAACACGTCGGCCACTTCATACCCGCCGGTAACTTTCACTACCTGACCCGGCGAGAGGGTCGGACAGCTGGTGATGCCCTGCGCCCGGGTCTGGCCATTCAGGTAGCGTTCGTGACGAAGGCGGGCATAAAACGCCCCCGACTCCGGGGCCGGGTTGCGGTCACAGGTGCTGCCCGGCGTCAGGTAGTTATCCGCCCAGTGATAGGCATCACCGTACGTGGTGACATCCCCGCGGGTCGCATCCACCAGGGTGTTCATGTCCTGCGTGGCCTGACGGTAGTTGTAGTCCCGGGTGCTGACCTGCTTCTGCACCACGTTGTGATGGCATTCCATTCCCCAGACTGAATCCACGCCTTTTGAATGCTGGCCCGATGGCGGTACCGACGGCAGCGTCAGACCTTTTTCATACCCCTGCTGGCTGTCGTAAAACTCCACCACGTCAATGTTGAGGCGCGTGTCGGTGGTGAAGCGAAACCAGATGCCGACCTCACCCAGCAGGCGGGTGATAAAGTGCAGGTCGTCCTCACCGTACTGCATCACCTGTTCACGGCGCGGGTATTCTTTTGACAGCGAGAACAGAAAATCCTGACCGCGCATACCGTGGCGCTCGCGCAGGATTTTTTCCACGATTTGCGGAACCGACATGTCCTGGTAAATGGCGTTCTGGTGCGAGCGGTCGAGCAGCGCCAGGCGTGGCCGGAGCGTCAGGGCGTAGCGGGTTTCATCTTTTGACGTGCTGAGGCGTTCAAAACCGGTCACCACGCCCTGAAGGGTGCGCACCGGCTGCTGCACTTTAATGCCGTAACCCTGGTCTAACGGGGCCTGCAGCGTCAGCGAACCGGGCTTCATCAGCATCGCCTCTCTGGCGATAGCGTGGTCGCTGCTGGTGAATTCAATACGGTAGCGGAACGGCGTGCTCAGGGCCTCATCGCCTTCAAACGCCAGCACGTCGAGCGCGGACTCACAGCCTTTCACCACGAGCAGGTTATGGTTATGGTTGAATAACAACGTAGCAGGGTTTGTAGTCATTAGAATCCCTTCAAATGATCAAATTAAACGAATGTAATTTACAGTTAATTACGACACAGATTAACAATAAACAATTTAATACAGATTGAATTTATACTATTGATGATTTAATGAGCACAGTACTCTACTGTCGACATCTTCCATAGTGTAGTAAATATCATTACTTTTATATAATATACAAACACATTTCTTACGTCATGATATTTTCGTTTTTCCCAACATCAGAGAATGGTACGTTTACGCAGGTGAAGCTCTTTTTATTAAAATCAACACACCCCATCTGAAATAGAATAAACACTCTTCTTCGGAGAGCTTTAACTAATAACCAAACCATTTTTGCCTTCGGTAAAGGATATGTTTTTGCATTTATACAAGACCATCTCTGTCCAAGAAGCCCCATATCTAAAATAGTTCCTTTATAAGTTGTCTGGTTTATTAATGGCATCGCGCAGCGCCTGCTCTCTTAACTGCACCCGCTGTTTAAATGAGGATGGATAGAGAGGTTTACTTTCAATTTTAAAATCATCAATAAAAATCATATCGTGAAGTTGATTGTTGAATGACTCGGGAACGTCAATCACATAGCGCCCGATGCACTGCGGTTTGGTCTGCGCAAACAAACTATTTATCACTGGACTGTCCTTCTGCACTGGCGTGGATGCCGTAGCCTGGGCAATAAAAAACAAACCGGCAGCCAGTGATGATAAAGCCATATATTTACAGATACATTGCATGGTGACCACTCCTGCTCAGCATGCCTGGCTGGCTCTCCGGAAGAAACGAAAACCATTCCAGGCACCCATCTTGTTTCTTCATTTATAGCGCAGGGAATTCACCAGCCGGTCCCAGATTTCTATCATCTGTGCTTCGCTGTAGCTCGTTTTTTTATACTCGCTGGTGAGTCCAATGCTAAATTTTGGCTTGTCTGCGGTAGCATCACGCTCATTGGCTTTAAAATCAAAATCATAAAATGTATTCTTCTCATCTTTCCCCGTTACCGTATCTCTCATGGTTTGAGTACCACCAAACAACCATGACTCCGCGGGAATACCGTTCGGTGAGAGTGCCACTTTCTTTATGGTGTACTGATTTGACGTTTTAAGTGCCTCATTAATTTGTGCACTACGGTTAAACAGGGTGTCCTCAGAACCAGGATATTTATTATTTGTATACACCCCTAAAATAAAATCATCATTTTCATACTGGAAAGTAATTTTTTCAACATGCTGATTACCATCATCCCGGATAAACCCATTTGGAATACACACACCTTTAACCGACGGAACATCCTCATCTTTTCTGCCGCTAAGCCGTGATATCAGAGACTGTAGAGCCACCAGCTTAGCTGGTTTCTCATTCATTTGAGCCTCGGTAAAACCCGCTTTAATGTATGTTTTTTTCCTTTCTCTATATTTAGGACTGGATAAATCAAGTATTTCCGTCGTGATAATAAAAGCGGTCATATTGACAAATACATGTGCCTCTAAAACTCTTCCGAGATCGTCTTCTCCTGAAATATTTCTGTCAAAGATAATTCCCTTGTCATCAGGCAGCTCAATTTTTTCTTTTATATACGGTGCATTTACAGACTCATTTCCAGGTTTATTAATGGCATCGCGCAGCGCCTGCTCTCTTAACTGCACCCGTTGTTTAAATGCAGGTAGAAAGAGAGGTTTGCTTTCAATTTTGAAATCATCGATAAAAATCATATCGTGGAGCTGATTGTTGAATGACTCGGGAACGTCAATCACATAGCGCCCAATGCACTGCGGTTTGGTCTGCGCAAACAAAGTATTTATCACTGGACTGTCCTTCTGTACTGGCGTGGATGCCGTAGTCTGGGCAATAAAAAGCATGCTGCCCGCCATAAGAGATAACGCTGTAAGCTGTCTAACGGTCTTCATGGGTTCGGGATCTCCTGGACCATTTTCACAATGGCTCTGAGAGTAAACTGCAGGGCTGGCCTGGCCTGAATATCCTTCATGCTGCTGACGTCATAGGCTCCCTGGTGGTCCACGTCGATAGCCAGAACGCTTTTGATTTCGCTGTTACGGCAAATGGCGCTCAGCGACTCCACCGGCACCGTGCCATCCCCAGCGGTTTTTGATGAGTTGATCACATACATCTGAGAACGATTAAAAGGAAGGGGGATCTCTCTGTAGTTGTTGGGTAGCTTTCTGTCACTATCATGGCTGTTTTTCGGGTAGGTAATGGAGGTTTTTTGCCATGTCAGCGTGCCATCGGAGGCGATATTATGCCCATAGAAAACGTAAGTATTAGGATGATAGCCCCTACTATCCATGAAAGAAATAAACTTGCGGACAGGCTTATCAACTAAATGTACGTAGTTAGTCCAGTTACTCTGACTCACCGCCTCGTCCTTATCGATAATGTCGGACTCATACAGGCGATACCACAGCGTCTTGTTGAGGTAAATCTCCCCGAAAGGATCCCCGGCTTGCGGTAGTTTTACATCGCTGCCGTCTTCGCCAGCCCCTTCCACGCTCAGCCAGGGCGCTCCGGAAAGGTATTTCGCCGAAGGTAAGAGCTGAAGCGGCGCGGGAGCCCTGGCCAGGACCGGCATCAGCTCTTCTGCGGTATTACCCAATACGGCTCCGGCCATGCCTTCCTGTTTTGCGCCAACCTTCATGCGGCGGTACGCTGCCGGTGAGCCAAGATCGGGGATCACCCCATGCACTATACCCAGAATCTTATCTTTTGCGCCCAACACCTGGGACGCGTAACGCGCCACCAGCCCGCCCATGGAATGGGTAACGATAATGACTTTTTCCTGCCCGGCGGGAAAGGGCATACCGTGGCCGCGCTCATTTTTGTAGAGGCTGATAGTCCTGTCGATAAAGGCAACCAGTCCTTGCGCCGAGGTTTTATTATCCTGAAGCCAGTTATAGCCATAGACGTGAACCGGGAATAAAAAGTTCTTGAAATGGTTCAGTTCCTGCTGAGTCAGGATGGATTCGCCGGTAATTTCAGTATCTATCCCTTTAGACAGCGATTTGCCAACCAACTGACTTAGTACCCCATTTTTCTCCGACGTTGATTTACCATAGTGAACAAGATCCTGCTGCCAGTCATCCAACAGCGCCCCCTGGAAAACGCTTATAAATTTACCGTAGCTGAAGGATAAAACCTCTCCCCAGCCCCGCTCCCGGCGGGTTGTAAATATTTTTCCGTCATCGGAAAGCGGAGAATAGAGGGTCTGGTTAATATCCCCGCGATTGTCCACCTTAGTAGTGTCGGGATTAAGTAACTCTCTTCGTTCAGTACCATCCTTGCGTGCCCATTTAAGAAATACGCCTCCCAAACTATCGCCACGCCAGATGTCATTTTCCTTTCCTTCGTCAGTTCCCATCAAATTGGTCCCCATCACTCCAGGAAGGAAGATAACGGGGATCGCTTTGACAGGAGGCTGCAGCAAAACAGCTTTAGCATTCTTTGATTTTTTCTGATTCTGTATGCCAGGCCAGTAGACCTTTCCATTGTCATCCCATTCTGGTTTTATGTAGATCGTCGAGGGACTGCTCTCATTACCTGTCGTATTTTCTTCCGTCATGAATTCTGTCCTTTTTCCGTTCAGGAAAATAATCTTCAGAAAGACCTTCGTGACAACCAACACGGTGCTTTCCCCGAAGATATACTTCGAAATAACGCAACGCCTTATGTTTTATCCAGCAAAGAGGCGTTGAGAGAATCGATATTAATATTATTCTGCACCGCAGTGGCCCCTGAAGCGGAGGTTGCCAGACTTTGCTGCGTGCCATCCGCACCTGTTAAACCCAGCGTCAGACCAGCCACCGGCGAGTCATCCGATAACCGCCTGACTTCAGGCGTTATGGCAAATTCGGCGTTTTCCCAGCACTGCATTGCCTGACTTATACTCTGTCCACCAAACTTCTGCCACACCGCCCCGCGCTCGATGATTTTGTCCGGCGCCGCACACTCCACCGTTCCGTCCGCTATCCGGATATATCCCC
>NZ_JBXWDD010000024.1:0-2231 GCF_057320665.1 Enterobacter cloacae complex sp. 385G4
ATATTGCATTAAGCAAGGGGACGTTATGCGTGTATTAGCCTTATCGGCTGTGTTTTTGGTGGCATCGATTATCGGAATGCCTGCGGTAGCAAAGGAATGGCAAGAAAACAAAAGTTGGAATGCTCACTTTACTGAACATAAATCACAGGGCGTAGTTGTGCTCTGGAATGAGAATAAGCAGCAAGGATTTACCAATAATCTTAAACGGGCGAACCAAGCATTTTTACCCGCATCTACCTTTAAAATTCCCAATAGCTTGATCGCCCTCGATTTGGGCGTGGTTAAGGATGAACACCAAGTCTTTAAGTGGGATGGACAGACGCGCGATATCGCCACTTGGAATCGCGATCATAATCTAATCACCGCGATGAAATATTCAGTTGTGCCTGTTTATCAAGAATTTGCCCGCCAAATTGGCGAGGCACGTATGAGCAAGATGCTACATGCTTTCGATTATGGTAATGAGGACATTTCGGGCAATGTAGACAGTTTCTGGCTCGACGGTGGTATTCGAATTTCGGCCACGGAGCAAATCAGCTTTTTAAGAAAGCTGTATCACAATAAGTTACACGTATCGGAGCGCAGCCAGCGTATTGTCAAACAAGCCATGCTGACCGAAGCCAATGGTGACTATATTATTCGGGCTAAAACTGGATACTCGACTAGAATCGAACCTAAGATTGGCTGGTGGGTCGGTTGGGTTGAACTTGATGATAATGTGTGGTTTTTTGCGATGAATATGGATATGCCCACATCGGATGGTTTAGGGCTGCGCCAAGCCATCACAAAAGAAGTGCTCAAACAGGAAAAAATTATTCCCTAGAAGTGGTTAGCGCGTATTTGTGTGAAATAGCCGTCATATAAGCTGTAAAGATATATGGACAAAATGCTGATGCTCGATGCGCTTGTAGTTAATGGCTCATACTTAATCGGTTAGGCCTAATCGACTTAAGCTCCGCGCGTTAACTTTTAGCCTGAGCATTAGCATCACATTCCTCAACGTAAAAAGCCTAGCCAATTTGCTAGGCTTTTTTGTTATCTAAATGGTCATGGTCACTCAACATTGGGATGTGTATAAAGGAATGGCGATGTCAGTAAAGGTGAATGCCGCTGCGATAAAGTGCCTAGCCCATCAAGGATTGTAGGCTTTCTTGGCTGCTAAAGCGTTTGACGAAAAAGTCCAAGAAGGCGCTGATATTGGTGGCTAATTGTCTGCGGCTCGAATACACCCCGTAGACCTTAAAGGGTTCAATCGGCCATTCCTGTAAGATTGGCACTAGCTGGCCGTTGGCGAGTTCGGTTTTGCAGGCGGAGTTTGATAGCATTGCAATCCCAAAGTCATCGAGGGCTAACTGCTTAACCATAATCGGGCTATTGACCCTGACTTTACGCTGAAAGTTTACCATGGTTTTGCGAGCACCTTTGCCTAAGGGCCATATGGGTGCTGAGCGGGATGTTCCTAGCAGAATACCACTATGATCGCTCAGCTCCTTAGGTGTTGCGGGGGTGCCGCGTGCTTTTAAATAGCCAGGGCTTGCTACCAGAATTGGTTGACGCTCGAACAGTAATCTTGCAACAAGATCAGAGGATTGCAGTGGCCCATATTTGATAGCTATGTCATATCCTTCACCCACCAAACCTATATCGTTGTCGGTAAACTGGACATCTAATTCCACATTGGGATATAAACGCATGAATCCGCTACAGAGGTTAGCAATTAATTCTTGGCTAAAAGAGACCGGAATGGCTATCCGTAATGATCCTGATACATCATCATGGGTACTCTCGATAACAGCCTTGGCCGCTTCCACCTCATTGCGAATGGAATCACAGTGTTGATAAAAGAGTGCCCCGACTTGGGTAAGACTCAGGTTACGGGTGTCGCGTTGTAACAATCGCACGCCTAGTTGTTCTTCAAGCTGCGCGATTTTGCGACTTATGGTGGATTTTGGGTGGCCGGTTTCACGTGCAGCTTGGGAGAATCCCTTTGCTCTCACTACGGCTGCAAATAGCATCATACCGTTTAAATCTGGCATGTTTTTCCCACTGTCTCATATTTGGAACATAGCGTCTTATGCAGTTTAATGGCATTTGGCGGGATAACAAAGTTATATTTATTGGCTAAAAATTTTCAGAGGCTAAAGCAGAGGATCTTTTGATGACCAGCAATAATCAGCCCAAACACATGACTCAAGCCCAAACGCCCGATCCGCTTTTTTTACAGGCCGAGC
>NZ_JBXWDD010000025.1:0-1708 GCF_057320665.1 Enterobacter cloacae complex sp. 385G4
GAAGGTGTGCTGTGAGGCATGCTGGAGGTATCAGAAGTGCGAATGCTGACATAAGTAACGATAAAGCGGGTGAAAAGCCCGCTCGCCGGAAGACCAAGGGTTCCTGTCCAACGTTAATCGGGGCAGGGTGAGTCGACCCCTAAGGCGAGGCCGAAAGGCGTAGTCGATGGGAAACAGGTTAATATTCCTGTACTTGGTGTTACTGCGAAGGGGGGACGGAGAAGGCTATGTCAGCCGGGCGACGGTTGTCCCGGTTTAAGCGTGTAGGTGTGTGTTCCAGGCAAATCCGGTTCACTTTAACACTGAGGCGTGATGACGAGGCACTACGGTGCTGAAGTGATAAATGCCCTGCTTCCAGGAAAAGCCTCTAAGCATCAGGTAACACGAAATCGTACCCCAAACCGACACAGGTGGTCAGGTAGAGAATACCAAGGCGCTTGAGAGAACTCGGGTGAAGGAACTAGGCAAAATGGTGCCGTAACTTCGGGAGAAGGCACGCTGATATGTAGGTGAAGTCCCTGCGGACGGAGCTGAAATCAGTCGAAGATACCAGCTGGCTGCAACTGTTTATTAAAAACACAGCACTGTGCAAACACGAAAGTGGACGTATACGGTGTGACGCCTGCCCGGTGCCGGAAGGTTAATTGATGGGGTTAGCGGCAACGCGAAGCTCTTGATCGAAGCCCCGGTAAACGGCGGCCGTAACTATAACGGTCCTAAGGTAGCGAAATTCCTTGTCGGGTAAGTTCCGACCTGCACGAATGGCGTAATGATGGCCAGGCTGTCTCCACCCGAGACTCAGTGAAATTGAACTCGCTGTGAAGATGCAGTGTACCCGCGGCAAGACGGAAAGACCCCGTGAACCTTTACTATAGCTTGACACTGAACACTGGTCCTTGATGTGTAGGATAGGTGGGAGGCTTTGAAGCGTGGACGCCAGTCTGCGTGGAGCCGTCCTTGAAATACCACCCTTTAATGGCTGGTGTTCTAACGTGGACCCGTGATCCGGGTTGCGGACAGTGTCTGGTGGGTAGTTTGACTGGGGCGGTCTCCTCCCAAAGAGTAACGGAGGAGCACGAAGGTTAGCTAATCCTGGTCGGACATCAGGAGGTTAGTGCAATGGCATAAGCTAGCTTGACTGCGAGAGTGACGGCTCGAGCAGGTGCGAAAGCAGGTCATAGTGATCCGGTGGTTCTGAATGGAAGGGCCATCGCTCAACGGATAAAAGGTACTCCGGGGATAACAGGCTGATACCGCCCAAGAGTTCATATCGACGGCGGTGTTTGGCACCTCGATGTCGGCTCATCACATCCTGGGGCTGAAGTAGGTCCCAAGGGTATGGCTGTTCGCCATTTAAAGTGGTACGCGAGCTGGGTTTAGAACGTCGTGAGACAGTTCGGTCCCTATCTGCCGTGGGCGCTGGAGAATTGAGGGGGGCTGCTCCTAGTACGAGAGGACCGGAGTGGACGCATCACTGGTGTTCGGGTTGTCATGCCAATGGCACTGCCCGGTAGCTAAATGCGGAAGAGATAAGTGCTGAAAGCATCTAAGCACGAAACTTGCCCCGAGATGAGTTCTCCCTGAGACTTTAAGTCTCCTGAAGGAACGTTGAAGACGACGACGTTGATAGGCCGGGTGTGTAAGCGCAGCGATGCGTTGAGCTAACCGGTACTAATGAACCGTGAGGCTTAACCTTACAACGCCGAAG
>NZ_JBXWDD010000026.1:0-1201 GCF_057320665.1 Enterobacter cloacae complex sp. 385G4
CAACATTCTTTACACCAATACTGCCCAGAACTTCACCTAAAACGATTAAACAGCTTGATGCTGGCCTCTAAGGCGCTGATTGAATGTAAGACACTGACCTTGACTGAGTTAGGTCGAAATTTACCAACCACGGCCCGAACCAAGCACAACATCAAGCGCATTGATCGTTTGCTCGGCAACACGCATCTGCATCAAGAACGGTTAGCTGTCTACCAATGGCATGCCAGCCTCATCTGTTCTGGTAACCCTATGCCGATTGTGCTCGTCGATTGGTCAGACATCCGAGAGCATAAACGCATCATGGCTCTGCGCGCCTCAATAGCCTTCAATGGCCGCTCTATTACCCTGTATGAGAAGTCCTATCCCCTATCAGAACAATGCTCTAAGGCCTCCCACAACGGTTTTTTAGCGGACTTAGCCAAGATTTTACCTTTGCATGTTACCCCTCTCATCGTGACTGACGCGGGGTTCAAAGTGCCTTGGTACAAAGAGGTTGAGGCGCATGGTTGGTTTTGGCTAAGCCGTATTCGCGGTACAGTTCAATTTGCAGATATTGGCGCTGAAAATTGGCGTGCAGTTCGAAGTACACATGACTTGGCCAACGGTCAAGCGAAGAGCCTGGGTTGTAAGACTTTGACCAAAACTAACCCTATCAATTGCCATCTCACGCTTTATCGTAGCAAACCTAAGGGGCGTACAAATCAGCGTTCAACGAGGACTAATTGCCACCATCCATCGGCAAAAACGTACTCAACATCGGCGAAAGAGCCTTGGGTGTTAGCCAGCAATTTACCACCAGAATCTCGGAGCCCAAAGCAGCTGGTAAACCTGTACGCCAAACGTATGCAAATAGAGGAAACCTTTCGTGACCTCAAAAGCCCGGCATACGGCTTTGGCTTACGCCAAAGTCGTACCAACAGTCCAGAGCGATTCGACATCATCCTACTGATAGCGTTGATGGTTCAATGCCTGTTGTGGCTAGTTGGTTTACACGCACAGCAACAGGGCTGGGATAAGCATTTTCAGGCCAATACCATTGGGCATCGAACGGTACTCTCAACGATTCGCTTGGGATTGGAGGTACTCAGGCGGCCTGATTATCAAATCACGGAGAAAGAATTGCTGGCGGCCTGGGTATTATTCGCCAATCAGTTGCTCAAATATGGCTATGCTATGGCTGATTTATGAGGGGATCCTTCAG
>NZ_JBXWDD010000028.1:0-769 GCF_057320665.1 Enterobacter cloacae complex sp. 385G4
GGTGATGCTGCCAACTTACTGATTTAGTGTATGATGGTGTTTTTGAGGTGCTCCAGTGGCTTCTGTTTCTATCAGCTGTCCCTCCTGTTCAGCTACTGACGGGGTGGTGCGTAACGGCAAAAGCACCGCCGGACATCAGCGCTATCTCTGCTCTCACTGCCGTAAAACATGGCAACTGCAGTTCACTTACACCGCTTCTCAACCCGGTACGCACCAGAAAATCATTGATATGGCCATGAATGGCGTTGGATGCCGGGCAACCGCCCGCATTATGGGCGTTGGCCTCAACACGATTTTCCGCCATTTAAAAAACTCAGGCCGCAGTCGGTAACCTCGCGCATACAGCCGGGCAGTGACGTCATCGTCTGCGCGGAAATGGACGAACAGTGGGGATACGTCGGGGCTAAATCGCGCCAGCGCTGGCTGTTTTACGCGTATGACAGGCTCCGGAAGACGGTTGTTGCGCACGTATTCGGTGAACGCACTATGGCGACGCTGGGGCGTCTTATGAGCCTGCTGTCACCCTTTGACGTGGTGATATGGATGACGGATGGCTGGCCGCTGTATGAATCCCGCCTGAAGGGAAAGCTGCACGTAATCAGCAAGCGATATACGCAGCGAATTGAGCGGCATAACCTGAATCTGAGGCAGCACCTGGCACGGCTGGGACGGAAGTCGCTGTCGTTCTCAAAATCGGTGGAGCTGCATGACAAAGTCATCGGGCATTATCTGAACATAAAACACTATCAATAAGTTGGAGTCATTACCA
>NZ_JBXWDD010000029.1:0-730 GCF_057320665.1 Enterobacter cloacae complex sp. 385G4
GGATATCCTTCAGCGCATCCAGCGTCATCTCATCCCCCTGCGCCTGGATCTCCACCTTCCCTTTGCCGGCAAACATTTTGATGCCCAGCTTTTGCGCATACAGACTTACCCGCTCCCCGGCCGCCACGGTGAATCTTTTCAGTGCGCTGAAATCTGTGTGCCCGCCGCTGGTGCTGATGATGTTGTCTCCCGCCGACTGCTGCAGGCTTTTCCCTGTCACCTGCGCTATTCCCTCCGGTGCCGAGACCAGCAGCGCCGCTTTCTTTAAATCCGTCAGCGCCTCTGACAGCAGCGCCTTCTGCGTCTGCACATCTGCCAGTTCAGCCCTCGCCGCTTCTGCCGCGCTGCGTAACGCTTCAGCCAGCGACCGCGCCTGCTCCAGCTGGCTCATCGCTGCCTGCATCTCCAGCACCTGACCCTGCGCTTTCATCTGGCCATCAGCGCTGATAAATATCCCTTTCTGCGCCCGTATCGCACCCCAGCTGTCCGTCCTGAGCTCAAACCCCTCACCGCGCTGCTGTTTTTCGCTGTCGACCAGGTGACCCAGATTCAGCTGGCTCTTGCCACCGTACTCCGTGCTGACCTTGATATGCTCTTTTCCGCGCTCGTCATCAAGGCGGATTTTGTTGTTCGCCGGGGTGCGCAGGACGTTGCGTTTGTAATTCTGGATAGTGACGTGGTCGCCGTGCGCCGAGTCATGCAGCACGCCGGCAATGTACGGCCGGTCCGG
>NZ_JBXWDD010000030.1:0-661 GCF_057320665.1 Enterobacter cloacae complex sp. 385G4
ACGGCTTACAGAACGCTCCCCTACCCAACAACGCATAAGCGTCGCTGCCGCAGCTTCGGTGCATGGTTTAGCCCCGTTACATCTTCCGCGCAGGCCGACTCGACCAGTGAGCTATTACGCTTTCTTTAAATGATGGCTGCTTCTAAGCCAACATCCTGGCTGTCTGTGCCTTCCCACATCGTTTCCCACTTAACCATGACTTTGGGACCTTAGCTGGCGGTCTGGGTTGTTTCCCTCTTCACGACGGACGTTAGCACCCGCCGTGTGTCTCCCGTGATAACATTCTTCGGTATTCGTAGTTTGCATCGGGTTGGTAAGCCGGGATGGCCCCCTAGCCGAAACAGTGCTCTACCCCCGAAGATGAGTTCACGAGGCGCTACCTAAATAGCTTTCGGGGAGAACCAGCTATCTCCCGGTTTGATTGGCCTTTCACCCCCAGCCACAGGTCATCCGCTAATTTTTCAACATTAGTCGGTTCGGTCCTCCAGTTAGTGTTACCCAACCTTCAACCTGCCCATGGCTAGATCACCGGGTTTCGGGTCTATACCCTGCAACTTAACGCCCAGTTAAGACTCGGTTTCCCTGCGGCTCCCCTATACGGTTAACCTTGCTACAGAATATAAGTCGCTGACCCATTATACAAAAGGTACGCAGTCACACC
>NZ_JBXWDD010000031.1:0-629 GCF_057320665.1 Enterobacter cloacae complex sp. 385G4
AGAACTTTAGCAACAACGCCCGCGCCAACGGTACGGCCGCCTTCACGGATTGCGAAACGCAGACCGTCGTCCATCGCGATTGGGTGGATCAGAGTCACAACCATCTTGATGTTGTCGCCTGGCATTACCATCTCTACGCCTTCTGGCAGTTCGATGGTACCGGTCACGTCAGTTGTACGGAAGTAGAACTGTGGACGGTAGCCTTTGAAGAACGGAGTATGACGGCCGCCTTCGTCTTTGGACAGAATGTACACTTCAGATTCGAACTTGGTGTGTGGCTTGATTGAGCCTGGCTTCGCCAGAACCTGACCACGTTCGATTTCTTCACGTTTGATACCACGCAGCAGAACACCAACGTTCTCACCAGCACGGCCTTCGTCCAGCAGTTTGCGGAACATTTCAACGCCAGTACAGGTAGACTTCGCAGTCTCTTTGATACCAACGATTTCAACTTCTTCACCAACTTTGATGATACCGCGCTCTACACGACCGGTAACAACGGTACCACGACCGGAGATGGAGAATACGTCTTCGATTGGCAGCAGGAATGGCTTGTCAATCGCACGCTCTGGTTCTGGGATGTAAGAATCCAGGAAGCCAGCCAGTTCGATGATTTTCGCTTCCCACTC
>NZ_JBXWDD010000032.1:0-605 GCF_057320665.1 Enterobacter cloacae complex sp. 385G4
CGAAGGTGCTCCCACTGCTTGTACGTACACGGTTTCAGGTTCTTTTTCACTCCCCTCGCCGGGGTTCTTTTCGCCTTTCCCTCACGGTACTGGTTCACTATCGGTCAGTCAGGAGTATTTAGCCTTGGAGGATGGTCCCCCCATATTCAGACAGGATACCACGTGTCCCGCCCTACTCTTCGAGTTCACAACCTGTGCATTTTCGTGTACGGGACTGTCACCCTGTACCGTGCGACTTTCCAGACGCTTCCACTAACACACAAGCTGATTCAGACTCCGGGCTGCTCCCCGTTCGCTCGCCGCTACTGGGGGAATCTCGGTTGATTTCTTTTCCTCGGGGTACTTAGATGTTTCAGTTCCCCCGGTTCGCCTCGTTAACCTATGTATTCAGTTAACGATAGTGCAACGAATTGCACTGGGTTTCCCCATTCGGACATCGACGGGTCAAAGGTTCATATCACCTCGCCGTCGCTTTTCGCAGATTAGCACGTCCTTCATCGCCTCTGACTGCCAGGGCATCCACCGTGTACGCTTAGTCGCTTAACCTCACAACCCGAAGATGTTTCACTTCATGATTGCGAAAATTTGAGAGACTCGAACACACC
>NZ_JBXWDD010000033.1:0-524 GCF_057320665.1 Enterobacter cloacae complex sp. 385G4
CGCCTTCCTCCCCGCTGAAAGTACTTTACAACCCGAAGGCCTTCTTCATACACGCGGCATGGCTGCATCAGGCTTGCGCCCATTGTGCAATATTCCCCACTGCTGCCTCCCGTAGGAGTCTGGACCGTGTCTCAGTTCCAGTGTGGCTGGTCATCCTCTCAGACCAGCTAGGGATCGTCGCCTAGGTGAGCCGTTACCCCACCTACTAGCTAATCCCATCTGGGCACATCTGATGGCAAGAGGCCCGAAGGTCCCCCTCTTTGGTCTTGCGACGTTATGCGGTATTAGCTACCGTTTCCAGTAGTTATCCCCCTCCATCAGGCAGTTTCCCAGACATTACTCACCCGTCCGCCACTCGTCACCCGAGAGCAAGCTCTCTGTGCTACCGTTCGACTTGCATGTGTTAGGCCTGCCGCCAGCGTTCAATCTGAGCCATGATCAAACTCTTCAATTTAAGTTTGATGCTCGTGAATTAAACTTCGTAATGAATTACGTATGTTCACTCAGAGACTTGGTATTCATTT